>NZ_CP022219.1:1766189-3129879 GCF_004114915.1 Bradyrhizobium guangxiense | reverse complement strand
TGTCAGCAGTCGTTCAAAACTGGCATGCAGGGTCTCGGCGATGTCGGGACGTCGCTCGAGGCCGGCGAGAACCGTCGCCGCGGCCTCTATGGTCGAGAGCCCGTCGCGGCGCGGCTCGCGGCGCAGGCGCCCATAGCGCGAGGGATGCGCCGGGTTGAGGATCACGCGCTGGCATTTGAGCATCCAGGGATTGCGCCACCACAGCGCCTTGGCCTGGCTCCAGGTGCCGTCGAGCAGCACGACCCCTTCGAGCTTGCTGAGGATCGCGCGCTGGTTCTCCGCGATCTCACCCTTGCGGTTGAGCGCGATGACCTCGCCTTCGGCTTCGAGATCGGCGGCGCGCGCCGAGCCGAGATAGAGCACGGCCCAGCGCGCGGCATTCTCGACCGGCCGTCCCAGCGCCTTGGACAGGCTCGGCCAGGACAGACCGACGCGCACCGTGGCATCGGCGAAATGCCTGGCCAGCAGGCGCGCGGTGCCGAGCGCCCTGTCCTGCTCCTGCGGATGCTGCAGGATCAGGAGCGACAGCCGATTTTCGATCGGCGTAACGCTGTCGCAGATGCACAGCGGCATCGGCTTCTGGCAATGCGGGCACTCGGGAATCGGATCGGCGGCGGCCGTATCGGGCGGGTTCGACATGGGCGCGGCTATACGCTTGAAGCGGGGCTTCAACAACCTATTCCGCGGGCGCAGGCACTGGACGCGGTTCGGACCGCCGCCGCAGGCGGTCGATCAAGAGATAGATCACGGGCGTGGTGTAGAGTGTCAGGATCTGCGAAACGAACAGGCCCCCGATGATGGTGATGCCGAGCGGACGGCGCAGCTCCGTACCGGGGCCGGTCGCCACCACGAGCGGAATGCCGGCGAACAGTGCCGCCATGGTCGTCATCAGGATCGGGCGGAAGCGCGCCTGGCAAGCCTCGAAGATCGCCTCCGCCGAGGACAGGCCGCGTCGGCGCTCGGCGTCGAGCGCGAAATCCACCATCATGATGCCGTTCTTCTTGACGATACCGATCAAGAGGATGATGCCGACGAAGGCGATCACCGTCAGCGGCGTGTCGGTGAGCTGCAGGGCGAGCAGCGCACCGAGCCCGGCCGAAGGCAGCGTCGAGATGATCGTGAGCGGATGGGCGAGGCTCTCGTAGAGCACCCCTAACACAATGTACATCGCCACCAGCGCACCGAGGATCAGAAGCGGCTGGCGGCCGCTGGTCCTGGCGAAGTCGCCGGCATTGCCGTCGAAGCTGCCGCGGATGCCTTCGGGCATGTGCAGCTCCTCCACCGCCCGCTGGATGTTTTGCGTCGCCGCCTGGAGCTGCACGTTCGGCAGGAGGTTGAACGACACCGTGGTCGAGGGAAACGATTGCGAGTGATAGACCGCGAGCGCGGCAAGGCCGCGCGTGGCGTACACCACGGCCGATAGCGGCACCTGCGCGTCGCCCGCGCCGGCGACATAGATGCGATCGAGGTTGGCGGGATCGACCTGGAATTTCGGATCGATCTCCAGCACGGTCATGTACTGGTTGCGCTGGGTGTAGATGATCGAGATCTGGCGCTGCGAGAAGGCGTTGTTCAGCGCGTTGTCGATGTCCTGAACCCTGACGCCGAGCGCCGAGGCCTTCTGCCGATCGATCGCGAGCGTGAGCTGAAGGCCGCCTGGGTCGCGGTCGCTGGAGATGTCGGTGATGCCTTCGACACTCTCCATCCGCTTGGCCACGATCGGCGCCCACTTCTGCAGCAGTCCGAGATCGGTGCTGGTCAGCGTGTACTGGTAGTCGGAATCGCTCTGCCGGCCGCCGGCACGGACGTCCTGGGCGGCGAACATGAAGAGGCGGATGCCGGGCACGGGGTACAGCGCGCGCCTCAGGCGGTCGATCACGGTCTGCGTCGAGACGTGGTCGCGCTCCTCCGGCGGCTTCAGGCTGATGTACATGACGCCGCGGTTCGAGGTCGCCCCCCCCGGCCCGCCGCCGGCGCCGACGGTCGAACCGATGCCCGCCACGGCCGGATCCTGCATGACGATGTCGGCGAGCCGCTGCTGGAGGCCAAGCATCGACTGGAACGAGATGTCGGCCGAGGCCCGCGTCGCTCCGATGACGAAGCCGGAATCGTCGGTCGGGAAATAGCCCTTGGGAACCTTGATGTAGAGCGTCACGGTGAGACCGATGGTGGCGAAGAACACCAGCAGCGTTGCCAGCGGATAGTCCAGCACGGTACGCAGCGTTCGGGCGTAGAAGGCGACGATGCGCGACAGCGAGCCCTCGATCAGCCGATCGAACAGGGTGGCCGTGCCGGACGTGGTCTGCCGGATGTAATGGGCGCAGATCATCGGCGTGACCGTGAGCGACACCAGCGTCGACACCAGAATGGCGAACGTCAACGTCAGCGAGAATTCCCGCAGCAGGCGGCCGACGATGCCGTCCATGAAGATCAGCGGCGTGAACGCCGCGACCAGCGACAGGCTGATCGAGACCACCGTGAAGCCGATCTGCTTCGCGCCCTCCTGCGCCGCCCGAAACGGTCGCATGCCGTGCTCGAGATTGCGATACATGTTCTCGATCATGACGATGGCATCGTCGACCACGAAGCCGACGGAAATCGCGAGCGCCATCAGCGACAGATTGTCGATCGAGAAGCCCGCCACCCACATGCCGGCGCAGGTGCCGGCCAGCGCCAACGGCACCGAGATGCCGGCCGCGATCGTCGGCGTCAACCGCCGCAGGAACACGAACACCACGAGCATCACCAGGACCGCGGTCGCAAGCAATGTCCATTGCATGTCCAGCACGCTGGCGCGAATCGTGCCGGTGCGGTCGACCAGGGTCGAGATCTCGACTCCGGCGGGAATCCACTGCTTCAGCTGGGGAACCAGCGCCTTCACCCTGTCGACGGTATCGATGACGTTGGCGTCGCCCTGCTTGGTGATCTGGATCAGCACCGCCGGCTGCTTGTTGAACCAGGCGATCGACCGCGCGTTGCGGACGGAATCCTCGATGTCGGCGACGTCGGATAGCCGCACGAAATTGCCGTTGGAGCTCTTGATGACGATGTCGCGGAATTCTTTCGCCGTGCGCATCTGCCGATTGAGCGCCAGCGTCTCGCTCTGGCGCTCGCCGTTGAAGATGCCGACGGGACCCAGCGGGTTGGCGTTGACGATCGCGGTCCGGACGTCGTCGGTGGCGATGCCGGCATTCGAAAGCGCGACCGGATTGAGCTGGACCCGCACCGCTGGCTGGTCGGCTCCGGACACCGTGACGTCGCCGACACCCGGAACCTGCGAGATGCGCTGCGCCAGCACCGTGTCGGCGACGTCATAAATCGCGCTGGCCGACAGCGTCTTCGAGGTCAACGCCAGCACGAAGACGGGCGCGCCGGCCGTGTTGGCCTTGCGGAAGCGCGGCAGCGTCGGCAGGTCGCTCGGCAGATCGACCATCGCGGCATTGATCGCCGCCTGCACGTCGCGCGCGGCCTTGTCGATGCTGCGGCCGATGTCGAACTGGAGCTGGATGCTGGTGTTGCCGAGCGTCGAGGTCGAGGTGATCTGGTTGATGCCGGCGATCTCCCCTAGCCGCCGCTCCAATGGAGACGCCACCGTCGCCGCCATCACCGACGGGTCGGCGCCGGGCCGGCTGGCCGAGACGAAGATGGCGGGGAAGTCGACGTTCGGGACCGAGGCGACGGGAAGGAACTCGTAGGCGACCACACCCAGCAGGAACAATCCGATCGACAGCAGCGTGGTGGCGACCGGGCGGCGGATGAAGGGCTCCGAGATCGACGCCATCACTGCATCCCCTCGGTCGCGCCCGCGACCGGCGGGCCACCGGATTCAGCCGGCGGCAGCGCCTGCTCGAGGCGGCGGTTGATGCGGTCGAGCGCGAGATAGATCACGGGCGTCGTATAGAGCGTCAGCAGCTGGCTCAGCAGTAGGCCGCCGATGATGGAGATGCCGAGCGGAAAGCGCAGCTCGGCGCCGGTGCCGCTCTCGATCGCGAGCGGCAGCGCGCCGAACAACGCCGCCAGCGTCGTCATCATGATCGGGCGGAAGCGCAAGAGGCAGGCCTGCACGATGGCTTCGTCGGGCGACATGCCCTGCCCGCGCTCGGCCTCGAGCGCGAAATCGATCATCATGATCGCGTTCTTCTTGACAATGCCCATCAGGAGAATGATGCCGATCAGGCCGATCACCGAGAGGTCCTGCCCGCACAGCACCAGCGCCAGGATGGCGCCGACGCCGGCCGAAGGCAGCGTCGACAGGATCGTGATCGGGTGGATGTAGCTCTCGTAGAGCACGCCGAGCACGATATAGATCGTGATCACGGCGGCAAGCAGCAGCCAGGGCTGCCCGGCGAGCGCCTTGGCGAATTCGGCGGCGTCGCCGGCATAGACGCCGACGATGCTGTTGGGCATGCCGATCCGGGTCTCGATTGTCTTCACAGCCTCGACCGCATCGCCGAGCGCGGCGCCCGGCGCGAGGTTGAAGCTGAGCGATACGGAGGGGAATTGCGCCTGGTGCGAGATCGCGAGCGGCGCAGTGGTGCGCTTCAGTGTCGCCACGGCCGACAGCGGCACCTGGGCGCTCGGCGCTCCGGCGACGGTGCTCGCCGCGCCCGGCAGATAGAGCTTCGAGAGGATCGAGGGATCGCGCTGGTACATCGGCAGCGCCTCCAGCACCACGCGGTACTGGTTGGCCTGGCCGTAAATGGTCGAGATCTGGCGCTGCGCGAACGCGTCGTTGAGCGTATCGGTAATTCCTTGCAGGCTCACGCCGAGCTGGCCCGCGCGGGTGCGATCGACGTCGAGCTGCGCCCGCAGGCCGCCTTCCTGCGCCTCGGAGGAGACGTCGCGGAACAAGGGATCGCGCCGCATCTCAGTAACCAGCTTGCGCGCCCATTCCGACACCAGCGTCGCATCGGTCCCGGTCAGCGTGTACTGGTATTGCGAGCGGCTCGACTGGGTCGAGATCTGCACGTCCTGCACCGGCTGGAAATAGACGGTCATTCCGGGGATACCCGCCACCCTCTCCTTCAACCGAGTGATGACGACCGCGACATCGTCGCGCCGCTCGCCGCGCGGCCTTAAGCTCATGACGAGCCGGCCGACATTGGTGGTCGGATTGACTGAGCCTGCCCCGATCACCGAGACCACGCCGACGACATCAGGGTCGGCCTTAATGGCGTCGGCCGCCTCGGCCTGCCGCCTCTGCATCTCCGCAAACGACACGTCTGCTCCGGCCTCCGTGACTGCCGTGATCGAGGCGGTGTCCTGCAGCGGCAGGAAGCCTTTTGGCGCGACGACATAAAGGACCAGGGTTGCGATCAGGGTGACGAAAGTCACGACCAGCGTCGCGCGCTGGCGCTCCAGCACCCACAGCAGCGAGCGATGATAGGCCTCGACGGTGCGGTCGATGAAGCGACTGACGGCGGCAAGTCCCGGCACCGCCAGCTCCTCATGGGCGTGCTTGAGCAGGCGTGAACACATCATCGGCGTCAGCGTCAGCGAGACCACGGCCGAGGTCACGACCGCAATGGTCAAGGTCAGCGCGAATTCGCGGAACATGCGCCCGACGAGGCCCGACATGAACAACAGCGGGATGAACACCGCGATCAGCGAGACCGTCAGCGAGATCACGGTGAAGCCGATTTCGCTGGCGCCCTTGAGCGAGGCCTCCATCGCGCCATCGCCGTTCTCCATGTGGCGCACGATGTTCTCGATCATGACGATGGCGTCGTCGACCACGAAGCCGGTGCCGATCGTCAGCGCCATCAGCGACAGATTGTCGAGACTGAACCCGGCGAAATACATGATGCCGAAGCTCGTGATCAGGGACAGCGGCAGTGCCACGCCCGCGATTATGGTCGCGCGCAGCGAACGCAGGAACAGCAGCACCACCAGGGTCACCAGCACGACCGCAAGGACCAGCGTGAACTGCACGTCGCGCACCGAGGCTCGGATGGTGACGGTGCGGTCGGAGACGATGGTCAGGTTCACACCGGCCGGGATCGCGCGCTGCACTTTGGGGATTTCGGCGCGGATCTGCCTGACGACGTCGATCACGTTGGCGCCGGGCTGGCGCTGGATGTCGATGATGACGGCCGGCGTGCCCTGGTACCAGCCGCCGGTGCGGTCGTTCTCCAGCCCGTCAACGATGTGCGCGACGTCGGCGATGGTGACCGGCGAGCCGTTGCGATAGGCGATGATGACGGGCTTGTAGGCGTCGGCCGCGGCGATCTGGTCATTGGCCGCGATGATGTAGGATTGCTGCGCGCCGTCGAGCGAGCCTTTCGGCCCCGAGACATTGGCATTGGCGATGGCGGTGCGCAGATCTTCCATCGCAATGCCGTAGGCGGCGAGCCGCGCCAGGTCAGCCTGGATGCGCACGGCCGGTTTCAATCCGCCGAGCACCGAGACCCGTCCGACACCGGAAATCTGGCTCAAACGTTGCGCCAGTATGGTGTCGGCAATGTCGCTCATCGCCCGCAGCGAGATCGTGTCCGAGCGCAGCGCCAGCGTCATGACAGGCGCGTCTGCCGGGTTCACCTTGGCGTAGGTCGGCGGATAAGGCAGCGTCTTGGGCAGCACGCCGGCTGCGGCGTTGATCGCGGCCTGCACGTCCTGCGTCGCGCCATCGATGTCGCGGTTGAGGTCGAACTGGAGCGAGATCTGGCTGACGCCGAACGAGCTCGTCGAGTTCATCGCCGACAGCGACGGGATCTGCCCGAGCTGCCGCTCCAGCGGCGCGGTGATCAGCGAGGCGATCACGTCGGGGCTCGCGCCCGGCAGCTGCGTCGTCACCTGCACGGTCGGGAAATCGACCTGCGGCAGCGCCGAGACTGGCAGCGCGAAATAGCCCAGCAGCCCGCCGATCAGAAGCGCGATGCCGAGCAGCGAGGTTGCGATCGGCCGGCGGATGAAGGGTTCGGAGACACCCATGGGATCTGCCTGCCGCTTCAGGCGGCTGTTGACGGGATCATGGCTGCTTGGCTCCAGATCCCGATGCCCCCGGCCCCGGTGCCGGCCCGGTCTGTCCCTTCTGGTCGCCCTCGCTGCTCTTGCGCTTGGCGCGGAACTCGCCGTCCTTGCCTTGTCCGTCCTTCTGCCCTTCGTTCTGACTCTCCTTGGCGCCATCCTTCCTCTGGGCGTCAGGCCCGCGCGAGCGCTTGCGTGGGGCGAGATCAGCCGACGGGGTCTGGTCGTCACGGCCGACGATCACCTTGGAGCCGTCGGACAGATTGGCAAAGCCCGTGGTGACGACCCTGTCGTTCGCCGACAGGCCGCTGGCGATCACGGCGTCATGCTCGTTCTGCTGGGTCACCGTCACGGGCTTGGCCGAGACAATGTTGTCCCCGCCGATGACGTAACTGAAAGTCCCGATCGGGCCGCGCTGCACCGCAGAGGTCGGCACCACCAACGCCTGGGTCAACGTCTCGACCTTGAGGCGGACATTGACGAACTGGCCGGGCCAGAGCTGGTAATTGGCGTTGGGGAATTCTGCCTTGAGCTTGAGCGTGCCGGTGGTCTGGTCGACCTGGTTGTCGATGCCGGTGAGCTTGCCGGTGTCGATCACGGTGATGCCGTCATTGCCGAACACGTCGACTGCGAGCGGGCCCTTCGCCGCGGCCGCATTGACGCGCATGATCTGTTGCTGCGGCAGGCTGAACCACACCGCGATCGGCTGCAATTGCGTGATCACCACAAGGCCCGTGGTGTCGGAAGCATGGATAATGTTGCCCTGGTCGACCTGGCGCAAGCCGGCGCGCCCCGAGATCGGCGCCACGATCTTGGTGTAGCTCAGCGTCGCCGCCGCGTTGTCGATCGCGGCCTGATCGGCCTTGACCAGCGCCTCGGTCTGCGCGACCAGCGCGCGCTGGGTGTCGGCCTGCTGCTTGGAGCCGGCGTTGGAGGCAGCAAGCTGCTCGTAGCGTGTCAGGTCGATGCGCTGGTTGGCGAGCTGAGCCTGATCCTGCGCCTTCTTGGCGACCGCTTGGTCGTAAGTGGCCTGATAGAGTGCGGGATCGATCTCGCCGAGCACGTCGCCCTTCTTGACGTCCTGGCCTTCCGTGAAGTTCACCGCGATCAGCTTGCCATCGACCTGCGAGCGCACGGTCACGGTGTTGAGCGCGCGGATCGCGCCGACACCGTCGAGATAGACCGGAACGTCCTGCACCCGCGGGCTCGCCGCCAGCACGGGCACCGGCAGATCGAGCCGCTGATTGTTGCGATTGTTGGCCTGCTGCTGATGCGTGACGGTCCAGCCGAGATAACCGAGTCCGCCGAGGATCGCGAGCGTGACCAGGGTCATGATGAAACCGCGGCCGCGCGACCTTTTCGCCGTCCCCTCCTCCGCAGCTTGCTTACCATCCGGCTTAAAGAGCATTGACCGGTTTCTCCATTCGCGGCTCCCAGCCGCCGCCGAGGGCCTGATAGAGGCTGACGATGGCGAGCAGGCGGGCCAGTTGCGCCTGTGACAGCGCGTCTTCCGCCTGGAACAGGGTCAGTTGAGTGTTGAGCACGGTCACGATGTCGGCGGTGCCGGCCCGCAATTGCTGCTCGGACAGATCGAAGGCGCGGCGCGAGGCGGCGACGACGTCGCGCTGCAATTGCAGCTTGATCGTGGTCTGCTTGATCGAGAACAGCGCATTGTCGACGTCGGCGAAGGCCTGCACGATGGTCTTGCGGTAGGTCTGGAGCAGCTCGTCCTGCCGCGCCTTGGCCAATTCGAAATTGCCAAGGATCTTGCCACCGTCGAAGATCGGTTGCGTGGCGCTGCCGACGAGCTGGAAGAACGCCGCATGCGGCTGGAACAGCGAGACCAGCGCCGAGCTCTGATAGCCGCCATTGCCGGTCAGCTGGATGGTCGGAAAGAACTGGGCCCGGGCATTGCCGATGTTGGCGGTCGCAGACGCAAGCTGCGCCTCCTGGCGGCGGATATCCGGCCGCTGCGTCAGCAGCTCCGACGGCAGGCCGGACGTCACGCGCGGGGTCGCGATCCGGTCGAGGGAGCCGCCCTGCACGCGCACGCTCTCCGGCGGACGCGAGACCAGCACGGCGAGCGCGTTGACATTCTGGTCCAGCGTCTGGCGCAGCGGCGGCACCAAGGCCTTCTGATTGGCAAGAACGCTCTCCTGCTGGGCGACGTCGAGATCCGTGCCGGTGCCGGCCTTGCGCCGCTCCCTCACGGCATCGAGGATGCGCTGCGCGCTCGCGATGTTGCGCTGTGAGGTCCTGATGCGGTCCTGCGAGGCCAGCACCTGGAAATAGGCGTTGGCGACGGCCGCCAGCGTCGTCAGCGCGACGGTGTCGCGATCGAAACGGTTGGCGTTCGCCGTCTCCTCGGCCGATTGCAGCGCGTCGCGGTTCTGGCCCCAGAAGTCGAGCTGATAGCTCGCGCTCAGCGAAGCCGAATAATTGACGACCTCGCGGCCGCCGATGGACAGGCCGGACGCGCTCGAGCCCGAGGTGCGCGAATAGGTTTCCGACCCGCCCGTCGACACGCTCGGCAGCAGCGCCGCGCCCGCCTGCCGTGCCTGGGCGTCGGCCTGGACGATGCGCGCAACGGCGGCGGCGATGTCGAGGTTGACGGTCTGGGCCTCTTCCATCAGCTGGGTCAGCTCCGCGGAGCGAAAGCCGCGCCACCAATCCAATGACGGTGGCGCATCGCCCTTGCCGCCGTATTTGTACTGCGTGGGAACGTCCAGGGCGGGATCGGGAAGGTCCTGGGTCAGCACGCAAGCACCCGAGGCGGCAGCGAAGCTCAGCACCGCAAGCCAGCGGGCCGCACGCAACGCCCGGGATGCAGCACCTTCGGACCGCCGCATGGCGATCGCCGGAACATCCTGTGTCACATCCACCCCCCGCCGGGCAGATCATGCCGCCGCGCAACCGGATTAACCGATTCGCGGCGGGACGGTCGGGAGGCTTTGGACAACTCGTTCACAGGGGTGATGCTTTCTGCGGAACCTCGACATCGATACTAGCCGGGCGGTGAACTGCCGGACAGTCCCGCAGTTGCGAGATGGTCATGCCAACGCGCCGGAAACAACCCGGAAAAAATGCAAAAAATGCCTGTCCTGCAGTGACTTCTCTCATTCCCAAAACCGGAGAAGGCGCGATCAAGCTTACCAAGATTTCATGTGATATTGCTGCCACACCGGCACCTGAGCCTTTCCATCCGGCCGTGCCCTTGTCCACCGCACGGCGTCGGTTCAGTTTCGCGATCCAACCGAGCCAGGTCTCAAGGCCGTCAATGGCCGAAAAGGATGCTTGCTTCTGGAGGGAGATATGACTTCGGCCATCCAAGCGCCATCCACAGCCTCGATGGCCGCTCGTTTCGCCATTGGAAGAAAGCGATCGTGAAATGGCTGGCGGCGACCGTCATCTTCCGTGCTGCGACGGAGTTCAGCCATTTCCGCCTATAGCTGTCCCGCCGCGCGCCCAAGTCCATCATCGGAGCTCGCACCGCTCGAGAAAATCCATTGACTGGACAGGCGTTTCAGCCGGTTTCGCCGCAGCGCAAAAGCCTTCCCCTTTGGTCTTCCAAGCACTAGGTTCTGGCCAACCAGATCAAACCCCTTGGTAGCGATTTCCCAGACATGACCATTCGAAACGACGTTGTCGAAGCCATCGGCAACACCCCGCTGATCAAGCTGAAGCGCGCCTCGGAACTGACCGGCTGCACCATTCTCGGCAAGGCCGAATTCATGAACCCAGGTCAGTCGGTGAAGGATCGCGCCGGCAAATGGATGATCCTCGAGGCCGAGAAGCGCGGCGAGCTCAAGCCCGGCGGTCTCGTGGTGGAAGCGACCGCCGGCAATACCGGCATCGGCCTTGCGGTCGTCGCCAGCGCGCGTGGCTACCGCACCCTGATCGTGATCCCGGAGACGCAGAGCCAAGAGAAGAAGGACTTCTTGAAGCTGTGCGGCGCCGAGCTGATCGAGGTCCCGGCCCTTCCTTACGCCAATCCCAACAACTACCAGCATGTCGGTCGCCGTCTTGCGGACGAGCTGCGCAAGACCGAGCCGAACGGCGTGCTGTTCGCCGACCAGTGGAACAACCTCGACAACGCGAAGGCGCATTACGAATCCACGGGGCCGGAGATCTGGGAGCAGACCGGTGGCAAGGTCGACGGCTTCGTCTGCTCGGTCGGTAGCGGCGGCACGCTCGCCGGCACCAGCCGCTTTCTGAAGGAAAAGAGCAAGAACGTGCGGATCGCGTGTGCCGATCCCCACGGCGCCGGCATGTACGAATATTTCAGAACCGGCGACGCCAAGGCGACGCCGGGCGGCTCGATCACCGAAGGCATCGGCCTCAACCGCGCGACCGCCATCGTCGAGACCGCGAAGGTGGATGACGCCTATCTCATCCCCGACGGTGAAGCCGTCAGCGTGATCTATGAGCTGCTCCAGCATGAAGGTCTCTGCCTTGGCGGCTCGACCGGCATCAACATCGTCGGTGCGATGCGCCTCGCCAAGCAGCTCGGGCCCGGCAAGACGATCGTCACCGTGCTGTGCGATTCCGGCAGCCGCTACCAGTCGAAGCTGTTCAACGCGGATTTCATGCGCGCCAAGAACCTTCCGGTGCCGGAGTGGCTCGAGAAGCGCAGCAACATCAAGCCGCCTTTCGTGTGACCGTCACGCTACTCGGGGCAAGAGCGCACGTCCACAAGCTCTGCGCGGTTCGGCCGGTTTAGGCGACCTCCCCGCTTTCCGGGGCCGCGGCGCAATAATCGCGCCAGAACTTGCGGTAGCCCGCTTCGAGCTCGCGTGTGTAGATCTCGACATTGCCGGCGGGCGAGGCTGCGATCTGAGCCGGCAAACCCGCGCGCAACTTCGCCAGATGCTCGGGCTGCGAGGCATATTTGCGGGCGATCTCGACATAGCCGTCGTCATCCTCGGCGACCCAGTCGCCGAGACCGACGGCCGCCACGATCGAAGCGCCGGCGCGCGAGGAGGCGCCATTGCCGAGCTTGGCGACGACGGGCACGCCCTTGTAGAGGGATTCCCAGGTGCTGATGCCGCCATTCTGCGGGAACGTGTCGAGCGAAATATCGATCCGATCGAAGGCCCTCAGATGGTCGTCGCGTGAAGTGGTGCCGAGGCACGTGATGTCCTCCTCGGGGATGCCCTGCGCGACGAAGCGTGCGACCAGGCTGTCGCGCAGCAAGGGATCGTCGAGCAAACTATGCTTGAGGACGATCTTCGATCCCGGCACCTCCCGCATGATGCGCGACCACACACGGATCGCGTCATCCGAGATCTTGTAGATGCGGTTGAATACGCCGAAGGTGACATAGCCGTTGCGGAGCATCGGCAGCTCGGACGGCTGCAGATTGGTGACGGGCTCCATCGTGATCAGGCACGGCAGATCGTAGATCTTTTCCGGGAACAGATGCCGCGCCGATGGCGGAATGAAGATGGGATCCGCGAGCACATAGTCCATCGTCGGCATGCCCGTGCCCGTCGCGTGCCCGAAACCGGTGGCCTGGATCGGGGCCGGCTTCCGCGCGAAGACCGGGAGCCTGTTGCCGGTCGTGTGGCCCGAGATGTCGATCAGGACGTCGACATTGTCGGCCTGAATGCGATCGGCGAGCTCATCGTCCGACATCTGCCAAGCCTCGACCCAGACGTCCGCCATTTGCTTGAACTTGGCGGTGTACTCGTCCGCCCCCGGCCAGGAGTAATAGCAGATGATCTTGAACTTGGCGTGATCATGATGGCGCAACACGGGCAGCACGGTGAGCCCCGCCGAATGCTGCCGGAATTCGGCCGCGACATATCCGATCACAATCTGCTTGTCCGGATCCAGCGGCCGCTTCGGCAGCGTCCTTTGCAAAATCTTCGAGCCGATCGCATCCCACCAGGACTTTCGCACCGCCTGCTGGACCGCGAAATCCGCCTCCGCAAGGTAGTCCAGCAAGAAGATCTTGCCCCTGATCGCGTCGCCATAGTCCGGTCGGAGCGCCAGCGCGCGATCGAGATATTCGATCGCAGCGTCCATGTCTCCCTGGTTCGAATAAGCGAAGCCCATCAGCGCCAACCCCATCTCGGAGCGAGGATTTCGCTCGATCAAGGTCGTCGCGGCCGCCATCGCCTGCGCGGTCCTTCCCATGATGAGGCAGACCTGCGCCTTGCCCCGAAGGGCCAGCTCGAGCTTGGGCGAAATCGCAAGCGCCGCATCGAAATCTGCCAGCGCCTCGTCCAAGCGCTGCAGTTCGAAACTGAGCCGTCCGCGCTGGGCCAGGATCCGCGGCGCGCCCGGCTTGATTGCGAGTGCCTGGGCGAACTTGGCTGCGGCCTCCTCGTGGTGCCGCAAGTCCATGCTGACCATGCCGCTGCCGACGATGGCCTCGGCGTGACGCGGCTGAAACAGCAGGGCGCGATCGAAACTCTCCTTGGCGCGCATGGTCTGCCCAAGCACGATCTCGACCATGCCGCGATTGCAGAGCGCGTCGGCATAATCCGGTTTGATCTTGATGGAGCGCTCGTGCATCTCGAGCGCCTGCTCGTATAGCCCCAGATGCATCAGCGTGTTGCCGAGATTGGTCAGCGCGACGGCGAAATTCGGCTTCAGCGCGATCGCCCTCTCCTGGGATCGCCGCGCCTCCTCGTAATTGCCGAGGTCGAAATGCACGGTCGCAAGGTTGTTGTGGGCATCGTGCAGGCGCGGATCGAGCGCAATCACGCGCTCGAGCAGCTGCTGTGCCTCCTCGAGGCGCCGGCCGTCATGGGCGCACATGCCGAGCAGGTGGATGGCGTCGACATGATCCGGAAGGGCTTTCAGGATTTCACGGCACAGCGCCTCGGTTTCGGCATATCGACCTTGGCCATAGGCGTTCGCCGCGGCGGCAATCACGGCGTCGGCCTGCTTCATCAACTTCTTCTGCAATCGCGCATTTTGGAATGCGCGCGCGCCGCCGCCGCCGCCGCTCTTCTGCAAGGTGTCTCTCCGGAGGATGCCCTGGTGCGAGTCTAACTGATTCGCGGACCCGGCCGGCCGGTCAGCGGACCGGCATCGGCTCCGGGATTTCCCGGGGTCTCAGCGCAAGGGCTGCCTACGCCACCTCACCGCGTTCCGAGGCCGCGGCACAATGATCGCGCCAGAACCGGCGATAGGCCGCTTCGACCTCACGCGTATAGCGTTCGACGTTTCCGGCCGGCGAAGCTGCGATCCGCGCCGGCAGCTCCGCCCGCAACTTCGCCAGATGCGCGGGCTGCGCCGCGTATTTGCAAGCGATCGCGGCATAGTCGTCGTCATCCTCGGCGACCCAGTCGTCGAGGCCGACCGCCGCCACGATCGAGCCGCCGGCGCGCGACGAGGCGCCGAGGCCGAGCTTGGCGACGACCGGAACGCCCGCATAGAGCGATTCCCAGGTGCTGATGCCGCCGTTTTGCGGAAATGTATCGAGGGAGATATCGACCTTCGCAAAGGCCAGCAGATGCTCATGGCGCGAGGTCGAGCCGAGGCAAGTGATACTCTCTTCGGCAATGCCCTGGTCCATAAACCGCGCGATCAAGCCGTCGCGCAGCAAGGGATCGTCGAGCAGCCCGTGCTTGATGATGATCTTCGAGCCCGTCACCTCACGCATCACCTTCGACCAGACCCGGATCGCCTCATCCGAGATCTTGTAGATGCGGTTGAAGACGCCGAAGGTGACATGACCGTTGCGGAGCATGGGGAGCTCCGAAGGCGGCACGTCCTGGATCGGATCGATCGTGATCAGGCACGGCAGATCGTGGACCTCCTCGGCCAGCAGATGGCGGGCCGATTGCGGGATGAAGATGGGATCCGCGAGCACGTAGTCCATGGTCTGAAGACCGGTTCCCGTGGCGTGTCCAAAGCCTGTGACCTGGATCGGGGCCGGCTTGCGGGCGAAGACAGCGAGCCTGTTGCCGGCCGTATGCCCTGACACGTCGATCAGGATGTCGATCTTGTCTGCCTGGATGCGGTCGGCCAGCTCGTCGTCCGACAGCTGCGCGGCGTCGACCCAGACGTCGGCGAGAGGCTTGAACCGCTCGGTGATCTCGTCCTGCAACGGCCAGCAGGAATAGCAGACGATCTCGAACCTCGTATGATCATGATGGCGAAGCACCGGCAACAGAGCGAACGCTGCCGAGTGGTTCCTGAATTCCGAGGCGACATATCCGACGACGATCCGCCTGTCCGGATCGAGCTGCCGGGGCGGCAATATCCTTTGCGGCAGTTTGGCGCCGATCACATCCCACCAGGATTTTCGCACCGCCTGCTGGACCGCGAAATCGGCCTCCGGCAGATAGTCCAGGATGAAGATCTTGCGTGCGATGGCATCCGCATAATCCGGCGAGATCGCGAGTGCCGCATCAAGATGCTCGAGTGCCGTCGCGACGTCTCCCTGGTTGGCATAGCAGGCGCCGAGCAGCACGATTGCGTAATCGGACCGCGGATTGTCCTCGAGCAGGGTCTTGACGGCCGCAATCGCCTGCGTCGTGTTCCCCAACAGGAGGCTGACTTGCGCCTTCCCACGTAGCGCGAGCTCGAGCCGCGGCGATTGCGTCAGCGCCGCGTCGAAGTCCGCCGCCGCCTGCTCCAGCCGGTACAGATCGAAGTTGAGCCGTCCGCGCTGCGCCAGAATCCGCGGTGAACCCGGCTTGATCGAAAGCCCTGCCACAAGGGCGGCCTCCGCCTCCTCGTAGTGCCGGAGCTCGATGCACACCATGCCCTTGCCGGCAAGCGCTTCCGCATGACGCGGCTGAAACACGAGGGCGCGGTCGAAACTCTCCTTGGCACGTTCGAGGCGGCCGATCATCAGCTCGGCCATGCCTCGGTTGCAAAATGCATCGGCATAGTCCGGCCGCAGCCTGATCGCACGTTCGTGCAGCCCGATGGCCTGCTCGCCGAGGCCGATGTTGAGCAGCGTATTGCCGAGATTTGTCAGGGTGATCGGACAATTCGGCTTCAGCGCAATGGCCTTCTCCTGGCAGGCGCGGGCATCCTGAAATCTCTGCAGATCGAAATACACGGCCCCGAGATTGCCATGGGCATCCGGCGAGCGCGGATCGAGTGCAATCGCGCGCTCGAACAGCTGTTGCGCTTCCTCGAGCTGCCCATCCTCAAACGCGCGCAGGCCGAGCAGGTGCGTGGCGTGGAAATGATCCGGCACCTCCTTCAGAATCTCGCGGCAGAGTGCCTCGGCCTCCGCAAATCGGCCCTGCCCGAGCGCCTCGATTGCGAAGGACAACACGGCGTCCGCCTGCTTCCTCAACTTCTTCTGCAATCGCGCATTCTGGTAGGCGCGCGCGCCGACACTGCTCTGCAACGTCTCTCTCCGGGGATGGCCCGAAAAGAGGCAAAGCTGATTCGGATGGTGCCAAGCTGGCGTGTCAGTCAGGCCGGCGCGGCCATGGAATGGCGAGTGTTCAGCGCAGAATCTGGCTCAGGAACAGTTTCGTGCGGGCGTGCTGAGGCGCTGCAAAAAACTCGTTCGGGGTGTTGGCCTCGATGATCTGGCCGGCATCCATGAACACCACGCGGTTGGCGACCTCGCGGGCAAAACCCATCTCGTGGGTGACGACCAGCATGGTCATACCCTCCTCGGCGAGGTCGACCATGGTGTCCAGCACCTCCTTGACCATCTCGGGGTCGAGCGCCGAGGTCGGCTCGTCGAACAGCATGACTTTCGGATTCATGGTCAGGGCGCGGGCGATAGCGACGCGCTGCTGCTGGCCGCCGGACATCTGGCCCGGAAACTTGTTGGCCTGATGCGGGATCTTGACCCGCTCCAGGAATTTCATCGCCGTCGCCTCGGCGTCCCTCTTCGGGATGTTGCGCACCCAGATCGGCGCCAGCGTGCAATTGTCGAGCACCGTGAGGTGCGGGAACAGGTTGAAGCTCTGGAACACCATGCCGACCTCGCGGCGCACCGCATCGATGTGCTTCAGGTTCGGCCCGAGCTCGATGCCATCGACGACGATCTCGCCCTCCTGGAATTCCTCGAGCGCGTTGATGCAGCGGATCAACGTCGATTTGCCGGAGCCCGAGGGCCCGCAGATCACGATGCGCTCGCCCTTGCGGACGTCGAGGTCGATGTCGCGCAGCACGTGAAAGTCGCCGTACCATTTGTTGAGGCCGGAAATCTTGACGATGGGGTCGGACATGGGGACCTCGATCAGTTGCGACGGTGGGCGTTGAGGCGGTGCTCGACGAACAGCGAGTAGCGCGACATTCCAAAGCAGAAGATGAAGTAGATGACCCCGGCGAAGGCGAAGCCGGTGAACGCAGTCGAAGGCGTCGACCATTTCGGATCCGAGAACGAGGCCCTGAGCGAGCCCAGCAGATCAAACAGCGCCACGATCGAGACCAGCGACGTGTCCTTCAACAGCGAGATGAAGCTGTTGACGAGGTTCGGAATGACGTGGCGAAGCGCCTGCGGCAGCACGATCAGCGAGGTCGTCTTCCACCAGGACAGCCCCAGGGCTGCCGCGGCCTCGCCCTGCCCGCGCGGAATCGCCGCGAGCCCGCCGCGGACGTTCTCGGCCTGGTAGGCGCCCGTGAACAGCGCAATGCCGATCAGCGCGCGGACGAGGCCATCGACCGTGAAATTGCCTGGCAGGAACAGCGGCAGCATGTAGGTGGCGAAGAACAGCACGGTGATCAGGGGCACCCCGCGCCAGAACTCGATGAAGGCGATCGAGAAGATCCGGATCAGCGGAATGGTGGAACGCCGCCCCAGTGCCAGCGCGATGCCGATCGGCAGCGAGGTGACGATGCCGGTGACGGAGACCACCAACGTCACCAGCAACCCGCCCCACAGATTCGTGGTCACAATAGGCAACCCGCCGTGATCGAGCCCCATCAGCTTGATGACGACGGCAATCGCGACGAAGGTGGCGACGCTCGACAGGAACGCGCGCCATCCTGTCCGCAGGCCGCCGCCGAGGACAAACGCGATCAGGGACACGACGAGGGACGTGATGGCGAAATCGGTCCAGACTGACTGGCCGGTGCCTTGAATCTGGTCGCGCAGCCAGATCAGGGGGAAGATAAGCCAGGAGATCACCGTGCCAGCCAGCACGATGAGTTGGCCGACGGCCCAAAGCAGTGGCCCGAGGTTCGATGTCTTGCTGAGACTGAGCAGGGCCTGCCCGGCGCCGACGATGCTGTCGTCGAACAGTTCCAGCAGACCGGCCGTCCAGCTGAGGCCAAAACCCTTGATACCGCCGCCGTGCAGCAGGAAGAACGCGACCACCGGAAATGCGGCGAAGAACAGACTGGCGTTGAGCCCCTTCGCCGGCAGACGCGGCACAAGCAACGGTATCAGCAGGATCACCGCCAGGACGAATGTCAGGTTGACCCGCCAGCGCTCGGATTCGGGGTAAAAGCCGTAGACCAATTGCGGCAGCTTGGCCTGGATGTAAGGCCAGCAGGCGCCGACCGCAAAGCCGGCGTTTTCCGTCAGGCATGCCGTGCGGTCCTTGCCGCTCCACACCGCATCGACCATCAGGAACTTGACCGAGGGAACGATGGTGAACCACAGCAGCAGGGCGCCCACGATCGTGAGCAGGATATTGGTCGGCGAGTTGAACAGGCGGGGGCGCATCAATCCGACGAAGCCCGTGGTCTTCACCGGCGCGGGACGTTCGGTGAGCAAGTCCTGGCGGACGAAGCTGCTCGAGGCGATATCGCTCATGCGCCCAGACTCCGGCTGACGCGCCAACCGTAGACGCTCATGATCGCGCTGGTGAGGAGCGAGATCAGCAAATAGATGCCCATCGTCATCGCGATGATCTCGATCGCCTGCCCGGTCTGGCTCAACGAGGTGCCGGCGAAAACCGAGACGAGGTCGGGATAGCCGATCGCGACCGCCAGCGACGAGTTCTTGGTGAGATTGAGGTACTGGTTGGTCAACGGCGGCACGATGACGCGCATGGCCTGCGGCACCACGATCAGGCGGAGCGTGTTGCCCCGGCTGAGGCCCAGCGACGATCCCGCCTCCATCTGCCCCTTGTGGACCGACAGGATGCCGGCGCGCACGATTTCGGCGATGAAGGCGGCAGTGTAGGTCGACAGTGCCAGCGTCAGCGCCACGAATTCCGGAATGATCCGCGAGCCGCCTGCGAAGTTGAAGCCCCTAAGCTGCGGCAGCTCGAAGGTGAATGGCAGCCCGACCGCCAGCGTGGTGGCGAGCGGCAGGCCGAACAGCAGAGCCAGCACATAGGGCCAGATCCGGATCACCCGCCCCTGCTGGAGCAACGCCCGCCGAGCATGGACGCGCAGGACCAGCGCTGCCACGATGCCGAGCGCCAGCATTGCCAGGAACGGCCCGAGGCCGCTCTGGCCGATCAGACTCGGAATGACGAGGCCGCGATTGCTGAGAAAGGCGATGCCGAGCAGCGAGATGCTCTGCCGCGGATTGGGCAGGGCGGCGAGCACCGCCAGGTACCAGAACAGGATCTGGAACAGCAGCGGAAGGTTGCGGATGATCTCGACATAGATCTCGCCGACGCGCGACAACAGCCAATTGGGCGACAGCCGGCACAGTGCGACGATGAAGCCGATCAACGTGGCGAACACGATGCCCACCACCGAGACGACCAGCGTGTTCAGGAGCCCGACCACGAACACGCGCAGGAACGTGTCCGAACCGGTATAGGAGATCAGGGTCTGGTTGACGTCGAAGCCGGCATTGTTGCGCAGGAAACCGAAGCCGGCGGCAATATGCTGGTTTTCGAGGTTGGCGCGAGCGTTCGAGACGATCTCATAGCCGATCCAGCCCAGGATCGCCGCGAAGGCAAACTGGACGGCGACGCCGTTCCAGCCTGCCTTGCCACCCAGAAGGCGCCTGATCTTCAGCGCGATCTGGGGCGGCGGTTTTCGGGCCTCGGTGCTCATGCCGCTGCCAGCGGATCAGCGCGCGATCAGCGGATCGGCGGCGCGTACTGAAGACCGCCCTTGTTCCAGAGATTGTTGAGACCGCGGTTGATGGCGAGCGGCGAGCCCGCGCCGACATTGCGATCGAACACTTCGCCGTAATTGCCGACCGCCTTCACGATCCGCACCACCCAGTCCTTGGTCAAGCCGAGCTGTTCGCCGAAATTGCCGTCGGTGCCGAGCACGCGCTTCAGCTCGGGATTTTCCAGCTTGGCCTTCTCGTCGACGTTCTTCGAGGTCACGCCGAGCTCCTCGGCGGTGAGCATCGCGAACAGAGTCCACTTGACGATGTCGAACCACTGGTCGTCGCCGTGGCGTACCATCGGGCCGAGCGGTTCCTTCGAGATGATCTCGGGCAGCACCATGTGGTCGTTGGGATTGGCGAGCTTCAGGCGATTGGCGTAGAGGCCCGACTGGTCGGTGGTGAAGACGTCGCAGCGCCCGGCTTCATACGCCTTGACGGTTTCATCGTTGGTGCCGAACGCGATCACCTCGTACTTCATGTTGTTAGCCTTGAAGTAGTCGGCGAGATTCTGCTCGGTGGTGGTACCGGTCTGCACGCAGACCGAGGCGCTGTTGAGCTCCAGCGCCGAGTTCACCTTGAGCGACTTCTTCACCATGAAGCCCTGCCCGTCATAATAGGTCACGCCGGTAAAGTTGGCGCCGAGCGAGGTATCGCGCGAGATGGTCCAGGTGGTGTTGCGCGAGAGCACGTCGATTTCGCCGGATTGCAGCGCGGTGAAGCGGTCCTTGGCGGACAACGGCACGTACTTGACCTTGCTCGCATCGTTGAAGATCGCGCCGGCGATCGCCTTGCAGACGTCGACGTCGAGGCCGGTCCAGTTGCCCTTGTCGTCGGGCGAGGAGAATCCCGGCAGGCCCTGACTGACGCCGCAGGACAGCATGCCTCGGTCCTTGACGGTCTTGAGCGTTTGCGCATCGGCGGCTTGGGAGGAGAGGCCGGCGGCGAGAGCAAGGGTGAGAGCCAGGGTTACGCGTTTCATGGGCTTTGGGCCTTTCAAAGTCGTCTCAAGGAACGTTATCTCAGGATCAACCCTGCGGGGGCCAGACGTATCAAGACCAACCCTTGCAAGAGTCATGCTGGAAAACCTTGCCGAACACCCGCCGATCCCGGGAGGCCATACCTTAATCCCCGCCGCAGGCGTCCGCCGATATGGCTGTGACGCAAGGTCCGGTCAGACGATGGATCGAAGGTCGCGGCAGGCCCCTCAACATGCGGCGACTGAATAGCACCTGCGCATCACAGAACGACTGGCGTGCCGGGTCAAGGGGTTGACGGGACTCTTCTGTGTTCTGTTATTAACGACAGCGGCCTTTCGGCCAGCCCGCTGGGCGCCAAGCCCGAGCGGAAACGCGGTTTTGAAAGCAGACGCATGGATTCCTCGCACCCCCAAGAGCAGCACGCCGAGACCCGACTGGTCACTTCCGGCCGCGACACCAAGGCGCAGAAGGGGTTCGTCAATCCACCGGTCTTTCACGGCTCGACCGTGCTCTATCCGACCGCCGAGGACCTGCACGCCCATCGCGGCGAGTTCACCTATGGCCGCCACGGTTCCCCCACCACCAAGGCGTTCCAGGAGACGCTGATGGCGCTGGAGGGGCCGCAGTGCGCCGGCGTCGGCATCGTCCCGTCGGGGCTGTCGGCGATCTCCACCACCCTGCTCGCGGTTCTGAAGGCCGGCGACCACATTCTGGTCTGCGACAATGTCTACCGGCCCTCGCGCAACTTCTGCAACGGCATGCTCACCCGCTACGGCGTCGAGACCACCTATTTCGATCCGCTGATCGGCGCCGGCATCGACAGGCTGTTCAAGCCCAACACCCGCGCGGTGCTGGTGGAGGCGCCGGGCTCGCAATCGTTCGAAATGCCCGATATCCGCGCCATCGCCGAGGTCGCCCATGCGCGCGGTGCGCTGGTCATCGACGACAACACCTGGGCCACCCCGCTCTATCACCGCTCGCTCGAACAGGGCGTCGACATCAGCATGCAGGCCGCAACGAAATATATCGGTGGTCATTCCGACATCATGTTCGGCACGATCTCGGCGAATGCCAGGGCGTGGCCGACGGTCGCCGAAGGCATCCGCCTGCTCGGCGTCTGCGCCGGTCCCGACGACGTCTTTCTCGCACTGCGCGGCCTGCGCACGTTGTCGGTGCGCCTGGCGCAGCATCATCGCTCCGGGCTCGAGATGGCGCGCTGGCTCGCTGCCCGACCCGAGGTCGCGCGCGTGCTGCATCCGGGACTCGAGACCGATCCGGGTCATGCGATCTGGAAGCGCGATTTCAGCGGCGCCTCGGGCCTGTTCAGCATCGTGCTGAAGGCGGCGCCGCAGAAGGCGGTCGACACCATGCTGAACACGCTCAAGCTGTTCGGCATGGGCTTCTCCTGGGGCGGCTTCGAGAGCCTGGCCATTCCCTTCGATTGCGACGCCTATCGCACCGCGACGAAGTGGGCACCCGGCGGGCCGACCCTGCGTCTGCACATCGGGCTCGAAAGCACCGACGATCTCAAGGCCGATCTCGATCGCGGCTTCGCTGCCCTCAAGGCGGCAATGTGAGCCTGCGCACAAAGCATCGCGCCTGAGAATGCGCCAATCGCGCCGGCGGACGCGCAACGCGCGCGCTTGGGAACGCCCACGTGTCGCAAACGTTAACGCCGACGCGCCAACAAATGGTTTGATCCTCAAGCATTTGGCGCTAGCCTCACCAATCGACTCCAATCCGGACACGGAGAATGGGAACGTTGGTTCTGCTCGACCTCATGGGCGGGGTGGCGCTGTTGCTGTGGGGCCTGCACATGGTCCACAGCGGAATTCTGCGCGCCTTCGGTCCTGACCTCAGGCGCCTGCTCGGCAAGGCGCTGAGCAACCGCGTCAGCGCCTTCGCCGCGGGCCTCGGGCTCACCGCGCTGCTCCAGAGCAGCACGGCGACCGCCTTGATCACGAGCTCGTTCGCAGCCGAAGGCCTCGTCAGCCTTGCCGCCGCCCTCGCCATCATGCTCGGGGCCAATGTCGGCACGACGCTGATCGTGCAGGTGCTGTCGTTCAACATCGCAGCCGTTGCGCCGGTCTTGTTCGTGCTTGGCCTCGTCGCGTTCCGCTCCGGCCCGCGCTCGCGGATCAAGGACGTCGGCCGCATCTGCATCGGCCTTGGCCTGATGCTGCTCTCGCTGCACATCCTGCTCGACACGCTTGCGCCCGCCGAGAACGCGCCCGGCGTCCGCGTCGCGATGTCGGCCATCACGGGCGATCCGATCCTGTGCATCGTTATCGCCGCCCTCATCACCTGGGCGGTGCATTCGAGCGTCGCCAGCGTGCTCTTGATCATGTCGCTGGCCTACTCGCAGTTCATCACGCCTTACGCGGCGATGGCGCTGGTGCTCGGGGCCAATCTCGGCAGCGCCATCAATCCGGTGTTCGAGGGCGCCAGGCACGACGATGCCGCGAGCTATCGACTGCCCGTCGGCAATCTCGTCAACCGCGTGGTCGGGATCGCTCTAGTCCTGCCTTTCCTGGGCACGATCGCCGATCACATGCATGCCTGGCAGCCCGATCTCGCCAAGATGACGGCAGCTTTCCACATCGCCTTCAATGTCGGCACGGCTGTCGTCTTCATCGGCCTGCTCGACGCCATGTCGCGCCTGCTCACCTGCCTCTTGCCGGATCGCGTGCAGGAGGCCGACCCGGCCCGGCCGCGCTATCTCGACGAGACCGCGCTGGAGACGCCGTCACTGGCGCTCGCCGACGCCGCCCGCGAGACGTTGCGCATGGGCGATTTCGTCGAGGTCATGCTGCGCAAGGTGATGGCCGCGATGATGACGGGCGACCGTGCGCTGGTCGACCAGGTCTCCAAGATGGACAATTTGGTCGACGGTCTCGACGAGGCCATCAAGCTCTACGTGACCAAGCTGATGCGGGGCAGCCTCGACGAGAGCGAAGGACGGCGCGCGATGGAGATCATCTCCTTCGCCATCAACCTCGAACATATCGGCGACATCATCGACAAGAGTCTGAGCGAGCTCGCCACCAAGAAGATCAAGCGGCGCTTCCAGTTCTCAGCGGAAGGGGCCGACGAGCTCGCCGCCTTCCACAAGCGCACCATGGACTCGCTGCGGATCGCCTTCGGCGTTTTCATGTCGGGCGACGCCAACGAGGCTCGCAAGCTGCTGGTGGAGAAGACGGCGCTGCGCAACACCGAGCTTGCGGCCGTCGAGCGCCATCTCGACCGCCTGCGCGAGGGGCGCCCCGAAACCATCGAAACGACGTCGCTGCATCTCGACGTGCTGCGCGATCTCAGGCGCATCCACTCGCACATCTGCTCGGTCGCCTATCCCGTGCTCGACGCGGCCGGCGAGCCTTATCGCCGGACCGAAGCGGAGTCGGCTGCCCTGCCCACCTCAGGCGCGGCGTCGGCAGTGCCGCGCTAGCCGGCCGGGCACCGACTGAAGTCGGCACGACACGATGCCCGACGATCAGGCTGGTTGGGCGCGTGGGCGCAGCTGCGTGATGGCGACGCCTGAGATCGCGAGCAGCCCGCCGGCGATCAGCTTTGGGCTTATGCGTTCGTCAAGGAAGATGACGCTGGAAGTCAATGCGAACACCGGCAGCAGCAGACCAAAGGGCGCGACGCGTACCATCGAGCAACGGGCGATCAGCCAGAACCAAAGGCCAAACCCAACAATTCCGCCGATGAAGATTGTGTAGGCGAGCGCCAGCCAGCCACGTTCGTCTGCCGTGACAAGGCTCGCCATTTGTCCAGATTCGAGCAGCAACGACATCAGCATGACCTGCGGCACCGTGAGCAGCGACGACCAGGCCATCAACATCAGGGGATCAAACGGGCCATAACGCTTAGTCAAGACGTTGGACACCGCAAATGCGAAAGCTGCCCCGACCACAAGCAGCAGCGGAAGCGCGGTTGCCGATACGCCAGGCCCCGCTGCCAGCACGACCACACCGATGAAGGCAAGTACCACGCCGGCTGACGTAGTTAGAGACGGCCTCTCCGCGAGCAGCGGCCAAGCCAACAAGACGGTGAATGGTGGGGCGAGTTGATATGCGACGGCTGACATACTTCCCGAGCCGAGCCCGAGACCAACGTAGAACAGGCCGAAGTTCAATCCACCAAGGAAAAGCGAAATGGCTGCGACAGGTCCGAGCTGCCTGCGCCTCGGCCTTTCGACGAACGGAACAAGCAGCAGCGCGATTGCCAGGAAGCGCAGTGCGAGGAAGAAGAGAGGCGGAAACTCCCCCACGCCCACTTTGATGACCACGAATTGATAACCCCAGAGCAAAGGAACGACCACCGCGCAGACAATCTGCATGGCGGACATAGCATCGTTACCTTCAAGACCATTTGGTCCAGATATAGGCCTGCGCACGGGGGAAACCTCCATGGTTTGTCTACCTGATGAAGCGGTCAAGAAGAGCGTCGACGGTGGCTTGCGAAATGATTCGTGTCGGAGCCGTCTTACCGACCACTCGCAGGCCCTCGACGAAGCAGACGAGAATTCGCGCGGCACTCGAAGGCTCGACACCATCGGCCAGTTTGCCCGCTGCCTTTGCACGGGAAAACGCACCAGCCACCCGGGTCTCCATGGCTTTGAAAAAGCTCTCGATGCGACGATCGACCTCGACGTCACGGCCAGCCAGTTCCATGGCTGTGGCTACCAGCAGGCATCCGCGCCGACCATTAGCACCGCTGTTGCGGTCGACGTAGCCGGCAAGGTAGGCCCTTAGGCCCTCGACTGGCTCTCTGCGGTGGTCAAGTTCGGTATCCATCCGCATCAAGGCAATGGCAATGTAGCGATCGAGCGCCCGCAAGAACAGCGAGTGCTTGTCACCAAAAGCGGCGTAAAGGCTGCCACGCGAGAGTTTCGTCGCCCGAAGCAGGTCCGGCAGCGCCGTGGCGTGATAGCCGAGCGACCAGAATACATTCATCGCGTGTTCGACAGCGGCTTCCGTGTCGAAACTCCGGGGGCGGCCACGGGGCAGCTGTACTGGGGCGGGGCGGCGCATAAGGATATATGAACCAGTCGGTCTTAAAATAGCAAGTGTCGATCAGTCACATATCAACGGTTTCAGGAGAAGCCCCGGAGGCTGGTTTGGGTTCAGCGCTCCAACGTCTTGGACGCCTTGCCGCGGTTCTTGATGATCAGCATGATGTTGCGAACATAGATGATCGTCGCCAGCGATTGTCCGAGGATGATGACCGGCTCGCGCTTCACGACGCCGTAGACCAGCGTCATCAGCCCGCCGCCCATCGAGCAGAACCAGAACGCCATCGGCACCACGCTGTTGCCGGCGCGCTCGCTCGCGATCCACTGCACCAGGAAGCGCGCGGTGAAGAACAGCTGCGCGACGAGGCCGAATGCCAGCCAGAAATCGAACTTGGCGACGAAGACGTCGTAGAGATAGTTGCTCAGCGCCTGACCGTATTGGATGATCATGCGTTCACCTCAGTCACTTCTGGTGTCGGCTTCTTGCGGCGGATCAGCCACCAAACGCCGGCGAGATCCATGATGCCGATCCACAGTCGATCGAAGAAACCGTAATTGGACACGCCGGAATGGCGCGGCCGGTCGATCACGTCGACATAGGCAATGTCGTAGCCTTCGCGGCGGACCAGCGCCGGCAGGAAGCGATGCAGCCCGTCGAAATAGGGCATCATCAGGAAGACCTCGCGCCGGAACGCCTTCAGCCCACAGCCGGTGTCGCGGGTGCCGTCCTTCAGGATGGCGTTGCGGACGCCGTTGGCCACGCGCGACTGGAATTTCTTGAAGCCGGTATCCTTGCGCCCGACGCGCTGCCCGGCAGCGAGGCCGACGCGCCCTGCGCCCTTCTCGACCGCCGCGATCAGATCAGGCAGGAAGGCCGGATTGTTCTGGCCGTCGCCGTCGAGCGTCGCCACGATCTCCCCGCGCGCCGCGCGCACGCCGCTGCGCACCGCCGCTGATTGGCCGCCTGATCTGGCATGGCGCAGCTGCCGCAGATTGTCCCGCTGCGCCATGATCGCCGCGATCCGTTCGCCGGTCGCATCGGTCGAGCCATCGTTGACGTAGATGATCTCATAGGCCCAGCGGCCATCGAGCGCCGCGCCGATCTCCGCGATCAGCGGCGCGATGTTGTCGGCTTCGTTGCGCACGGGAACGACGATGGAAACCGAAGGCGGGGAAACCGGCTGGGACGTCGACAAATCAAAGCTCGTGGTTGGCATTGGCCCGCGACCCGGGGGAACCGAGGCCCCGGCAGGCAGCCGCTTTTATGGGGCGGATGCCCCGTGGGCAACCCTTTTGAGACGGCCCGAGACCGCCCCCGCAAGAGGCACGATGGTGCCATCGCCCCGGATGGCAAAGCCCAGCCTTCGCGCCGCGAACCAGTAGCGCACCGCCATGGCGCCGACCGTGCCGACCAGGGCGCCGGCCACGACGTCGCTCGGGTGATGCGCGAGCAGCGCCAGCCGCGTCAACAAGATCACGATTGCGTAAGTGAACATGAAGACGCGCAGGCGCGGCCACAATGCCGACACGGCAAACGCCAGGGCGAACGCCGCCACGGCATGGCCCGACGGCAGGCTGGCATAGGCGCCGGTCCCCTCGAACGGCACGAAGTTGAAAGGATTGGCCTTGCCACCGACAAACGGACGTCCGCGCCCGATGATGAATTTCAGGACCTCGGCAACCAACGCCGACACGGCAACGGACAGAAACATGAACTGGAGACGCGTGCCGAATCCGAGCAGCAGCGCGCGGCGTGTGCCGTGAAGCCCTGCCGCAACGAACGCCAGAGCGACCAGCGCAGCTCCCATCACCAACAGCAGATACTCGTCCTTGCCGAAATCGGTGAGGATGCGGATCGGCCACAGGCCGGGCGAGCCGCGCGCCGGCATCAGCTGGATCTCGGTCTGGTCGAACGCGACCATCAGGGCGATGACGAGGGCTGCGCCCGCCGCGGGGAGCCACAACGAATGGCGCGCCAGTTTTCTCGCGGCTTCCGCGCGGCGCGAATGTGAGGGCGTGCGAACGAGCTGCGCCAGCGCGCGGCCCGACACGGCGAGCAATTGCGCGGGGTAGCCCGGATGCGGCGCAGTGCTGGTCGGGGCCGACATCCTATTCGGTACCTTCCGAGCGGAAGATCGAGATCGAGATCGCGCGGCCTTGCGAGAAATTGTAGCCGTCGATGCGGGTACCGACCTTGTAGCGCAGCCCGATCGCCTCGGCGCGCTGCACGAAGCTGCGCTCCGAGCGCTGCTCGATCAGCGCAAAACGACAGCTTCCTTGCCGCAGGAAGTCCGCCGCGCCCGAACCGTCGGTGAGCAGGGTCTGGGTGCCCGTCAGGAAGACGAGGCTGGGCTCGTGATAGCCGGCAGCAGCCGCCTTCGGCCCGACGCAGGTGACGTTGCGGAGCGCGCGCGCCACCTCGATGCTCGGAAACAGCGGCGTCAGCGACGGCAGCACGATGCCGTACACCGTCACCGCCAGCATCAGGGCCGCGACCAGCGCGTTGAGCAGCGAGCGCTCGGCACGATTGTTGTCGTAGAGCCACCAGGCGAACAGGCCGAAGATCAGCGAGGCCGCGATGAACGGCCAGGCCGCGAAGGCCGGCTGCCGCGTCAGCATCACCGCGCCGATCACCGCGATGATCGAGGCTGCCGCGGGGATGGCGAACCACCAGGCCGAACCGCGCATCAGCCAGGAGCGTGACAGCACGCGCCGCTCCACCGCACCGGCGGTGAGAATGGCGATCGCCGGGTAGAGCGGCAGCACGTAATGCGGCAGCTTGGTCAGCACCGCCTCGAACACGATCCAGGACGGGATCAGCCAGGCCAGCAGAAACTGCGCGCCGGGCTCACGCCGCGCCCGCCACACCGCGGGCGCCGCCATTGCCGCGAGTGGCGCACCTGGCCAGAACGTGACCCAGAACAACGCCAGGTAAAGTCCGGGCGGCGCGCCATGGGATTCCTGGGCGCCGATCTTGCTCAGCATGTCGCCGCCGACGGAGTCGGCGAAAAAAGCATCGCCCGCGCGCCAGAAGATCGCGACGAACCAGGGCAGCACCAGCACCAGCATCCACATCAGGCCCCAGACCGGGCGCAGTCGCCACAGCCAGGAGGAATCGCGGTCCTGGATCGCGAGCGCAACGATGGTCAGCCCTGCGAACATCAGGATCAGCGGCCCCTTGATCAGGATGCCGACCGCAAGCGCGCTCCAGAAGATCGCGGGCCAGCTCCAGGGCGGGCGCGTCTCGTCTTCGGCGCGCTGCCAGGACAGATAGGCCCGCGCCATCGCCCCCATCGCGGCGACCACGCAGAGCAGCAGCATCGCATCGGTCTTGGCGAGCCGCGCCTCGACGCCGAGCAGCACCGAGGCGCACATCATCAGCGCCGCCAGCACCGCGGCGCGCCGCGTGACGAAGCCGAGCGCGGCCCAATAGGTCATGAGCACGGCGCCGATCGCCCCGAACAGCGACGGCAGCCGATAGACCCAGATCCGCAATTCGGCCTTCGGCAGCTTGAGCATCGAGGCGGCTTCCACCGTCGCCGATTGCAGCCAGTAGATGCCGACCGGCTTCTTGTAGCGGACGTCCTCCTGGAAGCGGATATCGACATAGTCGCCGCTCTCGACCATCTGCTTGGTGGCCTGGGCGAACCGCGCCTCGTCGCGATCGATCGGCGGAATCGTGAAGAAGCCCGGCAGGAACAACAGCAGCGCGCACAGCAGCAGGAAGGCGACGGCGCGGGCGTGGCTGGCCGTGACGATGTCGAGCATGCTCACGAGCCCGCTGCCCGGGTTTGCAGGCGATTTCGGCTCGCGGGGCGCTCCAAAACGGGGGGCTGGGTAGGTCTCGGCCATTGGTTCCGCTTACGCTGAAACCGCCATCGCCACAACCGCTTGAGGCAGGGTCATTGAATTCGAATGACGACTGTGTCCGCGGCGCCCGTGGCATCGATCACGGTGAGCCGTGCAAAGCCCGGGCCGGGCGGATCGATCAGGCGTTGGCGACGGCCGTCGATCTCGCCGAGTGCCGTGCCGTTAACCATGACGGTCATAGGCAGAACGCCGCCGGCGACCTTGACCGGCATCGCGGCGCTCTCCTGCCCGCCGGAACGATCGACATCGATGCGCGAGCCATTCAGCGGAAACTGGATATGCAGTGCCTGCTCGCGGCCGGTCCGCACCAGTTCCCCGACCGGGCGGAACCGCTTCAGCGGCAGCGGCAGCTTGGCGTTGCTGGCGACCAGGGTTCCCCTCGGCGGCTTCGGCAATGGGGCGAGCGTCTTGCCGCTGCGGGCAAAGGCGTCGAACAGGATCGGTGCGGCGGCAACGCGCCCGATCAGGCCCGGAACCGGCGCGCCGTCGGGCCGGCCGACCCAGACGCCGATGGTGATCCGGCCGTCGAACCCGACCGACCAGGCGTCGCGATAGCCGTAGGAGGTCCCGGTCTTGAAGGCGATGCGGTTGTGGGCGGCATTCTCCGGCGGCGGCGTTCCCAGCAGCACGTTGCCGACTTGCCAGGCGGCGACCTGATCCAGCAGCCGGAGCGGCTCCCGATCGTCCTTGTCCGCCATGAGCTCACGCAGCGGCTTGGTGCTGCCGAGCCGGGCGAAGCCCGCATAGAGCTGGGCGAGATCCTGCAGCGTCACGCCGACGCCGCCGAGCCCCATGGCGAGCCCCGGCGCTTCGTCCTTGGGCAGAACCAGATGGCCGCCGGCCTGCCGCAGCCGCGCCGCGAGCCGGCTGGAGCCGACGCGGTCGAGCAGCACGATCGCCGGCACATTCAGCGACAGTTGCAGCGCCTTCCTCACGGGCACCGTGCCCTGGAAGGTCATGTCGAAATTTTCCGGCGCGTAGGAGCCGAAGCGAACCGGCCGGTCGTCGATCAGGCTTTCCGGATGGACGAAACCGTCCTCGAAGGCGAGCCCGTAGATGAAGGGCTTCAGCGTCGAGCCCGGCGAGCGCACCGCGCGGGTCATGTCGACCTGCCCTGCCCGGCTCTGGTCGAAATAATCGGCCGAGCCGACGCGGGCGAGCACGTCGCCGCTCTCGTTGTCGACCACGATGATGCCGACCGAGATGTTCGGACCCAACGCAATGGCGCGGTCGCGCGCCAGCGGCTCCAGCACCTTCTGCAAGTTCGCATCGAGCGTGAGCTTGACGATCGGCGTGTCCTTGACCGTCGACAGCGCGGTGTCGGAAGCGTGCGGGGCCAGGATCGGCATCGGCTTGCGCAGTTTCGGCACAGGCACGGCCTTGGCCTGCCTGGCGTCCTCTGCGCTGACCACCTGCTCCTCGACCATGCGGTCGAGCACGCGGTCGCGCGCCTTGCGCGCGGCCTCGGGATGGCGGTCGAGCCGGCGCGTCTCCGGCGATTGCGGCAGCGCGACCAGCAGCGCAGCTTCAGCCAGAGACAGGCGCTTCGGCTCCTTGCCGAGATAGCCGATCGAGGCGGCGCGGATGCCTTCGAGATTGCCGCCATAAGGGGCCAGCGCAAGATAAAGATCGAGAATCTGCTCCTTGCTCAAGCTGCGCTCGATCTCGATCGCGCGCACCATCTGCCGCAGCTTGGCATAAAGCGAGCGCTGCCGCCGCGGCTCCATCAGCCGCGCCAGCTGCATGGTGATGGTCGAGCCGCCGGAGACGATGTGGCCGCGCGTTCCGAGCTGCAGCGCAGCGCGCCCCAGTGCCAACGGGTCGATGCCGTCATGAGCGTAGAAGCGCTGGTCCTCGTAGGCGAGCAGCAGTTTCAGGTAGGTCGGATCGACGCTGGACGCGGCATCGACCGGCAGCCTCCAGCGGCCATCCGCCATCGCATAGGCGCGCAGCAGCTTGCCGTTGCGGTCGACGATGGTGGTGGAGACCTGCCGCGCTTCGCCAAGCGGGAGAGGACCGAGGGAGTAGACCCAGCCGACGAAGCCGATCATGGCGAGGATGAGGGTGAAGGCGACTGCGGAGAGGAGGCGATAGCCTCCGCCCCTCGCTCCACTGCCGTCATTCCGGGATGGTCCGAAGGACCAGACCCGGAATCTCGAGATTCCGGGTTCGGCTCTTCGAGCCGCCCCGGAATGACGAATTTCACTGTTAGCCGCAACCATCGACATATTCACTTCGCCGCCCGCACCTCGACCGTTCCCGTGCCCGTCCGCCCGTAGCGCGAGGGATTATACATGTCCTCGACATAGGCCTGCGGCAGCACGTATTTGCCGGGTGAGACGGCGCGTACGATGTAGGCGACGGTGAAGACCGATTTGGAATCCGAGGCCCGATCGATCGCCGCGGTAAAGCGGTCGTCGCGGAACTCGGTATTTTCCGGCTCTTCGCCGTCCTCGATCCAGTCCAGCGTACCGCTGTCGCCGGAAGAGACCAGCTGTGGATTGTCGATCTCGAGCCCGGCGGGCAGATAGTCCGACACCATGATATGGCCGTACTCGGGCTTGGCCTCGGTGATCTTCAGCACCACCGCGAAGCGCTGGTTCTGCTTGACCTTGCTGATGTCGGCCGGCTTGCCGTCGAGCGTGAAGTAGTTGCGCTCGATCTTGAAGCCGTTCGACGCAGCCGGCTCAGGCGTCACCGGCGAGCCCGACACCGAGACCACCGCCTGCACCGGCGCATCACCTGTGTTGGTGATCTTCAGCGGCTTGCCGTCCAGCGTTGCAGCCTTGTAGCTGCGATAGAGCGCGGTCTTGACCGGTTGGCCGTCGACTTCCATGGATAGGTTCTCCCTGGCGAGCGCCCGCGCCGCCAGCCCCAGCCACGCATTCTCCTGCGTCGAGGTGTAGGGCGTCAGCCCGCGCGCGGTCTCGACCCGCGACACCGCTTGCGTCAGCGTCGCTTTCGGCGCGTTGCCTTCGCTGGCCAGCGAGACCAGCGCTGCGGCATCGCGGAGCTGCGAACCGTAGTCGGTGCGGCCGAACTCCAGCACAGGCTTCGGTGCAAGGCTGTCCAGCGCGGCACCATAGACACGCTCCGCGCGGTTACGATCGCCGACCAGAGCCAGCGCGGCCGCAAGCTGCGATTTCGCGATCGGAGTTGCGAGGTTGGCGAGCTTGGTGTCGGCGAGATAGCGGAGATCGCCGATCGGCGCCGCGCCGTTGCGGGCGAGTACGTAGAGGCCATAAGCGAGATCACGCCCGCCATCCTTCTCTGGCTCGTTCGCATTGACGACGGAGTTGCGGATGCGGTCGAGCGCGTTCTTGAACAGCACGTCCGGCACCGCAAAACCTTTCTCACGGGCACGCGTCAGGAAGTCGGTGACATAGGCATCGAGCCAGGCATCATCGCCGCCGGCCGACCACAGGCCGAACGAGCCGTTCGAGCCCTGACGCGCCAGCAGCCGCTCGATCGCGTCGCGGATGCGCTGGTCGACCTCGGTATCCATGGCGAGGTGCGCGCCGGCCGCGAGCTCGTTGACATAGAGCAGCGGCATCGCGCGGCTCGTGATCTGTTCCGAGCAGCCATAGGGATAGCGGTCGAGCGCTTTCAGGATCGTCGCGGCGTCGAGCGCGGTCGACAGGCTCGCCGAGACCGAGACACTCCCGGTGCCCGGCACGAGGTCGGAGAACATGTCCGAGGTCAGCGTCAGGCTCTCGCCCTTCGCCAGCGTGCGGATCGAGCGCCGTGCCAGCACCTGCGTCGCCGCCTTGACGTCGAACGCATAATGGCGCGCCAGCGCCAGCCCGTTCGGTCCCTTGATGTCGACGTCGAGCGTCGCCTGCCCCGCCGCGGTCGCGTCGATGGCGAGCGAGAACGCATTGCGCTGCTTGGCGGCGAGCTTGACCGTGGTGGCGGGATTGCCCGTCATCTTCACCGGGCCGCCGGTCTTGGCGTTGATGACGTAGTCGCCGGCCTGGCCCTCGACATTGTCGATCTCAAGGTTGACCGTGCCGTGGTCGCCGTTGAGGAGGAAGCGCGGCAGCGTCGTGGTCAGCACGACGGGATCGCGGATCACGACGTCGGTGTTGGCGCGGCCGAGCTTGGTCGCGGTCCAGGCCACCGCCATCACGCGCGCGGTGCCGGCGAACTCCGGAATGTCGAAGCTCACTTCCGCGGTGCCGTCGGCGGCAATGGTCACGATGCCGGAATAGAGAGCCAGCGGCTTCTGCGTGGGCGGCGAGCCCTGCAACTCGGCGGCCCCGGCGTCACCGCCGGACTTGATCTGGCCGCGCGTGCCGGACATGCCGTCGATCAGCTGTCCATAGAGATCGCGGATCTCCGCGCTCAGCCGCCGCTGGCCGAGATAGTAATCGTCAGGCGCCGGCGGCTTGTAATTGGTGAGGTTGAGGATGCCGACGTCGACCGCGGCGATCACGATCTTGGCGTCCTCGCCCGGATTGAGCCCGTCGAGCTTGACCGGGATCTTCAGCGCCGAATTCGGCCGGACCAGCGCCGGCGGCGACAGCTTCACCTGCAAGGTGCGGGTCTGCTTGTCGATGCCGAACCATTTCAACCCGATCGCCCGGCCCGGCATGCGCTGCGCCGCGGCATCGAGCGGACGGCGCAGCGTCGCCACCACATAGGCACCAGTGCCCCAATCCTTGCCGACTGGGAGCTTCACCTGCGCGGTGCCTTCCTTGACATCGACGGTCTGCGTCGTCAGCAGGCGGTCACCGAGCACGTTGATGGTGAGCTTGCCGGCGCTGCGGACATTGACCGACACGGTCATGGTGTCGCCGGAAGTGTATTGCGGCTTGTCGATCGAGGGCTCCAGGAGGTCCGGCGTGTCGGCGCTGCCGTCGGAATACCAGCCGACGTCGAACTGCACCGAGGTCACCGGGCCATCGGCGTCGTTCGACTTCACATCGAGCCGGTAGCGGCCGGGCTGCGGGCTGAGTGAAATCCGCGCGGGCTTGTCGGGCGCGACCGCCACGTCACCGTCGGCAACGCGCGAGGTCGATTTGACCGGCTCGTACTCCCAGTAGTTGTTCTGGCGATACCATTGGTAGCGCGACTCCATCTTCAGAAGCTCGTAGCGCAGACCGTCGCGGCGCAGCTTCTCGCCCTCGGGCGAGACGAACACGACATCAAACTCGGCCTTGTCGCCTTCCGCGACGTTCTTGTCGCCGAACAGCGGCCTGACGCCGATCTGCGCCGCCGCGGGCGCGACCGGGAGCACGATCTTGCGCTCGACGGCACGGCCGCCGGTCTCGACCATGCGGACGAAGATCTGGGCCTCCTGCGGCCGGGTCGAGGCCGGCTGCTTGTCCAGCGTCACCGGGAAGGTCGCAACGCCGTTGGCGTCGGCCTCGGGCAGGTTCTCCAGCGGCGTACGCTCGTTCGAGGTGGTCTCCTCGTCGGCGACGCCGAACTGGTAGCCGGCAAAGCCCGGACGCTCGGCCGCAGGCGCGACCAGCATGTCGCCTTCGAGCGCGAGGCCCGAAGCCGGCGCGCCGTAGAGGAAATGGCCGTCCGCCTTAAGCTCCACTGGAGTGTTAGCCTTGATCAGCTTGTCCTTGGCGGACAAGTCGAATTCGATCCGATCAGGAACGTAATCCTCGACCATGAAGGTGGTCTCGCCAACCGAGGAGCCCTTCGGATCGGTGAAGGCGCGCGCCCGCCAGGTGCCTGTCGGCACGGCCGAGTTGAGCGGCACGGCCAGCGTGCGACCGCCGGCGCCCTGGTCGGGCAGCACGGCACGGCGGAATTCGACGCCATCGGGGCGTTCGATCACCAGCGTCAGAGGCCCGCCGGTGACGGCGTTGCCCTGCCCATCGCGCAAGAGTGCGGTGAGATAGACTGTCTCGCTGGAGCGGTAGACGCCGCGCTCGGCATAGACGAAGGCATCGGCGCCGGCGGGCACGGCGCGACCCGCAACGCCGCGGTCGGACAGGTCGAAGGCCGACGTCTTCAGGCTCAGGAAGGCATAGTCTGCCTTCTCGCCGGTGACGGTGAGCATCGCCGGCGACAGACCGCCCTCGCCGCGTGCAAGGCCCGCCTCGAACAGCACGTGGCCGCTGTCGTCGGTCTTGCGGGTCGCCAGGATCTCGTTGTTGCGGGCGACCAGTCGCACCTCGGCCTTGCCGACCGGATCGGTCGAAGCCAGCGAGTTGACGAACACATGGATACCGTCATTGCCGGAATAGGCCGACACGCCGAGATCGGAGACGATGAACCATTGCGTGGCGAGCTGATAATCGTCGTCCGAGCCCGGGCCCTTGGCCGCAGCGGTCATGACGTAAACGCCGGGCTGAAGCTCGCCGAGCGCCTCCTCGACCGGGAATGCCGTGGTGACGTCCTGATTCAGCGTCATCGCGGTCGAAAGGTCGCCGGACCAGACCTTGACGCCACGCTCGTCGCCGAGATCGGAGAGCTGGTACTTGGACAGCGTCTTCTGGAAATCGCTGTCAACCACCGTGTTGATCAGATTGCGGTCGCCGATCCGGAACACGTTGATGTTGACCGCGGGCGTGTTGACGCTGACAACGGGAATGCCGCGCTGACCGGTCTTGGGAAGCACATAGGCCCGGCTGGTGAAGCGCACGAAGGGCTTGCGGTCGCGCACATAGACATTGAACTCCGCCGATTTCGGCAGACCTTCCTTCACCGTGGACGGCAAGCCGGCGCGCAGGTTGATGTTGTAGCGTTCCCCGTGCTTCAGCCCGTCGACGCAGAGCTGCTTGGCCTCGGCCGACAGCGCCGGCTTGTCCTGCCCGGCCAGCGCCAGGAACGGCGCGAAATCGGTGCGTTTTGCCAATTCCTCGGAGAACTGAAAGCAGACGCGCGGGCTGGCCGAGTCCGAATCCACGGTATAGTCGAGCAGGCGGAAGCCGTGCTCGTCGCGCATCTTCTCATATTGGCCGCGGACGTCGGCGACCTCCCGCATGTCGAGCGACAGCCGCAGCGCATCCAGCGCCGGCCGCCACAGCTTGCGTTCGGCCAGCGCCTTGCCGAGCACGGCGAGCGCGTCGGCCTCCTCGCCCGCATTGCCGGCGCGTTGATAGGCGATGTAAGCCGCGGTCGAGGCGCGCTCCAGCAGGAAAGTCTGCTCGCTCGAGCTCTTCGGCGAGATCTGGAAGATGACCTTGGCGAGCCGCAGCCAGTTGCCGGTATCTTCCGGCGTGGTGGCCGCGATCTGGCCGAGCACCGACAGTCCCGTGCGGTAGTCGTTGCGCCGGAAGGCGGCGTCGGCGTCCGTCTTCAGCGTCGCATTTGTCTTGGCGACCGGCCCCGCTTCGCTCTTGATCTGCGCCTCCAGCTTGATCGCGGAATCGGCGAGGTCGTCGCGCTTGAAGGCCTTGTCAGCGGCCTGGGCTGCGCTGAGGCCGAGCGCCAGCGTGGCGCAGATTGTGACGGCGCGAACAAGACCGATCATGATGGACTCCCGGAAATCGCGGACAGCTGCCCGCTGGCCGCATGAAGTGCGCGGAAAGGTGACGGACTCAAGGCGATGGAACCAAAGCTGCAAATCGTCGCGTTCGCCATGAAAAGGCAAGCCCGGAGGAGACCGATCAAGGTACCGTCGCGCACGCCGTCCTGTGGCGCAGCAATACCAGATCCGTCGACCGGCGGCCGCATCCCGGAAGCTGGCCAGCGTTCCCGGCGATGTGATCCATCGTCCAGTCCGCTGCCGCTCAACCCGGCACCCTGACACGCCACCGTCTCGCTTTGTCGCGGCATCGAGGAAAACGGTTCGGTTCAGGCTTGGCGAAACACCCAATTTTTCATAATGGCATGGTAGACGTACAGCCAAGCCCCCACGCCGGGGCGGCTGAAGACGGTCCCGTAGCTCAACTGGATAGAGTAGCGGATTTCTACTCCGCGGGTTGCAGGTTCGAGTCCTGCCGGGATCGCCAGTTATTTCAATTACTTACATGATTTTCCCGTCAGTAAGTCGTGTTGCGCTTGTTGCGCTTGATTCCCTAATATTTCCAACGATTCCCCACAACTCCCGGCTGGTCGGCGCGACACGAGGCGCAACAAGGTTGCAATTTCGGTACAGTCGCGCTGAAAATGTCCCGAGTCGCCGCACATCCCACCTGCCTTAACTTTCCGGTTATTGATATTACATACGGTATCATCCATTGTCGCAGCGCGCGAAACTAATTGCCGACATCTGCAATAACCCGCGAGATGTTCGGTTCGAGGATGCATGCAAGGTGGCAACTTGGCTCGGCTTTCTTTCCGACAAGAATTCGGGCGGTTCGCATCGAGCATATTCCCGGCCAGGTGAGCCGACAGGTCTGAACTTTCAAAACCGCGGCGGGAAAATTGTGCCTTATCAGGCGCGACAACTGATCGAAATGATCGAACGATACGGCCACGAGATTGGAATCGACTGATGGCAGACGTAGCGAAATACTCCACGCGCATCGCGTACAGTGCGGAAGATGAGGGCTATATTGCCACCGTTCCCGAACTGCCCGGCTGCTCGGCATTCGGTGCCACAGCCGCAGAGGCGCTCAACGAGATTGGACCAGCTATCAAAGCATGGATCTCGGCAGCGGAAGCGGCCGGAAATCCGGTGCCTCCCCCCGCCTCATTAGATGATGAGCTTCCCAGTGGTAAATTCCTAGTTCGTGTCGCTAAGACCGTTCATGCTCAACTATCTGCGGCTGCTCAGCGCGAGGGTATCAGCTTAAACCAATACGTCGGCACTATCCTGGCGACGGCGACACTTGAAAATGTCTACTCACGTGCGACCACGATCGGCTCACACGGGCACTTGGCTGGGTCGTCCCGCGCGGCCCTTGTGGATGTGTCAAGACAAAGCGCTACTTATGTGACGAAGATTGTCCCGCACGATCAAGCTGTCGTTTCTACCTTGGGCGGCATGGCATACCTCGAACTCAAAAACTATCCTCTGCACACTGGGGCTGGAGGAATGGTTTTCAGCGGTTTTAAAAAGTCCAACCCCGGTTCCGCCAGACGAACGAAGGTCCCCACACATGGCTGATCCAACTCAGTACAGTTTCGACTTACAAGAGGTGGCTGAAGCACTCGTCAGAAAACAAGGGCTCACTTCTGGCCGATGGACTTTGGGGGTGGAGTTCAACTTTACCGCGATGATGGCAGGTGCATCTCCAACGGCAATAAAGCCGAGTGCATTGGTGCAAGTCGGCCGGGTGCAACTAGTTCAGGCTGGGCCAGACACGCCTCCGGGCGTACCCATTGTCGAACCAGCGAAGCCGGTTACTCGGAAGAAGCCCAAATGAAGCTGCAGGCGCATTGACCAGTGTCGCGGGATCTATGCAAAATCTGCAGCTCCTCTCGCAGCGTCCGCGGCCCCGACGTCGCCCACCAAATCCCGTAGCTCACCGCTAGCACGATATCGTCGTGCTTCCCTACCCACGATCACGACGTGTTGGCACCCGACGCGTTAGCTATCGCGGCTATTTACAACCCCAGGCCCAATAGCGACATGCGAGCGAGCGCTTTTCCCAGGTTGGCAATGCCTGGCGTAGCAGCACGATCTCCTCCTTGGGTATGAAGTCGATGGTAGATGATCCCGCCTCCACTATGAGTGCGCCCTTGTCGAGCAGTCGCAAGAGGTGAATTGGTCGTGAAGCCAAAGTATTTTTGAGCCGCAGTTCATGTTCAAATCTCAGATTCGCTAAATCAGAGTATGCACCGTCGCGACCAACGCCATACGAAGCGATCATCATAGCAGGCAAGATCACCGTCGCCAGGCCGAGAGGTTGGAGCCTGTGCGGCTTGAGAGCATCGTAGCTCAGAATGTAGTTCGCGACACGGATATAGATGAAGGCCAGCAACAGGTAAAATGCGGAAAGGCGAGTCTGATCCGAGAACAAAATGGCCGTAATCGCCAATACCAAGTAGATCGTTTCTAACGACCATTCATCGAACCACTTTCCTATTATGCTTTTGGGCTTGCCCGGCTTTTTGAAGTTGTCTTTTCGATAGAGGGCGATCTGAACGACCACAATGATTAGCATCACAACGAAAGCCGGCCCCGACGCAACAATCAGGTCCGAGAAATAATCATAGGTGGTGAAGTAGGATTGGAAGTCTCTCCCGACTACGCCGAAGTATCCCCATTCGTATGCCACTACAACTGAAAGCGCTGCGAAACTGAACGCCGCAATTATTGAAGGAAATTTTTCAAGATTCATGTTGATCAGCTCCCCGGCCAGCAAAGTAGGCAGGAACAGCTGTCGAATCAAAGCTGTTTCGTCAAAGCCGCAGCTCCGTGATCATCGTGATGTTCTGCGGACCGCTCAGTTCGGTCAGCGCCCACACCAGGGCGTCGACCCGGTCCGGCGAATAGCCGACCTTAGCGCGATCGAAATCCGTCGTAAACGCGCACATCTGATCTTCGAGCACATCGAATCCGCCGACGTGATGCACCTTGCGCTGTTCGTAGAGCGCTGCGATCGGCTCGGCGCGCACCACTTTGCCGCGGCTGGCGTGCACCGCTTTGAAGCTCACCCGCGCATCGAGCGCGCGAATGGTTGCCTCGACCATGGCGCCCCCATTGTTCACCTCGGCGAGGATCCGGTCGGCCTTCCACCGTCGGTAAGCTCCGATGGCTTTCGCCGCCCACTCGTGCGGCGCGTACCGGCCCGAGCAGTCCTCCAGCACGTAGATCGTGCCACCGCGCGCGACGCCGGCCACAATGATTCCGGTCTCGTCTGAGCCTTCGTTGTTCGAAACGGCTGGATCGATTGCCACGACGATGCGGCGCAGCTCCGGGACCGCCGAAACGCGGTCGCGGTCCAGCCAGTCCAGTTGCCATAGCGCGCCCGGATTGTCCGAAAGCAGCTCGGCGTTCAGCTCCTGTCGGCCAAGGCGCGTCCCTTCGTACCGCTGGCGAACAGCAGCGAGGAACGTGGGCGCCAGGTTAGCTTCGTTTTCGAACGTCGAGCCACGCGTCACCACGATATCCTGACGCGCCAATATCTCTTTGATCAGCTTGATTGGTCGAGGCGTGGTCGTAACGAGCCAGCGCGGGCGCTTCCCGAGACGTAGGCCGAATTGCAGCATGTCCCATGTCCCTTGGACGTCGGTCCATGCGGCCAGTTCGTCCGCCCACGCTGCGTCATGTTCGGGACCGCGCAGCCGGTCCGCTTCCTCGCTGGAAAACGTTGTCGCAACCGCCCCATTTGGCCATGTCAGCCGGCGTTTGCTCGACTCGTAGATCGGCCTATTCCACGCCGGCGCGGTGTTGAGCAGTCCGGACACGCCTTCGACAAGCGTATCGCGCGCGTCTGCAGCGGTGGCAGCCACTAGCGCGATGCGGCCGGCCTGACGGGTCTCGACCAGTTCGTGCACCCACCCTGCCCCGGCTCGCGTCTTACCGAAGCCGCGGCCGGCCAGGATCATCCAACCAATCCAATCGCCGGACGGCGGTAGCTGGCTGGGACGGGCTTTGGCGCGCCATCCACCGTCCTCCAGTGCGTCGGCGAGTGCTGCGGCAATGCTGGTCACGCGCCCGGCTCCGGCAGTGGCACAGGACACAGCGTCGGCACCGCTACAGCATCGATCACCACGGGGGGCCTGCCCGGGTCCGCCGTCTCAGAGTCCAGTTCGTGCAGCGCTGCCACAACGGCCGCGCGCGCCGCTCCGTGAGGTGCCAGGGCTCGCAGGATGGCCGCCTGCACTTTGGCGAACTGCGGGCTATTCACGATCGCCACGTTGTTCTGAATGTTGATGGTGCCCTGCGCAATCGTCGCGATCTCGCCAGTTACCTTGCCGATCTTCTCGAGCACGCCGACCAATTGTGCGGCCACGATTGCTGCGCCGCGCGCGTCCCCGGCTTCGGTGGTCGCGGCGAGCTGTGACATGAGCATCGTGCGCACCGCCCGGAAGTGGTCGAGTACGGACGCGCCCTCGTCCGCGGCTTTTTCTGCCAGCTCGGCGAGTTGCGCCGGCCCGACGAGATAGGACGCTTTCATTTCCGCGCTGACATGGTTGTGCCAGTGCCGGCCAATTGCATCTTTCGACAGGCCGAACTTCGTGGCCAGGCTATCGAGCGAGGCGCCACCAGCACGCAGCAGTTCAATCCTCCAGCGCTCGTCATGAGCGCAACAGGTACATCGGGGTCCGGTTTTCATCTGCAATTTTCCAATGCGAATTGCGCCACCGACCCGCATCACCGGCCGGGGGCGCAACATGGGCGCGACAGAGTAGATTAGAGCATTGATTATCCGGCGCTATTATCGTGAGGAGAAGATATATAATCCGTTAATCCATAGACCAAGCGGCTAAGGCGAGCGCTAAAGCGCCGGAAAACTGGCGCGGATTGACGCGCGACACGCCCTATTGATGCAGCGTTGCGACCGGGAACAATAAGCAAGGTTTGTATGTTTGGCTTCGAACACAACGAGAGGAGCCAACGCTATGAACGGGATCATCTATATTATCGGTCTTATAGTCGTCATCGGTGCAGTGCTGACGTTCTTTGGACTGCGCTGAACGAGAGGCTTTCTCCACCGTCGCCGTACCCCGGGCACGTCGGGCGTGATGGGCGTGATTTCTCATGTGCTCTTCTTTTTCCGCTATTCGCTTGTCTACATATTTTTGAACTCAGTTTTTCACCACATAAAAAACCGCGCCCATCACGCCCACCTTGCCCGGGTTCACTGCCTTAGCGGCGTCGGCGGCGGAGTCAGTGATGCAGTACTGAGTGATCGGGCGGCAGCCAAGCGGCCGTCTTCGGTCAATTCCTGCCGCGCATAGATCGTTGTTTTGCCCCCTGACACGCGCCACCGGCCGCCGCTGTCCCGAGCGTCGGGATTTGCAACGGCCACATAGCCGCACTCCGCAAGCCGTTTCGGGACTGCCTTGCGAAGCTTTACATCTTCAAACAGAAGCCGCAGCTGGCTGTCACCGGGCGTGCGCGCCCTGATCATTTGCAGCGTCAGGGCGTCGGGCTTGCCCATAGTTTCGATCACGTCCGCCAGATCGCCGCTCTCAGGCGCAACACCGGCCGCCACAACCATATGCCAAGCTGCCGTTTTCGGCGGGGGCGCCTTGGCGTTGAAGTTCGAAATGTCTAGGTGCGCCAGGTAATACGCAACAGCCTCGTTACCGCCCCTCTCGAACCACGCATTGATATCGTCCCAATATGCCGGTCCGAAGTCTTCCTGCGTCTTCGTCGAGACGCAAACGAAGTGTCGGCGGTCGTCGGGAGCGAGGTAAAGCGCGTCGAGGTGATTGCTGGTCATGATCACCCCGCAAACGTTCTCGGCGGCATATTGCGGGATGTTCTTTGTGTTGATGCGGTGGGCCTCGGGCGGATTGGTGATCACGTCCTTGGTACCGTCGTAGAAGGCATACCGCGACTCGCCCCCAAGGTCGTGCACTTCATTGATGCGCAACACGACGGACACGAGGTAGTCGTTCCACTCCGAATGAAAGAACGTCTTCGCAGTGATCTGCTTGAAATTGTGCGAACCAATTGCTGCTACAACTGGCTTCAGAATCGTGTCTTTGCCGATGCCTTGGGGCCCGATGAAGACCAGCGCGTGATTTAGCTTATCCCCCGGGCGCTGCACGCGGTGCGCGAGCCAATGGACGATGTGGTCGGCCTCGCCGGGATAGATCGACTTAATATGATTCAGCCACTTCGAAACATCGCCCTCAATGGGCTCGATATGAGACGGGATGTAACGATTGAATGTCCGGTCTCCTGGGCTGCGGATCCATCCGTCGTTCGTCAAAACCTTGTCAGTGATAATCTTCGGCTCCCCCGGTGCCCAACCCATCGATTTCACAAACCGATGCTGCGACAGCCAGGTGCTCGCGAGCGTGCCCGGGCCTTCGGCTTTCATCGCGTCCTTGACGCGGCCGATATGCTTGTCGACGCTGCCGGAGGCAAACAGCTCGCCAGTGCGTTCGTAAATCATCTTGCCGGACGGCAGATGCGCCCAATATTCGTTCAGCGCGTGCGCCTGATCGATCGGCAGTTCGGGGTGATCGGGAAGCGGACCGAGCATCGCGGCTTGATACTGCTCCCGCTCGAGTCTGAGCCGTTCGAGAATTTCGGCGGGGATCTGAACTGGAACCGGAACAGGGCAAATCGGAGGCTGCGGGCACCCGAAATGCTCTTTGAACATCCAAGTGATGTCGCGTTTCAACAGAGCCAACAGCGTCTCAAGGTTCTCGCCCTCGGTCTTGAAGTCAGCAGGATTCCACCAGCGCCGCGTGATCACCTCGTGCTGATCTGCCCAGCACATCGCCAGGAATGCTTTCAGGCCGTCCTCACCCGGGAAGCTCAGTTTAATCCGCTTGCCGATCGATATCCATTCATCGTTGCCCAGTGTTTCGAGACCGCTTGTCCAGCGTTCAACCTTTTTTCCAATCCACCAGCAAAGTTGTTCGTAACGGACGTCGTCATGCGAGACGCCACCGACCGCGTCCGGCACAGGTCCGGTGATGGAACCGCCCTCCGGTCGCTTCAGTAAATCGAACAACGGCGCTGTTTTGTCACTGTACGGAACTGGCGGCGGCGCGTCGGCGGCGAGCAGATACGGTCGGCCACTAAACGCCGATCCAGGCGCAACGTTGTAGGCAAGATTGCGGACCGAGATTCGCTCGGCGTCGTCCGCGGGCGCCGTTTCGGGACGGAAATGCGAAATTTTAACCTTGTGGAATCCACGGTGCTTCTGCGGATCGAAGCCGTCGGGGCATCGGAACGCGAAGTGCCACCCGCCGCTCGGTGAATGTCCGTAGGGGGACGGAACGTCGATACCAATCTCGGCGCACCAGGCGGCAAACTGCGCCCATGCTTCGTCGCGATCGCCATGCGCGTCGACATCGATTAGGACCACACGGGACAGGCAAGCGCTGATGCCGAGCTGATGCCCTTGCTCCAGCCAGGCTTTCCAATCCGCAGGGTTCGAGGTCGCGTCGTAAAATCCATGCTCGCAAGCCGGCGTCTTCGTGTCGGCGCGGAGCGGAAACAGCGCGAGGGCGTTTTGCTGCGCGTAATCGAAAAACGTTGCGATACCGGCGGAATTGTTGTATGTGTTATGCATCGATTGCGCCCTCCTTCGGCGCGGTCAGGTCAATACAGAGCCCTGCAATTGCCGTTGCGGGGCTCTTGCTTTTTCAGCGCATGAGTGGCGGCGGCGGGGGATACCTGGGCGGGAGAGTCTTAGGCGACCAGGGCAACCGCTGTTCGCGGCAGAAGATCAGCCAGGACAGGTTTTCCGCGAGTTCTTTCGCTCGACGGTGCCAAGCGCAGGGTTCGCAAACGATCTCTTTCAGGTAGAGCGCGCAGTGAGCGTGAAGCAGTTCGGTCGCGTGTGCGATCGCAAGATCGATATCGTTTTGCATCATCATCAGATCAGTCGAACTCCCACGGCTTTCGTCTTGCCGCGCCGATCGTCGAATTCGATTTCAAACGAAACGTTCTGACCGATGACGGGATCGTACCCTCGGGGAAACTCCGAGACATGTACGAATAGATCGGGCCCGCCATCGCTGTTGCGGAGCCATCCAAAACCGCGGTCGTTGTTGTAGGAGATGATACGTCCGGTTTTCATTTTCCCTCTTCCTTCTTTGAGAGCTACGCGCTGGCTGGGGCAGACTCGTGTGCTGCAAGCCATTCGGCCGCTGCGGCCTCGGTGATGCGGGTACTTCGTTTGCCAATCCGCACCACTCGCGGTCCTTGGCCATCGGCAAGAAGCCGGTAGAATGTCCGACGGCCAATGCGGTGGCGCTCGCAAAACTCAGATACTGTCAACATTCTGCCTCCACGGGTGAACGCAAAAAACCCCGCCGGCGGGCACTCAAGCCGCAGGCGGGTGGATGACGCTATTATACACGAAAGGCACGCCGAGTAAACTAACGGCGCGTTAACTGCTCCCTTTCGATCGGGGCATCAATTGCGCTCTTCCTCAACGATGACTTTGCGTCCTCTGGTGAAGAGCACAAAGAGACCGAGCACGAGACTGCCGCAGGTCCAAAGCGAAAGGATGAGCCCAGTTCCCATTGTCGTTCCGATAGCAGCACCCGCTCGTCCTGCATCGCTTCCATTTGTCGTCATCGGCAGGACTTGGGACCAGTAGGAAAACAACCACGCCGCCATCAGGCCGTTGAATAGAAGAAAAACAATCAAAAACAGCCAGCCGAAAAACCCGCGCTTGCGCTTTTCTGTCCGGACGACCCGCCTGGCTTTGGGCGTCTCTAAACGCGGTGTCGGTCTAATCTGAGGAGGTCTTTGCCCCAACCAGGCCGCGACTTCAGGCACCGACCGTGCGGCTTGCCATTCAGAGAACCCATTTTTCCAAATCAGCGCCGCGCCGGGCTCCGAAAGTAAGTTTAAAGCTCGCACCAGCTCTTGGATCGATACCGGTCCCAAGGATTGATCGCCATTGGCGTAGTACCAACCTTCACTCAAGACGTCGGCCCCCGTTGCCCATTCTAAGGGTTGTAGGATGCCGCAAGCGCCACCTGATTGTCGAGGTGCTATTCGAAGCAAACGGTGCCCGGCAGAGATCGGCCCGGATAGCTCGCCAGGATCCGAATCTGATCTGCCGGAATGCCGAGCCCGAATAGGGAAGCCATGAATTCGCTGCGGCTTCCACCGCAGGCGAACGCCTCGACCGCGTCCTCGTATTTGTCCAAGTCAGCGAGAGTGTGCAGCGCAACGAAGCCAGGAAAGTTGGCGCGGATCGTATCGAGCATGTGATGCAAGCCCCTTTCTGATTCCCGGGAACATGAGACCACAGGAGCAGCGTACCGTCAAGGCAACTTCGTATTTTCCGTAATTTGTCAACATGGCGCGTAATTTGTCAACGCGCGAACGACTACGAGCTGTGGCTGGCAAGCTTTTTAGCTACTAGCAATTGACAATTTGACTCTCGGCGTACGTCGCCATTCTTAGCGAGATGCCTCGCTCCAAACGCACCACGCCCCCAGACGGCCGCCCGGTCAAGATTACCTTCGGCGAGCTGCGCGAGATGGGTCTACGTGACGTCTTGATCTACTGTGCCGACTACCGCTGTGGCCACAACACCTCAGTCAGCGCCCATTTTTGGGCTGATGAGCTTCGGCTTTCCGACGTCGAGCCCCGCTTCACCTGCACCGCCTGCGGCCGGCGCGGCGCCGACGTAAGGCCGGATTTCGACACCGGTCAGCCGCCTCTTGCGCTCGCGGCCCATCGTCGGAACAATGCGCCATAGACACGACTTCTCCCATGGAAGTTCCGGAGTAGCGTATGCGTCAGTCACCATCGATTGTCCCGCTAGATCGTCTCGACCGCGACATCTATCTGGTGCTTGAGGATTTCGGCGCGCGCCTTGGCTGCGCCTGGCGCGAAACCGACGAGCAGGACACAGACCGTGAAACGGTGCTGCGGGACCTACTGTCGGGGCAGTATGCCTATCCGATCAAAATTGTCGCTTTCAACGCTGTCGAAGGGTGGTCCCGCGATGCCACAGAGGACATAGCAGACGCGCTCGCCGACCGAGTGTCGCACGAACGGATCGAACTTCCGCCCGCGCTGGAAGCGTTCGTCCGCGCCAACAGCTCCCGCCCGTTTGGTCTGCAACTCGCGCTGCCTCTGCGCGGAGCCGCCTGAAGCGATTCAAAGGAACGACCGCCCCTCTTTGCACTTTTCTGGACATGCCAGAAGTTTCGCCGGGAATGCTACGGCCGCTGCGCCTCACGCTACTATATGGGGTTCTCGTGGCGCGCGGCTCCAAGCTCTACCATCCCGGGAGCGCTCACCCGGTCTGTAGCATGTCGCTTGCCAAGCAGATGATTGAGGCCGGCTTACTCGTCAGGAGCGGACAGCGCTTCGAACTAAGCGAGGAAGGCAGGAGCCATGCGGCGTAGTCCGTGTGAAACCCGTGGGCCGCGAGCACGTACCATCATCATGAGGTACTGCGCACGATGCGACAACATCCGGTGGGTCTGCGAGACTCACCCCGACCGACCGATGTTCGGCCACCGAGCCTGTCCTTGCGGTGCGCCCGGCGAGCCTTGCCCCATCTGCAACAGGACCGAGCCCGGCAATCCGGACGATGTGCCTGAAATGCCGGACGGCTACGTCGTGGACACAAAGAGGCGTTTATGAAAACGGCGGCCCCAGCAGGCAGGCTGCCGGGGCCGTGGGGTCTGCTCCGGCTTCAGGGGGGCGTGGTGGACACCGGAGCACAGAAGCAATTCGTGGGATTACGATTCGTTCCCTACTTCAACCGGCCGCTGGTTGGCAACGACCGCCAAGCATCCACTGAACTCAAGATTCCACACGAGTCCCTTGTCCGAATGACAGCAGACGTCGCGGCGTTTAAGAGCGAGGACCGCTAAGGGCCAACAGGCGACATTGGCGAAGACGTCGCCAGCAGGGGTGGGCTTACTGCGTGTGGATGATCGTAAAGGAGAACTCGACTTCCATCACAGGGCCGCTTTTATCGCGCACGGCGATTGCCATTTGATGGACTTGCGAGTCCTTGAAACTTGCCATGCTATCCGCTGCCAGTCCCGCCAGAGCGCGGGCCGCCTCTCTTTGGACCGCCATCATGTCCCGCAGATCCAACCCTTCCTCATCGAGGATAAGGTCCTCCCCATCGCGGAAGTCGAAGAAATAAAGGGGCATCCGGCACTCCCAACGCAGGCGGGAGCGCGCGTGTCTCTCAGCCACCGACGCCTACGGCTAGGGCCCCGATCGGTGGTGCGGGAAAATGTCCAACAGCACCCTCTGTTCCAAAATCGCAAAGGAGGCGGAACTCAGATTAACCTATGTTGGTTAAGCGGTATGGCCCCCGCCACGAATGCCGAACTGTTTGCGCGTGCCTCCGCAGCGATTGAGGAGGCTAAACGGCTAATGGCTGAAAACGACAAATGGCAGGCCGAAGTTCTCTACAATCTGCGGCGCTTGGCTATTCGGACGACTTTTCATGCCCGGAGCATGAAACTCTATTCGCCTCTGGATTTTCCAGAACTGAGGCTGCCGTATCAGCCATTTCCAGGGGAGACGGATAGTCAGGCATAGCGCGTATCACCTTCAGCGTGGCCCTAACGCGCGCGGCGGCCACGTATGCCCTCTCCAGATTGTCGCGCGCCTGTTTCCGTGAAACTTGGCACTCGCGGATGGCTTTGTCAGCTCGCCGAAAGAGCGGATCATCTTGCATCGGACTGAAAAGCACAGCGGTTTGCTTGGTTCCTAAGCGGCAAAGGGCGGATGTCGGATGCGGTCCCTAAAGGTCGGCTTTGGGTCAAAGGCTGCCTTCGCCAGCTTGCATAAATCTGTTCGGGATCCACCAGGAAGCAGTCGTCGCGACGCTCTGAGCCAAGGTCGCCGCGAGCCGCAATCTGACGCGGACTCACCTTCCTCTCAGGATGGAGGGTGGCGTCGAAGTGCTCAAACTGCTCGTATTAGCGGGGATGATGGCCTGCTTCCTATCCTCGCCCGAGCACAATCTAGCGCGGTGCGGCTGTTGGCAATGCTCGGACTGTTGGAAACCGTCCGCTTCCAAGCGCCGTTGCATCTCCTGAATTTCGGCGAGCCGCCGTTCGACTTCGCTAATTGATCTAAGTTGGTCTTTTCGAAACAACCCCTTCGCCGGCTTCTTCATGACCCCGTCCTTCAAGAAAGATTGCCAGGTTTTCCCGGCTGCTCGACTCTAATCTGATGTAACGATGTCGGTTCCAAAGAGTGCCGCCAGCTCCTGTGGGCTGAGAAGCTGTGTCTTCCCCATATCTTCCGAACGATCGGCGGAGTCGAACTCAAAACCCCCACCTCGCGGCTCCGGCTAAACAGTCGATATGTTCAATGCTGCGCGTTGTCAGTCCTGAACGTCGCAATCAATCGGAACATCCAAGATGTTGGTCGAGTTAAAAGTGTGCTGATTGCTCCGCTCTGCAGATAGCCGTTCGCAACCTAGTGGCATCGATTTCCAATGGATCACACTGCACAATTTGACGAGCTGAGGCGGATCGAGTGCGAAGTGGTCGAAGGAGAACGACGGCTCGCTGAGCAAGAGGCCTTACTTCTTGAATTGAAGCGCCAAGGTCAGGAGACAGCCAAAGTAGAAGCTGAACTTGAACGGATGCGCCAAGATCAGCGACGTCGCGATCAAGACCGACAACGTCTCCTTTCCCGGCTTCAGCCCTGAAGGTCTCCGAGCTTGTTGCCGCCGCTGGTCCGGGAACCACGCTGGGCTTGCCAAGTTTTCCCGAAGCGCTCGGTAGATCCTCCGGGCGCTTGGAAGAAGGTGACTTGTGCCCCGGCCCAACATACCTTTGTCGGGCTGGGGCCTTTTTGCCGCTCGAAGCGGCATAGCGGGGCAATTTCCGCGGACTTCAGAGAGCAGACGCGCATAAGAAGCCGCGGGACCCTGATGTGGACGCCTCAGCGCTCCCACGGGCGAGCTTCGAAGGCCCCTCGGACGTCCTCAGCAAAAGATCCGGCGACGTTCGGAGCAAAGACTGAATGCCGTAGCGGCACGATCTCCGGCGGCACACCGAAGCCCGGTGCGCTGGCCCGGCGATCAAATGCGCCCAGCTCGCCGTATGCCGCCCGGAGTTCTAGTACTGCGGCGCGGTAACGTTCACCGGCAGCGATGTGCTTTTCGCGAAATGTCGACATCAGACCGTTCCATTCACCCTGGCAAATTCAATAAATTCGTGAGGTTCGAAACCAGGCTCACGGCTCAACGCGCCATAATCGCGGCGATTTCAGCGCGGCCTTCAGCGAGCAGACGAGCATAGGTGTCGTCGATCGAATTTGACGCCGCGGGCTTCGGCGGCGTACCAAGCGCTTCGGCCGCGGCTTTAGCTTCAGCCGGTGCTTGCTCTACCAACCAAGCGTCAACGTGGTCGCGCATCACGCCCGCCGCGTCGGCAACTGCATTCGAGGCCACTGCGATCGCTGTCTCCAGCACTTCGACCACCGACTCCTGCTCAGCCAGATCTTGCATCTGCGGCGCGGCGGTCCGGTTCAAATGGGCGGTCAAAATGTGCTCCCGGACCTCGTCGGTGAGTCCGCTCAGCGCGGCCGGTCCCTCGAATACCGCTTCGAGAACGGATCGGTCTTGCTCCGCGATGCGGGCGATCTCAGCCTGCGTTTTGCCACGCAGAAATTGCCGGAGATCAAGGCGCAGCATCGCACTGGCGGTGTCTTTCCGATCTGTGACGCGCGGCGTCATTGCGTCGCGCTGCGCCTTAATCTCCCGGCGAGCGAGAGCGACGGCCGACTTTGCTCGAACCAGGTGAGGAGCGAGGCTAGGGGCATGAGACCGCACTAGATCCGCGCGGCCATGATCAGACAAACGCTTGTCCGCTCTCGCTTCGGCTCGCTTGGCTTCGATTTTGTCGAGAACGTCGATCGAACTCAGGAAGTGCGAACGCAAGCGCTCCGCAGCCCTGGTGTTGTTGTGGCGCATAAAGCGCAGGCTAAGTTCGTCGATCAGTGACATGATGTTTCCTTTGGATAGTTAGGCAGCGGCGGCCGAGGTTGCGTTTTGGAATGCCGCGAGGAATGTCGGGAGGTGAAGTCCCCAGCGGCCGGCGATCTTTTTCGCGCCAGGCACACGTCCGCTTTCTAGCGCATGGAAAGCGCCCTTCTCCGTGCGGCCGATCACTCTGCCGATAGCAGCAGCGCCCCACACAAGTTCGGTTTCTGGATTTTCGGTTTTCACGACCGCGAGACTCCATTGAGGCTCGCTACATCGGGCAAAAAAATAGCCGAGGCGCGAGCACATATTGTGCTGGTTCGCTCTCGACCATCCCGGTCGTTCGGGTTTCACCAAAGCGCTAGGACATCCCGTCCGTCGTTGCCATCCCGGCAAACGCTTGACTACTTCCGCTAGAAACTACGTGAAAATACTAAAACATGGCGCCGGTTAAAAAATCCTAACCAAATTTACCTTCCGCCGCGGCCAATTCCTCGGCGTGATCGGCTCGCGGGATCAAGTGCGCGTATGTGTCGATTGTGATCTGAATAGACGCGTGACCGATCCGCTCCGATAGCTCTTTCAGGTTCAAGCCGAGACCGACTGGAGGCCGAGCGAGGCACCAACTGGCGAAGTAGTGCCGCAGGCTGTGCGCACCCGTGTATTTTGCTCGTACGACTGGCCTGCCCTTCTCATCTCGCTGCGGCTTCCCACCTTCATCCAGCATTGGCACCGTGATGCCGGCCGTTTCCCAGGCGGGGATAATCCCGCGTTCGATGATGTTCGAGTGAGTCTCGACTTTTCCGGAGCCGTTCGGAAAAACCAGGTGTAGCTGGGCTTCATTCTTCGGACATTGCAGTTTCCATGCTTTGAGCGCGGCGAGCGTCTTAGGCGGGACTGGAACGACTCGTTGACTATCGGCCGACTTCGGATTGCCAATGGTGTTATACCGATCAGCGCGCTGGCGAACATGCAGTTCGCTCTTTTTGAAATCGACGTCCTGCCAGCGCAGCCCGCGTAGTTCGCTGGCGCGCAGGCCGCAGCGAACAGCCGTAAGAAAGAATGCGCGCCAACGCTCGCTGTTGGTATGCTGCAACAGCGCGTCCACCTCCCGCGGTTCGGGAATATCTCGCCCGATAACCAGCTTGCGCTTTTGTCGACGTTCGACTTTGCGCTTTCTACTGCGGTTCGCGGTCATCGAACGCACGACGTTGTGCCCCACCTTCCCGCGTTCCAGTGCGTCGCTGAGCAAGCTGGAGAGCGAAGTGGTGACTTTCTTGACCATTGTCGCTGAACGAACCTCGCCGACCTTCTGCCCCGGTGCGGGAATACCGTTGCGAAGCTTGTCCTGCCACTCTCGAACAATCGCAACTGTCAGCGCTGCAAGTTTCAAAGGCCCGAGATATGGATTGATGTGAAACTTCAGGTGCTGGCGGTATTGATCGACTGACGAACGTTCGAGATCGCCGCAACCATCGATCCATAGGTCGCCAGCTTGCTCGACCGTAATGCTACGACTTGTAGGAGTGTGAACTCCTTTCTTTACATCGATCCGGACTTGCGCCTGGAAGTCCTCGGCATCTTTTTTGCGATCGAAGGTCTTTATGTGGCGCTTGCGCTTTCCGCGGGCATCCCGTTCAGCCGTTGAATATTGAACGACGTAAGCCGAGCGCTCTTCGCCGCTCTCCGTGGTCCACACCCGCTTCCTGATCGACATTGCGACTCACTCCTCTCCATCGGGAAGAATGCTAGCCCTCAATTCATCAGTCTGGGCCGCGTCGATCGTTTCAAAAGCTGAGATGCGTTGCGCGAGCCAATTCTTCGCTGCATCGCGTTTGTCCTGCGGAAATGTTTCGATCGCTCCCCAAAAAAGATGTTCGATTTCATCTTCAATCGACATGTCGCACCCTCGCCTTGAGAATTGCCGGGAGTATACGGTAGGCGCGACAAAGGCGCAACATGACGCGAAATTTGATAGTAAAATCAAGAAATGAAAGCGGATTTCTACTCCGCGGGTTGCAGGTTCGAGTCCTGCCGGGATCGCCAGTTCGTTTTCACCTTTTGTTTTTCAATGCCTTACGCCCGTTTTCGGCGAACTGTTCATCGGTTTGCCAATCTCTGCGCTTGAGATCGTCTGATCGCCCGCTCGCTCGGCGAGCACGATTCGGCTGGCTTCGTCGATGTAGAGCTGCGCCTCCCCGATCGTCTTCGGCTCGTCCCTTATCGTGGTCAGCGACGCAAGCAACTCGCCTTCTCGGCGCTCTTGATGTGCTGGCGCCCATGCTCACGACATCGGACCTCGCATGCCCGGCTGAGAACGCAGCTCAGCGCCGATCATGCCTTCGTATCGGGAGCATGCCACTTCTCGTACTGAGCGATATCTTCTTCGGCCCATGTTCGGCCCATGCGTGACGGCTGTCCGACTTCTCCATCTTCGCAACTCGATACTGGCCAGTGGATTCGGGAGTCGTTGGGCGTCGTGCGTAGCTTCGCCAGTTCCGTCAAGAAAGTTGCCCCTGGTCTGCACAACCGGGTTCCTACCGAGGCTGCTCCTGGCCGGGATTGGGTGTGATCCAAGGTCGGTGGCCGGGCTCGACGGGCCTGGCCCTATGTAGTATGCGACTAAGGAAGCGCTAAAATCACGTTTAGGATGCGAGGATGGGTGAAGCCCGGATAGCGTCCGTACCCAATCTTAAGGGTGCGGAGACATACTCGTCCGCGATGGCTGATGCGAAGAACTACATCTCGTGGATTCTCGCCTCGTTCTCGGATTACCTTGCCGCGCCGGTGCTCGAAATCGGTGTCGGACACGGCAGCTATGCCAGCGTGTTGCGCGGCTACGGCGACTATATTGGTATCGATATCGACCCGGCTTCGGTCGAGGAAGGACGCCAGCGGTTTCCCGGTCTCGATCTGCGCGTTTCGGACATCACGAGTCCGGAATTCGTCGCGCTCGCCAACGAGCGCAAGGTGAGAACGATTGTGTGCCTGAACGTGATCGAGCACATCGAGGACGATGGCCAGGCAGTCACGAACCTCGCCCGGGCGCTTCAGCCTGGTGGCCATCTCCTCGTGATCGTTCCGGCTCTGGAGCTTCTCTTCAACGATCTCGACCGTATGGCGGGCCATTACCGCCGCTATAGCCGGGCCCAGGTGCGATCGCGGCTGACCGATGCCGGGCTCGAGGTCGTTCGCTGCGACTACTTCAATTCGATAGGCGGACTTGGCTGGCTCGCCAACCGCGCCGTTCGCCATGGCTCGCTCAACGACAAGGCAGTCAATTCGCAGATAGTCCTGTTCGACAAATGGCTCGTTCCGCTCTCGCGGCTTGCCGACCCCGCGACGAGGAAGGTCTTTGGCCAGTCGGTCATTGCGGTAGGCCGCAAGCGATGATCTCGATCGTCATACCTGCACTGAACGAGCAGGACGAGATCGGCAGGACCATCGCACGCCTGCGACAGGTCATGTCCAATGGTGCAATCGGCCCGTATGAAGTCGTGGTGGTCGATGACGGCTCTTCCGACGAGACTGCGGCTCGAGCCGAGGCGGCCGGAGCGCGCGTGCTGCGCCATCCGCACAACATAGGCTACGGCCGGTCATTGAAGGATGGGATTCGGGCCGCCCACTACGACACGATCATTATCAACGATGCCGATGGGACCTACCCGATCGAAGCCATTCCGGATCTCCTCGCGCGGTACAACCAAGGCTACGACATGGTCGTGGGCGCGCGCAGTGGCAAGCACTACCGCGAATCGCTCATCAAAATGCCGCTGCGTCGGGTGCTGCGTTTCCTGGTCGAGTTCACGGCCGGACGCTCCATCCCGGACATCAACTCCGGCCTTCGCGTGTTCCAGCGGTCCAGCGTGCTGGAATACTTCGACCATCTCTGCGACACCTTTAGCTTCACCACATCGATGACGCTAGCCTACATGATGACCGGGAAGTTCGTGGCGTACATCCCGATCGAGTATCACAGGCGGGGGGGAAAATCTAAGGTCAGGTTGCTGCGCGACTCGATGAAGACACTTCAGTACATCGTGGAAGCGGCGATCTACTATAATCCGCTGAAGATGTTCGCGCTGCTGGCGTGCATCGTGCTCGTATCCTCGCTTGCCAGCTTTGCCCTCGCGCTGATCGCGAAGCTCAACGTGTTCTTCTTCGTCGGGGTCGGCGGGATCATTTCGTCCGTCATCATCTTCTCGCTTGGATTACTGGCGGTGCTGCTCCGCCAGATCATGGTCAAGTCATCGCGAATGGAGCGGGAGAATTACGAGTCCGGCAGCCCCAACGAAGCGCCGCCGCTTCGCGAAAATCGCATGACGCGCGTCTGAGGCATCATGTGCGGCATTGCGGGCATCTATTCGAACGATCGCAGGCTCGCATGCGAGAGATCAGTGCGCGCCATGATCGCCGCTCTGCACCATCGCGGCCCAGACGACAGCGGCATCTTGATCGCTCCGGGAATAGCGCTCGGCCATGCCAGGCTGGCGATCCGCGATCTCAGCGCCGATGGGCGGCAGCCCTTCACCGATCCCTCTGGTCGGGTCATCGTCAGCTACAATGGCGAGATCTACAACGATCGGGAAATCCGGGCTGAACTGGAGCGCGATTTCGGATTCACGTTCCGAACCAGTTGCGACACCGAGATCATTCCGCTGGGCTACATGGCATGGGGCGATCGGATATTCGATCGCTTGGAGGGCATGTTCGCCGTCGCGCTATGGGATCGGGACGAGCGGCGTCTGATCCTGGCGCGGGACGGCATCGGCATCAAGCCGCTCTATTATGCCGAAGACCACGGAGTGGTTCGCTTCGCGAGCGAAATAAAAGGCATTTTCGCCGATCCGGATCAGCCCCGCCAGGTCTCGGCGGAGGGGCTTCATGCGTTCTTCGCGATGGGCTATGTCGGCCCACAGGACACCACCTTCGAGGGGGTACACCAGATTGCGCCGGGGACCGTCGTCACCTACTGCGAGGGCAAGCGGTCCGAACGGCGATTTTGGCGACCGACCAGAACTGGTGAAATCACTGACATCGGCGACGCGACGGTCGAGCTCGAGCAATTGTGGAGCAAGGTTGTTTCCGACCAGCTGGTGAGCGACGTCCCCGTCGGCGTGCTGCTCAGCGGCGGAATCGACAGTACGCTTGTCGCTTTGGGCGCCGATCGGTCCGACGGCCAGCTGCCGATGTTCACAGCGAGCTTCGCCAACCAGGAATTCGACGAGACGCCCCTCGCACGAACGGTGGCCGATGCGATCGGGGCCAAGCTTCGCTCCGTTCAAATCGAGATGCGCGCCGATCTCGGCGACCTGTTGGCGACGGTTGTCCACCACTATGATGGTCAATCCTGCGACGAGGCTTCGCTGGCGCTGCTTCTGCTTTCACAGGAAGTGAGAAAGAACGTCACGGTGGCGCTCACGGGTGACGGCGGCGATGAGTTTTTTGCCGGTTATCCGACATATGCCGCATCGAAATGGGCGGCCCGTATCGGCCCGCTTCTGCCGTCAGGCGCCTGGAACTGGGTCGGCCGGTTGTTCTACGGGTTCGGTGCGGCAGGACAAAAGCGGCTCCCGCTGCCTGCCATCGCATCCCGCTTTGCCTTCGGCATGGCGGCTGGTCCGCACGAGGCGCATGCCTGCTGGCGCCGCTACGTCCCGCAGTTCATGCTTTCCAAACTGTACGGCAGTGCGCTGCGCCCACTTCTCCAGGAGGATCCGTTCCACGGCTACAAGGCCGAGATTGCAAACGCGGAAGGCGATCTCATCGATCGTTGTCTGGTTGCCGACCAGCGCTGGCACCTGCCGGCCGGACTTCTGCTGAAGTCTGACGCTATGAGCATGGCCCACTCACTCGAGCTAAGAGTCCCGTTTCTCGACCGGCGGATCATGGACTTTGCGGGGCGCTGCCATGCCGATCTGCTGCTTTCGCGGCTGGGAGAAAAGAAGGCTCTGTTGCGGCGACTCGCCCGCCGGCTGAGAGCACCCAGCGCCGTCACCGAGGGAGCCAAGCGCGGCTTCAATGCACCGCTGGCCAGCCTGCTCCGCCACGAGCTGCGGCCAACCGCCGAGCGAATTTTTGAACGCGAAGCCGACGCCCTCGCCCCCTTCATCGTACCGGACGAGGCGCGGCGACTTTGGCGGGAACACGCCGAGCATCGGCGCGACCATTCCTATGCGATTTGGCCGATCCTGCATTTCGGGATCTCAAGAACATTGTCGCGTAGTGTGGTATCCAGCTCGGCCACCTCGGCCGATCTGACCATGATCGGCGTCGGGACGTGACAATGAAAAGGGAACGTACCGACATAATGCAGCACGATCCGGCAGCAAGAAACAGCGATCGCGATCAGACGATTCGCGACTTCGGAGAGCAATGGACGCGCCATACGGAGAATCCGGACTACTACGGCAGCGTCGAATTGCTGGCCGATATCATCGCGCCGTTTCTGACGCTCGAAGATATCAAAGACCGCAAATGCGCCGACATTGGATCAGGTACGGGGCGAATTGTCCTGATGATGCTCGCAGCCGGCGCCGCGTCGGTGGCCGCCATCGAACCGAGCCAGGCTTACGACGTGCTGGTCCGCAATACCGCCTACGCCGGCGAGCGGGTACGCTGTTTGAATGTGACGGGCGAAGCCATTCCAAGGGAAGACTTCGACGTCGTGCTGTCGATCGGCGTGCTTCATCATATTCCGGAACCGGAGCCAGTTGTGCGGGCCGCGTATGAGGCATTGCGGCCGGGCGGCCAGATGCTTGTTTGGCTCTACGGCCGCGAAGGCAGCCGCGCCTATCAGAGCATCTTCGTCCCGGCGCGCTTGATCACACGCAACCTGCCGGTCGTCGTGAACGAAGGCCTGTCGTGGCTGCTCTATCCCGTGGTTCTGGCCTACGCGGCTCTCACTCGGCTCATGCCCGCATTACCTCTGTCGGATTATCTCTCGAACGTTTATATGCGCTTTTCACCTGCCGAGCGCCGCCTCGTCATTCTCGATCAGATCAACCCGCGATGGGCCAAATATTATTCTCGCGATGAGGCCGAAGCCTTGCTTTGCGACGCAGGTTTCACCAATGTACGGTTGCACCATCGGCATGGATATTCGTGGACGGTCTGTGGATCGAAATAGACATCCATCCGGCGAGCACTGAAGCCATCGAGACGTTGTCATCCACCAAGCGGTCTAAGGAATGCAATTGGACGCAATCAAGACCGCCCGTATTCTGTTTGCTGCGACCCTGGTGTTGATCTCTCTGTCGGTAGCCAACTATTTCGCTTGGCTACGGCTGAAGCCTGAGGTGGCGGCAATCGGGTGGATCGTCGACAAACCCGATTACGAAAGCCATCTCGTCAACATGCACCAGCGCGCCCTCGCCAGAGTCAGCCCTGGCGCCCCTGATGCATATCTGCCGATCTACGATGTTCGGAATCCTGGCTTCTTCCTGCTGGTTGCGGAACTGTTTGTGCGCGCTGGCGCAACGACGCCGCTGCCACTGGAGATTCTCTCGATCGTTTTGTTTGATGTCGGCGCGCTCTGCTTCTTCTTCTGGGTCTATCTTCTGTTCAGCGACCTGCTTGTCGCGGCATTTGCACTGTCATTTCTCGCGCTGTCCCAATTTTTTCTGTTCTTTCCCGGCGTCACGCATACGATGCCGTTCGAATTCTTCTTCTTTAACGCCACGCTGCTGCTGTTCGTCCTCTATCTAAAGAGGAACGTGCGCGCGTATCTCGTCGGCGCATTGGTGGCGATGTTCCTTACATGTATGAACTACTGGTTCTATTACATGTCGTCCTGGATCATCATGGTCGGGCTCTGGTGGCAGTACCGGGGTAGACCCCGCCTCCGCGACATCGCCATGATCTCGACGCCTCCGCTCGCGGCGGCCAGCCTTACGATGATCATGGTGATGTCGCTTACGGGAGGGATGAGGAGCGGAGGGTTACGACTGCTCGAGATCCTTGCCGCCCGAACAGTCGATGCTCGTGTCCCCGGCGGCGCCTGGCTTCCGGACCAAAAGTTCATGTTCGCCGCGGACTGGTCCAATTATCCGTTCCTGGTCAAATACCGCCTGGAGTGGGCCTACAATATCGATTTAAAGCTGTTTGCATGGGCCGCGGCCTGCGTGCTCATCATGCTATGGTTTCACAAGCGAAGCTCCGCCATTTCAGCGCTCATTTTGCTGGCTGGCGGATTTTCCTGGTACTACGTCATGTTTCAGCACACACACATTCACCATTTCACCGGGCAATACAGTTTCATGGCAATCTGCTCTATCGCGGGCTTGATTGCTGGAGAAACGATAAACAGCATTGGGAGAGCTTTGGCTCTTGCGCGGCACTGGACGCGAACCCGCGATCAGGCCACCCGCACCGCTTTGAATATTGCCCTTGCCATCGTGTTGGGTGTTGTTAGTTCGCGCGCGATCATACCCTACCTGAAGAACACGGGGTCTTTGATCAAGGAAACCGTGGTGATTGCGAGCACAGTCGAAGCGAAGTACCGCGACGCGGTCGGCGAGATCTGCAAGCATCATCCCGAGATCACACAGACGGACCTGGAACGCGCGTCAAGCACCTGGGGCATTGATTGGCGCGCCAAGCAGCTGGCGGATACCAATCAACTGCCAAAATGTCCGACCTAAAGCGTGATCCGGAAAAGTGCGCAGCGGTTTTCCGAAAAGATCATGAATCAACAACAACCTAAAGCGCGATGACGATTCATCCTAATCGCATCGCGCTTTAGTCGCTGCAGCGGACTTCCCTGGCGACCCTGCGCCTGGTTCATCGGCGCGTCCTTCGACCTCGAAATATCCTCTGCCGGGATCGCCAGTGTCATTTACCAATCAAGGCCTTTCACGAACGCGTGGGTAACCATCCTGCGGCCTTTGAACGGCGCCGATCAGCCCTATCTAAGCGCCGGGCGGGATGTGCCCGACAGGTTTTTTGATGCAGCTATCCGAGTTGACGAGAATGGCGATCGCATCTGCCGTGGCGATCGTCGCGATGTCGTATTTGGCAATCGACGCAGGTGTCGTGAACACCAATGTGGTCACAAAGCCCATCAAGGTGGCTCAGGCCTCAATCGTCGGAGCCGCGATGGGCCAGCATCACCTCGCCTTCGCCGTTCAGGAGTGGGCGCGTCGCGGGCACGACAAGCCGCAGCGGGAGCATTGCCTGGCGGTCGACTGATCGCGGCGCCCTCCTCGGCTGTCGGCGAAACATTCATCCTCCATCACCTGCCAACTGATAGGCCCGCCACCACCGTGCAATCGCCGCGGCGAGATCATCCCAAAGCTCGCTCGGCAAATCCGGGACCGCCACTCGGACGCTATACTGGTCCGTGGTCGCGTCGTGAAACCATTCGGTCGCTGCGAAATCGAAACCGAAGCTGCCGGCATGGCGGATGGGAAAGCCCTCCTCGCGCAGTTCGTTGCTCATGTCCTCGGCGGCCTGCCGCGCGCTCGCTTCGTCGAGGGGGCGCTTTCCCCGCAAGGTAACGTAGAGACCGTGGGCGAAATGGAGCTCGCCGGAGAGCGCCGGGAGCTTCGCCGTAAAGCATCGCGCCGTGCTTCGGCCGTTGCGCAAGATCGCCGCAACACGCCGTTTCGTAAGGACCCAATAGACCGCGCTGCCGACGAAGGGCGGGAAGTGTGCCGGCAATGCCGCGCCGCCGAGCAGTCGCACCGCGTTGCGCGTTTCGGCCGCGAGACGTGTCCAGTCGGGGCGCCGTTCCCGCCGCCGGTGCTCGTTGCCGTGGACGAACACGGCCGAGCCGAGCCGGCCATATTCCGCTCCGAGCGAGTCGAGCTTGTTGTGGCTTCGCACCAGGACCACAGGAATTCCGTTTCGCCGGGCCCACCGCAGCACACGCCTGATCCGGCCTGCCCTGCCGGTGAAACATGTCGTGTCGAACACAAGGAGATCGAGACCCGAGCCGTCATGTCCGAGCGCCGCCTCGAAGGCGCCGGCGAAGGAGCAGGAATCCAACAGAAGAATTCGCGGCGAATTCGCTGCAGCAAACGCATCGCCCAGCGGCAGACTCAAAGCCACGAGCCGCAGATGAGGAACAAGGCTCCGGATCAGCTCCAGCGTCTCGCCGTAGGAGCCTGGAAGCACCAGGATATCGGCCTTCTCGACGATTTGCGCGGAGGCCAGCAGCACGGCGGAAATCGCAGCCATGCCTGAGGCCGTATAGAGCGCGGTGCTCGTGCAGCCGCGGTCGAGCTCATAGAACGAAGGACCGCGCACCGACAGATCGGCCCGCTGGTAGTCGTAACTGAACGCAAAAGGCCCGCTGACGGGAGCGCTCGTATGCGACCAGGCCGTCTCCGTCGCCTTCCACTCGTGCAGCTCGTGCTCCGCCCTCAGCGCCGCCGTGAGCTGAAATTTGGACCTGACGACCTCGTCGACCGATTGCGGACGCGGCACATCGAGCCGATGTCTCAGGCAGTCGTTCAACAGCCTGAGTTCCTCGTGCTTGCGGTCCAGATAGGCCTGAATGCTCTCCATGCGCGTCTTGGCAGATCCGATCGGATTTCAACGTTCCGAGAGCGTCTCGGATCCAACGCGCGCCTGGTGCAACGAACGCCGATATTCGCAGTTAAGACCTGAGCAAGGAGGACGAGATGGCTGATATCAGAGAGCACATGAAAATCATCGGCAAGGACGGGGCTCATGTCGGCACCGTCGACCGCGTCGAGGGCAACCGGATCAAGCTGACGCGCAAGGACAGCCCGGAAGGTCACAAGGACCATCACCACTATATCGACACGAAATATGTCGGTGCCGTCGAAGGCGATGTCGTCAAGCTTTCGGTGAATGCCGATGCGGTACCGAAGACGGAAGCCGCCTGAGACACTGAGCCCCTTCGGGAGCTTTTTCTTTGTTCACGATCCAACTCCGCTTCGTTCCAAAAGCACGAATCGGGACCGGCAAAATCAGTGCGGCACATTTCTTAATGCTGCGTTTCGCCCAGCCGGTTGTCCGCATTCAGCGTCACGAGCACCGGCCGCAAGCGGTACGCATCGATCGCGGCATTCGACAGCAGCAGTCTGCGCCGCTCGCCTCGCAGCATCATGCGGTCGATCCTGTTCAGGATGAAGCGGGCTGACTCCCGCTGCTCTCCCGTGAGCAGGCCGGACCGGTCGAGGTATTTCCAGGCGATCTCGAAAGACTGTGCGCGTAACTCTGGGTCAGTCATAGCCAGCCAACATCCGCAAAGAATGAATGTTCCCCTTCGCAGACGAGTGAAGCGCGCCACACCGGTCAGATCGAACGACGGCGCAACAAAATGCGAAGGCGACGTGGAACGAGATCACGGCCGGCACGTTGATGGCGTGAAATCGAGTGGTGCCGATCTGCCAGCCCCGATCGGCTTTGAAGGACCCCGTGCTTGTCCCTTGAGCACGGGGCTTTCTCATGCTGGCCGGCGATTGATCGGCCTCGCCCCGTCCCGCCGAATTCCTTCCGAGAATGCTCTCAGTCCGCCCGCTCGTCGCGCCGATCGCGCGCGAGTTCGTGCCAGGCCAAAGCGAGCTCGATCAGGCGCTGCCGGTCGGCACCTTCCGATGCCGCGGCACGCTTCATTGCGGCCTCGGCCTCACGCTGTGCGTCATACTTGCTACACATGCGGTGGACCCTAGCCGGCCATCTGGACAAGCGCATGGCAATTTCGTCCGTATGATTGCGGGGTGACGCCCCCCCTGACCTCCCGGGCTGAGCGAGCGCCGGCCCTGTCGCCGCTTTGCATGCGCTGATTACGAAGCCATGAGGCCGGGTTTCTTTCAGGCGATCTGTGAATGGCGTCACAGTCTTGGCCTGCCATCTCGGTTAAACAACACCTCGACGCTTCAGCAGCGCGCGAAGGCATCAATGGTGTTTTCCGTCATGACACAGGAAGCAGCAGCTTCGGCCAACGCCCCGACGCAACGGCAAAAGAGCGACCTGCTCCGCATCGCCTATCTCGGCAGCATCGGCATCGTGATGCTGGCCTGGATCGCCGGCCTGGTCTGGGGCGCGATCGCGTTCTTCAACTGGCTGGTATCTTGACGCAAGGCGATCGGTCGCGCGCAAGCGCTTTCGCGAACACGTCTCGCTGCCGGATCGTGCATTAGGCCGTGCAGCACCTGCCCCAGTTCGATCCCGCCGCAAACGGCACAGCCCGAAGCGCCAACCCATCCGGACAATCGCCCAAGAGGACAAAAAAAGAGGCGGGCCTTTCGCCCGCCTCTCTCAGATCAGGATGCAAGCAGTGCCTCAACGGCACGCCCGCGGATCGGCCGCCACGTACTGCCCATCCGGGTAACGGTAGTAGCAATTGCCTTGCGCCCAGTAATAGCCGGGCTGGGATGCGGCGGTAGCGCCCGCGATGGCGCCGGTTGCGCCGCCGAGAACCGCGCCGGCGGCAGCCCCTGTGGTATTGCCCGAGATCAGTCCACCGAGCACGCCACCGACGATGGCGCCCCCAAGCGCGCTTACGCCGGGATCAGCCGGTGGCGGGGGCGGAGGCGGCGGCGCATAGGCGACCGGAGGCGGCGGCGGAGCGTAGACCACCGGCACGTCGTCATAGTACTCCTCCGAGATGTAGGCGGGCGGGCCAGCCATGCGCTGCGGATAATAATACCAGACGCCGCCAACGTCCCACCACCAGCCCGAGCGGCCGTTGCGGACCTCGTGGCGCCAACGCCCACCGTCCCAGGCGCGGTTGCCGCGATAGGCCTGTCCGTCCCAATCGCGCGTCGGCGCGGGGCCCCTGGCATAATTGCGTCCGGGCGGCGAGCCGCCCGCGTTGCGCGGCCGGCTATCCGGCTGCGGCGCTGGCTGGACCGCCTGCCGCTGCTGCGGGCCCCTGTGCATCTCTTGATTGGTCGGGGACGCCGCTCCCGCACTCGGACGGGCCGCGGGCTGGCCAGCGTCCCTCGATGGCCTGGCATCCTGAGCCTGGGCCGAAGCCGCGAGCAGCGACATGGCCGAAACCAAGGGAATGATGATCTTCATGCGGCTGGACGCACTCATACGTGCTTGCCCCCTACTCTCTCGATTGCCGTGGTGTCCAGCGCGATAAACGATTCGGATCGCCCCAGACTTGATGCCGGCTGACATAGCTGACCTGCTTTGGTCGGCGAAGTCCCGTTACAAATGATTAAGATCAGGGCTTTTTTCGGCCCGAGGGGTCAGCTGGAGCCGCTCTAGCGCGCGGGCTCGATCACGTTGCAATTGCTCCGGCCCGACATCAGGCAGTCCTGCATCTTGCTGGCCGCGGTGAGGTCCCGTGCGAGCCACCAGCCGATCCCGAGGATCACAACCGCGATGATCAAGCCGGCGAGCGCGCCGCGGCGGTTGTCACCGGATGGAGGCTTCGGCCGGGATGTCGGCTTCTCGCCCGGTTCGGGCTCGGACGTGGACATGGCTACCTGATCGCACGGGCGCCCCCGGCTTATCACCTCTGCGACGTCCCGTCACATCCCGATCAGCCGCTTCGGCCAAGCTCGTTAGGGTTCAGCCTCGGGTCGCCCGGATCGCTTCCTTACGCGAGGTCTCGACCGCCGGGATCGCCTGCTGGGCTCGCGGTGCGCAGGTTGTGAGCACGAACGCGGTCTGGGTGCACTCCCAGCCGGCCCCCAGGACGGCGCTTTCGATGGGCTGCGGGCGCGCGAGCAGCAGCGTGGCACCGGTCACGGCCACCAGGGCGACGGCAATTGCGAGTGCCTTCAGGCTGAATCTTGAGATCGTCATGCCCGTGCTCCGTATCGGGGCGGGACGCTAGGCGTCGCCCTCGCGGTCCCTTATGAGGGACATCACAATTCGGCAGTTTTTCCGGGCTACGAGAGATCGTCGGGGATGGCGATTTTCGTTGACCTGATCGGCTGCGATTATGGGTGGCTTCGCGACGCGCAGCGATGTACACGCTTCTGCGTCGCGTGGCGCCTGCTATGCCCAGCCGACTTACCAACACGCAGTGATTTAGGATCGAAAGCGAGGAAGACAAGGCTCGTCGATGAGTGGATTCAGGGAACCCGGCTTCGCAGACCGGCAAAAGGCGGCGCAGGATGCCCGCAAAAACCTTTTGAACAAATTTAAATCGCAGCCGGGCCCCGACGACCCGGCGGTTGTCGCACGCCGCGCTGAGCGCGAGGCACTCGCCGCCAAGCGCGCCGAGGCCAAGGCTGCGCGGGAGGCCGAAAAGGCCGAGCAGAAGCGCGTCGAGGAAGAGGCCAAAGCCGCTGAAGCCGCGCGGATCGCGCGCGAGGCGCAGGAAGCCGCCGAAAGACAGGCAGCCCTCGAAGCCGAACAGAAGGCCAAGCGCGACGCGCGCTACGCGGCCCGCAAGGCCAAGCGCAAGTGACCTGACGCGAGACCTGCGGAGGTCGCGTTCAATTCAAATTGAAGCAGGACACATTTGGGGCGGTCCAGGTGACCGCCCCGAACGTGTGCGCGTGCGCTCCTTGCCGAGCGCCGCGATCGTGAATGGACGAAGATCAGTTCTTCTTCATCATCCCGTCGTCCTTCTTCATCCCGTCCTTCGACATGTGATCCTTCTTCATGCCGTCGTCCTTGGACATGGTGTCCTTCTTCATCATGCCGTCCTTGGCCATCGTGTCCTTTTTCATCATGCCGTCGTCCTTGCCCATCTTGTCCTGGGCAAAAGCGGCCGGCGACAGCGCAAGGCCAAGCGACAGAGCGGCAGCCGAGACGCCGAGCATGATACGGGTGCGAATAGTCATGGTTCATCTTCCCTTCGAGATGGTGTTTGTCAGCGACGGAGGCCGCTATCCAAGCTCGACGGATCGCCAGCCGACGTTGTTACGCGGCCTCCGATAAATTTTGACGGGCCCTCCACCCTCCGCCGTTCGGCATAGTCTCGCGCGCGTATCCGAGATCGGACGTGTGCAGCGCAGCATGTCCGGCACTTGCCGCGGCATTCCATCTCGAACTATCAGATGAGAGAATATCGGGCGAAAGACCGGCTAGGATGGGCCTATACACCGGTCACCCACGACCCGCCCAATCACGCCAAGCAAGAACCGTCCAAAGAAACGTTCAAGGGGATCAAACCATGATTACGCGCCGCCATCTGGTTGCGACCGCGGTCGCCGCGCCCGCCATCCTGCGCTTCGGCATCGGGACCGCGCAGGCCGCGACCACACTGAAGATCTCACATCAGTTCCCGGGCGGGACCATCGACAAGGGCGATTTCCGCGACCGGCTCTGCCGCGTGTTCGCGGCGGAAGTTGCCAAGCGCAGCAATGGCGACATCGCTGCCGAGATCTATCCGAACTCCTCACTGATCAAGACCAACGCGCAGTTCTCGGCGATGCGCAAGGGCGCGCTCGATATCAGCCTCTATCCGATGCCCTACGCCGGAGGCGAGCTGCCGGAGACCAATATCGGCCTGATGCCGGGCCTGGTGACCACCTACGACCAGGGCCTGCGCTGGAAGAAGGAGCCGGTCGGCAAGGCGTTGACCGACTTCCTCGCCGACAAGGGCATCATCTTGCTCACCTGGGTCTGGCAGGCCGGCGGCGTCGCCAGCCGCTCCAAGCCGATCGTCGCGCCGGAAGATGCCAAAGGCATGAAGGTTCGCGGCGGCTCGCGCGAGATGGACATGGTGCTGCAGACCGCCGGCGCGTCGGTGCTGTCGGTTCCCTCCAACGAAATCTATGCGGCGATGCAGACCGGCGCCTGCGATGCCGGCATCACGTCGTCGACCAGCCTGATCTCGTTCCGTCTGGAAGAGGTTGCGAAGTCGCTGACATCAGGCGCAGGCGCCTCCTACTGGTTCATGCTCGAGCCGCTGATGATGTCGAAGGCCATCTTCGACAAGCTGCCGAAGAACCATCAGGACATCCTGCTCGCCGTCGGCACCGAGCTCGAAGCCTTCGGCCGCAAGGGCGCGCAGGATGACGACGTCGAGGTGGCCAAGGTCTACGAGAAGGCCGGCGCCAAGGTTTCGGCGCTCGATGCCGCGACCGTCGGCAAGTGGCGCGACATCGCCCGCGACACCGCCTGGAAGGACTACAGCGCCAAGACCGCGACCGCGGCTAACCTGCTCAAGCTCGCCACCGACGTCGCCGCATGAGCCACGGTCCGCTTCCGGATCGTGACGACACGGCCAACACTGTCGCAAGGTCGGGCCTTGCGGCAGCGGTCGATCGCGGTCTTGCCATCGTCAACAGCATCATCGTGGTGTTCGCCGCGGTCGCCCTCGTCGCCGCTTGCGTGATCCTGAGCTACAGCGTGCTGAGCCGTGCGCTGTTCAAGGCCGCCAATTACTGGCAGGACGAGGCCGCAGTGTTCCTCCTGGTCGGTGCGACCTTCATGACAGCGGCCTATGTGCAGCAGAACCGCGGTCATATCGGCATCGAAGCCTTCGTCGGCTTGCTGTCGCCGTTCGCGAACAAGGTTCGCCTCTGGCTGGTCGATGCCGCGACATTCCTGTTCTGCGCCTTCTTCACCTGGAAGTCCTGGACACTGGCCCATGAGGCCTATGTCGATGGCCAGGTCTCCAACTCGATGTGGTCGCCGCCGCTCGCCATCCCCTACTCGCTGATGGCGCTCGGGATGAGCCTGCTCTGCCTCCAGATCCTCGTGCAGCTTGCGCTGCCCTTCACCGGAGCCAAGCGACCATGAGCGTCTTCGGTATCGGCCTCGCCTACGGCATTGCGACCCTGCTGGTGATGTTCTCAGGGATGCCGATCGCCTTCGCGCTCGGCGCGGTCGCGGTGGTGTTCATGGGCATCTACATGCCCTCAGCCTCTCTCGATACGGTGACGCAGAACGTCTACGAGGAGATGGCCTCGATCACACTGTTGTCGATCCCGCTCTTCATCCTGAAGGGCGCGGCGATCGGCAAGTCGCGCGCGGGCCAGGATCTCTATTCGGCTCTGCATGCCTGGCTGCATCGCGTGCCTGGCGGGCTTGGCGTCGCCAATGTGTTCGCCTGCGCATTGTTCGCGGCCATGGCGGGCTCGAGCCCGGCGACCTGCTCGGCGATCGGCTCGGCCGGGATTCCCGAGATGCGCAAGCGCGGTTATTCCGGCGGCTTTGCCGCCGGCATCATTGCCGCCGGCGGCACTCTCGGCATCCTGTTGCCGCCCTCGATCACCATGATCCTGTTCGCGGTTGCCGCCGAAAAATCGCTGGGGCGTCTGTTCCTCGCCGGTATCGGGCCGGGCCTGCTGCTAGTCACGCTGTTCGGGGCTTACGCCGTGATCCGTTTCCGCCGGGAATATGCGGCCGCCGAAGCGATCTACAAGAGCGGCGGCCCCGAGGCCGCGATCCTGACCCGCGACGAGTATACGCTGGCCGAACGCTTCAGCGTGCTGCCGCGTGTGATCCCGTTCGTGCTGCTGCTCACCGGCGTCATGATCGCGCTCTATGGCGGCTACGCCACGCCGTCGGAGACGGCGGGCCTCGGCGGCCTCCTCGCGCTGGCGCTGATCGCGGCGATCTACAGCGTGTGGCGGCCGGGCGACCTCGCTCCGATCATGAAATCGACGATCCGAGAATCGACCATGCTGATGATGATCATCGGCATGTCGCTGCTCTACTCCTACGTGATGAGCTATCTGCACATCTCGCAATCGGTCGCCGAATCCATCGTTGCAATGCACCTGCCGCGCTGGGAGCTGCTGTTCGCGATCCTCGTCATGGTCGTCGTGCTCGGCTTCTTCCTGCCGCCGGTCTCGATCATCCTGATGACGGCGCCGATCATCCTGCCGCCGCTGCGCGCCGCCAATTTCGACATCATCTGGTTCGGCGTGGTCATGACCATCGTGATGGAGATGGGGCTGATCCATCCGCCGGTTGGCCTCAACATCTTTGTCATCCGCAACGTCGCGCCTGACATTCCCCTGCGCGAGGTGATCTGGGGCACCCTGCCGTTCGTGCTGCTGATGATGTTCGCAGTGCTGCTGCTCTGCTTCGTGCCGGGGATTTCAACCTGGCTGCCGGATCTCGTGATGGGACCGGACGGGAGCAGGTAGCGACAATCACGACTGCCGTAGGATGGGCAAAGCGACTTGCCCGCCGTAGCTCGAAGAGCGAAGGCGGAAGCGTGCCAACCGCCTGAGGGCGATCACGGAGGGACGGTGGGCACGGCGCTACGCGCCTTTGTCCAGCCTACGATTTCTCCTTCCGCCGCCCCTTTGGCGCGTTCGCGACGACCTGCAACAGATCCTTGCGCACGGCCTCGATGTGCCGCTCCAGGAACCGGCAGGCGTCCTCGACCTTCCCTGTGCGGCAGAGTGCGATCAGCTCGGCGTGCTCCTTCTCCGCTATCCCCATCGCCTTGGTGTTGGAGAGCTGCAGGCGCGTGTAGCGGTCACTGGTCTGCAGCAGCGACAGCACGATCGCGCGCGTACGCGGCTGCGGCGCGTGCACATAGAGCGCCATGTGGAAGTCGGCGTTGAGCTGGCCCCATTCGCTGACATTGCGCGCCTTGATCGCCTTCTCGAAGCTCTTGTGGATGTCGTCTAGCCCCTGGAAGTCCTCCGCGGTGAAGCGCGGCGCCGATTGCGCCAGCAGCCGCGGCTCCAGGATGCGGCGCAGGTCGAAGACGTCGTTAATCTCGTCCAGCGACAGCTCGGAGACGATGGCACCCTTCTGCGGCACGATCCGCACCAGCCCTTCCGCTTCGAGCTGGAATAGCGCCTCGCGCACGGGAATGCGACTGACGCCATAGGCCTCGCCGAGCGCATCCTGGCGCAGTTGCGATCCGGCCGGATAGGTGCCGTCGAGGATCGCCTGCCGGAGCTGATCGACGATCGCAGCCGACAGGGTGCGGTGTTTCAGAGGCTGTTTCATCTGACCTTCTGTTGTCCTTCCGACTCGTTCCGCCGACACGGTCCCTGTCTTGCATGTTGAGGTGCCCGGCAAAAGCCGAGCACTCCGCAAAGCGAGTGCCCAGCAAAAGCGCGCCCTGCCGCCGAAATGACCGCAATCTCCGTTTGACTCCCAAAATGTATAAATTATACATTTGGCAATCGCACGACAATTCTTTGGGGTTGGGGCCTCTTTCATGATCGAGCAGACGATGCCGGCCACGCGCGCGCTCAGCCTCCGACGTACGGTCGTCCGGATGTCGAGCGCCCTGCTCGCCTTCGAGCGCCTAGCGCTGATGGGCCTGATGTATCTGCTCACCGGCCTGATCCTGGTCAACGTCGTCACCCGCTACTCGCATTTCCCGATCTACTGGATCGACGAGTCTGCCGTCTATTGCGTGGTCTGGCTGACCTTCATCGGCGCATCGGCGATGACGCGGCTGCGGCTCGACTTCGCGGGGACCATGCTGACGGAGCGCCTGTCGCCACGGCAGCAAAAAACGGCCAAGGTGATCTCGACCGGCCTCGTCGTCGTGTTCGGCATCGCCCTGACCGTCACCTGCGTGCTCTGGATGGACCCGATTGGCCTCGCGCTCGCCGGCTTCGACGGGCGCCAGCTCGCGGCCGAGACCTTCAACTTCCTCTACACCGAGCGCACCCAGACGCTGAATTGGCCGACCTGGGTGATGTATCTGACGCTGCCGATCTTCGCGGTGTCGATGACCATCCACGGCCTCGCCAATCTGCTGGAAGATCTCGGGCTGGTCCCGCGCACGCCGCTGACGGGCTTTCAGCTCTCCGAGCTCGACGGGGTCAACTGATGATCACGTCGGCGGCTTTCATGGCCTTCATGCTGGTCGGCGTGCCGATCGGGCTCTGCCTGTGTCTCGCCGGGCTCGTCTACATCGCCGCCTCAGGCAATCCGGTGCTGTTTCAGTCCTACCCGCTTCAGCTGTTCGGCGGCGTCGACAGTTACGGCCTGATTGCAATTCCGCTGTTCATCCTGATCGGCGAGATCATGAACGGCGGCGGCATCACGCGGCGCATCGTCGACATGGCGATGGCCTTCGTCGGCTCGCTCAAGGGCGGGCTCGCCTACGTCAACATCCTCGCCAACATGTTCATCTCGTCCATCCTGGGATCCGCGACCGCGCAGGTCGCGATCATGGCCCAGATCATGGTGCCGGAGATGGAGAAGAAGGGCTACGACAAGACCTTCGCGGCCGGCCTCACCGCCTATGGCGGCATGCTCGGCCCGATCATCCCGCCGTCGGTGATGTTCGTGGTCTACAGCGTGCTGGCGCAGGTCTCGGTCAGCGACATGCTGATCGCCGGCATCGTGCCGGGCGTCATCCTCACCGTGATGTTCTGTCTCGTCATCGCACTGATGGGCTATATCTACAACTATCCGCGCGCGGACTATCAGACGCCGCGCCAGCGCGTCATGACGATCCTGCGGACGTCGCCGACGCTGCTGATCCCGATCGTCATCGTCGGCACCATCCTCGGCGGCCTCGCCAATGCGACGGAATCGGCGGCCGTCGGTGCCGTTGCCGCGGCCCTGGTCGGAAAATTCTGGACCAAGGAGTTCGAGTTCTCGCAGCTGCCGCAGATGATGCTGCGCAGTGCGATCTATTCGGCGATCGTGCTGTTCCTGGTCGCGGCCGCCGCGGTGTTCTCCTGGGTCCTGATCTTCGGCAAGGTGCCGCAGGAGACCGCCGCCTGGATCCAGACCGCCGCCAAGGATCCCGTCAGCTTCATGCTGGTCTGCAACGTCATCCTGCTGGTGATCGGCACGGTCATCGACGGCATTCCCGGCCTGATCATGACGGTGCCGATCCTGCTGCCCGTTGCGACTGAGGTCTATCACATCGATCCCCGGCAGTTCGGCGTCGTGGTCGTGATCAACCTCGTGCTCGGCCTTTTGTCGCCGCCGGTCGGGCTTTGCTTCTTCGTCGCGGCCGCCGTCACCGGCGCCAAGCCCGGCAAGATGTTCATGGTGACGCTGCCCTTCTTCGTCATCTCCTGCGTCCTCCTGGTGCTGCTCTCGCTCTACCCCTCGCTCTCGCTGATCCTCGTCAAATAAGCCTATCCGAAAGGAAACCCCGACCATGCCGCTCTCCCGTCGCCGCTTTCTCGCCGCCAGCGCCGCCGCATCGGTGTTCGCGCCGTCGCTGGCGCTGGCCCAGGCCAAGGAATTCCGCCTCGGCCTGATCACGCCCAACGGCCATTCCTGGAACAAGGCCGCGCTGAAGTTCGGCGACGAGCTCAAGGCCGCGTCCAATGGCCGCCTGACCCTGACCGTGTTCCACTCCGGTCAGCTCGGCAACGAGACCGCGATGATGCAGCAATTGCAGTCGGGAGCGCTCGACATGGGCTTCATCCAGGCCGCCGAGCTCGGCTCGCGCGTGCCGCACATCGCCGCGATCAACGCGCCCTACATCGTCCGCTCGACATCGTCGGTGGCGAAATTCGTGCGGCACCCGGCCGCAGTCAAATTGTTCGAGGTGCTGCCGCAGGAGACCGGCACGATCGGCCTCGGCTGGGGTATCACCGGCATGCGCGCGGTGTTCTCCTCCAAGGACCTGAATACGCTCGCCGACATCAAGGGCATGAAGCTGCGCATCAATCCGACGCCGGTCTACCGCGATTTCTATTCCTCCCTTGGCGCAGCGCCGACGCCGATCCCGACTCCGCAGGTGTTCGATGCCATGGCCAACGGCCAGGTCGACGGCCTCGAGGCCGATCTCGAATTTTCCTGGAACCAGCGTTTCGACAAGGTGTCGAAAGTGATCCTGCAGATGAATGCCGTCTTCATGCCGATGGCAGCCGTCGTCTCTGGCCGGGTCTGGCAGTCGCTGCCGCCGGCTGACCGCGAGCTGATCACCAAGCTCGTGAAGTCGACGCTGGACGCGCAGATCGACGAGCTTGCCGGCAACGAGCCCGCGCTGATCGAGAACTTCAAGAATGCACCGATCCCGATCCGACAGGTGCCGGCCGGGGACACCGAGGCCGTGATCGCCGAGTTCGACAAGATCTGGCTGCCCAAGGCGCCGGTTCTCGCCGAGCTGCGCAAGGTCGGCGCAACGCTCTGATCCCACCGCCATCCTCTTCACAACGCCCGGCGGATCCAGCCCCCCGCCGGCAATCTTACTTGGAGTCAATCAATGAGCCGCCGCGTTTCCTGGGAAGGCGTCTTCCCGGCCGTCACCACCCAATTTCACGACGATCTCTCGCTCGACATCGACGCCACCGCGAAGGTGATGGACGGGCTGATCCGCGACGGCGTCTCCGGCCTGATCGTTTGCGGCTCGGTCGGCGAGAACACCTCGCTCGAGCGCAAGGAGAAGGTCGCGATCATGGAGACCGCGAAGGCGGTCGCGAAGGGCCGCGTGCCCGTGCTGTGCGGCATCGCCGAATTCACCACGGCCTTCGCGGTGGAGACCGCGAAGGAAGCCGCACGCGTCGGCATCGACGGCGTCATGGTGATGCCGGCGCTGGTCTATTCGTCCAAGCCGCACGAGACCGCCGCGCATTTCCGCGCCGTCGCCTCTGCGACCGACCTGCCGGTGATGCTCTACAACAATCCGCCGATCTACAAGAACGACGTCACCCCGGACATCCTCGCCTCGCTCGCCGACGTCGAGACCGTGGTCTGCTTCAAGGATTCTTCGGGTGACCCCCGCCGCTTCATCGACACCCGCAACATGGTCGGCGACCGCTTCGTGCTGTTTGCGGGCCTCGACGACGTCATCGTCGAGAGCGTCGCCATGGGCGCCGTGGGCTGGGTCTCCGGCATGTCGAACGCCTTCCCGCGCGAAGGCGAGACGCTGTTCCGCCTCGCCAAGACCGGGCGCTTTGCCGAAGCGATGCCGCTCTACGAATGGTTCATGCCGCTCCTGCATCTCGATGCCCGCCCCGACCTCGTCCAGTGCATCAAGCTGTGCGAGCACCTCATGGGCCGCGGCACCGCACTGACCCGCCCGCCCCGTCTCGCGCTGCTGCCGCACGAGAAGGCCGAGGTCGAGGGCATGATGGCGAAGGCGCTCAAGAACCGGCCGCGTCTGCCGGATGTCGGCCTGAAGGCGGCTTAACGGCAGGTCTCGTAGGCTGGGCAAAGCGAACGCGTGCCCACCTTCTGCCAATGATTGAGAAAGATGGTGGGCACGGCGCTACGCGCCTTTGTCCACCCTACGGCACCTACGCTCGCAATAACGGAAGACTATGAAGCCGCCCGCTTCTTCTTTGCATTCAGCGCCGACGCCACGCGGCTCACCGGCGGCTTGCCAAGCACGCTGCTCATCTCGTTCGTCGCCGCCAACAGCTTGTCCATATCGACGCCAGTCCTGACGCCCATGCCGTCCAGCATGTAGACGACGTCCTCGGTCGCGACATTGCCGGTCGCGCCCGGCGCATAGGGACAGCCGCCGAGGCCGCCGGCCGCGGCGTCGATGACGCGGACGCCCTCTTCCATCCCGGCATAGAGGTTGGCAAGCGCCTGGCCGTAGGTGTCGTGGAAATGCATCGCCAGCCTGGCTGAGGGAATGTTGGCGGCAACCGCGCGCAGCATCTCCTTGGCCTTGGTTGGCGTGCCGACGCCGATGGTGTCGCCGAGCGAGATCTCGTAGCAGCCGAGGTCGAACAGCGTGCTCGCGAGATCGGCCACCACCTTCGGCTTGATCTCGCCATCGAACGGACAGCCGAGCACGCAGGAGATATAGCCACGCACCTTGACGCCATCGGCCTTGGCGCGCGCCAGCACCGGCTTGAAGCGCTCGATGGATTCCGCGACTGTGCAATTGATGTTGGCCCGCGAGAAGCCTTCGGAGGCCGCAGCGAACACCGAGACCACCTTCGCGCCCGCGGCCCGCGCGCCGTCGTAGCCCTTCTCGTTCGGCACCAGCACGTGGAATTCCGCCCGCGTCAGGTGGTTAACGCCGCGCAACACGGCATCCGAGCTCGCCATCTGCGGGATCGCCTTGGGCGACACGAAGGCGCCGACCTCGACCGTATCGAGGCCGGCCCCAACCAGCGCCTCGATGAAGGCGATGCGGGCCTCGACGCTGACGGGAGTCTTCTCGTTCTGGAGGCCGTCGCGCGGCCCCATTTCGATGATGCGGACCTGGTCGCTCATGTCACTCTCCTGCAGGCTCGACCACGGCGAGTTCGACGCCCTCCTGCACGATGTCCCCGACCTTGCATTTGACGGACTTCAGCACGCCGGCATAGGGCGCACGCAGCGTCTGCTCCATCTTCATCACCTCGAGGGTGAGGATCGGCGCGCCCTTGTCGAGCCTGGCGCCCTCCTCGGCCAGCACGGCGACGACCGTGCCCGGCAGGGGGGCCGCGATCTTGTCTTCACCGACATGCTCCTCGCTCTCGCCGCCGAACGGATCGACCCAATGCAGGTCGAAACGACCGTTGCGGGTGCGCAGGTACAGCTCGTGACCGTCGATCACCGCCGCGACCGACGACTTGACGCCGTCGAGCGTGAGATCGACCCCGCCGTCACGCGGCGCGATTGCGAACGCGAGCTCGCGCTCGCCGATCACCAGCGTCGACGGCCCGCTGCCATAGTTCAATACAATCTTCTGCTCGGGCCCATGGCCGACGCGGAAGGTAAAGCTGCGCTGGCGGCGGCCGACCGGCTGCCAGCCGAAAGTCTGCCAGGGCGAATTCGCCTCCGCCTGCGCCGTCTGTCGCTCCTCGTTGACGATCGCAGCAACCGCCGCGCACAGCTCCAGTTCCCCGGGGGCCGGCGCGGCCTGTGTCAGAACAGCCAGCTCGCGCTCGATGAAACCAGTGTCGATCGCGTTGGTCCGGACCTTCGGATGCGTCATCAGCGCCGAGAGGAACGGGATGTTGGTGACGATGCCGCGAACGTCGGACTCTTCCAGCCCGCGGTTCAGCCGCTCGATCGCGACATCCCGCGTCGGCGCCCACGCGATCATCTTGGCGAGCATGGCGTCGTAATATGGCGAGACCATATCGCCCTCGCGATAGCCGGCGTCAATGCGCAGGCCTCCCGTCTCGGCCGGCAGCCGCCAGGTCGAAATTGTTCCCACGGACGGCATGAAGTTCTTGGTCGGGTTTTCCGCGTACACGCGCGCCTCGACTGCGTGGCCGTTGAGCTTGATCTCGTCCTGCTTGAGCGGCAGCGCCTCGCCGAAGGCGACGCGCAGCTGCCATTCGACGAGATCTATCCCGGTGATCAGCTCGGTCACGGGATGCTCGACCTGCAGACGCGTGTTCATCTCGATGAAGAACACGTCCTTGCCGTCGGAGACGAATTCGATGGTGCCGGCGCCAACATAGTTCACCGCGCCCGCCGCCTTTCGCGCGGCGGCGCAGACCGTCTCGCGCTGGGCAGCGTTCAGCGTCGGTGACGGCGCCTCCTCGATCACCTTCTGGTGCCGGCGCTGCAACGTGCATTCGCGCTCGAACAGCGAGAGCAGATTACCATGGCTGTCGCCGATGATCTGCACCTCGATGTGCCTGGGATTGTCGACGTACTTCTCGATCAGCATGCGGTCGTCGCCGAACGTGGCCAGGGCCTCGCGCTTGGCACTGACGATCGCAGGTCCGAGCTCGGCCGCCGAGCGCACGATGCGCATGCCACGGCCGCCACCACCGGCGGAGGCCTTCACCAGGACTGGGAAACCGACCTTCTCGGCCGCCTTCGCCAGCGTCACGTCGTCCTGGGCCTCGCCGTGATAGCCCGGCACCAGCGGCACGCCGGCTTTCTCCATCAGCTCTTTTGAGCCGGATTTCGATCCCATCGCATTCATCATTCCGGCGGTCGGGCCGACGAACACCAGCCCGGCGTCGAAGCAGGCTCGCGCAAACTCAGCATTTTCCGATAGGAAGCCGTAACCGGGATGCACGGCCTCGGCGCCGGTCTTGCGGGCGGCCTCGATCAGCCGCTCAGCATTGAGATAGCTGTCGCGGGCGCGTGCGGGCCCGAGCAGCACGGCCTCATCCGCGAGCGCGACATGCATCGCGTCGCGGTCGGCCTCGGAATAGACCGCGACGGTGCGCAGACCCATGGCGCGGGCGGTGCGGATGACGCGGCAGGCGATCTCGCCGCGGTTGGCGATCAGGAGCGTGCGAAAACGACGGTAGAGCTTTGAGCGGTCCATCGCATCACATCCTGAACAGGCCGAATTTCGTCGGCTCGATCGGCGCATTCGACGCCGCCGAGAGGCCGAGGCCGAGCACGAGCCGCGTGTCGGCCGGGTCGATCACGCCGTCATCCCACAGGCGTGCAGTCGCATAGTATGGGTGTCCCTGGCTCTCATATTGCGCGCGGATCGGCTCGCGGAATTTGTCTTCCTCCTCCTTGGACCAGCTATCGCCCTTGGCCTCGATATTGTCGCGGCGGACCTGGCTCAGCACCATCGAGGCCTGCTCGCCGCCCATCACCGAGATGCGAGCATTCGGCCACATCCACAGGAACCGCGGCGAGTAGGCGCGGCCGCACATGCCGTAATTGCCGGCGCCGTAGGAGCCGCCGATCACGACGGTGAATTTCGGCACCGACGCCGTCGCGACCGCCGTCACCAGCTTGGCACCATCGCGGGCGATGCCGCCGGCCTCGTACTTCTTGCCGACCATGAAGCCGGTGATGTTCTGCAGAAACACCAGGGGAATGCCGCGCTGACAGCACAGCTCGATGAAATGCGCGCCCTTCAGCGAGCTCTCGCTGAACAGGATGCCGTTGTTGGCGATGATGCCGACCGGATAGCCCCAGATATGAGCGAAGCCGCACACCAGCGTCGTGCCGTAGAGTTTCTTGAACTCGTCGAACTCCGAGCCGTCGACGACGCGGGCGATGATGTCGCGCACGTCGAACGGCTTGCGGCCGTCAACAGGCACCACGCCGTAGATCTCCTCCGCCGCAAACAGCGGATCGCGCGGCGGATGCATGTTGAGGTTCGGCCGTACCGACGGTTTCAGCGTGCCGACGATGCGGCGCGCAATCCCGATCGCATGGGCATCGTTCTGGGCGTAATGATCCGTCACGCCGGACTGACGCGAATGCACGTCGGCGCCGCCGAGCTCCTCGGCGCTGACGACCTCGCCGGTCGCGGCCTTCACCAGCGGCGGGCCGCCGAGGAAGATCGTGCCCTGGTTGCGCACGATGATGCTCTCGTCCGACATCGCCGGCACATAGGCGCCGCCGGCGGTGCAGGAGCCCATCACGATCGCGATCTGCGGAATGCCCTGTGAGGACATCTGCGCTTGATTGTAGAAGATGCGCCCAAAATGCCGCTCGTCCGGAAAGATCTCGTCCTGGAGCGGCAGGAAGGCGCCGCCGGAATCCACCATGTAGACACAGGGCAGATTGTTCTGTCGCGCGATGTCCTGCGCGCGCAGGTGCTTCTTCACCGTCATCGGATAGTAGGTGCCGCCCTTGATGGTGGCGTCGTTCGCGACAACAACGCATTCGCGGCCCGCAACGCGCCCTATCCCCGTCACGACGCTCGCCGAATGCACGTCGCCGCCATAGAGGCCGTAGGCGGCGAGCGGCGACAGCTCCAGGAACGAGGTGCCGGGATCGACCAACAGGTCGACGCGCTCACGCGCCAGCATCTTGCCGCGCGCGGTGTGGCGCTTGCGCGAGGCTTCGCCGCCGCCGCCGGCGACCTGGCTGAGCCTTTCGCGCAAGTCGGCGACGAGGCCGCGCATGGCTTCGGAATTGCGCGCAAAATCTTGGGAGGACGGATCGATGCTCGAATGAAGCGGCATGGTGATTCCAATGGAGTGAAGGTTCTAAGCCGTCTCGGCCATCAGCTCGCGGCCGATCAGCATGCGCCGAACTTCGGAGGTGCCCGCGCCGATCTCGTAGAGCTTGGCGTCGCGCCACAAACGCCCCACAGGGAATTCGGATGTGTAGCCGACTCCGCCGAGCGCCTGGATCGCCTCGCCGGCCATCCACGTCGCCTTTTCCGCGGAATAGAGGATCGCGGCAGCAGCGTCCTTGCGCAGGGTGCGCGCGTGGTCGGCGCGGTCGCAGGCGCGCCCCACCGCATAGACATAGGCGCGCGTGGCCTGCCAGGTCGCGTACATGTCGGCGAGCTTACCCTGCATCAGCTGGAAGTCGCCGATCGGCTGGCCGAACTGCTTGCGCTCGTGCATGTAGGGCACGACCGCATCCATGCACGCCGCCATGATGCCGAGCGGTCCGCCCGAGAGCACCGCGCGCTCATAGTCGAGGCCGGACATCAGCACCTTGACGCCCTCGCCGACCTTGCCCATCACGTTCTCTTCCGGCACCTCGCACTCGTCGAAGAACAAGGGATAAGTGTTGGAGCCGCGCATGCCGAGCTTGTCGAGATGCTGGCCGTGGCTGAAGCCTTTGAAGCCCTTCTCGACGAGGAAGGCAGTCATGCCGCGCGGGCCGGCCTCCGGATCGGTCTTCGCATAGACCACCAGCACGTCGGCATCGCCGCCATTGGTGATCCACATCTTGGAGCCGTTGAGCACGTAGCGGTCGCCGCGCTTGTCGGCGCGCAGCTTCATCGAGACGACGTCGGAGCCGGCGCCCGGCTCGGACATCGCGAGCGCGCCGACATATTCGCCCGAGATCAGCTTGGGCAGATAGCGCTGGCGCTGCGCGTCGTTGCCATTGCGGCGGATCTGGTTGACGCAGAGGTTGGAATGGGCGCCATAGGACAGCCCGACGGCCGCGGACCCGCGCGAAATCTCCTCCATCGCGACGATATGGGCGAGATAGCCCATGTTGGAACCGCCATATTGCTCCGGCGCAGTCATGCCGAGCAGGCCGAGGTCGCCGAGGCGCTTCCAGAGGTCCGCCGGAAACAGATTGGCCTTCTCGATCTCGGCGGCGCGCGGGGTGATCTCCGCTTCGACGAAGGCGCGCAAGGTGTCGCGCAGCAGGCTGATATCTTCGCCCAGATCGAAATCGATGCTCGGGATGTTCAAGGCGATTCCTCCGTATTTTGGGCACCAAACCTAGCGGGGTCAGAGCCCTTCTGCAGTCGAAAAGGTTGCATTTTCCGCCAAACTTGGCGAGGATTTTCCCGAGGGATACCCCGCAGGTTCCAATGCCTTTTCAGACCGCAACCGCGCTTCCGCGCCGGGCCGTGACCCCCGCCGCCTTCGTCCGCGGCGTGCTGGCCGCCTATGAGCGCTATGGCTGCGACCCGGCGGAAGCGTTGAGCCGGGGCCAGATCGCGCCGGACTTGGTCAATTCGCCCGACGGGCGGATCACGGCCGCCCAGTTCGAGGCGCTGGCCGGCCACGCCATGCGCGAGCTCGACGACGAGGCGCTGGGCTGGTTCTCGCGCCGCCTGCCCTACGGCACCTATGGCATGCTGTGTCGCGCCTCGATCACGGCGCCGACGCTGGAGCTGGCGCTCAAGCGCTGGTGCCGGCACCATCGCCTGGTCACCGAGGACGTGTTGCTCGATCTCGAGATCGGCGAGGAGACCGCGGTGGTCTCGATCCGGGAGCTGCGCGATCTCGGGTCGTTACGCGAGTTCTGCCTGGTCACGCTGTTCCGCTACGTGCTCGGCTTCTCCTGTTGGGCCGTCGACTCCCGGATCGCGCTCCGCGCAGCGGAATTCCCGCATGCGGAGCCCGGCCATGTCTCGGTCTATCCGACCATCTTCTGCCGGAACATTCGCTTCAAGGCGGACCGCGCCCGCATCGTCTTCGACAAGCACTATCTCTCGCTGCCGCTCACGCGCAGCGCCGTCGATCTCGACAACATGCTCAAGGGTGCGCTCAGGCTGACCGTGCTGCCATATCGGCGCGACCGGCTGCTGGTCGAGCGGGTCCGCCGCGTGCTCCGCAATGCGCGCGGACGCAGTCTCGGCGCGGAGGACGTTGCGAGCGAGCTGGCGCTCTCCACACGCACCATGCACCGCCGCCTGCGCGAGGAGTCCACATCGCTGCGCGATCTCAAGGAGGAGGCAAAATTCGAGCTCGCCAAGCAGGAGCTGATGCGCGGCCGCACGCCGATCAAGCGGATCGCCGAGATTGCTGGCTTCCGCAACGAGAAGAGCTTTTCCCGCGCCTTCCGCACCTGGACCGGAGCCAGCCCACGCGAATTTCGCGGCAGGTATCGCTGAGGCGCGCTGAAGCCCTCACCCGGCCGCCAAAAACCAACGGCCTCCGGGCTCGATCCCGAAGGCCGCAACGTCGCGAAACCAGCGTCGGCTGCGAGGTCAGTTCGAGTTGGTCTGCCCGCCCGAGCGGAGCTTGGCGCGCGGCTGCGTGTGCTTCGGCTGATAGGCGAGCGCGTCGTTCGCGGTCTTCGCGCCGCCGCTCTGCGAGCAGGTGCCGCCGATGCCGCCGGCCGCCTGGCGACAGGCTTCCATGGTCGGAAAGCCGCAGCCGTGAGCGGCCTGCGCGCCGTTGGTGATGCAATATTCTTCCGCCTGCGCAGCCGGCGCGGACATCATCAGAAACGCGGACGCGAACAGCGTCGCTGCGGAGGCGACGAACGTCTTCGAGATCGAGGTCATGACGTGTTTTCCAGCTTAGGGTCCCACAAAAGCGGCCTCGGCATGCGATGCAGGCTGAGGCTTCACACCTCGTATCTAGGCCGCGCGCAGGAGCCGGCAATCACGGTTGAGCGCATTGCAGGACTTCGTAAATCACATGTCACAGTTAGGTGAGCAAATCATGTATTATGTTTCGGATTGCTGGAAATGCCGGCGAGCCCCGCGTGGAAGTTCAGGGGTCGTCTATCCCGCTGGCACCACCGCGGCGACCTCCTGCAACGGCAGCGGCACGTCCTTCGCGACACCGAGCACCGGGAAGCTGCGGACGTTCCTCACGTCAGGCATGGCTGCGAAATGCAGAAGCTGCTGGCGCATGCTCTCGACGCTCGGCGCCACGCATTTCAGGAGATAGTCGGTGTCGCCCGAAATGCGCCAGCATTGCTGGATGCGCGGGATCGCTGCGATCGAGCTCTCGAACGCTTCCAGCACCGGCTGGGCCTGGCTAGCGAGCTGGATCGAGACGAAGGAGACCACTTCATAACCGAGCTGCCGCTCGTCGAGGACGGCCCGCACAGCCCGGATCACCCGGCGGCTGAACAGCGATTTCAGCCGCCGCAAGCAGTTCGGCGCGGACACACCGACGCGCTGCGCCAGCTCATTGTTGCGCACCCGTCCGTCCAGCTGCAGCTCTGAGAGTATCTTCAGATCGACGCCGTCGAGCTGGTCACGCGCCGCCATCCCCTCACCCCGTCATGATCGTGTCATGCGGGAAGCGAAGCACGGCGGGAAATGGCTGCCAAGGGCTCTCGGGTTCGGACGACTAGACGCTTCCTTCGTCATGGCCGGCGCCCCGGGCATGACGACACGTCGGATGAAAATGGCCCCTTAATGTGTCCAGGGCTCACCGCGCCGGAACGAGAAATTGTCGGCATAGGCGACCGGGCGGCGGATCGAATCCTGGGGCTCGATGACCTGGTAGGCGATGCCCTTGCGCTCGCAATAGGCGATCGCCTCTTCCTTGGAGTGGAAGCGGAGCGTGATCTGCTGCTTCATGTCACCGGACGAGGTCCAGCCCATCAGCGGCTCCACGGCGCGGGGCTGCTCCGGCTCGTAGTCGAGCTGCCATTCCCTGGTCTTGGAGCGGCCGGATTGCATCGCGTTCTTGGCGGGCTTGAAAATGCGTGCGGTCATTGGCTGTCCGGCCTCTTCGTCTTTTCGTTCGATTTCGATGCGTCAGGGTGGCAGTTGGTGCAAACCTCAGGGATAGTATAGAGACACCGGTTGGGAACTGATGGTGATTCCGGCCGCCCGTAGCCTCTGCGACGGTATAGTCATTATGCTGCACCGTGACAATTGCGTACCCGCCTTCCGCGCCGGCATCCCGCCCGGCGGCACTGCCTCCCCGACCTCAGCCTGTCCGCCCCCTTCGAGAGCCCCCCTCGCATGGCATTCCTGAACATCAACGCCACGCTCCCCGAAAAAGGCCGCGACCTCCGGCTCGACCTGTTTCGCGGTGTCGCGAACTGGGCGATCTTCCTCGACCACATCCCCGACAACGTCGTGAACTGGATCACGACGCGTAATTACGGCTTTTCCGACGCCGCCGACCTGTTCGTCTTCATCTCCGGCTATACCGCCTCGTTCGTCTATGCACGCATGATGCTGGAGCGCGGCTTCATCGTCGGCGCCACGCGGCTGACCAAGCGGGTCTGGCAGCTCTACGTCGCCCACATCATCCTGTTCGTAATCTACATTGCCTCGATCAGCTATCTGGCGTTGCGCTTCGGCGATTCCGAGATGATCAACGAGTTCAACGTCGCCGGCCTCGTCGACAACGCCACCGAGACGCTGCGCCAGGGCCTGTTCCTGCGCTTCAAGCCGCTCAATCTCGACGTGCTGCCGCTCTACATCGTGCTGATGGGCCTGTTTCCGCCGGTGCTGTGGTTCATGCTGCGCAAGCCCGACCTGACCATGGTGCTGGCGATCGTGCTGTGGCTGGCGGCGCGCCACTTCGGCTGGAATCTGAACGCCTATCCGGCCGGCCAGTGGTACTTCAACCCCTATTGCTGGCAGGTGCTGTTCGTGTTCGGCGCCTGGTGTGCGATGGGCGGCGCGCGGCGCTCGATGACGCTGATCAATTCGCCGATCACGCTGTGGCTCTGCCTCGGCTATCTGCTGTTCGCGCTGGTCATGACCATGGCCGGCCGCTTCCCCGCGTTCGGCGGCTTGTTCCCGGAATGGCTGTTCTCGGCCTTCAACCCGAACGACAAGACCAACCTCGCCCCCTACCGCTTCATCCATTTCGTCGTGATCGTGATCCTGGTGATCCGGTTCGTGCCGAAGGAATGGCCTGGGCTCGAATGGAAGGTGTTCGATCCCCTGATCGTCTGCGGCCAGCAGTCGCTCGCGGTGTTCTGCGTCGGCGTGTTCCTGTCCTTCGTCGGCCATTTCGAGCTGTCGATGAGCTCGGGCTCGCTGCTCGCGCAGATCTTCGTCAGCGTCGCCGGCATCGCGATCATGACGACGGTGGCCTATTACATCTCGTGGTCGAAGAAGCAGGACAAGCCACTGAAGCCGCCGCCGCCCAAGCCGGCGGCAAGCGCGGCGACGGCAGGCTGACCAAGAAACGCCTGTCATCGGGCAAGCCGTTCGCAAAGCGCGTCGTCGGTCACCCTGACGGCTCGAGCCGGGATCGATTGACCTGGGTCAACCAGGGGCGGTGCCGGTCGGCATAATGTCGCTCCGACACGCGCCGCGGCATCGATGTCGGCGGCCTCCCCTCGGACAAGGCTCAAGCACATGCCCTCTCATTTTCACGCCGTGGTATGGATCGACCATTCGCAGGCCAGGATCTTCCATCTCGGCCTGAGCGGCTCTGATGAAATCACGTTGCATCCGCAATTTGCGACGCGTCATCTTCATCACAAGGCCAACGCGATCGGCAGCGGCCATGCCACCCCTGACAAGGCGTTCTACGCCGACGTGAGCAAGGCCATCGCCGACGCCGGTGAGATCCTCATCATCGGTCCGGCAAGCGCGAAGACGGAGCTCGCCAGCCACATTCGCGCGAACGCACCCGATATCGCCAAGCGGATTGCCGCGGTGGAAGCGGCCGATCATCCCTCGGACGCCGAAATCGTCGCCTATGCGAAGCGTCACTTCAAGCTGCCGCTGCCGCGCGTGCAGGCACGGGGCTAGGCCGCGGGCAAAACGGCACTCGGCCAGGGCCACACGATTTCAACCTCAGGCGCGATGAGTCTTCATTTCAGACTGATCGCGCTCAGGCCACTTCCTCGCCGTCAAACTCGGTGAATTTCTTGTAGATCCAATCGCGGCCGTCATGGCGGCGCCAGACCTTGCCATAGACGAGCTGCCCGTTGATCGAGCGGCGGGGCACGATCACGGTCCAGAGGTGCCAGATCTCGCTCCAGCTCGATTGCGGACCGGCGGTTCGGAAGTTGCGGTCGAAAGACATGAATCGATCTTGATAGTGATCGCCGCGGCGATCGCAACAACCGCTCGTCTTTAACCTAACCGATCAACCTTACTCCCCGCAGCTGACAGCCGCGAGCGGTTGAAAGCTGGCGCCGATCTATCTAGACTGTGTGCGTGATTTGAGAATGACCGCACCATGTTGGGCGCGGGACTATTTGATTGAGTCGACGTCCAATTTTGCGATTGAATTTCGAGAAGATCGTCAGGGCGACCACGATGAACCTGCAATTTGCGCGTCTGCGCCTGGCGCTGCAGTCGACGCCGCCTGCGCCAGTAGCGAGGACGCAGGCGCAAGAGCCGCCGAAAGCCGCCAACGACAACCAGACGGCCTGGCCATTCGTCCCGTTTCCGCCGGGCTGGCACGCGTCCGGCTGTTAGGCCGGATCTGACGGGAATGACGCCTGAAAAACGCAACGCCGCGTAAGCGGAATATTATCGCTTGGCGGCGTCCGTTTAGACATTGGGCGCTGAAATCCCCAACAACCATGAGTCTGTAGTGACGCCCCAAAGGTTCGATGAGGCGCCGGCAATTCTGTCCCGGCCAGCGGGCCTAATTCGTTGAAACATCGCGCGGACGTCGCGAAAGGACGTTGAGAACCGCCTATCGGGACTGGTCGGGGCAGCTGGATTCGAACCAACGACCTGCAGTACCCAAAACTGCCGCGCTACCAGGCTGCGCTATACCCCGAATGTCCGGCGAGCCCCGTCGATACACGCTTCCCAGGTCGCCAGCAAGCTTCCAGGCGCCGGTAAGGCGCCCAGCTCCAAGTGCCTGCCCGGCCTATTTGCTGCCGAACAGCGGGTGGCCGACGCGGTCGCCGGGGCGGATGCCGTATTTCTGTGCTGTTCCCGCCACCACCTCCAACACGGCCCGGGCGGGTCCCCGGGACGAGATGATCTTGGTCGACATCGGCTCGGTGTTCTCGGCGATGCGCAGGATGCGGCCGTTGGCGCCGATGAAGATCATGTCGAGCGAGACATAGGTGTTCTTCATCCACATTGACACCTCCTGCTCGGGAGTGAAGTCGAACAGCATGCCTTTGCCGTCCGCCAGCTCCTTGCGGTACATCAGGCCGGTCTGCTTCTCCTCCTCGGTCGTCGCCATCTCGACCGAGAAAACCTGCACGCCGTTCTTGGTGACGATCTCCAGCGGCTGGAAGCTGGCGGCGCCGGCGGGGGCGCTGGCCACGGCACAGCCTACGATGACGAGGATGGCGGCAAGCCAGCCATTCAGGGCGGACCAGGCGGCCTTTCGATCAGGATTCATGGGAGACACTCGAGGCGTGGGACTGGACGTGTCCTTACGCGGCGGTCGCCGGAAAAGCCAGAGGCGCGCCGGCCGGCCGGCGCGCCTCAATTGCTCACGATTGCGGGATTTGGCGGCGCGCGTATCTTTCCGGAAAACCGCTTCGCACTTTGCGCTAACGCGGCCCTCCGGGTCCGGATCATGCTTTAGTGCGACTGCAGTCCCGGCGATCCGGTCTCGGGATGGATCTCGGCCGCCATCATGCCCTTGGAGCCGGGCCCGAAGCGGACCAGGACATACTGGCCGGGCCGCAGCTCGGTCATGCCGAAGCGGCGCAGCGTCTCCATGTGCACGAAGATGTCGGGCGTGCCCTCGCCGCAGGTCAGGAAGCCGAATCCACGCAGCCGGTTGAACCATTTGACCTGCGCCCGTTCCAGCCCGCTGGTCGGGGTGACCGTGACATGGGTGCGCGGCGGCAACATCTGGGCCGGATGGATCGCGGTCGACTCGTCCATCGAGACCACGCGAAACGCCTGGTAACCCTTGGCGCGCTGGATGCACTCGACGACGATGCGGGCGCCTTCATAGGCCGTCTGGAAGCCGTCGCGCCTAAGCACGGTGACGTGCAGCAGCACGTCGGGCCAGCCATTGTCGGGAACGATGAAGCCGTAGCCTTTGGAGGCGTCGAACCATTTGATGACGCCGTGGACTTCGACGAGATTGGCACTCGCCTCACCCAACCCGCCGAAGGGATTGAGCCCGCTTTCGCGACCGGTACCGCCGTGCTCGCCCGGCGTCATCCGCCCGGGCGATACTCCCTGCCCGGGAACCCCGAGCTTCTTGGACTCAAATCCGTCCGACGACCCCATAACCCCGGACCCCACACTGTCATGCGACCCGCCTCAGCAGCGGTGTCGAATCACGCGTCTTTCGAGAACCTTCTCAACTGGACGCGACGCGAATCTTTCGACTCAAAAGATAACACTCCCGGTTGCGAGGCATAGACAAAAAAGAGATTCGCCGGAACCTATGAACAGCTTGCACAGCCGCGAATCAAATTGATGCCTCAATTGCCGACAAAGGGCCCGAGCGCTTCGCCGATGTCGTGGCGGATGACGAGGTCGGCAATGTCGTCCTGCTCGGTCGGCTCGCGATTGATGATCACCAAACGTGCACCGGCATTCTTTGCCATCATCGGAAAGCCCGCCGCCGGCCAGACCACGAGCGAGGAACCGATCGCGATGAAGAGATCGCAGGCGCGCGACAGCGCGGTCGCGCGCTGCATTTCATCATCCGGCATCATCTGCCCGAACGAGATCGTGGCGGTCTTCACCGGCTCGTCGCAGGCGGTGCAATTCGGCGCGCCGTCATCCTCGAAGCGGCGCTTCACCCAGTCGAGGGAATAGGCCTGCCCGCATCCGATGCAGCGCGCATAGGTTGTATTGCCGTGAAGCTCAATCACGTGCTCGGCGGCGAAGCCGGAGGCCTGGTGCAGATTGTCGATGTTCTGGGTGATGACAGCGGGAACCTTGCCGGCGCGGTAGAGCGAGGCCAGCGCGCGATGGCCGCGGCCGGGCTTCGCCGCCGCGAAGACCTCCTCCATCGCGAAACGGCGACGCCAGGATTCCTCCCGCGCCTCCCGGCTCGCGACGAATTCGCCGAACTCGATCGGACGATAGCGCGTCCAAATTCCGCCCGGCGAGCGGAAGTCGGGAATGCCGCACTCGGTCGAGATACCGGCGCCGGTGAACGGCACGATCCCCCTCGCCTCGGCGATCATGTTGCCGAGCCGTTCGACGCCGCTCTGAAGATTCGATGCAATCAATTGCGGCCTCCCGATTCGATTTGCCCTGACAGCAACATGCGCAAGCGACAAGATTGTTGACGCTGTTATCAAGCGCTAATGCGACCCGCTCGGCAATTTCTTCCGACCCTCGCATATCACAATCCTGCAATGCCTCCTCCCCATTGACGCCCCATTCGGGAGCATCAATGGATATGTGAATACGACTCAAGATGATGCGGCGGCAGTGCTTGAGTTCACCAGTAAACTCGAGGGGATGGCCATGACCGAGGACGAAGAACGCAAAGCCCGTGAGCGCGACGAGATCGCCGCCCGTGTCGCCGCCTTCCGTGCCACGCAGGAAAAATTCAAGCGCGAGCGCGAAGAGTATTTCGTGTCAACGTTGGAGAACGCCCGCAAGGTCGAACGGCCCTCGCTTTGGCCGTAAGACGCCTCAGATCAATGCGCGTGAAAAAAGCCCGGAGCATCGCTCCGGGCTTTTCGCTTGTCAGCGTTACCAACTCGTCGTTACCAATGGCTCCAGTAGTGGTGGTGCCGGTAGTACGGTCCGCCGTAATAGGCGTAGGAGCCCGGCCCGTAGTAATAATCGGGGCCGTCATAGTAGCCGTAGCGGGGGCCGTAATAGCCGTAAGGGTGGGACGCCGCGACCGCACCCGCGGTGATCGCGCCGGCGGCGAGGCCAAATGCAAGGCCCGGGCCGATGCCGCGCCCGCGTGCCTCGGCAGGCGCAGGGGCCGCGATCGCGGTCACGCCAACGGCTGCGACGGTGGCCAGAACTGCCAATGTCTTCTTCATGGTCTCCTCCTTCGCGTCTTCCGGAGACAACGACGAGCGTCCGCGATAGTTGCGCGCAGGGTGCGGAACTGCCGGCTGTAAAAAAGCCGAGGCAACCGGAACGAAATCACCGGGCGCGCATTACCTCTTCAAGTGCGGGAGCCTCCGCCATCCGGGTTGAGGCAACGGCACGAAGACCCCGTCAGCATCTCCGAGATGCTGGCGGGGGTTTTAAGTTTCACGGGAGCAAATGGCAGCAGAGCACAATGACTGCCAGCGGGGCGACGATCGAGGAGGAAGGTTTGCCGTTATCCGCTTTGCTGGCCCGTATTCGTAAATTGGTTCCCAGATCCGACGATCGGCATTACGACGAGATCGTGCGCAGCTTCGGTGTCGGCACGCTGCACCCGCCGCCGACGCCAATGAGCGACCGCGAGCTGGCACAGGCGATCGCCGAGTTCCTGAAAGAGCAGCCGTCGAGCGAATCCGTTGCGAGCCTCGGCCGCCGGCTCGACCCCTCCTCCCCGCTCTGAGTTCCTTCGCGGGCGCAGGGAACCGGGATTGCGCGCAGACGTTGAATCCTTCTTCGCAGAGGAAGAGGCCGACATGCCCGCTTGGCTCGAAGTCCTGCTCAACCTGTCCGGCTATGCCGGCTTCGTAGTGCTCGCCTCGCGCGGCACTGCGGGTCCGCGGGCGGCGGCCGACGACAGGATCTGTCGCGACGAGCGTTAATTGGCGCGCGCCGGCTGGCCCGCCGTGCGTACCAACCGGTCCGCCTTGACCGCAACGCGGCTATCGTCAGCCTGCGGCCGCAGCGAGAAGCTGATCGTCACGAAAGCGAGACAGAACAGCGTGCCGACGATGGCGACACGCCGGTAGGTGTGCCGGTCGCCTTGGAAAAAGAACGGCTGCGAAAAAGGTGTCATGACAAATTGCTTCTTGGCAAAGTCGTTTCTTGCTTGTCTTTGCCAGACACCTATCCCACGCAGCGCAAAGCGCAACGCGATTGGGCTTTTAACCTAACCGAATAGGGTTATCGGCTTTCGCGCAAAGGATCGTTAGGAGTTTGCCGAGCGCCTTCGATCGCGGCGAGCCGCATGTCATATCGCACGAAGCCGGGGTTGCGACACGGCTTTGCCGACCGGCTTTGTTCCAGCTTCGACAGCATTTCGTTCTCGAAGAACGAATCGGAATCGAAGAAATCGGCGCGGAGCAGGTCTTAACAAAACGTGCGGGTCGCACACACGACGATAAGATCATGGCGCATCGGAAAACGGCGCATCACAAGACGGTGCGTCAGGAGGCGTCGAGGCCCACAAGCGGCATTTGCGGCACCGACGGCCTGCCTGTGCGCAAGCGCGGATGCCGGCCTTACCAGAACACTTTTGCGATCTCGGCGAGTAACCAGCACGCGTCCATGTCGCTCTCCCTCGCCTCACTCTTTACGAAGCAGACGCGGCGGGGACTGTGCGAGACCTCACGCTGTCTCGTTCTGGCACGCGTGGTCGCAGCACCGCCCCGCGGGCGCAGCCGTTCTGCATCCGACTCCCTTTCGTTCTCGAAGAACGAATCGGAGTCGCAAAAATCAGCGCGAAGCGATTCCTAACGATCGATGAAAGCGTGCGAAGCGATCTCTGTTGCGGCGGGATCCATCGTCGGCGTCGGCGCGATCGTCGGCGACAGGAATTTCGATACGCCCGCGAACACGATGACGATCTCGCGGCAAGGTTCGCATCGAAAACTGTTGGCGGAATTCGCCGTCATCGGCTTTGCGCATCGGGGGCACGTCATGCAGGCCGAACGCCGACGGCATGTTTTCGTTCCCACATGTCCACGCTCGAGCCTTGGCGGCGAATGTTCGCGGGGCGCACCACGACGCCCACCAAGGCGAACTTCAAATCGGGCATGTTGCCGCCCCCCGTGCACGCTGCTCCAAAAACTGCCCGTTCAAGCGCGGACCACCTGACGGAGGCAGCGCTTGCCGGTGGCGGATCTCGTGTGGCGTCCGCCGGCGCGGATCAAGCCGCTCGCTTCGCTTTCTCCTCTTTCGAGAAACATTCCAGGATCTGAATGCGGACTTCTTCTGCGGCCGGGCCCCCGAGCTTCCTGAGCTCGTTCCACAGCCTGATCACTTCGCGCTGTTTTTCGACGGTCATGGGTCACCTCCCAAGCGATCCAACCAAGGTAGGCACACTAGAACAAAATAAGAACAAAAAGTCCAGTCCCCTCGCGCAATTTCCCCTGCATGTCGTTGAACCTTTTCGGCGTAGCGCGCACCCATGGAAGCTGGGGATTTCAGCGCCCAGTCATATGGCAGCGCCGCGATCGACGATCATACTCCGTCGCCGCGGCGCTGTTGCTTTTTGAATTTTCAACTTTAAGTTAGCACTACGGCTGGCGGCCAGGCGCTGAAATCCCAACGCCGCCGGCCAGAAGAACCCCGTGCGAAAGCGCGGGGGTTTTCTTTTGCGGCCGCAGCTGGCGGCCGACGCAGCAGGTCGTGGCGCTCGGGAACGAACTTTCGCTTTGTCGCATTGACCGGCCGAATGGTGCTGCCCATCGCACGATGCGGCGGCTGCCGAGGCGCGCACCGCGCCGTTCACCTTGAGGCGCCGATGATCTGCGAGTTCTGTGAGACCGACATCCCGATCGGACTTGCGGTCTGCCCGGCTTGCGGAAAGCCGCAGAGCGCGCCCGGACAGGCCGACCGGCGCTCTCTGTGGCTTGTCCTGATCGTCGTGGTGATGTTCGGCATCGCGGTTGCCGAGCACCACCTTATCTTCAGCCCTTGATCGTTGCGCCGTCTTGCGAGAGTGCCAGTCGCAACCAGGTCGCCGGCGCCTCAGACCGCGTCCTTGGCCACCTTCAGCGGCGAGGCCTTCACCGACTTGCTCGCGGGCTTGGCCGCAAACTGCATCGGCTCCTTGGTGAAGGGATTGATGCCCATGCGGGCCTCGGTCGCCGGCTTGTTCACGACCGACATCTTCACGAAGCCAGGGATGACGAACTCGCCGGACTCGTTGAGCTCCTTGTAGCCGACCGTCGCCATGTACTCGATCACCGACTTCACGTCGTTCTTCGAAAGCTGCGTGCCCTCGGCAATTGCATCAATCAATTGGGTTTTCGTCATCTTCGCCATGTCTGAATTCCTTTTGTGCGCGCGAGCATCTGCTGTGCCCGCGGCCTGAAGCGCGGGGGGACGCGCTGCCGATGTCATGCCAGAGGCCATGAAGTGACGGGGCTTAGAACCCATCGAGGCCGAAAACGCAAGCAGGGCTTCTGCGGGGTTCCCGACTTCCTGTGAAAGACGCTGTAAGGGCTTGCAATTTCGTTTGAACCATTTCGCGGCTGGCGCGTCTTATCAATGAAGTCCCTAAGCTTCACCCCACCAGAGAGCCCCGCTTCCCCCAGGCGGGGTTTCGCTTTTGCGTACCTGGCAGAACGCCCGCGGCTGCTATAAGCCCCGAAATGATTTCTCGCGGGGAGCTCATGAAGGTCGCTATCGTCGTCGCAGGTTTGATCGTCGTCGCCGTCGCAGCCCTCGTTGCGATCCAGCCGAGCTTCCTGAAGCCGGCGTCCCTCGCCCTCGTCAAGAAGTCCGACATCTTCGGCTTCTCACCCGGCATGACATTCGACGAGACCAGCAAGCTCATCAGTCAACGCCATTATCTCTGCCGCCCCGGCCCCGGCTCGTTCACCCTCGAATGCGACATCAACGGCGCCAAGGTCTCGGTCGACAGCGACGCGGCCGACGCCAGGCATCCGATCTGGCGCGTCAGCGCGACGCTGAACAAGCCGGGATCGCAGGAAGCTGCCGTCCAATCGATCTCCGAGCAATTCAATGCGCAAGCCATCAAGGGCCGGGATGGATGGACATGGATCGTCGGGCGCGGGTTCAAGCTGAGCTACGACGGCCTCGCCCTGAATCTCGTGGACGAGGCGGCGGAGGCCCGGCTTCGCAAGGACGAAGCAAAGCGCTAAGGAATGATCCGGACCCGGAGGGCCGCGTTAGCGCAAAGTGCGAAGCGGTTTTCCGGAAAGATCATGCGCAAACAACGACCTGAATCGCGATGACGATTCATCTGGATCTCATCGCGCTCTGGAGCGTTTTCGAGCGAAGTGGACACCGGTTCGCGTGAAGAAAACGCGTCAAGACAAGAATCTAGAGCTTCGGTTCTGATTCAATCAGAACCGAAAATGCTCGGAGTCACCTCGTCGTGAAACTTGTGTCTTCGCGCGCCTTGTTGACACTTCAGTAACCCAACGCCGCCAAGCTCCATGCAGTCTCGTTGCGTTGGAGTATCCCCACAGTGCTGGATTTTGACGAGCTGCGTGAACTCGCAGCCGATGTTCGTGTCTTCGTTGAACTCGCCGAAGACAAGGCCGAAGCGCTCAGAGCCGTCATCGCGGCCTACGACGTCGTGCTGGCCATCTTCCCCACCGCCGAGGGCATGGGCCTGCACGTCATCAAGGGCGGCCAGATCCTGGACGAGATTGCAAGATCGCGGAGCCATGCGGTCTACAGCCATACGGCCGTTGCGGTCCCCGACCTGCAACATGCACAAGCGCTCAAGCTGCTGACGGCCCCGGTCGCACAACGGATGGCGGCCTAAGCCTGAACCTAAGCTAAATCTCACAACGCCCCGCGGCGCGATGACGCTCCATTCTCATCGCGTTGCGCTCGCGTTGGAACCTGCTCCAAGAATATCGTCCTCCTGAACGCCCCATCTCGGAACATGCCTTCCACGCTCCCGTTGGCTTTGCGCAACCAACCAGGAGTTTGCGATGAGGAAGTTGATGATTGCCACCGCCGCGCTCGGTCTCATGTGCGGCTCGGCCTTTGCGCAGAACCAGACCGGTCCTGCCCCACAGTCCAACAACATGCAAAAGCCCGGCATGACCGGCACCGGCAAGGGTTCGACGACCCACGGCACCACCGGCATGAGCAATGACGGCATGAGCAAGGGCGGAATGATGAAGCCCGATGCCTCCGGTCAGGGCGGCTCCGGCCCGGGCAGCGACCAGGGCGGCACGAAGGCTCGCAGCAACATGAAATAAGCCAAGCCTTAAATAGGCCAAGCCTTCTGCACGGCTCACTTTCGGCCGCGTTGCTTCCCATGGAACGGCGCGGCCATCTCGTGTTTAGGCCGCCTCGTCCCTCAGGTGGCAGCTAGCTAGTCCCGCAGCCGGTTCACGATCCCGAGCGGGATCCATGATCCTAGCACCATCAAGATCGCGATTGTTGCGACCACGACGTATTTCAACGGATGCTGCGACGAGGCGAGCGAGCCCTCGAAATTGAGATACGGGAGGATCGTCTCCATGGCCATTCCGATGTGGGCAATCGCGGTCAAGCCGCCAACGACTGACGCGAAGATATTCACCGTCCATCCGATCGCGCCGCGCCGGTTCGACCAGGCCTCATGGATCGCGACCGCCAGCATCACGGCGACAAAGACCAGCATGAAGGTCATCGAGCCACCGACGCTCGCGGTCGGGCCGAAGAGCTCCAGCAGCAGCATCGCCGCCACGGCGAGCAATGTGATCGTCTTCACGACGCTCCCTCGTCAGTGTCCCAGCACGAAGACTGCAGAGCCGGTCATGATATCCATGATCGCGCTGAGCAGCGCTGAAGCATAAGAATTGGTCGCGCCGGCAGCGCCGAGGTTCGGCGGCAATGCCGACGGCCCATCACCGAACATCCCCGGCCTTCCGACTGTCACCAATCGAGACCGGCTTGTTGAGGAAATACTCACGGTTGCCGGTCGCGGCTTCCGCGTACTGGTCGATGGCGACGATGATGGCCTGGACGTGGGCATAGCACCACCCTTCCCGCGTCGCGCGTCGGCGAACGTCCTCGAGCGCGGTCAGGAAGGGTGACAGATCTCGCTCGTCGTCGAACCACCGCCTGCTCACCATGTCCTCCCGCCGAGCACCCTGCCCTTGGGCTGGCGCGGCTCTGCCGCCTTCAGCGCGTCGCGTTCCGCGCAAAGACTCTCGACCTTCGCCTCCATCCGCGACAGCAGCGCTTCGGCCGAGGCCGTGCCGATACCGGCCCGTTGCAGCTGGAGGATCTCCTTCCTCTGCCTGCCCATCTGGATGCGCATCCGTTCGATTTCCCGCCTGAGATAGTCCAGGTCCGGCATTGTTCCGCCTCGCGAATTTTAGATTATGGCCCATGAGAACAAAAACGGAACGAAGAGTCGAGTCCGACGTTCTACGGAAATCGGAAAAGGAGATGCACAATGGCCGACAACACCCAGAAGGACCCCAAGGACTGGGTTTCCGGGGACGACCCGATGACCGGAGCGCAGGAATCCTATCTCAAGACCCTCGCCGAGCAGGCGCACGAGAGCCCGCCCGAGGACGGGCTGACCAAGGCCGAGGCCTCGGAGCTGATCGACAAGATGCGGCAAAAGGCCGGGCTGGAGGAGTGAGCCGTCCAATTGCGGGAACCCGGCTCCGTGCGTATGCAAACGAAATTGGGAATCGAAGATGCCTTATTTCGTTTGTGCCCGCGACGGAGCGGGCCAGATCATCTTGAAGCGTGACACCAAGGAGGCGGCCGAGAAGAAGGCCGCCGAGCTGCGCGACATGGGCTATTTCGAAGTCGAGATCGTCGCCAAGAGTGACGAGGAGACGGCGTGAGGGAGTGGCGGATGCAGGCCGAGTTGGCCGTGCATGATCAAACAGCCGATCCGGCATCAGCTCGCAATCAAGGTCGAGCCTTCATGCGTCCCTCAGCACCTTGAAGGCGCTGAGAGCGACGAAAGCACCCAGACCGCAGGTCAGCGCATTCACGACCCAGGACATGGCGATGCCGAGGAAGGTCGGTCCTCCGACCGCTCCTCAGAAAAAATACGCTGCGCTGATGCCCGGCCACTCCAGCCAAAGAAACGCGAAGTCGGTCAGCGGCTCAAGAAAGAGAAGCACCGTGGAGATGAGCGCCCCGATGGCCAACGCCATGGCGAGGGATGTCTTCACGGAGAGCATCAAAGACCCAGCAGGCCGAAGATGACAGGAATGAGGAAAAAGGCGGCGGCCCCGAGCAGGAGGCCGACGAAAATCCGTACAGTGCGGCCGTGAATCTTGGTATCGAGCCACGCACAGATGGCCATCGCAGCCTGTCTCAGCCAGCTGCCAACGAGGGCTCTGACGAGATCGAACAGGAGTTCTGCAAGGAATGCGGCCATGGCGTTTGGTCGGCGCGAGCGCTGGCGGGGTTCAAGTGCCATATCGCATCGAAGGACCGACCATGGCCGCAAAAGCAGCGCGCGGGGGCTCGGCGCAGGGCGTAGGATGGGTAGAGCGAAGCGAAACCCATCGATTGGCCTTGTTGCGCGACGAAACATGATGGGTTTCGCAAGTGCTCTACCCATCCCACGAGCTAACCCAGATTGCCTTGGGCTTCCTGATCTGCATTCATTAACTTGGCTTTGGTCTTCCAACGCAAAACAGTGGCTTGAATGAAAACCGCACTTGTCTTCGGCGCCACCGGCTTCATCGGCTCGCATTTGCTGCGCGACCTGTTGGACAGTCCCGACTATTCGCGGGTGGTGGCGGTGGCACGCAAGCCGCTGGCGGTGAGCCATCCGAAGCTCACGGTGTTGATCGGGGATCTCGCGTCCCTGCCCGCACTCAGGCCGCAATTGGTCGCGGACGAGATCTTCATCGCGCTCGGGACGACGCGCAAGCACACGCCCGACGAGGCCGAGTACTACAAGATCGATCATGATTATCCGCTGCTCGCGGCCAAGATCGCCAAAGCGAACGGCGCGCAATCGGTGTTTCTGGTCACGGCCGTCGGCGCCAACGCCGCGTCCAGCGTGTTCTATCTCAGGACCAAGGGCGAAGTGGAACGCGACATTCTCGCGCTCAATTTCGAGCACACGCATATTTTCCGGCCGTCGATGATCCTCGGCGCGCGCGAGGAGGACCGCCCGCGTGAACGCCTCATCATCGCGGTCTGGGGCGTGCTCAATCCGCTGCTCGTTGGCCCGGCCGACCGGTATCGCGGCCTCACCGGGAACGACATCGCGCACGCCATCGCCAAAGCCGCGCGGCATCAAACGGAGAAGATGAGAATCTATCATTGGAGGGAGATGGCGGCACTGCTTCGAACGTGATGCGGTTCGTAGGATGGGTAGAGCGAAGCGAAACCCATCGCTTCTCAATCGCCACTCTCCAGCGCCAGCAACGTCAGCCAGTTCACCGAGACCGAAAAAATTGCAGTATCGTTCTTTAACCGACATCTGCAGGCGGCGTAGCATCCGCCGTCCTCTTCGATCGACTTCATCGGCAAGGGCGAAGGGCGAGCGCGGTTGAAAGCTTGCGCCGCTGGACTGCACCTCCCGAATAACCCAAGATAGTTGCAGTGTCGGTGCACCGGATCGTCCGGGGACAGGGCGAGCTGCGTGCACCGCAGTAAAATCAAAAAAGCGGCAGGGAAGAACGATGCAGGGAAAGAGAAATCGGGCGCTTGATGGTGCCATGGCTTGCCTGGCTCCAGTCGCAGCGATCATGGTCATTGCGATCTCGCCGGCAAGCGCCGACAATTCAGCCAACATACTGCCCGCGCTCAAATGCGCTGACCTGACCGGCTGGAAGATGCCGGGATCGACGGCAACAGTCACCAAGGCCGAAATGGTGCCGGAGGCGCCACCGGGAACCGTGCAGCCGTCGCCGCCGGCGCCGGCCACGATATCGGTCGCGCTGCCGCCGAACTGCCGCGCGGATGGCGTGATCGATCAGCGCGTGGGGGTCGAGGGCAAGTCCTACGCGATCGGCTTTGCCGTTGCCCTGCCCGATCGCTGGAACGGCCGGTTCTTGTTTCAGGGCGGCGGCGGTTTGAACGGCTCGATCCGGCCGCCGCTGGGTTATCAGGCGGCCGGCGAGGTGCCAGCGTTGGCGCGCGGCTTTGCCGTGGTCTCGACCGATAGCGGTCATCAGGGCGCGGTGTTCGATGCCTCGTTCCTGAAGGACCAGGAAGCCGCGCTCAACTTCGCCAATGCATCCGTCGGCAAGGTGACGATCGCCGCCAAGGCGATCGTCGCGCATTACTATGGCCAGCCCGCAAAGCGTTCCTATTTCACGGGGTGCTCGACCGGGGGCCGCGAAGGCATGCTGGCCTCGGCGCGCTATCCCGAACAATTCGACGGCATCGTCGCCGGCGCACCCGCGATGCGCACCGGCAATTCCAATATCGGCCTCGCCTGGGCCAACGCTGCCTTCAGCCAGATCGCGCCGAAAGATGCGTCCGGTAAGCCGGAGCCCGCCAAGACTTTTTCCGCGGGCGAGCGCAAGCTGATCACGAACGCGATCCTCAATGCGTGCGACGCCAAGGACGGCGTCAAGGATGGCCTGATCTTCGACGGCAAGGCCTGTCAATTCGATCCCGCGGTGCTCACCTGCAACGGCGATAAGTCGGATTCCTGCCTGGCGCCGCCGCAGGTCGATGCCCTGAAAAAAGCTTTTGCCGGTCCGAAGAATTCACGCGGCACGCAGGTCTACCCGTCGTTCCCGTGGGACAGCGGCGTGGCAGCCGAAGGCGTTGCCATTCCCGGCATCCTGACCACTGGCGCGCGCAGTCCGGTCGGACCGCCTGTTTGGGAAAGCATCAACGTCGATCAACTCGAAGACCGGGTCAATGCGAGCGGGATGGATCGCCTCACCAACACCGCCTACTGGACCAACCTTTCGAGCTACTTCGGCCGTGGCGGCAAGATGCTGTTTTACCACGGTGTCAGCGATCCCTGGTTCTCGGCGTTCGACACCGTGAATTACTACGAGCGCATGGCGGCGGATTCCGGCGGCATGGAATTGGTGCGGGAAAAATCGAGCCGGGCCTTCCTGGTGCCCGGCATGGGTCACTGCTCGAGCGGCGCCGCGCTCGATCGTTTCGATCTCCTCAGCGCGGTCGTGGACTGGGTGGAAGACGGCAAGGCGCCCGATCTGGTGGTCGCGACGGGACCAGCCTTTCCCGGCCGCAGTCGGCCGCTTTGCGCCTATCCGCAACATGCGCACTACAAGGGCCAAGGCGATCCGGAGAGCGCGGCGAGCTTTGAGTGCAAGTAGGGGGTGTGCGCGGTGCGTAGGATGGGTTGAGCCCCTTGCGAAACCCATCTCTTCTCGATCGCCGCCCTCCGTAAGTCCGACATAACCCGTCCGCAACGTCAGCTTCCGCTGCGCCAGATTGGCGATGAAGAAGCCTCCAATGCGATCTCAACGTCATCGCTCCCTCACCTCAGGAACGAGTGCGACAGTCCGCGGGCATGCCGCGAGTAAGCAACAAGAGCGATGGGTTTCGCAAGAGCTCAACCCATCCTACGGGCTACGGCCGCGCTTAGCTCGGCTTGAGGACGCGCCCAGCAAGAAGCAGAAGCCCAAGAACCAGGATTTGCCTCTCCACGCGAGGGCGTGAACTTAGACGTGGGTGAAAATAGGCGCAGGAAGGTCTCGCCGCAGCGGCCACAGGAACGAGTTCGACAAGCCGGAATTCAGTGAGAAGCGGTGCCGCCATGCTTCCCCGCATATCGGCACTGAAGGCCCGTGGCGGCGCCGCTGCAGGGCTTTTCTTCAGGAGATCGACATGAGTGATCGCACAGGCAATGAACCCGCACCTTTGTTACTTTTCGGTGTGGCGGTTCTCCCCGTCATCGCGGTGCTAGCTTGGTTCGCGTTCTGAACATCACGCGCGACATTGCCAATTCGGGTTAAGCAAGCAGAGCACGCCGCTCGGCGAACTATTGGATGGCGATGGAATCGAGCCGCATGAGATCTCTTGAGGCCAGGAAAACCTCACGCAGTTGAGAGCGCTAGGACATAAGGCGGCACGCAATTGTCGCGCACCCCCTGCACGGTGACGGATTTTGCTGCTATTTGTTGCGCCGTCGTGCCGAAACGGGCGGAAATTCCTACAAGGCTCTGAGGAAGGAAAAGACACATGCGATACCTCCACACCATGCTGCGCGTGCGCAATCTCGATGTCGCGCTCAAGTTCTACCAGGATGCGCTGGGCTTGAAGGAGGTGCGGCGGATCGAGAACGACAAGGGGCGCTTCACGCTGGTGTTCCTGTGCTCGGCGGACGATCTCGAGGGCTTGAAGAAGCAGCCGCCGACGCGCGGGGCGCCGCTGGTCGAGCTCACCTATAATTGGGACGAGGAGAAGTACGGCGAGGATCGCTTCTTCGGCCATCTCGCCTATGAGGTCGACGACATCTACGCCACCTGCGAGAAGCTGATGAAGGCGGGCGTCACCATCAACCGTCCGCCGCGCGACGGCAACATGGCCTTCGTCCGCTCGCCGGACCTGCACTCGATCGAGCTGCTGCAGAAGGGCGATCCGAAGCCGCCGCAGGAGCCCTGGGCATCGATGCCCAACACCGGCCATTGGTAGGCTCCAGCGCTGGAACAAGCCCTCCCCGCCTGCGTTCACCCTCCGACAATGCGATTGGAGGAGGAAACAATGGGACGTGGAATTCTGCTGTGGCTGCTCGGCGTGCCGATCCCGGTGATCATTCTGTTGTGGCTGTTCTTCGGCCGCTGAGCGACAGGTTCGACTTTGCAAGGAAAGCTCCGCCCCGTGCGGAGCTTTTTGCATGAGGGACGCGCCGCAATCACACATCGCGCGTTTCGGCAAATTCCGCTATCACCCGCGAGAAGCGACAACGCCGCGGGGAGACGCCTGATGCCTGACACCAAGCTGACAATCTGGGGCCGCGCCAATTCGGTCAACGTGCAGAAAGTGCTGTGGTGCCTCACCGAGCTCGGCCTCGCTTACGAGCGCATCGACGCCGGCATGAGCTACGGCAGAACGCGCGAGGCCGAGTATCTGGCGATGAATCCCAATGCGCGGATCCCGACCCTGGTCGAGGGCGATTTCGTGCTGTGGGAGTCAAACTCGATTCTGCGCTATCTCTGCCTCGCCCATGGCCGCGGCACGCCGATCTATCCCGAGGCGCCGAAGCAGCGCGCCTCGGTCGACCGCTGGCTCGACTGGACGCTGTCGACGGTGCAGCCGGTCGACCGTCCGGTGTTCTGGGGCATCGTGCGCACGGCGCCCGCCGAGCGCGATATGATTCAGGTGCAGCGCGATGCCGACGCCGCCGCAGAGGTCTGGGCGATCGCCGACCGCCTGCTCTCCTCGCGCCGCTTCATGGAGGGCGATGCGTTCACGCTCGCCGACATCGCGGTCGGCTCCTATGCGCGGCGCTGGCTCGGCGTCGAGGGCATCAGCCGGCCGGCGCAGCCGCATCTGACGCGCTGGCTCGCCGAGCTCGGCAAGCGGCCCGGATTTGCGCAATATGTCGCACCGCCGATGTCGTGAGCCGGCGGCGCCGCGTTAGTCTGCGGTGAGAGCACGAGGAATTCGCGTTTTGGCGCAAGCCTCCGGCGTCAACTTTTTGACTTGACGCTACGGTGCATGGGGTTGTTTTCGCGTTTTTGTTCTTAACGCCAGCCGCGCTCGATCAGCAGCACGCAGATGATCAGCACCAGCGTCACCACAGCTGTCGCCAGCCGCGCCGTCCAGCTGAGGCCGCGGCCGACCCACCACAACAGCGCGCAATACATCAAGACGGGAACGATGAGGTCGAGGCGCAGCAGATCCGGCGGCATCGGGCTTCAGCGCCGGACGGTGGTGTCGATGCCGATCGAGCCGCCGATCTTCACGCAGGTCCCGGTGCCCTCGACCATGACGAAGCGCGGGCCGTAGCTGGCACAGGAGCCCGCCCGTGCCTTGCCGGCCGCGCCCTTCAGCGGCACGGCCGTGCTCGCCTGGGGCCGTTCGGCAGGCGGCAGACGCAGCGCCTCCGCCGCGGCGGCGGATGTGGCGAGCAACGGGATCACGATGAGCAGCTTCGTAGGCATGGCCGCGTTCTAGCCCGAAACAGGCGCAGCGCGCCATCGGAGGCCGGTGCGCCTGCGATCAGATGAACTTGATGCCGGCCGATTTGCCGCGGCGCCACACCACCTGGCAGCTCCGCCCGGTGCGCGCATCGCGCGCGAAGGCGAGCCGGATCACGCCCGGGAGCTGGCTCGCGTCCTCATCCATCGTGATCTTGGCGCCGGAGTCCGAGATGTCCTGGACCAGGCAATGCCGCGCGGCGAAGCCGCCGTCGAGCGTGATCCAGGCGTGCTGCGACAGCAGCTTGCGGGCTGCGCGGTTTTTCGGCAGTGGCATTGGCGAGAGATCTCCCGCTCCAGCGCTATCCAGGGAACCCTAAGAAACCGTTGAAATCGTATCCTGATCATCCCCCGGTCGGCGCTGTCCACCGGGGCCAAAAGACCGCTCCCGAACGGCTTGCCCGGAGGCAGAAAGGCCACTATACGTTCGCCCGCTGCAAGCCGCCGGGCCCTGTTCGGCCTGCCAGTGGCCGTGCCGGCAAAACGGCAGGGCCCTGCGTTTGCTCCCTTCGTCTATCGGTTAGGACGCCACCCTTTCACGGTGGAGAGAGCGGTTCGATTCCGCTAGGGAGCGCCAGTGCGCGCGCGACGGCCACATTGAGCCACCGCAGCACCCCGCGGCATTAGCCCCGCGGCCGCATGAACCTCCCCGCCGCCTGGCACCGACTAATGTCAGTTGGAACCGGTCCAGGCCCATGGCACAGCCTCACCCCGAGATTGCAGCTTCGTCCGGCGCGTCCGCGGTGGCGCCGGGGCTCCCGCAATGGCTCAGCCGTCCCCGCTCGCATCCATCGGATCGGCGCGCCAAGATGCTGGAGCATATGGCACGCACGAGATCGCTTCCGCAGCGCCGGGCCGATCGTGCGCCGGCCACGCCTGTGCCGTCAAACGGGAGCGCCCAGGATCTAATCGGCGATGCCATCGGCCACGCGATCCTGTTCGGCATCATCGCCCTACTCTTCCAGTCGCGCATTCCTCTCTATCTCGGCGCGTTCATCTTCCTGACCGATGGCGGGCGCATTGAAAGCGCACTGGCAAGGATCGGTATCCGCCTCGAGCCCGCAACGATCGGCGAAGACATCGTCAAGCGCTCCGCATTCTGGTTCGGATGGTTCGCGTTCCTCGCCGCCGTGAAAGGCTCTGCCGCCGCCTGGCTCGCGCCGTGGTTGCCTCCGGGAGAGCCATGGTCTTTCCTCGCCTGCATCGCCCTGCTGCTCGCCGTCGTCGAGGCGCTCACGGCGCTGGCGATGCGGCGCGCATTGCCGCACTTGGGAGTCGAGATCAGCCCGAACGGCGTGGCATGGACGACGATCCAGTTGGCCATGGCCATCGGCGCGCCGGCCTTGCTGGTGCTGCTCGGATTTCATTAAGAGATTGCGTCGCGCGGTTGCGCCCACCGCTCCCTCAATGACGACGTTGTGAGTCGGCCCTGCAGTGAAACGGGACTTTATGCCGCGCTTTTCGCGGCGCGATCGACGTGAGCATTAACCGGAAATTTACCCCTGCTTTTGAGCGGCAGTATCATTTGCTTAGAAGTTGACCGCTACCGTGAAACTACGGAAGCGATCCCCGAACATCATTGGCACCTCATGTCCGTCGCAGAGTTCCTCAGGCAGCGTGCAGTGGACGTCACCGTGAACGGCAGCTACTCGCTGTCGCGCTGGTACGATTGCGAGGGCAAGCTGCGCAGCTTTGCCTGCCGCACCAAGCGCGTCTCGCCCTTCCGCATGATCGTGGACGTTCCCGTTGTCGGCAAGGTCGGAGAGCGCCTGACCTCCTACTTCCAGGATTTCGGCGAATTCCAGTGCACCATCAGCGCGACGCTGAAATCAGGCTTCCTCATGGAGCTCGACATGACGCGGGCGCGGCGCGCCTGGATGTCGGAAAAGCTCACCTGGCTCGAAAAGAAGCAGAAGGACGACAGCATCAAGGAATTGCGGCGCGACGCGCGTTTCGTCCCGCAGGTCGCGCACACCGTCCTGACGCTCGCCGACGGCAGCATCCATCCCTGCTTCATCATCGACGTCTCCACGGCCGGGGTCGCGATATCCTGCGAGTACGACCCACCGGTGGGAACGGCGCTTGCCGTCGGCGCCTGCGTCGGGCGGGTCATCCGCAAATTCGACCACGGCTTTGCGGTCAGATTCGCCGAAAAGCAGTCCCGGGACGACCTCGTCCGCCTCGTTGTTCGCTCGCCGCTGCAGCAGTCGGCCTGAGCCGGACCGGGCGACCCAACTCTTTCCTAACTCACGCTGCACGTGACGCTCCCTGCAGGGCCGCCCGCGCGTTCCGGCCGCCTTGCCTCCGCATCGCTGCCCTATCGCGGCCCCATTGCGGGATCAGCTTTTGTCGGTCCGAGCCTCACGCCGGACGTCATTTGCGGACTTGCGATCGGGAGACCGGATGGCAGTCAACAAGATCACCTGGGACAGAGTCGGCCGGGTCACCGAGCCCGGACGCTACATGTACACGTTCGGCTGGCTCACCATCACCGCCGGCGATCTGGAGATCTGGAAGCTTTACCCCCAGGCCGCCTTCACGCTGCTGGCGCAACCGGCCGAGCCCGACGCGTCCCCTGGCGAGGAATTCCACCTCGGCGCCTTCGACGTCGCCCCCGACGCGCCGCCGCCGTTCACCACCCACTGACGGCGGAAGGCGCCGGCCGTTGCGGGAACGCATGGCATGGCCGTTGCTTTATCATCGCCATGATGCATATCCCCGCCGCCGATCAAACCTTCCTGCTGTTGCTCATCGTGTTCTGTCTCGGCACGTGCCTGGTCCGCGTCTTCTGGGAGCTAGAGCAGGTGCGCACGCGCCGGGTCGTGCCGCCGCCCCGTGGGCGCACAACGAAGCGCGATTAGCTGGCCGGTCCCGCACACGCGGCCCTGGGGGAAGCCGTCCAGCCTTTTCGCCAGAACATGTCGAGGCAGCTGCGCACTGAATCGAGAAAATCTGCGCATTGCCTTGATCTGACTTGCCAATCGCATCCAAAGCTCGACCCGCGAGACCGTTGCCATGGATGACGAACAGGCCCTGTCATGTCGTTGATTACACTTGTACTCTACAGCTCCCTGGGCGACGGCAGACGAATGGAAGTTGTCGCCCTCGTTCAGCCGGCCGATAGCGAGCGCATGACACATGGTCGCATCGGTGAATGTGGATAAGCGGACCAAGGGAACCTATTTTCGGCGCCGATGTACCTGATTGAAGCGTTGCCCACCGTCATCGGAACTGCCGCCGTCGCCCCGGCGCTGCTGATGCTGTGGCTCGTCATCGCCGCTGAAGAGCGCCCAGGCCCGCCCACCCAGGTCTGGACCGCGTTCCTGTTAGGAGCGGCCAGCATCTCCCTGCTCGGCCTTGCCCGGGCCCCCTTTGCCAAGATGGTCGCCGCCCCAGACGATCCCTGGGCAGCGCTGGCCATGCATTCGATCTTCGGCGTCGCGCTGCCCGAGGAAGCGGTCAAGGTCGTCGCCATCGTTCTGGTCTCCTCGACCAAGCGGCGGACCTTTGCCAATCCGATGGACACCGTGGTCTACGGCGCCGCGGTCGGCCTTGGCTTCGCCGCTTACGAGAACCTGGCCTATCTGGTTCAGCATGCCGAGATGTGGCGCTCGCTGGCCGCGTTGCGCAGCGTGTTGACCGTGCCGTTCCACGGTGCGCTCGGCATCATCGCGGGCGCCTACCTGACGATCGCGCGCGCCGGCACCGCGCTCGGCGCGAACCGCCACCACCGCGACTGGGCCCGGCTCTCCAGTCGCCTCCTGATGCTGGCCGGCCCGCTCGCGCTGCATTCGGCCTTCGATTTCCCCCTGCTCACCCTCCAGCGCATGCCGGACCTCGATCCGACACTGCGGATCTGGCTCGGCGCGGCGAGCCTCTTGATCGGATTCAGCTCGATCGCCTTCGCGGTCCGCCTGGTCCGGCGCGTCGCCCGCCACCATGCCCCCCGGACCGATGTCGCGCGCGAGCGGCTCAGCCAGCTCCGCCGGATGTGGGCGCTGCTGCTTGCCGGCGGCGGCCTCGGCTTTATCGGGCTCGCCTTCGTGCTGACCTCGATCCATCACTGGCTCATCGACCCCGAGCGCAATCTGACGCTGGCTCTGATCCCGATCGGCTTCGTCTCGATCCTGCTCGGCCTTGCGCTTCTGATTGTCACAACGGCCATCTACATTCTCGGCCGCAACCGCATCCGCACCAGCGCGGAGGGGTTTTCCTCCGCGCCCGGCGGCGGGTAAGCCTCGCAAGATGGCGAGCGCGGCGCGCGTGGACTAGATTGAGCGCTGACCTTTCGGATCTGGAGCCTGCCGATGACATCGCCCGAGGATTTTTCACGTCTGCAATCCGTCATGAACCAGACGGTCAAGGCGCATTGGAAGGCCTTCCTGTTCGAAGGCATCCTGCTTGCCGTGCTCGGCGTCGCCGCCCTGATCCTGCCGCCGCTCGCGAGCCTTGCGATCGCGATCTTCCTCGGCTGGATGTTCCTGATCAGTGGCATCGGCGGGGTGATCGTGACTTATTGGGCGCGCAGCACGCCCGGCTTCTGGTGGTCGCTGATCTCGGCGGCGCTCGCCGTGCTTGCCGGCATGCTGCTGCTGGCCCGGCCGATGCAGGCCGTGCTGACGCTCACCATCGTGCTTGGCGCCTACTTCCTCGCCGAGGGCGTCGCCACCATCATGTACGCGCTGGAGCACCGCCGCGAGTTGAGCAGCCGCTGGTCGTGGCTGCTGATCTCGGGCCTCGTCGACATCGCGATCTCGTTCATGGTGATCACGGGCCTGCCGAGCTCGGCGGAATGGGCGATCGGCATCCTCGTCGGTATCAACCTGCTGTTCGGCGGCGCCAGCCTGATCGGCATGGCGCTGGCGGCGCGCAACAGCAACACCTGACCCGCCTCGTCGCCCGCGGCGCCGATCGGGGGGTGACAAGGTGCCATTGGCGCGCTATATGGCCTGCCATGATCACCGTCGCCACCAGCTATTTTTGGTACTTTAGCTACGACAGCTCGCTGGCGGCAGGAGGATCGCGCTCAATCTGAAATATTGCAGCAAACGTCCGAACAAGCCGCCAGACCTGGCGGCTTTTTTGTTGGCCGGCAGGATCTCAAAACGACAGGAGCCCGCCGTGCTGAGCACGACCGACGATCTTCGCATCCGCGAACTGAAAGAACTGAGCACCCCGGAAGAGGTGATGCGGGAGGTCCCGCGCACGCTCACCGCCACCCGCGTGGTGATGGCCGCGCGCAACGCCATCCATGCCATCCTGAACAGTCAGGACGACCGCCTTCTGGTCGTGGTCGGTCCCTGCTCTGTGCACGATCCCAGGGCCGCGCTCGATTACGCCGAGCGCCTCGCAAAGCTGCGTGAGGATCTCGCCGACCAGCTCGAGATCGTGATGCGGGTCTATTTCGAGAAGCCGCGCACCACGGTCGGCTGGAAGGGCCTGATCAACGATCCCGATCTCGACGGCAGCTTCGACATCAACAAGGGTCTGCGGCTGGCGCGCAACGTGCTGTCGGCGGTGAACAATCTCGGCCTGCCCGCCGGCACCGAATTCCTCGACATGACGACGCCGCAATACATCGCCGACCTCGTGTCCTGGGCCGCGATCGGCGCGCGCACGACCGAAAGCCAGATCCACCGCGAGCTGGCTTCTGGGCTGTCGTGTCCCGTCGGCTTCAAGAACGGGACCGACGGCAATGTTCGCATTGCCGCCGATGCGGTGAAATCAGCCTCGCATCCGCATCATTTCATGGCCGTCACAAAGCTCGGCCGCTCGGCGATCGCCTCGACCGCCGGCAACGAGGACTGCCACATCATCCTGCGCGGCGGAGCTGAGCCGAACTATGACGCGGCAAGCGTCGTGGCCGCCTGCAACGAGCTGGCCAAATCCGGCGTCGCGCCGCTCTTGATGGTCGATGCGAGCCACGCCAATTCGAGCAAGAAGCCGGAGAACCAGCCGCAGGTCGCGGCCGACATCGCCGGCCAGATCGCCGGCGGCGAGAACCGCATCATGGGCGTGATGATCGAGAGCAATCTCGTCGCCGGCCGCCAGGACGTCGTGCCTGGCAAGCCGCTCGCCTACGGCCAGAGCATCACCGATGGCTGCATCGATTGGGCGACTACGGCAACCGTGCTCGAGCAGCTCGCCGACGCAGTCGAGGTCCGCCGCAACACCCGCCGCGCCGGACTGCACGAGCGGTCGGCCTAGGAGATGGCGCGGCGAAGTGTCAGTGTCTTGCTCGGTACCTCTCCCCGTCGGGGAGAGGTACGCTGATCAGCAGCCGCGGCAGATGCTCTTGATCTTCTTGTCGAGAGCCTGGTTTTCCTTGCTCAGTGGATCGTTCGGATCGGTCAAATTCTTCTCGTTCGGCACGTCCGAGACGCGCGGCTGGCGATGACCGACCGGCGCCGGCGGCACCGATCCCGAGGTTGCGCCACTCGACGGCGATCCCTTGGCACCGGTCTGCGCGATCCCCGGGCCGCCGAGCAAGACCACGAGCGATGCGGCCAGCATGATCTTCTTCATCTCAGTCCTCCATTCTCAAACCGACGCGTCTCACCGCTCAAGTCTCAGGCGGATAGAGATGAACGTCGCCGCAATAATCGACGATACGATAGCTCGTTTTCGTTTCCGCTTCACGTGCACCGGCTGCGGTATTTTGCTCCGCCAACACATAGTTGGGCCCCACTGGCGATTTGCCCGCGCCACCGGGAAGATCGATGACATAGTCCGGCTGACACAGCCCTGACACCCGTCCGCGCAACTGTCGCATCAACTCCTGCCCTTCCGCCAGCGTCGTCCGCAGATGCGCAGTGCCCGGCGCGAGATCGCCGTGATGCAGATAGTAGGGCTTGATCCGGCATTCGACGAAAGCTCGCATCAAATCCGACAGAGCGGCGATGTTGTCGTTGATCCCGCGCAAGAGCACGGACTGGCTCACCAGCGGGATTCCGGAATCGGCGAGCCGCGCGCAGGCGGCGCGCGCCGGCCCGGTCAATTCGCGCGCGTGGTTGGAATGCACGGCGACCCAGGTGGTCGCGCCCTCGACCTTGAGCGCTGCAACCAACCCGTCGCTGATACGCGCGGGCTCGGCCACGGGTACGCGGGTGTGAAGCCGGATGATCTTGACGTGATCGATGGCGGCAAGGTCGGCCATGATCTCACCTAGCCGCCGCGGCGACAGCATCAGGGGATCGCCACCGGTCAGGATCACCTCCCAGATCTCGCGATGCGATCGGATGTAATCAATCGCCGCACGATAGGCATCCTCCGACAGCGCGTTCTCCTTGCCGGGCCCGACCATCTCGCGGCGGAAGCAGAAGCGGCAATAGACTGCGCAAACGTGAACCAGCTTGAACAGAACGCGATCGGGATAGCGGTGCACGATACCCTGCACCGGAGAGTGCGGATGGTCGCCGATCGGATCGGGGCGCTCTCCCGGCTGCATCTCCAGCTCCGCGGCCGTCGGAACGAACTGACGGGCGATGGGATCGTCGGGGTCGGACGTGTCGATCAGTTCTACCAGCGCCGGCGTGATCGCGACCGCATAGCGTGCGGCAACACGTTCGAGCGCGGGCAACGCCGAAGCCGGCGCCAGGCCCTCGGTCACGAGCTCGGCCGGCTCGCGCAATGTCCGTGCAAGACTGGTTTTCGTCATCTCTCGCTTAAGGTCTCACTTGCAGGCGGTGTCCACACCACCTGGTCAATCCGCGATGCGCCGCTTGCCAGCATCACCAGCCGGTCGAAGCCGAGCGCAACGCCGCTCGCCTCCGGCATTGCCGCAACGGCGGCCAGAAAGTCCTCGTCCAGCGGATAGGCCTCTCCGTAGCGGCGCTGCTTCTCCGTCATCGATTCCGTGAAGCGTTTGCGCTGCTCCTCGGCATCGGTCAGTTCCCCGAAGCCGTTGGCGAGCTCGACGCCGCAGGCATAGACCTCGAAGCGTTCGGCAACCCTGGGATCCCCAGTCTTCACCCGTGCCAGGGCCGCCTCTGGAGATGGGTATTCGAACAGAACGGTCAAACGCCCCTGCCCCAGATGCGGCTCGACATGCTCGACCAGGAGCTTGCTGAAGATGTCGGACCAAGTATCGTCCTCGGCCACGCGGACCTTGCCGCCGGCGGCCCCGGCGAGCGCGGCACGGTTACCCTCGCCGCCCGAGATTGTCGACAGCAGATCGATGCCGGCGAACCGCTCGAAGGCGCCCGCGACCGTCAGGAGTTCGGGCTCGGCGAAGGGATCGGCGGTCCGGCCACGGAAGGAGAAGGTCCCGATGCCGGTCGCATGCGCCGCACGGGCGATGACGACGACGCAATCGGCCATGATCGCGTCATAGGGGGCGCCTGCCCGGTACCATTCCAGCATGGTGAATTCGGGCAGATGCAGGTCGCCGCGTTCCCGGTCCCGAAACACCCGGGCGAACTCGAAAATCCGCGTCTCCCCTGCCGCCAGCAGCTTCTTGCAGGCGAATTCCGGCGAAGTCCGCAAGTAACGGCTGGCGCGGCTGCCGTCGGGCCGCATGATCTCGGTCCGGGGGGCGTGCAGATGGGTTTCATTGCCGGGCGAGACCTGGAGAATCGAGGTTTCGACCTCCACAAACCCATGTTCGGCGAAAAAGCCCCGCAAAGCTCCGGTCACGGCGCCCCTGGCCTGCAGGAACGGCCGCCGGTCGAGGTGCCGCGAGGGCGACCAGAACGGTGAGATGGGCTTGTCCCCAGCCATTAACCGACCGCCCTGTGCCTCAGCAAAACGCTGGCATCCACCGGCAAAATCAGTATGTTGCGGCCCGAAACGGGCGCCGAGGTCCGATTTGAGGCCCCAAGTCCCCCATCAATTTGACCACGTCCTGGCCGGTGCCGGGCCAAGCAAGCAGGAAATAAAGCTTTGAGAGTCATCGCCAGTTCTATTCGCAAGGGCAACGTGATCGAGCAAGACGGCAAGCTTTATGTCGTCGTGAGCGCCGAGAACATCCATCCCGGCAAGGGCACCCCGGTCAGCCAGATCGAAATGCGCCGAATCTCGGACGGGGTAAAGATCTCCGAACGCTACAAGACCACCGACCAGGTCGAAAAGGCCACGATCGAAGAGCGCAACTACACCTACCTTTATGAGGATGGCGACGGCTACCACTTCATGAACCCGGAGACCTACGATCAGGTCCAGGTCTCCAAGGACGTGGTCGGCGACGCCGCTGCCTATCTCCAGGAAAGCATGACGGTCAAGCTGTCCATGCACGATACCAACCCGGTGTCGATCGCGCTGCCGCAGCGCGTGACACTGGAAGTGGTCGAGACCGAGCCGGTGACCAAGGGCCAGACCGCCTCCTCCTCCTACAAGCCCGCGGTGCTCTCCAACGGTGTGCGCACCACGGTGCCGCCGCACATCACGGTCGGCACCCGCATTGTGGTGATGACCGAAGACGGCTCCTACTCCGAGCGCGCCAAGGACTGACGGGGAACAGGGCAGTCGCAGCAGGTGGCGCCAGGGGGCGAGACAGTGGTTGGGAAAAGTTTCCGCTTCGTCTCGCAACTTCTGGCGTCGCTTTCGCTCTTCATTGCCTCCCCGCTCGCGGCGGATGAATTCCGCAGCCCCTCGCTCACGGCGCTGCGCGTCGACTGGCGCGCAGCGCTCGACCAGGTCCGCGCCGAGATCAACAGCCGCCCCCGGATCGCGGAGGATTTCATCTTCGCGCCTCGCCGTTCGGTGCTGCGCTACGATCCGCGCGCGACGCCCGCACTGGTGCAGCTCAACGCAGTCTCCTCGCGATTTTTCACCGGCATCACACGCAGTTCCGTGCCCGTGCTGCTGCCGTTCGACGCTGCCGCCTACCTCGAAGCGCAGCGCAGCGGCGCGCCGGCGACGCTCACGCTCTCGCGCTACCAGGCGGACTTCAACCCGGTCGACATGTTCGATGCCGGCCCCGCCGGCTACAGCGCGACCTTCTCGCTCGAGCCCGGCGCCGGCGACGGCATGCCGGGCCGGGTATTCGCAAGGCCGGTCGAAGTGCAGATCACGGGCTCGGCGCTGGTCTACGACATCGCCGATCCCGCGGGCGGCAAGGGCGAGCCGGTCAAGTCGCTCGCGACGACCTACCCGGACCTGCGCAGGTTCATCCGGGAAGGCTATGTCCGCTACGCCTTCACCCGTTTCGGCGTCGCCTATGTGGTGTCGATCCAGTGTCTCGACAGCGTCGCCAAGCCGCGCCGGCTCGCCTGCAAGGAAGCCTATCCCGTCGCCGAGCGCTTCCTGAAGGCCCTACGTGTCGCCGGCGGCCAGCGCATGCGGCCATTGACGGACATTGCCGCCAACGTCCTCGATCGGCCGGCGGACCGTTCACCGGATTTCAGCTACCGACCGAGCGGCGACATCATCCCGAACACCGGTTACCGCAAGCAGGCCGGCCATCCCGACATGATGGCTTATGCCCAGATCCGCTTTCCCCTCGATAAGGCGCCCGCCTTCGTGCGCTCGCAATCCTACGGCAGGCGCGACAGGAACGAAGGTCCGACCGCCTATCCATGGCGCGACAATTTCTGCGAGTCCCGCAGCTTCGCGGTTTGGCAATGTGGCGGTGGTTACGGCCACCAGGGCGAGGACATCCGCGCCGCCGACTGCCCGCCGCCAGGTGAAGGCCACGAGCCCTGCGATCCCAAGCAGCGCGGCGTCGTCGCCGTGCGTGATGCCATCGTGATCCGCGGAGCCAGGGACCAGGCGGCGACGCTCCAGGTCAATAGCCGTATCGAGCACATCCGTTTCCGCTACATGCACATGAATCCGCACGCGATGAACGCAGATGGCGTGCTCAATGGCCGTCTCGTCACCGAGGGCGAAAAGATCGGCGTTATCTCGAACTATCTCGACCATCCCGCCGGAACATCGCTGCATCTGCATTTCGATGTGCAGGTCTTCACACGCGACGGGTGGATCTGGGTCAGCCCCTACGTCACCCTGGTCTCCGCCTATGAACGCCTGATCCGCGCCCGCGGCCGCGAGATCGGGCCGGAGATTGCGGTCACGGCACAGCCGGTCGCTCATGCCTTGCCGGAGGACGTGAACAAGCCGGACCTGCGCGAGGGATCGAGCGGCGAGGAGAACTAAGGACGTCCTCGTTCCAATGCCAGCTGGCGCAAGAACATGCTGTCGCCCGTGCCGCCGGCTCGAACGAAGAAGGAATAGGTTTGATGAGCGTCGGACTGATCGGTCTTCTCGACGACATCGCGGCGATTGCAAAGATGGCAGCAGCCTCGCTCGACGATGTGGCTGGCCAGGCCGCCAAAGCGGGCACAAAGGCAGCTGGCGTGGTCATCGACGATGCAGCCGTCACGCCGAACTACGTCATTGGCTTTGCCTCCAAGCGCGAGCTGCCGATCGTCGGCAAGATCGCGGCCGGATCGCTGCGCAACAAATTGCTGATCCTGCTGCCGATCGCCCTGTTGCTTGGTTATTTCCTTCCCGCCGCGGTCACGCCGCTGCTCATGCTGGGCGGCGCCTTTCTCTGCTATGAGGGGGCCGAGAAGGTGCTCGAAGCGGTGATGCCTCATCATGCGCACGACCACGAAGCTCAACTCGAACCGATCGCGTTGAATGCCGGATCGGTCGAGGACGAGAAGGTCGCGAGCGCCATCAAGACGGATTTCATCCTGTCGGCGGAGATCATGGCGATCACGCTGGCTGCCATCCCGGCCGGCAGCATCTGGACGCAGGCACTGGTGCTGGCGCTGGTCGGCTTTGGTATCACAGTCGGGGTCTACGGCGTGGTGGCCCTGATCGTGAAGGCGGATGATGTCGGCATGGCCTTTGCGCGCTACGACGGCGGCTCGGTCATTGGCGGGGCGATCCGCCTGCTCGGACGCGCGCTCGTCCGCGGCATGCCCACCTTCTTGTCGGTGCTGAGCACCATCGGCACCGCTGCCATGATCTGGGTCGGCGGCGGCATCATTCTGCACGGCATCGAAAAATACGGCCCGCCGATGATCGGCCGCATGGTCCATGCCGCAACCGAGTCTGCCGCGCACGCAATTCCGTCCGTAGCCGGCATCATTGAATGGTCGGTCGAGGCAGCCATTTCAGGCGTGCTTGGACTGCTTGTCGGCGCACTTGCGATTCCGGCAGTCGAATACGGTCTCGCACCGGCATGGAAGCGGCTGAGACGATCGCGGCAGGCCTGAAGGCTACCGATCATTCAAGGAACGTCGTCAGTTGCGCGCCCTCGTCCGCGACGAAGACCGCGATCAATTCGGCCGGCTCTGTCGCGCTCGCATTGGCCGACACCAGATGGGTCGAGCCTGGCGGCTCGAAGAAGGATTGGCCGACGCCGAATGTCTCGACTGGGCCGCCGCCGAGCTGAGAGCGGATCTCGCCCTTGGTGATGTAGGCGGTCACCGAGCCTGCGTGACGATGCGGCCGCGAGAACCCGCCGGGACCGTAGGACACGCGCACGATGGTGACGCGCTTGCCCGGGACGTTGGGCAGTGCGTAGGAGCCGATCGGCTCGACCTTGTCGAGCGACGAGCCATCCGCAGCGGAGGCGCAGAGCGGCGCCAGTGCGCCCGAGACGGCGTCCATCGTGACCGGGAGCGTCTTGCCGATCGCCAGCGCGCAGGCCAGCCCTGCGATGACCGCAAACGCCGTCGAACGTGACAGCGCCGGATGCGGCACTGCAGACAAACTCATGGCTGTCATCGTGACCTCCTCGCGCGCCGATCAGGATGCCGCAGCGTTCGCGGTCACCGGCCGCGGCGCCGGCGTCCAGCGGAATGCGGCACCAAAACGGTTCCAGACATTGATCGAGGCGACCGCCGAGGTCAGGTACATCAGCTCGGTCTCGGAGAATTCGCGGACGGCTTCGGCGTAAACCTCCTCGCCGATGCCGTCCGGCAGGAGGGTCAGCGCCTCGGCCCAGGCCAGCGCGGCGCGCTCGCGCGGTGAAAAGATCGGCGCCTCGCGCCAGACCGCGACCAAATTGAGCTTGTCCACGGGCACGCCGATGCGTTCGGAGAGGAGAATGTGATGCTGCACACAGAAGGCGCAGCCATTGATCTGCGAGGCGCGCAGCTTGACGAGCTCGAGAAGTTGCTTGTCGAGGCCGGCCTTGGCCGCAAGCTGGCCCAGCGCAAGCACCACGTCATACGCATCGGGGGCGATCCGCTTGAAATCCTCGTATTCGCTGCGGGCGTGTGACATTGCCGTTCACCTCGTCTTATTGTAAGAGTACTTATATCTTATAAGAGCACTTACATGATGCGCAAGTCCGACAACATCACGAGATCGAAAACGGTGCGGAAGCCGCCGGCGGCAGCCGAGGATGGTGCCGTTCGCGTGCCCGCCCCCGGCGAAGGCAAGCGCGGCGAGCAAGGCTATCTCGGTTATCTGCTGCGGCAGGCTCATGCCGCGGTCCGGCTGACGATGGAACGAACACTCGCCGATCTCGGCGTGACGTCGCCGCAATTCGCCGTGCTGACGATGCTGAATGCCTATCCGGGCCTGTCCGGCGCAGACGTCGCCCGTCTCACCTTCCTCACCCCGCAGACCGTCGGCGTCATCATCCGCAATCTCGAACGTGACGGCGCGATCGTGATGACGCCCCATCCCATTCACGGTCGCATCCAGCAATGGACCCTGACGCCGCGCGGCGCGACGCTCCTGAAGGCGTGCCGGGAACGGGTGATCGCGCTCGAGAAGCGCCTCGCGCGGGGGCTGGACAGCAAGACAGAAACCGCGATCCGGCGTTGGCTCGCCGGAATCGCGGCTGATCTACAGGAGGATTGACCGACCAGCGTCCGGCTGCGGCTGGCCCTATCCGCCCTTCAACGTTTTCTTGACCTCGCCATCGTGCCAGACATCGCCCACCGCGATCACCCGCACGCGGCTTTGGTCGGTGGCATTCACCAGCACGTGCGAACCCATCCGATCGCCGCTCTGCTCAAGATGTAAATCGGTTTCGGGCTTCCAGCTCAGCGTGGTCGCGAGATCGCCAGGAAAGATCTGCCATTGCGATCCGTCGTCGAGCTCGACGACATGGCTCTCGGCATGCGTGCGTATCTTCATTCCACCCCGAATTCTTGATGAACAGAACTGGCCCCGGCGCTCAGGCCGGGGCCGATTCCGTCAGTCGTTGTCGTGATGAATCACGGTCTTGCTGCGATTGCCGAATTCATCTTCCTTCTTGATAACAGTGGTGCGGTTCGACGGCTCGCGCTCCTTGATGACCGTCGTGCGATCACGTTCCCGAACGCGATAATCCGGCGACTGGCCAACCGTCACGCCGGCACCGACCGGGCCGACGTGAACGCCGACTTCATCGGCAAGCGCAGGGACCGCAATGGCGGTGACCATGGCAACGGCAAACAGATACTTCCTCATCGTGTGCTCCTCAGTGTCCTGCGGAGGGAATGCAAGACTGCGACCATTTGTTCCGGGCGAATGCCTGTTCCGGACGTTCCAGGAACCGGCTCACAGGAGCTCTGTTTCCCGCTAGAATGGCGCCATGAAGCACGCTGATTCCTCGATTGATCACGCCCGCCGCAATCTGCTGAAATCCGCGCTCGGCGTGGCAGCCCTGCTCGCTGCGCCCGCCGATGTTTTCGCTTCGCCTCCAGGCTTTGACGAATGGCGCGAGGCTTTTCGCGCTCGTGCAATGGCCAAGGGCATTTCGGCCGCGACATGGCAGCGCGCGATGGGGCGGGTCGAGCCCGACATGAGCGTGTTCAAGCAGATGCGAAACCAGCCCGAATTCCACGAGCAGGTGTGGCAATACATCAACCGCCGCGTCTCCGACTGGCGCATCATCAACGGCAAGATCGCGCTGAAGAACAACGAGGCGCTGTTTGCACGCATCGAGCGCGATTTCGGCGTCGAGCGCGGCACGCTGCTGGCGCTGTGGGGCGTCGAGTCCGCCTATGGCGATCCCCTGGTGCAGCAGAACCACATGACGCCGGTGTTTCCCTCGCTCGCCGCGCTTGCCTGGAACGACCCCCGCCGCAAGGCCTATTGGGAGACCGAGCTGATCAACGCGCTACGTATCGTCGACAAGGGCTGGAGCACGCCGGAGCAGATGCAGGGCTCATGGGCCGGTGCGATGGGGCACTCGCAATGGATGCCGGAGGTCTGGCTCAATGTCGGCATCGACTATGACGGCGATGGCAAGGTCTCGCCATTCGGCAAGCCCGACGACGCGCTGGGCTCGACCGCAAAATACCTCGTCAATCGCGGCAAATGGCACCGCGGCGAGCATTGGGGTTATGAGGTGCGCGCGGCAGATAACATGAGCGGCAGCCGCACCTATGCGGCGTGGCAGGCGGCCGGCGGCACCCGCGCCGACGGCCAGCCCTTCCCGCAGCCCAACGCATCCGCGCAGATGTGGACGCCGGTCGCGGGCGGGCCGACGTTCCTGCTTGGACCGAACTTCTATTCGGTGAAGAGCTACAACCCTTCAATGAACTATGCGCTCGCGATCTGCCATCTGGGCGACCGCTGCCTCGGCGCACCGCCCTTCATCCAGCCCTTCCCCGGCTCCGAGCGGGCGTTGACGCTGGCCGAGGTGCAGGAGATGCAGACACGCCTGACCAAGGCCGGCTTCGACACCGGCGGCACCGACGGCCGCGTCGGCAACGACACCATGAAGGCGGTCAGGGATTTCCAGCAGCGCGCAGGCATCACGCCGGCGGACGGCTATGGCGGGCTGAAAGTGCTGGCGAAGCTGCGGCAGGGATCGTAGGCCGCCCCCCTCTCCTACAGCTTGCCTCAATGCCTATACTGCGGCTCCTCCGCATCGAGCTGTCTGCGGATCGCAGCGAGATGGAGCCGGGCGGATTCGGAATCGCCCTCGCGCATCTGCCTGTAGGTCTCTGCCGCAACGGCCGGATCGACCGGCAGCACTTTTCGTCCCGTCGACATCGCCAGCACCTGCACCTCGGCGGCGCGTTCGAGATAGTAGAGATCGTCCCAGGCCTCCGCGATGGTCGGTGCCAGCACCATTACGCCGTGGTGCTTCATGAACACGATATCGGCATCACCCACGGCCGAGGCGATGCGGGCGCCTTCGCGGTTGTCGAGCGCGAGGCCGTTATAGTCGCGGTCGACCGCCGTGCGGCCATAGAATTTCAGCGCGGTCTGGCCGGCCCAGATCAGGGGATCGCCTTCGGTCATCGACAGCGCCGTCGCATAGGGCATGTGGGTGTGAAAGGCGACCTTGGCGCGCGGCAGCAGCCTGTGCATCTCGGCATGGATGTAGAAGGCAGTCGCCTCGGGCACGCCCTCGCCGTCGAGGACGTTGCCATGGAAATCGCAGATCAGCAGCTTCGACGCGGTCAGCTCGCGAAAGGCGTAGCCGTAGGGGTTGACGAGAAACAGATCGTCGTGGCCGGGCACGACGGCCGAGAAATGGTTACAGATGCCCTCTTCAAAGCCGTTACGCGCGGCCATGCGGAAGCAGGCGGCCAGATCCTCGCGCGCGGCGCGGATCGCATCGGTCGCAAGGTCCGGGCGGTTGGAGCGAAAGGGCGCGGGTGAGGAAGCGTGAAGGCTGTGCGCCATGGCGGAGGACACCTCTGTCGGTCGGGAGCTCTTCGCGTTGTACAGGGGCTGCGCCTGCGCGTCAGCCCCTGCGCGTGCCACCCTGCCCTGCACGGCTCAGGCCCGCCGCGGCACGCCTCCTGCGTTCATGCCGCCGTCGATCACGAGCTCGCTGCCGGTGACGTAGCGCGAAGCGTCGGAGGCTAGATACAGCACGCCGGAGGCGATCTCCGCGGCCTGCCCGGCGCGGCCGAGCGGCGTTACGACCTTGGCCCGCTCCTCCGGGTCGATCGGCGCGTTCTGGCCGGCGCCGGTCGCCCCGGTCGGGATCTTGCCCCAGATCGGGGTGTCGATGATGCCGGGATGCACGGAGTTGACGCGGATGCCGTCGCCTGCCGCAGCACACTCCATCGCGATCGACTTGGCGAACAGCCGTACGCCGCCTTTGGTCAGCGAATAGGCCGACAGGCCCGGCGAGCCGCGCAGCCCCGCGAGCGAGGACATCATCACGATCGAGCCGCCGCCGGTCTTGCGCATCAGGGGCAGGCAATGCTTGACCGAGAGAAACACCCCGTCGAGATTGATCGCGTTCTGCTTGCGCCAGTCAGCGAGCGTCATGTCGACGATCGATGGCACAGAAATGCCGATGCCGGCGTTGGAGACGAGCACATCGAGCCGGCCGTAGCGTTTGCCGATCTCGGCGACGATCTCGATCCAGCGCTCCTCGCTGGTGACGTCCTGCTCCAGAAAGATCGCCTTGCCGCCGGCTTTTGCAACGCGCTTGGCGAGCTCGGGGCCGCGCAGCTCGTCGATGTCGGTTGCGATGACCGTCGCGCCTTCGCGCGCAAACAATTCGACGATGGCCTCGCCAATACCGGAGGCACCGCCCGTCACCAACACGACCTTGCCCTCAACCTGCCCTGCCATGTTCACTCCCTTTTTTGTTGTTTGCGGCCGTTATCTTGTACGCATGATCTCCGCGCAAATGCGTACCGCGTTGGTCGCTGGCGATCTTGCGTTATCTGATCACGGATGGCCCCTGGTCCGGTAGCGCGATGTCGATGACGCGGAATTGCACGCGCTCGGCGCCCTGGTAGCGGTCGACCGAGAGCGAGCCGGCGACATGCAGTTGCTGGCCGCGATTGGCGAGGAGCGCATTGCCGAGCTTCTGGCCGACCGACCGGAATGCGATGCCGTTGACAATTGCGCCGTCGCCCGACTTGAAGCGCAGGCGCAGATGCGCCTGGCCGACCTCGTCGGCAAACACGAGCTGATGCGCCGGCAGCGCCAGCACCGGCTCCGGATTGCCGCTGCCGAAAGGACCTGCGCGGTTGAGCGTCGCCGCAAGCTCCGCCGTCACCGCGCGCGCGGACACGGCGCCATCGATATAGAGCTCGTTGACATGGCGTGCCTCGGCGACGTCCTGCGCCAGCGCATTTTCGAGATAGGCACGAAACTCGGCGAGCTTCTCTTTCCGCAACGTCACGCCCGCGGCCATTGCGTGCCCGCCACCTTTCAGCAGGATGCCCTCGGCGACCGCCTGCCGCACCGCCTTGCCGAGATCGACACCGGCAATCGAGCGGCCGGAGCCGGTGCCGATGCCGCCCGGCTCCAGCGCGATGGCGAAGGCGGGCCGCGAAAACTTTTCCTTCAGCCGGGAGGCCACGAGGCCGACCACGCCGGGATGCCAGCCCTCGGAGGCCGTCACGATGACGCCGAGCTTGTCCTCCAGCCCGATCGAGGCCAGCGCCTCGGCTTCGGCCTGCGCTTCGGCGGCCTGCTCGATGACGCGACGCTCGCTGTTGAGGCGGTCGAGCTCGGCGGCGATCCGCGCCGCCTCGACGCTGTCGCCTTCGAGCAGCAGCCGCACGCCGAGATCGGCGCGGCCGATGCGGCCGCCGGCATTGATGCGGGGCCCCAGCATGAAGCCGAGATGCCAGGCCTCCGGCGGCCCGTTGAGCCGCGCCACGTCCATCAGCGCGGTATGGCCGACATGGTCGCGCCGCCGCATCGCGATCAGCCCCTTCGCGACGAAGGCACGGTTGAGGCCGATCAAGGGCGCCACGTCGGCGACCGTGCCCAGCGCGACGTGATGCAGCATGCCGAGCAGATCCGGCTCAAGCATCTCCGCACGCCAGAAGCCGCGCTGGCGCAGCTCGCGGTTGACGGCAACCAGCGTCACCAGCACGAGGCCGACAGCGGCGAGATGGCCAAGGCCGGAGAGATCGTCCGGCCGGTTCGGATTGACCAGCGCATCCACCTCGGGGAGATCGAGGCCGCATTGGTGGTGGTCGATCACCACCACGGACATGCCGAGGCGTCTGGCCTCAGCGAGCGGCTCGATGCTGGTGGTGCCGCAATCGACGGTGACGAGCAACGTGGCGCCCTTTGCCGCCAGCCCACGCACAGCTTCCACGTTGGGACCGTAGCCCTCGAAAATGCGGTCGGGAATGTGGATCAACGGATCCAGCCCGCAATGCCGCAGGTGCCAGGCCAGCAGTGCCGCCGAGGTCGCGCCGTCGACGTCGTAGTCGCCGAAGATCGCAACCTTCTCGCCCTTCGCCGCCGCATCCGCGATCCGCCTGGCGGCGGCCTCCATCTCCGTCACCGTGAACGGATCCGGCAACAGCTTGCGGATGGTCGGATCGAGGAAGTCGGGCACGGCGTCGATGTCGACCCCGCGGCCCGCCAGCACCCGTGCCAACAGCTCCGGCAATTGGTGCCGCTGCACGATGGCGAGCGCCTGGGCCGCCCCGCGCGCATCGAGCCGGTCGCGCCACAGCTTGTCGGTGAGCGAGCGCGCAACCCCCAGGAAGGCCTGGGGCGCTTCGACAGGGAGTGCGGATGCAGGCGGCGTCATGACGAGGCTATCGATTGGGAACTCGGGTCCGGACGATCACGCTGGCGGCCGGGACTGGCTTGAAATGATTGGCCGGGAAAGCCCGGCGATTTGCAACGGCCGGGACGCACAAAGCGGTGGATGGCCCGGCAGGCAGGCCGGAGTGACTATCATTTAGGCATTCCGCCGAACAGCAAATTAAGCAGGCGTTAGGCGGAATCCTCGAAAAAGAATCGCATTCGATCTGTAATTTGTTGTTCCGGGTTCGTTGCAGATCAGACCTCATTGCCAAGGGAAATTCCCGATGTCTGCTGCGCTGGGTCTGAAAGCCAAGCCGATTGCCGCCGAATCCGCTGAAGATGATTCCGATGTCTCCGCGCTGATCAACCGCCTGACCGCGGAGGTCAACCAGATCGCGGTCGACAAGACCAAGTCGATCCAGCAGATCACCAACCAGATGAAGATGCTGGCGCTGAACGCGCTGATCGAGAGCTCGCGCGCCGGCGCGCAAGGCGCGGGCTTTGCGGTGGTGGCGCAGGAGGTCCGCGGCGTCGGCCAGCAGGTCGAGACCATCGCACGCGAGCTCGAGACGCAGTTGACAAAGCGGACCGGCGATCTCGTCTCCTCGATCGAGCGCATGAGCCAGCGTTCGCGCGGCGAGCGCATGATGGATCTGTCCCTGAATGCGATCGAGCTCATCGACCGCAACCTCTATGAACGCACCTGCGACGTGCGCTGGTGGGCGACCGATTCCGCCGTGGTCGATTGCGCGGCTTCGCCGAGTGCGGCCGCCGTCTCCCATGCCTCGCAGCGCCTCGGCGTGATCCTCGGGGCCTACACCGTCTATCTCGACCTCTGGCTCTGCGACCTCGACGGCAACGTCATCGCCAATGGCCGCGCCGACCGCTTTCGCGTCGTCGGCCAGAACGTCGCCCACACCAAATGGTTTCGCGAGGCAAAGGGCCTGCGCTCCGGTGACGACTACGTCGCCGGCGACGTCGAGAACCAGCCGCTGCTCGGCAACGCACAGGTTGCCACCTATTGCGCCAGCGTCCGCGCCGGCGGCCAGGCGAGCGGCGCGCCGATCGGCGTGCTCGCGATCCATTTCGACTGGGAGCCGCAGGCCCGCGCCATCGTCCAGGGCGTGCGCGTCGGCGACAGCGACAAGGCCCGCGTGCTGCTGATCGATTCGAATTTGCGCGTCATCGCGGCGTCTGACGGCCAGGGCATCCTCAGCGAGCGCATCTCGATCTCGCTCAACGGTCAGCGCTCCGGCTTCTATCGCGACCACACGGGCGCGCTGGTCGCCTTCCATGCAACGCCGGGCTACGAGACCTATCGAGGCCTCGGCTGGTACGGCGTGATCATCTGCGGCGCGTGAGGCGAGCGGGTCCACCCCCGATCAAAACCCACAAAACAACCCCATGCACAGTAGCCCGGGGGTTGTTTTAATTGGTTTTTTGCGATCGCCAACAACGCCCCAGCGGAGCGTTTTGACACGTCGGGCAAAGCACCGGCGTTCTGCGACCACGGTATTCTGTTCGCGTGCTTCGAGCGGATCAAATGACGGATGAGCTATTTGGTTTACTTCACCGTAATTCCGAGCCTCGCGCGCGGAATTCTTAAGCTGCAGCGGCAACCAGCTTGCCATAGACATCTTCGTATTGCCTCGCCATCCGACGTGCGGTGAAGCGTTCCTCGAAGCGCGCGCGCACCCGCCTTCGGTCCAGCTTGCCCAAATCGCCGACCGCCTTGACGGCCTGCTCCTCGTTCTCGACGATGAAACCGGTCACGCCGTGCTCGACGACCTCTGGCACGGAGCCGGCGGGGTAGGCGATCACGGGCGTTCCACACGCCATCGCCTCGATCATGACCAATCCGAAAGGTTCAGGCCATGCGATTGGAAACAGCAGAGCGGCGGCTTGGCGAAGGAAGGACTGCTTCTTCACGTCGTCGACTTCGCCGATAAGCTGGATTTTATTGCCGTCAATCCGGGGCGCGAGGTGTTTCCGGAAGTAGGCAGTCTCGGCGCGCGGAATCTTCGCGGCGATGCGAAGGGGCATCCGGGTTGCGTGCGCGATGCGGATCGCGTCCTCAGGTCCCTTCTCCCTCGTGAGACGCCCGAGAAATGCCAGATAGGTCCCTTCCTCGTAGGAAGGCTGCAACAACTCCGACGGCAATCCGTGTTGAATCGTTCCGATCCATCTTGCCTCAGGGAGTGGCAGGCGCTGATGATCGGAAATCGACACGAAGCTAGCGTCTGAAAACTGATGCACCACGTGGGGCAAGCCAGGCAGGTCGAGACGGCCGTGCGTGGTCGTCACGAACGGCACGCCAAGTCGACTGAGCAACGGTAGTGGCAGCCAATCGACATGTGAGTGGATCACGTCGAAATCACCAGCTCGTCGCGCGATCGCTTCAAGCAGCATTGCGTTGGCGGCACTTGGATCGGCGCCCTTCCGGCCGAGACGCAGCGCCGTTGGCCATACCGGGTGAAGTTCGCCTATCGTTCGAGAGTCGCCGCTGGCAAAGAGCGTGACGTCATGACCTAGCTCGACAAGTTTATCCACAAGCCAGGCCACCACCCGCTCGGTGCCGCCGTAAAGCTTCGGAGGGACGCTTTCGGCCAGGGGAGCAAGCTGAGCAATACGCATGGCGGCTCGCTATAATGCCGAACGCACGATCAGCACGACGGTCGCGGAAAGAAGGTTCGAAATCGCAAGCAAGGTCCAATTCGGCCGCGCGCTGGCGCTCGCTATGCGACAGGCCAAGCTCTCCGCGAGCTTCAACATTCGTCATCGGAAAGACGCTCGAGATAGGCAAGCCCGAATGCTGCGAGTTCCTGGGCATCACCGTTACTCTCGCGCGCTTCCCGCCTCCCTTGCAGATGACGCTCAAGGAGGCTGCGACGGCCATCGGCAGCAGCGACACTGCGATGCTTGGCGCGGTACACGCACCAAGCGGTATCGACCGCTGTTCGTAGCGGACCGTCGTCGACCATGTTCCCACTCCGACGTGGAGATGTTCATGTGACGCCAACTCGTCGCGCGGGCGGAAGTTTCCAGTTTTTCCCTAAAGTCTAAGCCCGCACGCAAGGCGCGCACAATTAGTCCTCGCTCCTGGTGCGTGCAAGGTCAGCCAAGCCGACGTGCCGACATCTCCGCGGCGAGCAGCAACGCGGCGCGGCTGGCGCCGATCGAGGCGATGCCCTGCCCTGCGATGTCGTAGGCGGTCCCGTGCGCGGGCGTGCAGATCGGAAATGGAAAGCCGCCAAGCAAGGTCACGCCGCGATCGAAGCCCATCAGAATTACGGTGACAGTGCTGTCACCGTGATAGAAAATGACCGACGATGTCTGAGCATGATCAAAGACAGTATCGAAGAATTCGTGATCGCCTTGCTGCGTTCGAAAGCGGTGAGATCACCCTGGATAAAGCAGTTATCGATCTGGAAGGTCTACTGAACTCCCTAGAAATGACGGATGAGCCTTGGAAGGAGGCATTTCGTCATCATTGGAGCACACTCGAAACTGCCAGAGCGCTCCTGCGCTCCGGTGAGGTAAGCGAGCTAAGTATCGAGGCCAACCACGCAGTGGGCAATGCTACATCTCAATTAAGACTCTTAGTATCAGCGAAACTGGTGATTTGAAGCACGGCCAGGCGAAGTAGCGGCAGTTTCCGTCCTGGCAGTTCCCTCGGCGGCACTGTCGGCGCCAGCGAGACTGCTTCCGCCCGCCTCCCCGACACACAAACATGTGAGGGGTAGGGTTGCGCCGGGGGAACCGGCCGAGCTCAGCGCCGCAACGCCACTTGCCGCCGGTCCGGCACGTCCCAAATGAAGGGGGTGGTCGATGGCCGATTTCCTGAAGGCGCAAGACCCATCTTGAGGTTCTCCGCGGCGGAGACCGGCATGCCGTCACCGGCACCTATGAACGAAGCTGAGAGGTTGGCCGCCCTGCGCGCGCTCGACATCCTCGATAGCGCGCCGGAAGCGGCCTATGACGAAATCGCCGAACTCGCAGCGCAACTCTGCGGCTGCCCGGTCTCCTACATCAGCTTCATCGACGACGAGCGGCGCTGGCTCAAGGCACGATACGGTCTGCCGGCCGAAGTCACCGACGCTCCGCGCGAGAACGCCGTGTGCACGACCACCATCTGCGGCACCGAACTACTCGTCATTCCCGACCTGACACAGGACCCGCGCTTCGAAAACAGCCCGATGGTCTCACTGAAGCCATCCTGCCGATTCTATTGCGGCATGCCACTCATCACCGATGAAGGTTATGCGCTCGGAACGCTTTGCGTCATGGACTTCGAACCGAGGCAGCTTTCCTTCGAGCAGACGGAAGCTCTTCGAATGCTTTCGCATCAGGTGCTGGCGCAACTGGAGCTCCGCCGAAAGCTGATCGAGTCCCGCCAGGCCATCGAGCAACTGGAGCAGGCACGCCTGGAGGCCGCCGCCGAGCGAGAGCGCGCCGAGGAATTGCTGCGCAACGTCCTGCCGGCACCGATCGCCGCCGAGCTGACGCGCCACGGCCGAGTTCAGCCCAAATACACCCGGTCGGCGACCATCCTATTCGCAGACATCCAGGGCTTTACCCTGCTCGCCGAACGGACCGAGCCGGCCAGGCTGATCAATCTCCTCGACGGTTATTTCTCGGCCCTGGACGACATTGGCGCACGATATGGTCTGGAGAAGGTCAAGACCATGGGCGACGCCTACATGGCAGTTGCGGGCGTTATCTCGCCCGACCGGCGGCATTCGATCGATGTCTGCCTCGCGGCGCTGGAGATGCGCGCGCAGCTCGCCCATCTGAGAGCGCAATGCGAGGCGATCGGCGAAGATGCCCTGCAATTGCGCATCGGAATCCATACCGGCCCGGTCATCTCCGGGGTCGTCGGCAACCGCCGAATGAGCTTCGACATCTGGGGTGATGCGGTCAACACCGCATGGTTCATGGAAGCGTTCGGAACAGCTGGCCGGATCAACGTGTCGGAAACAGTGGTCGGGCACGTCCACGGGCTATTCGACCTGGAATCGCGCGGCCCCATAGAGGCCAAGCATGCGCGCGCCCACGAAATGTTCTTCCTCAACGGCCTGAAGAGGGAATATTCGCGCAACGAGGACGGAAATCTGCCGAACGATCATTTTCTTTCGGAGTATCACCGCATCGGTGGCTCGCGGTTGCCCCGGCAACGGGGGGAGCACGTCTACTGCCGCGGCGGTTGATCATGCTTTGGCTCGCGTGTCTGATGGCCGTCAGCCCGGCTTGGCCTCGTAGCGCATTGCCATCTCCCCCGCGAGAAGCAACGCGGCGCGGCTGGCGCCGATCGAGGCGATGCCTTGCCCTGCGATGTCATAGGCGGTCCCGTGCGCGGGCGTGCAGATCGGAAATGGAAAGCCACCAAGCAAGGTCACGCCGCGATCGAAGCCCATCAGCTTCATCGCGATCTGGCCCTGGTCGTGATACATCGTCAGCACCGCATCGAAGGCGCCGCCCTTGGCGCGCAGAAACACGGTGTCGGCGGGAAAGGGCCCCTCCGCAGCAATGCCCTCGCGCTGGCCGGCCGCGACCACGGGTGCGATGATTTCGATTTCCTCGCGGCCGAAATTGCCCCCATCGCCGGCATGCGGATTGAGGCCAGCCACCGCGATGCGCGGCCGCGCGAAGCCGGCCTTGCGCATGCAGGCATCGGTCAGCGTGAGCGCGCGATGGATGCGTTCGCCGGACAGCCTCGCAGCGACGTCCCTGAGTGGAATGTGCGACGTGACGCGCGCATTCCAGAGCCGGTCGAGCACGTTGAATTCGCTGGCCGGAGTTGCGAGCTCGACCACCTCGGCTGAAAACGCGATCTCGTCGTCGTACTCGGCGCGGGCAAGCCGCATCGCCTGCTTGTTGAAGGGCGTGAAGCAGACGGCATCGACGCGGCGGTCACGGCCGAGCTCCAGTGCAAGCCGATAGTTCGCGAGCGCGAATTTTCCGCCGGCAAGGGTTGCAGTCTTCGGCTCGACCTCCCGGGGGGCGAGGTGGCCGAGATCGATGAACAGCGCATCGCCCTGCGCGGCACGAAGGTCGGTGCCCCGCTCCACCGTGGACAACTCCGGCCGGACGCCGGCGACGCGCGCGCCCTCGTCGAAGATGCGGCGATCGCCGATCACGACAAGCCGGCTTCGGGCCCGGATGTCGTCCTGCGCCACCAGCTTGGCCGTCAATTCGGGGCTGATGCCGGCGGGATCGCCCATGGCCAGCGCAATCAGCGGCTTTGCGGTCATATGGTCACCTTCTCCTGGGCCGTGGTCTCGGCCGTGGCGGATGCGGGTTTGCGCCAGAGGCGCGGAAGCTGCAACGCGAGCGGCAGCAGCAAGAGCGCGATTCCGGCCACGATCAGGCATGTCACGAGCTTGTTGGCGAAGAAGATGCCGAGCGATCCCTTGGAGATAAGCATCGACTGCCGGAACGCATCCTCGGCCTTGTCGCCGATCACGATTGCGAGCACGAGTGGGGCCAACGGATAGAACAGCTTCTTGAAGAGATAGCCGACGATTCCGAAGCCGAGCATCATGACCACGTCGAGATAGGAGTTCGACACCGAATAGGCGCCGACGACGCAGATGATCACGATCAGCGGCGCGATGACCACGAAGGGAATCCGCATCAAGGCGGCAAAGACCGGAACGGTCAGCAGCACCAGCGCGACGGCGACGATGTTGCCGACATACATCGAGGCGATCAGGCCCCAGACGAAATCCTTGCTATCGACGAACAGCATCGGCCCGGGATTGAGGCCCCAGATCATCAACCCGCCCATCATCACGGCCGCGGTCGCCGAGCCGGGAATGCCGAGCGAGAGCATCGGCAGAAGCGCGCTGGTGCCGGCGGCATGATCGGCCGTCTCCGGCGAGATGATGCCTTCGACCTCGCCGGTGCCGAAGTAGCGGCCGCGGCGCGAGAAGCGGCGCGCAATGCCGTAGCTCATGAAGGACGCCGCGGTCGGGCCGCCCGGCGTGATCCCCATCCAGCACCCGATCGCGGCGCTGCGCAGCAATGCCACGCCATGCCGCGGCAGGCGGCCGACGGCGCGGAACACCTCGGCCCAATCGATCTTCGAGGACACGGCGCGGGCATGAAACTCCTCTTCCACGGCAACCAGCAGCTCGCCGATGCCGAACAGGCCCATCACCGCGACGACGAAGCTGACGCCCTTGACGAGTTCGTCGACGCCCATGGTGAGGCGGACGCTCCCGGACACCGTGTCGATGCCGATGGCCGCGATGGCAAAGCCGATCGCGAGTGCGACGACGGTCTTGATCGGCGCCGCGCCGCCCATGCCGACGAAGCTGGCGAAGGCCAGGAAATAGACCGCAAAATATTCGGCCGGGCCGAAGGCGAGCGCGACCTGCGCCACCCAGGAGGCGAGGAACGTGATCAGGATGACACCGACCAGGGCGCCGAACGCAGCCGAACCGAATGCGGTCGCCAGCGCCGTGGTCGGCCGGCCGTCGCGTGCCATCGGATAGCCGTCGAAAGTGGTCGCGACCGACGACGGCTCGCCCGGGATGTTGAACAGGATCGAGGTCACGGAGCCGCCGAACAGCGCGCCCCAGTACATGCTGGAGAGCAGGATGATTGCGGACACCGGCTGCATGCCGAAGGTCAGCGGCAGGAGCAGCGACACCCCGTTCGGCGCGCCGAGCCCCGGCAGCACGCCGACGAGAATGCCGAGCAGCACGCCGACGACCATCAGGGCCAGATGGGGCACGGTGACCGCGATGGTGAAGCCGTGCAGGAGCTCTGCAAGATTATCCATCGGCCTCGCCCTCAGAATCCAAGCGCTGCGGCCAGCGCGCCGTGCGGCAGGCTGACCTGGAACATGCGCTCGAACACGACATAGAGCGCGAGTGCCGTCGCCCCCGCCATGGCGAGCGCGCGGGGCACAGATTGGTGCCGGGGAATCGCCAGCACCGCAAAGACATAAAGCGCAGCGGCGACGTACATCCCGAACAACGGGATTGCGGCCACGAAGATCGCGGCGGGGACGAACAGGCCGGCAAGCCGGCCCAGCTCGAGCGAGGTGATGGCGATGGGAACGTTTGCCAGCGTCGCGGCCGGCAGCACGCCGCGCGCCAGATTGTAGAGGCTCCCGAGCACGATGATGATGCCGGTCAGGAACGGGAACGTGCCGGCGTCGACGCCCGCACTGGACCAGCCGATGCCGTTGTCGAGGCTGGAGACGACGACGGCGCCACCGAAGCCACCGGTGAGCACGGCGGTCGCAAGTTCAAGCGCGCGGCGGGAGATCATGGGGGACTCCGCTCTGACGTCGGACAATTGCCAGCTGTGGGCACGCATCTTTCTCCAGCGATCGCTGTCGTCCCGGCGAACGCAGGGACCCATAATCCCAGGGAGGAGTTTGACGAAGACACTGGGTTAGACGTTCTTCTGTACGACGACTGCCGTTCATCGATAGATCACGCTGTATGGGTCCCGGCGTTCGCCGGGACGACAGCGGAGGTCGGGGCACGGCGGCCCCCCTCACTTGACCAGCCACCCCTGCTCGCCCGCGACCTGCTTGACGTGCTCGAGGTCCTCCTTGATGAACTTGTCGAACTCGGCGCCGGTCAGGAACGTGTCGACCTGGGACGTCTTCTCGATGTAGTCCTTCCACTCCGGCGTCGCCTGCACCTTCTTCATGAGGTCGACATAGAACGCGGCCTGCTCCGGCGTGACCTTGCCGGGCAGCCAGACGGTGCGCGGCTGCTCATATTGCTTGATGTCGAGGCCTTGCTCGACGCAGGTCGGAACGTCACCCCAGCTTTCGGTCGCCGTGATCTTGGCGCCTTGCGGCAACCGCTTGGGGCTGAAAACGCAAAGCGGGCGCTGCGTGCCGCCGCGCCACTGCCCGAGGCTTTCGCTAGGATTGTTGACGTGGGAATCGAGATGTCCGCCGGCGAGCTGCACGGCGGTCTCAGCCCCGCTCTTGAAGGGGATGTAGGTCAGCTTGACCTTGCCGACCTTCTCGATCATGCGCGTCAGCACCTCGTCGGTGTCCTTCGACTGAGCGCCGCCCATCTTGAATTCGCCCGATGCGGCTGCCTTCAGATAATCGCCCGCATTCTTGTAGGGCGCATCCTGCTTGACCCAGAGCAGGAACTCGTCCTGCGCCATCGCCGCGATGGGGGTGAGATCGGTGTAGTTGAACGCGACCTTGGAGACGAGCGGCTGCTGCCAAGCGTTCGAGGTGCCGAAGATCACCTTGTAGGGATCGCCCGCGGAGGCCTTGCCGTAGACATAGCCTTCGGCGCCGCTGCCGCCGCCCTTGTTGACGACGACGATCGGCTGATCCGTCAGCTTGTGCTTGGTGATGATGTTCTGCACCGCGCGGGCGAGATTGTCGGTGCCGCCGCCCGGTCCGGCGGTCGCCACGAACTCGATCGGCTTTTGCGGTTGCCATGCGCTCAGCGCCGGCATCGTGCCGGCGAGCACGGCGACGGCTGCTGAGAGCAGAAATGTTGACGTCCGACCCATGATTTCCTCCAGATGATTTTTGTATTTTTATGTTTGGTCTTGTCGTATCGACGTCCGCTCAGGCGACGCGTTCCTCGCGTCTTTCCAGGGCCGAGACGATGGCGCCTTCTTTTTCGAGCGCTTCGATCCGCGTCTGGTCGAACCCGTGCTCGGCCAGCACTTCGCGCGTATGCTCACCATAGACCGGTGCGCCCGATAGCACTTTGCCCGGGGTCTCGGAAAACTTCACGGGAAGCCCGATCGTCTTCACGGGGCCGAGCGTGGAGTGATCGACCTCGACGACCATCTCCCGGGCCAGCGTCTGCGGATCGCTCAGCGCCTCCAGCATGTCGTGCACGGGACCGCACGGCACGCCCTTCTCGTCCAGCGCAGCGAGCCAATGCGCCCGTGACTTGGTGCGGAAGCGTTCGCTGAGGACGGCTTCGAGTTCCTTCAGGTTCGCCATGCGATCGGCGCCGTTGACGAAGCGCGGATCGGCGGCGAGCTCGCTCGCGCCGAGCGCTTCCAGCATCAACAGCCAGTGCTTCTTGTTGGCACCGCCGACCACCAGCCAGCCGTCCGAGGCTTCGAACGCCTGGTACGGCGCGTTGAGCGGATGGGCCGATCCCATCGCGCGCGGTGCAGTGCCCGCGGCGAGCGCGATGGTCGACTGCCAATAGGTCTGCACCAGGGCGGCTTCATAGAGCGAGGTCTCGACCCACTGCCCCTCCCCGGTCTTGAGGCGGTGCGTGTAGGCCGCGAGGATGCCCATGCTCGCGAGCAGGCCGGCGGTGATGTCGGACAATGGTGGGCCGCATTTGACGGGCGGGCCGTCGGGGCGTTCGCCGGTAAAGCTCATGATGCCGCTCATAGCCTGTGCGACGAGGTCGAATCCCCTGCGGTGCTTGTAGGGACCGGTGCGGCCGAAGCCCGACAGCGAGCAATAGATCAGCGCCGGGAATTGCGCGTGCAGCGCTTCGTAGCCGAAGCCGAGACGCTCCATCGCGCCCGGCGCAAAATTCTCCACCAGCACGTCGGCGTCCGCGATCAGCCGCCGCAGCACCTCTTTGCCGCCGTCGGTCTTGAGATCCAGCACGATGCCGCGCTTGTTGCGGTTCATCATCAGGAAGGACGCGGCCTCGTCGCCAATCTTGGGCGGCACCGAATGGCGGGGGTCATCGCCGTTCGGCGATTTCTCGATCTTGATGACATCGGCACCCATGTCGGCGAGCATCAAGGTGCAGGTCGGCCCGGCCATGACATGGGTGAGATCGATGACCTTGAGGCCGGCGAGCGGTCCGGTACGGCGAGAGGTGGATTGCGAGCTTTGCATCGGGCGTCCTATTGGCCGCGCCATTGCGGCGCGCGCTTGTTGAGGAAAGCATCGAGCCCTTCGCGAAAATCCTGGCTCGTGTAGCACATCAGGATGAGGTCCTCGCCCTCGTCCCGCGTCAGCCGTCGCTGCAGACGCGCCACCGCCTGCTTGGTCGCGTTCAGCGTCAGCGGCGCGTGACTGGCGACGAGCCGGGCGACCTCGTCGGCCCGCTTGTCCAGCGCGGCGATGTCCTCGACGACCTCGCCGAGCAGCCCGACGCTGGCGGCCTCCGCGGCGTCGACCAGACGCGCGGTGAAGATCAGATCCTTGACGCGCGCGGCGCCGATCAGCGCGGTGAGACGGCTGACATTGGACATCGACAGGCAATTGCCGAGCGTCCGCGCGATCGGGAAGCCGATCTGCGCGCTTCTCGTGCCGATGCGCAGGTCGCAAGCTGCGGCAATGCCCGCCCCGCCGCCGGTGCAGAACCCGTTGATCGCCGCGATGGTCGGCACCCGACACTGCTCGAGCGTGGTCAGAACACGGTCGATACGGTTCTCGTAGTCGATCGCGTCCTGGGGCGTCTTGAATTCGCGGAACTGGTTGATGTCGGTGCCTGCGGCGAAGGCTTTGTCGCCGGCCCCGCGCAGCACCAGCACCTTGATGTCATGATCGCGGTTGGCCTCCTCGCAGATCGCGGCGAGCCGCTCATACATGGCAAAGGTGAAGGCGTTGCGGGCCTGCGGGCGGTTGAAGGTGATCCGCCCGATGCCGTCTTTGCATTCAAAAACGAGGTCGTCCGCCTGCGCTGCCAGGTCCATTTCCTCATGCCCTCTTGTTTTTTACATTTTTGAATGCAAAATTTGAGATTAGCAAGCTGGAACTTCGAGACCTGCATAGATTTCTTCAGTTTTGCATTCAAATTTGAGCGCTGGTCCCATGCTTCATGAAGACGTCGTCGGCCGTATCCGCGCCATTCTTCTCGACGGCGAAATCCCGCCGGGCGCCCGCATTCCCGAGCGCGAGCTGTGTGAGCGGCTCGGGATCTCGCGCACGCCGCTGCGTGAGGCGCTCAAGGTGCTCGCCGCCGAAGGTCTCGTACAGCTCCTGCCGCATCGCGGCTCGCGCGCAGCAAAGCTGACCGACAAGGACATGCGCGACCTGTTCGAGGTCTGCCAGGGTCTGGAGGCGCTCGCCGGCGAACTCGCCTGCGAGCGCATCACCGACGCCGAGATCGACCAGATCGCCGGGGTGCATGTCGCCATGGTGCAGCACTATCGCGACGGCGATTTGATCCAGTACTACCGCGGCAACCGCGCCATTCACGAAGCCATCGTCACCGCGGCCGGAAACCCTGCCCTCGCGGGGCTTTACACGTCGGTGACGGCGCGCATCCGGCGCGCGCGCTATGTCACGCCGATGACGCCGCAGCGCTGGGCACTCGCCGTGAAGGAGCACGAGGCCATCCTGAACGCGCTGCAGAGGCGCGACGGCACCGGCCTCTCGCATATTCTGCGTGCGCATCTCCGCCACAAGCGCGAAGAGGTGTTGCAGGCGGGCTTTGCCGAGACCGAAGGAAACGATCTCACGCTGAGAATTGCGTAAGGCGCAATTCGTGTTGTCTTGCGCCGCGGACAGCGCATCCACACGCAGCCTTCGACGCTCCGCAGCCCGTTCCCGCTCCACGTGAATCTGCTCACTGATTCCACTTGCTAGCTTGTCGCGGCGGGCGCAGCATACTCGTCTGCCGACTTGCGGCCGACTGGCCGTCAGGGCGGCCCCAACGCGCGAACAATCGCGCAAAGCAAAAGACAAAAGCGGAGGAAACGCATGACAATCGATGTCTCACGTCGATCCCTACTCGCACTTGGAGCTGGCCTTGGAGCCAGCGCGATGCTCGGCAGCAGTGCGATGGCGCGGGCTCCCAAGCTCGGCACCCAGACGCCGTACTGGCACCGCTTCGTTCTCGGCGATGCCGAGGTGACCGTCGTGTCCGACGGGCCGCTGCCGCTCGGCGATCCCTCCGGAACCTTCACCGGCGTTCCCAAGGAAGAGGTCAAGAAGATGCTGGCCGACAACTTCCTGTCGCCGGACAACGTCGTGCTCGAACAGAACTCGCCGATCGTGAACACCGGCGACAAGCTGATCCTGTTCGACACCGGCATGGGCACATCGAAGATGTTCGGCGCCAGCACCGGCCGGCAGCAGAAGAGCATGATGGAGGCCGGCATCAAGCCGGAGGACATCGACGCCGTGGTCTGCTCGCACGCCCATATCGACCACATCGGCGGCATCGTGGATGCCAACGACAAGCCGCTATTCCCGAACGCGCAAGTCTACATTTCGCAGACGGATTTCGACTTCTGGACCGACGAGGGCAAGCTCGGCAGCCCGGCCAAGGACTTCGTCGTTCACGCTCGCAAGAATCTGCTGCCGGTCCGTGAGCGGATCAAATTCTTCAAGGACGGCGAGGAATTCCTGCCCGGCGTGCAGGCGATCTCGGCGCCCGGCCATACCGTCGGCCACACCATCTTCATGGTGTCGTCGGCGGGCAAGTCGTTCGCATTCCTCGGCGACCTCTCGCACCATTCGGTGCTGCTGCTGGAGAAGCCGCGGATGGAGTTCTCGTACGATACCGATCCGAAGCAGGCGGCGGACTCGCGGGTGAAGTTGCTGACGATGCTCGCCGCCAACAAGATCCCGGTGATGTCGTATCACTTCGCCTGGCCGGGCTACGGCCATGTCGCCAAGGCCGGTGACGGCTTCCACTACTATCCGGAGCCGATGAAGATGACGCTGTAGATTCTCTGCAATCAGGTCCGGGCGGCAGTCATGCCGCCCCGATCTGTCCTTGGCGCATGATCTTTCCGGAAAACCACATCGCACTTTTCCGGATTGTGCTTTAGCAGCCGAGCTTGTCGGCGATCCCGCCAAAATCCCTGGCGACGATGTCCCAATTGCCGGTGGCTTCGAAATCGACCTTCTGAAGCGGACCATACTCGGTCGGCCGGGCCACGAAGGCGGTCTTCAATCCGTTCTTTTGCGCGGCCGCGAGATCGCCGTTGTGGGCGGCGACCATTATCACCTCGCTCGGCTTGAGGCAGAGCAGACGCGCGGCACCGAGATAGGTCTCGGGATCGGGCTTGTAATGCTCGAACAGCTCGGCCGACATGATGAGGTCCCACGGCAGGCCGGCGAACTTGGCCATGTTGGTGAGCAGTGCGACGTTGCCGTTCGAAAGCGGCGCGATGACGAATTTCGTCTTCAGCCGGGTCAGGCCGGCGACGCTATCGGGCCAGGGGTTCAGGCGATGCCAGCCCTTGGTGAGATGATCGAGATCGGCGTCCGTGAGGCCCTTGATCTCGAACTTCTCCACCAGCTTCTCCAGCGAGCGGCGGTGCAGGTCATCGAGCATGACGTATCCGCGCTCGGGATGCTTGCGGACGTCGTCCATGGAGGCGACATACATGCCGCGCCAGCCGTCGACGAGCGCGGTCCAATCGGCCGTGATGCCGCGCTGCTTGCCCCACCACATGAAGTCGGTGATGAGGCTGGTGCGCCAGTCCACGACCGTGCCGAACACGTCGAAGACGAGGGCTTTGACGGCGGAGAGATCGGACATGCGCGCTTCCTTTGTTCTTGTTGTTGTCATTCCGGGGCGATGCGCAGCATCGAGCCCGGAATCTATTTGGCGTCAGAGTCTGCCGCCCGATGGATTCCGGGTTCTCAGGGCCGCGCGCTTCGCGCGGTCCCGCCGCCCCGGAATGACGCCAGCGGCTATTGCTTGGCTCAGTCCAGGTGGAACTTGGCGAGCTCGCGGTGCTCGGCCTTGATGTAGCGCACGGTGCCGGTGACGGAGCGCATCACCACCGTCTCGGTCTCGATCACGCCGTCCTTGCGGAACTTGACGCCTGACAGCAGCGAGCCCGTGGTGACGCCGGTGGCGGCGAACAGGCAGTCGCCGCGCGCCATGTCCTCGATGCCGTAGATCATCTTGGGATCGTTGACGCCCATCTTGGCGGCGCGCTCGCGCTTCTCGTCGGAATCGAGGATCAGGCGGCACTGCATCTGGCCGCCGATGCAGCGCAGCGCCACGGCCGCGAGCACGCCTTCCGGAGCACCGCCGGTGCCGAGATACATGTCGACGCCGGTGTTGTCGGGGTCGGCGCAATGGATCCCCCCGGCGACGTCGCCGTCGGTGATCAGGCGCACGGCAGCGCCCGTGGAGCGCACACTCGCGATGATGTCGGCATGGCGCGGACGGTCGAGCACCAGGACCGTGATGCCTTCCGGCTGGACGCCCTTGGCCTTGGCGAGGCGGCGGACATTGTCGGCCGGCGAGGCATCGAGATCGACCACGCCCTTGTCGTAGCCGGGGCCGATCGCGAGCTTCTGCATGTAGACGTCGGGGGCGTGGAGCAGCGTGCCGCCGTCGGCCATCGCCATGGTGGCGATCGAGCCCGGCATGTTCTTGGCGCACAGCGTGGTGCCTTCGAGCGGGTCGACCGCGATATCGACCTCGGGGCCTGCCTTCAGGCCGACCTGTTCGCCGATATAGAGCATCGGCGCCTCGTCGCGCTCGCCCTCGCCGATCACGATGGTGCCCTGGATCGGCAGCTTGTTGAGCTCGCGCCGCATCGCGTCGACTGCGGCCTGGTCGGCCGCCTTCTCGTTGCCGTGTCCGCGCAGCCGCGCCGACGACACCGCCGCCCGCTCCGTCACACGCACGATCTCCAGCGTGAGAATACGCTCGAGCAACGCCTGCGGCGGCACTGAAATATGGGTCGACATCGGCTAACTCCTTCGAAACGGTTGGGACGGAAATCTCCGTCCGCATCAACTCACAACGCCCGCGGTTCGTTCGACCGAACGACCGCCTCATGGTTTGAGCATGACCTTTCCGGAAAACCGCTCAACACTTTTCCGAGGTCATGCTCTAGTTCTTCTCGATCCGGATCACCTGCGGCCGCCCACTGATCACCTTGTCCTTCTGCACGGCAGCGAGCGCGCGGCGCACGGCGTCCTCATGCGTGGCGTAGGTGATCAGGATGACGGGCACGGGGACCGCCTTGCCGTCAGCAGGCGCAGCGCCGCCATTGGGGTGACGCTGCACGATCGACTCGATCGAAATCTTCTGTTCTGCAAGCCGGGTCGCGATCGCAGCCGCAGTGCCGGGGAAATCGCGCGCGAGCAGGCGGATGTAATAACCGCCCTCATGCCGCTCCATCGGCGCCTTCTTGGTGTCGCGCAGCTGCGCGATCGGCCGGCCGAACGGATTGGCGCGGATGCCGCGCGCGACGTCGGCGATGTCGGCGACGACGGCCGATGCGGTCGCAGCGCCGCCCGCGCCGGGCCCGACCAGCGTGATCGGCGGAATGCCCTCGCCATCGATCGTGACCGCATTGGTGACACCCATCACCTGCGCGATCGAGGAGGATCTTGGAACCATGGTCGGATGCACGCGCTGCTCGATGCCCTTGGCGGTGCGCACCGCAACGCCGAGCAGCTTGACGCGGTAGCCGAGATCGGACGCGGCGCGCAGATCCTCCGGCGCGATGGATGAGATGCCTTCGACATACACCGCGCTTTGAGCAACTTTCGTGCCGAAGGCGAGGCTGGCAAGGATCGCGAGCTTCTGGGCGGTATCGTGGCCGTCGACGTCGAAGGACGGGTTGGCCTCGGCATAGCCGAGCCGCTGCGCGTCCTTGAGGCATTCGGCGAAGGACAGCCCCTCCTGCTCCATCCGCGTCAGGATGTAATTGCAGGTGCCGTTGAGGATGCCATAGACGCGGTTGATGCCGGTGCCGGCAAGCCCCTCGCGCAAGGTCTTGATGACGGGGATCGCGGCGCCGACCGCTGCCTCGAAATTCAGCGCGCCGCCGTGCTTTTCGGCTGCCTTGGCAAGCTTGATGCCGTGCTTGGCCAGCAGCGCCTTGTTGGCGGTGACGACCGACTTGCCGGCGTTGAGCGCGGCCTCGACCGCCGACAGAGCGGGATCGCCGGCGCCGCCCATCAGCTCGACGAAGCAATCGATACCGGGATGCGTGGCCAGCGCCATCGCGTCCTTGGCCCATTCCATGCCGCGCAGATCGATGCCGCGCTTCTTCGCTTTCGAGCGCGCGGTGACCGCAACGACGCGGATGCCGCGGCCGCTGCGGGCCGCGAGCACGCGGGCCTGCGTTTCAATCAAACGGACCACTTCGGCGCCCACGGTGCCGAGCCCCGCTATGCCCACTTTCAGGGGTGCAACCATGATGTCTTAGAAAACCTGCCGAAGAGAACTTAACGCCGATTGGCGAGCGGAACGACGTTGTGCAACGTTTCGATGCCGCTTTCAAGGAAGCGTCGCACGCCGCGCGCGGCCTGCCTGATCCGTTGCTCGTTTTCCACCATGGCGATGCGGACATATCCTTCACCATGCTCGCCGAAGCCGACGCCGGGCGAGACCGCGACGCCGGATTTCTCGACCATCAGGGTCGCAAACTGCATGCTGCCGACGCTGCGGAAGGCTTCCGGCAGCGGCACCCAGGCGAACATCGAGGCCTCCGGCGGTGGAATCTCCCAGCCGGCACGGCCGAACGATTCCACCAGCGCATCGCGGCGCTTGCGATAGGTGTCGCGCATCTCCTTGATGCAATCATCCGGGCCGTTCAGCGCGGCGGTCGCCGCGACCTGCACCGGCGTGAACGCACCGTAGTCGAGATAGGATTTGACGCGGGCGAGCGCGGCGATCACGCGCTCATTGCCGACCGCAAAGCCCATGCGCCAGCCGGCCATCGAATAGGTCTTCGACATCGAGGTGAACTCGACGGTGACGTCCATCGCGCCCGGCACCTGCAGCACCGACGGCGGCGGGTTGGCTTCGTCGAAATAGACCTCGGCATAAGCGAGATCGGACAGGATCAGGATCTCGTGCTTCTTCGCGAATGCGACAAGGTCCTTGTAGAAGTCGAGGCTCGCGACATAAGCGGTCGGGTTGGAGGGATAGCAGACGACCAGCGCGAGCGGCTTCGGGATCGAATGGATGATCGCCCGTTCGGCCGCCTCGAAGAACTGCGGCGTCGGCTCGGAGGGCACCGAGCGGATGACGCCGCCCGCCATCAAAAAGCCGAAGGCGTGAATCGGGTAGCTCGGGTTCGGACACAGGATGACGTCGCCGGGCGCCGTGATCGCCTGCGCCACGTTGGCAAAGCCCTCCTTCGAACCCAGCGTCGCCACCACCTGGGAGTCGGGGTTGAGCTTCACGCCGAAGCGACGCGCATAATAGGCCGCCTGAGCCCGGCGCAGCCCGGGGATGCCGCGGGAGGCCGAGTAGCGATCGGTGCGCGGCTTGCCCAGCGTCTCCTTCAGCTTCTCCAGCACATGCGCTGGGGCCGGCAGGTCCGGATTGCCCATGCCGAGATCGATGATGTCGGCGCCGGCATTCCGCGCGGCCGCCTTGGCCCGGTTGACCTGCTCGAACACGTAAGGCGGAAGGCGGCGGATGCGGTAAAATTCTTCCATGGCTCTCTGGGCTCCGGGCAACCGGTCAGGACAGAATCGACGGGACAGGACAGCGGCGCGAAAGGGGCTCAGTCTGGTCGCAAAAATCGCTCAAAATCAAAAGCTTAGAGCAATTATCGACAACGAAGACTGAAGTCGTTCGCCCTGACTCTCGGCTGAACCGGGATCTTTTAGCACGGCAAGGCCGGGGCGCCACCCGTTGGACGGCCTTATTTCGCGTCCTTGGCTGCCGTGGCCTGGCGATCACGCGCCGCAGCCAGCTCGGCTTCGATCTTGGCGCGCTGTTCCGGCGGGATGATCGCTTGGTCGCGCTCCGGCGGCAGGTCATGCACCGGCAGATATGTCCCCGGCTCCTTAGAATGCGCTTGCGCGTCCGCGGGCGTCATATCCGCGAGCTGGCTCGAACAACCGCCCAGCGCAAATGCCGCGCTCAGCAGCGCGCCATGGATCAGCAGCGACCTTTGTAGGACCCTCAACGCCAACACTTGGGAAATCCTCTACTCGTCCCAATGCAAGCTGCCGCACATTATCGCGACAACCTGCCCAAGCTCAAACCATTGCTGCCCACAAATGGAACGAGCGAGAAAACATCTAAGGCCCACGGCCCGAGAGTTGCACCGTGAATGTGACAAAACCAAGAAAATTTGTCGCAGTGCAGCACATCTTGGAGCGTGTTTAACGTCAAACATGCGAGCTTCGCGGTGACGAATACGGAATGAATCGTTACTGTTCTGCCCATGAGCATGGCCACCACCGACACGCCCAAACCCGACACAAAGTTCGATGCGGACGCCTTCGCGATGAATGTCGCGCGGGCGATGGAGAGCGGCGGCAAGGCGCTCGCTGCCTATCTCAAGCCGCGCGAGAGCGGCGAGGTGCAGGACCGCCCGCCGGCCGAGCTTGCGGAAGTGGTCAAGACCTTCACGTCGGTCGCCGAATACTGGCTGTCGGATGCGTCCCGCTCGTCCGATCTGCAGACCAAGCTCGCCAAGGATTATCTCGACCTCTGGGGCTCGGCGGCGCGCCGCATGGCCGGCCAGGACGCTCCGCCTGCGATCGCGCCCTCGCCGCGCGACAAGCGCTTTGCCGATCCGGAATGGAAGTCGAACCAGTTCTTCGATTTCGTGATGCAGCTCTATCTGCTCACGACCAAATGGGCGCAGGAGCTGGTGCGCGACGCCGAGCTCGATCCGCACACGCGGCGCAAGGCGGAGTTCTACGTCCAGCAGCTCACCAACGCGCTGTCGCCGTCCAATTTCGTGCTGACAAATCCGGAGGTGCTGCGCGAGACGGTGGCCAGCAGCGGCGAGAACCTCGCGCGCGGCCTGACGATGCTGGCCGAGGACATCGCCGCCGGCAAGGGCATGCTGAAGATCCGCCAGTCCAACCCGGACAATCTCGTCGTCGGAGTCAACATGGCGACGACGCCAGGCAAGGTGATCTACCAGAACGAGATGATGCAGCTGATCCAGTATTCGCCGACGACGGAGACGGTGCTGCGCACCCCGCTCCTGATCGTGCCGCCCTGGATCAACAAGTTCTACATCCTCGATCTCAAGCCGGAGAAATCCTACATCAAGTGGTGCGTCGACCAGGGCATCACCGTGTTCGTGATCTCATGGGTCAATCCCGACAAGCGGCTCGGCAACAAGAGCTGGGAAGACTACATGAAGGAAGGCCCGCTCACGGCGATGGACGTGATCGAGAAGGTCACCGGCGAGATGAAGGTGCACACCGCTGGCTATTGCGTCGGCGGCACCATGCTCGCGACCACGCTGGCCTGGCTGGCCGAGAAGCGCCGCCAGCGCGTCTCGTCCGCGACGTTCTTCGCCGCGCAGGTCGACTTCACCCATGCGGGTGACCTGCTGGTCTTCGTCGACGAGGAGCAGATCGCCGCGCTCGAGCAGGACATGAAGACGGCCGGCGTGCTCGAAGGCTCCAAGATGGCGATGGCCTTCAACATGCTCCGCTCCAACGACCTGATCTGGTCCTATGTCGTCAGCAACTATCTGAAGGGCCAGCAGCCGAGCGCGTTCGACCTGTTGCACTGGAACTCGGATGCGACGCGGATGACGCAGGCGAACCATTCCTATTACTTGCGCAATTGCTATCTGGAGAACCGGCTCTCCACTGGCACGATGGTGCTCGACAACACGCTGCTCGATCTCTCCAAGGTCAAGGTGCCCGTCTACAATCTCGCCACCCGCGAGGACCACATCGCGCCCGCGGAATCGGTGCTGTACGGCTCCCAGTTCTTCGGCGGTCCGGTGAAATATGTGCTGTCGGGCTCGGGCCACATCGCCGGCGTCGTCAATCCGCCCGCCTCGAACAAGTACCAGTACTGGACCAACGACAACATCAAGGACGTCAACGTCGCGCAGTGGATGAAGGGCGCCGTCGAGCACAAGGGCTCGTGGTGGCCGGACTGGCGGCAATGGCTGGGCGAGATCGATCCGGAGCAGGTTCCGGCGCGCAGCGTCGGCAGCGACGCCCTGCCCCCGATCGAAGACGCGCCCGGCAGCTATGTCAGGGTTCGCGCATAGCGGAATCGCCTGCGCTTTCGTATAGACTCCCGCTCACCGCAGCGACGACAGAGGGGACCGGACTATGACGCGCGAATTGTTCTGGCTGACACTGACGGTGATCCTGACCGGCATCCTCTGGATCCCCTACATCATCAACCGCTGTCAGGTTCGCGGTCTTTCCGGGGCCATGGCCAATCCCTCGCGCGGCGACAAGCCGCAGGCCGAATGGGCCAACCGGCTGATGTTCGCCCACGACAACGCGGTCGAAAACCTCGTGATCTTCGCGCCGCTGGTGCTGATCCTGAACGCGATCGACTATTCGACGAAATGGACCGCCCTCGCCTGCGCTGTCTACTTCTGGTCCCGAGTCGCGCATCTGATCGTCTATGCGATCGGCATCCCGGTATTCCGCACGCTTGCCTTCACGGTCGGCTTCCTGGCACAGGCCGTGCTGGCACTGGCGATCTTAAAGATCTTCTAGATATCCGGCCATCGCGCGTGATCAGCCCCGAGGTACCTTAAGTCGGCTTGCCCTTAAGAGCGCCTCGTCTTCGCGGATGGCTGGTCGGGGGCTCGGGCTCGCTTTTCACTTCTAAATCCAGCGGCAAGTCAAGCTGCCGGGGCTCTCTCATGATCCGCAAATTGAGCCGGTCACTTTTCAGCGTCACTTCTAGAGAGACGCCTAACTCGGAAAAGTGAACGGTACGCGGCTGATCAAGTTCCGAAAATCCAAAGAAGGTAAATGGCAATTCAACCGCGTCAGGACCAACCTCTCGAGAAAGCACCTGCGCAGAAAATGTATCAAGATTGATGCCCGTCTGCCCCGGTCCACCAATGCCAGTGCGAAGCAGAACCTTGCCAGTCTCAAAGCCACCGAGCTTTTCTCGCTTTGCATTTGCGGCAGCAACGACCTGCTCCAATGTCAGGCCATCCAACTTAGCAAGCGCTCGCACAACTTCGATTACATCGGCTAGCTCTACGCATCTCTCCTTGCTGCTCTCACTCTCACGGACTTCGATCGCCTCTTCGAGCACTTTTCCAATGAGAAACGATTGCAGAGTACTGCGAGGTACGGTCTTTGTCGCTTCAAGCTCCTGCCGAGCAGCGATCTTTTCGGGAATCCTATCTCGGACAAGCTTGCCAAATGACACGTTCTTCCGAACGCGCAAATGATCTTTCTCGCTGCTAGCAATCACCGTACAACCAAGCCGATTGAGCAAATAATATGCATGCGCGAGAGTGGATCCCTCAAGATCAATAGGCATCGGGCCCCAGACAATTTGGCGTTCGCGGAAGATTTACCGGCTTATTTTCTTTGCGCCTGACGCTCGTCCGAACCATGATATTGTCCGGCCCCAGCAAACGAGCGAATTCGTCGGCAAGAGCTCTAGTTGCAGATAGATTCCTAGTATCCGGCAACTTAGACAGCGGTATGTAGAATAGGTTGGGCTTGTGACTCTCTCCTTCTAGCCAAAGCTCTTTTAGGACCCGGAGCTTGTCCCAATGTTCGATCGCCGCTGAATCTGGCGATTGAATATAGTGACCCGCCCCGCCCTCAGCTGTGTGAATTGGCGAGATGGCGACCTGCCACGGATTGATGCCCGTAAGGTCTTCGTCTTCCTCATCGAGCTGCACTACAAAGAAGCGCGTGGCATCGCTTATCCACTCGACGTTCAGCCGGGTGGATTGCCCGCGCAACAACTCATTATTCACCCAAGCGCCAACCGAACCAAACAATCGTTCAAGCGACAAACCTGGCCTAGCCATCAACGGCGCGCCTACAGAGGCTGCTGCGTCGCGTTGTACGTTCAGCCGCAGACTCGTCGCGCGACTCTGCTCATGAGTTGTAATCTCCCACTGGTCGCGCGTCCGTGAAATACGTAGGAGGTTGCCAAACTCCCCGCGCCGCTTCGGCTCAAAGAACTGCTGAAGAACCAGCCCGCAAGCACGATTGCCTGCAGAATCCAAAACCTCTCTGCAGGCGGACTGGAAAGAAACAAGCCAAGTATCTGTGTTCAGGTCAACAGGGATCGACCTATAGCTGCCTCGATCCCAAATCGTCTCGCCGATGACGCTTGAACGAACAATGATTTGCTGACCACCGCCGGCAAGAGCACGAAGTTGTTCAACGACAGCTGTTCCAAGAGCGTCTGGCGCCAGGAGTCCATGCGACGCATCGGCACTGACAAGAATAAACGGCAACGTCCATGCCCGCGGAAGCGCCATAAGACCGGCGGCTTTTGGACCGAATATTTTGCGAGCATCTACCGTCTCCTCCCAAGCAGCTGGAGCCGTTGTTTGAGAATGGTAGAACCCATTCATTTTTCGCGAATTGTTCCGAACACGGCGTTGGCGATATTTGTCAGCAACCCGCTAACACCATCGGAGAAATAACCGATCAAGAAAGCCATTGATGCCGCACTGGCCGTTCCGCGTGACGCGTCACCCACATGACCCAAGATCATTCCGCTATCGAGCAGTGTAAGGACAGCGCATGCATAGACCCCACCGACGATCGGAACAAACAATCTCCAAAGCTGGCGATCAAGATGCCAGCTACCCTTGGCAACGGAGTGAATCAGCCACTTGATCGAAAACGTTGTCCCTCCGACGCCGCCGCTAAAAAATATCACGAACATACGCGGATCGACCTTCGCAGAAGCATCCGAGCCTAGCGCGGGAAATGGAATCGAATAAGAACTGCCAGAGAACGCTAGCGCGACCGCAGTGCCGGCGATCGCAATCAGTAGACCAAAGACAAGGGTCAACGATTCCCGACGGATATACTTGCGGGCTTCTGCCGAAAATTTCGATGGCCAATCATACGGCCGCCGACCGTCCGTATAGTCGGTGGTTTTCCCGGGAGTCGCCATTGGCGGGGCGCCATCGGAGGATTGCGGTGTTGCGCTGGCTGGCACATCAACCCGCTCAATCCCCGGCGCCCCACTCTCTGGCACTAGTCATCTCCGAACTATGCCGCACGCGATGCATTGAAAACTGTTTCGGCGACATTCTCAATGTGTGGATGAGACTTATAGTCCCAAACTGTCTCTCGTCCGACAATGCGTGCAATCGCCCTCCGAAAAAACTGTGACCCAGCCGCCTCTACCGATTGAGCGAGCAAAAATCGATTGCCGGTTCCCGCCACGAAATATGATTGCCGAGCATCAAGGGCCTCATAGGCGTCACCTTCACCAGAGAGCCACTGAAGGCAACCCTCGGCCTCTACTTCGGTGCAAAGCCTCTCAAACGAGAATGGAGGCTCAAAAAGGATATGAATATGCGCGTGATCGACGCCGCACCCGACAATCGATCGCGGCTCCGTCGCCCCGTGCTCAAACCAAACGACCTCCGTCAAATCGCGACGAAACGAATGGGCGATTTTCTCGACTGCCCGAAGTGGCGAGGTACCCTGATGCTGCCCCCAACGAGCTGCGTTCACAGCGTGATCTTTCGGGATACCTAGGACCCAATTCGGAACAATAGAACCGAGCGTAGGCGTTACGACCATTGGCCCAGTATCACGGAGCACCGTGTCATAAAGCGGTTTGGGGCAAGTCGTTGAGAATATATTTGCAAAACGTGAAGTGCGCACGGACCCCTCCGCCGAAAAATTCGAATCGCAGCGGTATTGTAAGCCTATTGCAGCCAAACTGCTGGAGAGATTCGGAAGATAGTCATTCCCCCATCAGACCGCAATACTAACTTACCCCCAAGTTGGGAGGCTCAAAAGGCGCAGAGGAAACGAATTGAAGAAAAAGATTAACGGGGATTGATCCATGCGAAAGGCACCGAAGCGATAGTCCCTGACCCCCCCTGCTGCGCGCCGTATCGCCTCGATGGGATGACCGAGCCGCTGTGGCGCGATTCTGGCCATTTCAGATAGCCGTCGGTGGCTCGAAGCGAAACGCCTTGTGCCGGCATCACGGCGGCGTGATCGCGAATGCCGCAGCCGAGCTCAAGGGGGCAAAGAAGAGCGCGAAACCCTTCAGCCGCGTCGACAATGCCTTCATCCAGTCCGCATTGGACTGGGCGTTGCTCCGATAGATTTCAGGATTAACCTTGCCCACGACAACCCTCTGCCTAAGGGAACAGCGCGATCTGCTCCAGCCCCATCGTTTCGGGTAACCCGAACATCAGGTTCATGTTCTGGATCGCCTGCCCGGCCGAGCCCTTCACCAGATTATCGAGCGTGGAAATGACGATCGCCCGGTTCTTGATGCGGTCGGCGACGACACCGATCTGCACATAGTTGGAACCGCGTACATTCTGCGTCTGCGGCAGCACGCCCTTTTTGGCGACGTGCACGAAGGGTTCGTTGACGTACGCCTTCTCGAGCGCGGCCCGCAAATCCTCGGGTGTCGCGCCATCGAGCTTTACATAGCACGTACAGAGTTCGCCGCGCGCCATCGGAATCAGATGCGGCGTAAAGTTCACCGTCACCGCAGAGCCGGCGGCGAGGCCGATCTCCTGCTCGATCTCGGGCGCGTGCCGATGCGTGCCGACCGAATAGGGCGAAAGCCCCTCGCCCGCCTCGCTGAACAACGTGTTCTGTTTCAGCCCGCGTCCGGCGCCGGTGACGCCGGATTTCGCGTCGATGACGATGTCGTCGACGTCGATCAGTTTGGCCTTCGCGAGCGGTACCAGCGCGAGCAGCGCCGCCGTGGGATAGCAGCCGGGACAGGCGACCAGCCGCGCCGACGTGATTTTCTCGCGATAGAATTCGGTGAGACCGTAGACCGCCTCGCCCTGCAATTCGAGCGCCCGATGCTCATGGCCGTACCATTGCGCATAGGTGCTCTTGTCCCGCAGCCTGAAATCGGCGGACATGTCGAGGACCTTGATCTTGGGATTTGCCTTAAGGACCGCGGCGATGATTTCCTGCGTGGTCCCGTGGGGCAATCCGCAGAACACAGCATCGAGCTTGCTCCAATCGACCTTTTCCCATTCCACAAGTTTAGGCAGGTCCAGCATGAAGAAATGCGGAAACACCTCGCTCATCGATTTGCCGGCATGGGTATTGGCAGTGAGTGCGGCGATCTCGGCATTCGGATGCCGCGCCAACAGGCGTACCGCGTCGGCGCCGGTGTAGCCGGAGGCGCCGAGAATGCCGATCTTCTTCGTGCTCATCACACGCTCCTCTAACGCTGGATCGGTTACGTCTCTGACAGCCCCAGCATCAGCCGCATGTTCTGCACCGCTGCGCCAGATGCGCCCTTGCCGAGATTGTCGAGCCGGGCGACCAGCACGGCCTGGTGATATTTGTCGCTGGCGAAGACGTAGAGCTCGAGCTGGTTGGTCTCGTTGAGCGCTTCCGGTTCGAGCCGGCCGCCCTTGGCCGCTTCGTTCTGAAGCGGCATCACGGAGACGTATTTCGAGCCGGCATAGCGCTTGGCGAGCGCGGCCTGCAGATCGGCACCGCTAGGCTTGCCGGGCAGCGTGTCGAGCTGCAGCGGCACCGAGACCAGCATGCCCTGCCGGTAATTGCCGACCGAGGGTATGAAGATCGGCCGCCGCGTCAGGTTGGAATAGAGCTGCATCTCCGGCAGATGCTTGTGCTCGAAGCCGAGGCCGTAGAGCTCGAAGGACGGTGCGCTGCCGTCTTCGAAGCTCGCGATCATCGACTTGCCGCCGCCGGAATAGCCGCTCACCGCATTGACGGTGACGGGATAGTCGGACGGCAACAGGCCGGCATCGACGATCGGTCGCAACAGCGCGATCGCGCCGGTCGGATAGCAGCCGGGATTGGAGACCTTCTTGGCAGCCTTGATCTTGCCGGCCTGATCCGGCGTCAGCTCCGGAAAGCCGTAGGCCCAGTCGGGCGCAACCCGGTAGGCGGTCGAGGCATCCAGCACCTTCGGTCCCGCCGCACCCATGCTGTCGACGAGGGCAACCGTTTCCCTGGCGGCATCATCGGGCAGACAGAGGATGACGAGATCCACCTCCTCCATCAACGCCTTCTTGGCGACGGGATCCTTGCGCTTGTCGTCGGCAATGGTCTTCACGACGACGTCGTTCTGGAGCTTCAGCCGCTCGTTGATGCCGAGCCCGGTGGTGCCGGAGCCACCGTCGACGAAGACGGTGGCCGGCTTCTTGGCCGCGCTGGCGGCCGGAGCTTTGGTGGTGTCGGCGACGGTCATGGCGCGCTCCCTTCGAGCATGTTCGTGTCTCTTGCGAAAACCTGTTCTGCGAAGGCTTGCGGCCTTGCCTGCCGCATCAAATGTGAGATCTGCTTGGCGGCGGCATCGCCCGCACCGAGCACATTGGCGATCGCTGCATAGTCGGCGTCGGACTTGTGCTGGTTCAGCTTGAAGCTGCCTTCGACTTCCTCAACCGTCATCATCAGGCCCACGATCGCCTTCTTCATCGTCTCCAGCCGGCACGCCGTCATCTTGCCCGAGGTCCACGGCTTCTTCGGCAGCAGCCAGCTCTCGAACTTGTCGCTCAGCGTGTCGATTTGCACCGACAGCTCCTCATCCGTCAGGAGGCGCACCAGCCCGCTCAGATGCACCGACTGGTAGAGCCAGGTCGGCACCTGATCCGGCGAGACGTACCAGTCCGGCGACACATAGGCATCGGGGCCGTTGACCGCGAGCAGCCAGGACGCCGCGCCATCCGCAAGCCTTAGCAGCGGATTGTGACGGGCGAGATGAAAGGAAGCTTGCGGCGTGCCGTCGGCGGCGTAAGTCAGATAGAACGGCAACGGCGAGGCGACCGGCTTCTTGCCGTCGAAGGCGCACATGGTGCCGAAGCCGCGCTCCTCGGCGAACTTCAGGCTCGCGGCGCGGTCCTGCTTGAAAACGGGTGGCGTGTACATCGTGGTCTCCTGCTGGGCCTCCTTGTGGGAGCCGCCGGATCAGATCGCGCTGACAGGAGAGAGAATGCCGCGGATCGGATCCAGCGGCAAAGACGATGATCTCAAACGCGATCGACCGCCCAAACCGCAAGACTGCGGCGGCGGCGACGGGCGAACAGGATGGTCGCGGCGTTGATCATGGCGCGGGGCTATAGAGCGAGATCTGGTTCCCGTCAAGGTGACCATTGTCATTCCGGGGCGATGCAAAGCATCGAACCCGGAATCTCGCACCACAATCTCGAGATTCTCAGGTGCGCAAGGGCGCACCGGAGTTCACTCGCTTCGCGAGCGCCCCGGAATGACGGGGCTTAGATCCCCCGCCACATCCATTCCATGATCTTGGCGAGCACGTCACCGAACAGCAGGAGCACGGCCGACCAGACCAGGGCCGAGATGAAATTGGCGACCTGGAAGCTCCAATAGGGCATCTCGAAGATGCCCGCCGCGAGCGGCACCGAGGCACGCAAGGGACCGAAGAAGCGGCCGATGAAGATGCTGGGGACGCCCCAGCTGCGGACGAACGCCTCGCCTCTGGGCAGCAACCCCGGATAGCGCGAGAGCGGCCACATCTCGGCGACTCTCTCCTTGTAGCGGTAGCCGAACCAGTAGGAGACCCAGTCGCCCAGCGCCGCACCGAGACCGCCGGCGATCCAGACCGGGTAGAAGCTGATGCCGCTCACCCCGATCAGCGCGCCGATCGCCACCAGTGCGCCCCAGGCCGGAACCAGCAGCGAGATGAAGGCGAGCGACTCCCCGAAGGCGAGCAGGAACACGATCGGGGCCGCCCAGGCCTGGTGAACGCGCACGAAATCGGCCAGGGCGTGCGCAAACTGCTCCATCAAAAATAGCCTTCCCGCCCCGTCTCAAGGTGCTGCTCGATGAAAAAGACTGGTAAGCCAAGGACTTGTGTGACATCAAGTCACAAAAGCCGGCCCAGCGCTAACGGGAACGTCAAATTGCCGGGATTTGGCTGCCCTGCGGCGTAAAATCGCCGGGATTGGCTCGCAACCACGCGGCCCGTCCGGCCCTGCGGTAACCTTTCCAAGTCAGAAGTGGCATAGTCGGCCTAACCGATTCGCCGCTGACGCGGCCCCTAAAGCACATCAAGACATATGTCCAAGCAATTGAAGCCTAAAGCAAAAGACGACTTTTTCGGCGGCGACGAGCCGAAGTCCCGTGCGCCCGCCAAGGGGGCGCCGCGCGGCGGCGGGGAAGCCGATTACACCGCGGCCGACATCGAGGTGCTTGAAGGCCTGGAACCGGTGCGGCGCCGGCCGGGCATGTATATCGGCGGCACCGACGAGAAGGCGTTGCACCATCTGTTCGCCGAAGTGATCGACAACTCGATGGACGAGGCGCTGGCTGGCCACGCGACCTTCATCGGAGTCGAGCTCAGTGCCGACGGCTTCCTGACCGTCACCGACAACGGCCGCGGCATCCCGATCGATCCGCATCCGAAATTCCCGAAGAAGTCGGCGCTCGAAGTCATCATGTGCACGCTGCATTCGGGCGGCAAGTTCGACAGCAAGGTCTACGAGACCTCGGGCGGTCTGCACGGCGTCGGCATCTCGGTGGTGAACGCCCTCTCCTCGCGGCTCGAGGTCGAGGTCGCACGCAGCCAGAAACTCTACCGCATGTCGTTCGAACGCGGCCACCCCAAGGGCAAGCTCGAGGATCTCGGCAAGGTCAACAACCGCCGCGGCACGCGCGTGCGCTTCAAGCCCGACACCGACATCTTCGGGCAAAAGGCCGCGTTCAAGCCGCAGCGCCTGTTCAAGATGACGCGCTCGAAGGCGTATCTGTTCGGCGGCGTCGAGATCCGCTGGAACTGCGCACCCGAGCTGCTCAAGGGCATCGAGGACGTGCCGGCGGAAGCCACGTTCCACTTCCCCGGTGGTCTCAAGGACTATCTGGCGGCGGCGATCCACGCCGACACGCTGGTGCATCCGGACATCTTCTCCGGCAAGTCGGGCCGCAACGGCGCGCACGGCGCCTGCGAATGGGCGGTGGCCTGGACCGCGGATGCCGACGGCTTCCTCTCCTCCTACACCAACACGGTGCCGACGCCCGACGGCGGCACGCACGAATCCGGCCTGCGCAGCGCACTGCTGCGCGGCCTGAAGGATCACGCCGAGCGCGTCGGACAGGGCAAGCGCGCCGCCTCCGTCACGTCAGAGGACGTCATGGTGGGCGCGGCCGTGATGCTGTCCGTGTTCGTACGCGAGCCTGAATTCCAGGGCCAGACCAAGGATCGTCTCGCCACCGCCGAGGCGCAGCGCATCGTCGAGCAGGCGATGAAGGATCCGTTCGACCATTGGCTGTCCGGCAATCCGAACATGGCCAACCGGCTGCTCGATTTCGTGATCGACCGCGCCGAGGAGCGGCTGCGCCGCCGGCAGGAGAAAGAGACCGCGCGGAAAACCGCCGGCAAGAAGCTGCGCCTGCCCGGCAAGCTTGCCGACTGCACCGACGCCGGCACCGAAGGCTCCGAGCTTTTCATCGTCGAGGGCGACTCGGCAGGCGGCAGCGCCAAGCAGGCGCGCGACCGCAAGACGCAAGCGGTGCTGCCGCTGCGCGGCAAGATCCTCAACGTCGCTTCCGCCGGCAAGGACAAGCTGACGGCGAACGCGCAGCTCTCGGATCTCGTGCAGGCGATCGGCTGCGGCCAGCTCGCGCAATATCGCGAAGAGGATCTGCGCTATCAGCGCATCATCATCATGACGGACGCCGACGTCGACGGCGCCCACATCGCCTCGCTCCTGATCACCTTCTTCTACCGGCAGATGCCGCGGCTGATCGACGAGGGCCATCTCTTCCTCGCGGTGCCGCCGCTCTACAAGCTGACCCACGGCTCGAAATCGGTCTACGCCCGCGACGACGCCCACAAGGACGCGCTGCTCAAGAGCGAGTTCAACGCCAATGCCAAGGTCGAGGTGAACCGCTTCAAAGGCCTCGGCGAGATGATGCCGGCGCAGCTCAAGGAAACCACCATGGATCCGAGCAAGCGCACGCTGCTCAAGGTGGTGCTGCTCGCCGACGACCGCGACACCACGGCGGATTCGGTGGAGCGCCTGATGGGCACCAAGGCCGAGGCACGCTTCGCCTTCATCTCGGACAAGGCCGAGTTTGCCAACGAAGAGCTGCTGGACGTCTGACTTGCGAGGCGGATGACACCCTTGGCCGCTGCCGAACCTGTCAAGAGCCCCGGCCTGACCGCCGGGGCTCTCTCGTTTCTGGGGCCGGTACGCCATCCGATCGGCGGCGTCGGGCGGCGACTCGGCCAGCGACTCACGGGGCCGAAGAGGGCTACGGAGGCTCAGGGCTGAGGCAGGATTGCCTCCATTTCGAACAAAGCCGAATTCGCTAACGAGAAGTTACCAAAAAACGCTTCTCACAAAATACTACATAATGCATTGAGATATCTAGATTATTGCGAATTTCGACAGGCACGTCCCCAACCCCCGCTTACCGGCGTTTTCCGGCAACTGTGCCTGCCCGGCAACAGCATTTCGGCGGGAAACGTCTATAGTCCGGGCCATCAGATGACACGAACTTCAGTGCGCTCGCGCCTGTTACGACAGACCAAGGTTGGGGATTTTGACATGAAGAAGGTTTTGTTCGCTCTGGCCGCGGTTGCCGCGATGACCGGTTCGGCTTCGGCCGCTGACCTGGCTGCCCGTCCCTACGTGAAGGCGCCGATGCCGGCGCCCGTCGCCAACTGGACCGGCTTCTACATCTTCGGCGGCGCCGGCGGCGGCGTCTGGGATGCGGACACCCACACCAACTTCGTTGGCGTTCCCGTGACGATCGATCAGCGCGTCGGTGGTGACGGCTGGTTCGGAACGGTCGGTCTCGGCTACGACTGGCAGTTCAGCGGCACCTGGGTGGCCGGCGTGTTCGCCGACGGTCAGTTCGGCAGCCTGCGCGGCAGCATCAACGATGAGTTCGCTGCGCTGACCGGCCGCATCAAGATGCAGGACGCTTGGGCCGCGGGCGTTCGCCTCGGCTATCTGGTTGCGCCGAACGTTCTCTCCTACGTCAATGCCGGTTACTCCGGATCGCATTGGTCGGGCGCTGGCTTGACCAACCTCGCCGGGACGGCTTCGGGCTTCCATACTGACTCGTTCAACCGCAATGGCTGGTTCGTCGGCGGCGGCGTCGAGAACAACCTGAACATCTTCGGCATCTCGGCGCCGGGCTGGTTCATGAAGACCGAATATCGTGCCGCCTACTACGATCGCAAGGACATTGCCGTCCGCACCGACGCCGGCAACGTCGCGACCACCGACTCGATCAGCTTCAAGCCCTTGGTGCAGACCATCAGCACCTCGCTGGTCTACCGCTTCAACTGGACCGGTCCGGTCGTCGCGAAGTACTGATCCGAACGCAAGTTCAGAACGTCAAAGCCCCGGCATCGTCCGGGGCTTTTTCGTTGTCCGCGCCTATCGGCCGATGCTTACCTTGAGTGAGCGGTCCTGGGATGACCTTGCGCACGGACATGCGTCCTCCCCATTGTATCCGAACCGAAGCTACGGCTAGTCTGGCGCCAAGTTTTCGCGAGAACGGCAATCTTTCGCGCCGAACACCGCGACAGAAGCAAACCGACGGGGAGGAATGCATGCGCAGATTTCTGCTGGTCGCAGGCCTGCTTGCGACGGCCGTCGGGCTGCTCTGGATCGGACAGGGGACCGGCACGGTGCCCTGGCCGCGATCGAGCTTCATGGTCAACCAGCTGCAATGGGCCGGCTATGGCGCTGCCATGGCCGGTTTCGGGCTGGTGCTGATCTGGCAGAGCAATCAATAAAAGAAACCAGGGAATACAAGCATGACATCCAGTCGGTTCGATCTCCGCGGCAAGGTCGCGATCGTGACAGGAGGCAATGGCGGCATCGGCCTCGGCATGGCGCGCGGCCTTGCCGATGCAGGCGCAGACATCGCCGTGGTCGGGCGCAACGAGACCAAGTCCAAGGCGGCGGTCGACGATCTCAGGCAGCGCGGCGTCCGGGCGATCGCGGTCGCGACCGACGTCACCGACAGGGCGGCGATCGAAGCCATGATCGCGCGCGTGGTGAAGGATCTCGGCCGCATCGATATTCTCATCAACAATGCCGGCATGAGCATCCGCAAGCCGCCGCACGAGCTCGAGCTCGACGAATGGAACAAGGTGATCGACACCAACCTGACCAGCGCGTTCCTGTGCTCGAAGCTCGCCTATCCGCACCTGAAGGCATCAGGCAACGGCAAGGTGATCAACATCGGCTCGATGATGTCGATCTTCGGTGCGAGCTTTGCCACCGCCTATGCGGCAAGCAAGGGCGGCATCGTGCAGTACACCCGCGCCTGCGCCAACGCTTGGGCGCCCGACAACATCCAGGTCAATGCGATCCTGCCGGGCTGGATCGATACCGACCTCACCCGCGGTGCGCGGCAGCAGGTCTCTGGATTGCACGAGCGGGTGCTGGCGCGCACGCCTGCGGGGCGCTGGGGCGACATCGACGACTTCGCCGGTATCACCGTATTCCTCGCATCGGCTGCCTCGAACTTCGTCACGGGCACCGCGATCCCCGTCGACGGCGGCTTCTCCGTGATGGCCTGAGGCGGACGCGGGCCGCAAATCCAACGGTGCAAAAAAAAGCCCCGGACCAAACCGGGGCTTTTGAATTTGGCAGTGCTTTTCTTGATCGTTGGTCGCGTTGCGTCGACGTGCTCAGTAACGGGCGATGGTCGGGGCGTCGAACTTGTAGCTCGCGCGCACCACGGCCCATTGGATGTCGCGCGGCTTGGTATCGAAGGTGTAGTTTCCCGAGGTGCCGCCGAGCTGATAGGTCTGGCTGGCGAAGGCCGCGTAGTTGTATTCGAGACCGACGATCCAGTTGCGGGTGACGCCGTATTCCCAGCCGGCGCCGACGGTCCAGCCGTTGTGCCAGTGGGTCTGGCCGCCCGAACCCGAAACACCGACGGTGTCGCTGACCGACAGTCGGTTGTTCACGCCGGCATAGCCGCCCTTGATGTAGAAGAGGTTGTTCTGCACGGCGAAGCCGGCGCGGCCGACCACGGTCGCGAGCACGTTGGCACGCCAGGAAAACACGTCGTCCCCGGCACCGAACACCGTGTTCGTGAACGTGCCCTTGTTGTCGAGGCCGGAGATCGTGCCTTCCATGCCGAACACGTAGTTGTTGGCCTGCCAGTTGTAGCCGATCTGGGCGCCGCCCATGACACCCGAATTGCGCTGACGGAAGCCTTGCCCAACCGAAAGGTCGCCGAACGGCGCGCCGGTCCCGTTGTTGATGAACTGCTCGTTGGTCCACGCGCCGCCGATGTGGCCGCCGACATAGAAACCGGTCCAGTTGAACAGCGGCTCGACATAAGCGGGCGCCTTGGTGTAGCGCGCGCCGAGATCGGCGGCGGAGGCAGCACCGGTCGAAACCAGAGCGGTCGTGCAGGCGAAGGCGGCAATCAACTTATTACGCATGGTACACCCCGTGTCCTTTGATGGGCGCACGGTCACAGACGGCTCTTACTAAAATTGAAATCAACACGGTTAACGTGGCCGACGAGCCCGCATCGGGCTGCAAATCGGTCAGCGCTGTTGCAGGCGCGCAACGCCTCGCGCGCAATTTAGCACGGCGTTATCCCTACCGAAGTCCTGCCTGGGATCCCGGCGCGGCCTTCGAGTGCACGTGCTCGGGCCGCACCCCGAGTGCAATCAGGCGCGCCGGAATGCCCTGCAGCCATGGCAGTGCGGTGATGACGCGTACGATCAGCGGCACCTTCAGTGGCCGGTCGCCGCCCTGCAAGGCACCGCTGATGATGTTGTTCTGCACGACCACCTGCATTCGCTGCGTCATCTTCACCGGAAACTCGCGACGACGGCGCACGGCATCGAGCTCATCCTCGGGCGGGCAGCCGTGCTGCAGCTTGTCCGCCAACAGATTGGCGGCCGCCACCGCGTCCTGCACGGCCAGATTGACGCCGACGCCGCCCACCGGCGACATCGCATGGGCGGCGTCGCCGATGCAAAGCAGGCCCGGCCGCGTCCAGCGCGCCATGCGGTTGATCGCAACGGTCAGCAGCTTGACGTCGTCGAAGCTCTTCACGTCAGCGATGCCGGACCTGAGGATCGGCGCCATGCGCACGACGTCGTCAAGCAGCGCCTGCAATCCCCTCGCCTTCACCGCCTCGTGCTGTCCCTTGGCGATGACGTAGGCGCATTGCCAATAGTCGCCGCGGTCGAAGGTGATCATCATCTTGCCGCGCTCGACCCGGGCGAACACGTTCTCGGTCTCGTCGGGTCTGCGGCCGGCGCGAAACCACAGCACGTCCATCGGCGCGCCGACCTCCTCGACGGCAAGGCCTGCGCGCTCGCGCACCGTCGAATGCCGGCCATCGCAGGCGATGGTGAGATCGGCTTCGATGTCGATGGTGCCGCCTGGCGTCTTCGCTCGTACGCCGGCAATCGTCTCGCCGCGGCGGATCAGATCGACCGCCTCCGTGCTCATCATCACCTCGAGCGAGGCAAAGCGCCGGCCGGCCTCGCGCAGGAAATTCAAGAAGTCCCATTGCGGCATGAACGCGATGAAGGGGTATTTGGTGCGGAGCCGACTGAGATCGGCGATGCGCACCGGCGTGCCGCCGAACAGTCCGTCCATTTTCTGCAGGCGCTGGTGCGGCAGCTTCAGGAAGCCGTCGATCAGGCCGAGCTCATCCATCACTTGGAGCGTCGAGGGATGCACGGTATCGCCGCGGAAGTCACGGAAGAAATCCGCATGCTTCTCCAGCACCACGACCTCGACGCCGGCTCGCCCCAGGAGATAGCCGAGCATCATGCCGGCCGGCCCTCCGCCGACGATGCAGCAGCGGACCTTTCTCGTCCGGTTCGATTGCTGGTCGGATATCATTGCAGCCAGAATCCGCGATGCGCGTATCGATCAAGAATGCCAGACACAAGACAACGCCAAAGCGCGATGCGATTAGGATGAACCGTCAACGCGTTCTAGCCTATTGTTTGAGCATGATCTTTTCGGAAAACCGCTGCTCCCTCCTCCGGATCATGCACTCGTGCGGTTGAATTCAACTGGTCGACTTCAGACTAGGGAGCGATCACGGCAGCGTTCAGATGTCCGGAATTCATTTGGCCGCATCGGATTTCGTCGGCACCTCGCCGCCATTCTCGACACACTTTTTATAGAATGCCGCTTGGTCGCTCCCGGAGCCTTTTGCGCTGCCCGCCGCAGGATTGCCGGGAACACGCGGCGGGAAGGTCTTCGCAACAGCTGCATTGCATTTTTTTGCGACCTCGGCAGTTATTGCAGGAGCAATGCTTGTCGATAGGACGAGGAAAAATGCGGCTGCGGTAAGTCTTTTCATGAGGTAGTCTCCCTCCCATCGAAGCGGCTGCGGCAGCTCAAATGCCACTTTATAGTCCACTCCCTTCGAGGGACAGCGTCATTGCGTCCTAAGAAGGCCAACCTTCTGCGCCGCACTCCGATAACGATTTGCCAAAGGCGCGAGTTCCACTTGCAACGACCCGGACCACGCCCTCTCAATTGTTGCTGCGGTTCGCGCTCTTAAAGCTCTTGATCTCGGAGACGCTGCCGTCGCGATAGGTCAGCTCCACCGAGACGGACTGCGTGCCTGGGGCGAGCTTCATGTAGAGCGGCATGCCGGCGGTGATCGCGCTGGGGTCGCGCATGTCGCAAGGCGGCATCTTCAGAACCTGGTTGGGCACGGCGGTGTCGATGCCGATGCGCACCTCGCGGATGGCGCAGCGATAGGACACGAGGTGCGTGTAGTAGACCAAGAGCCCGTTGAACTCGCGGAACGACAGCCAGCTCGTCGCGGTCATGTCGAGGATCTTGCGCTGGTCGCGGATCAGCGCGGCCTCGGGATCGAACCTGATCGGGAACGGGCCCTGCATGTCGCCGGCCTGATCGACATAGCGGACCTCGATGGTGCCGGCCTGCGCATCCGGCGGCAATTCGATCGACGGGTTCGGCATCCGCTTGCGCGTGCGCGGATCGAGCGTGTCGATGAATCCGGTCTCGCGGAAATCGCCCTTGCCGGCCATGCGCCAGGAGATGCCGAGCGTCGGGTCGGCGAATGAGAACACCACGCTCCAGCCGCCATTGTGCCGCGAGAAGCTCGCGATCGGCGCGTTGGTGGCCTCCTCCTTCGGCAGTTGCGGCACTGACACCGGCGGCAACGCCGCGAGCTTCTGCGGCGGCGGCTCGTCCGGCCGCGTCGCGGCATCCTTCGCCATGCCGCTGAGGAACACGTCATCGACCATCTGGTCGAAATAGACCGGCACCTGCCTGTGCTTGACGGTATCGGCCATCTCGCTGACGGCGCGGCGGGTGCGCTGCGCCACCTGCACGAGGGTCTCGCCGGGCTTGAGCAGCTCCCTGGCGAAGGTGCGCGTGAACACCGAATTCGGATTAGTGTCGTCGCTGGACAGACGGTCGAGCGCGGTCTGGCGCGGACCGGCCGAGAACACCGAGAACACGCCTTCGGGCAGTTGCGTCATCGGCGCAAGTCCGCCGCCGCCGGCGACGGCGCGGGTGCCCTTGCGCTCGAACGGATTGTTGCGGCAGGCGTCGAACACCAGGATCGACGTCCGCGCCTTCTTGTTCTGCAGGCGCTCGATGATGCGATCGGCGAGGATGGAGGCGTCGCGCACCAGCTCCTCCTGCCCTTCCGTCGCCGCAGGCACGTCGGTCGGCAGCAGATAGTTCTGGCCTGCGATCTCGAAGCCGTGCCCGGCGTAGAAGAAGAACGCGGTATCGCCCGGCTCGATCGCCTTGTCGAAGGCGAGCAGCGTCTCCGAGAATTGCTGCCGGTTCTGGTTCTCCGCGACCATCACCGAGAAGCCGAGCTGCTTCAGCGTGTCGCCCATAGTGCGGGCGTCGTTGACGGCCTTGAGCAGCTTGGGGACGTTCCTGTAGTCGTTGTTGCCGACGACGAGGGCGACGCGCTTCTCGGCATGGGCCGGAAGCGCAAGGCCACTGAGGCCAGCTGCCAGGCCAAGCGCCGCCAGAATTCTGAAAAGCCGACGCGTCATCGCAAGTTTCCCGTTGCAGAGCGGCGCCAGGCCGCTGCCTTCGAACGGCAGTTCATTGGACCCTTTGCCGCTGAGTGATAGTCGGCCGAGACGCAACGGCGGTTCAAGGACCTGGGCTCCGGTTCCATGATCTGGCTATGGCAGATTCCCTCGGAATCTGCTCTTTCTAGGGCAATTGCGCTGCAAGCGGGGGCTACCGTGTATCGCTGGTGTACCGACGAGGTCGAGCCGAACGATCGCTTCGACTATTGGCGCGAGGTGCGCTCCAAGGGACTGTTCGGCGTCACCGCCGAGCTCGAGCGCGAACGGCGCACGGATTTCTTCGGCGAATTCTCGTTGCGCCAGCTTGGCGGCGCCGGTCTCGTCGAGCTGAAGGCCTCGGCCTACACAGTCGAGCGCAGCACGTCCGACATCGCCTATGCGCCGGGTGACGCCATCTGCGTTTATCAGCAACTCGGCAGCGGCGGCTGGTTCGGCGGCATGCGCGGAAACGACTTTGCGATCGCCAACGGCAGCTTTGCCACCAGCCACACCGACCTGCCCTACCGCACCACGCCGCTCGGCGCAGGCGGCTTTCATCTGCGCATCCTGAAGATTCCGGTCAGCAGCATCCCGGCGCAGGACAAGCGCATGCGCGAGCTTTCGCCGAAGACATTCGCTGATTCCACCCTGTCGCCCCTGCTCGGTGCCTGCTTTGCCGAGCTCGGCGCAGCGTCCACCGACGAAGGCGCCGAGGACGCGACCTCCCTGGTTCAGGCTTTGGCCCATCTGGCGCTGATCGAGCGCGGCATCGTGCGGCCCGGTAGCCGGCGCGGACAGGCCGCGCTGCGGACCGCCCGCCTCTCGCAGGCCAGACGCCTGATTGCGCGCCATTTGCAAAACCCGGATCTGGCGCCGACCATGGTGGCCGACGACCTCGGGGTGTCGGTGCGCCACCTGCACATACTGTTCGAGACAGCGGCGAAAAGCTTCTCGCAGACCGTGACGGACGAACGGCTGAAGCAGAGCCGCCGCCTAATGCGCGAGGCGCCGGAGCGGCTGATCGCCGATATCGCAGCCGCCTGCGGCTTCGAGAGCCTGGCGACCTATTACCGGGTCTTCAACGCCGCCTACGGCATGGCCCCCGGTGACTTCCGGGCCCAGGGCTCGGAGGGACGCTAGCCGCCGTTTTGGCGGCGCCGGCGGCAAGCGCGGGGCTAAAGCCGAAAACCTCAGAAGCGCCCGAGATTTGGGCAAAAACCTCAGGCTTTTTAGGGTCTTCCCGCGCCCGCTCCATTGACTTTGGCGGATTCCGCCCTATGTTCCGGGGCGACGCGGCTCAGATCGAAGACCGATTCCCGAGCCTGGCGCTTTGTTCGCGTGAGTCAGCACCCCCAGCTTCTTTGAGAGCGCGCCGTTTCGGGGTGGAACGCGACAGCCTTATTACCCTCGATTCCGAACGGCGGTTTCGACCAGAGGCTCAATGTCCTTTTCAAATCTCGGACTGTCCGAAAAAGTCCTCGCCGCAGTGGCGGCCACCGGTTACACCAATCCCACCCCCATTCAGGAACAGGCGATCCCCCACGTCCTCGCACGCAAGGACGTGCTCGGCATCGCCCAGACCGGCACCGGCAAGACCGCGGCCTTCGTGCTGCCGATGCTCACCATCCTCGAAAAAGGGCGCGCCCGGGCACGCATGCCGCGCACGCTGATCCTTGAGCCGACCCGTGAGCTCGCGGCCCAGGTCAAGGAGAACTTCGACCGCTACGGTGCCGGCCAGAAGCTCAACGTCGCCCTCCTGATCGGCGGCGTCTCCTTCGGCGACCAGGACGCCAAGCTGATGCGCGGCGTCGACGTGCTGATCGCAACGCCCGGCCGCCTACTCGACCACACCGAGCGCGGCGGCCTCCTGCTCACCGGCGTCGAGCTGCTCGTCATCGACGAAGCCGACCGCATGCTCGACATGGGCTTCATTCCCGACATCGAGCGCATCTGCAAGCTGGTCCCGTTCACCCGGCAGACCCTGTTCTTCACCGCGACCATGCCGCCGGAAATCCGGCGCATCACCGAAGCCTTCCTGCACAATCCCCAGAAGGTCGAGGTCTCCAAGCCCGCCACCACCGCCGTCACCGTGACGCAGGCCCAGGTGCCTGCCGGCCGCGAGGCGCACGAGAAGCGCGAGTTGCTGCGCCGCCTGCTGCGCGAAGCCAAGGACCTCAAGAACGCGATCATCTTCTGCAATCGCAAGCGCGAGGTCGCGATCGTTCACAAGTCGCTGCAGAAGCACGGCTTCAGCGTCGGCGCACTGCACGGCGACATGGACCAGCCGGCCCGCATGGCCGCGCTCGACCAGTTCCGCAAGGGCGAGCTGCCGCTGCTTGTCGCCTCCGACGTTGCCGCCCGCGGCCTCGACATCCCCGAGGTCAGCCACGTCTTCAATTTCGACGTCCCCCATCCCCCCGACGACTACGTCCACCGCATCGGCCGTACCGGCCGTGCTGGCCGCACCGGCACTGCGATCTCGATCGTGACACCGCTCGACCAGAAGTCGATGGCGGCCATCGAGAAGCTGATCGGCCAGAGCATTCCGCGCGCCGAGGGCGATTACGACGTCCACACCGAAGCCGGCGATGGGGCCGAGCAGCCGCGCGGCCGCGAACGTTCACGCGGCGGACGCGGCAAGCCGCAGCGCGGCCGCGATCGTGAGCGCAGCCATGAGCCGCGGGAGGCCCGTGGCGAGGCAAGACATTCTTCTGAGACGAGACATTCCTCAGAGACCCGGCACGCCTCGGACGCACGACAGTCCTCCGAAGCGCGGCATCGGTCCGACGACAAGCGCAGGGCGGAGCCGCGGCGCGACGCGCGCCCGCAGGCCAATCATGCGCATGTGCCGTCGATCGGCCGTCCCGAGCCGCGCCGCCAACGCGAGGTCGACACCGAGCCGGGCGATCACTCGCATCTGCCGGCGTTTCTGCTGCGGCCGGTTCGCTCCCCCGCCGGCGCCTGAAGCGCGCGAAGCGCTCCAGGCTTCGGTTGAGGAAATAGGAAATACACGTTTTCAGATTTTTCGTGAACGTATATTTACGGGGCGTTCACGATCGTCCGTTAGCCTACGAACATAATTTAAGCATTGCTGCGGTCGTGGGCGCGTCGACCGCTGTGGGGTATGTTCTGTGGTCAAGGTGCTCGACGAACACGAACGCACGATGGCGTTCGCCGAGGTAGCGCTCGGTCAGATCCGATCGCTGCGGCAGACGGCAATTCCCCGCAATTACGAGATCTGGTACGTCTACGCCACCGGCTACAACGCGCCGCTCAACAAGATCATCAACGAGACGCTGGCACGAAGCGGCAAGCTGACCGAGGCCGATCTCGAGCAGATCTACGAGACCTATCTTTCCCATATCAAGACCACCGACCGCATCGACAAGGTCGGCGCGCGCGTCATCGGCGAGATCGACGACGTGATGAAGGTCTTGAGCGATGCACTGGGCATGACCAGCTCCTACGATGCCAGCCTGTCGGGCGCGACCGAGAAGCTGTCGTCGGCCAAGAGCCGTGACCAGATCAAGGCGATCGTCGAAACGCTGCTGCGTTCGACCAGCGAGATGCGCGAGGCCAACAAGCTGCTGGAAGACCGCCTGACGCTGTCGAAGAACGAGATCAGCAATCTCCAGCAGAGCCTGGAGGCGATCCGCGCCGAGAGCCTGACCGATCCGCTCACCGGCCTCGGAAATCGCAAATATTTCGACCGCATGATCGGCATGGCCGTGCAGAGCGCGCTGGCCTCGAGCGAGCCGCTGTGTCTGCTGCTGTTCGACATCGATCACTTCAAGTCGTTCAACGATTCCTACGGCCATCTCACTGGTGACCAGGTGCTGCGGCTCGTCGGCCTTTCGCTAAAGCAGACCATCAAGGGTCAGGACATCACCGCGCGCTATGGCGGCGAGGAATTCGCGGTCGTGCTGCCCAACACGGCGCTGCGCCAGGCCCTCACGGTGGCCGATCACATCCGCCGCGCCGTGATGGCAAAGGAATTGAAGAAGAAGTCGACCGGCGAGATCCTCGGCCGCGTCACCATTTCCGTCGGGGTCTCCATGCTCAAGGAAGGCGACGATACCGACGCGCTGATCGAGCGTGCCGATGCCTGCCTCTACGCCGCCAAGCGCAACGGCCGCAACCGCGTGATCTGCGAAGCGGATCCGGAATACGCGGTCGAGACCCACGGCCGGGTGGCCTGAGCACCACCTCTTTCTGCAAATCAGTTTCGAACTGAAACCTCGTAACCGAGGACGCTAGCGTCCCCGGTTCGTACTTCTCAGCGAGGTCAGGTCTGGTTGATGAATTCCGCGATCAGACGATTCACGGTCTCGGGCGCATCCTCGAGACAGTAGTGGCCGGCTCCAGTGAGACGATGGACGCTCGCACCGGGGAAGACCGCTTCGAAGAGCGGCAAAAAGTGCGCCGCGTGAAGCGTGCGGTCCGCCTCGCCCCAGATCGCCAGCGCTGGCCTGCCGCGGATGATGCGATCTGCTGCGGCACCAGGCGTCGCGAACTGGTGTGCGCCGATCGCAAAGCCCTTCGCCCAGCCGATCGCCCCGAGGCATTCGGCCGGATTGGCAAACGGCGCGCCATAGGCCTCAAGCCAATCGTCGCTGATGATCGCGTTGTTCTCGAAACCATTCAGCTTCAGCGTGCTCAAGATGTTGAAGCCGAGTTGCCCAAGCACCACTTCGAGAGTGCCGTCTGCTTCGGCTTGCGCAATCCACCGAAACCACGGTGAAACAGCGGCATTTGCAGTCACGCGCTCCAGCAGATCGACTTGACCGAATGGTGTCGGGCCGTTGGTCGAGACGAGCCGCCGGATACGGTCCGGGTGCCGCGCCGCGAATCCCATGCCGACCGGGCCGCCGAAATCATGCATCACGAGCGTGATGTCGGTCAGGTCCAGCGCGAGGACGAACTTCTCCAGATTGTCGATATGGTCCTGCAGCCAATAACTGCGCGTGGCCGGCGTCTCGCTCTTTCCAAATCCCATGTGGTCCGGGACGATGACGCGATGCGTCGCGCTCAACACCGGAATCAGGTGACGGAACAGGTAGCCCCAGGTCGGCTCGCCATGAAGGCAGAGGACGACCTCGCCATGGCGAGGCCCCTCATCGACGAAGTGCATCCGGAACGCAGGGGCGTCCGTGAAATGCGGCGCAAAGGCAAAGGTGCTCACCGAACGTGGCATCGGGCTGGATCATGGGCTCCTCGAAGATGCATGGTTTCAATTTGAAACCATTCTTGCATATCCCTTGAGGTTTTACTTTGCAACCACTATAGGGGGCTTGAGCAGCACGGGGTCGGGAGAGCGGTCAGGATGGGCAGGAGGATTAGTCACAAGGATTCGCTGTGCGGCGTCGCGCGCCCTCTGGACGCGATCGGCGACTGGTGGTCGCTTCTGATCGTGCGCGACGCCTTCGATGGCTTGCGCCGGTTCGGGGAGTTTCAGAAAAGTCTCGGCCTCTCCAAGAACATCCTGTCGGCCCGGCTGCGCAATCTCGTGGCACACGGCATCATGGACATTGTGCCTGCGGCAGAGGACGGCCCATATCAGGAATATGAGCTGACCGAGAAGGGACGCGGGCTGTTTCTGGTTCTTGCAGCGCTCAGACAGTGGGGCGAAGATTTTTGCTTCGCGCCTGAAGAGGCCCACGTGCTGCTGGTCGACAAAAAATCCGCGCTTCCCGTACGCAGGCTCGAGCTACGGGCTCGAGATGGACGCATTCTCGGTCCCGCCGACACGATTGTGCGGCCCGCGCCAAACATGGCCAGCGTCGCGCTGGCGCGCCCACAAATTCGGCCGGCTACGAAGCGCCGTGGTCTCAAGTTACGTACCAAGAAGTAGCGACCGTAACCGCGTGATCTGCGGGCCTCGATGCGGAATTCAGGACGCGCAACGGGCGGGCGCGAGGCGCCGAAAACCACCGCGCTTGACATTCCAACTTGCCAACCGACATTTTCCTCGCCGCCGTGGCGCCTGACCGCGAGCATCGAGGACGTATCGCCTTGCCCAATCCTCACGATTTCCATACGCCGCAACCGTCCTACAGCAGGGACGAGCTGCTGAGATCGAGCGAAGGCGGCTATTTCGGCCCCGGCAACGCGCAATTGCCGGCACCGCCGATGCTGATGATGGATCGCATCGCGGAAATCAGCATGGACGGCGGCGCGTTCGGCAAGGGCCATATCGTCGGCGAGCTCGACATCGCGCCGGACCATTGGTTCTTCAATTGCCATTATCGCGGGGATGCGCTGATGCCGCCCACGCTGGGGCTCGATGCCATGTGGCAGATGATCGGCTATTGGCTGGGCTGGTCGGGCTCGCCGGGCAAGGGCCGCGCCATCGGCGTCGGCGAGGTGGAGTGCACCGGCGAGATCACACCGAACACACAACGCGTGCGCTACGAGGTCGCGATGCGGATGGTCCGCCGCGGCAAGCTGGTGCTCGGCATCGCCGACGGGCGCGTGCTGGCGGACGGCATCTGCGTGTTCACGGCAAAGGACATGAGGGTCGGCCTGACCAAGGCCGGGGATTGAGCTCTCATAGAGTGGGCAAAGGCAACGCGCCGTTCCCACGATCTCGGCACGATCATCTTGAGCCGTGGGCACGCTTCGCTTTGCTCACCCTACGCACCGTTTTCTTGGCGACCTTCTTCGCCACACCCTTCTTCGGCACGACCTTCTTCCTCGCCGCCTTCTTCCCCTTCGGTCGCTTCTTCACCTTGGCACGCCGGGCGGCGGCGAGGGCCGCCCTCGCCCATTGCGCGAACTCCTCGGAATCGTCGAACAGGCGTGCCGGCAACTCCCAATAGGAGTTCACCACCACCGTCTTGGCGCGGGTCGAATATTGAAACGGCTTTGAGCCTTCTGTCTCGAAAGCCGGGATGGTCGCCTCGTCCGCCCGGAAGAACAGGCCTGCCCGCAGCGACAGCGCGAAATTGACGCCGTCGGCGGAGATGCCGTAGCCCGAGAACATCTTGCGGATGGTGACGGGTCCGAAATCGGCGAACAGGTCGGTCAGGAATTCGCGGTCCATGCTTGTTCGTCACGCTATCCCTCTGGCAGCTAGAGGGGCCATCCCATCGGCAACGTTAACAATGTAGCAGGTTCTGGACAGTACGACTTCTACCAGAGGTTTATTTTCAACAGGTTCGATAACCGAAAGCCGCGGAACATTTCGGAGGACGACCCATGGCTAGCAGTCTTGCCGACCTTGCCCGGTTTGCTGGCGCGCAATTCCGAAGCGCATTTGAACATATGGACACGCACGGCTGGGGCAATACCGCGCTTGGAACCACCGTGACCGGCTGGTGGAATTCCCGATATCACCTACACGTGCTGGAGACCGACGATCTCGCCTACGTCGAGACCATGGCCATGGAGTGGCTCTGCACAGAACACAAGAAGGCAAGATTCGTCGGAGTCGTGATGAACGGCAAGATCACGATAAAGGGCAAGACACACAATTCATTAATCTTGAGATCGCGAGCCTCCGATCAGTCGCTCAGGATGATGGCGTACAATCCATACTACGGGGCCTCCGACAAGGAAGAGCCGTGGGTGACGCCGTTCATAGATTTTCCAGCAGACTATGTCGTTCCACCCGAGACACGGAAGGCACTGGAGGAGATCATGATTACGTCGTCATTCGGAAGATCGCCGCATATGGCTCGCAGCGTGGTCGAGCCACGACGGGCTTAGTCAGCGATCGTGGCCGGCCGCAGCTCGACCGACTCGCCGCAGCCGCAGGCGGAAATCTGATTGGGATTGTTGAAGACGAACTGGGCCTGCATCTTGTCGGCCTTGTAGTCCATCTCGGTGCCGAGCAGGAACAGCACGGCCTTGGGGTCGACCAGGATCTTGACGCCCTTGTCCTCGACGACCTCGTCGGTCGGCCGGATCTCGTGGGCGTATTCGACCGTGTAGGACTGGCCGGCGCAGCCGCCGTTTTTCACGCCGACGCGCAGGCCGACGATTTCGGAATCGGCGCGCTGGGTCAGCTCGGTGATGCGCTGGGCAGCCGCATCCGTCAGCCGCATCACCTGCGGGCGCGGACGCCGCGGCTTCGGAGTGGATGCTGGGGTCGAACCTGACGAAATCTGGGTCATCTTATCTATCTGGTCCGTTGCGGAGCGAATTCAATGCCAGTGTTGCGCGTCACCACATGTTGAGGACGAGGCGCGCCTCGTCGCTCATGCGCTCGGGCGACCACGGCGGCTCCCAAACTACCTTGACGTCGACCACGCCGACGCCGGGAACGCTGGCAACCGCGTTCTCGACCATGGTCGGCAGCTCGCCGGCGGCCGGGCAGTTCGGTGTCGTCAGCGTCATCTGGACGTCGACCGAACGGTCGTCCTTGATCTCGACCTTGTAGATCAGCCCGAGCTCGTAAATGTCGGCCGGGATTTCCGGATCGAACACGGTCTTGAGCCCGGCGATGATCTCGCGGGTCAGCCGCTCGGTCTCCTCCGGCGGCAGCGCCGAATGGGTCTCCATCGGATTGGCTTTGATTTCGGCCGTGTCACTCATGCGAACAAATCCCGCGCCTTCAAAAGCGCCTGTGCCAGATGATCGACTTCTTCCCGCGTATTATACATGCCGAACGAGGCCCGGCAGGTGGCTGTGACGTTGAACCGCTCTAAAAGCGGCATCACGCAATGGGTGCCGGCGCGCACCGCGATGCCCTGGCGGTCGATCACGGTCGCGACATCGTGCGCGTGAGCACCCCTAAGCTCGAAGGAGATCACCGGGCCCTTGCCCCGTGCCGTGCCGATCAGCCGCAGCGAGTTGATCTCGCGCAGGCGCTCCTGGGCGTAGGCGGTGAGGTCGGCCTCGTGGGCCGCGATGCGCTCCTTGCCGATCGAGTTGACGTAGTCGATGGCCGCGCCAAGGCCGACCGCCTCGACGATCGCCGGCGTGCCCGCCTCGAATTTGTGCGGGGGATCGCCATAGGTGACGACGTCGCGCGTGACCTCGCGGATCATCTCGCCGCCGCCGTTGAACGGGCGCATCGCGACGAGGTGGTCGTACTTGGCCCAGAGCACGCCGATGCCGGTCGGACCGTACACCTTGTGGCCGGTGAAGACGTAGAAGTCGCAGCCGATGTCTTGGACGTCGATCGGCAGATGCACCGCGCCCTGGCTGCCGTCGACCAGCACGGGAATGCCGCGGGCATGGGCGATCTTCACCACGTCCTTGACGGGCACGATGGTGCCAAGCGCGTTCGACATCTGCGTGATCGCGACCAGCTTGGTCTTTGACGTCAGCAGCTTCTCGAACTCGTCGATGAGGAAATTGCCCTCGTCGTCGACCGGCGCCCATTTGATCACCGCACCCTGGCGTTCTCTCAGGAAATGCCAGGGCACGATGTTGGAGTGGTGCTCCATGATCGAGATGACGATCTCGTCGCCTTCCTTGATGTTCGGGCCACCCCACGAGGACGCGACGAGGTTGATTGCTTCCGTCGCGTTGCGGGTGAAGATCACTTCTTCCGTACGCGGCGCGTTGATGAACTGCGCCACCCTGGTGCGGCTGCCCTCATAGGCCTCCGTCGCCGCATTGGCGAGGTAATGCAGGCCTCGATGCACGTTGGCGTATTCGGACGTATAGGCCTGCGTCATGCGGTCGAGCACCGCGCTCGGCTTCTGCGCCGAGGCGGCATTGTCGAGATAGACCAGCTTCTTGCCGTAGACCTGCAGGCTAAGCGCCGGAAAATCCTGGCGCACGCGCGCAACGTCATAGGCTCCGTTCTTGACCGCGGGATGCGTGCTCATTGGCGACGCTCCAGCCAGCGCTCGGCGACGCCGATCACGTGCTCGCGCAAGCCGTCATCGGCGATCTGCTCGATCGCTTCGCCGACGAAGGCCTGGATCAGCAGCGCCTGCGCCTGCTTCTCCGGCAGGCCGCGGGCCTTCAGGTAGAACAGCAGGCTGTCGTCGAGCGCGCCGGCGGTGGCGCCGTGGCCACAGGAGACGTCGTCGGCGAAGATTTCCAGCTCCGGCTTGTTGTCGGCTTCGGCTTCGTCCGACAGCAGCAGCGCACGGGTCATCATCTTGCCGTCGGTCTTCTGTGCGTCAGGACGGACGATGATCCGGCCCTGGAACACCGAGTGGCCGCGCTCGTCGATCACCGCGCGGAAGGTCTCGCGGCTGACGCAGTTCGGCACGGCATGGTCGACTACCAGCGTGGTGTCGCCATGCTCGGTCTTCTTCAACAGGTTGACACCGTTGGCCGAGAGCTCACTGCCCTCGCCCGCCAGCATGATGAAGCCCTGAAGACGGCTCACCGCGGCGCCGGTGGTCATGTTGAAGAAATTGAACTTCACATTGGCGCCGATGGTGACGAACTGCGAGGTGACGTTCACTGCGTCAGGCGCGTCGTCCATCAGGCGGATATGCGCGACGTCGGAATTGTCGCCGACCGAGACGATGACGGCGTCGTTGACCTGATAGGCCTTGGCGTCCGCCGCCACAAAAGTCTCGACGATGGTGACGCGAGCGCCCTTCCCGACCACGACCTGCGAGCGGGTGAACGCCGAGGTCGACGCGGCAGTCGCGATGTGGATGATCTGGATCGGCGCGGACAGCTGCGCGCCATCCGCGATCGACAACACGACGCCGTCGGTCGCCATTGCCGCATTCAGCGCGATCACCGCATCGGTGGCTGCGGTCTTCAGGAGGCTGGCGTCCTTCTCCAGTGCCTCACGCGATGTCTTGAAGCCCGCTTCAGTGCCAAGCGCCTTCACATCGGACAGATCGGCCGCGAACACGCCATCGACCAGCACCAGCTTGCGGGCGCCGTCGATCGCATGGACCTTGACCGCGTCCGCAGCGCGCTTAAGCGCGGCGGCATCGGGCGCTGCTGCCAACGGCAGCACCTCGCCGACCAGCGCACGCAGGTCGGTGTATTTCCATTCCTCGATCCGGCGGTGCGGCAGGCCGAGACGCTCATAGGTCTCGAATGCCTCGCGGCGCACGGCGGTGACCCCAGGCGAACCCGGCAGCCGGCCTTCGACGCTGGCGAAGAGATCGCTCACCGCGCGGCCCTTTCCGGTCTTTGCCACAGCAACGTTCATCGCAAACAATCCTTACGCGGCATCCTCGAACTGGGCGTAGCCGGACGCTTCCAGCTCCAGGGCCAGCTCCTTGCCGCCGCTCTTCACGACGCGGCCCTTCGACATCACATGCACGACGTCGGGCACGATGTAGTTCAGCAGCCGCTGATAGTGGGTGATGACGACCATCGAGCGCCCCGGCGAGCGCAGCGCGTTGACGCCGTCGGCCGCGATGCGCAGCGCGTCGATGTCGAGGCCCGAATCCATCTCGTCGAGGATGCACAGGCTCGGCTCGAACAGCGCCATCTGCAGCACCTCGTTGCGCTTCTTCTCGCCGCCGGAGAAGCCGACATTGACGCCGCGCTTGAGCATGTCCTGCGGGATGTTCAGCGACTTCGAGACCTCGCGGACCTTCTTCAGGAAGTCCGGGGTCGAATATTCGCTCTCGCCGCGCGCCTTGCGCTGCGCGTTGAGCGCGGTGCGCAGGAACGTCATGGTGGCGACGCCGGGAATCTCGACCGGGTACTGGAACGCCAGGAACACGCCTTTGGCGGCGCGCTCATCCGGCTCCATCTCCAGCAGGTCCTCGCCCTTGAACAGAATCTGGCCGTCGGTGACCTCATAGCCGGGCTTGCCGGCAATGACATGCGAGAGCGTCGACTTGCCGGAGCCGTTCGGCCCCATGATGGCGTGGACCTCGCCCTCGTTCACGGTCAGCGTCAGCCCGTGGAGGATCTCACGCTCCTCGACACGAACCTTGAGGTCTTTCACTTCAAGCAAAGCCATAATGTTTTTCCATCTATCCCCTCATCCCAGGGAGCGCCGAAGGCGCGTCTCGAAGGATCGAGGCCACCAATCTTTCCGGTATCCATCCTTCGAGACGGCCGCTTTCGCGACCTCCTCAGGATGAGGTCCGAGCTAGCCGACCGACCCTTCGAGCGAGATCGAGATCAGCTTCTGCGCTTCCACCGCGAACTCCATCGGCAGCTGCTGCAGCACGTCCTTGACGAAGCCGTTGACGACGAGGCCGACCGCCTCCTCCTGACTGAGCCCGCGCTGGATGCAGTAGAACAGCACGTCCTCGGAGATCTTCGAGGTCGTCGCCTCGTGCTCGAACGTCGCCGAGGAGTTCTTGGCCTCGATGTACGGCACGGTGTGCGCACCGCATTTGTCGCCGATCAGCAGCGAGTCGCAGGCGGTGAAGTTGCGTGCGCCGGTGGCTTTCCGGTGCGCGGTGACGAGGCCGCGATAGGTGTTCTGCGACCTGCCGGCGGCGATGCCCTTGGAGATGATGCGGCTCGACGTGTTCTTGCCGAGATGGATCATCTTGGTGCCGCTATCGACCTGCTGAAAGCCGTTCGAGATCGCGATCGAGTAGAACTCGCCGCGGGAATTGTCGCCGCGCAGGATGCAGCTCGGATATTTCCAGGTGATGGCCGAGCCCGTCTCCACCTGGGTCCAGGAGATCTTGGAGTTGGCGCCGCGGCAGTCGCCACGCTTGGTGACGAAGTTGTAGATGCCGCCCTTGCCTTCCGAATTGCCGGGATACCAGTTCTGCACCGTCGAATATTTGATCTCGGCATCGTCGAGCGCGACCAGTTCGACCACGGCCGCGTGCAGCTGGTTCTCGTCGCGCTGCGGCGCGGTGCAGCCTTCGAGATAGGAGACGTAGGCGCCCTTGTCGGCGATGATCAGCGTGCGCTCGAATGGCCGGTGTTGCGCTCGTTGATGCGGAAATAGGTCGACAGCTCCATCGGGCAGCGCACGCCCGGCGGCACGTAGACGAACGAGCCGTCGGAGAACACCGCCGAATTCAGCGTCGCATAGAAATTGTCCGAGGTCGGGACCACCGAGCCCAGATATTTCTGCACCAATTCAGGGTGCTCGCGGATCGCCTCGGAGATCGGCATGAAGATCACGCCGGCCTTCTTCAGTTCGCCTTGAACGTGGTTGCAACCGAGACCGAGTCGAACACCGCATCGACCGCGATCTTGCGGCGGGCGGGATCTTCCTCGCCCACCTTCGGCTCGACGCCTTCGAGCATGGCGACTTCCCGCAAGGGAATGCCGAGCTTCTCGTAGGTCTTCAGGATCTCGGGATCGATCTCGTCGAGCGAGGAGACCGTTTCTTCGGCTTCGGCGCCGCGTAGTAATAGAGATCCTGGAAGTCGATCTTGGGATAGTCGACGCGCGCCCAGGTCGGCTCCTGCATGGTCAGCCAGCGCCGATAGGCCTCAAGCCGCCACTGCAGCATCCAGGCGGGTTCGTTCTTCTTCTGCGAGATGAATTTTACGATCTCTTCCGACAGCCCCTTGGGGGCCTTCTCGGTGTCGATCAGGGTCTCAAACCCATAACGATACTGGTCGACGTCGATGCGCTTCACGCGCTCGACCGTCTCTTGTACGGCTGGCATTCCATCCTCCGCTCGCGGTTTCAAGGACCGCGGTGGATCAAACTCGGACGAGTATTACGATATTTCTCTGCGGAAAGCACGGGCTTAGAACCGTTCAAGCCGTGTTTCGTCGCTCAACCCTTAAGTAGGGTATTACCAAGCTTTCGCCAAGCCTCTAACGCCCTGTTGATGTCCTCCAGTTCCGAGGACCAGCCAAGACTGAGGCGCACCGCTCCCTGGGCCACCGCCGGGTCAAATCCCATGGCCGAGAGAACGTGAGACGGCTGGACCTTGCCCGACGAGCAGGCCGAACCGGAGGAGACCGCGATGCCTTCGAGGTCGAAACCGATCACGGCCGTTTCGGCCTTGAGACCCGGCGCCGTGAACAGCACGGTAGTTGGCAACCGCTCAACATCTTCAGAGAAGATCGTCGCGCCCGCGACTCCCCGGATACCATTTTCCAAGTGACTTCTGAGAGTTGCCATGCGCTCCGCATCCTCCGGGAGAGCCTGAAGCGCGGCTTTCGCCGCCGCGCCAAGGCCGGCGATGCCTGCGACGTTCTCGGTTCCGGCGCGACGGTTGAGCTCCTGCCCGCCGCCCCGCAGCACCGGCTCGAGGCCGGCGATCCCCTCCGTCACGACCAATGCGCCGATGCCCTTGGGGCCGCCGATCTTGTGCGCAGAAAAGCTCGCAACGTCGGCGCCTATAGCCTTGATGTCGAACGGGATTTTGCCCAACGCCTGGATCGCATCGATGTGCAGGAGGCCGCCGGCCTCATGGACGAACCTCGCCGCCTCGGCGACGGGCTGGAGCGCTCCTGTCTCATTGTTGGCGGCCATGATGGAAACCAGCGCCGGCGGGCCGTCCCTGAGCTGCGCCTTCAGGTGCTCAAGATCGACCACACCGGAACGCGTGACCCGGATCAAACCGATCGCGGCGCCTGGGACCCGGCCGCCTGCCAGCACCGAGGCGTGCTCGACCGCGGAGACCAGCAGCCGCTCGACAGGTCCGCCGGACGGGCCCCGCAGCCCCGGCGACAGCGCCAGCGCATTGGCCTCGGTTCCGGCGGAGGTGAAAACAACGTTCCGCGGCAGAGCACCGACGGCCGTCGCAAGCACGGCGCGGGCGTCCTCGACCAGCCGTCGCGCCTCCCGCCCCTCGGCATGGACCGACGATGGATTGCCGACCAGGTCGAAGGCCGCAACCATCGCCGCCCGCGCCTCAGGGCGCAGCGGCGTGGTTGCATTCCAGTCGAGATAGACACGGTTCGGCATCTCGCCCTCTTAGCACCTTTTGTCGTCCGACCAACCGCACGGCGGGGCCTCGTCAGGCCGGCTGATGCTGCTCCATCCTTGCGAGCCGTCGCGGCACCGCCCGCAATCCGAACAGCGGCCGCAGCCAGGAAATGCGTTGAACGACTTCATAGGTCGCCACACATGTGAGCGCGGTCCCCATGATGACAAAGCAGGCCTCGATCCCGGCCGGCAGGCCGCTGTCGTGCAATCGATGCGCGATCACGATGATCGCGGTCTGATGCACGATGTAGTACGGGAAGATCGCCTCGGTCAGATAGCACCGCGCGGGGCTGTCGGCTGTGAGATAGCGTCGCGCAAAGCCCAGCACGGCAGCGATCGCGAGCCATTGGTAGCAGCCATAGGCCGAGGCCGCGGCCCACTTCAGCGCAGGCGACGGCGCGAACAGGCCGGCGCGAACCAGGATGAAGGCCGAGAAGCAGGCGGCTGCCGCCAGCAGGGCCATCCAGCGCTGGCGCTCGACTTCGCACCAGATCCCCTCCTGCCTGGCCAGCAGGAAACCGATCAGGAAAGCCGTCGCATGGTCCGCATGGTTGTACCAGTCGCCAAACAGCGCATGCGTCGACGGAAAAGCCGGAAACAGCACGAGGCGCCAGGCCGCAAACAGCAGGCAGGGCACGATCAGGAGCCGGGGGCCGGCAAGCACGCCAGCCAGCTTCCGGCCAAGCCAGTCAGCCCCGGCCGGCCACAGCGCGAGCACGCCGATCAAGGAAATCGTGTAGACCCAGAGATAGACCACGAACCAGAGATGGTTCCAGGTCGGCAACACGATGCACGGGTTCGGGCAGAACTGCGCACCGAAGGCAAAGTAGTGCCTGGCGTAGAAATCGAAGAAGCCGGCGGGATAGCCGAGGCTTTCGACGATCTGGAGATAGGATTGCGGCGGCACGATCACGAGCATGCCTGAGATCAGCGGGATCAAGAGCCGTGCCGACCGCGCGCCGGCGAGCGAGGCCAGGCTGGACTTGCCAAGCATGAAGCGGGTGGCAACCCCGGACACCAGGAACAGCAGCGACAGGCGCCAGGGGTTGAGGAATAGCATCACCGGTTCCAGCCAGGTCAGCCGGTGCGCGCTCTTGATGTGGAATCCCCAGGACACGTAGAGCATGCCGACGTGGTAGAAGATCAAGAGCCCAAAGGCTAAAATCCGCACCCAGTCCAGATCGATACGTCTGTCCGAGCTTTGGAATTGCTGTGGTGTTGTCATGGTTTTCTGCTCCTTGACGGGACGACAAACGCGGTTTTGGGGCCATGGCTGACACCGAAAATGCTCCGCCTGCGGCGCGCGTCGAGCCGGTTTGGGATCAGGCACGGGCGCGAGGGGATGAGCCGCCGGCGGCTGGGACGAGTCGCGCGTCTTTTGGGATCAGCGGCGGCGACCGGATGATGTTCGCCGCGATTGCGGCCGTCGCGCTCGCGATCGGGATCGTCAATGCATTTTCGGGCGCGCAGGACGCGGCCTGGCGCGGCGACAGTTACGACATCGGCCGGCGGCTGTTTTGGGAGATGTCGAGCATCGCCGTCATCGTGCTGTTGCTGCCGATCCTGGTCTTGGCGGTCCGCCGCATGCGCCGGACACCTGGCCTCGCCGCTCAGGCGGCGATCGGGACAATCGCCCTGCTCGGCTTCTCCACCCTTCACATCACCGGCATGGTCTGGGTGCGGAAGCTCGCGCTCTGGCTCGCGGGCGGGGCCTACGATTTCCGGTTCTCGCTCGCGACGGTCCTGTACGAATTCCGGAAAGACGCCGTGGCCGTTGTCCTGATCGCCGCCACGATCTGGCTGCTCGAAAGCCGGCGTGAGCTGAAGAGCACGGCAGTCGCATCGTCGACGCCGCCCGCGCCGCCGCAACCGTCGTCACCCGATCTGATCTGGCTGCGCGACGGCACGAGCCGCATTCGCGTGGTGCCGCGCGAAATCCTCTGGGTCGCGTCTGCCGGCAACTACATCGAATACAGCCTCGCCGACGGCACCCGGCCCCTGATCCGGGGTACGCTGGCAGCGGCGGAAAGCGAGCTGGCGCGCTTTTCCATCGTTCGCGTCCACCGGACCAAGCTTGCCAATCTCGACCGGGTGCGCGGCGTCGACCTCAAACCTTCCGGAGATTTCGAACTCGCCTTCGACAACGGCCAGACGCTCGGCGGCAGCCGGCGTTACCGGCCGGCGGTCGCCTCGCTCGGAAGCCGAACCGCCCCAGCGGGAATCGCTACCGTCGATCAACCGGTGCCCCATAAACAATCGTGATTCCAATCGGTTGAGCACTGCCCTCCGGCAGAGCGGCCGGCTCTTGCCGTGCTCCGGCCGATTTCAGGCAGGTCCCGGTGCTGGGACGCAAGCCAGAGATGACACTGCGATGACCGGCTAAGTTCTTGAGCTGATTGAGAGATGTCGAAGAAGCTTGCTTTTTGACCCTGGCCTCGTGTTAGAAGCGCGCGTCAGTTCACCTGCGCGCCACTCGCGCATCATCCGAGGGCGCGCCTCTCCACCCTTCATCCGTGCTCTTGTCGGCGGCAACGCGGGCAGAGCCAGAATCGGACGATTGCGCAGGGATCACCTCAAGGGACTTAAGTCAGAGATCATCGATGCCTGAAGTTATTTTCACTGGCCCCGCCGGCCGACTCGAAGGCCGCTATCACCCGGCCAAGCAGAAGAACGCGCCGATCGCGATGATCCTGCATCCTCATCCGCAGTTCCACGGCACGATGAACCATCAGATCGTGTACCAGTGCTACTACGCCTTCGCTCATCGCGGCTTCTCGGTGCTGCGCTTCAATTTCCGCGGCGTCGGGCGCAGCCAGGGCTCGTTCGACCATGGCACCGGCGAATTGTCGGATGCTGCCGCCGCACTCGACTGGGCGCAGACAATCAATCCCGAAGCGCGCGCCTGCTGGGTCGCCGGCTTCTCCTTCGGTGCCTGGATCGGCATGCAGCTCTTGATGCGCCGCCCCGAGGTCGAGGGCTTCATCTCGATCGCGCCGCCCGCCAATCTCTACGACTTCTCGTTCCTCGCGCCCTGCCCGTCGTCGGGCCTGATCGTTCACGGCGAGAAGGACGCGGTGGTGCCGCCCAAGGACGTCAACACGCTGGTCGAGAAGCTGAAGACGCAGAAGGGCATCGTGATCGACCAGCAGATCATCCCCGGCGCCAACCACTTCTTCGATGCCAAGCTCGAGCCGCTGATGGAAACCATCACGGCCTATCTCGACATGCGTCTCGCCAACGTGCGCTAGGACCCTGTAGCCCGGCGCTCAAGCCAGCTTGAGCGCGACGATCCCCAGCAAGACGAGCGCGATGCCGGCAAGCTTCATCGCGCTCAGCGCCTCCCCGAACAGCACGACGCCCATGATGAAGGTGCCGGCAGCGCCAATGCCGGTCCAGACCGAATAGGCAACACCGACCTCGAGCACCTTCAAGGCGCGTCCGAGCAGCACAACGAAGGCGGCGAGCAGCACCAGTGAGGCGATGCTCCAGCCGACGCGCGTGTAGCCTTCAGCATACTTCATCGCGATCGCCCAGCCGACATCGAGCAGGCCGGCGATCACCAGCATCAGCCAGGCGACGGACGACGACATCGGCGTGCGCTCAGGCCGCGAGCTTGAGCAGGTGCGCGTCGTGACGAACGAGGAAAGCGCGCAGCAATTGCGGATAATCTTCGCCGACGGCGGTGCGGACACTCGGACGCTTCGCCAGCTCGGCGCGCCACGCTCGGACCTTCGGCACATCCGTGAAGATGCCGTGCTCCGTCAGTTCGTCGAACAGATCGAAGTAACGGAAGACAGGCGCGAACACCGCATCGACCAGGCTGAACGCCTCGCCGGCGAAGTACGGGCCCGCGCCAAGCGCTGCCTCGACGCGCGCGAATTTCGCCGCGAGTGCCTGGCGCTTGCTCTCGAAGGTCGCCGGATCCGTCGTGGTCTCCAGACCCCAGAGATCGCCGAGGATCGCTGAGCCGAACTCCATCCAGGCACGGTGCTCAGCCCGCTTCAAGGCATCCGCCGGATGCAGCTTCGCGCCACCTTGGGTTTCCTCGATGTACTCGCAGATCACATTGCTCTCGAACAGCGCGACCTCTCCCTGCTCCGTCGTCACCACCAGCACCGGCACCTTGCCGAGCGGCGACAATTTCAGAAACCAGTCGGGCTTGCTGGCGAGATCGATGTCGATCCGCTCGAACGGAACGCCCTTCTCCTTCAACGCGATCACCGCGCGCTGGACGTAAGGGCAAAGCTTGTGGCTGATCAGTTTCAGTGACGCGGTCATGGCGCGGATCCCGGCAGGTTGATGCAACTGCATCCATATAGATGCATTTGCATATACCCGTCAAGTTCAATGCATCTGCATTAACCGGCCGATCTCAGGCCGCCGCCTCAAGGTCTGGCGATCACCCCGCCCGTCATCGGCATCGGCACGCCCGTGGTGGCAGGGTAGGACAGCGGCAGCCCCTTCAGCCCGCGCGCTGCGAGGAAGCCGAAGGCCTGGGCCTCGATGGCGTCGGAGGCCCAGCCGAGCGTCTCGGCCGCCTCGACGGTGGCCGAGCCCACCCGCTCCCGCAGCATCCGCAGCATGGTGAGGTTGCGGGCGCCGCCGCCGCAGACGATCCAGCTGCGCGGCCGCCGCGGCAGCAGCGGAATGACGCGGGCGATCGCTGCCGCGGTGAAGGCGGTCAGGGTCGCCGCGCCATCGGCCGGCGCGACGTCGCCGAGCCTGAGGCCAGCGAAGTCGTTGCGGTCGAGCGATTTCGGCGGCGACAACGCGAAGAACGGCAGCTCCAGCGCGCGGGCGATCCAGGCTTCGTCTGCCTTGCCAAGCGCCGCGAACTTGCCTTCGGCATCGAAGGCCTGGTTCATGGTGCGGTACATGAAATCGTCGAGCAGCGCGTTGCCAGGGCCGGTATCGCAGGCGATCAGCGTGTCGTTGCCGTCGATATAGGTGATGTTGGAGACGCCGCCGATATTGACCACGACGATCGGGCCCTCGCGCTCCAGCGACTGCGCCAGCGCCCGATGGTAGACCGGTACGAGGGGCGCGCCCTGCCCGCCCGCCTCGACATCGGCGGCGCGGAAATCGTACATCACGGGAATATGGATCGCCCTGGCCAGCGCCGGCGCGTCGCCGATCTGCCCCGTCAGCCGCCGTTCCGGCCGGTGCAGCACGGTCTGACCGTGGAAGCCCACGATGTCGATCTCCTCGGGCTTCATGCGGTTCTGGGCGACGAAGGCGGCAACCGCCTCGGCGTGGGCCAGCGTCACCACGCGCTCAGCTTCGGCCAGAATGCCCGGCCGGGCGTCACGTCGCTGCAGGTGCACGGCCTCGTTCAGCGCCTGGCGCAGCAGATTGCGCTCCGCCGGGGTATAGGCCCGGTAGCTCGACGGTCCGAATGCCTTCACCTGCTTTCCATCGGTTTCGATCAGCGCGACGTCCACCCCGTCCAGCGAGGTGCCGCTCATCAAACCGAGTGCCGTCAACATCATGGATCAGCATCCTCATGACCCGTTCCGGCATGCCGATCTTGTGCCAGAGGGACACATCTTATAATGCCACAGCGCCAAGCGGCGGGCAGCAGTCGGGTTCCCACGAAATACCCTTAAATTGCTCCCGAAACAGTAAACCAAGAATTGTTGGGCATGCCGACAGATGACTGCATTTAAATCGGATTTTCTCAATATCCTGCAGGAACGCGGTTTCATCCACCAGTGCTCCGATTTCGAGGGGCTGGACGCGCTCGCCGCCAAGGGCGAAGCGACCGCCTATGTCGGCTACGATTGCACCGCCCGCTCGCTGCATATCGGCAACTATCTGACCATGATGATGCTGCACTGGCTGCAGCAGTCCGGCAACAAGCCGATCACGCTGATGGGCGGCGGCACCACCATGGTCGGCGATCCCTCCGGCAAGGACGAGACGCGCGCGATGCGCACCGTCGCCGAGATCGAGGAAAATAAGGCCTCGATCCGCGGCGTGTTCGCCAAGGTGCTCCGCTACGGCGAGGGCAAGAGCGACGCCGTCATGCTCGACAATGCTGAGTGGCTGACCAAGCTGAACTGGATCGAGATGCTGCGCGACGTCGGGCGCCACTTCTCGGTCAACCGCATGCTGACCATGGACTCCGTGCGCCTGCGCCTCGAGCGCGAGCAGGAGATGAGCTTCATCGAGTTCAACTACATGGTCTGCCAGGCCTACGACTTCGTCGAGCTCGCCAAGCGCACCGGCTGCAGATTGCAGATGGGCGGCTCGGACCAGTGGGGCAACATCATCATGGGCGTCGATCTCGGCCGCCGCATGGGCACCCATCAGCTGTTCGCGCTGACGACGCCGCTCCTGACCACGGCCTCGGGCGCCAAGATGGGCAAGACCGCGCAAGGCGCGGTGTGGCTCAATGCCGATCAGTTCAGCCCGTACGATTTCTGGCAGTATTGGCGCAACACCGAGGATGCTGACGTCGGCAAATTCCTGAAGCTGTTCACGACGCTGCCGATGGCCGAGATCAAGAAGCTCGAGGCGCTCGGCGGCTCGGAGATCAACGAGGCCAAGAAGGTGCTCGCTACCGAAGCGACCGCGCTGCTGCATGGCCGCGACGCCGCGAACGAAGCCGCCGAAACCGCACGCCGCACCTTCGAGGAGGGCGCGCTCGCCGAGAGCCTGCCGACGGTGGAAATTCCGCGCGGCGAACTCGACGCCGGCCTCGGCGTGCTCAGTGCCTTCGTCAAGGCGGGCCTGGTCGCCTCCAACGGCGAGGCGCGGCGGCAGATCAAGGGCGGCGGCCTGCGTATCAACGACGAGCCCGTCACCGACGAGAAGATGGCGCTCTCGGCGGCCAATCTCACACCCGAAGGCGTGATCAAGCTGTCCTTCGGCAAGAAGAAGCACATCCTGCTCAAGCCTGCATAGGCGTATGAGCTTTTCGCTGCTTGTCAGGTTACGCCGAAGCGCGCTCCCTGACCGGCAATGGATCAGAACACGCCCAAGGAAGCGCCCAGGGGAACGACCACGGAACCACAGCGCCCGCAGCGAGGCGCTGTGCGCACCGCGCTGGTCGTGCTCGCGCTGTGCTTCACGCTGGCGGTTCTAGGCCGCGGCCTCAGCGAGAGCTTCACCGTCTTCCTCAAGCCGATCTCCGAAAGTTTCGGCTGGGACCGCGCACAGGTCGTCTCGATCTATTCACTGACCTGGCTGATCAGCGGGCTGACCGCACCGCTGGTCGGACGGCTGTTCGACCATTCCGGACCGCGCATTGTCTACGCGCTCGGACTGTTCCTGCTCGGCTCCGCCTTCCTAATCGCGAGCCAGGCGCAAGCGCTCTGGCAATTCCAGCTCTCGATCGGGCTCTGCGTCGGCATCGGCGTTGCATTCATCGGCAACGTGCCGAACTCGATCCTGCTCGGCCGCTGGTTCGGCCCCAAGCTGCCGACCGCGATGGCGGTGGTCTATTCGGCGATGGGCGGCGGCGTGCTGGCGCTGCTGCCGGCCTCGCAGCTCTTGATCGACCAGTTCGGCTGGCGTGAGACGTATCAGCTGTTCGGCCTCGCCGCGCTCGCGTTGCTGGTGCCGCTGCTGCTCCTGCCCTGGCGGATGTTTTCGGCCGGCTCGCCGCATGTGAGCAAGAGAAGCGATCCTGACTTCGTCGACAATGGCTGGACGCTTGCGAGCGCGATGCGTCATCACGCGCTCTGGGCGCTGTTCTCGACCTTCTTCTTCACCGCGGTCGGCATGTATTCCATCGCGGCGCAGATCGTGGCCTATCTGATCGACGCCGGTTTTCCGCCGCTGCAGGCTGCCACAGCCTGGGGCTTTTCGGGCGTCGTGCTGGTGTTCGGCATGTTGGGAGTGTCCGCGCTCGACGGCATGATCGGGCGGCGACCATCGGTGCTGCTCAGCTACGCGATCTCGATTCTCGGCATCGTCCTGCTCTGGCTGCTTCAGTATTATCCGAACGTCATCCTGCTCACCGGCTTCGTCATCTGCTTCGGCAGCATGATGGGCTCGCGCGGCCCGCTGATCACGGCCACCGCGATGAAGATCTTTCGCGGCAAGCGCGTCGGCACGATCTTCGGCACCATCTCGATCGGCAGCGGCCTCGGCTCGGCCTTCGGCTCATGGAGCGGCGGCCTCATCCACGATGTCACGCACGGCTACAATCTCCTGCTCGCTTTCGCACTTGCGAGTGTGATCCTCGGAATGATTCCATTCCTCATCGTCCCCGCCTTGCGAGAGTAAGTCTCCTCGACGTAACCTGCATCCCTCTATGTCACCGGGAAATTACGGACGAGATGCGCGCATCGTACGCAAAAAATCTGGCGCAACCGGCGTGAGCGGACGCGTTGCGGTGTTTTGTCCGACATGACGAAAATGTCAGCGCGGAATCGATCCGGAGTGGCTTGCGAGGCGGCGCTGAATACGATCCTAGTCGCGCATTGGATGGAGGGCACAAACCAATGAACTTTCCCTATCTCACTCGCTTTCAACCGGTTCTCTTGAGCCTGTTTCGCTTCATCACCGGCCTCTTGCTGTTCCAGTATGGTGTCGCGAAGCTCTTCAAATTTCCGGTGCTTCCCTACTTCGCGAACATCCCGCCGCTGATCTGGACCGCCGGCGCGATTGAACTCGTGCTCGGTGCGCTCCTGATGCTCGGCCTGTTCACCCGTCTCGCCGCTTTCATCCTCTCCGGTGAAATGGCCTTCGCCTACTTCATGGGCCACATGCTCAAGGGCGAAACGCCGGTGTTCCTGCCACTGCTCAATGGTGGCACCGCGGCGATCCTGTTCTGCTTCGCCTGCCTCTATTTGTCGGCAGCCGGCGGCGGCTCGGTCAGCGCCGATGCGGCGATGGGCAAGGACTAGCCGCCCCTCTTTGACCCGCAAGCAGGACGGCACCGGCAGACCCGCCGGGCCGTCTCAGCGCGCCCCCAGCACGTTCCAGATCAGAACGAGGGCCGCAACCAGCAGCACGGACATGATGATACGGTGAGCGAATCGGCTCATTGCAGGTCCGGTCGGGCTCGGTAGCTCCCGACGTCCAATATCGATTCTCCGCCCCTGAGGCCGTCGGCAAGGCGATTTGCCTGCACGATTGCGCAGGAGCCTGCGGACGCCGCGCGCGCGGCAGGCCGCCGCATGCCTACGTTCATGATTGGTAAGAACTTCATGCTACCGATGCGAGCAATAACAACCGTTCCTAGAGGCTGTGATGAAGCTGCTGAGCCATCTGAAGATCCGCACCAAGCTTGCCAGCATGGTCTGCCTTGCGGCCCTCACAGTCACGGCCATCATCGGCGTTTCGTCCGTCCTCAGCAAGAGCCGCATGATGGAGGACCGCGTCCAGCAGATGCGGATCGCCGTCGAGCTGCTCTACAATTACGCCCAATCGCTTCAGGACGAAGTTACCGCCGGCAAGCTGACGCTGGCCGATGCCAAGGCCCAGTTCCACCAGCGCGGCCGCCGCATGAACTTCAACGGCAACCAGGGCTATCCGGTGGTTTACAATCCGGACGGCTCCCTCGTCGTGAACGGTGCCAATCAACAGCTCGAAGGGAAGGTCACCGGCGCCAAGGATTCCAACGGCGTGCTGATCGCCGACGCCATCATCAAGGCCGGCAGCGACACCGCGCAGGGCGGCGTCCCCTCCTCCCTCTATCCCCGCCCCGGCCAGACCGAGCCGGTCCGCAAGACCGTCTTCGCGCGCAAATTCGCGCCCTGGAACGTGACTATCAGCTATGGCCTCTATGTCGACGACATCGACGCCGACGTGCGCGCGCTGACGCTGGAGCTCGCCGCGATCGGCATCGGCCTGGTGCTGCTGATGGCGACGCTGTCCTGGCTGATTGCCCGCGACGTGCTCGGTGCGCTCGACCGCCAGAAGAACCGCATGCAGGCGATCTCCGAAGGCGCTATCGACAAGCCGGTCGAGGAGACCGACCGCGGCGACGAGATCGGCCGCATGGCCGAGACCCTCGAAGTGCTCAGGCAGACGTCCTTGACGGCGCGCGCGCTGGAGGCCGAGCAGGCCGCCACCAAGACACGCACCGAGCAGGAGAAGCGCGACGCCCTGATCGCGCTGGCCGACCGCTTCGACGCTTCCGTCGGTCAGCTCGTCGGCCTGATGGCCTCCGGCTCCGGTGAGCTCGAGACCACCGCCAAGTCGATGTCCTCGACCGCCGAAGGCACCAACCGCCGCGCCGCCGTGGTCGGCTCGGCCGCGACCGAAGCCAGCCAGCGCGTCCAGACGGTCGCAGCAGCGGCCGAGGAGCTCTCCTCCTCCATCACCGAGATCAGCCGCCAGGTTGCCCAGTCCGCCGAAGTCACCGGCCGCGCGGTCGACAGCGCGCGCCGTACCGACACCATCGTGCGCGCGCTCTCGGACGGCGCCCAGCAGATCGAGCACGTCGCCGAGCTGATCTCCAACATCGCGGCCCAGACCAACCTGCTCGCGCTCAACGCCACCATCGAGGCCGCGCGCGCCGGTGAGGCCGGCCGCGGCTTTGCCGTCGTCGCTTCCGAGGTGAAGTCGCTGGCGAGCCAGACCGCCGAAGCCACCCGCGAGATCGGCGACAAGATCGCCCAGATCCAGGGCGCGACCAAGGAGGCCGTCGACGCCATCGGCGGCATCACCGCCACCATCGAGGAGGTCAGCCGCATCGCCACCTCGATCGGAGCTGCGATCGAGGAGCAAGGCGCCGCCACCGCCGAGATCGCCCGCAGCGTCTCGCAGACCGCAGAGGCGACCAAGGAAGTCACCACCAATATCGGCGGCGTCTCCACCGCCGCGAACGAGACCGGCAACGCCGCCGGCATGGTGCTCGCCGCCGCCTCGAACCTCTCCAAGCAAGCCGAGCAGCTCTCGGGCGAAGTCGGAACCTTCCTGGCGGGCGTGCGCGCGGCCTGACGCACCACTCCAGAGTAAGAACGTTTGGCGCGAAAGCGTCGCCACATCGGTCATGGCCGGGCTTGTCCCGGCCATCACGAGCACTTGGGAATGTGGGTGGTTACCGCCGCGCCAGGCTGCAGCCGCTCGAGAGCTGACGCGTCGAGCCGGTCGAACCGTCATTCGACTGCGAGGGGAATTCCTCGAACGGCGAGTTCTGCTTGCCGGTGTTGAATTCGAAGATCTTGCGGAACAGGCCAGGAGCCATCGCCGAGATCGGATTGACGCGCATCACGGGTGCGGCCGGCGTGCCGACCACTTCATAGGTCACACCGATCAACCCTTCATTGTTGCCGCCACCGAGGAAGATGCCAAATAGCGGGATCTGGCCGAAGATGTTGTTGACGCCGTACATCGGCACGAAGGTGCCGCTCATGCAGACCTGGTTGCCGGGATAGTCGATCGAGCCCTCGATGGTGGCGCCGATCATCGGGCCCTTGACCACGCCGTCGCGGATCGTCAGCGCGCCGTTCTGGCGGGGGAACTCGGCCCGCAACGCGCTGAAGGAGACGCCGTTGCCGGTGCCGTTGGGCGCGCCAGCGGCCACGCGCTCGAGCTGCGCCTCGCCCTTCACCGTGAAATCGCGCACGTTGATGAGGCCTTCGCGCACCGTGTTCGGCTCGGATGTCGGCGGCTCCATCGCCACCACCATCTGGCCGCCGACCGCCTTGGTGTAGGTGTCGGTGAAGCGCAGCAGCGCGCCGGCATCGTTGGTCTGGAGATAGATCACCTCGCGATTGCCCTGCGCACGCCCACCGCGCAGATCGGCGGCCACCGGCGTGTCCTTGCCGATCTTGCCGCTCAGCGTGAAGGCTTTGATGGCGCCATTGCGTTTCGACATCTTGGCATCGACGCTGCGCATCGCCTCGCCGTTGAAACCCGCGACGGCACCGAGCTTCACGTCGATGTCGAAATCGACATTCTTGATCTTGTTCTTGTCGTCCTTGGGATTGCCCGAGATCGCCGATTTCAGGAACCCGCGGCCATCGAACACGTCGCCGCGCATCGTGCCCTTGACGACGCCGTCCTGGCTGCGCTCCACCTTCAGCGAAGCCTTGTCGCCGTCCGACGGCGAATAGGTCGGGAAGCTGGCATTCATCAGGTCGCCGTTCGCGTCGACCTCGAGCGAGCCCTTGATCGAGGCGCCGCTGCCTTCGATGACGATGTCCTCGAAACGCGTCGATTGCGCCGTCGGCACGACCTTGAAGCTGGCCTTGCCCGACTTGCCCGGCAGCTTGACCCAGCCGGGCAAAATGTTGTCGAGCCGCACCGACGTCAGATCGGCCTCGACGCCGAGCTTCGTGGTCTGGTCGGGACCGCCGGCAATCTTGCCTGACAGCTTGATCGGCAGCGATCCGCTGACCGCGGGGCTCAGATCAAATCCCAGGCGTGCCCGGCTCGCATCGTCCAGCGTCGCCTGCAGCCTGACATCCGCATCGCCTTCAGTCGGCTTGCGGTAGTCGAGCGAAGCCGCCTGCCCGTTGATCTTGACGTCGCCCTTGACCTGGTAGCCCTGGTTGTTGGCGACGATCTTGAGGTTGTTGGCCTCCAGCTTCTGGTTCATCACCAGCTTGTCGGCGGCAAAACCGTTGAGATCGGCGGTGACGGCGTAGGTGGTGTCAGCCTTGGTCAGCTCGCCCTTGACCGGCATGCCGAGCTGGATGTTGGCCGAGAAGGTCCCCTTGCTGGTGTTGGGATCGACGACCGTCGACGACAGATCGCTCAGGCGATCATTGGCCAGCATCTCGGCCGCCGCGGGCACCGGTCCCTCGACGCGAAACCTCGTGCGCGACGGCGACGGCTTGGGCGCCATGTCCGGCACCTCGAAGGTGAAGTCGGAGATCGTGATCTTGCGTCCGGCGGGCGTATCGGCAATGCCCTGCCCGATGTTCACGGTCGCGGTGCGGCCGGTCACCCGCGCCTTCAGATCGGCATCGTGCACGACGGGCATGCCGTCTACGGGACGCACCGCGACGCCGCTCGCCACGATGTTGACCGACAGGCCGTCGTCGGGAATCGGCGGCCCCTTGCGCGGGAGGTTCTTCACCGGCGAGTTGATGCCGATCTCGATGCGCTGAAGCGTGCCGCGCTCGATTCGCTCGATCACCCATTCGCGCAGCTCGGGAACCACCAGTGTGGGCCACATCCGCTTCAGCGCCGAGGCCGACATTGGCGTTCCCGCAAAGCCCAGCGTCAGCCGCGGCTCGCCGGAATAGTCGATCGAACCGGTGCCTGCGACGCCGATCTCGCCGTTGCTGATGTCGGCCTGCGTCAGCAGGAAGCGCTTGTGGTCGGTGTCGAAGCGGAAGCCGATCGCGATACGGTTGAAGACGAGCGGCGGCTCGTTGTCGATGCCGCCGAGCAGGATCGAGCCGCCGCTGAAGCCGAGCTGCCAGTCGTTGACGGTGCCGTTGGGCGGCTCGAGATGGGCCAGAAGCGTCAGGCGGTTGGCGCCCGACAGGACCTTGAACGGCGCGACCAGCACACGCCGATTGGCGTCCCACTCGACGTTGATCTCGGCCTGGTCGATCGCCATCGGATAGTCGGGCGTATCGGTATCGATGATATTGCCCGCGCCGATGGCGATCTTGCCACGGAAGAAAGTCGGCACGCCGTCGCGGCCGAGCTCGCCCTTGAGCTCGCCGGTCAGCGGCAAATCGGCGGTATAGGTGAGGTCCTTGACCCGCAGCGCCAGCAGGATGTTGGAGGTCGAGACCTTGTCGGCCTTGATGTCGACCGAGCGCACGCCGTTCTCGGCCGGCCCGATCGTGGCCCGCAGCATCCACGGGCGCGCGCCCTCCTCGCCGAGGCTGAGCGTGACGCCGCCGCGGCTCGGCCGGCGCAGGCTGAGCGTGATGTTCTCAAACGACCATTTGCTGCCGCGCTGCTGATCGTCGACGATCAGATTGCCGTTCTTCAGGCCGATCTCGTTGAGGTTCTGGCCGTCGAGACCGGTCATGCTGAGACTGTCGAGCCAGTCGAGCCCCTGAAGGATGCCGCTCTGAGCGGTCGCCTGTGGCGCGGCCTGGGAGGCGGCTTGAGACGGATCCTGGTTCGGGGGCACTGTCGCGAATGGCGGCGGCGGGACGCCGTTGCGCGGAAATGTCGGCGGCAGGCCCGCGTCCTTCTTCGAGGCGACGCCGGTTGCCAGCGGCTTTGCCGTGTCGCCGGCGGATACGGTGACGGTGCCGTCGGGTGCGATGCGGATCGCGAGCTCGGCGTCGACGAGATTGAGGCTCTCGGCGCGCAGGTGCCCCATCAGCAGGCCCGCCCCCGAGAGTTTCACCTCGGCCTTCGGCGCGCTGGCGACGACGGCGTGATCACGATCGCGGACGATGATGTCGCGGATGCGGACGGCGATGCGGACCCGCCCGGCCCGCTCGATCTGGGTGCCTCCGATCTCGACCGTGTTGCCGTGACCGATATTGTCCTCGATCGCCGCGGCCAGCCACGGCGTTGCGATGTCGAGATTGATGGGACCGGCGCCGAGCCGCCACCACAGCGCAGCGAAACAGCCGACGAAGATCACGGCGAGCGTCCCGACGACGAGGACGAGGCGCTTCAGCCAGCGATCGGCGACCAGCCAGCGGCGCAACGCGCCAAACCCGTCACCAAAGCGGTGGAAGCCCGAGTTGGAACGCGACAACAGCCGGCGCGCGCGATGGCCCGCGGCCGCCTCCTGATCCGGATCCCAATCGGCGTCGTCCCATTCCTGCGGTTGTTGCTGACCACCGCGCCGATCGAAGTCCCGATTGTAATCCTGGGGCGACTTATTCCTTGCCATTGCCTCTCGATACAGGCGCCCGTCATAGGATTGAGCGCCGCCGGGACCGCAGCCGTCCACGGGAAGCGAGGCTCCCTGCGCCGGCACTGCAGCCATACCTCGAATATTCCTGCTGTTCGTCATTTCGCCCCGGGAGCGCGTTCAACGAGCAGTGGTGTGGTGCGTGGAATTCCTTGTAACCATACTCCGGCGTCGTCAGACTTGCCCAGCCGAGGGCGCGATTCCGGCTCACCGGACGAGAGCTGCAATACCGTTTCGGTTGACCCGCCGAAAGCGTCGAAAGGAAGGCGTATGTCCAAGAAATCCCGAAAGAAATCGTCCAAGGCGCCCTCCGGCAGTCCGACGGCTAAAAAGAAGCCCCTGAAAACGCGGGCAGCGACTCAAACAGGATCCGCAAAGACACGGAAGGGACCGGCGCGCAAATCAGCCGGGACCGTAGCCAAAGCAGGATCACACAAGGCCGCATCGAAACAGTTAAATTCCTCCAAATCTGCATCCGCGCCCGCGACGGCGAAGTCCGGCCTGGCCGAGGGCCATAAGGCCCCCGCCTTCCGCCTGCCCCGCGACGGCGGCGACGTGGTCACATCGGCGGACTTTGCCGACCAAAAGCTCGTCCTGTTCTTCTACCCCCGCGCCGACCCCCCCGGCTGCACGAGGGAGGCGATCGACTTCCCCCGCCTCGCCGACGCTTTCGCGGCTGCCGGCACCGCCGTTCTCGGGATTTCCGCCGATCCGTTAAAGGCCCAGGAGAAGTTCCGCGACAAGCATGGCCTGACCGTCCCCCTCATCTCGGACGAACAACACAAGATGCTGGAAGCCTATGGCGCCTGGGGCGAAAAGTCCATGTATGGCAAGACCTTCCTTGGAATTCTTCGCACTACGGTCCTGGTCGGAGCCGATGGGAAGGTGGCCAGGATCTGGCGCAATGTCCGGGTCGACGGCCATGCCGACGCCGTGCTGGAAGCAGCAAGAAGCCTTTAACCAGTCCTTTGAATTCGCGTGTTCCCGTTTCCGGAAAATTAACCATGACCGGCCCAGATTGCTGCGGCAATTAGGGCCGTACGGACTCATCCGACCGGCGCGGGAGTGCCGATGTCGAAAAGTTCTGCCCAATACTCGCAGTACCCCCAACATCATCCGCACGACCACGGACGGTCCTTCCAACGGCGTCCCACTGCCGCGGTCGCCGCGGCGATCCCCCTTCCCGCAACCGACGATGCCTACACCATCGTCCATGCCGGCAAGCAGGTCCGCTTCGGGCCGGTGGTATTCTGGATCGTGGTCGGCACCGTGGTGCTGCTCGGTCTGTGGTCGGCGGCGACCGCTACCTATTTTGCGTTCCGGGACGACGTCCTGACCCGGCTGATCGCCCGCCAGGCCGAGATGCAATACGCCTATGAGGATCGTATCGCCGAGCTGCGCGCCAAGGTCGACCGCACCACCAGCCGCCAATTGCTCGACCAGGAACAGTTCGACCAGAAACTCGACCAGATCATGAGGCGCCAGACGGCGCTGGAGTCCCGGGCGACGGCGCTCGGGGCCATGCCCGATGTGACAGGCTCGATTCCCCGCGCGGCCCCGCAACGCGGCGATGCCAGCCAGATCACGCCCAAACCCTCACCGATCAGCGACACCGTTATCTTCGTGGCACCGCCGGACCGTGAGGCACGCCTGGAATCACGCGCACCGGCCGTCGCGGCGCCGCTGACCAATCAATTCGCCAAGAACCAGGGTTTTGACAACGTTCTGGTCCGGCTCACGACTTCGCTCGACCAGGTCGAGCGTCGCCAGATGGCGACGCTCAGCGCCGTCGAGGAAGGCATGGATTCGCGCATGCGCCGGATGCGCGGTGTGGTCAGCGATCTCGGTCTCAATCTCGCCAATCTCGAAGCCGCCGTGCCGCGCAGCGCGATGGGCGGCCCGTTCGTTCCCATCAAGCTGAGCGCCAATGCCGGGCCGTTCGAGAAGCAGCTCAATCGCATCAACGTCACCCGCGCCGAGATGGACCGTCTCAATCGCACGCTGGCGCTGGTGCCCTACCGCAAGCCCGTCATCGGCGAGGTGGAGTTCACCTCCGGCTTCGGCGTGCGCAGCGATCCCTTCCTGGGCCGGCCCGCGATGCATACCGGGCTCGACTTCCGCGCCGCCACCGGCGATCCGGTTCGTGTCACGGCCAACGGCAAGGTGGTTTCCGCCGGCTGGTCCGGCGGTTACGGCCGCATGGTCGAGGTCGACCACGGCAACGGGCTTTCGACCCGCTACGGCCATCTTTCCGAGATCAGCGTCAAGGTCGGCGAGTTCGTGAAGATCGGCCAGGTCGTCGGCCTGGTCGGCTCGACAGGTCGCTCCACCGGTCCGCATCTGCATTACGAGACCCGCATCGAGGGCGAAGCGGTCGATCCGCAGAAATTCCTGCGCGCCGGCGTGCGCCTCAGCGCGGGCTAAAGCATGATCCGGAAAAGTGCGAAGCGGTTTTCCGGAATGATCATGCGAAAACAACAACCTAAAGAGCGATGACGATTCATCTAATCTCATCGCGCTTTAGGCCGCGCAGCCGGTTACTTACTGGCTGCGCTCGTGGCCGACCTCTCCGGTGATGACATCGCCGAACAGCTCCCAGGCCTGCCCGTTGAACCGCATCAGCTGCATCTGCTCGATCGGGAAATAGTCGTCAGGCGAGGTGTTGACCATGATGCCCGGCAGCATCAGGTCGGTATGGAAGTTCTTCAGATTGGCCGCCTGCTTCATCACGTTCTCGCGCGTCAGGTTGTCGCCGCACTGCCTCAGCACCTGGGCCATCGCCTCGGCTTGCACGTAGCCGTAGATGTTATTGGCGTTGGCCTTGTCGCCGTCGGGGTAATATTTGTCCATGAACTCGCGCCATTTGATCACGGCGGGATCTTTGTCCCAGGCCGGATCGGTCGGGTCCTTGAGGTACGCAGTCGAGATAATGTCCTTGGAATAGTCGAGCCCGGCGGGCTTGAGCACCGAGGCGACCGAGGTCGCGGTGTTGGCCAGGAAGAACTTCGGCTTCCAGCCGAGCTCGCCCACCTTCCGGATCGCCTGCGCCGAGCCTTTCGGCGCGGCCCATGAGAAGAAGATGTCCGCACCGGAATCGTGCAGCGCGACGATCTGCGAGTCGATCGAGGGATCGCTGACCTCGTAGGACTTGTCCGCGATGATCATGCTCGCCTTGTCGCCGAGCCCATCCTTCAGACCCTTGAACTGGTCCTTGCCGGCATCGTCGTTCTGCCAGAACACCGCGATCTTGCCGTTGGGGAAATGCTCGCGAATGTACTTGGCGTAGATCCTCCCTTCGCTCTGGTAGTTGGGCTGAAAGCCCATGGTCCAGGGAAAGTTCTTGGGATCGCCGAACTTGGTGCCGCCGGAGGCGACGAAGAGCTGCGGTACCTTCTTCGCATTCATGTATTTCATGATCGCGGAGTTCGAGGGCGTGCCGAGCGCCTGGAAGATCAACAGCACCTCGTCGCTCTCGATCAGCTTGCGCGCCTGCTCGATGGCCTTCGGCGGCGAATAGGCGTCGTCATAGCTGATGAAGTTGATCCTGCGCCCGTTGATGCCGCCCTGGTCGTTGACCATCTTGAAATAGGCGGCTTCTGTCTTGCCGATCACGCCATAGGAGGACGCCGGCCCGCTATAGGGCATGATGTTGCCGATCTTGATCTCGGTGTCGCTGGCGCCGGGGTCGTATTTCTTCTGCGCCAAAGCCGGTAGCGTGACGAGCACTCCGGCAACAAGCATGGCGAGGGCAGCGAGATTCTTGCGACGACCCGGCATCGTTCTCTCCCCTGTTTGTAGTCTTATTTTGCGGGGAGTGTCGCAAGCAGGATAGCGGCTGGCAAGCGTCACGATTTTCCGCAAGGTGAAACAACAGGTCGGAAGTTACTGCTGCGCTATAGCAGGTGCAAAGCGCGTCTATCGATCGCCAGCCCTTGTCCGTTCAGCTTTCGATAGCGGACATGGCCAGGTCGCTCCAGTTGGTCGGCTAAGGGCCACAAGCGGTCATCCTCTTGTTCTGGGATGGCTGCTATTGAACCTTGTGGGAGGGGCGTTTAACAACGATCTCTTTACCTACTTCGATGACCATCAAATCTTCACCGACTTCCAAAGGGCCACGATAGTTTTTGCGCGTACCCGGCACGAGATCGTCGGCTGTGGCTGTGGGTAATACTATGTGAGAATAGAGAGCCAACCGCGGTTTGGCCTTTTCGAATACTTCCCCAGCCTGTTCAGGAGTGACGTGGTGTCCGACAATTGTTTTCATACGCTCGGCCGGAATACCGGCACGTTGAAAAGACTCCGGCGACGCGACTTCGTGCACCAGAAGATCAACGCTTTCCGCCGCGCGGATGAGGTTGTCAGAAATTCGGGTGTCACCTGATAGAACAACCGAGCGGCCCGCATAATCAATCCGATAGCCGTAAGCCGGCTCGACCGGCGCATGGTCGACTTTGATCGCCGTTACTCTCACGCCGTCTTGTTCATAAACTAGGCCTGCGCCGATCTCATGCGTATTGACGAGAGCGCCTTCTGCCGGTGCTTTATCGTCAGATATTCTGAAACGAATATCGAACTCGAATGCTTGCCGAAGATGGCTGACCATATTCTCGGTCCCTGGTGGTCCCCACCCCTCCAACGGCCGGTTCCGCCTGCTAACAAGCCAGCCGGTCAGCCATGCATCAGGAAATCCGACGACGTGATCGGAATGAAGGTGAGTAAAGAACACACCGTTGATAGTCTCCCATCCAACCTTGATTTGAGTCATGCGCTGTATTGCGCCCCGACCAGCATCGAAAAGAAACTTCTTGTCGCCGGCCTCGACCAGTATGCTCGGACCGAAACGATCCATCACTGGTGGAGGATTGCCTGTGCCTAGCAAAGTCACACGAATTTCCTGACTACTTGCGGGGGCGCCTGAGAAGAATGAGACGGCCGCAAGAAGAAACATGCTCACTACCCTGAATGATGCAATCGACATTGCAGTCTCTCCAAGGAAAACCGAAGGAATTTTAGACAGCTTTTTGTGTCCGCACCAAATGGTTGTAGTGCCACCTTAATCCAATTTTGAGAGGTTGAACAGATGAGGTCCGCAATGGGTGAGAAGCCGAATAGCCTTTCATGGTCGGAGACTTCTGCTTTGCGTTGCCAAGCTGAAGTTTATGAGGACACGACCTAGGACGGCTTCTTCGGCCGCGACACCAGCTCGATCATCTTGCCTTCGTCGTCGTCAGGCATCGCGGCCCTCGCCTGCGCGTAAGCCTCGACTGCGGCGCGCGAGACCAGCGGCTTGTCCGCCAGGAGGCTCTCGGCGAGCTTCACGGCGTAGGCGGCATCCTTGTGTCGCAGCGCTGCAGTGAAGGTCGCGCCGCTGAAATCGCGGGCGACCATGCGCTTGGAGTGACGCGCTACCTGCGGGCTTGCGGCGACGCCTGCCTGGATCGATTCCAGCACGAGATTCATGTCGAGCCCGGCCTGCTCGGCGATCGCAAGGCCCTCGGCCAGACCGGCGATCTGGATCGCGCCCATGAGATTGTTGATGAGCTTGTAGACCGTGCCGGAGCCGACGGCGCCGAAATGACGGATGGTCGAGCCGATCGGCTCAAGATAGGGCCGCGCGCGTTCGAGATCGGCGGCGTCGGCGCCGACCAGCAGCGTCAGTTTCCCGGCCGCCGCCGCGTCCGGCAATCCCGTCACGGGGCAATCGATATAGATCAGCCCGCGCGCGTTGAGCTCGCGGCCCATCTCGCGGGCGTGGTAATAGGAGACGGTCGAGCATTCGATCGCGATGGTGCCGGCTTTCGCCGTCTTGGCGGCGCCCTTCGGTCCGAGCCAGACCGCGCGTGAGGCCTCGTCGTCGGCGACCATGGTCACGACCGCATCGGCGTCGATCGCGGCGTCCTCGGGCGACGTCGCCCAATGTGCGCCGCGCGCGATCAAGTCCTCAGCCTTCGCCTTGCTGCGATTCCACAGCGTCACTGTGAAGCCGGCATCGAGATAACGGCCGGCCATGCCATGGCCCATTCGCCCCAATCCGATGAAGGCGACGCGGGACATGATCAGTCCACGTCCTCGACATCGCCGGCGGTGGTGCCGAAGGCGCGCTGCGCCAGGGTCGCCGCCATGAAGTCGTCGAGCTCGCCATTGAGCACGCCCGAGGTGTCGGAGGTCTGCACACCCGTGCGCAGATCCTTCACCATCTGATAGGGCTGCAGCACGTAGGAGCGGATCTGATGGCCCCAGCCGATGTCGGTCTTGGCGGCCTGGTCGGCGGCGGCTTTCTCCTCGCGCTTCTTCAGCTCGATTTCGTAGAGGCGCGCGCGCAGCATGTCCCAGGCCTGAGCCCGGTTCTTGTGCTGTGAGCGGCCGGCCTGGCAGACCACCGCGACGCCGGTCGGAATATGCGTGAGGCGCACCGCGGATTCGGTCTTGTTGACGTGCTGGCCGCCGGCGCCACCCGAACGCATGGTGTCGGTGCGGACGTCGGATTCCTTGATGTCGATCTTGATGCTGTCGTCGATGACCGGGAATACCTGCACGCTCGAAAACGAGGTGTGCCGCCGCGCGTTGGAATCGAACGGCGAGATCCGGACCAGGCGATGCACGCCTGCTTCCGTCTTCAACCAGCCATAGGCGTTGTGGCCGGAGACCTGGATGGTCGCCGACTTGATGCCGGCTTCTTCGCCCTCGGACTCTTCGAGGTACTCGACCTTGAAGCCGTGCGTTTCGGCCCAGCGCGTGTACATGCGCAGGAGCATCTGCGCCCAGTCCTGGCTCTCGGTGCCGCCAGCGCCGGCATGGACCTCGAGATAGGAATCGAATCGGTCAGCCTCGCCCGACAGCAGCGCCTCGAGCTCGCGGCGCGCGACTTCCTTCTTGAGATTCTTCAGCGCAGCTTCGGCTTCCGCCACGACACCATCATCGCCCTCGGCTTCGCCGAGCTCGATCATGCCGATATCGTCTTCGAGCTCCTGCTCGACCTTGCCGATGCCGGTGAGCGAATCCTCGAGCGAGGTGCGCTCCTGCATCAGCTTCTGGGCTTTCTGGGGATCGTTCCAGAGGTTGGGATCTTCTGCGAGCTTGTTCAGCTCAGCGAGGCGCGCCGTCGATTTCTCGACGTCAAAGATGCCTCCTCAGCAGCCCGACTGACTGCTTGATCTCTTCTACCAACCGTTCGATTTCGGCGCGCATGTCGTTCTCTGATTCCGCGGAAGCCCGCGTGCAATTCGAGAGGGGGATGTAGCGGTGGCGGCTGCAAAGCGCAACCGCCGGAACCGCGATCGTCGCTGTTACCCGCTTAATATAGCCCGCCGGTGCCCGGCCGCATGAAGAAGCCGGAATCCGGCTGCTGCTGCTGCGAGGCCGGCATTCCGCCGCCGCGCCCGTCAGCATCGGCAACACCAATAACCGAATAATTGTCCGGCGGCGCCGTGCCCGGCTTAAAGGCTTCGAGGATGGTTCCGCCGGTCTCGCCCGGACCGGCGCGCATGCCGGTCTTGGCGACGACGCGCACAAGCTTGATGCCGGCCGGCACCTTGAACGGAACCGCGGGCTTGTCGGCGAGCGCGAGCTTGAGGAAATCGCGCGCGATCGGAGCTGCCAGATGGCCGCCGGTCGCGGCATTGCCCTTACCCAGCGGACGCGGCTTGTCGTAGCCCATATAGATGGCGATGGCGACGTCGGGCGAGAAGCCGACGAACCAGGCGTCCTTGGCCTCGTTGGTGGTGCCGGTCTTGCCGGCGATCGGCTTGCCGACCTCCTTGACCACGGTCGCGGTGCCGGCCTGGACCACGCCTTCCATCAGCTCGGTGATCTGATAGGCGGTCATGGAGTCCAGCACCTGCTCGCGGCGGTCGATCAGCTGCGGCTCGGCCTGGGTTTTCCAGCCGCCGGGCGCGTCGCAGCCGCGGCATTCGCGCTGGTCGTGCTTGAAGATGGTGTGGCCGTAGCGGTCCTGAATCCGGTCGATCAGGGTCGGCTTTACGCGGCGGCCGCCGTTGGCGAGCATGGAATAGGCCGTGACCATGCGCATCGCCGTGGTCTCGCCGGCGCCGAGTGCGTAGGAGAGATAGTTGGGCAGCTCGTCATAGACACCGAAACGGCGGGCATACTCGCCGATCAGCGGCATACCGATGTCCTGCGCGAGGCGCACCGTGACCGTATTGAGGGATTGCCGCAGCGCGTTGCGCAGCGTCACCGGTCCCTGGAACTTGCCCGAGGAGAAGTTTTCCGGCCGCCACACGCCAGCGCCCTGCCCCTGATCGATTTCGATGGGAGCATCGAGCACGACGGTCGAGGGCGTGTAGCCGTTGTCGAGCGCGGCCGAATACACGATCGGCTTGAACGAGGAGCCCGGCTGCCGGTAGGCCTGCGTGGCGCGGTTGAACTGGCTCTGGTCGAACGAGAAGCCGCCGACCATCGCGAGCACGCGGCCGGTCCAGGGATCCATCACCACCATCGCGCCGGAGACTTCGGGGATCTGGCGTAGCCGGTACTGGCCCTCCACCGGCTGGCCGTCCTTGTAGAGCGGATCGGCATAGATCACGTCGCCGGGCTGGAGCACCTGCGACACTGCCGTCGGCGTCTTGCCTCTGCCGCCGCCCTGCGTGGCCCGCGCCCACTTGACGCCGTCGACCGTGACGAGGCCGGTCTCGCGCTGCTTGCTGATCGCGCCGCCGAGCTCGCGGCTCGGCTGGGAGCCGATGCGCGCCGACTGGTCGCTGGTCTCCAGCACCACCGCCATGCGCCACGGCGAGATATCGGAGAGCGATTTGATCTCGGCGAGCTTCACACCCCAATCGCCCGAAACATCGAGCTTGCTGATGGCGCCGCGATAGCCCTGCTGCTCGTCATAATTGACGAGACCCGTGACCATAGCCTTGCGCGCCATGACCTGGATCTTCGGATCCAGCGTGGTCCGGACCGAGAGGCCGCCTTCATACAGCTTCTTCTCGCCATAGCGCTCGAAGATGTCGCGGCGAACTTCCTCGGCGAAATATTCGCCGGCGAAGGTGTGGGCGCCGTTGGACCGGCTGGGGACGGCGAGCGGCTCCTTGCGCGCCTTGTCGGCGTCGGCCTGCTTGATCCAGCCGTTCTCCACCAGACGATCGATCACATAGTTGCGGCGCTCAATGGCGCGATCGCGGTTACGGACCGGATGCAGGGTCGCGGGCATTTTCGGCAGAGCGGCCAGATAGGACGCTTCCGCCACCGTCAGCTCGTTCACCGATTTGTCGAAATAGACCAGCGAGGCCGCCGCGATGCCGTAGGCGCCGAGGCCGAGATAGATCTCGTTCAGATACAGCTCGAGGATCTTGTCCTTCGAGTAGGTCTTCTCGATCCGCATCGCCAGCAAGGCTTCCTTGATCTTGCGCGCGAAGGAGACCTCGTTGGTGAGAAGGAAGTTCTTGGCGACCTGCTGGGTGATCGTGGAGGCGCCCTGCGGGCGCCGGTTCGAGCCGTAGTTCTGGATGTAGAGCAGGCCTGCGCGCGCCATGCCGGTGTAGTCGATCCCGCCATGCTCGTAGAAATTCTTGTCTTCGGCCGCCAGGAACGCGTTGATCACGAGCTTGGGCACAGCCTGGATTGGCAAATACAGCCGCCGCTCCTTGGCGTACTCGCCGACCAGCGAACCATCGACCGCGTGCACGCGGGTCATCACCGGCGGCTCGTAATCCTGGAGCTGAGAATAGTCCGGCAAGTCCTTGGAGAAATGCCAGATCAGGCCTGCCACGGCCCCGACACCGACAAGGAACACCACCGTTCCCGCGGCGAACAGGAAGCCCATGAACCGCACCAGCAAGCGCATTATGTGTTTATCCGTTCAAACTCTGGATCAGCCCAGTATCGGTCCCTCGGCACCCAAACTGGCGCCAAACCTCACGTCGCGAATTCGCCGGCCTACACAATACCATCAGTGCCGGACTTAAGACGCTTGCCGAACGGGATTCTCGCCGATTCCGGAACCCCCTGCGGCATTTTTATAAAGCGCCCGCTGTGGCCAAACTAGGGCTTTTGCGGTGGGACGGAAAAACCCTTTCAGTTCGAAGACCCCCGGGTCGTCAATTCGACGATCCCCGGGTCGTCAATTCGACGATCCCGCCGTGGCCATCCGTTTGGCCAGAAACCCGTCGATCGCCTGTGCCATCGAGCCCACGGCACGGGACCGCCAGCCTTCGGAGACCAGATGCTCGAGGTCGCCCTTGTTGGAGACATAACCGATCTCGACCAGCACCGAGGGCACGTCAGGGGCCTTCAGGACCCGGAAGCCGGCGGACTTCAGGGGATGCTTGTGCATCCGTACCGTCGACTTCATTTCACCCATCAGGAGGCGGGCGAAACGGTTTGAAAAGGTGCGGGTTTCCCGCTGCGTGAGGTCGATCAGGATATCGGCGACGTCGGTCGGCTCCTCGGCGAGATTGAAGCCGGCGATCGCATCCGCGCGGTTTTCCGCATCCGCCAGGCGCTGGGCTTCGGCGTCGGAGGCCTTGTCGGACAGCGTATAGATGGTCGCGCCCTGCGCATCGCCCTCGGCGCGCGGCAACGCATCGGCATGAATCGAGACGAACAAGGCGGCCTTCAGGTTGCGGGCGACCTTGGTCCGGTCATTGAGAGGAATGAAGGTATCGTCATCCCGCGTCATGACCACACGGTACTTGCCGGCCTTCTCCAGCCTGTCGCGGAGCGCCAACCCGAAGGCCAGGACCAGGTTCTTCTCGCTCTCGCCGCTCGACTGCGTGCCGTTGTCGATGCCGCCATGGCCGGGATCGATCACGACCACCGGGCGGCCATCGGCCTTCTGCTGCGCTGCGTCCGGCGCTGAGGTCGCGGGCGCCGTCGCAGGCTGCGCCTCGGCGATCGTCGGCCGCAGCTCGGGGCGGTTTTCGGGCGCGAGCGCCTGCGCGAAGGCGGCCCGGTCGACCTCCTCCAGCTCCAGCACCAGCCGGGCCGGCTGGTCGTTGGCCGCCTCGAGCACATAGGATTTGGCGATCCTGGCGGGTCCCGTCAGGTCGAACACGATTCGCGAGCCGCCGGGCATGACAAGCCCATAGCGGAAGGCCTTGACCAGCCCGCGTCCCCCGGCCCCCGTGCCTGCGGGCAGCCGAAAATTGACCTGCGGCACATCGACGACGACCCGGTAAGGATCGGCCAGGGTGACCGCGCGGAAGGTCACGGCCTGGTCGAGGTCGAGAATGAAGCGGGTCTGCTTGCCATCACCGGCCAGCCGGGCGGCCGATGCGATCGGAAAATTCGCGGCCGCAACAGCGGGTTGCGGCTGGCTTTCCGCCGCGCTCAGGCGCGAGGAATCAGCGCATGGCAGCGCTGCAGCGCACAGCAGCGCGCACCCCAGCAAAACCCGTTGATTTGTGCGGCTCGCCACCGATTCCGTGCCTCCGAGCAGCCCTTTTAACGCAATAGAACCACAGGGTTAATCGCTCCTTAATGACGGAAACGCGAAACTGGCCGACTGTGACCGCCATGCGACGCTCCCTTGCACCGATGGCTCATTCCTCGTATGTACGGAATGCTGACGGCCGATATTCCGGTTGTGTCGCATTCAGCCTCCCGGCGCAGCGCCGGAACTCTCAAGGTTTGGGAATTCCAGCGTTTTCCGTTTCCCTCTAAGACCAGCGCGGTGCGCGGCAGCGAGGTGGAACGGACCAAGCGCCGGCGGCGGACGGTTCCGGGCTACCACTCACGTAGCCGGGGCGGTTCTGACAGCGACGTAACCCATTACCCGGTCTCTTGATCCTCAAGGGAACGGTTCGTGATCCCCAAGGCGAGCGCGCTCGCGCCATGCCTGGCCAGCAGCAACTGATTGAAGGGCGGCCTCGCCGCCCAATGTTTCATACGGGCCGACGCTTGATGCGCCAGACTGTGCCGACGAATTCTGAAGGACCATTCGCGACGCTGCGGAGTGAAAATCCCGCGCGCCGCCCTGGTCCTGAAGCTTCCGGTCCGGCAAGGCGCGAGAGACGGCGTTTCGGCCTTCCCCTCACCCCCGAATCAGGTGGACCGTCGCGTCACCCGGCGGCGCGATACGCGCCCACGGTGATCAGCGCCCGCCGCCGCCAAGAGCTAAGACATGCCCAACAAGATGTTGATCGATGCCACCCACCCGGAAGAGACCCGGGTCGTCGTGGTCCGCGGCAATCGCGTCGAAGAGTTTGATTTCGAGACCGCGCAACGCAAGCAACTGCGCGGGAACATTTATCTCGCCAAGGTCACGAGGGTCGAGCCCTCGCTCCAGGCCGCCTTCGTCGAATATGGCGGCAATCGTCACGGCTTCCTCGCCTTCAGCGAAATCCATCCCGACTACTATCAGATCCCGGTTGCCGACCGGCAGGCGCTGATCGAGGCCGAGGAACAGGCCCATCGCGAGGCCGAGGAGGAGAACGAGAACCGCTCCCACGGGCGCCGCCGCTCGCGCCACCGCAACGCCCGCCGCCGCGGTCATGGCGAGCGCGTGCGCAGCGACATCGTCGAAGGCCTTGAGGCCGGTGGCGATCCCGCCGCCCAGCCGATCGAGGGCGCCGCGCTGCCGGAGCATGCCGAGAGCGCACTGCCCGAAGGCGAGCATCTGCACGCGGATGCGGTGCACCACGACGAGCACGAAGGCCATGATCACCACGATCACGGCGAACATGCGGATGGCGAGCATGATCACGACGATCAATATGGCCATCACGACGAGCACGCCCGTGACCACGATCACGATCATCACGACCATGAGCATGCCGACGAGACGCCCGCGCCTGTCGCGGCGGTCGGCGCTGAGCCGGTGGTCGCAACCGAGACCATCGCCGCGCCGCAGCATGCGGAGGCCTCCGAAGCGCACGCTTCTGAAGCCCATGCGGAAGCTCTGGCCGAGGCCGTGACGTCGGCCGCCGAGCCGGCCGATGCAGTGTACGCAGCTGGCGAGACTGCCGAGCCCTCGCCCGCCGAGGCCGCGGAAGCAAACGGCGAAGACGACGAGGATGAGGACGAGGACGGCGAAGAAGCCGAAGAGGAAGTCGTCGAATCCGTCGGCGGCGACGACGTGCTGGAGGAAGTGCCGGAGCGCACCTTCCGCCCGCGCCGCCAGTACAAGATCCAGGAAGTCATCAAGCGCCGCCAGGTGATGCTGGTGCAGGTCGTCAAGGAAGAGCGCGGCAACAAGGGCGCTGCGCTGACGACCTATCTGTCGCTCGCCGGCCGCTACGCCGTCTTGATGCCGAACACTGCGCGCGGCGGCGGCATCAGCCGCAAGATCACCAGCGCCCAGGACCGCTCGCGCCTGAAGGAAGTGGTGCAGGATCTCGACGTGCCCGAGGGCATGGGCATCATCCTGCGCACCGCGGGCGCCGCCCGGACCAAGCCCGAGATCAAGCGCGACTTCGAATACCTGATCCGGATGTGGGAGACGGTGCGCGACCTTACGCTGAAGTCGCAGGCCCCGACCCTCGTCTACGAGGAAGGCTCGCTGATCAAACGCTCGCTGCGCGATCTCTACAACAAGGAGATCGACGAGATTCAGGTCGCCGGCGAATCCGGCTACCGCGAAGCGCGCGACTTCATGAAGATGCTGATGCCCGCCAATGTCAGCGCGGTGAAGCAGTATCGCGACGGCCAGCCGCTGTTCTCGCGCATGGGCGTCGAGAGTCAGCTCGACGCGATGTTCTCGCCGACCGTGCAGCTGCGCTCCGGCGGCTACATCGTGATCAACCAGACCGAGGCGCTGGTCTCGATCGACGTCAACTCCGGACGGTCGACGCGCGAGCACCATATCGAGGACACCGCGCTCAAGACCAATCTGGAGGCGGCCGAAGAGGTCGCCCGCCAGCTCCGCCTGCGCGACCTCGCCGGTCTGATCGTGATCGATTTCATCGACATGGACGAGAAGCGCAACAACCGTGCGGTCGAGCGCAAATTGTCCGATTGCCTCAGACAGGATCGCGCGCGCATCCAGGTCGGCCGCATCTCGCATTTCGGCCTGCTCGAGATGTCGCGCCAGCGCATCCGTGCCAGCGTGCTCGAGAGCTCGACCGATCCGTGCCCGCATTGCGGCGGCACCGGCCATGTCCGCTCGGTGTCCTCGGTGGCGCTGCAGCTGCTGCGCGGCCTCGAAGAAATCCTGATGAAGGGCGCCACTCACAATCTGGTGGTCCGCACCCGGACCGACGTCGCGCTCTATGTGCTGAACCACAAGCGCGGCCATCTGCGCGACCTCGAGAACGGCTTCAAGGTCACCCTCTCGGTGATCGCAGATCCCAGCGTCAGCGGACCGCAGGCCTATCTCATCGATCGCGGCGAGCAGGTGCATACGCTGGAAGCCGCCAAGGCGCTGCTTGCGGCGCAGGCGGCCGCAAGCCCGCCGCCATTGGCCGAAGACGCCTATGACGACGAGGAGTTCGATCCGGAGCTGGAATCCGAGGTCGAAACCGAGGAGACCGAAGGACTTACCGAAGAGGCCGCAGGCGAGGCATCGCCCGAGCAGGACGGCCAGCGCCGCAAGCGCCGCCGGCGCCGGCGCGGCCGCGGTGGCCTGCGCGAAGGCGAGTTGCGCGAGGATAGTCCCCCCACCCTTCCCGAGGCGGCCGTCACGGCCGGCGAAGGCGAGGAGGATGCCGAGTCCGAGCAGGACGGCGAGGAAGGCGAGGAGCAAGCAGCCCGTGGCGAGCAGCAGGGCGGCGGCGAGCGCCGGCGCCGGCGTGGTCGCCGCGGCGGACGCCGCCGTCGTGGTGGCGGCGAGGACGGTCTTGCCGGATCCATCGGTGACGAACTCGGCACCAATCAGCCATCGGAAGCTGCCGACGCCGTTGCCGATTTCGACGGCTTCGGCAGCGAAGCTGCGCCCTCGATTGCGCAGGCCGAGCACACCGCCGAGCCGCAAGTCTCACAGCCCGAGCCGCGCGCCGAGGTGCAGGCCGAGACGCCGGCCCAGCCCGAGACCGTTGCGGCGGAGGAAGAGCGCGCCGACGACAAGGCGGCGCGGCGCCGCTCCACCGTCCGCGAAAAGGTGAGCTTCCTGTCGAGCGAGCCGGCAGCGCCGGTGACGCAGGCGGCGGAGCCGGTCGTCCCGCCCGCGCCGGCGGCTGAGCCCGCGCCAGAGCCGGCCAGCCAAACGCCGGCCGCGCCGCGCCGCGCCGGCTGGTGGTCCCGCCGCTTCGGCGGCGGCGAGTAAAGAGATTATCCAGATGAAACCGCCCGGCCAAACCGGGCGGTTTTGATTTGGCGAGGTGAGTTGGAATGCAAAGTGCAATCGTTCTCGGCGGCGGCATGATCGGTGTCAGCGCGGCGCTGCATCTGCGGCAGCGCGGCTGGGCCGTCACGCTCATCGACCGCAGGGAGCCTGGCCGCGAGACCAGCTACGGCAATGCCGGGATGATCCAGGCCGAAGCGGTCCGTCCCTATCCGATGCCGCGCGACCTCGCCTCGCTGCTGAAAATCGCGACCGGCCGCACCAACGACGTGCGCTACAGCCTGTCGTCGCTTCACCTCCATATCGAGCCGCTGCTCCGCTACTGGTGGCACTCGGCGCCGAAACGGCATCGCGAGGCGATCGAGGCCTGGGCGCGGCTGATCGGCTACGCGACCGCAGAGCACGACATCCTCATTCGCGAGGCCCACGCCGACAATCTGATCCGCCGCGCCGGCTATCGGGCGCTGTACCGCAACGCCGCGGACCTGGATCTCTCGATCAAGGCCGCGAAGGAAGACCAACGCGAATTCGGGATCAATTTCCGCGTGCTGTCCGGCAGCGAGCTCGCCAAGGCCGAGCCGATCCTGCGCGACGATCTTCCCGGCGCCATCCACTGGCTCGATACCTGGACCGTGTCCGATCCCGGCGCGCTGGTGACAGCCTATGCCGAGCTGTTCGAGCGCCTCGGCGGCACCATCGTGCTCGGCGATGCACGATCGCTGCGGCAGACCGCAACCGGCTGGTCGGTCGACACGGACCAGGGGCGCCTCGACGCCGCCCACGCCGTCGTGACCCTCGGACCATGGTCGCCCGATCTCCTCGGCAAATTCGGCTACCGCATTCCGCTGGTGCGCAAGCGCGGCTACCACATGCACTATAGCGGCGGCGCATCGCTCGACCTGCCTCTCGTCGATAGGGGCGGCGGCTATGCCATGGGCCCGATGGCGAAGGGAATCCGCATCACCACCGGCGCGGAATTGACCGGCATGGATGCGCTCGCCACGCCCGTGCAGCTCGCCAGCGCGGAAGCCTCCGCGCGCGAGCTGATCGACCTCGGCAAGCGCGTCGAGCCGGATCCGTGGTTCGGCCCCCGCCCCTGCACGCCCGACATGCTGCCGGTGCTTGGGCAAGCTCCGCGTCATCCGGGCCTCTGGATGAATTTCGGCCACGGCCACCAGGGCTTCACCCTGGGCCCCGCCACGGGCCGCCTGCTCGCCGAGATCATGAGCGGCGAGACGCCCGCGATCGATCCTGCGCCTTACCGGCCGGAGCGGTTCTGAATCCAAACAAAAGGGCTGATCGAGGATCTCGACCAGCCCTATGACTTCAAGGTCTGACGGCGCAGCTCGCGCTGGCAGCTCCGGATCAGTCCGTCGTGATCGCCGTTTCCATGTCAGTCGGATCGATCTGCTTGGAGAGATTGGCCTTGAGCTTGTCGCGATCGAGCTCGCCTTCCCACCAGGCGACGATCACACAGGCAACGCCGTTACCGCACAGATTGGTCAGCGCGCGGCACTCGCTCATGAACTTGTCGATGCCGAGCACGATCGCCATGCCCGGCACGAGGCGCGGATCGACCACGGCGAGCGTCGCCGCCAGCGTGATGAAGCCCGCGCCGGTGATGCCGGAAGCGCCCTTCGAGGTCAGCATCGCCACGACCAGGATGGTCAATTGCTGGCTGAAGGTGAGATCGACGCCGAGCGCCTGCGCGATGAACAGCGTTGCCAGCGTCATGTAGATGTTGGTGCCGTCGAGGTTGAACGAGTAACCCGTGGGCACCACCAGCCCGACCACCGACTTGGAGCAGCCGAGCCGCTCCAGCTTTTCCATCATGGACGGCAGCGCGCTCTCCGAGGATGAGGTGCCGAGCACGATCAGCAGCTCGTCCTTGATGTAGGCCAGGAACTTGAAGATCGAGAAGCCGGCCAGGCGCGCGATGATGCCGAGCACGACGAACACGAACAGCGCCGCGGTGGCGTAGAAGGTCGCGATCAGGCCGATCAGGTTGAGGATCGCACCGGTCCCGAACTTGCCGATGGTGTAGGCCATCGCGCCGAACGCACCGATCGGCGCCGCGCGCATCACGATGGAGATGACGCCGAACACGGCATGAGCGGCATCGTCGATGAAGCTGCGGATGGTGTGACCGCGCTCGCCGAGGCTCATGATGGCGAAGCCGAACAGCACCGAGAACAGCAACACCTGCAGAATCTCGCCTTGCGCGAAAGCGCCGACCACGGTGTCCGGAATGATGTGCAGCACGAAGTCGACGGACTTCTGGCCGGCGGCCTGCTTGGCGTAGTTCGCGACGGCCGCCTCGCTCGCCGCGGCATTGCCGAAGCCCGCGCCCGGCTTGACCAGATTGCCGACGATGAGGCCGATCACCAGCGCGAAAGTCGAGACGACCTCGAAATAGACCAGCGCCTTGACGCCGATGCGGCCGACCTTCTTCGCATCCTGGATGTGAGCGATGCCGGAGACGACGGTGCAGAAGATGATCGGCGCGATCACCATCTTGATCAGCTTGATGAAGCCGTCGCCGAGCGCCTTGATCCATTCATTGGTGGCAACCGTCGGCCACAGCCAGCCGACGATGGCGCCGAGCACGATGGCGATCAGCACCTGGACGTAGAGAACCCTGTACCATGGCTTTGCTGCGGGCGGCGCAACCGGCGCCCCCGCCATCGTTGTCGTCGTCATCGTTTCACTCCCCCTCAAAACGCTGGGCCAGCCAAGATCAACTTGGCCGGCCCTGTCAATTGGAACCGCGAACTCTTTTGCGCGCTTTATCGGCGGCGCTCGATCAGTTTGCGCGCTGCCGGCATCAACGTTGCGCCGAGCGCATTCTTGACGAGCGATGCCGCGATGAACGGCACGATACCGACCTGCCAGGCCTTCGCAACACCGAGGCCAAGGCCGAACGCCAGCCAGCCGAACCCGGCGGCCAGAATGACGATGTGGCCTATGGCCATCGCCACGAACAGCAGCGCCACGCTGCGATCCCAGCCGCGCTCTGCGAGCCAGCCGGTTACGAAAGCGGCTGCAACAAAACCAAACAGATAGCCAGCAGTCGGGCCAACCAAAGGTGCAATTCCACCCACCGGTCCGGCAAATACCGGCGCGCCCAGCGCGCCCTCGGCGAGGTAGGCGATCATGGTTGCGCTGCCAAGCCGCCAGCCATAGGCAGCGCCGATCATCAGCACCACCAGCGTCTGCAACGTCATGGGCACGTAAGGCAGCGGCAGGTTGACCTTGGCGGACAGAGCCATCAACGCGGTGCCGAGGGCAACCAGCACGACGGCGCGCATAGCACCAACGCTTTCGCCCGGCCGGGTCGGCCACATCAAGGTGGCGAGGGAAAAGTGCGGCACAGCGGTGGTCGGGACGGATCGGTCAGACAAGATGAACTCCGGAGATGGTCGAAAACTGGCGGCTATTTAAGCCAGTGAGCGATCCGGTCAACTGCCTCGCGCATCTCTTCTGCCGAACGGGCATAAGAGAATCGTATGAACGAACGGCCATGGATCGGATCGAAATCGAGGCCGGGCGTCGCCGCAACCCTCGCCTGCTCCAGCATCTGCTTAGCGAACTCGAAACTGTCGGACGTGAAGTCCGAGACGTCGGCATAGAGATAAAATGCACCATCGGCCGGCAAGAACTTGCTGAGGCCCGCCTTCGGCAATCCCTCGATCAGGATCCGCCGGTTTTCCTGATACCCGTGCTTGATCGCCTCCATCTCGGCAGCGCCGTCGAAGGCGGCCTCTGCCGCGATCTGCGAGAGCGCCGGCACCGAGATCGAGAGGTTCTGCTGCAGCCGCTCGATCGGCCGCACCAGGATTTCGGGCACGACCATCCAGCCGACGCGCCAGCCGGTCATGCAGAAATATTTGGAGAACGAGTTGATCACGAGTGCGTGCTCGGAAAACGCAGCCGCGGTGACGGCCGGAAACGCATAGTCGAGCCCGTGATAGATCTCGTCGGAGATGAAGCGGATGCCCGCCTCTTCGGCGGCCGCAATCAGGCCGGCGAGCGCTTCGCGGGACATCATCGTCCCCGTCGGATTGGCGGGGCTGCCGACCAAGACGCCCTTCAGCGGCGCTTTGCGATGGGCCGCGAGCAGCGCCTCGCCGGTGAGCGCATGGCGCGTCTCGTTCGTGGTCTCGATCAGCACCGGCTCGCAGCCGAGCGCGGTGAGGATATGACGATAGGGCGGATAGCCCGGCACTGTCACGGCAACACGGTCGCCCGGCTCGAACATCGACAGGAAAGCCAAAATGACCCCGCCGGAGGAGCCGGTCGTCACCACGATTCGCTCGGGGCTGACGTCGCAGCCATAAGCATCGCGATCATGGCGCGCGATGCGCTCGCGCAAGGAGGGAATCCCAAGTGCGGAGGTATAATCGATCCGCCCGACCTCGAGCGCCGCATGGGCGGCCGCAATCGCCGTCCTGGGTGCCCCGGCCGCGGGCTGGCCGACCTCCATGTGGATGACATGGCCTCCGGCGGCCTCGATTCGGGCCGCCGCGGCCATGACGTCCATCACCATGAACGGGGGAACATCGCTGCGGCGGGAGGGCGCGAGCCACTGCCCCAACCGGTTCCTCAATGTCGCGTCGTGCATCGATTTCTGCTATTTCGCTGGCGAGCCGGTGCATCCGGCCCGGAGAACAGGTCGCTTGCGCCCCAGACTGGCCGCATTGTACGGCTCATAAGGGGTAAGGCTCACAAGGGCATATCGCGTATCCGGTCCGCCGCCAATCGCCAAAACCAATCACGAAGCTGCTTCCAGACCGTTTGACCAAGACCATTTGATGTCGTTCCAGATCGCATTGCGCAAGAAGGCTTCCGCCCTCACCGCCCTCGTCACGGCTGCGGCGATCGCGTTGACGCCGGTCTCAGCAGCGCACGCGCAAGCCAAGGGGCCGCCGGTCCTGCGCGACACCGAGACCGAGCAGCTGCTGCGCGAATATACGCGCCCGATCCTGCGCGTTGCGGGTCTGGAGAAGCAGAACATCCAGATGGTGATCCTCAACGACAGCACGTTCAATGCGTTCGTCGCCGACGGCCGCCGCATCTTCGTCAATTGGGGCGCGATCCTTCAATCGGAGACGCCGAACCAGATCATCGGCGTGCTCGCGCACGAGACCGGGCATCTGGCCGGCGGCCATCTGTCCAAGCTGCGCGAGCAGCTCGCCAACGCCCAGACCCAGATGATCATCGCGATGCTGCTCGGCGCCGGCGCGATCGCCGCGGGCAGCACCCAGCGCAGCAGCGCGGGCAACAACGGGCTCGCCAATGCGGGTGCCGCCGCCATCGCCGCGCCGCAGGAGGTGATCCGCCGGACGCTGCTGTCCTATCAGCGCCAGCAGGAGGAGAACGCCGACCGCGCCGGCGTGAAATTCCTGACCGCGACCCAGCAATCGCCGAAGGGCATGTACGAGACCTTCAAGCGCTTCACCAGCGAGAGCCTGTTCGCCGCGCGCGGTGCCGATCCTTATCTTCAATCGCATCCGATGCCGGCCGAGCGCGTCGCCGCATTGCAAGAGTTCGCAAGCTCCAGCCCCTACTGGAACAAGAAGGACGATCCCGCGCTCCAGCTGCGCCACGACATGGTGCGCGCCAAGATATCGGCCTTCATGGAGCGACCTGAGACGGTCTACCGCCGCTATCCCCAGACCAATGACAGCCTGCCGGCGCGCTATGCCCGCGCCATCAGCACCTATCTGCACGGAGATTTGCGCAGCGCGCTCGCCCAGATCGACGCGCTGATCCAGGTTCAGCCGAACAACCCGTACTTCTACGAGGTGCGCGGCCAGGCTCTGCTGGAAAGCGGCAAGCCGGCGGAAGCGATCCCGGCCCTGCGTAAGGCTGTCGCACTCTCGAACAATTCACCCCTCATCGAGATGTTACTTGGGCAGGCTCTGGTCGGATCCGATAATAAGGCCTACACCGACGAGGCCGTTCGGATTCTCCGCGCCGCGGTGGCGCGGGAGCCAGAGGCTATCCTCGGTTATAGCCAGCTCGCGATGGCCTATGGCCGGAAGGGAGATTATGCCGAAGCTGATCTCGCCTCGGCACAGGCCGCTTATCTGCGCGGCGACAACAAGACCGCCCGCGAGCTCGCCACGCGCGCGAAAACCCGTTTTGCCGTCGGCACGCCCGGATGGGTCAAGGCTGACGACATCGTGGCGGCCAAGCCGCCGCGCAACTGACGAGAACGACGCCTGACACCAAGACGCCTTGCACCACGACGTCACGACACCGAGCTTTGAGTCCGCCGGGGACGTATCCCGAAACCTGCTTTGGATAAGAGGATTTGCCTATGCCTTCGCTGCGCCTGCTTGCTCCTGCGTTGATTGCGTTCGCCCTGTTCGGCGCAGCGGTGCCCGCCTCGGCCGACAGTTTCTCCGACAGCCAGCGCACCGACATCGAGAAGATCGTCAAGAATTATCTCGTCAGCCATCCCGAGGTGCTCGAGGAAGCCATGGCCGAGCTGACCAAGCGCCAGGCCGCGGCCGAGGCGCAGAAACACGAGGCCAGCGTCGCGCAGAACGCTGAGGCGATCTTTAACTCGCCGCGCCAGGTCGTGCTCGGCAACAGGGACGGCGACGTCACCTTCGTCGAGTTCTTCGACTACAATTGCGGCTACTGCAAGCGCGCGATGGACGACATGCTGACCCTCATGAAGAGCGACCCGAAGCTGAAGGTCGTGCTGAAGGAGTTTCCGGTGCTGAGCCAGGGTTCGGTGGAAGCGGCGCAGGTCGCGGTCGCCGTGCGCATGCAGGATCCCTCCGGCAAGAAATATCTCGACTTCCACCAGAAGCTACTTGGAGGTCGCGGCGCTGCCGACAAGGCGCGCGCACTTCAAGCAGCCAAGGAAGCCGGCCTGGACACCGCGAGGATCGAGAAGGACATCAACAGCCCCGAGGTGCGCGCCACCATCGAGGAGAACTTCAAGCTCGCCGAGGCGATGGGCATGAACGGCACGCCGAGCTACGTCATCGGCAAGCAGATCGTGATCGGCGCCGTCGGCGTCGAAGGCCTCAGGGAAAAGATCGGCATTGCCCGCTGCGGCAAGGCAACCTGCTGACCACACGTTTTGCGGTACTGAAAACACGAAAGGGCCGGCTGGAAAGCCGGCCTTTTTCTTTGCGCGCGAAGCTTGGCATTATCGTGCAAGGTCATTCATCTGGCATTCAACAAACAAATGCCGCGGAACAGGCGAAGTTCCGGAACAACTGAAATCTCCTTTCGTTGTCGGCGCGGGCAATGACGCGAAGAAACACGTGAGGAGAATTCGATGTTGAACCGCTTTATGATTTCAGTTGCCGCAATCGCCCTCGTCGCGGGCGCCGGTGTGGCGAACGCGCAAGACAAGGGCCGCGACAGCGGCGCCGGCTCGCAGCAGATGCAGCATTCGCAGCCCTCCGGCGGCGCCGCCGAGCGCGGCGGCTCGATGGGCCGGGATTCCACGAGCCATGACAAGGGCACCGTTGGCCAGGCCGGCGGCTCCAGCGAAATGAAGTCCGATCGGTCTTCGGAGGGCAAGTCCGGCGCGATGAAGGACGAGCACTCCGGCGGCGCGATGAACAAGAACGCGGCCGAGGACAAGTCTGGCGCGACCAAGGGCCAGCGCACCGACGAACGCGCGCAGGGCCAGATGGACAAGTCCCAGCAGGACAAGTCCAAGAGCATGAGCCAGGACACCAGCAAGTCCGGCAGCAAGGACCAGAAGGACATGAAGGCTGAGGGCAGCAAGAGCGGCACCTCGACCAACAACGCCGAGAACCAGAAGGGCACCGGCACGAGCACCAACCAGAACGCCCAGGGCCAGACCGGCACCAGCAGCACCCAGAACGCTCAGGGCAGCACCTCGTCCTCGACGACGGTGGGCCAAGCGGGCGCCGCCGCGAAGCTCTCGACCGAGCAGCGGACCCAGATCACTTCGGTGATCCGGGAGGAGCACGTGCGGCCGGTGACCAACGTGAACTTCTCGATCTCGGTCGGTACCCGCATTCCGCGTGAGGGCATCGAGCTGCATGCCCTGCCGTCGCGGGTCGTGACGATCTATCCGGAGTGGCGAACCTACAAGTACGTCCTCGTCAAGGACGAGATCGTGATTATCAATCCGGACACCTACGAAATCGTGGCAGTCCTGAACGTCTAAGCCCGGAATACCGGCAACCTCCGGGGGCGGGCCGCCATGCCCGCCCTTTTGCCGTTGGCCGGCAGCCATGGTTCGGACTGGTTAACAAGCAATTTCCGTGGTTTCCACACAGGTTTTTGCGCACTGGATGAGGTCCTTGAACCCGCCCCTGAGGCCCTTCAAGGCTTCCCCTCACGCGCTTTGTTACCTATAACCCCGCCACGCCGAAGCACCTCTTTGCGGGATTGGAATGGCCGAACCAGCAACCGACACGATCCTCGTCTTGAACGGGCCGAACCTCAACATGTTGGGGACACGCGAGCCGGAGAAGTATGGCCACGCGACACTGGCCGACGTCGAGGCGCTGTGCCGGGAGACGGCGGCGACGTTCGGTCTCAAGGCCGATTGCCGGCAGTCCAACCGCGAGGGCGAGCTGATTGACTTCATCCACGAGGCGCACCGGCGCAAGATGAAGGGCATCATCATCAATGCCGGCGGCTATTCGCACACCTCTATCGCGCTGCACGACGCGTTGCTCGCGGTGCAGCTTCCGACGGTCGAAGTGCATGTGACCAACATCCACGCCCGCGAGAGCTTTCGTCACCACTCCTACACCGCGCGCGCAGCCTTCGCCTCGCTCTGCGGTTTCGGCATCGAGGGCTACCGCCTCGCCATCCAGGGCCTTGCCGCCAAGCTTGCCATCAAGCCCAAAGCCTGAAGCCCTCTCATCAACAAGAACATTCGGATCAAACAACATGGCGCGCCAGCCAGACGACAAAGCAGCCGCAAAGTTTTCCAGCGAGGATTCCGCGCTCGTCCGCGAGCTTGCCTTGCTGCTCGATGAGACCAGCCTGACCGAGATCGAGATCGAACGCGCGGGCCTGCGCCTGCGCGTCGCCCGCAACGTCAGCGTCGCGGCGACCATGCCGATGCAGGTTGCGGCTGCGCCCGCCGCCCTTCCGGCCGCTCCCGCCGCGCCGGCCGCCGGGCCCGACTTGTCGAAGCACCCCGGCGCTGTCAGCTCGCCAATGGTCGGCACCGCCTATTGGGCGCCGGAGCCCGGCGCCAAGCCGTTCATCGAGGTCGGAGCCAAGGTTTCGGTCGGCCAGACGCTGCTGATCATCGAAGCCATGAAGACCATGAACCAGATCCCCTCGCCGCGCGCCGGCACGGTGACGCAGATCCTGGTCGAGGACGGCCAGCCGGTCGAGTACGGCGAGCCGCTGGTGATCATTGAGTAGGTGAATGGGGAGTAGCGAATAGCGGATGGTATCACCGTTCTCTGCTCGCTATTCGCCACTCGCCATTCGCACCTTCCTATTCGCCCGCTGAGGCACCATGTTCGACAAGATCCTCATAGCCAATCGCGGCGAGATCGCCCTTCGCATCCTCAGGGCCTGCAAGGAACTCGGGATCGCGACCGTCGCCGTGCACTCCACCGCCGACGCCGATGCCATGCACGTGCGCTTGTCGGACGAGAGTGTCTGCATCGGACCGCCGGCGTCCAAGGACAGCTATCTCAACGTGCCCGCACTGCTGGCTGCCTGCGAGATCACCGGGGCCGACGCGGTGCATCCCGGCTACGGCTTCCTGTCGGAGAATGCGCGCTTCGCGGAGATCCTGTCCGAGCACAATCTGCATTTCATCGGCCCCAAGGCCGAGCACATCCGCCTGATGGGCGACAAGATCGAGGCCAAGAAGACCGCCAAGCGCCTGGGCATCCCCGTGGTGCCCGGCTCCGACGGCGCGGTCGGTCCCGACGACGACGCGCTGGCGATCGCCAGGAAGATCGGCTTTCCAGTGCTGGTGAAGGCGGCGGCCGGCGGCGGCGGCCGCGGCATGAAGGTCGCGCACAGCGAGGCCGACTTGCAGCTGGCGCTGTCGACGGCGGCCAACGAGGCCAAATCCGCCTTCGGCGATGCCTCCGTCTACCTGGAGAAATATCTCCAGAAGCCGCGCCATATCGAAATCCAGATCCTCGGCGACGGCCGCGGCGGCGCCATCCATCTCGGCGAGCGCGACTGCTCGCTGCAACGCCGCCACCAGAAGGTCTGGGAGGAAGGCCCCTCACCGGTGCTCGCCGCCGCGGCACGGGCCAAGATCGGCGAGACCTGCGCGAAGGCGATGCGCGAGATGAAATATCTCGGCGTCGGCACCATCGAATTCCTGTTCGAGGACGGCGAATTCTACTTCATCGAGATGAACACCCGCATCCAGGTCGAGCACCCCGTCACCGAGAGCATCACCGACATCGACCTCGTGCTGGAGCAGATCCGCATCGCCGCCGGCGGCGACCTGCCGGCCAAGCAGGACGAGATCCAGGTCATCGGTCATGCGATCGAGTGCCGCATCAACGCCGAGAATCCCCAGACCTTCCGCCCCTCGCCCGGCCGCATCCTGCAATACCATCCGCCCGGCGGGCTGGGGGTGCGGATCGATTCCGCGGTCTACCAGGGCTACACCATCCCGCCCTATTACGATTCCCTGGTCGGCAAGCTGATCGTGCACGGCAAGACCCGCGCCGAGTGCCTGATGCGGCTGCGGCGGGCGCTGGACGAGATGGTCGTGGAGGGCATCGAGACCACGTTGCCGCTGTTCCGCGCGCTGGTGCGTGAAGACGATATCATCAACGGCGACTACCACATTCACTGGCTGGAGCAGTATCTGGCCGGCAAGCAACCCGCCCCGCAATAAATCCGCCCTTGTCGTGGAACCCTTTGGCCCCGATCGCGTTCTCGACGTCGGGGTTAGTTCCAAGGGGGCATTTTGACTTCCGCTGACTGTGACAGAACGAGGCCGTCGTGACGGCCGAGGCCCAACGACGGCGCACATTTTGGCAGATCCTGCTGATTTCGGCGGGGCTTCTGGTCCTGACCGTGATCAGCGCCGGCTCGGTCTATCTTGTCAACAAGGCGCGGGAGGACAGCAACTGGGTGCTCCACACCATCGAGGTGGAGAACCAGATCAATGCCCTGCTGCTCGAAGTCCGGCGCGCCGAGAGCAGCGCCCGCGGCTTTCTCCTGACGCAGGGACCGGATTTCCAATCGGATCATGAGAAGGCCGTCGCGGCGATCGTTCCGGCGCTCGACAAGCTCACGCGCCAGATCGGCGACAATCCGGCGCAACGCGACAGCATCGAGAAGCTGAGCGCCGCGATCGAGACGCGGCTCGACCAGTTCTCGCGCGAGATAAAGTTCGTGAAGGACGGGCGGCCCGAGCTGGCCACGGAGCTCGTCCGCGAGGCCGCACGCGGCAACACCACGACCACGATCAGCAATCAGGCCAACGCCATGATCCGCGAGGAGGAGCGGCTATTTAGGCTCCGCACGGTCAACTCCGACCGGAGCCAGACCCTCGCGGCATCCATGACCGGCATCGGCTCCGGCCTCGTCGTGTTGCTGGCCCTGATCTCGACCTGGCTGGTGCGGCGCTCGGCTGGCGCCCGTGACGAGGCCGAAGCGCGCCTGCGCGATGCCAACGTCAATCTGGAGACCGTCGTCGACGAACGCACCGCGGATCTGCGCGAGGCCAACGACGAGATCCAGCGCTTTGCCTATATCGTCAGCCACGATCTGCGCTCGCCGCTCGTCAACATCATGGGCTTCACCAGCGAGCTCGAAGAGCTCGGCGGAGACATCTTCCGCCGCATCGGCAGCCTCACCCACGTTCCCGCCGACGGGCCGCCGCTGGCGCCCGGCGCCGCCGGCGAGATCGCGCTCGAAGGCGCCGACAAGCAGCTCTCGGAGGATTTTTCCGAAGCGCTCGGCTTCATCAAGACCTCGATCGCGAAGATGGATCGGCTGATCTCGGCCATTCTCAACCTCACCCGCGAGGGCCGGCGTGAGTTTCAGCCGGTGAAGATCGACACGACCGAGCTGATCGAGGCCATCGTGTCGACGCTGGCGCACCAGGCGGCCGAGGCGCAGGCCGAGATCCATCTCGAGCCCCTGCCGAACATCGTCAGCGACCGCCTCGCACTCGAACAGATCTTCTCCAATCTGATCGACAACGCGATCAAGTATCTAAAGAACGGCGTCCCCGGCGAGATCAGAATCCGCGGGCGGACCAAGCTCGGCTACGCCATCTTCGAGATCAGCGACAATGGCCGCGGCATCGACGCTAGGGATCATCAGCGGATATTCGACCTGTTCCGCCGCGCGGGAACCCAGGACAAGCCCGGCCAGGGCATCGGTCTTGCGCATGTGCGTGCACTTGTGCGTCGCCTCGGCGGCACCATGTCGGTATCATCGGAACTGAACGCGGGCAGTACCTTCACGATCACGCTGCCGATCGCCTGGAACGTGAGCAACTGGAACCGAGATCGATGACCCAGCCAGTCACCATCATCATGATCGAGGACGACGAGGGCCACGCCCGCCTGATCGAGCGCAACATCCGCCGCTCGGGAGTCAACAACGAGATCGTCTCGTTCGCCAACGGCACGGACGCGATGCGGCACTTGTTCGGCACCGACGGCTCCGGGCTGGTGCAGAAGGGCAACGCGCTGCTGATCCTGCTCGACCTCAACCTGCCCGACATGACCGGCATCGACATCCTGAGGCAGATCAAGGAAAACAAATACCTGAAAGCCTCGCCGGTGGTGGTGCTGACCACCACCGACGACTCCCAGGAAATCAAGCGCTGCTACGAGCTCGGCTGCAACGTCTACATCACCAAGCCCGTCAACTACGAGAATTTCGCCAATGCCATTCGGCAGCTCGGCCTGTTCTTCTCGGTCATCCAGGTCCCGCCCGCCGCACCATGAACCAGCGCACGCCAACACTGCTCTACATCGACGATGACGGTGCGCTGGCGCGCCTGGTCGAACGCGGCCTGACGCGGCGCGGCTACAGGGTCGTCCATGCCGCCAGCGGCGAGGAAGGCCTGGAGCGCATCCGCCGTGCGGCTGCCCAAGGCAATATCGATGGCGGCATCGACGTGGTGGCGCTCGACCAGTACATGCCCGGCCTCGACGGGCTGGAGACGCTCGAGCAGATCATGGCGATCCCGGACGCGCCGCCGGTCGTGTTCGTCACGGCCTCGCAGGATTCCAACATCGCCGTCACCGCGCTGAAAGCAGGCGCCGCCGATTATCTCGTCAAGGACGTCACCGGCGATTTCATCCCCCTGCTCCACGTCGCGACCGAGGGCGCGCTGCGCCAGGCCGAATTGCAGAAGGCGCGTGAGGAAGCCGAAGCCGAGATCCATGCCTCGCGCGACCGCTACGCGGCCCTTGCCGCCGAACGCGAGCTGCTGCTGCGTGAGGTCAACCACCGCGTCGGCAACTCGCTCCAGATCATCGCCTCTCTGCTGCACCTCCAGGCAAGCTCCGCCGCGCAGGACGAGGTCAAGGCGGCGCTCACCAATGCGATGGGCCGCGTCGCCGCGGTCGCGCAGGTGCACCGCCGCCTCTACACTTCGCAGGACCTGAAGAGCGTGGTCCTGAACCAATATCTGGACTCACTGCTCGAGGATCTTCGCCGCTCGGCCGAAGGCAACCGGATGTCGCGCCTGACGCTGAAGGCCGAGGCGATCGAGATCGATCCGGACCGCGCGGTTGCGGTCGGCATCATCGTCAACGAGCTGGTGATGAACGCGGTGAAATACGCCTATCCCGACGGCGCGGGCCCGATCCATGTCGAGCTGAGCTCGCAGGGCGAGGATCTCCTGCTGTCGATCACCGACGACGGCGTCGGCGACAACGTCAAGGCCGATCCGCGCTCCACCGGCATGGGCCAGCGCATCGTCGCGGCCATGGCCGCCAAGCTCGACGCCTCGGTCGAGCGCGATCCCACGCATTCCGGAACCCGGATTGTGCTGAGGTTCGGTCGCACGCCCGCAGTTCCCGGCAAGACCAGCCCCGCCGCCACGGGCTGATCCCGCCTCTGCGGCCCACCCCCATCGCAACCGCATCGCGATCCTGCTATGGTTGCCGACCATGACTTCGCGCGACTCCGCTCCGTCTGAAATCACCCCGGCCGTCCTGCTGCGCGCCTATGCCTGCGGCATCTTCCCGATGGCGGAAAGTGCCGACGATCCGACCCTGTTCTGGGTCGAGCCGGAATTGCGCGGCGTGATCCCGCTCGGCGGATTCCGCATCGCCTCGCGCCTTGCGCGCACGGTGCGCTCGGATGCGTTTCGCGTGACCATCAACACCGCGTTCAAGGCGACGATCGCCGGCTGCGCCGCGCCGCAGGCCGGACGCGAGGACACTTGGATCAACAAGCGCATCCGCGACCTCTATGGCGGCCTGCACCAGCTCGGCCATTGCCACAGCGTCGAGGCCTGGCAGGGCGAAGATCTCGTCGGCGGGCTGTACGGCGTCAGTCTGGGACGGGCCTTCTTCGGCGAGAGCATGTTCCACACCGCGCGCGATGCCTCGAAGGTCGCGCTGGTGCATCTGGTCGCGCGGCTGATTTACGGCGGCTTCGAGCTGCTCGACACGCAATATGTCACCGATCACCTGAAGAGCTTCGGCGCGGTCGAGATCCCGCGGCGGCGCTACACCGCGCTGCTCGACAAGGCGCTCGCCGGCGAGCCCGGCGATTTCCTCAGGCTCTCCCCCGGCGAAGCGATCCCGGGCGCACGCGCGCTCGAGATCATCGCCTCGCGACAATAGTCGATAGCTGGGTTAGCGCCCGAATCCGGGGATTTGGCCTAGCGGCCAAACCCTGGGATGCCGAACAGGCCTGGCCGCTGCTCGGGCGGCGGTGGCGGCGGCGGTGCCGGTTGCTGCTGGATCGGCGGCAGGGGCTGCGGCGGACGCTGCTGCACCTGCTTGGGCGCGGCCTTCTTCTGCGCGGGCGGCGGCGGAGGTGCGGGCTTGGTCGCGGGATCCGGCGCCGCGGTGGCAATGGTCTGCTGCGGCTCTTTGCAGTCGGTGAGCCAGATGTCGTAGATCGGGTGCTCGACACCGTGCAGGCCCGGGCTCGCCGCGTACATCCAGCCCGAGAAGATCCGCTTCACCTCGCCCTGCAGGGTGATCTCGTCGACCTCGACGAAAGCGTCGGTATTGGTCGCCTCCGTCGCAGGCCGCGTGTAGCAGGCGTCGGTCTTGACCCTGAGCGCACCGAACTGAACGGTCTCGCCGATCTCCTCGTCGAAATTGATGATGCGCCCGGTGATCTTGTCGAGCCCGGAGAACGTCGCCTTCTTGTTCACGATCTTCTGCGCCGGCGGTTCGGTCACCACCTCGTCGCCCGGCTGCAGACTCGCAGGCGTCTGCGGCACCGCGCCCGGAGCGCCCTTCTGCTGCGGCTGACGACCGGGCGCGCCCTGCGGACCGGGCGGCGCGATGGCGGCGGATGGCGGCTGGTTGGGCGGCGCGACAGTGGAGCCCGGCGGCGGCGCCAGCGGCTGGCTCTCGACCGGCCCCGGCATCACATTACCCTGTCGACCCGGCGGCGGCGGCATCGGGCGCGACGGCAGCACTCGGCCCTGCGGCGGCAGCTCCGGCACCTCTTCGTCGTCATCGGGGATCTGCTGCGGCTGCGGTTGCCCCCGTGGAATGTTGCCGGGCGGCCGCAGCGGCGGCGGATCGGAGAAGATCGTGCCGATCTGCGCCTGAGCCGGCGTCGCAACCGTCAGTGCGGTGGCGGCCAGAAGCGCCGCAAGGCCTGTCAGAGGAATGGTTCGAAACATCTCGCGCGGCTTCAACAGCGAATCGGGCTTGTTGGACATTTTACAGGGGTTACCGCCGCTCGCAGGCCATCGGGTTAACACGGCGAATACGGCGGGGGGAGGGCGGCATCCCTGCCCTTCCCGGCCCGATCTGGCCAGACCGGCTCCCCAATGAGATAGTCGATCACCCCTCCCCGGGGCGCGAGGCGGGCATCGCCTTCCGAAAACGACGTCCAACCCTCAACAGGAAACACCCCGAGGCCGCCTTATGCCCGTAGTGCTCGATCCCGACGCCGCCGCCGTCTACAAGGCGTTCCAGGAGGCCGGCCGCCCGCCCTACGAGACCCTGACCGCACCGGAAGCGCGGGCCTATTATTCGCAGGCGCGCTTTGCCACCAATCCCGACGCGCCGGAGCTTGCGCGCGTCGCACAGCTCTCGATCCCGGCGCCCCACGGCGCGATTCCTGCCCGCCTCTACGTGCCCAAGGAGCCGCGCCGGCATGAGAACCTGTCGCCGGCGCTGGTGTTCTTCCATGGCGGCGGCTGGGTGATCGGCGATCTCGACTCCCACGACGTCGTCTGCCGCCAGCTCGCGGTCGAAGCTGCGCTAACCGTGATCTCGGTCGACTACCGTCTCGCGCCCGAGCACAAATTTCCGGCCGCCGCCGAGGACGCCATCGCCGCGACCAACTGGGTCGCCGCCAACGCGCGCGAGTTCGGCATCGACGCCGCGCGCCTTGCAATCGGCGGCGACAGTGCCGGCGGCAATCTCGCCGCCGTTGTCGCGCTCACCACGCGTGACGCCGGCGGTCCTGCGCTCGCGGGCCAGGTGCTGATCTATCCGGCGACCGATTTCGCCATGACCCACGGGTCCCACAGCGAGCCCGACACCAGCGTGCTGCTGACGCATTCGGTGATCCGCTGGTTCCGCGACCATTACCTGAACGGTGCCGCCGACATCCACGATTGGCGCGCTTCGCCGGCGCGTGCGCAAGACCTGACCGGCCTGCCGCCGGCCTATGTGCTGACCGCCGGCGCCGATCCCTTGCGCGATGAAGGGGACGAATATGCCGCGCGCCTCAAGCAGGCCGGCGTACCCGTCACGACCAGGCACTATCCCGGCCAGTTCCACGGCTTCTTCACCATGGGCAAGCTGCTGCAACAGGCCAATGTCGCGATCGGCGAGATCGGCGCGTGGCTGAAAGGGCTTGGCTGAAAGGACTTGGCTGAAGGGACTTGGCTGAAACACCGTTCCGCATGGCCTCTCATCTTCGAACCATCTGCACGATTCCGCTGCGCGGGCTGACCTGGCTCGGCAGCCAGGGCACCCGCGCGGTGGCCGCTGTCGTGTTCATCGCAGCCGCAGTGCCGCCGCTCGGCGCCTTGCTGCGCCCCTATCTCACCGAGGCGATCCTCTGCCTGCTCTGCATCTCCTTCATGCGGGTCGATCTGGCCGCCCTCTACAGCCATCTGCGACGGCCGGCGCTGGTTGCAACCGCCACGGCCTGGACCACGATCGGCGTGCCGCTGATCATAGGAGTGATCGCGCACGCAACCGGGCTCACGGCGCGCGCGCCCGGGCTTTCGCTCGCACTGATGCTGCAGAGCATGGCCTCGCCGATGATGGCCTCCCCGGCACTGGCCGCGCTGATGGGGCTCGACGCCACGCTGGTGCTGATCACGCTGGTGACCTCGACCGCGCTGGTGCCGTTCACCGCCTCGCTATTCGCGGGCCTCTTCCTCGGCGACATGCTCAGCATCACGCCGCTGACGCTGGGCCTGAAACTGCTCGGCATCCTCGCAGCATCGCTGCTGGCCGCGACGGCGATCCGATGGATCTTCGGCGCGGCGGCGATCCAGCGTCATAAGACGCCGATCGACGGTTTCAACATCATCATCCTCTTCGTCTTTGCTGCGGCGATCATGGGCGATGTCGTCAGCGACCTCCTCGCCCAGCCGCTCTTCACCATCAGCCTCGCAGCCCTGTCCTTCGCGATCTATTTCACGCTGCTCGCGATCACCACGCTGCTGTTCCGCCGCATCGGCACCGAGCGCGCGCTGGCCCTCGGGCTGATGGTGTCACAGCGCAATCTCGGCCTGATGCTGGCAGCAACGGCCGGCGCGCTGCCGCCCACCACCTGGCTCTATTTCGCGATGACGCAGTTTCCGATCCACCTTGCGCCGTACATGCTGATGCCGATCGCGCGGCGCCTGACGGCGCGCACGGAGGGACCCGGAGCTGCGGCTGCAAGCGGCTCCGCTTAGTCCTTCGGCTAAGCAGCTAACATGGTCCAATTGCCCCCGTGGGATCAGCACATGAACGAAGCCATCATACGTCGCGCAACCGAGCACGATCTGCCGGAAGTGTTGACTCTCTACCGGCATCTTCATCCGGACGAAGCCCGATTGGAGGAGGACACTGCCGAGCGTGTCTGGTCGACGCTACTTCGATCCGGCTTCATGACGGTCATCGTGGCGCAGACAGCGACGCGGCTTGTCTCGTCCTGCACCCTCGCGATCGTACCTAATCTGTCTCGGGGCGGTCGATCATATGGCGTGATCGAGAACGTGGTCATCCATGCGGATCACCGCAGACAGGGACTCGGGCGACGGGTTCTTGCGTATGCGCTCGACATCGCATCGCAAGCCGATTGCTACAAAGTCCACCTGGCGACCGGCTCGAAACGGGAGAGCACCTTGCGCTTTTACGAAGAGGCCGGATTTGAGCGGGGCGGCAAGACGTATTTCGAAGTACGGCGATGAAATGCGCTTTTGCGGCGGCGCAGACCTCGCCATGCTCCACACGTGCGCGAACTCGCGGAGGCTCGCCTACCCCGCCCGCGCCGCGCGCCGCAACGCCTGCGGCGGCTGGCCGAAGGCGCGGATGAAGGCGCGCCGCATGCGCTCGGGATCGCCGAACCCGGTCGTCTCCGCGACCAGCTCGATCGCCTCGCGGGAGGACTGCACGCGCTCGCGCGCGACCTCGAGCCGGAGCCGCTCGATCGCCTTCGACGGTGTCGTTCCGGTCTCGGCGGCGAAGGCGCGGGCAAAATGCCGCGCGCTCATGCCGGCGCGGTCGGCGAGGTCTTCGACGGTCAGCCTGGTGTCGAGATTTTCCCGCGCCCAGGACAGCAGTGCGCCGAAGCGGCCGTTCGGCGCCTTCAATTCCAGCAGGGAGGAGAACTGCGACTGGCCGCCGCTGCGGCGATGATACAGCACGAGGTGACGCGCGGCGTGCTGCGCGATCTCCTCGCCGTGATCTTCGGTCACCATCGCGAGCGCGAGGTCGATGCCCGCGGTGATGCCCGCCGACGTCCACACATTGCCGTCGCGGGTGAAGATCTGGTCCGGCTCGAACTTCACCTTGGGATAGCGCGCGACGAAATCCCGTGTGCGTCCCCAATGCGTGGTGGCGCGGCGGCCGTCCAGCAATCCTGCCTCGGCCAGCACGTAGGCGCCCGAACAGACGCTCGCGACCCGCACGCCGCGCTTAGCCAGCCGTTGCACGAAGGCGCGCGTTGTCTCGCAGCGCGCGGCATCCGTCACGCCTGCGCCGCCCGCGATGATCAGCGTCGTGATCGCATTCGCCGACTTGAAGTCGTGCGCCATCATCTCGGCGCCCGACGAGCTGCGCACGGGCCCCGCGTTCAGCGCCAGCACGCGCAACGCCAGCGGCTTTCCGGCGCAGCGCGCCGCGACCTCGAATACCGAGATGGGACCGGCCGCATCGAGCAGCTGGAAATCCGGAAAGATCAAAATGCCGATCATGACTCGATGTCCGAAAGAGAGGGAATTATGCCATTTTGGACATAAAGGCATCATGCCAATCTGCCGGCGTCAAGTGTTTCATTGGAGGCTCTCATGTCGGCACCGCTCCAGATCGGTCTCTTGGTATTTCCGCGCGTCACCCAGCTCGACTTCACCGGGCCCTTGCAGGTGTTCGCCATGCTTCCCGACGCAAAACTGCACCTGATTTGGAAGCGGATCGAACCGGTGCCGAGCGACTCCGTGATGACGTTGACGCCGACCACGACATTCGCGGACTGCCCGCAGCTCGACGTGATCTGCGTGCCCGGCGGCGGCGGCACCAACGATCTGCTCAACGACCAGGACGTGCTGGATTTCCTGAGCAAGCAGGCCGAAGGCGCGAAGTACGTCACCTCCGTTTGCACGGGATCGCTGGCGCTCGGCGCCGCCGGCCTCTTGAAAGGCTACCGCGCCGCCACGCATTGGAGCGCGATGGAGATGCTCACCCAGTTCGGTGCGACCCCGACCAAGACGCGCGTCTGCGTCGACCGCAACCGCATCACCGGCGGCGGCGTCACCGCAGGCATCGACTTCGCGCTGACGCTGGTGTCGATCCTGCGCGACCGCACCACGGCGGAAGCGATCCAGCTCCAGATGGAATACAACCCCGCCCCACCCTTCAACTCCGGCTCGCCTGACACCGCCCCGGCCGAAGTGATGGCCCTGTTGAGGGAGCGTGGCGCGCAGAACCAGGCGCGACGGCTCGAGGCCGTGAAGCGCGCCGCTGAAAGGGTGAAGTAGTCCCGACACTCTCGCGTCCCGGACGCGCTTCGCATCGCCAAGGAAGCGCTGCGTCCGGGCATTTGTCGCACAGCTGCATCAACTCGCCATGGCCGCACTGCTGACATGACGCTGTCAGGAGCCTGTCGCGACAATCCGCATCGCGCGACGCTCCCGCTTTCAGGTCGCGCGCGCACGGGAGGACCTGATCATGGCGCGATACCGCCTGCACTGTGTCGGAGCTTCGGGCAATTCGTTCAAGGTCGCACTCTTCCTCAACTGCGCCGGGCTCGACTGGGAGCCCGTCGGCGTCGACTTCGCCAGCGGGGAGACGCGCAACCCTCACTGGCGGGCCGCAGCCAACATCATGGGCGAAGTCCCCGTCCTCGAGGCCGAAGGCCGGCATATGAGCCAGTCGGGCGCGATTCTGATGTGGCTCGCCGGAACTCACGGCGTGTTTGCTCCGACGCGCGAAGAGGCCTTCGAGGCGATGCGCTGGCTGCTGTTCGACAATCACAAATTCACGTCAAACTTTGCGCAGCACCGGTTTCAGCGCTGCTTCATGCCGGAGCCCGTTCATCCGGCGGTGCTCGCCTATTTGCGCGCGCGGACCGAAAGCGCCTTCGCCATCGTGGACAAACACCTCTCCGACCGACGCTTCGTGCTGGGCGACCGGCCGACAATCGTCGATTTCTCGCTTCTCGGTTATTTGTACTATCCAACTGAGGAGACGGGCTTCGATCTTTCGACGGCTTTCCCTGCGATCGATGCCTGGCGCCGGCGCGTCGCGGAGCTGCCGGGCTGGAAGCCGCCCTATGAGATGATGCCGGTCGGCAACTCGCCGCCGCTTCATCTGTATCTCTGAGAAGTGGAAGCGCTGACCATTCGTCACTTGCGCGTCCCGGACACGCTGCTCGGTGTCACGTCGTGCTGTCCGGCATCCGGGGCACGAGACCTCACGTCCTCAAGAGAAAAAGGCCGCTCGGTTTCCCGAGCGGCCTTTCCTGTCTTACGACGGCTGCACATTCCATCGGGCGATTTCGGAGCTTCCAGACCGGGGGCCTATCTCCCGATCGAGTCCTTTCTCGGCAGCCGCTGCATCTCGGGACAGTCGCGAACTGTTGCCCGAACCGAACGCGATGGTTTCCCATCTCCGTAAGATGGGATCATTGAGCCGCATCGCTCGCGAGGCCGCAATGCCCGCGCAGACGCCGTCCCCGCTGTTCCCGTTGTCCACAGCGGTTTGGAGGCGGATGCGGATGCATCCAATCGGACGATGACGATTGGTGGGGCCGAACGGGCTAGCCAGGCGTCCAGGGCTGATAGTCGCCGGTCGCCTTCGGACGCTTGCCGCTGGCGAGGGTCGATCCCGAGGGGCGATAGGCCTTTGCCGTGCCGGTGAGATTCGGCTGGTGCGGCTTTTCCCACTCGCGCGGCTGATAGTTGGCCTCGGTCGGCGGCAGATCGACGACGTGGTGAATCCAGCCGTGCCAGGACGGCGGGATCCGGCTCGCCTCGGCGTAGCCGTTATAGACCACCCAACGCCGCTCGAAGCCGAGGGTCGGATCGACCGCTCCGCCGCGGGTGCGATAGTAGAGATTGCCCTGCTCGTCCTGGCCGACCAGCTCACCGTACCGCTTGGTCCAGAGTTGGGTGCCAAAGGTCTGGCCATTCCACCAGGTGAAGAACTTGAGGAAGAACTGTTTCATGCGGCAAGGGCCCTGCTTCGTCGGGCCCTGATGCCATCCGGGCGGCGAAATGTCCAGTTCGGCGGGCGGCGACATGCCCTCCCCGAATGCGCACCGCTGCCGCAAATCGGACGTGATCCGTTCATGCCGGGTACAGCAGACGTGCGAGAGGCTTCCATTCACACGCAAACCGGCGTGATCCCAGGAACTCCAGCCCATTCTTGAGGTTTGACTTCCGGGAAAGGAGTTTAAAACCATGAACAGTCTGAGAGTTTTGAGTGCCGCCGCAGCGCTGGCGCTTGTTGTGCCCATGACCTCACCGAGCTTCGCGCAAGGGCCCAGCGCCCGCGTGAGCGGCGCCCCCCAGGTCGGCGGCGGCGGCGGCGCTCACATCGGCGGTGGCGGCGGCGGCTTCGGTGGCGGAGCACGGATGGGCGGCGGTCCCGCGATCCAGGGCGGCGGCGGCAATTTTGCGGCGGGCCCAGCGGCGCGGCCGAGCGGCGGCAATTTCGTAGCCAGCCCGTCGCCCCGTACGGCCTTCGCACCATCGGTCAGCGGTGACCGCAGCGTTGCAACGGCGGGCAACTGGCAAGGCGGAAGCAATTGGAGCGGTCGCCACTGGCATCATCATCGCGGCGGCTTCTGGCCCGGCTTCGCGGCGGGAGCGGCGATCGGCGGCATCGGCTCGTACGCCTATTACGGCGGCGGCTATTACGATGACCCCTACTACTATGGCGACAGCTACTATGACGAGCCGTCAGTGGCGGTGGTCCCCGACAGCGGCGGCGACTCTGCAGCCTATTGCGCGCAGCGCTACAGATCGTATGACCCGGCTTCGGGCACCTATCTCGGTTATGACGGCCAGCGGCATCCCTGCCCGTAAGCTATCCGCTCGCGGTTGACGAAAGGCGTCGCAGTCCTGCGACGCCTTTTTTCGCGCATCTCGCCTCTCAGCGAGGTGGCCGCTCTTTGCTCGTGTGGGTAAAATGCATACATGTCGAATTAAATGGACCTGTATTCACCGCACCGTGCATATCTACCCTGATCCAATCCAAAATTGACCGGACACACGATTCGCGGATATCACCAATCGCAGTGGGGACTTCGATCTGCTGGGAAGTGTCATGCCGCGTATTCTCGTGGTTGATGACGATCCGATGGTCGGCGCGACCATCGAGGTCCTCCTGCAACGTCAGGGCTTCGACGTCACGCTGACCGACGGTGGCGAAACAGGACTGGCTGCGCTCGAAGCGCAGGCCTTTGACGTGATGCTGGTTGACATCTTCATGCCGCATATGCGCGGCTTCGAGTCCATCCGCATCTTCCACGAGAGAGCGCCGGCGACCCCTTTGATCGCGATGTCCGGCTACGCCTTCGCGTCGTCCGCCTCGCCCTCTCCCGATTTCCTGCGCATGGCGCTGGAGCTTGGCGCAACGCGCTGCCTGCGCAAGCCGTTCACGCCGGAAGCCTTGCTGACCAACATCCGGGAATGTCTCACAAGCGAGAGCGCACAGCTGAAGGACAAGAAAGAAGCCCCTTGATTCCAACGCAGCGCGTCATTCTCGGTGCTGGACTTGCCATCCTCCTGATCATCACCGCGGCCTCGATCGCCCTCGACGTCAAGTCGCGGTCCGATGCCGCGTGGGTCAATCATACCATCGAGATGCAGAGGAAGATCTCCGATCTGCGCGTGTTGTTGCGACGCGCCGAGAGCGCCGCGCGCGGCTACGAGCTCTACCGCAGCCCGGGCTTCAGCGCCGAGTTCCAGGCGGTCCATGCCCAGATCGCGCCGGCCCTCGCCGAGCTCAAGCGAGGCGTGCGCGACAATCCCGATCAGGTCGCGCTGCTGGAGGGCACCGAACCGCTGGCGCTGCGCCGGGTCGAGATCGCCGCTGAAGCGATGCGCCTGCGCGCCGCCAACGACCAGGCCGGCATTGCCGCGCTCAACGGCAGGGCCGAGGGCCGCGGCCTCATGGACACGGTGATGAGTAATCTCGACCGGTTGAGCGCGGACGAGGAGCGCCTGCTCAGCGTGCGCTCGCAAGATTCCCGCCGCACCGGCATCGTACTGCTCGGCATCGATGTCGCGGGCGCGCTGGTGATCCTGCTGCTCGTCGTGATGGTGATGCGCGAAAGCCGGCGCACCGAGGTTGCGCTCAAGAGCACGCTGATGGAGACCACGGCCGCCAAGGATGCGCTTGCGGAGGCGGTGGCGGAGCGCACGCAGCATCTGGTGGACGCGCATGACGAGCTGCGCCTGTCGGTCAACGTGTTGCAGAGCACGTTCCACAGCATGGCGGAGGCGGTGCTGGTCATCGACGCCGAAGGCAATGTCCTGCTGTCCAATCCGGCCGCCGAGCGCATGCTACTGCATCGCGCCGGCATGAACCTTGGCAATCTACGCGCGCTCTCGGATGTGTTTCACGGCGACGGTCTCACGCCGCTCAAGGCCGACGAGCTGCCCTCAGTGCGCGTGCTGCGCGGCGAGCAGTTCGAGGATCTGGAGATGATCGTCCGCCCCCACAGCGGCAATCCTCCACGGCATCTCATGATCAGCGGTCGGCCGATGCTGGACGGGCAAGGCAACATTTCCGGCGCGGTGCTGGTCTATCACGACGCGACCACCTCGCGCGAGACCGAGCGGCAGCTGTACCAGTCGCAGAAGCTGGACGCGATCGGCAAGCTGACCGGCGGCGTCGCGCACGACTTCAACAACATGCTGACCGTGATCTCCGGCAACACCGAGACGCTGGTGGAGAGCCTGAAGCAGCAGCCGGAGCTGCAGCGCGTGGCGCGGCTGATCGACGATGCCGCCGAACGCTGCGCCGAGTTGATCCAGCATCTGCTCGCGTTTGCCCGGCGGCAGCCGCTGCAGCCGCGCAACGTGGAGATCAACGGCGCCATCGCGGACATCGCAAAGCTGTTGCGCCCCACCCTCGGCGAGCAGATCCAGGTCGAGACCGTGCTGGAACAGGGGCCGATGACTGCCCATATCGATCCGTCCCGGCTCACCAATGCCGTGCTCAACATGGCGATCAACGCGCGTGACGCCATGCCGAACGGCGGCAAGCTGCTGCTCGAGACCCGCCGCGTCGTGCTCGATGAAGCCTACGCGCAGGCCAATGCCGACGTGGTGGCCGGCGCCTACGTAATGCTCGCCGTCAGCGACACCGGCACCGGCATGTCGCCCGACATTCAGCTCAAGGCGTTCGAGCCCTTCTTCACCACCAAGGAGGTCGGCAAGGGAAGCGGCCTCGGCCTCTCCATGGTCTACGGCTTCGTCAAGCAGTCCGGCGGCCACATCAAGATCTACAGCGAGGAAGGCCACGGCACCACCATCAAGCTGTATCTGCCGCCCGGCGAAGGCATGACGGACGCCACTGCCGTCGCCACCCCGCAGGCCGAGGGCGGCGCCGAGACCATTTTCGTCGTCGAGGACGACGCCCTGGTGCGCAACTTCGTCACCGCGCAGCTGCAGAGCCTCGGCTACAAGACCGTGGCCGCGCCCGACGGCAAGGCCGCGCTGGAATTGATCGACGCCGGCCAGCCGTTCGACCTGCTGTTCACCGACGTCGTCATTCCCGGCGGCATGAGCGGGCGCGACCTCGCCGACGAGGTCGCCAAACGCCGGCCCGGCCTGAAAGTGCTCTACACCTCCGGCTACACCGACAACGCCATCGTCCACCACGGCAAGCTCGATGACGGCGTGCTGCTGCTGACCAAGCCCTATCGGCGCAACCAGCTTGCCGAGATGATCCGGAAGGCGCTGGAGGATGGGGTGGCGGCGAGCTAGCGCGTCGCCAGCACCACCGCAGCCAGCGTGAAGATCAGGCCGGCGATCTGCCCGGCCCCGAGCGGCTCGCCAAGCGCGATCGCGGAGGCGACGACGCCGATCACGGGCACGGCCATGGTGCCGATCGCGGCGACCGAGGCCGGCAGCCGCGCGAGCGCTGCGAACCAGCTGACATAGGCGATGCAGAACTGCACCACGGTCGAATAGACCAGCAGCCACCAGCCGACCGGCGTCACCTTGTCTAAGTGCGAGGTCTCGACCAGGAGGCCGATGATCGAGATCGGCAGGCAGCCGATGCCGATCTGCCAGGCTGCGGCCGTGATCGGCGGCAGATGGATCGGGTACTTCTTCGAGAACACCGTGCCGACGGCAAAGCCGAGCGCGCCCGCGAGCGCCATGATGATTCCCGGCAGCTTCTCGGCGCTGGCGGCAATGCCGTTGCCGCCCATGATCGAGCCAAGGCCGGCAAAGGCCATCACCAGCCCCAGCGTGCGCAGCACGGTTGGCCGCTCGCCCAGCACCGGCCAGGCGATGATCGAGGCCCAGACCGGCATGGTGTAGGCGATCAGCGCCGCCTCGCTCGCCGGCAGCCAGAGCAGCGCCAAGCCCATCAGCACCATCCAGCCGGTGACGTTGAGCATGGCGGCGGTGATAAGCCGCGGCCAGATCCCGGGCTCGACCTTCAGGCTTTGCCGGCGGAACACCGCCAGCGCCGCCAGCAGCACGGCCCCGAGTACGCCGGTGACCCCGCGCAAGGTCAGCGGCGGCAGCTCCGCGAGCAGGAATTTCGTCACCGGCCAATTAAACCCCCAGCCGATCGAGGTGATCGCGAGGAACATCAGGCCGGCCGGGGCGATGCGCGGTCGCGCATCCCGGCGAGTCGAATCAAGCATGTGGGTAGCCCGGCAAAATCGAGGTCAGCTTGGCGCGGATTCGTCCCTCTCACCACCACCTCGGCGGGCATGCCTGCCCTCAGCTTCCGTAGGGCTACGTGAGTCCTGCTGACGCAATCCCTTGCCCCAAAAATATACCTGCCCTGTGAACAGCGGGATGAAGCACCTGCAGCATCATCGGATGCAAATTTTTTCAGTTGGGAATCCCTGAGGACTCACTGATACTTGCCTCCACAACAGGCGCGGGCTTGCCCCCTGTTATCCCCCGCAATCCACCATATTTAGTATTTGATTCAGGAACTCGCACTAGTTCTTGACGGGCGCAACGGAGAGTCCTAGCTTTCGGTCCGTTCGGCGCGAGTGAGTTTGCGTCCCGCCGGCACTCCCCCAAAGGGTCTCGCAAATCGGCACTCCGCCAAGCCAGCCAAAGGCAGCGGATGAGGGCTTGTCTGCCCGCGATAGGCGGACTTTTCGGGCGCCAGAACGGGCCGGCAACAGGCTCGGAAGGCAGGCTTCACGGTGGTGCGAAGTGACACCTGCGTGAGGTGAGAGAAGTAGTGACGTTGTGGGGCGTTGAACGCATGTCGGGCCCATCCCCTTGGGGGCGGATGGGTGTGGACATGCCGGCGGATGATCCGGTGCGTGCACCGAGCCGTCGCGTCGGGAGAACAAGGGCCGGGTCCACCGGCTGAACGGCGGTGCCTTCCGGCCGATGGCCAAGGGGCGCCGCGAAACGAAATGTCGACCCGGCACGCCCTCAACGAGGGGCGGGACCGGTCAAAGATAAGGACGGGGCAAGACCATGCGGATTGAGCGGCGCCACACCACTTCGGGACAATCACCTTACGCCGGGATCGACTTCCGGCTGACCACGTCGGAGATCAGGAATCCCGACGGCTCGGTCGTGTTCAAGCTGGACAATGTCGAGGTGCCCACGGAGTGGTCGCAGGTCGCCTCCGACGTGCTGGCCCAGAAGTATTTCCGCAAAGCCGGCGTCGCCGCGCGCCTGAAGAAGGTCGAGGAGGAATCCGTCCCCTCCTTCCTGTGGCGCTCCGTGCCCGACACCGAAGCCCTTAGCCAGCTGCCTGAGAAGGAGCGCTATGTCAGCGAGCTCAGCGCAAAACAGGTGTTCGACCGCCTCGCCGGCTGCTGGACCTATTGGGGCTGGAAGGGCGGCTATTTCTCCAGCGACGAAGACGCCCAGGCCTTCTACGACGAGCTCCGCTACATGCTCGCCATGCAGATGGTCGCGCCGAACTCGCCGCAATGGTTCAACACCGGCCTGCACTGGGCCTATGGCATCGACGGCCCCGGCCAGGGCCATTATTACGTCGACCCCTTCACCGGCAAGCTGACCAAGTCCAAGTCGGCCTACGAGCATCCGCAGCCGCACGCCTGCTTCATCCAGGGCGTTGGTGACGACCTCGTCAACGAGGGCGGCATCATGGACCTCTGGGTCCGCGAGGCGCGCCTGTTCAAATACGGCTCCGGCACCGGCTCCAACTTCTCGCGCCTGCGCGGCGAGGGCGAAAAGCTCTCCGGCGGCGGCCGCTCGTCCGGCCTGATGAGCTTCCTCAAGATCGGCGACCGCGCCGCCGGCGCGATCAAGTCGGGCGGCACCACCCGCCGCGCCGCCAAGATGGTCGTCGTCGACGTCGATCACCCCGACATCGAGACCTATATCGACTGGAAGGTGAAGGAGGAGCAGAAGGTCGCCGCCCTCGTCACGGGATCGAAGATCAACCAGAAGCACCTCAAGGCGGTGCTGAAGGCCTGCGTCAATTGCGAAGGCTCGGGCGATGATTGCTTCGACCCCGAGAAGAACCCTGCCCTGCGCCGCGAGATCAAGCTCGCGCGCCGCAGCCTCGTGCCCGACAATTACATCAAGCGCGTCATCCAGTTCGCCAAGCAGGGCTACAAGGACATCCAGTTCGACACCTACGACACCGACTGGGACAGCGAAGCCTATCTCACGGTCTCCGGCCAGAACTCCAACAACTCGGTCTCGCTGAAGGACGACTTCCTGCGCGCGGTCGAGACCGACGGCGACTGGAATCTGAACGCCCGCACCTCCAAGAAGGTGACCAAGACGCTGAAGGCGCGCGACCTCTGGGAGAAGATCGGCTACGCCGCCTGGGCCTCAGCCGACCCGGGCCTGCACTTCAACACCACGATGAACGACTGGCACACCTGCAAGGCGTCCGGCGACATCCGCGCGTCCAATCCGTGCTCGGAATACATGTTCCTGGACGACACGGCGTGCAACCTCGCCTCCGCGAACCTGCTGACCTTCTACAACACCGAGACCAAGCAGTTCGACGTCAGGGGATACGAGCACCTCTGCCAGCTCTGGACCATCGTGCTCGAAATCTCAGTGATGATGGCGCAATTCCCGTCGAAGGCGATCGCCGAGCTCTCCTACGAGTTCCGCACGCTCGGCCTCGGCTACGCCAATATCGGCGGCCTCTTGATGACCATGGGTCTCTCTTATGACTCCAAGGAAGGCCGTGCGCTCTGCGGCGCGCTGACCGCCGTGATGACCGGCATCACCTACAAGACCTCGGCCGAGATGGCGGCCGAGCTCGGCACCTTCCCCGGCTACAAGAAGAACGCGGCGCACATGCTGCGCGTGATCCGCAACCACCGCCGCGCCGCCCATGGCGAGGCCTCCGGCTATGAGGCGCTCAGCGTCAACCCGGTGCCGCTCGACCATGCCTCGTGCCCGCAGGCTGACCTCATCACCCATGCCAAGGCGGCCTGGGATGCGGCGCTCGCGCTCGGCGAGCAGCACGGCTATCGCAACGCCCAGACCACGGTGATCGCGCCGACCGGCACGATCGGCCTCGTGATGGACTGCGACACGACAGGCATCGAGCCCGACTTCGCCCTCGTCAAGTTCAAGAAGCTCGCCGGCGGCGGCTACTTCAAGATCATCAACCGTGCGGTGCCCGCCGCGCTGCGCGCGCTCGGCTATCGCGAGAGCGAGATCGCCGAGATCGAAGCCTATGCCGTCGGCCATGGCTCGCTGGCCAACGCCCCCGGCATCAACGTCACCACGCTGAAGGCCAAGGGCTTCACGGACGAGGCCATCGCCAAGGTCGAGAAGGCCCTGCCGACCGCCTTCGACATCAAGTTCGCCTTCAACAAATGGACCTTCGGCGAAGACTTCATCCGCGACCAGCTCGGCATCGGTGCCGAGGCGATCGCCGCCCCCGGCTTCGATCTGCTCCAGGCCGTCGGCTTCACCAAGCGCGAGATCGAGGCCGCCAACGTCCACATCTGCGGCGCCATGACGGTGGAAGGTGCCCCGCACCTCAAGGCCGAGCACTATCCGGTGTTCGACTGCGCCAATCCCTGCGGCAAGATCGGCAAGCGCTACCTGTCGGTCGAGAGCCACATCCGCATGATGGCAGCGGCGCAGCCCTTCATCTCGGGTGCGATCTCCAAGACCATCAACATGCCGAACGACGCCACGGTGGAGGACTGCAAGTCCGCCTACATGCTGTCGTGGAAGCTCGCGCTGAAGGCCAACGCGCTCTATCGCGACGGCTCCAAGCTCAGCCAGCCGCTGAACTCGCAGCTCATCAGCGATGATGAGGACGAGGACGATGCGGTCGAGATGCTGCACGAGAAGCCGATGGCGGCGCGGACCACCCAGGTGGCCGAGAAGGTGGTCGAGAAGCTGGTCGAGCGCATCATCGTGATGCGCGAGCGCGAGAAGATGCCGGATCGCCGCAAGGGCTACACCCAGAAGGCGGTCGTCGGCGGCCACAAGGTCTACTTGCGGACCGGCGAGTATGACGACGGCCGTCTCGGCGAGATCTTCATCGACATGCACAAGGAAGGCGCGGCGCTGCGCTCCTTCATCAACAACTTCGCCATCGCGGTGTCGCTGGGCCTGCAATACGGCGTGCCGCTCGACGAATATGTCGATGCCTTCACCTTCACCCGCTTCGAGCCGGCGGGCCCCGTGCAGGGCAACGACAGCATCAAGTACGCGACCTCGATCCTCGACTACGTCTTCCGCGAGCTCGCGGTGAGCTACATGTCGCGCTTCGACCTCGCCCATGTCGACCCCAACGAGACCGGCTTTGACGCCCTCGGCAAGGGCGTCGAGGAAGGCAAGGAGCCGGATGAGGACGGCGGCCACCACGCCACCCGCCTGGTCTCGCGCGGCCTCACCCGCTCGCGGACCGACAACCTCGTCGTGATGCGCGGCGGCTCGACCGCGGTCGCGCAGGGCAACGACAGCGCGCCCTCCGGCGGCAACAAGGTCACCGCCCTCGCCTCCCACGGTGCTTCAGCCCGTGTCGGCGATGCCCTCGAAGGCGCCGTCGCCCTGAAGCAGGACGTCCAGCACGACCTCTCCCCCACGGAGAAGCTCGAGCAACTGCAATGGAGCAAGGCCGGCAGCGCCGCGGTCGCAGCCCCCAGCAAGGCCGAGCGCCGCGCCGAAGCGAAAGCAAAAGGCTACGAGGGCGAGATGTGCAGCGAGTGCGGCAACTTCACGCTGGTGCGGAATGGCACCTGCATGAAGTGCGATACGTGCGGAAGCACGACTGGGTGTTCGTGATTGGGTAGTGATCACGACGACAATCATTTAAGGCAATCAATGAAGGGCGGCCACCAGGCCGCCCTTCCAGTATCCAAATCCGAAAACTTGCAAGAAACGCGAAGCTCGTGCTTAAGTACAACTTTTGATAGAGCATAGAAGATGCTGAGCGAACATCACGACGACTCCTCCGAAACGGTTGGAGCCCTTACGATCCCTTTGGAAAGCCGAGTCCTCGGAGAGTTTATTTCCGGACTGCTAGGCCAATCGCGGTCCATAGAGCGCCAGTTTCTCGATCGGCGATTTGAGATCGACTTCAACTGGCTCCTAAATCTCGATCAGATCATCTCCCAACGTCTCGCCTCACAGAATCAGGCCAAACTCGTCTCCTTTTCCGCAAAGTTCACTGCAACGAAAGCTAGCTTTATCAACATCAACGATTTCTCGGCGCAACACCTTAGAAGGTACGGGAAAAATTTCGACTTAATACAATACGGTGTCGTGCTGGCATTAATTATCGGAATTGCCGGCGGTATTTTTGCGAACAGGATCTACGATTTCATCAAGGATTGGCTCTGATCGGGTTGCAACGTTAGTCCGTAGGATGGGATGAGCTCTTCAATTACGGTGACAGTGCACTAAATTATTCGCTCACCCCTCCTCCACGACCGCAGCAGGATGGCGTCGACTCAGTGCACCGTCACCGCAACATCGACTAAGCGGCGCTGCTGCGCTGCATGTGACGGCCTTCCTTCAGCTCTTCGATGATCTTCGCGCTGAACGCCTTGAGGTCACCGGGGTTGCGCGAGGTGATGAGGCCCTGGTCGACGACGACCTCCGAATCTTCCCACTTCGCCCCGGCATTGGCGACGTCGGTCTTGATCGATTTGTACGACGTCATGCGGCGGCCCTTCGCGATCCCCGTCTCGACCAGCAGCCAGGGCGCATGGCAGACCGCGGCGATGACCTTCTTGGCATCGAAGACGCTCTTGATGAATTGAAGCGCCTTCGGCTCGACGCGCAGCAGGTCGGGGGTGATCTGCCCGCCGGGCAGCACCAGCGCGTCATAGTCGGCCGCAGTGGCCTGATCGAGGGTCTTGTCGACCTTGACGGGGCGGCCCCAGTCCTTCTCGTCCCAGCCCTTGATCTCGCCAGGCTTCAGCGAAATGATCTCCACAGTCGCACCGGCCGCCTTGAGTGTGTCACGCGGCACTTCGAGTTCCGATTGCTCGAAGCCATTGGTGGCGAGAATCGCGATCTTCTTTCCGGACAGTTCCATCCGTGTCTCCTTTGAGCGTGTGGTGATGCCAGTCAATCAAACGCTTTCGCATTTCGTTCCTCACGCCGTGCCGCCGAAATTGCCTTTGCGGTCGAGCCCTTCTCTCCTAAACTCCCAACCCCGTCGGCATAGGTTCCGGTGCGTCCCGTAGAAGCGGAGTTGAGTCATGCCCAAACCGGAAAGCTTCCCGATCGAGAAGATCTTCGTTCCCACGAAGCAGAAGAAGACTCTCAAGCCCGAGACCGTCGCGGAGATCGCGGAGAGCATGCTGGACATCGGACAACAGACCCCGATTTCCGTTCGGCGCGATGGAGACCGCCTCGTTCTGGTGGAGGGACTGCATCGGTTAGAGGCCTGCAAGGCGCTCGGCGAGACGACCATTCTCGGGGTCGTCGTCACGGCGGAGTTTGCTGAACACAAGCCGCAGCTCGCCGAACGGCCCGAAGTCGAGGCCGAGCGCATCAAGATGGCGCGGTTGAAACAGTTGCGCCTGGAGAAGGAAGCCGCGGAGGCATCGATGGCTGCCTTGAAGGGCGCCGGCGCAACGCAAGCGCCGCGCAGCCGTGCGACCAAAGGCGGCCGCGACAATGCGAAGGCATCGCTGGGCCGGACTGAGAAAGCCAAACCGAAATCATTGTCGGACTGGATCACGCAGCAGAAGGGCAGCGGCGGCCGCTATTGAGTGCCGACGCCGTCATTCCGGGGGCGCGCCCGCTTGGGCGCGAGCCCGGAATCCATCTGATGGCACGACGCGAGGCGCAATGGATTCCGGGCTCGCGCTTCGCGCCCCGGAATGACGGCAGGGCTATCGCATATGGATTTCGCGGGGACCGCGGGCTTGCTCCGCCTCTCCCGCTTGCGGGAGAGGCCGACGCGCTCGCAGAGCGCGGCGGGGGAGGGTTTTCGCCACTCGGGGGCATCTTCCGCAATTTTCAACAATCCCAATGCGGAGACAGCCCCCACCCCAGCCCTCCCCCCCGCAAGCGGGAGAGGGAGCCGACTGCCACTGCCGCCACATCGTGCACACCATATGCGATTGCCCTGGGAATGATGGCGGGGTTTGCGGCGCGCCACCTCGCGAAGCTGCCAGCACCTGACGGCCGCAATCCCAGCGATCGCCGCCGCCTCTCTCACCAATCAACCGGACCGTCTCACGCCGCCTTCGCCTGCTCCGGCGCGGCCGTCTCCATCGCGCGCATGTAGAGGTCGAGCAGACTTTCGCGCTCGTCGCGCTCGTTCTTGTCTTCCTTGCGCAGCTTGATGATCTCCTTGAGGATCTTCACGTCAAAACCTTCGCCCTTGGCTTCCGCGAAGACTTCCTTCTTCTGTTCGCTCAACTCCTGCATTTCCGTGTCGAGGTTCTCGATCCGCTCGACGAAGGAACGGATCTTGCCGCCGGGAATGGTGATGTCGGACATGGTGCCTCCTCGCTGACTGAGGTCGCGAAAATGCCCGCAAAGAAATAACCAATGTGTTAACCTCGGTCTCCTCCGCATTGCCTTGTGGAAAAGCCGAGGGAGCCGCTGCATGCCCGAGCTTCGCTTCGATGACGGTGCCGCCTATGAGCAGATGATGGGCGTCTGGAGCCGTTCGGTCGGCGAGGTCTTTCTCGACTGGCTGAAGCCGGCACAAGGACTGCGCTGGATCGATGTCGGCTGCGGCAGCGGTGCCTTCACCGAGCTGATCGCGGCGCGCTGCGCCCCGGCGGAGGTGCAGGGCATCGATCCCTCCGAGGGACAGCTCACTTTCGCCCGCACACGTCCCGGCGCGCGCGGCGCCGCATTTCAGACCGGTGATGCCATGGCCCTGCCCTTTCCGGCGGGAAGCTTCGATGTCGCGGTGATGGCATTGGTTCTCGTGTTCGTGCCGGATGCATCGAAAAGCGTCGCGGAATTGGCGCGGGTCGTTCGCCCCGGCGGTCTGGTCGCCACCTATATGTGGGACATGCTGGGCGGCGGATTTCCGCTCGACCCGATCCTCAATGAGATGCGCGCCATGGGGCTGTCGCCGACGCGGCCGCCGCATATGGAAGTGTCCACCCTCGCGGCGCTTCAGGGCTTCTGGACCGCGGCCGGGCTACTGGAGATCGAGACCCGCGAGATCACCGTGCAGCGGACGTTTGCCGATTTCGACGAGTTCTGGAACGTGGAGACGAAGGCCCCCTCCACCGCGCCGGTGCTCGCCGCCATGCCGGCGGCCGATGTCACCGCGCTGATGCAGCGCGTGAAGGCCCGTCTGCCAACGGCTGCGGACGGCCGCATCACCTGCAGCGCCCGCGCGCATGCCATCAGTGGACGCAAGCCGGGGTGAGGATGTAGCCCTGGGTCTCGCAGAGCGAAGCTGTGCCGCACCGCTCGCTCGGCGCTTACCCGCTTGCTCGCATCCCGCTGCTGACCCCGCCATAATTTTACCTCTGCGCACGCGTTGTGTCTGATGGCGGCGAGACCTATCCTGTCCTTGATCGGACTGCCTCCCATTGATGCCCGACCGGATGGAGAGCGCATCGGTGCCTGACACGAACGACCCCAAACCTGATAGCAGCAAGCCTGACGCCCCCAAGCCTGACGCCCCCAAGTCTGAGACCGCCAAGCCGGACGAGACTCGGGCCGAGGGCGGGTTGGCGCGGGCCTACGACCGGATCAAGAGCGCGGAGCAAGATCTCGCGCGACTGGACCGCTTGGTTGCCGGAATGGAACGCGACAGCGAGAGCCCGCGGGCCTCACACCCAAGCGCCGCGCCGACGGCAACCGCCGCGCCGGGAGACCGGGCGCCGAAGCGCGATGCCAAGCTTCCGAGCCCCTACATTCCGACTACCAAAGTTCGCGATCGAGGCTTGAAGACAGATCCGGCCATGATGCGCGCCCTGGTCATCCTCGTGCTGGCGATCGGCCTGCTCGGGGTCGCCGTCGCTTCGCAATATCGCGACGAGGCCCAATCCATCGGCCAGTCGATCATGGCGCGATGGGCGCCGCCGGCCGCAAGCCCGCCCGCGCAGGCGTCCGCGGTGGAAAACCAGGAGCAGCCGCCGGTCGTGCTGCTGGCTGCTGCGGGCGAGCCGAGCCCGGTGGCCGCGCCGCCAGTGCCGAAGGAAGCGGACAGCGCCGCAAAGTCCGGCGCAACAGTGCCTGAGGCCTCGTCATCCGAGCTGGCGCAATCGCTCAAGGCCATCACCAGCGAGCTTGCGAACATCAACGACAAGCTCGAGCAGCTGAAGAGCCGCAACGAGCAGACCCTGCGCGAGCAGGCCGACACCATTCGACAGCTCAAGGCGGCGCAGGAGAAGGATGCGGCGGACAATGCGCGCCTGGCTGTCCAGGTCCAGGCGCTGCAAACGCAACTGAGCGCGTCATCGGCGTCATCCGCCTCTGCCGCCGCCAAGCCCGTCGTGCGCAGCGTCATGAACAACAATGCGGCTGCGCCTGCCCGGCCGCACGGACCAGCGGCAGAGCCCCGCCGGCCCAGGCCGCCGCCGCGAGGACCCTGGATGCCGCCCTATATGGCCGATCCCTATTACGGCGATCCGGACTGGTGAGCCCGCAAGGAGCGGGCTTCAGAGCGTAGCCCGGATGGAGCGAATCCGGGACAGTGCAGCCTCAGCACGGGCGCGGTCGGCACCTCCTTGTTGTCCGCCGCAACAAAAGAGGTGGGTCAGGCCTGCGGCTAACCCACCCCGTCAGTTTTTGTCCGGGCGACTTGCATCTCAACGCCCATCCTCCGGCACCGCGTTGCGCTGTGCTCGTCTCGCAGCTTGGCGCGCCGCCTTCCTCGCAACCCGGCGCGCGCGAAACTGCTTTGCGGCACGAAAGGTTCGTGGCGCGACGACCTGAAATGCCAAAGAGGCCATTCCGGCGACCACACCCTTCACCACATCGAACGCGAAATCGGGTCCAAAATACTCCCACATGACCCTGCCTCCTTCTCGCGAAGGCTCCGCCGGGCAGGAGTGGGCAGATTGCGAACATGAAAAAGCCCCGTCCGTCACCGGCGGGGCCTCGGGAAAATCTCTGTGCGCGCAGTTCAGCGCACGCGAAATCTCTCGGTACACCCGCTCATGGTGGACTCGATGAACCAGCTGCAAAGCATGGCGGTGCGATGAAAAACGCCCATAGCGATCACCCAAGGATTTCGAAATGCGAAGGCGCCGGATGCGCAATGCCAACGCGCGCACGAGGAGCCGGTTGGCGGCACATAAACAGACAGGACAGCCGCCGTCTGTGGGGCAATTCACATGACGGCATGACTTTTTTGAGGCGGAGCGCGATTGACCCTGCCGCTCCACGGTACGCGGTTGTCGCCCCTTGAAGGTCGATCGCTACCACCAATACGGCCAGCGCCATCCCTCATAGCGAACATAGGACGGCACCAGCGGCGGGCCGTAGGGATCGACCTTGTCGTCCTCGGGGCGATAGCGATAGCGCGGAACGACATTGTAATCCCACGGTGTCGGCCGCAGCACGGGCGCTGTGACGACGAGCCGCTCCTGCGGGGCGCGAACGACGACGGCTTTGCGCGTGCGGGCCTCCGCGCCTGATGTTGCAAGGCTGCTCAGCACCAGGGCGGTTCCGAGCGCGCAGGCGGCGGTCAATTTGGTCATGCGGTGATCTCCTTCGCGCAAAGAGTGCAAAAGGATGCCAGGCAAGGCAAGCAAATTTCGCGCGAGGTGCGGGGACGAGTGCTGACGAATTTGGCTCCGCTGCCGCTCTGCCGTCATTGCGAGGAGCTCTTGCGACGAAGCAGTCCAGACCGTTGCCGCGGAGACAGACGGGATTGCTTCGGCCTTCGCCAAGGCTTCGGCCGACAAGTCGCTCCGCTCATCCGTCGCTACGACGCCCTACGCCGCGTCGATCTCCTCAGGCACCGGCCCCGCCACGAGCCCGTCGAGGCCGACCATCAAGAGTTCGGCGATCCGCATCAGCTGGTACAGCGGAATGTCCGCCTCGCCCCGCTCGGCCGCGGCCATGAAGGCCGGCGTGACGCTGAGGCGCTCGGCGAGCTGGGCTTCGGTATAGCCGCGCATCTCGCGGGCGGCCCTGACGCGCGTGCCGATGCCGAGGCGGTGCCGGGCCTGCTCGTCCGCGGTCATCATGGCGGCCTGCTCATCTGCGCTGGCATAGCCGTCCGCGAAGGCGCTGCCGACCAGCCGCTCCTTGCGCCAGGCGACGCGGCAGGCCTTGCGCAGGCCGCTTGCGAAAACCAACGTGAACGCCTCGGCGATCCAGGCCGAGCTGTTGAGCTGGAGCCGCGCGCCGGAAGCGGAGACATCGCGGATCGTGCAGGGCACGCTGACGGTGCTGCCGGCCCCGTTGTCGAATTCGACGATGCCGGTGCGCAAGGTGTGGTGCCTGACGGCGGCGCGATGATCGCTCATGACAGCTCCCGTAAGCTTGCGGCGGCGTCGAAAGACGCATCCGAAAGACTGAAGCGTCTCTACCTCAGCATTTTTGCCGAACCGCTAAACTTCCACCGCTTCACCGAACGACGGCCGCCATGGTAAAGGAATTGTTCAACGCGCTCGGCGGCGCCGCCGCGCGAGACGAATTGGCCAAGCACTTTCGCTCCCCTACTCCCGCGCCCGGCGCAGCGCCTCCTGCAGCTTGATCCGCTGCTTGTCCCAGCGCTCCTGCTCGGCCTCGTCGCGCGCGTCCAGCGCAGCCCGCTCCGCTTCGATCTCCTCCAGCCTGGCATCGTGCTCCCGCCTCGCCTTCTCCAGCGCAGCCTCGGCGGCGGCGACCGCCTTGTCGCGGCGTGCACGCTCCCTGGCGCGGGCGGCCTCCTCCTTGGCACGCGCGGCCTCGCGCCGCCGCTCCTCCTTCGCGAACGCCGCGGCGGCCTTGCGGGCCGCCTGATCGTCGGTCTTGCCGGATGGTGGCTTTGCGGCCTTGGCCGGACGCTTCGGCGATCGCGTCGTGCTCTTGGGCTTGGGCTTGGCTTTGCTCTTGTTCTTGCCTTTGGGCGTTGCGTCGTCATCGGCGAGATCGGTGGGCAGCTCGGCGCTTTCAGTGAACGGCCCGTCCGATCCCACGGGGCGCCTGAGCACAACTCCGGGCTTCGCCATGGTCGCGGCGACGATAGCGGGGTCGTCGGTCTCCTTCGCGGCGCCCTGGTGGAACAGGTTGGAGCTGGCGCCCCAGGCCTCGAGCGCCGCCTTCATCGAGGGCGCGGCGATCGCCTGATCGAAGAAGCCGAGCGAGGTCTGGTAGGTCTTCAGTTTCCTTTGCGGTTTTGCCGGCATGTCGTCCCGATTGAAGCTTGCTGTCCCTCAGCGATCGTAACAAGCGTAGCCCGGATTACGAACTCCCCAGCAACGCATCGTATCCCTTCGCGCTGAACGCCAGCAGACAAAAGCCGTGCCCGAACGGATCGGCCAGCATCGCGATCCGGCCATAGGGCGCATCGCTCGCCGGCACCTCCAACATCGCGCCGGCGCGCAGCGCGCGCTCGACGGCGGCATCGACATCGTCGACGACGACGTCGACATGCACCGGCGTCCAGTGCCGCTCGTAGCGGCGGCGGTCGCCGCCGGCACCCAGCGTGCCGGCCCGCTTGGTCAGGAGATAGACCGGCGCGGGCCAGCCGAGCAGCTCGACGAAGTCGGTGCCGAAGCGGCGACCGACCGTGAGGCCGAAGGCGGCGGTGTAGAAGCTTGTGGCTTGCGCCACATCGGGAACGTCGATGTTGAGCAGGAAGGTCATGGCGGGCTCGTCTGCGAATTGCCGCGCAAACCTAGCCCGGATGCAGCGCAAGCGTCATCCGAGATGATGCCGCACGCGGCTGGCGCCGACGATGTCCGCAAGACGCCACCATGCCAATATACCCCCGTTTTGCCCGACGCCGCAAATCGCATTCGGACAAAACGAAAACACGAGGCTTATCAAGGCCCCGTCTACTGTGCATGGGGTTGTTTTCGTGAAATCGTACCGACGGCCTCACTTGCCGCGCAGGCTCAGGATATAGGCCGACAGCACATCCGCCTGCTCCGGCGAGATCACGAGGTTCGGCATGTTCTGATGGCTGGTCCGCCAGAACACCTTGAGCGATAGCGCGGTGGTGCCGCTCCTGTCCGCGATGGCCTGGAAGCTCGGGGCCTCGTCGAAGAACCCGGCCATGTGCGGCTCGATGGCGTGACAGGTCTGGCACCATGCCTGCGCCAGGCGATGGCCTTCGGCGACGGCACGCGGGCCGGATCTCGGCGCCCCCGCCGCGGTGTGGACGACGCCGAGCACAAACAGCACCGACAACGCGATCAAGAGAGCGAGGCCGAGATAGATTCGAGCACTGTGCGACATCGCCATTCCCACTCGCTGCTTCGTCGACACAACCTAGGTCGGGCCGCGCGGATCAGGTTGATTTGCATCAAGCGAAGCGCCTCCGCTGGCTCGTCGCGGTCTTCGTCGCGCTGTTTCGGTGATATCGCACCATCAGCCGACCGCGGCCTCCCGCAATCGGCAGCTTTCGCTTGCTTTCCTGTTCCCGGCCCCTACGGTCGCGCCGCGAACGAAGCACGAGACCCCGAGAAGAGCTGGACGAGACTTGCCATGACCGACGCGATGAAATGCCCCGCCTGCAGCTCCGAGCATGCCTATCAGGATCGCGATCTCTGGGTCTGCCCGGAATGCGGCCATGAATGGAGCGGTGCGGCGGAGGCGGCCGCGGATGCCGCGCCGGACGCCGGCGTGCGCGATGCCAATGGCAATGTGCTCGCTGATGGCGACAGCGTCATCGTGATCAAGGATCTCAAGATCAAGGGCTCCTCCTCGGTGGTCAAGGGCGGCACCAAGGTGCGCAACATCCGCCTGCAGGACGCCACCGACGGCCACAACATCGCCTGCAAGATCGACGGCATCGGCGCGATGAACCTGAAGTCGGAATTCGTCAGGAAAGCGTAGCCGCGGCGACGTAGGGCCTGGCCGCCCGCGGTAACGCTAACGCCCGGTTCCAGCTCCGGAACCCACAATCTTCTTATCGCTGTCGTAAATCCGTGTAAGCTTGAAGACGCCGGGGCTGGCGTTTGCAGCGCGTATCTATTTTCTCAACCCGGGGCTGGCTTGCAGGGTTACCTGTTCGATTGCATCACATCTTCAGACTTGAGCGGGCCGCCCCCTGGGCGGCCTTCCTGTTTTATGGGCGATAGACACTATCGCTGCCGCTGCGCCAGATAGAATCCGCACAGCACGGTCACGAGGCCCGCGGTCTGCAGCAGCGTCGGCGGCTCGCCCAGCAGCAGCCAGCCGGTGAGCAGCGTCAGCGCCGGCACGCAGGCCGGAAACACAGCAGCCCGGGCAACGCCGAGGCGCTGCACCGAGACGGCGAACAGATAGAGCGCGGCGGGACCTGCGAGCACGCCCTGCGCCAGCGCCTGGATGGCGTTTTCGGAGACGCCGATCGCCACAACATGGGCGAGGCCGACGGTTGCGACGTAGACCGGCAGCAGCAACAGCGACAGCGCGTTGATGACAAGCGCGGCCGAGACCGCGGAGACGCGCCAGCGCCGCAGCGCGGCGCCGAAGCCGGCGAACATCAAGCCGGTCAGCACGAAGATCAGATCGCCCTGCACGCCGGTGGCGCCGATATGGCCGATCGATTCCGCGCCGATCACACCGAGGCCGCCGACAATGACGAGGGCGCCGACGAGACGCGAGACGGTGATCCGCTCCTTCAGAACCAGGGCTGCGAGCAACAGGCCGCCGAGCGTGGCACAGGAGGGCTGGATCACGCTGCCATGGCCGAGCGGCACGAACAGGAAGCCGGTGTAGGAGATCAGCGACATCACCGGGCCGCCGAGCACCATCAGCACGAGGCCCCTGCCCCAGCCGATGCCGCAGAGATCCTTGACGCCGGCGCGCAACACCAGCGGCAGGAACGCGATCCCCGACCAGACGTAGCGATGCACGAGCAGATCGACCGGCGTGAATCCGACCTTGAGCCCATGCCGCGTGCCGGCAAAGCCGAGCGCCCAGAACAGCGCCGCGGCAAGGCCGCAGGCCACGCCGAGCAGTGCCGGCGCTGCATCGTTGTTCTGAGAGAGAGCCTCGGCGCCGCTCGTCCGCTGGTCCATGGACCAAGCCTTATGTCAGCCCGCCAATGGCCTCAACCCACGCGGCCGCAGGGCTGGGACGCGCAGAGCCTCGCGCGCTGCGCAGGATCGCTCAGAAAAATCCGGGGCTGAGATCGAGGCCGTAGGTCAGGCTCAGCACGAATACGAACAAGGCGGCGGCCGCGAACAAGGTGGCGTGCTTGAGAATGAACGCGCGCGGCGAAGTAGGAGCAGCAACGACTTTCTGCGCAATGGGCATGACGGGCTTCCACTATGATTGCAAACCCGGCCGCGAAAATGCGGCAGCCGCATCAAGCGATGCGGTCTGCAAAGCAACCGTTAAATGGATCACGTACGTTATGAACGGAGATACATAACCGGCACATTCACGCGAACTTGTTCGCGGCCGGATTCTCAATCAGCGCATCGACATCAATTGATCGCGCCGGGAGATTGCGTCGAAGTCAAAGGAGTGAGGTGAGGCAGTGGATCCCGCCTCTCCGCGGAACCCACTTGACGTCACGCGATAGAGCTCAGCGGGCAGCGCCCGTGGTGACGTCCGCAGTCTTCAGCTTGCGGGGGCTGAGCACCTTGGTCTGGTGAACCGAGGCGACCGTGGTCGGCGCAGCGGCCTGTTGCTCGACATGCGCGGCACCGAGGACGCGAACCTGCAAGGGCGAGACCGGAAATCCGTTGGCCTCGTAAGTCGGCAGTTCGGCCGCAAAGGCCGCGGTGCTGCCTGCGATCGCCAGGATGGCGGCGGCGATCGACAGAGTCTTCTTGTTCATTGGTGATGCTCCTGAGTGGAAGAGTCGGAGCATATTTAGGCCGGTCTTGCTGCAATGCGACACGCTTTGTTGCATTGCACAAGCGCGCACGGTGCATAGCAATATATTTAACATCTACAAGGCTTTGGCCGAATCATGCCGGCCGCGACATGCACAGTCATGGGCGGTGCTCAGCCACCGAGCACGTTGCCCCAACCATCGAACAGATAGGCCTTCCAGGCCACCGTTCCATCGTTACCCGGCCGGCTGGCCCGCCGGTAATCGTCAGCCTGATCGGCGGTCCAGGTGATGATCGTGTCCGTGAGGCGATCGTGCAGGATGGCGGGTTCGGTGGGATCGAAGGCGTCCATGGGACGAAGCGAGGGATGCGTCATGGGCGACCAAACGCGCCAGCCGCAACAAAGTTGCCGCGAGGCGCGGGAGCAAGACAGCGCATCAAGGACGCGATGCGCGTGATGCCAGGAAATGCTGACTTTGAAGGGGCGATGGCTGCAACGACGGTGTCGATGCAGCGGCGCGCTGCCCTACATCAACGCCGTCGCCAGCGATTGCAACTTTGCGACGAGATTGGTGCCGAGCGCATAGATGATCTCGATGATCGCGAGCGCAATGCCGGCTGCGATCAGGCCGTATTCGATCGCAGTCGCGCCGGTTTCATCGGCGGCGAATTCCGCCCATTTGCATTTCAATTTCACAACCGCATCCTTCCCAACTCTACCGGAAATTGCCGGCAAGAGACAAATGCACTGCCACAATCCAAAATTGAGTAAACACGATCATTCAAGTTGACGACATGAGCCGCTCGCTGGGGAACCGCCGTGGACCCCGCGTTGCAGCTCGGCAACACCCGGTCGAAAAGCCCATTTTCGCCGATTTGCGCCATTGCGCTGCCACACGGTCCTCCGAACAATCGACGCACTGCGTGCCTTTCCGTGCAAGACTGTTTTCGTCAAACTGTTTGCATCATGACTGTCCGGGCAAGGCGGGTCCGGGCAGAACCGTTTGGAGGCAGGGATCATGAACGATCGACGGTCTCTTCTGGTGGCAGTCGCGTGCCCCTCGGCCGTGCTCGCCGGCTGGCTGGCGCTTTCGCTCTCCGCCTATGGCCCTGCCCTGATCGAGAACAGCGGTGCCAATGCGGCTGCCGTCTCGCGCGCCAAGGATCTCAGCCGGCTCGACCTCGCCGACGTGCCGGCCGCTGCGACCATCGAGGACGGTATCGCCTTGACCGCCGACATCGCGGCTGCGGTGGCCGCCGCACCGGCCCCGACGATCGCTGAAGCGGCGCCTGAGCCCGCCGTTCCCGCCGTCAAGCTCGCCTCGGCCGATCCGGCCCTGATCCTGCCAGTGGAGGCGCCGCCTGCGCCGCAGATCTCGCTCGAACCGGCGCCGGAGCCCGTCGTCAGCGAGGCTGCCCCAGCCGCGGCGCCGGAGCCCGTCAAGCTCGCATCTGCCGATCCCACCGAGATCGTGACGACAGACGCGCTGTCGCCCGCAGCGATCACGGGCGCCCCCGTCACGCCCGTGAGCAAGGCATCGCCGCCGGCCGACACCGTCGCCGTGCTCGACGAATGCTTCGTCATGGATGCGTGCATCGACCGCTATCTCTGGACGCTCTACCAGCGCACCGCAAAGGAAGACTCGATCAAGGTTCAGGAGCGCCGCGCCGTCACTGTCAAGCGCAAGGGCAAGACCGTCACGGTGATGCGCACCTTCACGAAGCTGGTCGACGAGGATTTCGGCTGGAAGGATCCGAAGGCAGCCGAGCACGCTAGCATGTCGATGATGGACTACGTCATCGGCGGCATGGACAAGAGCTTCAAGCAGAAGCTGTTCCGCACGCTGCTGGCCGCGGAAGCCGCCGGTCTCTCGCCCGGCATCACCAGCGCGTTCCGCGACGACTATCGCCAGTCGATCGCGAGCGGCCTGAAGGCCGCCTCCGACCGTTCCTATCATGGCGGCAGCTCGCGCGGCGGCTACGGCCACGGCATGGCGGCCGACATCGTCAGCACCCAGGGCAACAACCGCGCGCAGCGCTGGGTCTCGACCGAAATCCTGTGGAAGTGGGTCGATGCCAACGGCAAGGCGTATGGCATCGGCCGGCCCTATCTCGGCCGTGATCCGCCGCATGTCGGCCCCGTCGACGGACCGGAATACATCTCACGCCGCGGCACGGGGGACCGCAAGGAAGCCGCCGTCAACGTCAAGCCGAAGAAGACGCGCAGTGCCGCCGCGAAGACGCCAAAGGCGCAGGCTGCGCGCGAGCAGAAGAGCCCGGCCAGGCCGCAGAAATCGGCGCAATCGGCCGGCAAGCGCGCGACCTGAAGCATGATCCGGAAAAGTGCGCAGCGGTTTTCCGAGAAGATCATGCTTAAACAACAACCCAAAGCGCGATGACGATCGTCCTATTCGCATCGCGCTCTACACCTTACGGAGCGAGTCCCGGCGTCGGCAGCGGCACGAGCCGCATCTCGGCCGCGCCGGCCTCCTGGGTGCGCACCAGCACCGCAAAAATGGTCTCGACGGCAAGCCGCACCGCTGCTTCGGTCGCCGCGCCCTTGGCCAAATGTGCTGCGATCAGGCCGGTGAGGAGATCGCCGGTGCCGTAGGGGCGGATCGGCAGGCGCGGCGTTGCAAAGCGCGACCCCTCTCCGCCGGCGCAGAGGATCGTCTCCACCTGCCCTTCCGCCGTATCGTTGAGCGTGCAACCGGTGGCGACGACGTCGATGCGGCCCGTCCCCGCCAGCGCCGCACATGCCGCGCGCAGACCCTGCGCATCCGCGATCGCGAGGCCTGAGAGCAGCTCGAGCTCGAACCGGTTCGGCGTCGTCAGCTTTGCGGCCGGCAGCAGCCTGTGCCGCACCACGTCCAAGATGCCGTCGGCGACATAGACGCGGCCGTCATCGCCGATCACGGGATCGCAGAGATAGACGAGCTTCCTATTCCGCGTCAGCGCCCGCTCGACGAAATCGGCGATCACGACGGCATTGCCCGGCGAGCCGAGATAGCCGGTCACAAGCACGGCCGCCTCGTCGACGAGCCCGCGCTCCTCGACGCCCTTGAGGAGATCGGCGACGAGCTCGGTCTCCAGCACCCGTCCGCGCAGGGTCGGATAGCGCGGATGGTTGGACAGCAGCGTCGTCGGCACCGCGGCAACGTTCACGCCCTCCGCCTGTATGGCATAGGCGGCCGCGCTGTTGCCGACATGGCCGTGGACGACCTGGCTTTGAATGGAGATGACGAGCATCAGAGAGGTCCGTACGGACAAACGTCAGGCGATGCAAGAGTAGCCCGGATTCACGCGTCAGCGTCGTGCCAATTCCCCGAGATAAGCACAGAACATGTCGGCCAGCCCGTCGGCATGACGCACGATCTCGGCCTCGCTGCGCGGCGTCTCCGAAAACCGCTTGCCGACCTCGCTCAGCGTCGTCTTGATCAGCTCCCCGGCAAGCACGCGCGTCGTATCGGAGGCCTTGGGCAGCGCTTCCTGCATAAACCCGGCGATGATCTGCTCGCCGGCGGCCCGCGCGTCCTGCGCCTCCGGCGCGTCGCGATAGAGCGGCGCGGCATCGCTGAGCGCGACGCGAATGGCGGCCTCCTCGCACTCGGAGCGGATGAAGGCATGGACCAGCGCGCGCAGCCGCGCCGGCGGCGGCTTCGCCCGGTCCGCGAGGATGTCACGCAAGAGCTGGCTGGTGCTCCGCCACTCGTCGCTCTGGAGACGAAACAGGATCGCCGCCTTGTTGGGAAAATATTGATAGAGCGATCCGACGCTCACCCCGGCCCGCTCCGCCACCCGCGCCGTGGTGAAACGTTGCGCGCCTTCCTTCGCCAGGACCTGAACAGCGGCATCGAGAATGGCCGCTACCAGGCCGGTCGAGCGGGCCTGTTGCGGCTGTTTTCGTGAGGAAACTGAGCGGCTTCGACGATCGGCCATGGCGCACCCGGCGAATGCGAATAGGAAATGCGACGAATTAGTCGTATTTCACGCCGCACGCAAGCACGCGTTTTTCGTCACCTCTGGAGACCTCGAATGACCAACCCAATCATCACGTCGCTTGCGCCGCTGCTGGAACGCCTGTTCGACGAGGCCGAGGCGGCAAGCGGTGCAACGCGAGCCGCCGTCGCCGATTTGTCCGATATGGACCGGGCTCGGATGATGCGGAGCAAGACCGATTACCGCGACCTCTACGGACGCCTGAAGGATGCGCCGCTCGCAGTCTCGCGCGAGACCGGAGCACTGCTCTACATGCTCGCGCGCAGCTCCGGCGCGAGGACGATCGTCGAATTCGGCACCTCGTTCGGCATCTCGACGCTGCACCTTGCAGCAGGCTTGCATGACAATGGCGGCGGCCGCCTCATCACCAGCGAGTTCGAGCCGTCCAAGGCGGCGCGAGCGCGGGAAAACCTCATCGCCGGTGGCTTGATCGATCTCGTCGAAATCCGTGAGGGTGATGCGCTGAAGACGCTCAGCGCCGATCTGCCCGATACGATCGATCTCGTGCTGCTCGATGGTGCCAAGGCGCTCTACCCGGATATCCTCGATCTGCTCGAAGGCCATCTCGGGCCGGGTGCGATCATCGTCGCCGACAATGCCGACGACAGCCCGGACTATCTGGCGCGCGTACGAAGGCCCGGCAGCGGCTACATGTCGACGCCCTTCGCCGACGACGTCGAACTCTCCGTGCGTATCAGCTGACGCCTGTCGAGCCGCGACGAAATCATGAAGCCCCCGCGCGATTCATCACGCGACGGCTTCATGCCGCGTCCCGCCAATGTCGCAGGCTCGTCACCGACATGTGATACCTAGTTCCAGCCAAAGCGAGGGCGCCGCGTAGTAAACATACCTACCGCGCGGTATCTTTCTTCCGAGCTGACCATGACCTCCACCTTCAATGCCTACGCGGCGCTTGCCCTCGCCATCATTCTCGAGGTCACGGCGTCGGCCTTCCTGCAGCAATCCGCTCAATTCACGCGCCCGTGGCCGACGCTGGCCATGGTGCTGTTCTACGTCGCCTCGTTCTATGCGCTGTCGGTGGCGATCCGCGTCATCCCCTTGAGCATCGCCTATGCGATCTGGGGCGGGGTCGGCATCATCCTGACCGCCACCGTCTCCTTCGTGCTGTTCCGCCAGATGCTGGATGCCGCGGCCTTCGTCGGCATTGCGCTGATCGTGTCAGGCGTCGTGATCATCAACCTGTTCTCGCAGACCACGGTGCACTGATGCCGGCGAGCGCCTACACCCGCGCCAAGCAGCCGGAGCAGGTCCGGCGCGCCCTGCTCAACCACGCCGCGGCCATCGCGATGGACCATGGCGTCGCCGGTGTCACCGTGCGGGCGGTCGCCGCTGCGGCCGGCGTCACCAAGGGCGGGCTGTTCCACCATTTCGGCAGCAAGCAGGCGCTGATCGAGGGCCTGTTTGCCGACCTCCTCGGCCGCGTCGATGCCGAGATCGACGCCGCCATCGAAGCTGACCCGAAGCCACGCGGCAGCTTCACGCGAGCCTATGTGAATGCCGTGTTCACCGGCAGAACCTTCGGCTTTGCGACACCATGGGCGGCGCTGAGCATGGTGGTCGTCACCGATCCGCCGCTGCGCCGGCTCTGGAACGAGTGGATCAAGGCGCGCCTGAAGCGTCATCGGTCGACGGACGGCACACCGGATCTGCAGATCGTGCGTCTCGCCGCCGACGGCGCCTGGCTTTCCTATGTCACGACCGGACAGACGCGCATGAGCGCCGAGCTACGCGCCGTGCACGCACGGTTGCTCGCACAGACCCATCGGCGCGGTTAGCGAAGAACCGGGCGGCCTATTGGCTCTGCGTCGGCTTGGGCGGGCGCGGTGCGGATCGCGCGGGCTTCTTGGCGGGCTTGGCCGCATCGCGCGGCGGCGGCTCGTCGACCGACTGCAGATAGGCGGCGAGCGCCTTGGCCGAGTCGGAGCTGGTGGCGTAATGGTCCTTCAGAAACCAGGACAGTGTCAGGCTGATGTGGCCCTTGGCGAGGCCGCGCGGACTGCGATGGCAGGTCGCACAGCCGTCCGCAAACAGCTTGGCAGGCGACTTGCCGGCATCGAGATTTTGCGCGGCCGCGACCGTCGCCGTCAGAACGGCGGCGGCTGCAAGACCAATCAAGGGCACGATCCGGTCGCGCCCCAGTCCCCACAGCGATGTCAAATGTCGTCCCCCAGAGCGTTTCCGAACGAAGTGGACAGCCGGTTCGCGGACAGAAAACGCGTCCAGATGTCGCGTTCCGCCCGTCGGTCACGCCGCCAACAGCTGATCGAATTCGGGCGGCGCGTAGGCCTTGCCGTCCTGGTCGGTGATGACGACCCGCCACCCTTCGCTCGCCCACACCTTCGCCTTCGCCACGATGACCAGCCGGCTCTCGCGGGCGAAACTATACTTCTCGTTGTCGCGTTCTGCGACCATCTTGTAGGCCAATTCGCGTCCCCTTGCGTCGCCCTGCACCCGGCCTCCTCGTGGCAGCGGGCTTTGGCGGCAATTCGCCGGGAGCATGGCAATTTGGTGCCGTCCGCTGGCATGGCGCCGCGTTCGGCTTCGCGCGTGCTCGTTAGGACGCAATTCCATCCGTCGCAGGCTTGCCCCGCGACGGCACGGGGCCGTCTTCATGTCGTGCTGGATCGGCCGCCGGGAGCCGGCCCGTGCATCTGCAACGGAGCCGATCCTCCCCTATCCGAGGCCCGCTAATGCACGCGGATGATGTGGGGGCGGCCGAGATCGATCAGCCCCTGCACCGCCGAGAGGCGGTCGTCGAGGGCCGCGATTGTGAGCAGCAGATTGTTGCGGCGTTCGTCGAGCATCCCCATCTCGGCGCCGGTGAGCTTTGCACTCCTCCGTTCCTTGTGGATGCTCTCGAGGGATTCGCGCAGTCCGGCGATCAGGCCGGCTAGCTGCTTGGCCTCCTTGGTCATCGACCGCTTCGCGACATTTTGGCGGCGCGTCTCCGCCTGGCTCTGTCTCATCGTCATCCTCCCGTGCCCCGCTGCCCCGAGTGGATGCCTGCATCTTTGGATACACATGTTACGATCGATGAAATCTGCCCGCGAAGAACCTCCATAAATTGTACGCGCCGGGAACCCGGTCCAATCCCGCAGAAAGCCCGGCGCGAGGGCCGGGCTTTCCTTGAGAATGTCAGTGCTTCTGGTGGCCGCCGGGACCGCCGGCCGGAGCACCACCGCCACGCGGCGCGGCATTGATTTGCGGAGCGCCGCCACCGCCGTGCGGCATTGCAGGCGCAGCGGCACGGGGCGCCGGCATCTGCGCATGGGCATTCATCGGCGAACCGTGGCTCACATTCGGCTGCGCGACATGCGGCATCGTGGGCCGCGCGGCGGGTGCGGCGGACACTCGCGGTGCTTCATGCGCGCGTGTCATCGGCTGGGCACGCACCGCAGCGCGACTCGCGGCCTGCTCGTGCATCATGCGCGCCTGCGCATCGCGCGGATTACGGCTCTGCACATTGGTCCTCTCATGCGCGATGCGCTCGCTTCGGCCGGCAAGCGTCCGGTCGGCGGCAACAGCAGCGTCGCGTCTTGTGATGGCAGCGTCGCGCTTTGCGATCGCGGCATCGGGCCGCGGGGTCGCGGCGCTACGTCCGGAGATCGCAGCGGCACCCTTGCCCCGCACTCCCTCCCGTTCCAAGGCAACCGCCGCATCGCGCGTCGCCGCGCGACCGATACGGGCTGCACGCGGGTCAATCGTCATTCGCGTCGCGATGCTCTGGTGCGAAGTCCAGTAACTATTCCAGTAGGCGTGGCGGTGGTACCAGGGACGTGCCGTATAATAGCTCGACCAGTACGAGGTCAGCACGAAGGGAACGACGGGCACATCGATCTCGTCGACATAGTCCGGCAGATAGACGTAGTGGTTGCGATAGAGGTATTCGAGATATTGCGACGATACCCAGCCGCGATCGTCGGAGAAGCTGACGTCGCACCAGGCATTACCGCGCAGGCAGCCGTGGATATTGACGCGGGCTCCCTCGGGGATGCGATCGACCAGGGGGAAGCCCACGCCCGGGCCGGCCCGCAAGCCGGTCGAGACCGTGACGATGCCCGGCGCGGCCAGTGCGGCCGTTGGCGCGAGCAGCAATGCGGCAAGCAAAACACTCTTGAATTTCATGGCATGTCCTCCTCTTTCGAGTCGGAACGCGCGAACGGAACGCCCGTTCCGTGCACGGGGGTGCCGTGGATCGAAAGATCGAAACGCAAGCCGCGCGCGGTTCGATATTCATCCGCCGTTCATCGGCACAACGCGTAAGCGGCGCTGCCGGACCGTCAATTGACCGGCAGCATGAATGCGTCGAAATACGCGGCGAGCCCGGCAAAGTCATCGAGCGGCAGCACGGTCGCGACATACTGGTCGGGCCGCACCACGACCATGCAGCCGGGCTTCCGATCGATGCCCCGCATTGCGAACACGTCATGGCCGCTCTTGAGGTCCGGACAGAACATCTTTTCGTAATCGAGAAAGCCATAACGGCCTTTGCTCGGCAGCAGCAGCGGCGGCATAGCCGCAATGTCGAGCTCGCGATGATCCTGTTGAAACACCGCACGCAGATCGATCACGCCGTCGATATCGGAGCCTGTTCGCGTGTATCGCCGGATCGGAGATTTCGTGGACTCCGCGAGAAAGTTGCACAAGACACGAATGGCCGATCCCGGCGTTGCGGGATTCTCCGCGGGCGAAAACGCGTAGATGCGGAAGCGACCGTCAGCCTGTGCGGCATGACCGAGATGGACCGGCTTTGCGTCCGCCAGCCGGATCACCGGAGCGGAGTGGAAGCGCTTGCCGATGACGAGGCCCTGCGCGAGGTGCTGATGCGATGTCGCGCCGGTGAGGGCTGACGGCCCGTAATGCGTCGCCGTGCCCGCGGTGTAGCGGCCGTGCCGGACGAAATAGTCCTGCGTCCTGGCGGCATCGGCGCCGCCGGCCTTGGCGGCGGAGGCGAGAATTCCCGCCCATTCGCGGTCGAAATCGATCAGCTCTTTCGCGACCGCCTGGCGCTCCGCCGAATAGGAATGCAGCAGCTGTGGGGCGCACTGCTTCCGCAGCACCGCGGCGAGCTTCCAGCCAAGATTGAAGGCGTCCTGCATCGAGACGTTCATGCCCTGCCCCGCCTTTGGGCTGTGGGTGTGGCAGGCATCGCCGGCGATGAAGATGCGCGGCAGGCGCGTTGCGACCGCAGTCTCCGGCACATCATCGAATTTGTCGGTGAGACGCTGGCCGATCTCGTAGACCGACCACCAGGCGATCTCCTTCACCTCGAGCGTATGCGGCTTCAGAATCCGCTGCGCTTTCGTGATCACGTCGTCGGCGGTGATGTTGCGGTTGGCAACGCGCTCGCCGACCTCGAGCTTGGCGAGCTCGACATAGATGCGGACCATGTAGCCGCCTTCGCGCGGAATGATCAGCAGGCTGCCGTCCTTCGCCGATTGGATCAGCGACTTGAATCGGATGTCCGGAAAATTCGTCACCGCCAGCACGTCCATCACGCCCCAGGCGTGATTGGCGGAATCGCCGTGCAGCTCGCGCCCGATCGACTTGCGCACCGTGCTGCGCGCGCCATCGCAGCCGACCACGTAGCGCGCCTTGACCACCTCGACCTTGCCCTCGTTGGCGGCGTCGACGCGTTCGAGCCGCACGGTCACGGCATGGTCGGCGGGCCCTGCGGCCGGATCGACCTCGAGGTCGACCAGGCGCCGGCTGTAATGGGGTTCGAGCTTGGCCGGCGATTTGCGCATGATGTCGAGAAAACCGTCATGGATGCGCGCCTGGTTGAGGATGACGTGCGGGAATTCCGACAGCCCGTCCTCGACGTCCTGCACCCGGCCGCTGCGGATGATGGTCTCGGGCTGCCGCTCGTCCGGCTTCCAGAACGTCGTCTCGTTGACCCAATAGGCCTCCTTCAGCACGCGCTCGCTGAAGCCATAGGCATGAAACATCTCCATCGTGCGGCAGGCGATGCCGTCGGCCTGCCCCACCAGCAGGCGGTCCGCCTTCTGCTCGACGATGCAGGTCTTAATATCGGGGAATTGCGCGAGTTGAGCCGCTAGCGTCAGGCCCGCAGGGCCGCAGCCGACGATGAGGACATCGACCTCGTCGGGCACGGCACCCATGGCGCCCGAGGCCTGAACGCGCTCGGCAGGGTCGGCAATCTCAGGATCGCCCGGCTGGAATCCATTGAGGTGGAATTGCATGAGCCTCTCTCCCGCCTGATGTTGTCTTGGATCTTGTCTTGGATATTGCTCAGTATGCTGACTATCAGTATACTTGTCAACGATCCGCCCCCTCCCTGTCGCAGACGGAGAATTCGGTGAAAGACAACAACGATATGCCCGGACATCTGGCGCGCCGATTCCAGCAGATCGCGGTCGCGGTGTTCCTGGCTGAGGTCGGCGATGCCGGCTTCGACCTCACGCCGGTGCAATACGCCGCGCTCGCGACCATCAAGGCCAATCCGGGGCTCGACCAGGTGACGCTCGCGGGATTGATCGCCTATGACCGCACCACCATCACCGGCGTGGTCGATCGCCTGGTGCAGAAGGGTCTTGCCGAGCGCCGCGCCTCCAGTCGCGACCGCCGCGCCCGCGAGCTCGAGATCACCGACGAGGGCAGGCGCACGCTGCGCAAGATCACCCCGGCGGTGGAATCGGCCCAGCGCGTCATGCTGCGCGGCCTCAGCGCGAAGGAAGGCGAGGAGTTGATGCGGCTTCTGCGCAAGGCGATTGCCGCCGGCAACGATCTGAGCCGCGCGCCATTGCGCAACATCTCGGCATGATCCAGTATTTTTATCCGCAATTGTCGCAGCGCGACGAAACCTGGAACTAACCTTCGGCTGCTAGGGTCGGCAACATTCTGCGCTTAACGCGCGATTAACTTTGCGGTTCAGGGGTTTCGGATGTTCAGGTTTCTCATCGCGGCCGCGGCCATTGCGCTCTCGACCGCTCCTGCGCTCGCAAACGGACATGGCGGCGGCGATGCCCCTCCTCCGCCCAAGCCCGAGGCGACCACCGCGCCGGCGAAGGTGGTTCTGACCAAGCAGGGCCCCAAGCTCGTCGACCTCAAGGGCATGACGCTCTATTATTACGAGCGCGACACCACCGGAAAGACATCGAACTGCAACGGCAAGTGCACCGAGAGCTGGGTGCCGCTGCCCGCAACCGCCGACGCCAAGGCCGTCGGCGACTTCACCGTGATCAGCCGCAACGACGGCAGCAAGATGTGGGCATACCGCTATCGCCCGCTCTACACCTCACCCGCCGACAAGGCCCCAGGCGATGCCAATGGCAACGCTACGACACTGCAATGGCGGATCGCTCGACCTGAGAACTAACGGCGAGATCGGCTCGCGCGTGAGCGGCCAGCGCACGCGAGTTACCTCAACCTCGCCAGCGTGCGCCTGCCTCGGCCTGCGCGCTCTGTCCGGGCGGCAGCACCACGACCGTCGAATTGAGCTTCACCCGGTCGTACAGATCGATCACGTCCTCGTTGCGCATCCGGATGCAGCCGGACGAGATCGCCTGCCCGATATATTCAGGCTGGTTGGTGCCGTGGATGCGGTAGAGCGTGTCCTTGTTGCCGACATAGAGATAGATGCCCCGCGCACCCAGCGGATTGGCCGGACCGCCGGGAACGCGCGCCGGATACGGTCCGAGCCGCGCCTGGATATCGGCTGTCGGAACCCAGTCCGGCCATTCCGCGAGGCGGCCCACCCGCGCAACGCCGGAGAACGCCATGGCTTCCTCACCGACCGCAACGCCGTAGCGGATCGCCTTGCCGTCAGGCAGCACGTAATAAAGGTAGCGCGCGTCAGTATCGACGAGGATGGTACCCGGCTGCTCCTTGCGGCGGTAATCGACGATGTGACGGAGATATTGCTCGGGCACGTTGGCCTGCGCGTAAGGCGTATGCGCGAGCAACTGCCGGTCGCGCGGCGTCATGCTCGCGTCCGTCGACGGTGAAAGCGTCGTCTGCATGCAGCCGCCCAGCGGCAGCAAGGCAGCAGCGAATAAAGCGATCAGAAATCTTGGCACCGCCGGCCCCCGATAGCGGATAGCAGCGCCCCCAGCATCCCCAGATGCTGCCAAAATCGTGCTGAAAACAAGGCAGCTGGGAACACGTGCGCGTGTTCGACAAATTGGGTTCCATCACCACAAACGGCGGAAGAGCGTCGCATCATCTCCATCCCCTCGCCTTGCTTTGGTCAAACCCGGCTGGACTCGTGCATCATCGGGCCGAGGTCATCAGATTTGGGCCTGCCTCAACAGACCGGCTCGCGCCAATGCGGGCGACGAGTACTCAACACCTGGGCTTCAGACACCCGGGCTTCAAAGGAGCTGCGATGCTCGCGACGCTGAACCCCAAGCAAATCGTCGATGAGATCGTGAAGGACACGGTCAAGGACAACGATCCGCACGACGCGATTCAGATTTCGCCCGACATTGTGCTGGCCTCGCGCCCAATCAGCGTTGCGCCGGCGTTGGCGCCCGACATGGCGAGCCGTCCGGAGCCGAAATTCGCCCCGCCGCCCAAGATCTCGCTGGAGTCCAAACTCTCCGTGGAGCCCAAGTTCAGCCCTGTTTTGGAGCCGCAAGCGCCAGCACCGCCCTCGGTCGACACGGCCGTACGCGTCGCGGCGAGCGATGATCATGGCCGGCAGAAGCGATCGTCCGTGGGCAAATGGCTGCGCGGTGCGTTCGTCACGTTTCTGTTTGCGGGAGCAAGCGCAGCCGCCACCATCGCCTGGGAGCGGCACGGCGATACGGCCAAAGAGATGCTCGCCGGATGGACCCCTGCATTGGCGTCGCTGACGTCGCTACTGCCTTCCACGTCGCAGACCGCGCCGGTCGCCCCCGCAGAGGCCGCAGCGCCGGCGGAGCAAGCTGCGGCGCCCGCAGCGCAAGCGGCAACCGATCAAGCCGCCGATCAATCGGCCGCGCCGCCTGCAGCGCAGGTTGCAACAGCCGTGCCCGCGGCGACACCATCCGATGCGGCGCAGTCGGTGCAATCGATGACGCGCGACCTCGCGGCGATGGCGCAGCAGATCGAGCAGCTCAAGGTCAACATCGCCGAGTTGAAGGCCGGACAGGAGCAGATGGCGCGCGAGATGGCGAAGCCGCCTGCGCTCAAACCGGTGGCCGACGCCAAGCCTGTCGATCCGCGCGCACGCGCTGCTGCGGTCACGCCGCGAGCTCCGTCGCCGCCGCCGGTTCGCAAACCGAAACCGGTCGTGTCGCACACTTACATGCCGGCTTATTCCCCCCCGCCGCTCGCGCCTCCTCCGCCGTCGTCGCAGGCAACCGCGGCGCCGCCGCCAGCGGTCGCACCGGTGACCACGACCCAGGCCGTCGCCGATGACGACGGACCGGTAGTGCGTCCGCCGATGCCGCTGCGCTAGACCAGGACCTACGGCGTCGCGTACGCTGTCCGAGTCGATGTGATACGTTGAGTCCGGGCAATTACGGGAAGCGATGCCACGAGCGTCTTCCAAGAGAAAAGGCCGTCGGGATCTATGCCGCCGGCCTTCTCTTGCAGCTGCCGGTTCCCGGAGCCCGGTTCTGCTGCAATTCCATGCCTTATGATCACGCCGACATGTTTAATTAAATGTTAACGCAGTCACACACTGCACATCATTTCTGCGCCATAAGCACAGAGATTGCGCGGCCCGTTCATTCGGTAGATATCGACTCAGTGGTAGCATCCCGGGATGCGTTTGAGCCTTCCACCGAAGCTCAGCACGTCACATCGGGGAATTCGGATGCCTTACTACTCCTTCGATCTTGTGGTTGGTGAAGAGTTCAGAAACCAGGGCGGAATCATTCTCGAAGACATCGAGGTCGCCTCGGATCGTGCCGATCAACTGGCGACCGAGCTGTCGCTGGTCAAGCCGGAGCTGCAGCAGAAGGGTTGCGCGGTGCGCGTCACCGATCGCGATCACAATGAGCTCTATCGCACGCCGCTTGATCCAGTGCCGGCCTGGCGACGCTGACTAGAGCGTTTTCGAGCGAAGTGGACACCGGTTCGCGTGAAGAAAACGCGTTAAAAACTAGAGCTTCGGTTCTGATTCAATCAGAACCGAGAATGCTCTAGTCGTCGAGCGCCGGCGGCTCGAACCAGTTCGTCAGTGACAATCCGCCGTCGACGACGAAGGAAGCGCCGGTGACGTAACCGGACAGCTTGTTCGACAGCACCGTGAGCGCCATCGGTGCGAGGTCGTTGGCCTCGCCGAGTCGCCCGAGCGGAATGTGCCGCGCCAGCGCGGGATCCGCAACGAACCCGCCCGCTGCGATCGCACCGGGCACCAGCGCGTTGATGCGGATGCCGTAGCGGCCAAACGTCTTTGCTAGCTCTTTCACCAGCATCGCCATCGCCGCCTTCGCCGTCGAATAGTGCGGCAGATTGCGCGGCGTGCCGGCATGCAGCGAGGTGAGAAACAGGAACGAGCCCGGCCGCTTCGCCGCAATCAGCTGCTTTGCGAGTTCGCGCGCCAGGTGAAAACCGGCGTCGAGATTGACGGCATGCATCTCTTGCCAGATCCTGCGCTCGACCGCGAGCGCATGATCGGCCTCCCGCCGCGGCGGCGATGCGCTGTGTACGAAATGCGTGATCCCGCCCAGCGCCGCGTTCGCGGCAGCGAGCAACGCGTCGCACGCGCCGAGATCGGCGAGATCGCCGACCCAGGGCACTGCCAATTCAGGCTTCTCGCTGGCGCCGATCGCGGCCGTCACCCGCGCGGCGTTCACATCGGCGAACACGGTGCGGACGCCCTCGCCGACCAAGGCTTGCGCGATGGCGCGGCCGATGCCGTTGCCGGCGCCGGTGACCAGTGCTGTGTCACGGGCAGGATCGAACGGCGTGCTGAACAGGCTCATGTCGTTCTCCGAGGCTGGGTTGGTATTCACGATAGCGCACCGCAGCAAGAAGCGACAAATTCACACCGGGCACCATTGCGGAGCAACCCGCTGGACGCTAGCCTTCCAAAAAAACGAGGAGATACCAAGGATGCGCTACGGTTTCCTAATGGCCGGCCTGTTGTTGATCGCGGCTCCAGCCCAAGCCGAGGACCATCCCCGCTCAACCTATGTGACCCTGGTCTTGCAGGCCTTCGCCGCCAAGGTCGAATGCCCGGGCACGGATGTCGTCTACCAGGACCTCGTGCAGAAGGCGCAGCAGTTGCACCTGCCCGACGGCACCACCGAGAAAGTGCGCAAGGCGATCGCCTGGATGCACACCGGCGGCAAGATGGGCGAGAAGCAGGACGACGATCTGATGGCCGAGGTCGCGGTGGCCACCCAGGCGACCGATCTCAACCAACGCCGCCTCGGCATGTCCAGCTGGTGCGAGGCCCAGAAAACCAACCTCGCCGGGCTGATCCGCAGCAAGGGCGGCTAGCAAGCCGGCTCGCGCGTCATTAAGCACGCCGCCGGGAACCGCAAGGCCGGCCAACAATCGTCACATTCCTCGCCAGCATGCGGGCTTTTTCGAAGAGGAGAAGCTCCATGCGGATTGCTTGTTTCGTTTTCGGCACCGTGCTTGCCGCCAGCACGCTGCTGGCTGCCCCGGCCGGGGCGAAGAACTCCGAGACTCAGAAGGGCGACGGCAAGTCGACCTCGCCGTCGTGTAGCGCCTATCAACAGGCACCGGACGGATCGTGGGAACAACTCCCCTGCAAGGAGACGGGCGAGCGCAGCCAGCCGCAAACGCAGCACAAGTCCGGCGCGCAAGGTGCCGATCAAGGCGGGCGCTGAGCCCGCCGCGCGATTACCGCACGTCTCAGCTCTGGTGCGGCCCCCGGATGATCTTCATGGCGTCGGCAATGTGGCGCCACTCCCGTGCCTCGTCGGCCTCACCGCGGCCCTCGCAGGCCTGGGCCTGCTCGGCGGCCTTCGCGATCGCAGCAAAGCCGTGCTGCTCGAGCATCTGCCGCGCAACGGTATGGACCTGGACCTCGGACATCATGAGCGCTCTCCCGGTTGATGGAACCGCGGTGCAGCGCGCGGCTGGTCCCGCGGGTTGTTCACAACGATCTCGCTGTGGGTCCCGTTCCGTTTCGCCCAACGACAAAGGCGGCCCGCTATGCCCAGCGGACCGCCTTTTCACCCACCCCAAACTGGAAGCCGTCAGCCGCGCCCTCTACGCGACTGCCACTTTCTTGCGCTCGAAATCGTTGGGCACTTCGATATCGACCTCCAGGGTCGACACGTCGTCGCCGCGTTCAAGCCGGACGATGACCTTGGTCGGATCCAGCGTCACATGCTTGGAGACCACGGCAAGGATTTCCTCACGCAGCACACCGAGCAGATCGGGCTGGCCACGCATTCCGCGTTCATGGGCAAGCAGGATCTGCAGCCGTTCGCGAGCGACGGGTGCCGACGCCTTGTTGCCGCGGAGAAGCCGGAGCAGACCCATGCTCATGCCGCCCTCCGTCGCAGCAGGCGATCCATGAAGCCCTTGCGCTCGGTCGGCACCTGCATCGGCACGGTGTCGCCGCACAGACGGCGCGCCGCGTCGATATAGGCCCGCGCCGGTGCGCCGTCCGCGTTCGACAGCGTCACGGGTGTACCGACGTTCGAGGCGCGCAGCACGTCCTGGCTCTCGGGGATGATGCCGAGCAAGGGCGTTGCGAGGATCTCGAGGATGTCGTCGATCGTCAGCATCTCGCCGCGCGCGGCGCGGGAGGGATCGTAGCGCGTGATCAGGATGTGCTTCTCGACGCGCTCGCCCTTCTCGGCCCGCACGGTCTTGGAATCGAGCATGCCGATGATGCGGTCGGAATCGCGCACCGAGGAGACTTCCGGATTGGTCACGATCACGGCCTCGTCGGCGAAGCGCATCGCCATGGAGGCACCGCGCTCGATGCCGGCCGGGCTGTCGCAGATCACCCAGTCGAAGCGGCTGCGCAGCTCGTCGATGACCTTGCCGACGCCCTCTTCCGTCAGCGCGTCCTTGTCGCGGGTCTGCGAGGCCGGCAGCAACCAGAGGTTCTCCAGCCGCTTGTCGCGGATCAGGGCCTGCGGCAGCTTTGCCACGCCCTGCACCACGTTGATGAGGTCGAACACGACGCGGCGCTCGGCGCCCATCACGAGGTCGAGGTTGCGCAGGCCGACATCGAAGTCGACGACGACGACCTTGTCGCCGCGCTGCGCCAGCGCGGCCCCCAGCGCGGCGGTGGTCGTGGTCTTGCCGACCCCGCCCTTGCCTGATGTCACGACCAGTACTTTGGCCATTTCTGAAATCTCCTTCTGGTCAGTTCAGCGCGGTAATTCGCATGGTGTTGCCCTGCAGCCAGGCCTGGGCCGGCCGGCCGCGCAGGGCGGCGTCGATGTCGTCGGCGGTCTGGTAAAACCCATCGATCGCAAGCAGTTCGGCCTCGATCTTCTGACAATAGATGCGCGCGCTCGTGTGACCGTTCACGCCCGCCATGGCGCGGCCGCGCAGCGCGCCGTAGACGTGGATCGAGCCGCCGGCCACCACCTCGGCCCCGGAGCCGACCGAGCCGAGGATGGTGACGTCGCCTTCCGGGAAGATCACGGTCTGGCCCGAGCGCACCGGGCTTTCGAGCAGCAGCGATGTCGGCTTGGCCTCGGCTTTCATCTCCGGCTTCTTCGGCGCGCTCGGCTCGACCACACAGCTGCGTCCGCCCGACAGCAGCGGCGGCATCATCGGGGTCAGCCTGGCCTCCTCCACACCCTCGATGCCAAGCACGCGGATGTTGCGGTCCTGCAGGTTGGTGAGAAGATGGCCGATGCCCGCCTGGCTGAGGTCGACCGAGGACAGGTCGATCACCACGGGCCGGCCGGCAAAGAAACCCGGCGAACGCGCGATGGTGGCGTCGATCTCCTGCAGCCAGTCCTGGACCGGAACCGTCGGCGTAAACACGAAGGCCACGTAGGAGCGCCCGCGCAGGCGCACCATTTGGCGTTGGACTTTTGCTGCAGCCTCCATGGCGGCCGACTCGTTCCCTGTTATTGAATGGTTAACGATGCGGCGGATATGGTTAACGGCCGGTTAATTCTCCGTGGGATTACGTAGGCTGGGGGGCAGCGCCCCCTACTTCTTCACCTTGCGCGCATCCATCTTGATGTTCGGATCGAGCATCTTGGTCGTGAAGGCGGTCGTGACGTCGAACGGCTTCTCCATGCCGAGATAAGTCTGGACCAGCTCGTAGTCCTTCTTCATCCGCTCGCCATCGATCCAGCCGAGACCCTTGGTGGTGGTGAACTCGTCCGTCATCAGGAATTTGATCCGCTCCCACTGGCGCTCCTGGTTCTCCTTGTCGAGACCCGAGACCTGGTCGAGCAGCGCCTTCAGGCACGGGGTGGCGTCGGCGACGCAGGCCGCAAAGGCCTTCTGGGTGACGCGCACGAAGTCCTCGACGAGTTTCGGGTTCTTCTGGAGATAGGCGCCGTTGACGATCAGCGAGTTGCCGTAAGGGTTGAGCCCGATGTCCTTCCAGTTGACGTAGCCGAGGTCAGGTCCGAACTCGATCACCTTCAGATCGTGCTCGTTGTAGAAATCGCTGATGATGTCGACGGTGTGGCTCTTCAGTGCCGCGATCTTCGCGGTCGGCCCGACATTGACGAAGCCGACGGCGTCGGGCGCCAGCCCTGCGGCCTTGGCGAAGGCCGGCCACATCACGCGCGAGGCGTCGCCCGGCGGATTGCCGATCTTGTGGCCGGCAAAGTCCTTCACGCCGTTCACGCCGTAGCTCTTCAGCCAGTAGAAGGTCTGCCCGGTATTGGCATAGACGCTCATCACGGCAACGGTGTCGGCACCCTTGCTCTTGGCCACCAGCATGGTGGCGAGATCGGCGACGCCGAACGGCGAGCCGCCGGAGCCGACCTTGGCAGCGGAGACGCCGGAGCCCTTGCCGGTCTCGATCGTGAGGTCGATGCCGGCCTTCTCGTACCAGCCCTGCGCCTTGGCGTAGTAATAGGGCGAGTGATCGGCCGTCGGCGTCCAGTTGAGGATCAGGTTCACCGCCTCGCCCGCGCTGGCCGGCACCGCCGGCAAACCGAGCATCAGGGCCACAACAGCCGCCTGCAAACGCTTCATCGCATCTCTCCTCGTTGCCGCGACCCGGCTTGTCGCTCTCCCCTTGTGAGGATACCAATGCAACAAGCCCGCCCTCAACTTGTCAACTGTTTGGTTGGAAATGCCCGCAAAACGATCTGGCGACACCGTGCCGCAGCGCCGCGACCCCGTCGCCACCCGCAACAAGCTGCTCACCGCGGCACGCCTGGAGTTCGCCCGGCACGGTTTTGCGGGCGCCCGCGTCGACGAGATCGCCGAGCGCGCGGGCGTCAACAAGCAGCTCGTCTACCATTATTTCGGCGACAAGGACGCGCTCTACCTCGCCGTGCTCGAATGGGTCTATGAGGACATCCGCGAGCAGGAGCGCAAGCTCAATCTCGAAGGCCTGCCGCCGGAGAAGGCGATCCGCAAACTGATCGAGGCCTCGTTCGACCATTTGGCCGCAAACCCCGATTTCATCGTGCTTTTGAACGACGAGAACCGCGGCGGCGCGCGCCACGTCCGCGGCTCCACGCGGCTGGAAGCGATGCACTCCCCGCTGGTCAGGAGCGTGTCGCACATCCTCAACGAGGGGGTGCGCGCGGGCGTGTTCCGCAAGGGGATCGATCCGGTTCAGCTGTATATCTCCATTGCGGGCCTCAGCTATTTCTTCTTCTCCAACACCCCGACGCTGTCGGCGATCTTCGGCAAGGACCTGTCGAGCCGCAGCGCAAAGCGGGCCCGCCGCCGCCACGTCGCCGACCTCGTGCTGCAGTCGCTCCGGCCATAATCAACCAACTGGTTGAAACTTTCCCCGGGGACGGCTAGGCTGGCGGCCTGCGGCATCGCTGCCGCGCCAACAGGGAGCAAGCGGTGGCAGGAGACAGGGCAAGCAGCTCGCGCAGCTTTGCGGTCATCATGATCGTGCACCTCGCCGTGCTCGTGCTCTGGCAGGTCGCGGTCGATGCCTTCCACGTGCCGAAATTCATCCTGCCCTCGCCGCTCGCGACGGTGCAGACGCTGGGAACCGCGGGCTATGCCTGGAGCGCCAACACGCTGGTGACGGCAATGGAGATCCTCGGTGGCTTCGCGCTCGGTGCCTTCGTCGGCGTCGCGCTCGCGGTGATCTTCAGCTGGGCGCCGCTGCTGAGCCTCGTGCTGCTGCCGCTGTTCGTGACGCTGAACATGATCCCGAAGGTCGCGCTCGGCCCGCTCTTCATCGTCTGGTTCTCCTACGGCATCGTCCCGAACATCCTTATCGCCTTCAGCATCTGCTTCTTCCCGATTCTGCTCACCACCGCGCGCGGCTTGCGCGAGGTCGAGCCGGATCTGCTCGACCTCGTCAAATCGCTGCGCGGCTCGCGCTGGACCCTGTTCCGCAAGATCCAGCTGCCGGGATCGCTGCCTTACGTCTTCTCCGGCATGAAGGTCGGCGCCATCCTGGCCGTCGCCGGCGCCATCGTCGGCGAGTTCATCGCCTCCGAGCGCGGGCTCGGCTACCTCATGATCCAGGTGCAGTCCTCGCTCGACACGCCCGCAATGGTGATGGCGGTCGTGCTCCTGACCTTGCTCGGGGTCGCTCTCTACGGCCTCGTCCTCGCCCTCGAACGCATGTTCGTGGTCGGCGACGCAAGACAGACCTGACAACGGCAGACCTAGGGCCGGCAGACTTGAAGGATAGAACCATGCTGCTCACGCGCGAGAACCTGCCGAAAACCATCCCCGATGTCGCAGCTCTCGACGATCTCCTGTGCCGGCCAACGCAGGCGCTGATCGACGACCTCGCCAAGGTCGAGGGCGACATCATGATCCTCGGCGTCGCCGGCAAGATGGGCCCGACGCTGGCCGGGCTTGCCAAGGCCGCCGCGCCCGATCGCCGGATCATCGGTGTCGCCCGCTTCAGCGACGCCAGCGTGAAGGACTGGCTGCACCCGCGCGGGGTCGAGACCATCAGCTGCGACCTGATGGACGAGAAGTCGATCGCAGCGCTGCCGAAGGCACCGAACATCGTCTTCATGGCCGGCCGCAAGTTCGGCGCCGAGGGCGATCTGTCGCTGACCTGGGCGATGAACGCGCACGTGCCCGCCCTGGTGGCACAGGCCTTCCCGTCCTCGCGCATCGTGGCGTTCTCGACCGGCTGCATCTATCCGTTCGTGCCCGTCGACGGCAAAGGCTCGACCGAAGACATGGCGCCGAACCCGCCGGGCGAATACGCGCAATCCTGCGTCGGTCGCGAGCGGATGTTCGAGTATTTCTCGCGCAAGTTTGCAACGCCGGGGCGCCTGTTCCGTCTCAATTATGCGATCGACATGCGCTACGGCGTGCTGCACGACATCGCGGCGAAAGTGCTCTCGGGCACGCCGATCGACGTCAGCCTCGGCCATGTCAATTTCATCTGGCAGGGCGATGCCTCTGCGCAGGCGCTGCGCTGCCTCGCCCACTGCACCACCCCGACATCGCCGATCAATGTCAGCGGCCACGAGATCCTCGCCGTGCGCGACCTTGCCCAGAAGTTCGGCGCAAGGTTCGGCCGTGCGCCGGTGCTGACCGGCAAGGAAGAGCCGACGGCATGGCTGACCGACACGTCAAAGGCAATCGAGCTGTTCGGCCTTCCCGTGGTCGACACCGAGCAGTTGATCGCCTGGACCGCGGATTGGGTCGCGCGCGCCATGCCGAGCCTCGGCAAGCCCACCAAATACGAGGTGCGCGATGGACGCTACTGACGGTCCGCCCGTCTTCACGCTCGGCGTGCAGGACGCGGTCGCGGGGCTGGCGCTCTCGACCGAAGCGCACTGGAACCAGACCGAGGAGGACTGGCGCATCTTCCTGCGCGAAGGCATCGTGTTCGGCATCCGTGACGGCACGCGACTGGTCGCGACCGCGGCACTGCTGCCCTATTCCGGCAACAACGCCTGGATCAGCATGGTGCTGGTCTCGGCCACGCATCGCCGCCGCGGCCTTGCCACCCGTCTCGTCGATGCCTGCCTGGAAACCGCCCGAAAGAACGGCCTGACGAGCTGGCTCGATGCCACGCCCGACGGCGCTGCCGTCTACGGACCGCTCGGGTTCACGCCGACGCTGCAATTGCGCCGCCTGAAGCTGGTGAAGCCTGCGCGCGCCGACGCTCCGCCATCGTCCTCCGCAACGCTCGATGCGCTCAGTGCGCGGGACCGGCGGGCCACCGGGTTCGACCGAACCGCGCTCCTGTCCGCCTTGGTACAACGCTCCGGCTCGCGTATCGTCACCACGAGCGGCGCCATCGCGCTGGTGCGCGACGGCCGGACCGCCCGCCACATCGGCCCGCTATTGGCCGACGATGCGGCAGCAGCTCTGGCTGTGGTCGACGCGATCATACGCTCCGAGACCGGCGCGCTGCTGCTCGACGCCGTCGCGTCGCAATCAGCGTTCCTGGAAGGCTTGACCGCCTCCGGCTGGACCATCGAGCGGCCGTTTCAGCGCATGCGCTTCGGCCGCGCCACCGTCACCGCCGAAGACATGCCATTCGCCGTCGCCGGCCCCGAATTCGGATAGGACATCATGCACCACAGCCAGATCAACAGCGACGTCCGCAAGCTGATCGCCGACGGCACCGTGCTGCCGGCGCACCCCCTCGCGCTCACCGCCGAGCGCCAGCTCGACAAGATTCATCAGCGCGCGCTGACGCGCTATTACATCGAAGCAGGTTCGGGCGGCCTTGCGGTCGGCGTGCACACCACCCAGTTCGCGATCCGCGATGTCGGCCTCTACCGCCCCGTGCTCGAGCTCGCCGCCGAGACCGCGGCCAACTGGACCAAGCGTCCGCTGGCGATGGTCGCGGGCCTTGCAGGTCCGACGACGCAGGCGGTCACCGAAGCCCGCACCGCACGCGACATCGGCTATCACGCCGGGCTGCTCAGCCTCGCCGCGATGAAGAGCGCCTCCGAGGACGAGATCATCGCCCACTGCACCTCGGTCGCGGCCGAAATCCCGCTGGTCGGCTTCTATCTCCAGCCGGCGGTCGGCGGCGTCGTGCTGTCGAGCCGCTTCTGGCAGCGCTTCGCCTCGATCGACAATGTGATCGCGATCAAGATTGCGCCGTTCAACCGCTATCGGACGCTCGACGTGCTGCGCGGCGTCGCAGCCGCAGGCGCGCTCGACCGCGTCGCGCTCTACACCGGCAATGACGACCACATCCTGCTCGATCTCACCCTGCCCTTCGATCTGTGCGACAACGGCGTCACGACCCGCACCTACTTCAAGGGCGGCCTGCTCGGCCACTGGTCGGTATGGACGGCGAGCGCGATCAAGCAGTTCGAGCGCTGCAAGGCGGCACGGCACAAGGACAGCGTGCCGGCCGACCTGCTCGCGCTCGATGCCCGCGTCACCGATTGCAACAGCGCCTTCTTCGATGTCGCCAACAATTTTCACGGCTGCATCGCCGGCTGCCACGAGATCTTGCGGCGCCAGGGCCTGATGAAAGGCTTGTGGTGCCTCGATCCGGACGAAGGCCTCAGCCCCGGCCAGAAAGAGGAGATCGACCGCGTCACGCGCGAGCACGCCGACCTCAGCGACGATGCCTTCGTCGCCGCCAACCTGAACAAATGGCTGGCATGAGCTCTGCCCCCTTCATCAGCCTGCAGGGCGTCCGCAAGGTCTATCGCAGCGGCGGCACCGAATTCCTGGCGGTCTCCGACGTCACGATGGAGGTGCAGGAAGGTGAGCTGGTCTCGCTGGTCGGCCCGTCCGGATGTGGCAAGACGACGGTGATGAAGATTCTGGCCGGGCTGCACGGCGCCGATGGCGGCACCGTGAGGATCGGCAATGCCAACAGCCCGTTCGATCCGACCCGCGACATCGGCATGGTGTTCCAGCAGGCGCTGCTCTTGAAATGGCGCACGATCCTGGACAACGTGCTGCTGCCCGCCGAGATCGTCGGCCTGCCGATCAAGGCCGCGCGCGAACGGGCGCGCGACCTGCTCAACCTGGTCGGGCTCGCCGGCTTCGAGCAGAAATATCCGCAACAGCTCTCCGGCGGCATGCAGCAGCGCACCGCAATCGCGCGCGCCTTCGTTCACGATCCAAAGCTGATCCTGATGGACGAGCCGTTCGGCGCGCTGGACGCACTGACGCGCGAGCAGATGAATCTGGAGATGCTGCGGATCTGGCGGGAGAGCGGCAAGACCATCATCTTCGTCACCCACTCGATCCAGGAAGCCGTGTTCCTGTCCTCACATTGCGCCGTGCTGACGGCGGGACCTGCGAAGATGGCCGACTATTTTCCGATCGACCTGCCCTTCCCGCGTGACCTGCCGCTGAAGACGACGGATGCATTCGGCGCCTATGCGCGAAGGATCTACGCCAAGCTGGGTCTGGGAGCGGCGTAAGACGCCGCGATTCCCCCTCTGCCGTCATTCCGGGGCACGACGCAGTCGCGAGCCCGGAATCCATCGGGCAGCAGGACACGCGGTGAAATGGATTCCGGGTTCGCGCCAAGAGGCGCGTCCCGGAATGACGAGTTTCCAGGGCACGTCCCAACGACCACGCCTGCCGCGCTCAACTCCTGTTGCGCGCCTTGCTGAGCAAATAGTTGTCGTAGAAATTCTCAGCGATCTGCGTATAGAACAGCAGTTCTTTCATATACGCGTCGTGGCTTTCCTTGGTCCGCTTGAACAGGTCGCTTTTGGCGGCGAGCTCGTTCAGATGATCCTGGGTCGCGTTGTAGCAGGCCTCCAGCACCGGTTGCGGGAACGCCTTCAGCTCGGCACCATTGGCGATCAGCCGCTTCAGCGCCGCCGGATTCACGCTGTCGTACTTCTCCAGCATCCAGGCGCCGGCCGTCGCGCCCGCCTGGTTGACGATCGCCTGGTACTGCTTGGGCAGCGAAGCCCATTTCTCGTCATTGACGATCATGTGCAGCATGGCGCCGCCTTCCCACCATCCCGGGAAGTAATAATATTTGGCGACCTTCTGGAAGCCGAGCTTCTCGTCGTCATAGGGGCCGACGAACTCGACCGCGTCGATCGTGCCCTTCTCCAGCGCCGGATAGATGTCACCGCCCGCGATCTGCTGCGGCACGACGCCGAGCCTTGCCAGCACGTGGCCGCCCATGCCGGCGATGCGGAATTTGAGGCCCTTGAGGTCGTCGACGGTCTTGATCTCCTTGCGGAACCAGCCGCCCATCTGGGTGCCGGAATTGCCACAGAGGATCGCATGCGCCTTGAACGGCTTGAGCGCCTCGTTGGTGAGATCGGCGCCGCCGCCGAAGTGCCACCACGATTCCTGATGGCGGTGGTTCATGCCGAAGGGCGCGCCGGTGGCGTAGGCCAGCGCCGGCTCCTTGCCGATGTAGAAATAGAGCGGGGTCTGCGCCATCTCCACCGAGGCGGTGCTGACGGCGTCGAGCGCCTGCAGGCCCGGAACGATCTCGCCGGCGGCAAAGGTCTGGATCTGGAATTTGTTGTCGGTGGCCTCCGCAACATATTTCGCGAAGGTCTGCGCCGTGCCGTAGATGGTGTCGAGCGATTTCGGGAAGCTCGAGGTCAGGCGCCATTTGATCTCGGGCGCGCTCTGCGCGATCGCAGGTGCAGCAACCAGCGTGGCAGCGCCGGCGACTGCGCCACCCCCAAGGAATGTACGGCGTTTCATGATGGGCTCTCCCGTGAATTCAGTTTTCAAACATATGAGTTTTGCGGCGACGATCTTCGCGGACCGTTTGCCCGTTCCGAAAGCAGAGTTCAAGATGCGACAGAACGGCCGGTCGCCGGGAGCCCGCTTCAGAGCAGCTTCGCGCTGACGAACAGCGCGCGCACGGCGTTGGTGGCCTGAACCGCCAGCATCGCGTTACCGGCAGCGCCTTCCAGAGCTGCAACGGCGTCCTCATGCAGGGACCGGAATTCCATCCACTCGACCGACTTGAAGTTGGTGAGGAATTGATAGGCCTGGCCGACCGTCGCGATCGCCAGCGTGTCACCGTTCAACTTGATCTTGAACGTCGTACGCAGCGGGGTGTCGGAGCTTGATGGATCACTCATGGGCTGCTTCTGGACGATGACGGCTTAACGAAGGGGAAACGGCAGCCCCGGCCGGAGCAGGCGACGATCAGGAGTCGGTGCTCGCGCGCTGCGAGGCGGTCGCCGCCCCGCTCAGGCTCGGCACCACGACAAGGCGGTTGAACTCGCCATTGTCGTAAGCCTTGAGGAAACGTTCATAGTCCTTGATCGAGACGCAGCCGTTGGAATCGCCGCGCGGGCCCAGCATGTAGCTGTGGGTCAACAGGCCGACGCGGCCGAGCGCGCTGGTACCCTCGGTCGGCGTCAAGCGCAGCGCGCGGACGCCGTGGAACAGCTTTTCGCGCGGCTTCAGGTCGTAGATCGCGGGCGGGGTCGCACCCACCATCCGCTGATCGACATGATCAGGATCGTCCATCAGCGCGCCCATGCCCGAATGGGCTTCCAGCGCGATGCCGCTCGGCAGGTAGAGCGCCTTGGCCTTGATGTCGTAGACCGCCGTGCGCGAATCATAGCCGAGGGCGCCGAGATCCGGTGCCTTGCTGAACAGGCCATCGCCGGGGGTCAGCGAGGCCAGCCTGATCTTGTCGGTGAATTTCTCGAAGAAATTGCGGTTGTCGGCCCTGGGACCGGTGTCGGCATAGGCCTGGCTGGAGGCGATCTGGGCGGAGAAGTCCGCCTGCACAGGGCGCGAGCGCGGCATCGGGATGGCATCGGCGCGCTGCGAGGGCCTCGCCTCCTCGGTCACGGAGCGGTCGTCGTCGGTCAAGGTCGAACGCCAGTCGTCGCCCTGGAGCTTCTGGGCCAGCATCGCCTTGGCGTCGCGAAGCTTGAGCTGGGCCGCATTCAGGGCGGAACGCTCCAGCGGCCGCAGGCCGAGGGCGGACGACGTCCCGGACGCCGAAGCGAAACGGTCTTCAAAGGAAGGAGCATTGGCCGGCGGCAACGCGGCAGAGATCAGCGGCGTCGATTCGCCGAAATTCGAGGTCCCGAGGTCCGAAACCCAGGCGGCGGCGCCCAGTGCCAGTGCGACCGCAGCCAGCGACAGCATAACGTGCTCGGCCCGCCCAATACGGCGGCGCGACAACAGCCTCTCGGCGTGTGTTGCGTCGGAAACCATCAGATCCCCAAAACGACCCCCGGGGGGCCCAACCCCCGCCCGGAGACTCTATACCAGCTACCACATTGGGAGCCAAAAGTTAGGCATAATCGCGGCCGTTTAGGCAGATCTTGGGTGTCCGATGACCGATCCTTTCGACCTGGAGCGCTTCGTCCGGGCCCAAAACCCCGTTTTTCGCGCCGTCGAGGCCGAGCTGGCCCGGGGCCGGAAGCAGACACACTGGATGTGGTTCATTTTCCCGCAGGTCGCAGGCCTCGGCTTCAGTGCCATGTCGCAGCGCTACGCCATCGGCTCCCGCGCCGAGGCCGAGGCCTATCTCGCCCATGCCGTGCTCGGGAGGCGCCTGATCGAATGCACCAGGCTCGTGCTCGCCATTCAGGGACGGAGCATCAACGCGATTCTCGGCGCGCCGGATGATGCCAAATTCCGCTCGTCGATGACCCTGTTCGGCGCGGTGTCCGCTGAGCCCGTCTTCGGCGAGGCGCTCGCCCGATATTTCGCCGGGGAGCGCGATGCTGCGACCCTGGAAATTCTTGCCAGGCTCGACCGGGTATCCGGCTAAAGCATGATCCGGAAAAGTGCGCAGCGGTTTTCCGGAAAGATCATGCACAAACAACAACCTAAGGCGCGATGACGATTCATGCCAATCGCATCGCGCTTAGGCTGCGGACGAATAGCGTAAACCCGGGATTAAGACGGGCCTTTTATCGTCTGCGCAAAATAATTCCACCTGCGCAATTGCCGGACACACCATGAAAATCGGTACGCTCCTGACCACCGCCATCGTCTCGTTGTCGACCGTGGGCGGCGGCCTCGCCGTCTACGTCGCCGCGACCAAGTACCAGACGATGGAGCGGATCACCGAAGCGGAGGGCCGGCTCGCCATCGTCCGCGCCGTCAGCGACATCCCGCGCTACCTCAATCCCGAGCGCGGCTTCTCCACCAACATCCTCTACGGACCTGCAACCATCGATCCCGCACAGCTCGCCGAGCAGGACAAGCTGCGCAGGCAGACCGACGGGGCCCGCGACAAGATGAACGCGCTGCGCAAGGAATTGCCCGGCTCGTTCGACGACGGCACCACCATCGGCAGCAACATCGACGGCATCAATGCCAAGTTCACCGGCTTACGCGATGCCATCGACAAGGCGCTGGCCGGGCCGGCCGAGGCGCGCAAGGACGCCGCCAAGAAGATCGTCGCCGACAATGCCGTGCTCAACGGCGGTGTGACTGCGCTGCTCAACGAGCAGGTCCGCCGCATGGCGATCCTCAACGGCGACGCCTACCGGCAAGCGAGCTACGCCAACACCGCCATGACATTGCGTGACGTCGGCGGCTTCAATTCGAGCCTGCACAAGAATCTGGTCGGCGGCAAGAAGCCCGCGACCGACGCCGAGAAGGCCGACATCAGCCGCTCGCAGGGCCGCAACGACCAGCTCGTGATGGCGCTGCTGGAATTACGCGGCAATCCGGCAACTCCGGCGAACGTCGCCGCTGCGCTCGATAAGTTCAATTCGATCTATATCGAGGAATTCGGCCGCGAGCTCAAGCTCGTCAAGGACGGTGCGGTCAGCGGCAAGTACGAGCACGACATGGAGACCTATTACGCCGCCACGCAGCGCGGGCTCGGCACCATCATCGAGGTGCGCGACGCGTTCTATGACAATGCCGAGCAGATCCTTGCCGGGGCTTCCTCCGCCGCCCGCACCAGCTTCATCATCGCGCTTGCAGGCCTTGCCGCAGTGGTGGTCGCGAGCGCCGGTCTCATCGTGATGGTTCGCCGCCGCGTCTGCGCCCCGATCGTCAACCTGACGACGCGGATGTCGCGGCTCGCCGAGGGGGAGGTTGCGGACAGCATTCCGGGCGCCGAGCGCTCCGACGAGATCGGAGCGATGGCTGCAGCCGTTCAGGTCTTCAAGGACAACATGATCCGGGCCGATCGGCTCGCGGCCGAGAAGCAGGCCGAGAACGACGGCAAGATGCGCCGCGCCCAGGCGCTCGACGAGCTCACCCGCGCGTTCGAGGCGAAGGTCACCGAGCTGGTCGGCGGCCTGTCCAAGGCATCCTCGATCATGGAAAGCACCGCACAGTCGATGACCTCGACAGCGGCGCAGACCAACAGCCAGGCCGCGATCGTCGCCGCCGCCTCCGAGCAGACCTCGACCAATGTGCAGACCGTCGCCAGCGCCACCGAAGAGCTGACCTCCTCGATCACGGAGATCGGGCGCCAGGTCGCGCAAAGCACCGAGATCGCGGCTCGCGCAGTCGACAACGCCCGCCGCACCGGCGACACCGCCCGTGCGCTCGCTGAGGGCGCGCAGAAGATCGGCGACGTCGTCACGCTGATCCAGAGCATCGCCGAGCAGACCAACCTGCTGGCGCTGAACGCGACCATCGAGGCCGCCCGCGCCGGCGATGCCGGCCGCGGCTTTGCCGTGGTCGCGTCCGAGGTGAAGTCGCTGGCGGGCCAGACCGCCAAGGCGACCACCGAAATCTCCGAGCAGATCACGGCGATCCAGACCGCGAGCGACGAGACCGTGGCCGCGATTCGCAACGTTGCCGACGTCATCGGCGAGATCGACCAGATCGGCACCGCGATTGCCGCCGCGATCGAGGAACAGGGCTCGGCCACCAAGGAGATCGCCCGCAGCGTCCAGGAGGCCGCTCGCGGCACCCAGGAGGTCAACACCAACATTTCCGGCGTGCAGCGCGCCGCCGACGACACCGGAGCTGCCGCACGGGAAGTGCTCGGCGCCGCCGAGCAGCTCTCGACCCAGTCGCGCGACCTCGCCGGACAGTTCGACCGCTTCCTCGGCGAGGTCAGGGCGGCTTAAACGTGCATTCGTTGCCCGTTGGCTCGATCGGGCTACGCGACGTCAATATGGCGGCGCCTTGCGCGCCCGTTGCGCTTTCGCCGCCTCCATCCACCAGGTGAGATCGTCGGCAAAGCGCGGGAACGAGCGCTCCAAGGCGTTGCCGCCCTCGCCGATCGGCTCGCCCTCGGCCGACAGCGTCTGCGCGATCGGACCGACGCCGATGGTGCTCGACACCACCACCATGCCCATTTCAGACAGGGTGCCGTGCCAGGCGGTCGCGGCGCGCGCGCCGGACAGGCGGCCGGCCGAATAGCTCACGATCGCCGCCGGGCGCCAGAACCACTCTTCGAGGAAGTGGTCGGTGAGATTCTTCAGGCCGGGCTGGATGCCCCAATTGTATTCGCCGGTGACAAAGACGAAACCGTCGGCGCCGCGGATCTGCCCGGCCAGCGTCTCCAGCGCTTCCGGCGCCGAGCCCTTCGGATACTCCTTGTACATGCGGTCGAGCATCGGCAGGCCGATCGCCTTGGCGTCGATGAAGGTGACGTCATCGCCGCGGCCACGCAGCCGGTTGATGACGAAATTCGCAAGGCGGATGCCCATGCGGTCGGAACGGTAAGAACCGTAGAGGACGAGAATGCGGTTGCTCATGGCCTGACGGTAGCACGAAACCGGCGGCCGGCTCTACGCGATTTGTCAGACTATCGCCCGCGCCCGCGCTCCAGAGTTTGCGACGGCGTCTCACCGAACTGGTCGCGGTAACTTCGGGAGAAATCGCTGAGATGCCAGAAGCCGAAGGCGAGTGCCACGGCCTTGACGCTGTCGGCGCCGGCGAGCAGCCGCCGGCGCACCAGCCACAACCGGCGCAGGCGCAAATAACGATGCAAGCTCATGCCGCGATAGCGGCGGACGATGTCGTGCATGGTGCGGACGGACAGCCCGAGCTTGCGCGCAATCTCATCGCTGTAGATCGGCTGCGAGAGATCATCGGCTAGAAGCGCGCTGATCTCCCGGAATATCCTGAAGTTTCGCTCGTCATTGGGACGCAGGGTCCAGCGGACCGAAACGACGTCCTCCAGCGCGTGGTCGACGGCTGCGAGCAGAGATTCCTTCATTGCTCTCGCCTTGAGGGGGAGATCCGCCGCCTCGACCGGCTCTGAAGCCGCGGCCATGACCTCACGCACCACACGGCGCAACCTGTCCAGGCCGGCCGCGCTGGTTTCGAAGATCTTGAAGCTCTGGGAAGCTCTTGGCCAGCCGCGATCCGTCACCTCCGGCCTGAACACCACCGAAGCGATCTGCCGCTGCACCTCCTCGATGATGGTGTAGGCCGCGCCGCCGCTGCCGATGACGATGGCCGGACGCGCACGCTGCGAGCCGTTGAAGCGTATCGGCACATCAAGGTCGTCCATGTTGAACCCGACCGCCGTGCAATTCTCAACGAGCTGCGCGTCGACCACGCGCGGAAACGCGGTCGTCAGATTCACGTCGCAGCCGGGCAACGACAGAATGATCTGCTCGGCCGAAATCGTCCGCACGAAAGGCGTGAATTCTAAGTCCAGGCCGCGGATGGCATACCGAAATTCATCGACGTCTGAAAAGCGAAATATTCTGGGTGCCAACCCGGGCACGTCATCAATGCTGTTCATGGCGGTACGAAACGCTGCGCCGCAATTGACGCGCGTCCGGCGGCGGTGCCGGGTCCCCTTTCCCCTTCGCCTGTGGCGTTAGACCGAGAGAATCAATCTTAACGTGTCTTGGCCAGTTGGCGAAGGCACGATGGCAAGGACAAGCCGAGACGTCAGATCTCGCCGAATTTCGATAGCGTTTTTCGGGAATTCGGCGCTGCGGCGCACCCGAATACTCGTGATCTAAAATTCAAATTAACGCCCTTAGGCTGCAATAGAGCCTGTTGGATCGTCAAGTTATTTCATTTTCAGGCTCCTGCCATGATGGCAAATTCGCCTGCCGATATTTTGGTCGAGTTGGAAAATGCGGTCGCAACGTGTCCGCTGGACCGTTGCGCCCGTATCCTCGAAGGCATTTTGCAGTTGCTCACTGGGAGCTGCGACCGGTCTCAGGAATTGCTTGCCAATGTGGTCGACGGCGTCCTGCTGCGATTGACGGAGCGGGTCGAGGCCCGCGCATTGGTTCGTCTCGGCGTGGCGCTTGCCGAGCTCAAGGTGGCTCCGCCGCAGACCTCGCGACGACTTGCCTCACACGACGATCCCGACGTGGCCTGCCCCGTTCTGCGCAACTCGCAGGCGCTGTCCACGTCCGAGCTCGAAACGATCGCGATTTCGAGCGGTGAACGGCAGCAACTCGCGATCGCCGCCCGCGCATTCATCGAGCCGCCATTGACCGAGGCGCTCATCGGGCGCGGCGGCCGCGCCGTCCACCTTGCGCTGATCAGCAATGCAGGGGCACGGCTCTCCGATGCCGCCTACGCCGCAATCATTGAAAAGTGCGTGAGCGATGACGAGCTCACGAAGGCTCTGGCGCTCCGACCGGGCACGCCCGATGCGGTTGTGCGGAAGTTGCTATCGGCCTCACCGAGCCCCAACGTTCGCGCGGAGCCGAGGGCTCCCTCCGTCTCGCCTCCTCAAGCGCCGACACCGACTGTGCCCAAGCTGCCCAGCGCGGCCGCCTATTCCAGCGCGCGGCCGGAGATCGTCGCGCTCAACCGCATCGGCAAGCTCAACGATTCCACGGTGAACCGCTTCGCGATCCGCGGCGAGACGGCCAATCTATTCACCGCCTTGTCAGTGCTTTCGGGGACTCCCATCGAGATTGTCGAGCACGTCATGACCGACGACGATTGCGAGGGTCTCGTCATGGCCTGCCGGGCTTCGCGGCTGAACTGGCAGACCACGCTTGCGATCCTGAGCAACCGCAGCGGCACCAGGCTTTCCTTTGCCGAGCGCGAGCGCGCGCAACACCTGTTCGAGACACTGCTTCTGTCGACCAGCCAGTGGACGGTGCGATGGGGGGAAATCGCCGCCAATGCCCAGGGCAATGGTTGCGGAAAACATGGCGCAAGAGCGGGGGTTAGCCGATGAAATTCGACGGCCGCAAGGCAGCGCGCGTACGGATGGACCACAGGCAGCCGATCAATCTGATGGGCTCCGACGGCACCTGGAGGCGCAGCTGCGTTCTGCTCGACGTGTCGCAGACAGGCGCGAAGGTCGAGGTCGAGGGCACGCTGGACGTCCTGCAGGCCAAGGAGTTCTTCATGCGGCTGTCATCGACCGGGCTCGCCTACCGGCGCTGCGAGCTGGTCTGGATCGACGGCACCACAGCCGGCATTCACTTCGTGACTGCGGACGGCAAGAAGAAACAGGCCAGCGCACCGTCGGCCGCTCCGCAGACCATGGTGCGGAGCAAATAGGCAGAGAATTCAACCCGCATTGCAATCCGCGACAGTCCAGGTCTAAACCGTGCAGAACGCGCGAACCATCCTCAGCCCCGCTGACAGAGACGGCGTCCGCGAGAAGGAAGCGGCCCGCCCGTTCGTGCACGTGCTGGCCGACAGATCCGAGAAGCTGGCGGGCGTCTGCGCGATGCTCGAGGAGCGTTTCGCCGTCGCGGGCGAACGGCTGGACGCCGAAGCCAAGCTCTCGCAGGTGCCTTCCGCCATCGTCATCCGTGCGGATCTGCGCGACATCGACAATATCGCGGCCATCAAGAAGCGGGCTGGCAAGCTCGCCAAGGCGAAAAAGCGGATATTTCTCCTCGAGCACAGCTCTCACGTCGGTATCTCGCAAGCCTACGCGCTCGGGGCGACGCTCGTCCTGCCCGGTCCGGTCAACCGACCCAGACTGCTGGCGGCCCTGTCCGATCCGGCGAATCCATCTCTCTCATCGAGCGAGACCGCCCAGTCCGATACCGCGGTCGAGGCGGCGGCAACCGCGATCGCCTCGATGTTCACGGCGGTCACCCTTGACCAGCCCCTCGACGTCGACGGCACCAAGGAGGCCGGCCGCCAGATTGCCGATCGCATCACCGAGCGAGGCCTTTCGGAATGGCTGACGACGGTACGGCGACACCACGAGGGAACCTACCAGCACTGCCTGCTCGTGACCGGGGTCGCCATCGACTTCGGCCTGAGCCTCGGTGTCGGTCGGGCCGATCTGGAGCGCCTCTACTCGGCAGCCATGTTCCACGACATCGGCAAGGCGCAGATCCCGCTCGCCATTCTCGACAAGCCGGACCGCCTCGATGCGGAGGAACGGGCCCTGATCGAGACCCATCCGGTCGTAGGCTACGCGTTTCTGAAGGGGCACGACAAGATTTCACCGGAAATTCTCGATGCCGTTCGCCATCATCACGAGTACCTCGACGGCAGCGGCTATCCCGATGCGCTCTGCGCCGAGAGTATCGGCGACATCGTGCGGATTCTGACCATCTCGGACATCTTCGCGGCGCTGATCGAGCACCGGCACTACAAGCCGACCATGCCGCGCGCGGAGGCCTACAACGTCTTGTGCGGGATGAATGGGAAGCTGGAAAAGGCTCTGGTCCATTCATTCAAGCAGGTTGCGCTCACGCGGTGAGCGCAATAGAGCCATCTCGAACACACCCTAATGGGTCGCGCGATAGCTGGCGCGGCGCGGGATGGACCGGCAGGCCAGCCCCTCCGCCAGCAGCTTCATGTCCTCATGCCGCCCGCTGCTGATCAGCCGGCCGAACTCCTCGGGTGTGAAAGGAAGAGATGGATCACTATCGATCGGACGCCGCATCCGCGGGCCGAAGAACCGCCGAACCAGGCTAGCCAGCCGCCGCATGTCAATTCCCTCGCGCCAGCAACAAACCTCTCACGAGGCGTATTGTTCCTCCTGCGTCTTCGAGATTGCAAGAGGTCGCCGACGACTCCGCACCAAAAAAAATCGCGGGAGAATATTCGCCTCCTCGTTGTGCTAATCGGCAAAACCCACGTAGCGCACGAACTCCTGATTGTGCTCCCGATCCGAGCGCACCGCGTTCGCGGCAAAGCCGTCATCGGGATAGCCCATCGCAACGCAGGTCATGATGACCTCGTCCTCCGGAATCCTCGCGACCTCGCGCACGATATCAGAGCGCATGATGCCCTGCCCGTTGATCACCGAACCGAGACCGCGATCCCACGCCGCGAGCACGATGCCGTAGCAGAGCGCGCCGAGATCGAAATGACAGACCGCGCCGGGATCGAGCACGCGGTCGTAGGTCAGGACCAGCGAGACCGGCGCGTCGAACTGGCGGAAGCCCCGCAGCACCCAGTCCTGCCGCATCGGCTTGTCGTCGCGCGCGATTCCCATCGCGCCGAACAATTTCTTGGCGATGTCGACCTGCCGCGTGCGATGCACGCCCTGGTACTCGCCGTGGCTGACGATGTCGCGCTTGACCTTGGCGCCGCCGGCCATCTCCTCCATGTTGCGGCGGCGCACCTCTTCGAGTGGCGCGCCGGTGAGCACATGGACATGCCAGGGCTGGGTGTTCATCGACGACGGCGCACGCTTGGCACTCTCGATGATCGCCTCGATCACCGCGCGCGGCACCGGCTTCTTGTCGAAACCACGCACGCTGCGGCGCGACTGGACCAGCGTTTCGAATTCCACCTCTCAGAACCTCCCTGCCCGTTCATCCCGCAGCATCGCAACCGGTTGCCGATGCGGCGCGCAAAATCTATGCTACCCCGCAAGCAAGACCAAGAACCCTGGAGGACCTGCCATGGCCGCGCCGCTCGACCCCGTCATCGCCCAGATCATTCCGCTCATGCCGATGCGCGATCCCACGGTCATGACGCCACAGAGCGCCCGCGATTCCTTGCGCGCACTGGCTGCCTCGCGCGCCGCCATCCCGCCCCCGCCCGTCGATAGCGTCGAGGATATCAAGGTGAAAGGCGGCGCCGGCACGCTTTCTGCGCGCGTCTACCGGATCGGCACCACGCCGGCGCCGACCGTGGTGTTCTTCCATGGTGGCGGCTGGGTTGCGGGCGACCTCGAGACCCACGATCGGCAGGCGCGCAACCTTGCGATCGAGACCGGCGCCGTCGTCGTCTCCGTCGACTATCGGCGCCCGCCTGAAACGCCCTTTCCCGGCGCCTTCGAAGACGCCTTTGCCGCCGTGAGCGACGTGTTTGGCCGCGTCGCGGAATTTGGCAAGGACGATAGACGCCTCGGCGTTGCCGGCGACAGCGCCGGCGGCAATCTCGCGGCCACCACCGCAATCGCCTGCCGCGATGCCGGTATCAAGCTCGCTGCGCAATTGCTGGTCTATCCCGTGACAGACGTTCTCGGCGCTTACGCCGATGCGGGTGAGAACGCGCGCTATCCCTCGCGCGCCGAGAATGCCGACGGCTACTTCCTGACGCGCGCCACGATGGAATGGTTTTGCGGCCATTATCTCGCCGATCCCACCCACGCCAGCGACTGGCGCGTCTCGCCGCTGCGCGCGGCGTCGCTCGCCGGCGTCGCGCCCGCGATCGTGACCACCGCCTGGTTCGATCCCCTGCGCGACGAGGGCGCGGCCTATGCACGGGCGCTGGAGGCCGCGGGCGTGAAGGTCAAGCACCATGAGGGTCCCGGCCTGATCCACGGCTATTTCGGCATGGGCGACGCCTCGGACGTCGCGCGCGCCGAAGCGCAGCGCGCGCGGGCTGACTTCAAGGCGTTGCTCGCGCGAGGCGTTTGAGGGCGATCAGGCGCTCTGCGCCCGCTGCAGGCCAGTGTGCCCCCAGGTCTCGTCCCAATCCTGGCCGGCGGCGTCGACGACGCGGCCGTCCGCCTCGAAGAACTTGTTCGGCACCTGGAAGATCGCCAGGATCAGCGCGCCCTCCGGACACCAGGCCGCGTGGCGGCTGCCCGCCTCGCGCCAGATGAATTCGCCGGCCCTGCAGGCGATGCCCTGAGCGGGGCCCTCCTTATCGACGAGTGCGCCCTCGATCACCCAGCTTTGCTCGATGCCGACATGCTCGTGATCCGGCAGCACCGATCCAGGCGCAAACCGCATCAAGGCGGTCATCAGCCCCGTGCGGCGATCGAACAGCAGCGTCTTGGCCTCGCACCCCGGAAAGCGCGTCGTCTGCCATGCCATGTCTTGAGGCCGAACCAGGTGCGAATGCTGATCGGCGGCTCCCTGGTGTTTCGGGATCATTGCGTCCATCACGATGCTCCGTCCAGCTAAGCTGACCGAGCCTAGCAGGATCGCCGGCCGGGGTCAGCGAGCAGTGCAGCAGACCGCGCGCGGGCCGAACTCCCACTCAAAAAAACGCCGGGCGGACCGGACGACAGGCCGCCATCCAGCTTGATTGCGCCACGATTCCCGGTTCCAATCTCTCCGCCATTTCTGGTTTAGGGAGACACCCATGATGAAGCGGATTTTCCTGGCTGCGATCGTTGCCGCCTTTGCGGCAGGCTCGGCCCTTGCGCAAGAAACCTGCGAGAGCAAGGCGGTCGGCAAGGACGGCAAGCCGCTGGCCGGCGCGGCCAAGACCTCGTTCATGAAGAAGTGCAAGCAGGAGGCCTGCGCGCCCAAGGCCGTCGGCTCTGACGGCAAGCCGCTCGCCGGCGCCGCCAAGAACAGTTTCATGAAAAAGTGCGAGACCAGCGCTTAATCGCAGCGAACTCGCTGCTTCTCTGTCGAACATCGCTCCACGAACTCGTCATGCCCGGGCCTGTCCCGGGCATGCACGTTCTTCGCGCCGCGCAAACGATCGTGGATGGCCGGGCCCGGCCGTGACGGAGAGCGTCACTCCCGTCTGAACTTATAATCGAATGCCCCGCCCAGCGGCTTGATCCAGCCCACCGTCGGCGCGGGAAAGTGGATCGGCAAAATCAGCGTGTCGGTATCAGCCACGGACGCGAAGAATTTCCGCCGCGACACCGCCGATTGCTTCGGATCCCAATCCGGCTTCGCCGACCAGTCCGGCTCGCGGCACTGGATCTGGTGATGCATGAGGTCGCCCGCGACCACCGCGCGCTGGCCCTTGGAAAAGATGTTCACACAGCAATGGCAGGGCGAATGCCCCGGCGTCGGTGTCAGCGTGACGGTATCGTCGAGCGCGTAGTCGTCGTCGACCAATAACGCCTGTCCCGCCTCGACGATCGGCAGGCAATTGTCGCGAAACACGGTGCCGGGCGGAGTGCTGCCCTTGGCATGCTCCGCCTCCCAGGCGGCATATTCGCCCTTGTGGAAGACGTATTTCGCGTTCGGGAAGGTCGGCACCCAGCGACCGTCGCGCAACGTCGTGTTCCAGCCCGTGTGATCGATGTGCAGATGGGTGCAGAACACGTAGTCGATCTGCTCGAAAGAGATGCCGAGTGCGAACAGCTCGTTGCGCCAACGCTCCTTGCCGGCAAAATCGAACGGCGGCGGATGGCCCTTGTCTTCGCCGGTGCAGGTGTCGACCAGAATGGTGTAGCGCGGCGTGCGCACGACGAAGGTCTGATAGGTGATCACCATCATGCCACGCGCGGCGTCGAACACCTCGGGCTCCATCGTCGGCAAATGACGGGCGAACACGCCAGCATCATAAGCCGGGAAGAAATCCTGTGGCCGCCGCCATGGCCCTTCCCGCTCGATCACCGCATCGATGGTGATGTCGCCGATCCGAAGCTGCTTCATGGTGTTCGCTCCCCTTTTTTGAGAGAGCGTAACAGCCTTGCTGAGGTGTTCAAGCCAGTCGCGCCGCACAGGACGCTTGCCGGCGGATTGGAGCCTGCATTCTAAACATCGTCATTGCGAGCGCAGCGAAGCAATCCAGAATCGTTCCGCGGAGGCAGTCTGGATTGCTTCGCTGCGCTCGCAATGACGAATGACGCTACACTGCCACCGTCGTCGCGCTCCCGCAGCCCGCGGAGACTACGACCGCAACCCCGGCGCCTCCTGCCCGGTGCGCGCGACATATTCGGTGTAACCGCCGCCGAACTGGTGGATGCCTTCCGGCGTCAGCTCCAGCACGCGGTTCGAGAGCGTGGCCAGAAAATGCCGATCGTGCGAGACGAACAGCATGGTGCCTTCGAAATCCGCCAGCGCCGCGATCAGCATTTCCTTGGTGGCGAGATCGAGATGGTTGGTCGGCTCATCCAGCACCAGAAAGTTCGGCGGGTCGAACAGCATCTTGGCCATGACGAGGCGCGCCTTCTCGCCGCCCGAGAGCACGCGGCAGCGCTTCTCGACGTCGTCGCCGGAGAAGCCGAAGCAGCCGGCGAGCGCGCGCAATGATCCCTGCCCCGCGGTCGGAAACGCATCTTCCAGCGACTGGAACACAGTGCGTTCGCCGTCGAGCAGGTCCATGGCGTGCTGGGCGAAATAGCCCATCTTGACGCTGCCGCCGAGAGCCACCGTGCCCTGATCCGGCTCGCTCGCGCCGGCGACGAGCTTGAGCAGCGTCGACTTGCCGGCGCCGTTGACGCCCATCACGCACCAGCGCTCCCGACGGCGGATCATGAAATCAAGGCCATCATAGATGCGCTTCGAGCCGTACCCCTTGTGCACGCTCTTGAGCGCGACGACGTCTTCGCCCGAGCGCGGCGCCGGCGGAAAGCCGAACGCCACGCTCTGGCGGCGGCGCGGCGGCTCGACCCGCTCGATCTTGTCGAGCTTCTTCACCCGGCTCTGCACCTGCGCCGCATGCGAGGCGCGCGCCTTGAAGCGCTCGATGAACTTGATCTCCTTGGCCAGCATGGCCTGCTGGCGCTCGAACTGCGCCTGCTGCTGCTTCTCGTTCTGCGCGCGCTGCTGCTCGTAGAACTCGTAGTCGCCGGTGTAGGTGGTGAGCGAGCCGGAATCGATCTCGATCACCTTGGAGATCACGCGGTTGATGAACTCGCGGTCGTGCGAGGTCATCAGCAGCGTGCCTTCGTAATCGTGCAGGAATTTTTCCAGCCAGATCAGGCTTTCGAGGTCGAGATGGTTGCTCGGCTCGTCGAGCAGCATGACGTCGGGCCGCATCAGGAGGATGCGCGCCAGCGCCACACGCATCTTCCAGCCGCCGGAGAGCTTGCCGACGTCGCCGTCCATCATCTCCTGGCTGAACCCGAGGCCGGCCAGCGCTTCGCGCGCGCGGCCGTCGAGCGCGTAGCCGTCGAGCTCCTCGAAACGGTGCTGCACCTCGCCGTAGCGGGCGATGATCTCGTCCATCTGGTCGGCCTTGTCGGGGTCGGCCATCGCGGCCTCGAGCTCGCGCAACTCGGCCGCGACCTCGCTGACGGGACCGGCGCCATCCATCACCTCGGCCACGGCGCTGCGGCCAGACATCTCGCCGACGTCCTGGTTGAAATAGCCGATGGTGATGCCGCGATCGATCGAGACCTGGCCCTCGTCGGGCAGCTCCTCCCCGGCGATCATCCGGAACAGGGTGCTCTTGCCGGCGCCGTTGGGGCCGACCAGCCCGATCTTCTCACCCTTGTTGAGGGCGGCGGAGGCTTCAATGAACAGGATCTGGTGGCCGGCTTGCTTGCTGACGTTGTCGAGGCGGATCATGGGGTCTTTTGGGGGGATTTTTGCGTTGCAGCGTCATAGGCCATGCGGGCCGCGAGGGGAAGCCCGGCGGACCTGGGTTTCGCGCCAATGCCGGTTCCTGCACCCACAATGTTAGCTCATGCGCGACACCCCATTTCGCAATCGGCCAGCCACGCGTGCTGCAGCCGCGCTAAACTAATCGATTTAATCTATTAGATCGATTGAAATAATTCATTGGATCAATTGTTCGGATTCTCTGATCCTCAGCTGCACCGAGACCACTCGGTGAGTCACTCCAGCCAGCATTGGATCAATCTCATGAACCGCACCACAACGTCAGCCCCCTTTACGGAAGCAAGCCTGGTGAATCAGGCCGCAACGACTACGCCGGCCCCCGCGAACGACCCACGCATCGATCCCGAGGTTCGTGCGTTTCTCGCAAACATCAACAGGGACAGTTCGCCGTTCTGGGAGCTGCCCCAACCCAAGCCGCAGGACGTGCTGACATCGCTGCAGTCGCAGACTGCCGTGGACATGTCCGGTGTCATCACCACCGAGCAGACGATCGAGCTGGATGGGCACACCGTGAAGCTCTATGTCATGAAGCCCGAGCATCTGGCCGGCAGACCCGGCGTCGTGCTTTTCATCCATGGCGGTGTCTGGATCGTCGGCAACTTCCAGAACCATCAGCGCCTGTTGCGGGATCTGGTCGTGGGCTCGGGGCAGATCGGCGCATTCGTCGAGTACACGCCGTTGCCGGAGGCGAAGTATCCGGTGCAACTTGAGGAATGCTACGCCGCGCTCAAGTGGATCGCGGCGCATGCTGACGAATTCGGCGCCGACGGAAGCCGTATTGCGATTGCAGGCAACTCCGTCGGTGGCAACATGAGTGCAGCACTGGCCCTCATGGCCAAGGATCGCAAGGGGCCGAAGATCAGCTACCAGGCGCTGCTCATCCCTGCGACGGACGCCAGCGTCGATACCGCATCATATCATGAATACGGAACCGGCCGTTTCCTTGCTCGCGCCTTCATGAAGTACGGCTGGGATCTCTACGCGCCCGCCGCGAAGACCCGGGACAATCCCTATGTATCGCCGCTGCGCGCCGGCAGCGAAGAATTGAAGGGACTGCCGCCCGCGCTCGTCATCACCGCGGAGAACGATCCGCTGCGCGATGAAGGCGAGGCCTATGCAAGGAAGCTGAAGGAGGCCGGGGTCAGCGTGGACGCGGTTCGCTACAACGGCACGATCCATGATTTCGTGCTGCTCAACGCACTGCGTCACGTTCCCTCCACCGAAGCTGCCATCGAACAGGTGAACCAGGGTCTGCGTCGGCATCTCGCAGCCGCGACCGATTGACTGACCGATGGGGGATGCGGCGGCTCCTCGCCGTCGCATCCTTCGCAACTCCCCAGAGATACGCCAATGACCTTTGTTCAGAATTCCCGTCCATACCCCGTCGCGCGTGCCATGCGCGACAACATCCTGTCATCTGGAAACTCCGCCCTCGCGATCGTCCCCGGCGTCGCGCTGGCCGGGACCATTGCCGCGGTCTCCAACATGATGCGCAGTATTCCTGCCGTCGCGACGTTCAGCCCCATGATCCTGGCCATCGCGATCGGAATGGCCGTGCGCAACCTTGCCGGAACACCGGCTCTCGCCCGCGCCGGAATCAGCTTCAGCATGCGCCGTTTGCTTCGGCTGGCGATCGCTCTGCTGGGCTTCCAGATCACGTTGACCCAGCTTGCCGCCGTCGGCACCAAGGGGATTCTCATCGTCGTCGGCACGCTCGTCGCCACGTTCGTATTCACCCTCGCAGCCGGGCATGTATTGGGCGTCGAGCGCACGCTCAGTCAGCTGATCGCGGCAGGCACCTCGATCTGCGGCGCGTCAGCCGTCGTTGCGACCAACAGCGTCACCGAAGCTTCCGACGAGGACGTCGCATATGCAATCGCTTGCGTCACGATCTTCGGCTCGATCGCGATGTTCGTCTATCCCATGCTGCCTCGCCTTCTGCATCTCGATGCCGATGCCTACGGCCTCTGGAGCGGCGCGTCGATCCACGAGATCGCCCAGGTGGCTGCCGCCTCCTTCCAGAACAGCCAGCGCGCGGGTGAAATGGCGACCGTTGCCAAGCTTGCCCGCGTCATGCTGCTCGCACCCGTCGTCCTGAGCCTGAGCGTCGTCACACGGGCTTCGACGCAGCGAGCCGGCGGCAAGTCGGCAAGGCCGCCCATCCCCTGGTTCGCGATCGGCTTTGCCGCGATAGCCGCGCTAAACAGCGTCGTGTGCATTCCGGCGGACCTCAGGAGCGCGGCGATCACGCTTTCGACCTTCCTGCTCACGATGGCGCTCGCGGCCATGGGCCTTGAGACCGACGTCTCGAAGTTGTACGCGGAGGGGCTGCGTCCGGCTATACTGGGCGGGCTGGCCTTCCTCTTCATCGCAGCCTTCAGCCTGACCCTCATCAAATTCGTGGGATGACCATGACGCTCGAACAGCTCCGGATCTTCGCCGCTGTCGCCGACAAGCAGCACGTCACCCAGGCCGCCCACGAATTGAATCTGACACAATCAGCCACGAGCGCGGCAATCGCCGCGCTCGAAGGACGCTACGGGGTCAGGTTGTTCGATCGGGTGGGACGCGGCATTGTTCTCACGCATATGGGCCGGACGTTTCTCGGTGAAGCGCGTGCGGTGCTCGCGCGCGCGCACGCCGCCGAGCAGGTCCTGCGCGATTTTGCCGGCCTCAAGGCCGGACGACTGGTGATCGCGGCAAGCCAGACGGTCGGGAGCTACTGGCTTCCGATGAGGTTGCTGGCGTTTCAGGCCGTCCATCCCGGCATCGAAATCGACGTCAGGATCGCCAACAGCGAGCAGGTTGCAACCGACGTTCGCGACGGTATGGCGGATGTCGGCTTTGTCGAGGGCGACATTGATGACGCCGCATTGCCCGCCCGCCGGGTCGACGGCGATGCGCTGGTTGCCGTCGTGGGTGCGCGGCACCCTCTGGCGAGCCAAAAGAAGCTGCCCGCCGACTGGATGACCAGGACATCGTGGATCCTTCGCGAGCCGGGCTCCGGAACGCGGGCCATGTTCGAGCGTGCGCTGAAGAAGCGCGGGGTGCGTCTCGCCGACCTGACGGTGCAGCTCGAACTGGCCTCGAACGAGGCGATCAGGACCGCGGTCGAAACGGGCGGCTGCGCCGCAGCCATCTCCGATCTCGTGGTCGAGAAGGCGATAACGGCAAAACAGCTCGTTCAGCTCGAGGACGAATTGGCGAAGCGTTCGTTCTACGCGCTCCGCCACAAGGAGCGGCATATCAGCAAGGCGGAAGCCGCCCTGATGTCCAGCATCGCCGCCGGCGCCGCACCATAGGCGAAGCCGGGCCCGCCCGTACCGCGTATTCCGCAACGATCGAACCGACGTCTCGCCGGCATGTGCGCCGACGCGCGTGCAAGCGGCTGCGGAATTCGATCGCAGTCGACGATCAGAACGATCTGATCATCTCGTTGGATTGCCGATGCACCAAAGTCTACCTCTTTGGACACAGGCAGGCACTTCAAGCATTGCGTGCCGGAAATAGAGATGGAGAACTACAATGACCCATTCACGTCGCGCTTTCCTTGCGATCGCCCTGTTCGTCGCTGCCGCGTCCACGCTTGGTGCGCCGTCCGCGCTTGCCCGCAGCCCGGTGCACGTGGCGGATCCCAGAGTTGCCGTTCACTCGGAACGAGGCTTTCGCCAGATCGACAGGCATCTTCCGGACGTCCGGCAGGCGCGACCTCAACCGCACGTCGAAGATCCGCTCGCGGACTTGATCCTCGGATGAACCGCGAGGACTGGTCCAGCGCAAATCCATTCCAACAGGAGCCTTCGATGTCCCCGCACCTCGACTATGCACACTCTCCGGCATTATCCCGCCGCGCCATGCTTCAAGCGCTCGGGGCTGCTGGCCTCACGCTCGTCGGCTCATCGGCCCGCGCTGGTCAATCGATCCGGCTGCCGATCGCCGGCGAGCCGCGTGATCGGCTGATGACGACTGACTTCCCGCAAAAGGGGAGCATGATCCTGCAGCGCGCGCGGCCGCCGCTGCTGGAGACCCCGATGGAGGTGTTCGACCGCGGCGTATTCACCCCCAACGACCGGTTCTATGTGCGCTGGCACTGGGCCATCATACCGTCGTCGGTGGATGCGGCCGCCTTCAGGCTGTCCGTGCGCGGCCACGTCAACCAAGCCCTCTCTTTGTCCATCGGCGACCTGCTCAAGTTGCCCCGTGTCGAGCTTGCCGCGGTCAACCAATGCTCGGGCAATTCGCGAGGGTTCTTCCTGCCTCGTGTGCCGGGCGCGCAATGGGCGCATGGCGCGATGGGCAATGCGCGATGGACGGGAGTCCTGCTCAAGGACGTGCTGGATCGCGCGGGCGTCAAGCCGGGCGCAGTTCAGGTCCGCTTCAACGGACTGGACGAGCCGGTCGTGCCTGACGCACCCGACTTCCGCAAGTCGCTCGATATCGATCATGCCCGTGACGGCGAGGTCATGATCGCCTTTGCCATGAACGGCGAGCAACTGCCGCTCCTCAACGGCTTCCCGCTGCGGCTGATCGTGCCGGGATGGTACTCGACCTATTGGGTCAAGATGCTCAGCGACATCGAGGTTCTCGATCGCCAGGACGACAATTACTGGATGGCGACCGCCTACACCGTCCCGGATACGCCGCATGCCAACATCAAGCCGGGCCAGACCGGCGTAAAGATGGTTCCGATCAGCCGCATGGTGCCACGGTCGTTCTTCACGAACGTCGCGGACGGCGCATCGCTTCCCGCGGGCGCAGTCGCAACGATCCGGGGGATCGCGTTCGGCGGTGATGCTGGCGTCGCCAAGGTCGAGCTATCGATGGATGGCGGCCGCACCTGGCAAACCGCGACGCTTGGCGAGGACCACGGCAAGTACAGCTTCCGCCGCTGGCAGTTGGATATTCCACAATTGATGAAGGGCGGCCATTCGCTGATGGTCCGCTGCACGAACGTCGCCGGCGAAAATCAGCCGGCAACGTCAAACTGGAATACCAGCGGCTTCATGCGCAATGTCGTCGAGACGGTCCAACTCACCGCGATCTAGGAGCATCGCCATGCGTCACCTCATCCTCGTCATCAGCATCTCGTTCGCCGCTCTACTGGCACCCACGCCTGCATGGGTCCAGCCGGCCCCCGCGATTACGTCCACAACAGTGGAGCTGCCGCCGGGCGACGCGCTTTTTCCTGGTGGATCCGAAGCGGATGCCATCAACAACAACTGCTTGGCGTGCCATTCGGCAGACATGGTGCTGAACCAGCCGGCCTTGCCCAAGTCCACCTGGGAATCCGAGGTACACAAGATGATCAAGGTCTACGGAGCTCCCATCGAGGACAGCGACGTGCCGGCGATCGTTGACTACCTTGCCAAGGTAAAAGGAAGCGACCAGTGACGCTCGGCGCCGCTGAAAAAATCCGGTGCTGCCAAATTCGCCCTGTACGACGAACCGACGATCAAGTCGTGAATAGAATAGGACCCCTGCCTCTCAGGCAGCACCGAAAACTCTGGAATGGGTACCGCTGAATCGTCCACTTCAGCTCGCGAAGCTGACACCCGACGTTGATGAGCACGCGGTCCTTCGCCCATCGCATCAACCTCAGCGAGGCTGCCAGCCGCAGGCTGCGCTTGCCGGCGAGCGCGATGCCTTCGAGCTCGCCGCTGTCTTCCGTGCAGGTCCCGGAAAAGCCGATCCCGACCTCGAAGCCACCAAATACGGGGTTTTCGCCTTTCGCCGGCGTATGCTCCTGATTCAGCATCTCGCCCTTCCAGCGGCCGTCCGCCGAGGAATAGGAGCCGAGATAATAGAAGAACGCATCGCCGCCGAGGATGCGGCCGTCGATCAGCAGCATCGGAGGTCAGCCTTGAAGACGTCGAGCGCGCGCAGGCTCATCCCTCAGCTTTAGGGCTTAGACCCCTACGATCTGTATCTGGGCGGACAACTCACTGGCCCCGGGGATGCGCTTCGTCAGCAAGGAATTGGCGTGGACGCAGTCAGGCTCCCTGCGCCCGCCGCCCCCGACGCTTTGAACGCGCCCGGCCCAGCGCCACGATTCCGCGATCAGCGCCAGCCCGCTGCATGTTGATGGTCACTTTTTGAGGATGCCCGGATTGGTATTTCCAAGCTGCTGGACGGCAGCGTTCGCGGCTGGCGTGTTGTAGTTCGGTCGAGATCCGCCGTCGTCCTGACCGGAAGGCATCGCGCCGAGTCTCTGGCGGGTCGTTCCCTGACCCTTTGCATTGGACGCGTTGGGGCCTGGCGAACCACCAGTCCCGCTCAGCGTCGTCCCGTTCGAAAGCGTCGAACCGCCCCCGCCACCCGAGCCCGTCGCACTCGCACCGCCGCTGGTTGAACCGCCTGAAGCGCCGCCTGAGCTTTGTGCCATGGAGAACGAAACGGTGCCCAGCAGGGTGATCGCCGCGATCGCGAGAAGCCTCATCTCTCTCTCCATTCACCCAGCAAGCTCTGAATCGCTTCAGCTTCCCGTCGTGAGGCGCGCAAGGTCGCAGCTCCTAACGCCGGCGGGCGATCCACACTCCGGCCAGAAAGGCAACGAACAGCGACCGGAGGGGCGCTTTCGTTGTTACCTCGCGCAACTGATCAGCCCATCGCCTGGCGGAATCCAGCGAAGGCGAGTCGAGCTGCGGATCGGCCGTGCCCCTTCGCTCTCCGGAACCCTCCCGCACCGTTGAGGCCTGCTCAATGCCGCCCTGACCGTCCGTCAATCCGGAGGCTTCTGTCATTGCGGCAGCTTCCTTGATGTCCATGCGCGTGCTCCGGTCCTGCTGCGGTTGCGGAACAACGGCTTGAACTCAGGTGCCGGTCCGGCTCTGGTGGCAAGGTCGTTCGGAACCAATGTCCTATGGCGGCGGCGTTCATGCGAACTATATGGTTTGTCAAACGCGCCCGCCGTACCGCTCCCTTGAAGAAGCCCTTGCTCGTCTTTCTGTTCCTCATCTTCGCACCGCTTGCCGCCTCGGCGGCGAGATATGTCTGGCTGGGTGACGGTCGCGGGAATTGGCAAACCGCCGATCGATCGAGCGCTGGTCTTCTGGCTCCTGCTGCCGATCACCCCCAAGCCGTGATACGGGTGTTCGGCGCACGAACGGTGAGATGGCGCAGCATCTTCGCCGTCCACACCTGGGTGGTCGTCAAGGAAGAATGCGGCGGCCTACACCCGGTATGACTACACGGCGTGGGGCGAGCCGATCCGCACCAACGGCTTCGCTCCGGACGGGCGATGGTTCGGCGCGATGCCGGAAACCATTGTCGCTGTCGATGGAGAACGCGCCGAGGCGCTGATCCCAAAAATCAGGAATGTGATCGAAAACTACGAGTTTCGATCCTATGGAGATTACAGCGTCTGGCCTGGTCCCAATTCGAACACCTTCGTTCAGGCCGCGCTCGACTCCGTCCCCGAACTTCGCGCCGTCCTGCCCCCGACCGCAATCGGCAAGGACTTCCCGTACACCGGCAGATGGTTCGGCGCGACGGCGTCCGGCACCGGCGTCTATGCTTCGCTTGCCGGATATATCGGCTTTTCGGTTGGCTGGGTCGAAGGCCTGGAGATCAACTTCTTGGGTGCCGTGCTCGGTTTCGACATCCGCCGTCCGGCGCTCAAGCTACCAGGCCTCGGCCGCCTTGGGATCCGCCCCGGCGCGTGAGAGCAACATTGGCTATTCGAGCAGACCCGGCGGGAAGTCCCAAGCCTTCCGCATCAGCCTGAGCGCGGTCTAAGAATAAGCTGCCGGTAAGGAAAAAGTAAGCCGGGGATCAAGCGGGGACGGCATCCAACCGGGTACATCCGAAGGGAGACAGTGCGCCGAAACATGGCTGATCGGGGAGCCGGATGATGATCACACGCCGCGATGTGTTGATCGCATCGGCCGGCATCGGACTCTCCGCTGCATCTTGCGCGCCTGAAGCTCTCTCTCAGCCGCGCGCGAGAACCGCGCATATCCTGACCGGCTTCTCGCCAGGGCTGCCGGACGCAATGGCGCGACTGGTGGCCGGACAAATGAGTGACTATGCGGAAACCTTCGCGGTCGAGACCCGGCCGGGCGCAGCCAGTCGTATCGCAGTGGAAGCTGTGAAGAACGCGGAGGCCGACGGATCGGTCATCCTGTTCGGGCCGATCGGCTTTATGATCTTGTTCCCCCATGTCTACAAGAACTTAAGATATCAGCCGCACGATTTCACGCCGGTCTCGACCATTGCCTCGGCCCCCGCATTTCTGACAGTGGGTCCAATGGTGCCCTCTGACGTGACGACGATTGCAGATTTTGTCGCCTGGTGCCGCGCCAATCCAAGGCTCGCCACCTACGGGACGCCTGGTGTCGGAACGTCGCTACATTTTCTTGGCATGATGCTGGGCCGCCTCGCCGGCTTCGATTTTCTTCACGTGCCTTATCAAGGCACAGGCGCGATTCAGGATCTCGTCAAAGGCGTGATTGCAGCGGGCGTCATGCCGATCGGCAGCGCGCTCGGCCTCGCCCAATCCGGAGACCTTCGTGCGCTGGCAACGACAGGGCCGCGCCGCTCCCGTTTTCTTCCTGCAGTGCCCACCGTGCGGGAAACTGGATATCCTTCGCTCGAAGACCTCACGTGGTTTGCCTTCTTCGTTTCCGCAAAGACGCCGGCGTCGATCGTCAACAAGTTGAATGCTGCGATCCAGTCGGCCATGCGCACCGACGAGGTCAATTCCGGCCTGGCGAAGCTGGCCGTCGAACCCGACGTTATTGCTATGGGAGACTTCGCACGGCTCATCGCGTCCGAATCGGACCGATGGCGGGCGATCGTGCGGACGACGGAGTTCGCCCCCACTGATTGAACCGAGCACTGACTGGAGGAGCACATGAGCCGGCCCGCATCCGTGCATGACCTCGTGCAATCGCATCGCATCACCGCGGTAATCTACGCGGCAGCGAAACTCAATCTCGCCGAGGCCATCGGTGATGAGCCGAAATCAGCAGCGGAGCTCGCTGAGCTGGTGTCCGCCGACGAAGATGCGCTGCGCAGACTGCTGGTTGGCCTCACGACCCTCGGCCTCTGCAGGCAGGTCGATGCGGACCGCTTTGCCATGACTGATCTCGGCAGACAGCTCGATGAGACCGCCGACCCATCCTTCAAGGATTGGGTCCTCTTCGAGGGCGAGATGCTCGCGCAAACTTGGACCGGCCTGGTCGAGTCGGTTCGGACCGGCAAAACTGCAACGCAACTGCGCGGCGACGGCGACGATCGTTACGCCGCGACGGGCCAGGCGACGGAATGGACCCGCCGGTTCAACGCCGCGATGGTCAGTCTGACGAGAACCATTGTTCCCAAGATCGTGGCGGGCCATGACTTTTCGGCCGCGAGGGTCGTGATGGATGTCGGTGCCGGCACCGGCGAATTGATCGGCGGCGTGCTCCTGAACAACCCTCATCTTCAGGGAATCGCCTTCGATCTTGCGCGGTGCGAGGAAGACGCACGCGCACATTTCGATCGACTCGGCATTGCGCACCGCTGCAGCTTCATAGGCGGCAGCTTCTTCGAAGCGATCCCAAATGGTGCCGACACCATATTGATGAAGAGCATCATTCACAATTGGAAGGACGACCGCTGCAAGATCATTTTGCGGAAGTGCTGGGATGCACTGCCATCCAGCGGCACGCTGATCATCATTGAAAGGATCATGCCAGAGCCCGTCACAACGGAGCCTGAGGACCGCTCCTGCGTCCTGAGCGACCTCAATATGCTGCGCGGACCGGGCGGTCGCGAGCGGACGGAAGCTGAGTATCGCGCGTTGGCAATGTCGGCCGGCTTCGATCTCGCAGAGAGGACCAGCATCGGGTCGTTCAGCTTGATCAAGTTCAGGAAAGCCGACGATTGACGAGCCCTTCCCGCCGTGAGGAGCTGATGTGCCTCGCCTCAATGGCGAAGCCTGTTTCCCCGGTTGATGAACGGGTCAACTTTCCGCACGGCGCCGCAAACGGACATCCGACATTCTTGGTAACACACCCTAAGCCCTTCGCATCAGCCTCAGCGAGGCTCCCAGCCGCAGGCTGCGCTTGCCGGCGAGTGCGATGCCTTCGAGCTCGCCGCTGTCTTCCGTGCAGGTCCCGGAGAAGCCGATCCCGACCTCGAAGCCGCCGAACACGGGGTTTTCGCCTTTCGCCGGCGTATGCTCCTGATTCAGCATCTCGCCCTTCCAGCGGCCGTCCGCCGAGGAATAGGAGCCGAGATAATAGAAGAACGCATCGCCGCCGAGGATGCGGCCGTCGACCAGCAGCATCACGCCGGAGAGGCCGGCCTCGACGCCATCGAGCGCGCGCAGGCTCATTCCATAGAGCCCGTTGGCGATGGCGCCCTGCCCGATCGTGCCGCGCCGCGGAAGCGCGCCGTCGTCGAGCCGCGTAAGATTGGCCCAGAAGTGGGCACCCGGCATCGTGTCCGCGCCGCCCTGCAGACGGATCTCGTTGCCGATCAGCTTGCCGCGCGCCGCGATCCTGGCGACGTCGGCCCCCATCAGCGGCTTGTAGTTGGGATCGAGATTATGCCGCTCGGTGATCACCTCGGCGCTGACCTCGCCGTCGCGCTCGACATAGCTGCCAAGATGCGCAAAGCCCGAATTACCGCCCAGCATCTTGCCGCCATGCAGGCACATGATGCTGCGGCCGAACGCATCGTTGACGCCGTATTCAACCTTGTAGAGTCCATCCAGCAATGCACTAAGCCCGTAAATCGAAAAAGGATCGTGGGCTACCTAGCACTGCCGCCGCAGCCAGGCCATCCTGCTTTTCCGCGCAGGAGCAGTCGCCGAACGGCTCCCTGCCACGAGGCCATCATGCCCCTGTCTTGCCTGGTTGGGTCAAGCCCAATGTCGTCCAATCTGCGGCACCTAATTCCGCTGCGATTTCAGGGCCTCGCCTACTGTGCATGGGGTTGTTTTCGACATTCTTGTTTGGGCGGGTCCTGCACGCGTCAGTGACGCTTGAAATACTGCACCTCGCGCTCGTGCTTCTCGGCCGCCGCACGGCTCTTGAACGTGCCGAGATTGCGGCGCTTGCCGGTCCTCGGATTCACCTTGCGCGAATAGAGACGATATTCGCCGGACGCCAATTTGCGGATCATGGTCGCGCCTCCGTCTTGTCCAGACATCAACGGCATAGGCGCGACGGAGGTTCCCGCCGCATGCGGGATCTGGTCAGAAGCACAGCGTGGTGACCAGCTTGCCCTGCTTGTCCTTGATCGCATAGGGGCAGCGCAGCCGCTCCAGCGCCTTCTTCGCGTCCTCGTCACCGAGCGCGGCGGCGCGCTCGTAATAGGCCTTCGCGGCGTCCTTGTCCTTAGGTCCGCCGCGCCCTTCTTGCGCGAAGGCGCCCATCCGCTCCAGCGCGCCGGGATGGTTTTGTGCGGCCGCCTTCTCGAACAGCGCACGCGCCGCGACGTCGTCCTTGGCGCCGCCCGTGCCTTCGGAAAGCATCAGGCCGAGCTGGTACTGCGCTTCCGCGTTGGTCTCGGCAGCCTTGCCGAGCAGCGCGCGCGCCTGCGCGGGATCGGCCGGCGCAGCGCCACCGGCGCCGCCGAGCGCAGCGAGATTGCTGACGCCGCGGGGATTGCCTGATTGCGCCGCCTTCTCGAACAGTTTTCGCGCCTGGGCTTCGTCCTTGGCAACGCCCGAGCCGGTCGCATAGGCAACGCCGAGCTCGACCATGGCGGCGCTTGATCCCTTGTCGGCCGCCTTGCGCCAGGCGGCGAGCGCCTCGGTGGTCTGCCGGTTGGCGGCATAGGCACGGCCGAGCGCGAACATGGCACGGCGCGAGGACGGCGCGGCCTGCTTACAGAACTTGATCGCGGTCGCAATGTCGGCGGATGCGATCTCGCTGACGCCCCTCACGTCGGCCGGCTTGTCGGGATCGCTGGGATCGGCCGCCACGCGGTCGCACAGAACGAGGTCGGCCGATTGCGCATGCGCGCCCGAGGGCGCGGCAAGCGCGAGCAGGATGGCAAGGAGATAGGTCCGCATGGACTCCACGCTGCGTCTTCGCTCAGGCAAATTCAAGGCTCCAGTCCCGATTGGCGCAGCACCGGAATGACCTCCGGCGATGCCAGATAGCGCAGCAGCCGGTCGGCGGCGGCGGCATGCGTCGCCTTCGCCATGCGGCCGGCGGAGAATACGGCGGGCGTTTGCAGATCATGCGGGATCGGGCCGACCACCTCGATGCCGTCGACCTGCTTCAGCTCGCTGATCTGCTGCACGGCGAGATCGGCCTCGCCGCTGACGAGGCGCTGCGCCGTAAAGCCCTGCTCGACGACGGTGGCCTTGGCGTTGATCTCGGCTGCGATCCCCATCCGTGCGATCAACTGGGCGAAGTAGACGCCGCTCGCGCCCAGCCGCGAATAGGCAACGGACCGTGCCGCCAGCAGCGACTTGCGCAGCGCCGCTTCGCTTCCGACGCCGGGGTGCGCCTGCCCTGTCCGCACGGCAATGCCGACATAGGAGCGCGCCAGATCGGCTGCGCCGTCGGCGAGCACGCGGCCCTCCGCGATCGCCTCGTCGAGCCCCTCGCGCGTGAGGATCACGAGATCGGCGGCCTCGCCGTCGCGCAAGCGCTTCAGCAGCGCCAGGGTCGGCGCGAAGTCGGCGTCGACGTGGATGCCTGTTTCGACCTCGAAGGCGGAGGACAGGGTCCGCATCGCGCCCATCAGGCCGAGCGTCGAAAGCATGCGAATTTTTTCCATGAGCTATTCCCGTAGCGATCAGGCGCGATGCATCAGCTTGAGCGCGGCGGTCAGGCGCAGACTGCGCTTGCCGGCAAGCGCGGTCGCCTCCAGCACCGCCTCTCCCGCATCGTAGCGGCCGGAGAAGCCGATGCCGACCTCGTGGCCGCCGAAGATCGGATCATCCTTGGCCGGGGTGTGCTCCTGGTTGAGGATCTGGCCTTTCCAGCGGCCGTTCGCGGCGGTGTAGCTGCCGAGATAGTAGAACGACGCATCGCCGCCGAGGATGCGCCCCCCGTTGAGCAGCATCACGCCGGTGAGGCCGCCGTCGAGACCGTCGAGCATCTGCAGATGGACGGAGTAGAGGCCGTCGGTGATGCCGGCTTCGCCGATGCCGCCGGCGACCGGCACCTCGTCGTCCGTGATCGGCGTCATCACCGACTGGAACGGAACGCCCGGCAGCTCCTTCAGCTCGCCCTTGAAGCGATAGAGATCGCCATCCGCCCAACCCTTGGCGAGCAAGGTGGCATCATCGGTGCCCGCCATGGCGCGATAGGTTGGATCGGGATTGTGGCGGACGGGGTTGATCACGACGTCGACGCCGCTGTCGGTCTTCTCGTAGGTGCCGATATGGGCGAAGGCCGAGTTGCCGCCCAGCATCTTGCCATTGCCGGCATGCATCACGCTGCGGCCGACGGCGTCGCCGAGCTGAAACCTCACCTTGTAGAAGCCTTCAAACACCAGCCGTGTCCCCGGCCCTGCGCGCGTCCCTGGACACTCTATCCCGCTTTCGGAAGCGATGGACAAGTGTGGCGCGGTCAGGTGCGCAAGAGACCATGGGACCAGCCGTCATCAAAACGCAAAAATCCGCCGGAGCCTTGCAGCTCCGGCGGATTGTGAGCCAACCCGGGCCAGCCCCCCAGCCCGAGCCGGGAGGATCTTAGGCCGCGGCCTTCTTGTCGGTCGGCACGGACGAGATCGTCTTCAGGATCTGCGAAGCGATCTGGTATGGGTCGCCCTGCGAGTTCGGACGGCGGTCTTCCAGATAGCCCTTGTAGCCGTTGTTGACGAAGGAGTGCGGAACGCGGATCGAGGCGCCGCGGTCAGCAACGCCGTAGCTGAACTTGTTCCACGGCGCGGTCTCGTGCTTGCCGGTCAGACGCTTGTCGTTGTCCGGGCCGTAGACGGCGATGTGGTCCATCAGGTTCTTGTCGAAGGCGGCCATCAGCGCCTCGAAATACTCCTTGCCACCGACCGTACGCATGTACTCGGTGGAGAAGTTGGCGTGCATGCCGGAGCCGTTCCAGTCGGTGTCGCCGAGCGGCTTGCAGTGGAATTCGATGTCTATGCCGTACTTCTCGGTCAGCCGCAGCATCAGGTAGCGAGCCATCCACATTTCGTCAGCGGCCTTCTTGGAGCCCTTGCCGAAGATCTGGAATTCCCACTGGCCCTTCGCGACTTCCGCGTTGATGCCTTCATGGTTGATGCCGGCCGCGAGGCAGAGGTCGAGATGCTCTTCGACGATCTTGCGGGCGACGTCGCCGACGAACTTGTAGCCAACGCCGGTGTAGTACGGACCCTGCGGCGCGGGGTAGCCGTATTCGGGGAAGCCGAGCGGACGGCCGTCCTTGTAGAAGAAGTATTCCTGCTCGAAGCCGAACCAGGCGCCGGCGTCGTCGAGAATGGTGGCGCGCTTGTTCGAGGGATGCGGTGTCTTGCCATCGGGCATCATGACTTCGCACATCACCAGCACACCGTTGGTGCGCGCGCCGTCCGGGAAGACGGCGACCGGCTTCAGCACGCAATCGGAGCTGTGGCCTTCGGCCTGCTGGGTGGAGGAGCCATCGAAGCCCCAGAGCGGAAGCTGCTCGAGCGTCGGGAACGACGCGAATTCCTTGATCTGGGTTTTGCCGCGCAAGTTCGGAGTCGGCGTATATCCGTCGAGCCAGATGTACTCGAGCTTATACTTGGTCATTGAGCCTCTCTGTAGATGATGCGAAAGGTGGGGTTGAGAGCCCCGCACGTTTGTACCCGGCCATCATCGGCCGGCCCCTTACAAGCATTTTGCGTGCCAAAAGGCCGCAGGTTGCCCGGTTTTCCACCGCGGCCGGCGTCTCCTTGCCGCGAGCAGATCGCCCAAGGCGATATGCGTCATAGCCGCGCACCTTCGCGTGAAGCTGCAACGCAAAAATCGCGAGAAAATCGCCTGATTCTGAAGCAGGCAGACGGGTCGTGGAAGTTGCCGATGAAACGCGCATCAACGTCCGGCAATTTTCGCAAAGTCCTCCGCCCCTGCTCAGCAACCTTTGGAATGGCTTACGCGTTAGCCACTAGCAGCGTGCCTTAAGGGATGCAGACCTCTGGCTGCCCATAAATTGGGCGGCAACTGATCTCCTTTTCAGCACTTTCCAATCTGGGCGACGCGGCCGATATGGGGATTCCGGTAACTACAATCGAACGAGTCGGGCGCACCATGGAGGCCAAGGCGCTTCGACCAAGGAGAATCGTAATGATGAACAATGGTCTGAGTCACGGATCGGCAACGATCTATCAATTCCCGGTCGGGGGCCGCGCGGCTCTTGCCGGACGTCGCTATGGCGAGACCCGCCTTCCTGCCGATCACGCTTCGCTGCCCGCGAACGTCTCGATCTGCAGCGAGAGCTGGTATCATCAGGACGCGGTCGACGAGGCCAAGCCAAAATGGGATCGCTGATGCCTGTGCTTGGTTCGAAACCGCCGCGCTCGCGCAAGCGGCTGGCGATAGTCGAAAGAGGGTCGAAACAACGGTGTTTCGGCCCTTTTTGATTCCAGCTGGCCTCGCGGCTAGATCGCGGGCCGTTCGACCACCGCGCAGGCCGTGACCGGCCGCCTCAGGTGCTTCACCGTGGTGGGTCCCGCCTTGGGAATTCTCAGCGTGACCCCAGCTCCCGAATAACGTGCGCCCGAGACCGACAGCCGCTTGGCGAGCGTGACCGGCTCGCCGTCGATCTGGAGAAAGGCCCGCTTGTCGTCGTCATAAAACCCAACGATGAATTGCGTCCCATCGGCGCATCGATAGGTCCGGAACGTCTGCGCACCAGCCTGCGGCGCACTGCAAATCCCGCCCGCCAGCATGGTGATCGCCAAAACAATGGCCTTGTGCCGGCCCATGATCGCCCCCTGTAATAGATATCAAGGACGCCCGCCGTGCGCCCGCTGGAACCATAACCCAAGCTGATCCCATGCAAGACCCCTCCCTGAAGGACTCTCCTGCCCGCCACCTCGCCCTCCAGGGCGCCAGCAATTTTCGCGATCTCGGCGGCTATCCGACCACTGATGGCCGGACCACGCGCTGGCGACACATCTTCCGCTCCAACCATCTCGGCCATCTCACCGCTGACGATGTCGAGATCGTCCGCGCGCTGGGCGTCAGAAGCGCATTCGATTTCCGCGGGCTGGAGGAGCGCGCGGCCGGCGTCTGCGTCGTGAGGGAGATCACGGTGCATTCGCTGCCGATCGAGCCGACCGTCGTCGCGGCGCTGCGCGCCGAGCTCGCGAAGGGCACGCTGACCGCAGCGGTCGCGCTCGAACTGATGCGCGAGTCCTATCGCAACTACGTCCGCCACAACACGCACAGCTTTCGCAGCCTGTTCGCCCATCTCCTGGAGGACAGGGCCCCGCTGGTGATTCACTGCACCGCCGGCAAGGACCGTACCGGCTTTGCCAGCGCGCTGATCCTGCATGCGCTCGGCGTCCCCGATGACGTCATCGCCGAGGACTACCTCCTGACCAACCGGCACTACAAGCGCGACGCATCAAGCGCCTCCGACCTTCCCGCCGACGTGCTCGACGCCATCGGCAGCGTCGAGGCCTCGTACCTCGCGGCAGCCTTCGAGGCCGTCGGTCGCGAATATGGCGATCTCGAAACCTATTTGCGCGACGGGCTCAAGCTCGGCGAAACTGAGCGAGCCGCGCTGAAGCAGCGCTATCTGCAATCATAGGCCGCCGCGCCGGGAGAACGATGATGCAAGACAAGGTCCTGGTCGTGACGGGCGCGCGCGGCGCGCTCGGCAAGGGGGTTGCGCAGATCGCACGATCGCGCGGCGCGCGCGTCGCCGGCATCGACTACGCGCCTTCACAGAGCGCCGCGACGCCCGATCACATCGAGATCGGCGGCGTCGACCTGTCGGACGCGGCGCAGGCGAAGACGGCGGTGGATGCGACGGCAAAGCATTTCGGCCGGCTCGATGCGCTGATCAACATCGCCGGCGGTTTTGCGTTCGAAACTGTCGGCGACGGCGACACCAAGACCTGGCAGCGCATGCACGCGTTGAATGTCCAGACCGCGCTCAACGCCTCGCGCGCCGCACTACCGCATCTCGCAGCATCCGGGGCCGGCCGCATCGTCAATATCGGCGCCATGGGCGCGCTTCTGGCGGGCTCCGGCATGGGACCCTATGCGGCGTCGAAAGCCGGCGTACATCGGCTCACTGAAGCGCTCGCCAACGAATGGAAAGGCAAGGTCACGGTCAACGCGGTGCTGCCGTCGATCATCGACACCGCCGCCAACCGCGCCGACATGCCGAAGGCCGACTTCTCCAAATGGGTGACGCCGCAGGAACTCGCCGAAGTCATCCTGTTCCTCGCCAGCGATGCCGCGAGCGGGGTCACCGGAGCCCTGATCCCGGTGGGCGGACGGGTGTAAAGGCCTTCCGATCGCATCGTCTTGCGCGGCGGCTCTGATTCAATCGGACCACAGAAGGCTCTAAGCTGCCCGCAACTGATTCTTCGATCGAGCATCGCCTCCGGAACCTTCCCGTGGAAACCGCGCTTTATCTGCCCGTCAAACGCTTCCTCGAAGAGCTAGGCTTCACCGTGAAGGGCGAGATCGGCGGCTGCGATCTCGTCGGCCTCAGCGCCGGCGATCCGCCGGTGGTCGTGATCGGCGAGCTCAAGCTTGCCTTCAACCTCGAGCTCATTCTTCAGGCCGTCGACCGCGCGCCGGCCGGCGATGAGGTCTGGATCGCGGCGAAGATGTCGATCCGCGGCAAGGGACGCGAGAGTGATGCACGCTATCGCAATCTCTGCCGCCGCCTCGGCTTCGGCATGCTGGGCGTCACAGATCGCGGCCAGGTCGAGGTGCTGGTGAAGCCGCCGACCGCAGCGCCGCGCCGCGAGCCGAAGCTGCGCTCGCGCCTCGTCGCCGAGCACCAGCGCCGCCAGGGCGATCCCGCGCTCGGCGGCAGCACCCGCGCGCCGATCATGACGGCCTATCGGCAGCAAGCGCTGGCCTGCGCCTCCGCGCTCGCGGACGGACCACGGCGCGTGCGCGACTTGCGCGAACGCTGTCCCGATGCCGGCAAGATCTTGCTTAATAATGTGTATGGCTGGTTCAAACGCGCCGACCGGGGAATCTACGGGCTCACCGAGGCCGGACACGCCGCCCTGAAGCGCTGGCCGCAGCAACGGATCGAGGTCGAAGCAGGTGCTCCATCACCACTCTGATGGGAGATGGATGCAAGCGGTGAATAGCTGAGATGCCACACCAAATTCATATTGCAATGCAACATAGGCGGCACTAGGTATCCAGAATCGAAACGAGGCCCCCATGAGCGCAGACTGGAATACCAAGTACGGCACGCGGCGCGTCCGCCACGATCCGCCCACCCTGGACGAGGCGATCTTTGCCGCCATCGGCATCACCGACGATCAGGCGCAGCAGGCCGAGATCGCCGCAGCCTTGATGGGGATGCCGCTCGATGTCGTGCAGGCCGAGGTGAAGAAGCAGGCGCGCAGCAACAGCCGCATCACCGCGACGCGCGTGATCGCCGGCGAGCAGGGTGCACAGCGCTCCGTCGTGGTCGAACGCCGCGTCGTTCGTCGTTTCGGCAACGACAAGCGCACCGGCACCTGAAGCGTTCGTTTCACGCCCTGAAATAGCAAAGCGGACCGGCCATGCCGGTCCGCTTTTTGATTCAAGGCGCGATGTGAGGTCAGGCCGCGCGATTGTCGTACATGCTGGAGATGATCTTCCAGCAGGTCGAGTTGAGGCTGAGAAGCGCGCGCCCGGCCGTGAAGGGCGAAGCCGCGAGATCGGCGAGCTCGGCTTCAGGCGTCTTGGCGAGATCGATCGTGCCGGTCGATTCGCCATGACGGAAAGCCAGATGCGCCCCGAACTTCCTGGCGAGCGCCCGCATCGCGTGATTCTCGGCGCCCGTGGTGATGCGCAGGCGCTTGTAGCCTTTCCAGCGCGCCTCCGCGATCAGGCGGCGGAATAGCACGGTGCCGACACCCTGGCGCCGCGCGGAGGCTTCCACGCTGAAGGCGACTTCAGGCAAGGCCTCTTCTTCCGGCGGATGCAGCTCCGCCGCACCGCGGACCACGCCATCGACGATATAGGCGACGATCACGGTGCCGTCCTCGGCACAGCGGGCGGCGTAACGCTCGATAAAGCTGTCGTCGAGAAAGCCGTTGAAACGGTCGTGCCGGCTTCCGGCATCGAGCCTCAGCAGATGATCGCGCAGGAGCGGCAATTCTTCCTGCTGAATCAGGGTCCGCACATAGCCCGGAGCGGTGCGAACGGTCTCTTCAAGTACCACGTCAAAACTCCTCTTGGTGTCCCTCGAGGAGGCGTTCGAATCCCTAGGCCCCCTATATTGTGCATCGCAACATCTTTTGCAAGGCGAGGACCTGCCCAAGTTAGAGGCACAGGGAACGACTAATTCGTTAACAAAATCAAAGCCCCGTAGTCTTACAGGATTAGCTGGGTCTGGGTGACAACGGCCACCAGCTTGCCGTCCGCGGTCTCCAGCCGGGTGGTCCAGACCTGGGTCCTTCGGCCGCGATGGACCGGGGTCGCTGTGGCAATAATGGTGGTTCCCTCCTTGGCCCCACCGATGAAATTGGTCTTGCTCTCCAGCGTGGTCGTCCCCTTGGCGTCGTCAGGCAAATTGATCACGGTCGCGGCCGCGCCGACGGAATCGGCCAGCGCCATCACTGCCCCGCCATGGATGGTGTGGTGCAGCGTGCAGAGATCGGGCCGAACCGTCATTCGCGCCACCACGCGGTCCTTCTCGGCCTCGACGAACTCGACACCCTTGAGCTCGGCAAACGGCATCTTCATCGCTTTGAGTTTCTCGAACGGCGTCATCAGACGTTCTCCCAATTCGTTGTTGTCTCAACGTGAATTGCTTTGCGCGGCAAGGCAATGACGTCCGAGGTAATGGCCGTGCTGACATCGGCGCGCGCGCACCGCCAAGCAGCGCTGCGTCGGGGGCACGAGACCGTCCTCACGTCACCGCATTTACGACCTGGTATTCCGGCCGTCGCCACACCTCGCCCGCGATCACCTCCTCGATGATCCCGGCCGCACGGATGATCTCGCTCTCGCCGATATAGAGCGGCGTGATCCCGAAGCGCATGATGTCAGGTGCGCGGAAATCACCGATGAGGCCGCGGGCGATCAGCGCCTGCATCGCAGCATAACCGCCGTCGAAGGCGAAGGAGACTTGCGAGCCGCGATGCCCATGCGCGCGTGGCGTGACGAGCTCGAGCTGCGGGCAACGGCGTTCGACCTCCGCAATGAGGAGATCGCCGAGCGCCAGCGAGCGCGCGCGGATTTCGGCGATATCGACGCGGTCCCAGATGTCGAGCGAGGCCTCCAGCGCCGCCATTGCCAGCACCGGCGGCGTGCCGACCCGCATGCGCTCGACGCCGCCTGCGGCCGCATAGCCAAGCTCGAATGCGAAGGGCTTGGCGTGGCCCATCCACCCCGACAGCGCGGCGCGCGCGCCGTCGGCGTGGCGCGGCGCAACGTAGAGGAAGGCCGGCGCGCCCGGGCCGGCGTTCAGATATTTGTAGGTGCACCCCGCCGCGAAATCCGCGCCGCAGCCGGCGAGATCGACCGGCAGCGCGCCGGCGGAATGGGCGAGATCCCAGACGGTGACGATGCCGAGCGTATGAGCCTTCGCGGTCAGATCCGCCATGTCGTGGCGGCGGCCGGTGCGATAATCGACCTCGGTGAGGTAGAGGACGGCGACCTCCTCCGACAGCGCGGATTCGATTTCATGCGGCGCCACCAGGTGCAGCTGGTGGCCGCGCCCCAGCGTCGCGATCAGGCCTTCGGCCATGTAGAGGTCGGTCGGGAAATTGCCGGTGTCCGACAGCACGACCTTGCGCGACGCGTTCATGTCGAGCGCGGCAGCGAGCGCCTGATAGACCTTGAGCGACAGCGTGTCTCCGACCATCACCGAGCCGGCTTCCGCGCCGATCAGCCGCGCGATGCGATCGCCGAGATGGCGCGGCTGGGCGTACCAGCCGGCGGTGTTCCAGGCGCGGATCAGCTCATTGCCCCACTCCGCCGTGATGACGCGGTTGACGCGCTCGGCAACGCCAAGGGGCATCGCGCCAAGCGAGTTGCCGTCGAGATAGATCACGCCGTCAGGTAGATGGAACAGAGCTTTGGTGTCGTCATAGACGCGATATTTGGTCATAGCCATCTCTACAGGATCGTTCGCACGCGCCAGAGTTCGGGGAACAGCTCCACCTCCAGCATGCGCTTGAGATAGCTGACGCCACCGGTCCCGCCGGTGCCGCGCTTGAAGCCAATGACGCGCTCGACCGTCGTCACGTGGTTGAACCGCCAGCGGCGGAAATAGTCCTCGAAGTCGACCAGCTTTTCGGCGAGCTCGTACAGCATCCAGTGCGTTTCCGGTGCCTCGTAGACGACACGCCAGGCCTGCAGCACGCCTTCGTTGAAGCTGTGCGTCTCGCGAACATCGCGGGCCAGCACTGCGGCCGGCATCTCGAGCCCGTTGCGGTCGGCGAGCCTGAGCACCTCGTCATAGAGGCTTGGCGTTGCGAGTTCGGCCTCGAGCAGCTTCGTCGTCTCCACGTCGTGCGCGTGCGGCTTGAGCATGGCGTGGTTGCGGTTGCCGAGCAGGAATTCGATCAGCCGGTACTGGCGGGACTGGAAGCCCGAGGACTGCCCGAGCTGGGAGCGGAAGCGCGTATATTCGCTCGGCGTCATCGTGCGCAGCACGTCCCAGGCGTTGTTGAGCTGCTCGAAGATGCGGGACATTCGCGCCAGCATCTTCATCGCGGGCGACACTTCGTCTCTCGCGATGGCGCGGCGCGCGGCGCTGAGCTCGTGAATGGCGAGGCGCATCCACAGCTCCGTGGTCTGATGCTGGATGATGAAAAGCATCTCGTCATGCGCTTCCGAGAGCGGATGTTGCGCGCCGAGGATCGCATCCAGCGCGAGGTAGTCGCCGTAGGATATGCGCCGGGCGAAATCGGTCTCGGCGCCTTCGCTGGTGGGATCGTAATCGCTGGACGTCATGGGCAGGCCCTTTCGATCGATCGTCCCCGGCTTGGCTCAGTCGAGGCCGATCAGGCGCGCGGTGATCGGCGAAGCCGGATCCTTCAGTCCGTCGATCACGGTAAAATGGTTCAGCCCGGGATCGACGACGAGGCGGGGCGACACGTCGAAGCCGGTCCAGATGTTGGCCATCAGATCCGACTGGCGGATGAATTCGGGCCGCTCGCCGCCACCGACCCAGGCGGTCAGGGGCGAATGCCCGCGCGGCAGATGCAGCGCCGCGCTTTCCAGCGCCGCCTCCTCCATCGTCATGCGCAGCGTCTCGTTCATCTTGGTCTTGAGCAGCGGACGCAGATCGTGCAGGCCGCTGATCGAGAGCGTGCCGGAAATCCGGCTATAGACGGACGGCTCCAGCCGGCTGTCGTCGCACAGCATCCGCGTGACGAGATGGCCGCCGGCGGAATGACCGGCAAGCCGAATCGGCCCTGCGACGAGCGAAGCCGCCTTGGCGATCGCAGCGGCAATTTCGGCGGTGATGTCGGAGATGCGCGCGGCTGGCGCCAACGTGTAACTCGGCAACGCCATGGTCCAGCCGTGCTGCCGCGCGCCAGCGGCGAGATCAGTCCATGTCGACTTGTCGAAACGCATCCAGTAGCCGCCGTGCACGAAGACGACGAGACCTTTGCTGTCGCCATCGGGCGAGATCAGGTCGAGCTTCTGGCGCTCACCGGTGCCATAGGCGATATCACCGCGAAAATTTGTCAGGCCGGCGCGGTAGGCGGCAGCCCGCTCCGCCCATTGCGCCGGCATTTTGTCCGAGCCCGGGATATGGGCCGAATTGGCATAAGCGTCATCCCAATCGCGCATTGTCACTCCCGAGGACTGGTCCGGCGAAGTGGCCGCCAGTCTGCCACCGCTCCAGGCCGCATCCTAGTCTTTATTTTAAGCTTAAAGGATCTAGGAAGCCGGCGTTTCGGGCAGATGGCGCAGCAGCCGAGACGCCGTAGGGCGGGCAAAGCGAAGCGCGCCCACGATTTGGATCATATCGGAGAAAAAGGGTGGGCACGGCGCACCTGCGCCTTTGCCCACCCCACGAGATCTGCGACTGCAGCTACGCCTTCTCCAGCCCGCACCATTCCGCGATTAACAGCGCCATCGCCTTGGTCGTCTTCTTCAGCGACTCCAGCTCGACATATTCGTTGAAGCCGTGCATCTCGCCGCCGCTGGCGCCGAAGCACAGGCTCGGGATGCCGTGGTTGAGACCGTAGAAGCGCGTGTCGGTGAGCGCGGTGAACACGAGGTCTTCGACTGCACCGCCATAGACCTTGTTGAAGGCCTTTCCGAAGGCGGCCTCGGGCGCAGCGGCGTCAGTCAGTTCGTAGCCTTCCGACAGGAAGCCCGACCATTCGATTTCGGGCGGATTGTTGGCGAGGAAGCGATGGTTGCGCGCCGCGGCTGCGACGCAGGCCATGATCTCCTTCTGGTGATCGGCGATCGACCAGCCCGGCAACACCGCGATCCGGCAGTCGACATCACACCAGGCCGGCACGCTGGAGGCCCAGTCGCCGCCCTTGATGATGCCGGGGTTGAAGTTGATGGGGTGGTTGAGTGTCTTGAAATGGCGATCGGCCTTGGCGCGCTCGTTCCATTCGATCTCGAGCTTTTGCAGCGCCTGGATCAGGTGATAGGCGGCCATGATCGCATTGGCTCCGGAGCCAGCGAAGGCGACATGTGTCGGATGTCCCTTCACGCGCAGGCGAAACCAGATCACGCCGACCTGTGAGCGCACCATCTTGCCGCCGGTCGGCTCCGGAATGAAGCAGGCGTCCGCACGATAGCCGCGCTGGAGCGTGGAGAGCGCGCCGACGCCGGTGCTTTCCTCCTCGATCACGGACTGGAAGTGAATTCGCGCTGTCGGCTTGAAACCAGCGGCCTTGATCGCATCCAGCGCATAGAGCGCGCCGATGGTGCCCGACTTCATGTCGCAGGCGCCGCGGCCGAACATCTTGCCGTCTTTGATGACCGGCGAGAACGGCGGCGTCTCCCACAATTCCAGGGGGCCAGCGGGCACCACATCGCAGTGGCCCTGAAGGATCAGCGACTTGCCGCCGTTCGTTTGCGGACGGTAGGTGCCCACCACCGAGCGCGCCTTCGAGAAATCGTGCTCGATTGGACCGAAGCCGCGCAGATCCTTGAGATCGTCGACATTGATGTGCCAGTCGTCGACCTCGTAGCCGCGCTCACGCAGGAGGTCGCCAATCATGTCCTGGCAGGGCCCCTCCGCCCCGCGGGTCGACGGGATCGCGACGAAATCGCGTGTGGTTGCAAGCTGGGCGTCGAAGCCGGCATCGACGGCGTCGAGGATCCTCTGCTGCATTTCGGCATTCATCAGGCAACTCCAGGCATTTCCAATGGTCCCAAGGAGTGCGCAAGCTAGCCGATTTCAGCCGTTCGGGTACTCCACAAAATATGCATCCCGCAATGCATCTTCGAGCAGTCGGCCTTCTGTGTAGCCATCGAGCGTCGCAGGGCGTGTCACTCCATCCAGCAGGCGCGGACACGGCTCGGGCGCGCCGAGCACCGTGCGCACCGGGATGCGCTCGGCATAGATCGGCAACGCATAGTCCTCGTCGTCGTCAGCGACACCCTTGGCGCGTATCTTGGCCGAGGCTTCCTCGATTTCCATCGCGATGAAGGACGTCGCCTTGATCTCCTGCGTGTTGCTGGCCCTGAGGCCTGCGGTGCGATCCGGGAAGAAGCGGTCGACCATCGCAATCACCGCGCGCTCCTTCTCGTCCGCGTCGGTGACGAGATAGGCCGTGCCGAACGCCATCACCGCACGGTAATCGGCGGAGTGATTGAAGCCGCAGCGCGCCAGCACGAGGCTGTCGAGATGGGCGACGGTGAGACACACGCGCTCGCCTTTGGTCTGGTTGCGCAGCATCCGGCTGGCGCTCGAGCCATGCCAGTAGAGCTTGGTGCCCTCGCGCCAGAAAAAGGTCGGCGTGCAATAAGGCTGGCCGTCGATCACGTAGGAGACGTGGCACAGCATCGAGGAGTCCAGGATGCGATGAACCGTGTCGTGATCGTAGAAGCCGCGGTCGTGGCGGCGCTTCACCTGGTTGCGCGCCGACGTTGGATAGGAATTGGAGGTCTCGGTCTGGCTCACGGCCGCTCCTGCTGTGGCTGGAAGGATTTGGGGGCAGTTGTAGCGGCGCATTTGGTCTGCGATAGTTCCAATTCCATGCAAAAAATTCCGACCAATTCCGTTTCTTCGCCGGCCAAGACCGAGCTGCCGCTCGACCTCACCGGCCCGCACGTCACTGCGGGCGCCTCCGCCGCGCACCGGCTCTATCAGGCCTTGTGCGAAATGATCGTCTCCGGCCTCGTCAAGCCCGGCGAGCCGCTGCCGCCGTCACGCACGCTGGCCAAGCAGACCGGCTTTCGGCGCAACGCCGTCGTGACCGCCTATGAGCGCCTGATCGCCGATGGCTTTGCCGAGGCCACCGTCGGCTCCGGAACGTTCGTCGCCGCACGCGTCCCTGCGCGCGCGGCCGAACCGAACAAGCCCAAGGCGATGGTCGAAACGCCCGGGCAAGGCGCGTTCTCGCTCGGCTGCACCCACATCGACGAGCGCGCCATGCAGCGCTTCCGCGCCTTCGTCGGCCGTCGCATGCGCGCCTTCGGGCCCGAACATCTGCGTTATGGCGATCCGCGCGGCAGCCGCGAGTTGCGCGCGGCGATTGCCAATCATTTGCTGTCGGCGCGCGGGCTGCGCTGCGACCCCGATCAGATCATGCTGACGTCAGGCACCCTGCACGCACTGCGGATCGTGCTGAGCGCGATCCTGAAGGCGGGCGACCAGGTCTGGTGCGAGGACCCGGGTTATCCCGCCGCGCGAAAGACCATCGCGCATTGCGGCTATCGCGCCGTGCCCGTTCCCGTCGATGAGTACGGCATGCTTGTCGCCAAGGGCCGCACTGCGGCGTCCGACGCACGCGCGGCCTATGTCACGCCGTCACACCAGTTTCCGCTGGGCGTTCAGATGTCGATGCCGCGGCGGCTCGAGCTGCTCGACTGGGCCAAGCAAGCCGGCGCCTTCGTGCTGGAGGACGACTACGACAGCGAATTCCGTTATGACGGCGCACCACTGATGTCGCTCGCCGGGATCGACCGTCTCCAGCGCGTGATCTACCTCGGCACGTTCGCCAAGACGCTGTTTCCGGGCCTGCGCATCGGCTATTGCGCCCTGCCCGAACGCCTCATTGCGGACGTGACGGCCGCGCGCGCGGCGCTCGACCGCTTCCCCGGCACGCTGATGGAAGGCGCGGTCGCCGACATGCTCAATTCGGGTGCCTTCTCCGCAAACCTCAAGCGCGTGCGGAAACTCTATCGCGAGGCGCGCGATGCGCTGGCCGAAACGCTGGAAGCCGCATCCGATGGCGCGCTTTCGGTGCCGGTGCCCTCGCAGGGCCTGCATCTCGTCGCCCGGTTCGATCCGTCGGTCAACTTGGCGGTGGCCGCGCATGTCAAGCAAGCAGCCGGCGCGGAAGGCTGGCTGTTGGCCGACACGTATGCGCGCGCCCGTCCACTGCCCGGTTTCGTGCTCGGGTTCTCCGGCCATGCGGTTCCGCAGCTCGTCGCCTCCGCCGAACGGCTCGCGCGGGAATCCCGCGCGGCCCTCCGCACGAAAGTCAGGGCGGCCCGGCGCGCGTGACGAACGTTCACTATGAGAATCGCCGGCCTGTCCCTACATTGCGGCCCCGATGCCGAGGCCTTTCACCATGCTGCTCTGCCGCGCGACCTGCCTTTCGCTCCTGATCTCCATGGCGCTTGCCGGAACGGCGCATGCCGCTGCGGTCGGACGCGAGCAGGACATCGTCGATCTCAAGCTCGGTCAGCGCGTGCAGGTGGATGACGGAACCTGTCCGGCCGGACAGGTCAGGGAGGTGCGCGGGGCGAGAATGACGGACAAAGGCGTCGCACGCACTAGCACCTGTGTGCCGCGATACGGTCCGAAAACGAAATGATTACTGCTTCGCCGGATCGAACATGCACTGCAACGTCGGCTTGGCGATCTTGGTGAAGGTCGCGCCGATCTCGCTTTGCTTGGAAGCCGGCACCCAATCGGTCTCGATGGTGGGCACACCGGTCTCGCTGATGCCACGCAAAAGCGCCTCACGCAGATCGCGGTCCTCGACGGCGGCCGCAGCGTGATCATGCAGGCAGCCGCAGACCTCCTCAGGATGTTCCCACCGCCCAAGCATCCGCGGTGCACACTGCCGGACGAACTCGCTGCGGGGATCCGGTAACCTGGAGGGCGCACGCACCTGCGCCTCGGCGGCGCCGATCGCCAGAACAGACACGAACGCAGCAGCGCAAATTCGAACGAGCATGACGGCCTTTATCGGCTGATCTTCTTGTTATCGATCAGAAGTGCGCGGCAACCACGATCGGCTGCGACGTCGTGGTGGTGATCGGCGAGCCGCTGTACTGGAAGGTACCGACGCCGGGGAGATTGCCATCAGGCGAGCCCGCGAACGAAGAACCGGCGATCACGAACCCGAAAGCAAGGATGAAGCTGAGCGAGCGCATGGACGTGTCTCCGAATTCCGTGGCCGGCGGTGTCGCCGTTCGTCGTCGCGAAGCTGATAACCATGAGCGGTTTCGCGCGTGATGCGCCAAAAGCGCAAAATGGTTTCATCCGGCGTGCGAATTGTTTCGTCCGGTCCGGGGCGACGACACAATTCCCGAAAACTGCCAATCATTTCAGGCCGGTCGCGCCATAGCTCAAAGTAGCCTGCCAGGTTCCTGCTCCGCTGCGCAAACGCGTCCGCGCCGCCGCCGTCATGGTCCCGCCTCAAGCGCTTCACACGCATTTTACGTTTTTCTGCTGAAGAGGCTGACAAACGAAGGCTGGGTCCTGTCGAACCGGGGGCGCTTCTGCTGCGACCCAAGCCATCGAAATCGTGACGCGCCGGTCACCAGGCGCGTTCAGTTGAGGGATGGCCATCATGATGGCGCAAGATCGCGCAACGCCGCGCGAGGCGGACCAACGGACGGACGGCGGACATCAACGACCCAACCGCGTCGCTTCGGCCGGCGCGATGTCGCTGCAGTCCGGCCGCGGCTTTGAGGCCGCGCCGCAAGCATTCGTGCGGCTGACCGGCTCGCATCTCGTCAAGTCGCAGGCCGGCCGCGCCTTTGTCGCCGAGTGACGCAATGCGTCACTGCGTGAAGAACTCCCCGCACTTCTCAACATTTGCGTCCCCCGGTCCCCACGGCATGATCGGCACGGTGGAGGTCGAGTTCTTCGGCGAACCCTCGATCAGCTTGTCCGAATAGACCATGTAGACCAGCACGTTGCGCTTGACGTCACAGCCGCGCACGATCTGCATCTTCTTGAAGAACAGCGAACGGCGCCGGCGGAACATGTCGTCGCCCTGCTCCATCTTGTTCTTGAACTTGATCGGGCCGACCTGGCGGCAGGCCAGCGAAATATCCGAGACCTCCTCGGCGAGGCCCAGCCAGCCCTTGAAACCGCCCTTCTCCGGTACCGTGAAATGGCAGGCGACGCCCTCGACCTCGGGATCGTCGAGACCATAGGTCGCGAGCTTGTCGTTCGGGCTCATCCACTTGAACACGGTGGAGCGACGGAAGATCAGATCAGGCTCGTCGGCGGCCTGAGCAGACGCCGCCGGCACGGCCAGCGCCAGGAGGAAGAAAGCGAATCCTTTCAAGCGGATGCCGGAAAGGCCGAGGAAACGAGATGACATGAAGTTCTCCGGTAATAAGTCTCCGCAATGTAGGCATGAGGTGGCCCCTCAGGAAGACGACGGACAGCCCGACGCGGCCGCCGTTTACCGCTCCGTGAGGCTTTTTTGTTACGTCTTGAACAAATGTAGCTGACGGCAGAACCGCCTTGCTGGTGAACGCGTATCCCCTCTGCGAGACTAACGCCTGATTGGATTATGGATTCGAGGATGAACAGCGTGAACGGGTCGGGTTTTCCTGCCAAGCCGGCGCGGCTTTGGCAGGTCGCCATCTTGACGGCGGCGAGTGCGATCGGCGCGACCAGCCAAGCAGACGCGGCATTCTATTATTGGACGGATTATTCCGACGGATCCTATTACGCCCGGCAGGAGCGGCATCCCGAGATACCACGCCAGAAGCCGCAGAGGCGCAGCGCGGCCGGCAAGAAAGAGGTCGTCGCCGAAAAGGAAGCCGGCGCGAAGCCACAAGGGCCGCTGGTCATCGTCGTCTCGATCGACCGGCAGAAGGTCACGGTCTACGACAGCAACGGCGTGTTCGCGGAATCACCGGTGTCGACAGGCATGAAGGGCCATTCCACCCCGATGGGTGTGTTCAGCGTCATTCAGAAACACAAATTCCATCACTCCAACATCTATAGCGGCGCGCCGATGCCGTACATGCAGCGGATCACCTGGTCCGGCGTCGCCATGCATGCCGGCGTGTTGCCGGGCTATCCTGCCTCGCATGGCTGCATCCGCATGCCGATGGCGTTCGCCGTGAAGATGTGGAACTGGACCAAGATGGGCGCGCGCGTGATCGTCGCGCCGGGCGAGATGAGCCCGCACAGCTTCTCCCATCCCCTGCTCGCCTCGTCGCGCGTGCCACCGCAGCCGACCGCCAACCTCGATCCGCAGACCAATGTCGGCGACAAGGCGGACAAGGGCGCCGCGTCGACCAAGGCCGCCGAGATCAGGCCCGAAGAGGCCAAGCCCGTCGAGACCAAGACGGCCAGCGCCGAAGGCGTGCTCGAGCTGCGCGCCTCCGTCGGCCACACCGTGATGTCGGATGTGACGACGGGCAACGCGGCGGCCCGCGAAGAAGCCGCCGCCCCGGTTGGCAAGACCAAGACGGCCGAAGCATCCGATGCCGCCAAGCCTGCGTCGGAAGACGCCGCCAAGCCGGCGGACGAGAACAAGCCCGCCGACAAGGTCGAGGCCGTCAAGGCCGAGCCGGTCAAGACGGAAGCCGCGAAGGCACCCGATGCATCGGCCCCTGCCCTCGCCGCCTCGCCTGAGGCGAAGAAGGACGAGAGCCGCGTGGCCGACCCGGCGCCGGCCGCAAAGCCGGAAGCGCGCAAGCGGGCCGGCCAGATCGCCGTCTTCATCAGCCGCAAGGATTCCAAGCTCTACGTGCGGCAGAATTTTGCGCCGCTGTTCGAAGCGCCGGTCACCATCGCCACGGGCGACCGTCCGCTCGGCACACACATCTTCACCGCGGAGCTCGACAAGACCGATTCCAACGTGCTGCGTTGGTCGGTGGTGTCGCTGCCCGTCTCCGCCCGCTCCGCGGCACGCGAGGACGACGGCCGCCTCACCGGCCGCCAACGCGGCGCTGCCGTGATCCCCGTCGCTGCCAAACCTGTCACCGCCAAGCCCGTGGTCACGCCTGACAGCCCGGCCGAAGCCCTCGACCGCATCTCGATCCCCGCCGACACCATGGCGAAGATCAACGAGATGCTGACGTCAGGCGGCTCCATCATCATCTCCGACCAGGGCATCAACCAGGGCGAGACCGGCGAAGGCACCGACTTCATTGTTCGTCTGTACTAAAGCGTTTTTTGAGCGAAGCGGATTCCGATAACGCGGTGTTGACGAGGCAGGTCGCACCGGCGGAGTAACATCCGCCCCGGATCATTTCGGGGGACGCCGTCATGATGAATCGCAGGACCATGCTCACCGCGGCACTGGCCGGCATGCTGGCGCCGGCGACACGCGCGTTCGCCGCTGGCAGCATGAGCCGGATCGCGGCTTACGCCTTCTCCTTCCCCGCTCTGTCCGGCGACGACATCCGCCTCGCCGCTTTCACCGGCAAGCCGCTGCTGGTGGTCAACACGGCCTCGCTCTGTGGCTACACGCCGCAATATGCTGGCCTGCAGGAGCTCTGGGACGAGTTTCGCGCCCGCGGCCTCACCGTGATTGGTGTGCCCTCCAACGATTTCGGCGGCCAGGAGCCCGGCGGCAGCAGCGAGATCACGGAGACCGCGCACCACCAATATGGTGTTACCTTCCCGGTCACGGCCAAGACCGTCGTGGTCGGAGCAAAGGCGCATCCTTTCTACAGATGGGCCGCCGAAGCGCGACCGAGAGAAGTTCCGCGCTGGAACTTCCACAAATATCTGATCGGCCGCGACGGCTATATCGCGGAGGTCTTTCCGTCCGCGGTCGAGCCGGCCGATACGCGAATCAAGACGGCCATTGCCAGAGCGCTGGCCGACAGCTGACGCGAGCCGTGCCCCATCGGGCTGGGCACAATTGTGGCGAGGTGCCAAACAGCCGTTGCAATGGCGACGGCGCACCATCTAGGCTAGGATCGTTTGGGGCAGGAGGGTTTTGCCGCAGGCGAAAAGCCGCGGCGGAACAACGGGATCAATCTCGAGGACAACACCATGCGTGTGGCGGCAGGACTGATTTTGGCAAGCGCAATGTCGGTTGCGATGACCGGCGCAGCATGGTCGCAGACTCCGGCCGCAAAGCCCGCAGCCGCGACACAGGCCGCACCGGCGGCGACACCGGCCGCCGCGGCGCCCGCGGCAGCTCCAGTGGCAGCCGCCGCGCCTGCCGGATTCGTCAATCCACCTCCGCCCAAGCAGGCGCCGCAGCCGGCCCGTGCGGCCTGCAACACGCCGGGCGCGCTCGGCGTCGCCCGCACCGTCGAGATCGACACCACGGGCGGTCCCGGCTTCGGCTTCGAGCACTTCAAGGAGCTCGACTTCCTGCGCGACAAGGAGGTGGTGCTGACTTTCGATGACGGCCCCTGGCCGAAGAACACGCCCGCGGTGCTGAAGGCGCTCGCCGATGAATGCACCACCGGCATCTTCTTCTCGATCGGCAAGCACGCGACCTACGAGCCGGAGATCCTGAAGCAGGTCTACAACGCCGGCCACACCGTGGGCACCCACACCTGGTCGCACGCCAATCTCAACAACAAGAAGCTCAACGAAGCGCAGCGCAAGGAAGAGATCGAGAAGGGCCTGTCCGCGGTGAAGTGGGCGCTCGGCGGCATCTCGCCCTCGCCGTTCTTCCGCTTCCCGGCGCTCCAGCATCCGCCGGAGATGGTCACCTATCTCGGCAACCGCAACACCGCGATCTTCTCCTGCGACATCGACTCGTTCGACTTCAAGGCTTCCAAGCCCGAGAAGGTGATAGAGACCGTGATGAAGAAGCTGGACGCCAAGGGCAAGGGCATCATCCTGATGCACGACTTCCAGAAGCACACGGCGGAGGCCCTGCCCGAGCTGCTCAAGCGCCTGAAGGCGGGCGGCTACAAGGTGGTGGCGATGCGCGCCAAATTCCCGGCATCGACGCTGCCCGAATACGACCAGGAGCTGCTCAAGGACGCAAAGCTGCCGACGGTGAGCCAGCGCCCGGTCAATTCCGTGGTGACGACAGTTTCCGAATAGACGGCCGTTGTCTTTCCGCATCGAAGGCTACGTCATCGTCTCGGCGGACGGCATGCTCGCCGACGCGGGTCACGTCATGCCCGACAGCCTGAAGTTCGAGGGGGACAAGCTGTTCTTCGAGCAGGCGCTCGATCGGGCCGCCCTGATCGTGCACGGCCGCAACTCGCATGAGCAGCAGCCGAACTCGCCGAAGCGCAAGCGGCTGATCCTGACCCGCAAGATCAAGGCGCTCACGGTCGATCCGGAGCTGCCGAACGCGACCTTGTGGAATCCGGAACACGCGAGCTTCGAGGAGGCCTGCGCCTTTGCGGACGTCGCCTCCGGCATGGTCGCCATCATCGGCGGTCCCGTCGTGTTTGACCTGTTCATGGACCGCTACGACACGTTCTGGCTGTCGGAAGCCCCACAGGTGCGCCTGCCCGGCGGCGAAGGCTGTTTCGTCGGCGTGCCGGCGCGGACCCCGCATGAGGTGCTGGCTTCGCACGGACTGAAGCCGGGCGCACCCTATCTGCTCGACGCGGCCCATGGGGTGACCGTAACACCGTGGAACCCGGCCAGGGGCTCCAACTAAAACTCGGAAATCAACCCCATGCACAGTACCGGTGCTGACGCACCATCAAGCATCTTTCTCGCCTGTCACGACAAATTGGTCCCGCCGCCGGCCAGCACAAAGCCGGCTAGCATATTGGCCGAGAACCGGTAATCGGCCCCGACGGCGGTCGTGGCGCTATAACCAACGTCGGTGGCGCTGCGTCAATACGATCCGGCGCATGAGAAACACCGCATCAATAGACTGAGACAAAAGCTCAAATCGGGGCGGCCTTGGATCGTGGCGGAAGCCTCATCCGGCCGCCGCCCGCCCGAGACGGTGGGATTTGTGCACGAATGAACCGACTTTCCCTCTGCGGGAGATCACCCTATACCCCCGGAGCCGGGACCCCTGCTCCAACCCTTACGACAATCGAGACACGACCACGCCACCATGAGCGACGACTGCCCGACGGCGGGTCCGAAAGCTGCCTCCGGACTGACAGGCGATACAGCCCCGATTTCATCCTTGTTGCCGGCCTTCGGCTTCAGTGCCGATCAGATGGAAGCCGATGCGAATGTGGCGGCGTGGCGGGAGGCCGTCGCCACACTGTTCGATGTCGACCAGCTCGCTGCCGACGAACCGAGCCCGTTCCGCGCCGACATCAGCTCCTACGCCATGGGGCCGGTGCTGATAGGACTGAGCCGGGCCAGCGGCCAGCGCTTTCGTCGCACGCCCGAAACGATCGCGCGCAGCGGTGTCGACCACATCATCCTCCAGCTCTACCTGAGGGGTGGCTTCGACGGTCTTGCGGGCGACAGTCCGGTCCGCGTGCATGCCGGCGATATCTGCCTGTTCGATCTGGCCCAGACGCTGGAGACCAGAGCAACGGCGTTCGAGAATGTCACACTGGTCGTACCGCGCCCGATGTTCGGCAGCCATCTGCTACGGGTCGATGATCTGCACGGCCTGGTGCTGCCGGGCAGCAGCGTGATCGCGAGACTTCTGGCGGGGCATCTCACGGCTCTGTTCGAATTTGCGCCGCGCATGAGCCTCGACGAATGCCAATCGGTGGTCGAGGGCACGGTCTCGCTGCTGGCCGCCTGCCTGCGCAACGAGCTCGAGCGTGGCGAGACTGATAGCGACCATGCCGCCGCCGCGAGCCCGTCCTTGATGCGGATCCGGCAATATATCGAGGCTGGACTTGCGAGTGAAGACCTGTCGGCGACCTCGATCGCCGCCCATTTCGGCCTGTCCCGGGCCTCGCTTTACCGGCTGTTCGCGCCGGTCGGAGGCATCGCGGAGTACATCCGCAGCCGGCGGCTGCACCGCGCCTTCTTCGACCTCGCCAATTCGGGAGCGCGCGGCCCGCGGATCAGCGAGGTCGCGCGGCGCTGGCAGCTCGGCACCGACGCGCATTTCGCGCGCTCGTTCAAGGCAGCCTATGGCATCACGCCGCGCGCCGACCGCGAGGCCGCATTGCTTGGCATGCAGCGCGGCACGGATACAACGAACGGCGCGACGATCTCCCGATGGATGCGCGAGATCGCACCCCCGAGTTCAGATTGATGGCTAAACGTCTCCGTAGGCCGCTTCGGCTGGACGCGTGGTGCGGCCGTAGCCCATCAGCATAAACAATGCACCGATGATCGAGAGGTTCTTCAGCGCATCGACCACCATCTTCGCATTGTCGGGCGGCGCCTGGTTCCAGAAATCATCGAACAGCACGGTCGCAACCGCGACGTAGATGACCATCAGCATCGCGAAGAATCGCGCGCCGAAATTCAGCGCGATCATCAGTCCTGCGATGATCTCGAGCCCGCCGACCGCGATCGCCAGCAGCTGCGGTGTGGTCATCGCGGTCGCCGTCTCGACCTGCTTGGCGTAGGGCGCGACGACGTCAGGCACCACGACCTTGGTGGCAATGAAGTCGGCCGTCGCCTGGATGGCAAAGAGCTTGGTCGCGCCCGTGTAGATGAACAGCACGGCGAACAGAATTCGCCCAAAAGTCACGAACGCTGGCATGATCGGCCTCTTGGCAAGCTCAGAGCGCGGAACGCGTCGATGGATTATGAAGAGTCGTGCGCCGGTTTACAAACGTGGAAATGGAGACCTGAAAGGAATTCAAAGGTTGGCCGCACGGGCGGTCTCCCTTCTCCCCTTGCGGTAGAAGATGGCATAGGCGGCCTTCAGGCCGCCGTTCTTGAGAACGCCGAAGCTTAGCTTCGGCTACGGCGCCGGATGAGGGGTATCTCTCCGCGAGCTCAATTTCAGAGAGGAAGCGCGGAGAGATACCCCTCACCCGTCTCGCCGCTCCGCGGCGTGCTCCGTCTCACGTAAACAACGTCGGCTGTTGCCGGGCCGCGCGCTCCTGCGCTTCGACGACCGCGACGGCGGTCATGTTTAGGATGCCGCGCGCCGTCACCGAGGGCGTGAGGATGTGTGCGGGGCGCGCCGGGCCGACCAGGATCGGGCCGACGGGCAGCGCGTCCGCCAGCGACTTGATCATCTGATAGGCGACGTTGGCGGTGTCCAGGGTCGGCATGATCAGGATGTTGGCCTCCCCCTCCAGCTTGGAATGCGGCAGCACCATCCGTCGCGCAGCCGCGGAGAGTGCAGTGTCGCCCTGCATTTCGCCGTCGGCTTCGATCTCCGGATGCTTGTCCTTCAGAAGCTGGGTCGCCAGCCGCATCTTGCGTGAGGAATCGGTGTCGTAGCTGCCGAAATCCGAATGCGAGACAAAGGCGATCTTCGGCTTGATGTTGAAGCGCTGGACGTGGACCGCGGCGAGCGAGGCGATCTCGGCAAGCTCCTCCGCGCTCGGATTGGGGCGGACTTGCGTGTCGGCGATGAAGAAGGCGCCCTTGCTGGTGATCAGCAGCGCCAGCGCCGCGTAGTCGCTAATGCCAGGCGAGAAACCGACGATCTCGCGGACATGGCGCAGATGGCTCATGTAGCGTCCCTCGACGCCGCAGAGCATGGCGTCCGCCTCCCCGCGCGTGACCGCGAGCGCCGCGATCACCGTGTTGTTGGTGCGCCCCACGGTGCGAGCCGCATCCGGCGTCACGCCGCGGCGGCCGGCGACCTCGACATAGGACTGCACGTAGGACCGGTAGCGCGGATCGTCCTCGGGATTGACGAGGTCGAAGTCCTTGCCGGCGCGGATCGAGAGACCGAAGCGCTTGATGCGCGCCTCCACGACAGACGGGCGGCCGACCAGGATCGGGCGTGCCAGGTTCTCCTCCAGCACCACTTGCGTGGCGCGCAGCACGCGCTCGTCCTCGCCTTCGGCATAGATCACGCGCACCGGCTGGGTCTTGGCCTTGGCGAACATCGGCTTCATGACGAGGCCGGAGCGGAAGGCAAAGCGCATGAGCTGCGCGGCATACTCGTCGAAATTGGTAATGGGGCGCGTCGCGACGCCCGACTCCATCGCAGCCTTCGCAACCGCGGGCGCCACGCGCAGGATCAGCCGCGGATCGAACGGGCTCGGGATCAGCGAGCCCGGACCGAAACCGCCCGCTTCGTTGGTTTCGACCCCCAGCGCCACCGCATCCGACGGCGCCTCGCGCGCGAGCTGCGCGATGGCCTCGACCGCGGCGTGCTTCATCTCCTCGTTGATCGCGGTGGCGCCCACGTCGAGCGCGCCGCGGAAGATGAAGGGAAAGCACAGGACGTTGTTAACCTGGTTCGGAAAGTCGGAGCGGCCGGTGCAGATCATGGCATCGGGACGCGCTTTCCGCGCCTCCTCCGGCATGATCTCCGGGGTCGGGTTGGCGAGCGCCATGATCAAGGGCTTGTCGCCCATCGCCTTCGCCATCTCGGGCTTGAGCACCCCTGGTGCCGAGAGGCCGATGAAGATGTCGGCGCCGCCGATAACATCGCCGAGCGTGCGCTTGTCGGTCTTCTGCGCATAGACCGCCTTCCAGCGGTCCATCGTGGTGTTGCGGCCCTCATGCACCAAGCCGTCGATATCGCAGACCCAGATGTTCTTGCGCTGCGCTCCCATCGACACCAGGAGGTTCAGGGTTGCGATCGCAGCCGCTCCTGCCCCCGACGCCACGATCTTGACGTCAGACAGCTTCTTGCCGTTCAGCCTGAGGCCATTGGTGATGGCAGCGGCGACGATGATGGCGGTGCCGTGCTGGTCGTCATGGAAGACCGGGATCTTCATGCGCTCCTTCAAGCGCGTCTCGATCTCGAAGCACTCGGGTCCGCGGATGTCTTCCAGATTGATGCCGCCGAAGGTCGGCTCGAGCGCCGCCACGGTCTCGACCACGCGGTCGATGGTATCGGCGGCAATCTCGATGTCGAATACGTCGATGCCGGCGAACTTCTTGAACAGAACCGCCTTGCCTTCCATGACGGGCTTGGAGGCCAGCGGGCCGATATTGCCGAGACCAAGCACCGCAGTGCCGTTGGAGACCACGGCAACCAGATTGGCCCGGGTGGTCAGCGTGGCGGCTTCCGCCGGATTCTTGGCGATCTCGGTGCACGCGGCGGCAACGCCCGGAGAATAGGCCAGCGCGAGGTCGCGCTGGTTGGCGAGCGGCTTGGTCGCCTGGATCTCGAGCTTGCCGGGGCGCGGCAGACGATGGTAGGCGAGCGCCGCCTGGTGGAGATCATCAGAATAGGACGACATGCGGTGTCTCGCCTCGCGTTACCGGCCTCGAAAATGCACGATCCGGAGCGCCTGTCCAAGCGGACCGTATTTCCGGGTCATGGAAACGGGATGAAGCACGCCGGGTACCCCGGTGGCAACATCCGATTGCGCGCCCATCAACAGGGCGCGCGGTCAAATATTTGAAAACCATAGCTTTCCCTGGACCGCGCGGCGTTTCGCGAATATGGCAGGTTGCGTGGTTCGAAACGAGCAACTGGGGCACGGAAATGAAGCGAATCCTGATCGGCCTGATCGCACTCCTCGTGCTCGGCGCGGGCGGATGGTTCGGCTTCAACCTCTACGCCCAGCATCGGGCCACCGCCGAGGTCGAGGCGGCGTTCGAGCAGGTGCGCGCAGGCGGCGGCAGGGCGAGCCACGGCAAGGTCGAATTCGAGCTCGCGACCCGGACGCTGACGATCGAGGACATCAATGTCGAGCCCGCCGAGCCGCAGCTCGCCAACGTCAAGATCGCCAAGGTCACAGCCGTTGGTGTGCGCCAACCCGGCGAGGCGCGCTTCTCGGCGGACAGCATTGAAGCGTCGGAAGTCGAGTTCGCCTTCACGTCCAACGAGCGGGCGAAGCTGACAGCCAAGTACAAGATCCCGCAGATCAGCGCGCGCGACGTTTCCGGCCCGACGCGTGCGGCCGGCGCGCCGCTGACCGGCTCAATTATCGACATGTACCGGTTCATGCTCGCGCAGTACGCGACCGTCTCGGCGTCCTCGATTGCAATGCCGACCATTGCGGTCAACGTGGATGCGGGCAGTGGCAATCCGGGCAGCGGCGATTATGTCTATTCGGGCCTGTCGATCCAGAATGTCGACGGCGGCAAGATCGAAACGGCGAAGACGAACCGCGTCACCTATTCAATCGACCTGGCCCAGCCGGGCAAGCCCGCGAAAATGACCGGCGAGCTATCCGGTCTGACCATCTACGACTTCGACGCAACCGCTGTACGCGCCGCGCTCGATCAGCAAGGGTCGGGCGACGACAGCTTCCACCGGATCTATCGACGCATCTCGGTCAACTCATATGTGGTGACGACGGCACCGGGCACGCGTCTGCAGGTCGACGGCATCAGTTTCGACGACATCGCCATCCGGCCCTCGAAATTCCGCCCGGCCGAGATCATCGCGCTGGTCCCCAACGACGGCTCGATCCCGACACCGGCCCAGTCGCGCGACATCCTCGAGAAGATGGCCGATTTCTTCGAGGGTTTTCGGATCGGCAAGGCCGAGATCGGCAAGCAGACGGTCGAGACGCCGCAGGGAACGGGACGGCTCAACGCGATCACATACGATCAGGACAAGATCGCGCTGGAAGGCCTCGACATGCCGCTGCCGCAGGGCCAGCTCAAGATGGAGCGCTTCGCGCTGAAGTCTTTCAGCGCCGCAAACCTGTTGCGCTGGGCGGCTGGCCTTCGAACTCCAGGGCAGCCGCCCTCGCCCGATCAGATGCTGGGCCTGTTCCGCGTGCTCGAAGGCGCCGAGATCAAGGGCGTGGCTGCGCCCTTCAAGAACACGAAGAAGCTTGTCACGATCGACACGCTGAGCCTGAACTGGGGGCAATTGATCGGATCGATCCCGAGCAAGGCCCATGTCGTTGCCAAATTCGTCACGCCGACAGACCCTTCCGATCCGAAGCAGCTTCCACTCGTCCTCGGCGGGATCGACAAGGTCGCGATCGACCTCGACCTTGGCGCGGCGTGGACCGAGTCAGCCAACAGCTTCGCCGTGGCGCCGGCGACGCTCGATATTGGAGGTATCGCGAGAGCGCAGCTGCGTATCGCGCTCAACAACGTGCCGCGCGAAGTCTTTTCAGCCGACCCCGCTCAGTTCATGGGTCAGGCCGCCCGGATTGAGGCTGAATCGCTCGAATTGTCGGTGCGCGACAATGGTTTCGTCGATTCAGCGGTGGCGCAGAATGCACGGGGGCGAAATGTCAGTCGCGACGAGGCGCGCCGGACGCTCGTCGACAGCGTCAGGGCGTACCGAGCGGACGTCGCCGCCGCCAATCCGGAGGCAGGCACGGCGGTGGATGCGATCGCAAGCTTTGTCGAGACGCCGGGCCAGACGCTCGTCATCAAGATCGCGCCGCGCGCGAAGGCGCCGCTGATGCAGTTGATGCAGCTTTTCAATGCGGACCCGGAGGGCGCGCTGGCGCAGTTCAGGATCGAGGCGTCGACGGGGCTGTGAGGCCGCTGCGAAAGCGGTGGCAGTTGAACTGACGAAAATCCCTCCCCGTCATTGCGAGCGCAGCGAAGCAATCCAGAGTCCCCCCGCGGAAAGATCCTGGATTGCTTCGCTGCGCTCGCAATGACAGCGTGGAGAGAGCCTTCCCCGCGTCCGCCTTCGCTGAAGCTTCGGCGAGACAAGCGCGGGGAGAGGCAAAAGCCTCATTTCTGCGGCAGGTTCACCCGCACATGCAGCTCGCGCAGCTGCTTGGTGGTGGCTTCCGACGGAGCGCCCATCAAGAGGTCCATGGCCTGCTGGTTCATCGGGAACAGCGAGATCTCGCGCAGATTCGTGGTGCCACAGAGCAGCATCACGATGCGGTCGACGCCCGCGGCCATGCCGCCATGTGGCGGCGCGCCGTACTGGAAGGCGCGGTACATGCCGCCAAAGCGCTCGACCACTTCCTGCTCGCCGTAGCCTGCGATCTCGAACGCCTTCACCATCGCTTCCGGCACGTGGTTTCGGATGCCGCCCGAGGCGATCTCGTAGCCGTTGCAGGTGATGTCGTACTGGAACGCCTTGATGGTCAGCGGATCCTGGCCCTTCAGCGCCTCGAGACCACCCTGCGGCATTGAGAACGGGTTGTGCGAGAAGTCGACCTTCTTGTCGTCCTCGTTGTATTCGTACATCGGGAAGTCGACGATCCAGGCGAGCTCAAACCGCTCCTTGTCGGTGAGGTTCAACTCCTCGCCGACCTTGTTGCGGGCAAGACCTGAGAACTTCCAGAACTTGTCGGGATCGCCGGCAACGAAAAAGGCAGCATCGCCCTCCTTGGTGCCGAGTTGCGCGCGGATCGCAGCGGTGCGCTCAGGCCCGATGTTGTTCGCGAGTGGACCTGCGCCCTCGCCGCCCTCGCGCCACATGATGTAGCCGAGGCCGGGCTGGCCCTCGCCCTGCGCCCACGAGTTCATGCGGTCGCAGAAAGCGCGGCTGCCGCCGCCCGGCGCCGGGATCGCCCAGACCTGGTTCTTGGGGTCTTCGAGCATGCGCGCAAAGACCTTGAAGCCGGAGCCGCGGAAGTGCTCGGAGACGTCCTGCATCTCGATGGGGTTGCGCAGGTCCGGCTTGTCGCTGCCGTATTTGCGCAAGGCTTCGGCGAACGGAATGCGGCGCCAGCCCTTCGTCACGGGCTTGCCCTTGGCAAACTCTTCGAACACGCCGGTGATCACAGGCTCCATCGCTGCGAACACATCTTCCTGCGTCACAAAGCTCATCTCGACGTCGAGCTGGTAGAACTCGCCCGGCAGACGGTCGGCGCGCGGGTCCTCGTCGCGGAAGCAGGGCGCGATCTGGAAGTAGCGGTCGAAGCCCGACATCATCAAGAGCTGCTTGTACTGCTGCGGCGCCTGCGGCAGCGCGTAGAATTTTCCCGGATGGATGCGCGAGGGCACCAGGAAGTCGCGCGCGCCTTCCGGCGAAGACGCGGTCAGGATCGGGGTATTGAACTCGAAGAAACCCTGCCCCTCCATGCGCCGGCGCATCGACTTGATGATCTCGACGCGCGTCATGATGTTCTGATGCAGCTTCTCGCGACGCAGGTCGAGGAAGCGGTACTTCAGGCGGATATCTTCAGGATAGTCCTGGTCGCCGAACACCGGCAGCGGCAGGGCGCCGGCCGGGCCCAGCACCTCGATCTCGCTGATATAGACCTCGACCTTGCCGGTCGGCAGGTCGTCATTGTCGGTGCCCTCGGGGCGGCGGCGGGCCTTGCCGTCCATCCGCACCACGAATTCCGAGCGCAGCTTCTCGGCCAGCGAGAATGCCGGCGAGTCCGGGTCGACCACGCACTGGGTCAGGCCGTAATGGTCGCGCAGGTCGATGAACAGCACGCCGCCATGGTCGCGAACGCGATGGACCCAGCCCGACAGGCGGACCGTCTCGCCGATGTTGCTCTCGCGGAGCGCGCCGCATGTATGTGACCGGTAGCGATGCATGGTCGTCCCAAAATCAATGTCTGAGGAAGCGAATCGAACCGCCTGTCGTGGCCGGTCCGAGATTGCGGCAGGGGTTACCCCGGCAGAACCGGGGCGGCAACCAAGGGAACGGCCTGTTTTGGACCTCAGATGCCCATTTTTGGCTTATCCGAGGCCGAACCTTTGCCGATTGACGTTCCAGCCCTATCTTGAGGTCATGACGGTACATTTCCCCTTCCAGAACTCCTATTCGGCGCTGCCGGACAGCTTCTTTGCCCGCGTTGCGCCGACCCCGGTCGCGGCCCCCCGGCTGATCAAGCTGAACCGGCCGCTGGCGATCCAGCTCGGGCTCGATCCCGATCTGCTGGAGACGGCGGAAGGCGCGGCGATCCTGGCCGGCAAGACGGTTCCCTCCGGGGCCGATCCTATCGCCATGGCCTATGCCGGCCACCAGTTCGGGCATTTCGTGCCGCAGCTCGGCGACGGCCGCGCTATCCTGCTCGGCGAGGTCATCGACAGCGACGGCGTCCGCCGCGACATCCAGCTCAAGGGAAGCGGCCCCACCCCGTTCTCCCGCCGCGGCGATGGCCGCGCCGCGCTCGGGCCAGTCCTACGCGAATACATCGTCAGCGAAGCGATGTACGCGCTCGGCATCCCGACCACGCGCTCGCTCGCCGCCGTCGTCACCGGCGAGCACGTCATCCGCGAGACCGCGCTGCCCGGCGCAGTGCTGACGCGGATCGCCTCCAGCCACATCCGCGTCGGCACCTTCCAGTTCTTCGCCGTCCGCCGCGACACCGAGGCGATCCGCCGGCTCGCCGATCACGTCATCGCCCGGCACTATCCGGAGCTGGTGCAGGCCGAGCGACCCTATCACGCCCTGCTCGCCGCTATCGTCGCGCGCCAAGCCGAGCTGATCGCGCGCTGGCTGCTGGTCGGCTTCATCCATGGCGTGATGAACACCGACAACAGCTCCATCTCGGGCGAGACCATCGACTACGGCCCCTGCGCCTTCATGGACGCCTACAATCCCGCCCAGGTGTTCTCCTCGATCGACGAGATGGGTCGCTACGCCTATGCCAACCAGCCGCGCATCGGCTTTTGGAATCTGACGCGTCTTGCCGAATGCCTGCTGCCGCTGTTCTCGGACGAGCAGGAAAAGGCGGTCGCCGAGGCGCAAGAGATCCTCGGCGCGTTCTCCGATCAGTTCAGCGACGCCTACCAGGCGGGCCTGCGCAAGAAGGTCGGCCTGTTCACGATGCGCGACGGCGACGAGGCCCTGATCCAGGACCTGTTAGATACCATGGCCAAGAACCACGCCGACTTCACCCTCACCTTCCGCAAGCTCGGCGAGGCCGCAGGCGATGACGCCGCCGACGTTCGGGCGCAGTTCATGGAGCCCGCAGCCTTCGACGAATGGGAGGGCCGTTGGCGCGCGCGCATCGCGCTGGAGTCGCAAGGCGCCGTCGAGCGGCAGGCGGCCATGCACGCGGTCAATCCCATGTTCATCCCGCGCAACCACCGCGTCGAGGCCGTGATCCAGGCCGCGGTGAACGACGACAATTACGCGCCGTTCGAGGAGCTGGTGCAGGTGCTGGCCAAGCCATTCGAAGACCAGCCGGAGTATGCGGCCTATGCCGATCCGCCGCTGCCGGACCAGCGGGTGTTGCAGACGTTCTGCGGGACGTGAGGCGGGTTCGACCGCGCACCACCATCTCTGATTGATGCACGGCATGGATTGCGCCTTGCGCGGTCCATTCCAGTCCCGCGAGCCTTGTGGACACGTCCCGCCCGCGGGAACCGCTGTCATCAAACTGAAACACACGCGCTCTAACCGCCTGTCAGGGTCGTCTTGCCGGAGGCGTCCGTCTCCTCGAACAGTCCTGACAGGCGCGCATGCCCTTCAAATTCATCCACCTCACCGACACGCATCTGGCGAATCCCGGCTCGACGCTCTACGGGCTCGACCCGCGCGCCCGGCTGGACGCGGCGATCGCGGACATCAACAAGCACCAGTCCGACGCTGCATTTGCGGTGGTGACCGGCGACCTCACCCATTGGGGCGAGGCTGACTCCTACGCCAACTTCGCCGAGGCGATGGCTGCGCTGAAGATGCCCTACATCGCCATGGTCGGCAATCACGACCGCCGCGTGACCTGCCTCGACGCACTGAAAGCGGCGCCGCGCGATTCCAACGGTTTCGTGCAGGGCACGCGCACCACCGAGCACGGCCTGTTCGTCTTCCTCGACACGCTGGACGAGACCAGCCATGCCGGCGAGATGTGCGCAAGGCGCCTCGGCTGGCTCGCGAGCACGCTTGCCGCCGCGTCCGCAGGCCAAGAGTTCGTCGTCTTCATGCATCATCCGCCCTTCCCCGTGGGCGTCCACGCGATGGACGAGATCGGGCTGAAGCAGAGCGCCGAATTCGCGGAAGTCATCGCGCCCTATCGCGCGCGCATCCGCCATCTGTTCTTCGGCCATGTGCACCGGCCGATCTTCGGCAGCTACGGCAAGATTCCGTTCTCGACGCTGCGCGGCACCAATCACCAGGTCTGGTTCGAGCTCGATGCGAACGCGCCGCATCTCGGGAGCCACGAGCCGCCGGCCTATGGTGTCGTGCTGATCGACGGCGACAATCTCGTGGTGCACAGCCACGACTTCCTCGACCAGAGTCTGCGCCTCCCCTTCGCGCCGCCCGCGGGAATGGACGGGCGCGACTATGCGCTCAAGTTCGCGGCGGTGAGATGAGCCTTGCCGAACCCGCGGCTCTCCCGGTCGCGACCTCCGCGGCGGCGCGGCCGGATGTCCTGAAACGCCTGATCGTCCGCTTCAAAGCCTCGCTGCCGGCCTATCTGCTGCTGCTGCCCTCGCTGGTCTTCCTCGCGCTGTTCACCTATGGCGCGATGGGGCGGGTCCTCATCGACGCGCTCTATCAGCGCGCCACGCCGAAAGCGCCGGTGCGCTTCGTCGGCCTCGACAATGTCAGCGCGGTGCTGGCCGACCCCGCCTTCACCGGCGCCGTCGTCAACAATCTCGTCTACGCAGCCGGCACCGCAATCCCGAGCATCGCCCTGGCGCTGTTGTTCGCGCTGGCGCTGTCGCGCACCCATGCCGTGAGCAGCGCGCTGCGCGCCGCGCTGTTCCTGCCGGTGCTGATCCCGATGGTCGCGGCGTCTGCGCTGTTCCTGTTCATCTTCCTGCCCAATGTCGGCTTGATCGACTATTACATCGGCCGGCTGCTTCCGGTGCTGCCGAACTGGCTCGGCGACCCCGACATCGCGCTTTACGCGATCATGGTCATCACGATCTGGAAGAATGCCGGCTATTACATGCTGTTCTTCCTCGCCGGCCTCCAGGCCGTGCCCGAGGATGTGATGGAGGCAGCCCATCTCGACGGTGCCGGCCCTTACATGCGCCTGCGCCACATCATCCTGCCGGAGCTCAAGCCCACCTTCCTGTTCGTCACCGTCATCGCAATCCTCAATGCGGTGACGCAGGTCGACCACGTCTTCGTCATGACCCAGGGTGGCCCGTCCAACGCGACCAATCTCGTGCTGTTCTACATCTACCAGCAGGCGGTCGAGCATTACGACATCGGCAAGGCCTCGGCGGCGACGCTGCTGACGCTGGCCGCGCTGATGGGCCTCACTGCCCTGTCCTTCCGCACCATGGCGAACCGCGAGGGCGGGCCATGAAGCTGTTCGACTGGCTCTACAAAGACGCCCCGCTCGCGACAAGGGGCGAGATCACGCCGAAGCTCGGCTTTGCGCTGACCGTGCTGCTCGCGATCGTCTGGCTCATCCCTTTTCTATGGATGGTCGTGGCGACGCTGCGCCCGGCCTCCGACGGAATCAACGCCATGGCCGAGCTGATGCCGAGCCTCAAACCCACGCTCGACAACATCAGGGATGCCTGGGAGATCGGCGACTTCCCGCGCTACACGCTCAACACCACGATCATCTGCGCCGGCATCTTGCTGGTGCAGTTCGTCACCATCACGCTGGCGGGCTTTGCCTTTGCGCGCCTCGCCTTCGTCGGCAAGACGCTGATCTTCTACCTGTTCCTGATGCAGCTGATGCTGGTGCCGGTGCTGCTGATCGTGCCGAACCTGAAGCTCGTGGCGCAGCTCGGTCTCTACGACACGCTCACTGGGGTGATGATGCCGTTCTTCGCCTCGGCCTTCGGCACCTTCTTGATGCGCCAGGCGTTCGAAGCCATTCCGACCGAGTTGGAAGACGCCGCCCTGATCGACGGCGCCAGCCTGCTCCAACGCATCCGCCACATCTACGTGCCGCTGTCGATGCCGAGCTTCTCGGCCTTCGCCATCATCTCTGTGCCCAGCCACTGGAACGACTTCCTCTGGCCGCTGATGGTGATCAACTCGCCGGACAAACGGCCGCTCACAGTGGGCCTCTCCGTCTTCACCAAGACCGCCGAAGGCACCCAGGCCTGGGGCACCATCGCTGCGGGCACGTTGATGGTGATCGCCCCGCTGCTCGTCACCTTCCTGATCTTCCAGAAGCGCTTCATCAGCTCTTTCGTCACCTCAGGCATCAAATAGGAGATTTTCCGATGCTGTTTTCCCGCAGGCTCGTACTCGGCCTTGCCATAGTAGGCACACTGGCCGGCGCGCTCGCCCTTCCGGCCCTCGCCGGCGAAGGTCCGACCGAGGTCGATTTGTTCTTCCCCGTCCCCGTCGACGGCAAGCTCGCCCGCGACATGGGCACCTTGATCAAGGAGTTCAACGAGACCCATCCCGACGTCAAGGCGACCGCGGTCTACACCGGCTCCTATGACGACACGCTGATCAAGACGCGCGCCGCCATCAAGGCCGGCAAGCCGCCAGCCGCCGTGATCATGTCCGCCAACTTTCTGCTGGACATGCAGATCGAGAACGAGCTCACCAATCTCGATGCGCTGATCAAGGCGGACGGCACCACCAAGGAGCAGTTCCTCGGCCAGTTCTTCCCGGCGCTGCAGGGCAACGCGGTGATCAATCGCTCGGTCTACGGCGTGCCGTTCCACAATTCGACGCCGCTGCTCTACATCAACGCCGACAAGGCCAAGGAAGCTGGCCTCGATCCGAACAAGCCGCCGCAGACCTGGGCCGAGCTCACCGACTGGGCCAAGAAGCTGACCAAGCGCGAGGGCGACAAGGTGACCCAATGGGGCATCGCGATCCCCTGCGCCTACGACTATTGCGGCTGGATGATGGAAACGCTCACCATGAGCAATGGCGGGCGCTACTACAACGAGGAGTTCGGCGGCGAGGTCTATTACGACACGCCCTCGATGCTGGGCGCGCTCTCCTGGTGGAACGACCTCATCTACAAGCACAAGGTCCACACGCCCGGCGCCACGCCTGGCCCTGCCGTCAGCACCTCCTTCATATCAGGCAATGCCGCGATGATGATGCTGTCGACGGGCTCGCTCACCTATGTGCGCGACAACGCCAAGTTCGCCTACAAGGTCGCCTTCATCCCCCGCAACGTTCGTAACGCGGTGCCGATCGGCGGCGCCTCCCTGATCATGCCGGCCGGGCTCGAGGCCGACAAGCAGAAGGCCGCCTGGACGCTGATCAAGTGGATGACCTCGCCCGAGAAGAGCGGCTGGTGGAGCCGCGCCACCGGCTATTTCGCGCCCAACATGGCCGCCTACAAGACGCCCGAGATGGTCGAATTCCTGAACAAGAACCCGGACGCCAAGACCGCCGTCGAGCAGCTCGACGTCGCCAAGCCCTGGTTCGCGACCTACAAGACCGTGCCGGTGCGCAAGAATCTCGAGGACGAGGTGATGCTGGTCCTCAACGGCAAGAAGCAGCCGAAGGAAGCCCTCGCCGCCGCCCAGAAGGCCGCCGACGAGACGCTGAAACCGTACAACGCGGAGACCTCGCTGAAGCTGCCCTAAGACCGGCACTTCATCGCACCAACATTCATTCGGCGCTCCGTCAAGCGGGGCGCCGAAATCGTTTAGGGCGCCCCAATCATATTAACCCGGCGTCCACCATGCGGCCGTGCCTGCCGCCGGTAACCATTGCAATTAACAGACCCTCAACGCACCCCCGACAAATCTATCAATGTTTCTGGAGATTTCGCCGTGGATCTGTTGGTTTTCGAGTTCCTGGGACTGGCGCTGGTTGCCATGTGCGTGGTCGTGGTCGCGCTGCCTTGCGCCCGCAAATCCTCGCACCGGATCCGCTACGAATAGGAATTTGGTCGGAAAACGCGATTCCAGACTGGATGCAAGGCTCGAATTCGCATCGAGCCCCTTGACATCACAGCACTTTCGGCAGAACGGCTGATACCAAGTGTCATGGGCCGTTCATGGATTTGATTACCACCACCGCTGACCTCGCGGCTGCCTGCAGCCGGCTGGCCAAGCATCCCGTCATTACCGTCGATACCGAGTTTCTGCGCGAGACCACCTACTACCCGCTGCTGTGCGTGGTGCAGATGGCCAGCGCCGAGGAAGCCGTCGTCATCGACACCCTGGCTGCCGGCATCGATCTCAAGCCGTTCTTCGAGCTGATGGCCAACGAGAGCGTGCTGAAGGTCTTCCACGCCGCCCGCCAGGACATCGAGATCATCTGGCATCAAGCCAACATCATCCCGCATCCCGTGTTCGACACCCAAGTCGCCGCGATGGTGCTCGGCTACGGCGACAGCATCGCCTATGACGCCCTGGTTGAGAAGGTGACCGGCCACCGCCCGGACAAGACCCACCGCTTCACCGACTGGTCGCGCCGGCCGCTGACCAAGGAGCAGATGCATTACGCGGTGTCCGACGTCACGCATCTGCGCGACGTATTCGCAGCGCTCGACGCCGACCTCAAGAAGCGCCGCCGCAGCGAATGGGTCTCGATCGAGATGGAAGTCCTGACCTCCCCCAGGACCTACGACTTCCATCCCGAGCGCGCCTGGGAACGGCTGAAGACGCGGGTGCGCAAGCCGAAGGACCTCGCGGTGCTGATGGAGGTCGCGGCCTGGCGCGAGCAGGAGGCGCAGAGCCGTGACGTGCCGCGCGGCCGCGTGCTGCGCGACGAGGCGATCACCGACATTGCGACCCACGCGCCGACCACGCTGGAAAAGCTCGCCCATCTGCGCTCGGTGCCGAAGGGGTTCGAGAAGTCGAAATGGGGCGCGGACATCGTCGCCGCGGTCGAGCGCGGGCTGGCGCGGGATTTTTCGACGCTGCCGAAGCTGGAGAAGCCGCGCAACAATTCCAATGGCGCGGCCATCGTCGAGCTTTTGAAGGTGCTGCTGCGCATGACCGCCGAGCGCCACGCGGTCGCCAGCAAGGTGATCGCGACGGTCGATGATCTCGAGGAGATCGCGGCCGATGACGAGGCCGACGTCCCTGCTTTGCGCGGCTGGCGCCGCGAGCTGTTCGGCGATGCCGCCTTGAAGCTGAAGCGCGGCGAGCTGGCCCTGGCGATCGAGAAAGGCCGCGTGATCGGGGTCCAGCGGGCGTAGGCGACCCGCGCGTTCATTGCAACGATAGCAGAGCCCGTCCCTCATCCTGAGGAGCGCGGAACGCGCGTCTCGAAGGATGAAGGTCCGGCTCTTGGCCTCGCCCTTCGAGACGCGCGCAAAGAGCGCGCTCCTCAGGGTGAGGGTCCATCATCTCCGATGCCGCCGCTTACGCCGGGGTCAGCTTTGCCACTTCGCCCTTCATGTCGTTCAGCACACCCGAGATCGACGCGACCAGGTCGTCGATCTCAGTCTTGTTGACGATCAGCGGCGGGCAGATGGCGATGGCGTCCAGCATGTTGCGCGAGATCACACCGCGCTCCTGGAGCATGCGGCTGGCGATGCCGCCGACCGCGCCGGGCGTCGCGGCCGCTGTCTTGCGGCCCTTGTCGAGCACCAGCTCAATCGCCGCGATCATGCCGACGCCACGGACCTCACCGACCAGCGGGTGGCTGGCGAGCTCGCGCAAGCGGCCCTGCATATAGCCGCCGAGCTCGGCGGCATGCGCGACCAGGCCACGCTCCTCGATGATCTTGAGGTTTTCGAGCGCAATGGCCGAGCCGACCGGATGGCCGCCGGCGGTGAAGCCGTGGCCGAGCACGCCGATCTTGTTGCTCTCGTCGGCGATCGGCTCGAACATGCGCTCGTTCAACATGATCGCCGACAGCGGGAAATAGCTCGAGGTGATCTGCTTGGAGACCACCATCGCATCCGGCTTGATGCCGTAGGTCTCGCAGCCGAACATCTTGCCGGTGCGGCCGAAGCCGCAGATCACCTCGTCGGCTACCAACAGGATGTCGTACTTCTTGAGGACCTTCTGGATCTTATCCCAATAGGTCGGCGGCGGCACGATGACGCCGCCCGCCCCCATCACCGGCTCGCCGAAGAAGGCCGCGATGGTGTCGGGCCCCTCCTTCTGGATCAACGCGTCGAGCTCCTCGGCCCGGCGCGTTGCGAACGCTTCCTCGCTCTCGCCTGGCGCGCCGTCCTTGTAGAAATGCGGCGAGCCGGTGTGCAGGATGTTCGGCAGCGGCAGGTCGAACGAGCGGGGATTATTGGGCAGCCCGGTGAGGCTGGCCGAGGCGATGGTGACGCCGTGATAGGCGCGCAGGCGGCTGATCACCTTCTTGCGCTGCGGTTGGCCGAGCGCGTTGGAGCGATAGGCGATCAGCTTCAGCACAGTGTCGTTGGCTTCCGAGCCGGAGTTGGTGAAGAACACCTTGCTCATCGGCACCGGCGCGATCGCAACCAGCTTCTCGGCGAGGTCGATCGAGGGCCCGTGCGACTTGGCGGAGAACGTATGATAGAACGGCAGCGCCTGCATCTGCTTGTGGGCGGCCTCGCCCAGCCGCTTCTCGTTGAAGCCGAGCCCGACGCTCCACAGGCCGGCCATCGCCTCGAAATAGCGCTTGCCGGACGCATCGAAGACGTAAGGACCGTCGCCACGCTCGATCACCAGGGGGCCGGCTTGCTGATGCGTGCGCGCGTTGGTGTAGGGATGGAGCTGGTAGGCCACATCCCGGGCCTCTTGCGAATTGGGCAGCATGGACATTTGCGAAGATCCTTGAAATCGTCATGTCGCGGGCGTAGCCGGCGTCATCACTCGATGATCAACTACCTTGGCTATTGCGACAGCGCAGAACTTGCAACGCCAATTCGTCGGCAGCAAGCGCTCAGCAGCGTTGCACAAGGCCGCAGATGACACAGCAGCGCATGGCAACGCCGCGCAGACGGTAGCCGCACGTGACAGGACCGCACCGGACAGAGCCGAATTCGAGGCAGCTCTCACGCCGCGTCGTCGTCATGCCCATCGTCCGCGCCGGCAGCGGCTTCCCTCACCTCCACCAGCGCCATCGAGAGCAGGTAGACCGTCGTCGGCAGACCAAGCCTGCGCGCCTTCTCGACGGCATGCGACAGATCGCTCGCCAGCTCCTTGAGCTCGTCTCCCCGTGACAATCTTTCACCCCGTCCACCGGTCGCGGCTGCCTACGCCGCAACGACGCCGCTGGTTCTGATCAGTTCGGCGCTGGACTGAACTGTAGCAAAATTCCCGATGACATTCACTACCGCATGCTTGTAGGCGGCGGCATCGCCCGTTCCCGGCTGCCGGCAAGCCACGGCATCAGTGACCACCTGGAAGCGATGGCTGCGATGAAACCCGTCGACGGCGGTGGCCAGAATGGTTTCGTCCAGGGAAAAACCAATCAGAATACAGCGCACATTACGGATATTGGACATGTAGTCCACAAACCGCGACGAGCTGTAGGCAGACGGCAGCGGATGCTCGAACGTCAGCTCTCCCGGTCGCGGCTTGGTCTCCGCGATCCAATCGGTCAGCCTGGATGCCGGATTGAACCAGGCCGCCTGCGCGATGCGCTTCAGATGCATCACCGGCCACAAATTGCCACGCCACAGCATCAGAAGTTCCAGGCAGCGCGCGGTAGCGGCATCGCCGTCGAGGATGACGTGGCGACGCCCGGGGGTCAGATATTCGATCTGGAGATCCGCGCAGACCAGGATCGGCGGATCATCGTGCATGGAATCCAGCATTGTCTTGCGCAAGGCTGCACCAATTTCAGCGGTCGGCGAGCGCGAGGTCCCGCAGCGGTGAGGTCACCGCACGCCCTGCCGAGGCGTCGAGCACGCCCGGCCGGTCCCAATCGCCCTCGGGACGAATGATCACATAGGGATCGCTGTCCAGCGTGATCGCGTCCGGGCCCGGCTCGATCTCCAGCAGCATCTCCGTGTAGGAAAAATCCGAGAACGTGATCTTGCGATTATGGCCGAGCGGCTTGGCGCCGAAATGTGCCCAGAAATCGACCAGCCTGTCCTGCGCCTGACCGTAGATCTTGCGAAAGCCCTTGCGCTTCACGTAGTCGACGCTCGCCTGCACCAGCTTGAACGAGACGCGCGAGCGCCGATATTGGTGTCGCACCGCAAGCCGCTCCACCTTGGCGAAGTCGCCGAAGAAGCGCCCCCGCAGGCAGCCCGCAGGCTCGTTGCCGACGAAGCCGATGAAATGCGCCGCGACCATGTCGTTGCCGTCGAATTCCTCCTCGAACGGACAATCCTGCTCGGCGAGATAGACCGCGGAGCGGATGGCGGTGACCAGCATGAGATCGCTTGGATCGCGCGCAAGCCGGATCGTGATGGCGCGGGAACAGGGCTTGGCGACAGGAATCCTAGTACCGTGCATCTGCAAAACTCCTTGCTTGGATGATCGCGCCCGGCATGCCCATCGGCTGCCGATGCCAGGGCCGCTCGTAGCACCAGAGGTCGGGCTGGAAGCTCGGGACCGGCACGAAGCCCGTCGCCTTCATGATGTCGCGTCCGGCCACCGTTGACGGCTGCGCATAGCAATCCGCGCCGCGAAACCTTAGCTGTCTGAGATGCGCCGCAGCCTTGCCGAGACCAGCGATGCCACGCCCCGTCGTCGCGATCGCCCAGATGTAGATGGCGGCGACATCTTCCTTTGCGGAAGCCAGATACTGCGCCTCGGGCGCCGTGAGGCAGATCTCGTCGAGGAGCAGCGCATCGTGCCCGCGGTCATTGAGAAACAGGAACGCCATGCCGCCGACGAGCCGGCCCTTCCGGCTGAACGTCAGGATGCTCTGCGGATCGAACGCGAAGTATCGCGCAAGCTCGGCTGCCCCGATCCGCACGCCCGGCACCAGCCGGTGCGCCATCTCCGCAAGCGCGGCAATTTCGGCAAATTGCGCGCAGCGCACATCGACATCGGAGCTCAGCGGCAAGGCATCGAAATCATGCCTTGCGGCAAACGAGCCCCTTTCCATACTCATATCACGCCTCTATCGTTCGAGGCTTTCGTGCCCCGCTATGCCGATGAGCTTAGCGGCTGGGGATCAGGAGTATGCAGCAGTTATTGCACCGGGGTGCTGCGGTGACGCAGCGCCGTGAAGAAATCCTGGACGCGTCCTGGGACGATTTGAAGCTGTTTTTAGCTTGCGCAAAATATAAAAGTTTTCGCAACGCCGCCGAGGAGCTCGGGCTGACTTCCACCACGCTGATGCGGCGGATCGATCGGCTCGAAGAGAGCATCGGCTGCAAGCTGTTCCTGCGCGACCAGAGCGGGCTCACGCTCAGCGATGAAGGCACCGCGATGATCGCTGACGTTGCGCATATGGAGCGTCATGCCTTCAACGTCTTCCGCCGCGCCGCGCGATCGTCCAACGACACGGCGGGCACCGTGCGTGTCGCGGTGACGGAGGGGCCTGGCAATTTCTGGATCCTGCCGCGACTGATCGACTTCCAGAAGACCTACCGCAGGATCACCGTCGATCTGCGCTGCGCGATGGAGCAGGCCGACGTCGCACGGCTCGAATCGGACATCGCGATCCAGCTGGAGCCGCCGACCAATCCCGACCTGATCGTCGCCAAGCTCGGCCGTCTCCACATCTACCCCTTTGTCTCCAAGGAGTACGAGGATCTCTACGGTGTGCCGGCGACGCTGGCGGAGCTGAAGAACCACCGCATCATCAAGCAGAGCGCGCCGCAGGTCGACGACGGCGCCTATGCCCGCGTGCTCGGACTGAAGTCGCTCGAGGGCATCGTCGGGATCAAGACCAATTCCTCGGTCGGCGTGCTCTATGCCGTCGAGCGCGGCGCCGGCATCGGTTTCCTGCCGACGGTCTCGATCGCGCTCGGCGCGCCGCTGATCGCCGTCGATCTCGGCGTCAGCCACCACGCCGATCTCTGGCTGACCTATCACCGGGAATTCCGAACCTCCGAGCGCCACAAGATCGTGGTGGACTGGCTGAAGAAGATCTTCGATCCCAGAACCTACCCCTGCTTCCGCGACGAGTTCATCCACCCGAACGCGCTGGTGCCGATGATGACGGCCGCGCGTGAGGGGTTTGGGGTCGCGGGATATGTCGCGACGACCCCGACATAGGCGGGGCGAGAGCGTTTTCGAGCGAAGTGGACTCGGTTCGCGTGAAGAAAACGCGTCAAACGAGAATGTAGAGCCCCGCTCCGATCGCATCGGAGCGGAAATGGCTCTTAAGCGCGATGAGATTTAGATTTAGATGAATCGTCATCGCGCTTTAGGTAGTTGTTTGTGCATGATCTTTCCGGAAAACCGCTTCGGACTTTTACGGATCATGCTTTAGCTTCCGCTCACCATCGATATTCGAAGCCGACGGTGCCCTGATGCGACGTCAGCGCGCTGCGGAACTTGCCGTCGTAATTGACGTAGAGCCGCGCCACGCTGGTCAGGCTGAGTGAAGCCGAGGCGCCGGCATCTGCGCCGTAACGGCTCTCGCCGATTCCGGGAACGACGATGCTCTGGGTCCCCAGGCTGACCTGGATCGATCCGAGGTCCTGGTGGAAATTGTCGACGAACTTGCCGTAGGCGGAGAGGTCGAGGACCTTCTGGTCGATGATGAAGTAGCGGCCGATCTCGGCCCCGATCATGACGCGTGCGCGCGACAGCGTCGTCGAGCCGACGTTGAGCGGATCGAGGCCGCCGGTCTCCTGGAACGCCGCGCTGGTGGCGCGCACATATTCCAGTGCGCCCTTGGGCACGATGCGCAGCTGGTCCTTGGTCCAGTAATAGCTGATCTCGGTCAGCGCGCCGTCGATCGTGGCGCGATAGCCTGCAGTCGCAAGGCCAAGGCCGGTGTCGCGACTGGAGCGGACCTTGCCGAAGCCGTGCACCAGGGCAAACGCCCAGGTCCACGGCCCCTTGTCGACCGAGCCGTTGAAGCCGATTTGCGTCAGGTCGAGCGTCGCCGATTGCAGCGCCAGCGGCACGTCGACGTCGGTGTGGCTCTGGTCGACGGAGAAGCCGAGATTGATGCCGGGAGCCACGCGCGCGCCAAAGCCGGCGACTCCGCCAACCGTCTTGCGCTTGTCGCCGACGAAGTCCCCTTGCGGGTCGGCGCGGACCGAGATGCCGTAGCCCTCGAACCAGGTGCGGTAGCGCGGATCCTCGGTGCTCGCCGATGCACCGCCGCCGCCGGGATTGGTCCGGAACGCCCGGTTGACACCGCCCGATGCCTGGTTGCCGAGCCGCTCCAGGAAATTCGAGCCGAGATTGAGCGCACTGCTGCCGGTCGACTGGTCGTAATTGGTCGATGTCGGCGATGGCACCGGGATCGGGGTTGGTGACGGCGTGGGCGTCGGGGTCGGCGTGGGCGTCGGGCTTTGTGCCAGGACTGGCGATGCGGCTGCCATCGTCACGACGATCGCAAACGCCATCGCGATCGCTGCGGCGACCCGGCGGACGCGGTCGAGCCCGCTCGTCGGCCGTATCCCGGAGGGCTGCGACCTGCAGCGCATGACGACAAATCCCGAAGCCAATGGCGGTCCGCAAAAATGCAATACGCGCGACGCGCGTGTGCGGCGATTTGTGCCGAACTGCCACGGAGGGTCAACCGCTTGGCACGCTGTCGCCGAGCCTATTGCCCTCCATTGTGGTTCCCCGGCCACAGGTCGCAAATAGCAGACGATGGTACCCGCCCTGGTTCTTGAAAATAGGGCGCGGCTTGCTAACGCGCGATTTTCATGTTGCAATATCGGACACAATCGGGAATTGGCCGCTTGGCTGTGCGTTTCGTGACGTTGATATCTGAACAGACTTCCGAAAGCCCGTTTGTGGCGTGGCACGCGAAAAAGCGGCCGCGTCTTTTTTCTATCTAGTGGAGGAGACTAGCGATGCCGCAAAAGGGCACCGTCAAATGGTTCAACCCGACCAAGGGCTATGGGTTCATCAAGCCGAACGGCGGCGACAAGGACGTGTTCGTCCATATCTCCGCAGTCGAGCGTGCCGGACTCTCCACCCTCAACGAGAACCAGGTGGTTGAATACGACCTCGTGGAGAACCGCGGCAAGACATCCGCGGAGAACCTCAAGGTCTCCTGACGTCTCTCACGCTTGTGAGAGACGATGACGTTGCCCCCGGCTCTGCCGGGGGATTTTGTTTGGAAAGACCGCGCGCGAGGCTACGCGCCTCAGCTCACCACCGGCGCAATCAGAAAATTCTCCGACGCCGCACTGCCCGCAGTCCTGCAGACATCGCCCTCGATCCGGACCTTGCCGGTGGCAAGCAGCCGCAGTGCTTCGGGATAGATGCGGTGCTCGACTTCGAGAATGCGCTCCGACAGCGTGTCGGCGGTATCGTGGTCGCCGACGGGAACCGCGCCCTGCATCACGATCGGGCCGGCATCGGTCTCGGGGATCACGAAATGCACCGTCGCGCCGGACAGCTTCACGCCGGCGCGCAGGGCCTGGCCGTGCGGGTCGAGGCCGGGGAAGGACGGCAGCAGCGAGGGATGGATGTTGAGCATCCGTCCGTACCAGGCCTTTGTGAACTCGGCCGTGAACAGGCGCATGAAGCCGCCGAGGCAGATCAGCTCGATGCCGTGCTGGTCGAGCGCGGCCTGCAGTACTTTCTCGAAGCCGGCGCGGTCCTTGCCGAACGGCTTGCTCTCGATCACCAGCGTGTTGACGCCGGCCGCCTTGGCCCGCTCGAGTCCGAGCGCATCGGTCCTGTTCGAAATGACGAGCGAGATCTCGGCCGGAAAATCCGCAGCGCTTGCGGCCTTGATCAGCGCGGCCATGTTGGAGCCGCGACCGGAGATCAGGATGGCGACGCGGCGCTTCGTCACGGCGCCAGTCATCATAGCGCCATGTCGAGGTGGCCGTTATAGACGACGCGGTGCTCGCCCTCGGCCGGGATCACGGTGCCGAGCTGCGCCACGGTCTCGCCGGCATCGGTGAAGACCTCGATCACTTTGTCGACCTTGTCCGGCTCGACGATCGCGATCATGCCGATGCCGCAGTTGAAGGTGCGCAGCATTTCCAGCTCGGCGATGCCGGCCTGCGCGGCCAGCCATTTGAACACCGGCAGCACCGGCAGGCGCGCCAGATCGATGCCGACGCCGAGGTTGTTCGGCAGCACCCGCGGAATGTTGTCGGTGAAGCCGCCGCCGGTGATGTGGGCGAGCCCCTTCACCGCGCCGGTCTCCCGGATCGCGCGCAGGCAGGATTTGACATAGAGCCTGGTCGGCGTCAGCAGCGCACCGCCGAGCGTCATGACCGGCGCGAATGGCGCCTGCGCCTCGAAGCCGAGGCCGGACTGCTCGACGATCTTGCGCACCAGCGAGAAACCGTTGGAATGCACGCCCGACGAGGCGAGACCGATCACGGCGTCGCCCGCCGCGATGTCCTTGCGCGGCAGCAGCGTACCGCGCTCGGCCGCGCCGACGGCAAAGCCGCCGAGGTCGTAATCGCCGTCCTTGTAGAGTCCGGGCATCTCGGCGGTCTCGCCGCCGATCAGGGCGCAGCCGGACTCCCGACAGCCCTCCGCGACGCCCGCGACGATCGCCGCCGTGGCCTCCGGGTCGAGCTTGCCGCAGGCGAAATAGTCCAGGAAGAACAGCGGCTCGGCGCCCTGCACCACGAGATCGTTGACGCTCATGGCAACGAGGTCGATGCCGATCCCGCCATGCAGCCCGGTCTCGATCGCGATCTTGACCTTGGTGCCGACGCCGTCGGTCGCGGCCACCAGGACGGGGTCCTTGAAACCGGCTGCCTTGAGGTCGAACAGGCCGCCAAAGCCGCCGATTTCGGCGTCGGCGCCGGGACGCGCGGTGGCGCGCACCATCGGCTTGATCAGGGCGACCAGGCGGTTGCCCGCGTCGATATCGACGCCTGAATCGGCGTAAGTGAGGCCGTTTTTGCGGTCGGTCATGCCCGATTTCCAGTGGGTTTGCGGCTGGTTACGTCGAATTCCGGGGACGCGCAATGGCTCGCATGGCGCACCGCCCTATACTATGTAGATATCAACCGGTTCAGCCTCCCAGGGGGCCGGATTCGAGGTCAGACCGGGTGCCGGGAAGCGCTTTCGTGAGTATTCCGAATATCATTACCCTGGGCCGCATCATGCTGGTCCCCATCATCGTCTGGGCCATCGTGTCGAGCCAAATGGAGGTCGCGTTCGCCGTCTTCCTGATCGCCGGTATCAGCGACGCCGTGGACGGCTTCCTGGCCAAGCGCTTCAACATGACGAGCGAGCTCGGCGCCCTGCTCGACCCGCTCGCGGACAAGGCCCTGCTGGTCTCGATCTACATGGCCTTGGGCATCTGGGGCGCGATTCCGCGCTGGATCGTGATCCTGGTGGTCTCGCGCGACATCATGATCGTCGCCGCCGTGATCGTGTCCTGGCTGTTCGACCGGCCCGTCGAGATGAAGCCGTCGAAAGTGTCCAAGCTCAACACTGTCGCACAGGTGGCGTTCGCGGCCCTGGTGCTAGCCGCGCTTGCGTTCGGCTTCAAGCCAGCCCCTTATGATATCATCCTGATGGGCCTCGTCACGGTCTTCACGCTCTCCTCGGTGTCGCTCTATCTGGTCGAGTGGCTGCGGCACATGAGCACAATAGAGGCCAAGTAGCACGATAGAGGCCAAGTAGCACGATCGAGGCCAAATGAGAGGGGAAGCGCCTCGCAAAAGGCCAACTCCGCTCGACTAAGTCGAATTCTCTTCAGAAGGGCCGGCGCGCCGGCATGGAGCAAAGCAAGCGTGGCAGGCCGCGTCCATCCCCGACAATTGGCGTTTGCGCTTCCGCATGCGGAGAGCCTCAGCCGGGACAACTTCCTCGAGGGCCCCGCCAACGCGGCCGGTCTCGCCCTGATCGACAGCTGGCCGGAATGGCCGAACCGGATCATGTGGCTCGCGGGCCCGGAAGGCAGCGGCAAGAGCCACCTCGCCGCGATCTGGGCCGAAATATCCGGCGCCCGCTCGACCGCCGCCAACGTGCTGACGGCCGCAAGCGTTCCGGGCGCGCTCGCCACCGGCGCGCTGGTGGTCGAGGATCTGAGGGCCGGGAATTTCGACGAACGCGCCCTCTTCCACCTGATGAATCTCGCCCGCGAGGACGGCGCCTACGTGCTCTTCACCGGACGCGAGGTCCCGGCTTCGCTCCAGATCGAGCTGCGTGACCTGCGCTCGCGTCTGCGCGCCGTGCCGGTGGTCACCCTGCTGCCGCCCGACGACCAGCTGTTCCGCGGCCTGATCGTCAAATTCTGCGCCGACCGCCAGCTCACCGTGGACGAGAGCGTGGTCGGATATCTCGCCAACCGCCTGGAGCGGTCCTCGGCCGCCGCCCGCCGGGCCGTCGAACTGCTCGACAGCGAGGCCCTTCGGCTGGGCCGCCCCGTCACACGGGCGCTGGCCGCCGAGCTGCTCCGGGACGCCTGAGCCGCGCCGCCCACCGCCAAGGAGGCTTGCGCGAACTCTGCTTGACGCCGCGAGGCCGCGGAACATCAATGTCATCGAAACGTCATCGCTGTAACACATGCTCCCGCGGGTTTTGCGCGTAGGTCGCAAGGTTAGGCGAGACAGGATGGACCGACTTCTGATGGACTCTGCGCAAGCTGTTGAAACTAAAGAAAAAGCTCCGGAAGCCGAGGGTCTGCCGGCAATCGCATCGAGCCCCGAGCGGTTCATCAACCGGGAGCTGTCGTGGCTGCACTTCAACCGCCGCGTCCTGGAGGAATCGGTCAATCCCAGTCACCCCATGCTGGAGCGGGTGCGATTCCTGTCGATTTCCGCGAATAACCTCGACGAGTTCTTCATGGTCCGCGTCGCCGGCATCAAGGCCCAGGTGCGCGAGGGCATTGCCGAACGCAGCCCCGACGGCCTGACCCCGTCCGAGCAGCTCGCGCTGATCAACCGCACCGTCTCCGAGCTGGCCTCCGACCAGCAGGCGATCTGGCGCGACCTTCGCGGCACGCTGGCCGATGTCGGCATCGTGCTGGTCGACGGCAAGGACGTCACCAAGGCGGAACGGACCTGGATCGAGGACTACTTCCTCAACAACGTGTTCCCGCTGCTGACCCCGCTGGCGATCGACCCGGCCCACCCTTTCCCGTTCATCCCGAGCCTCGGCTTCACCATTGCGCTCCAGCTCACGCGTGCGGCTGACGGCAAGCAGATGAACGCGCTGATCCGCATGCCCGGCAAGATCGATCGCTTCATCCGCCTGCCGGCCGACAGCAAGATCGTTCGGCTGATCTCGCTGGAGCAGGCGACCTCCCTGTTCATCAACCGCCTGTTTCCCGGCTACAATCTGCACGGCCAGGGCGCCTTCCGGATCATCCGCGACTCCGAGCTCGAAATCGAGGAAGAGGCGGAAGACCTTGTCCGCCTGTTCGAGACGGCGCTCAAGCGCCGCCGGCGCGGATCTGTGATCCGGCTCGAGATCGACGCCAAGATGCCGGAGGAGCTGCGCAGCTTCGTTCAGCACGCGCTGTCGGCAGCCGATGACGAGGTCTTCCTGGTCGACGGGGTGCAGGCGATGAACGAGCTCTCGCAGCTCACCCGCCTCGACCGTCCCGACCTCGAATTCACGCCCTACGTGCCGCGCCACCCCGAGCGCGTCCGCGAGCACGGCGGCGACATCTTTGCCGCGATCCGGCAGAAGGACCTCGTCGTCCATCACCCCTATGAATCTTTCGACGTCGTCGTGCAGTTCCTGCAGCAGGCCGCGCGCGACCCTGATGTCGTCGCGATCAAGCAGACGCTCTACCGCACCTCAAACAACTCGCCGATCGTACGCGCGCTCGCGGAAGCCGCCGAAGCCGGCAAATCCGTCACGGCGCTGATCGAGCTGAAGGCGCGCTTCGACGAGGAAGCCAACATCCGCTGGGCGCGCGATCTCGAACGCGCCGGCGTGCAGGTCGTCTACGGCTTCCTCGAACTGAAGACGCATGCGAAGCTCTCGATGGTGGTGCGCCGCGAGGGCGGCAGCCTCACCACCTATGTCCATACCGGCACCGGCAATTATCATCCGGTCACCGCACGCATCTACACCGACCTCTCCTACTTCACCTCCGATCCGACCATCGGCCGCGATGCCGCACGCGTGTTCAATTTCATCACCGGCTACGCCGCGCCGAGCGATCTGGAAAAGATGGCGGTGTCGCCCCTGACCCTGCGCAAGCGCATCATCGAGCACATCCAGGGCGAGACCGCGCATGCGCGGCACGGCCGGCACGGCGCGGTCTGGATGAAGATGAATGCGCTGGTCGACCCTGATATCATCGACGCGCTGTACGAGGCCTCCCAGGCCGGGGTGCAGGTCGAGCTCGTGGTGCGCGGTATCTGTTGCCTGCGCCCCGGTATTCCGGGCCTGTCCGAGAACATCCGCGTCAAGTCGATCATCGGACGTTTCCTGGAACACGGCCGAATCTACTGCTTCGGCATGGGCCAGGGCCTGCCGAGCGCCAAAGCGGCTGTGTATATCTCGTCCGCCGACATGATGCCGCGCAACCTCGACCGCCGCGTCGAGGTGCTGTGTCCGCTGCAAAATCCCACGGTGCATCAGCAGGTTCTCGAACAGATCATGGTCGCCAACCTGAAAGACAATGAGCAGAGCTGGCAATTGTTGCCGGACGGGTCTTCAACGCGTATGAAGGCCGCGAAGGGCGAGGAGCCTTTCAACGTCCACAACTACTTCATGACAAATCCGAGTCTGTCTGGCCGTGGAAAGTCGCTCAAGGAATCCTCTCCGCGTCGTCTCACGCGCCGGAACGAACGCCATCAACCCTGATCGGGGATTTCCGACGTGAAGCGGCCGCGCAAGCGCGGCTCGAGCGTCGCGGTCATCGACATCGGCTCCAACTCGGTTCGTCTCGTGGTCTACGAGGGACTGACGCGGAGTCTCATTCCGATCTTCAACGAGAAGACGCTGTGTGGCCTCGGGCGTGAGGTGCAGAGCACCGGCCTGCTCGCCCCCGACGCCGTCGACAAGGCGCTGACCTCGCTCAAGCGCTTTCGAGCATTGTGCCGCGTGATGCAGGTCGGTCGCGTGTTCGCGATCGCGACCGCGGCCTGCCGCGACGCCTCCAACGGCCCCGATTTCATCGCCAAGGCCGAGCGCATCTGCGCCGTCAAGATCGAGATCCTCTCCGGTCCGCGCGAGGCGCGGCTGTCGGCGCTCGGCGTGATCTCCGGCATTCATCATCCCGACGGCATCGTCGGCGACCTCGGCGGCGGCTCGCTCGAATTGATCGACGTTCGCAAGAACAGCGTGCGCAGCGGCGTGACGCTGCCGCTCGGCGGGCTCGCGCTCCAGGATCTGGCGCACAAATCGCTCAAGCGCGCCGACCGCATCGTGCGCGAGGAGCTCGACGAGGTGCCGCAGCTCACCGCGGGCCGCGGCCGCACCTTCTACGCGGTCGGCGGCACCTGGCGCGCACTCGCGCGCATTCACATCATCCAGAGCGGTTATCCGCTGCAGGTGATGCACGGCTATTCGCTGTCCGCGGCCGAAGCGCTCGACTTCTCCCGCAGGCTGCGGCGCCTGGCGGCGGCGAACATGCTCGCCGACATCGAGATCGTTGCGGACGCGCGCCGCCCGCTCCTCACCTATGCGGCGCTGGTGCTGGAGCACATCATCCGCGTGGCGAAGCCGAAAACCATCGTGTTCTCGACCTTCGGCGTGCGCGAGGGACTGCTGCACGAGAAGCTGCCGGAGACGGAACGCAACAAGGACGGCCTGATCTGCGCAGCAGAAGAGCTGAACCAGCTGTTGTCACGCTCGGCCAAGCATGCCCACGAGCTGATCGCCTGGACCGATCGCCTCGCTCGCGTGGTGAAGCTGCGCGAGACCGAGGAGGACCGCCGCTTGCGCCACACCGCGTGCCTGCTGTCCGACATCGGCTGGCGCGTGCACCCCGATCACCGCGGCGAGCAGACGCTCAGTCTCGTCGTCAACGGCAATTTCGGCGCGATCACCCACACCGAGCGCGCCTTCGTCGGCCTGTCAGTGTTCTATCGCTATGCGGGTCTCAGCGAGGAAAACCAACCACCGACCACCATGCAGGGCCTGCTGACGCCGGCACAACTCGAACGCGCCCGCCTGCTCGGCGCGGCCTTCCGTGTCGCACATCTGATCTCAGCGGCACGTCCGGGCGTCTTGCCCGCCACGCATTTCCGCAGCCAGGGCCGCAAATTGATGCTGGTGTTCGAGCATCGGCTCGTCGACCTCGTCGCCGACCGCGTCGGCAGCCGCTTCCGCCAGCTCGCCCGGCTGATCGGCCGCGCCGGCTCAATCGTGCGACGCTGACACACTGTGACAATGCGACAAGCCAGCGGTTGGGCCATCAACCGGAAGCAGCCATTCGATCGTGGCTGCCCTCCGGCGCGATGACGGCCTTCAGTCCGCCGAGGTCGGAGTCGGCGAGAACGAGCTGCCATCCATAGGCACTCAGAACGTCCTGGACGATCGCGAGGCCGAGGCCTGCGCCTTCGCCGCGCTCATCCAGCCGCGCACCGCGTTCGAGCACGCATGCGCGTTCGGCGGCGGCGATGCCCGGACCGTCGTCCTCGACCGTGATCGCGGGATTCACGGTGGCGGCCGCGCCAATGCGCACCTGGCTCTTGGCGTGACGGACGGCGTTTTCCAGGAGATTGCCCAGCACTTCGGCCAGATCCGTGCGATCGAGCGGGACGCTCGGCTCGCCCGTGATGCAGGTCTTGAATTCAAGCCGCTGCGCAGCAGGCGTGCGCGTCAGCGTCAGCATCAGGGACTCGACAAGCGGTCTGAGGGGCGTGGAAAGACCGCCGCGCTGTCGTGCCGTGCCCCGCGCCCGGGCGCGTGCCAGCTCGCGGTCGACATGACGGCTCATCGCATCGGCGACGGCTTCGATGGCCTTGGCGATGTCCTGCTCACCTCGCTGACGCAAAAGCGCGACATCGGCCGCGAGGGCGGCGAGCGGCGTCTTCAGCCCATGGGCAAGGTCACCGGCGCGGCTGCGCGAACGCTCGATCTCCCCTTCCTGGGCGTCGATCAGGCTGTTGACCTCCTCCACCAGCGGCTTCACCTCGGCAGGAACGTCGACGGGGAGATGCTTGCGTTGGCCGGAGCGGACGTCGGCGACGCCGCGCCGAAGTGCGTCGAGCGGACGTAAGCCCAGTCCGACCTGGATCGAGGTGGCCGCCGCCAGCACGAGCCCCAGCAGGCCGAGCGCCAGCGCCAGATCCCTGGCGAAGTGCGAGGCAGCGGCCGCTACGTGGGCGAGATCGGCCGCCACCGCGACACGCACCGGCGCGCGGCGATCGCCCACGGTGAGCAGCACGCGGCGTTCGCTGACCAGGAGCCGGGCGTTCGCCGGGCCTTCGATGATGTGACGGTGCAATTCGCCGGGCGATGGCTCATCCCGCGGCAGGTCCAACACCGTGTCCCACAGCGACCGTGAATGCAGCATCTGGCCGCCATCGTCCGATACCTGCCAATACAAGCCGGAAAGCGGGTCGGCAAAACGCGGATCGGCTGGCGGCCGGCCCACCACGAGCTTGCCCTGCGCATCGGCATCGACACCCGCCACGAGTTGCTTGACGTAAACGTCGAGTTCGTCGCCGACGGTGCGCGTGACGTGGCGTTCGAACAGCAACGTCAGCCCAGCGCCGGCAATGGTCAGCGCAACCAGGATGGCCACCACTCCACCGGCCACCAGTCGCAGCCGCAGCGAGCCCCAGCTCACGGCCTCGTCTCCGGGACCAGATAGCCGAAGCCGCGCCTGGTCTCGATCAGATCGGCGCCGAGCTTCTTGCGCACCCGGCCGACCAGCACCTCGAGCGCGTTCGACTCGTGGTCCTCGCCGTGGCCATAGACGTTCTCGTCGAGCTCGTGCTGCGACACCACACGGCCGCGGTGGTGCAAGAGAAAAGCGATCAGGCGATATTCCAACGGCGACAACGCGACGGGTACGCCGCGCAGCATCACCCTCATCTGGCGCTCGTCGAGTTCGACGTCGCCTGCGACGATCCGTGGGGAGGCATGCCCTGCCGAGCGGCGCACGATCGAGCGCAGCCGCGCCAGCAATTCCTCCATGCGGAACGGCTTGGGCAGGTAGTCATCGGCGCCGGCGTCGATACCATCAACGCGCTCGGCCCAGCTGCCGCGCGCGGTCAGGATCAGCACCGGCATGGACCTTCCGTTCGCACGCCAGCGCTTGAGCACCGCCAGGCCGTCCATGCCGGGCAAGCCAAGATCGAGGATGACAGCGCCGTAGTCCTCGGTATCGCCGCGGAACCAGGCTTCCTCGCCGTTGCGGACGGTCTCGACCACATAGCCGGCCGCGTGTAGCGCCATCTCCACATCGGCCGCGATCCGTCGGTCGTCCTCCACCAGCAACAGGCGCATCACTTCTCCTTGATGCGTTCGATCTCGCCGCTGCGTGCGTCCACGTAGGCGTCGTAGAGACGCCCCTTGTCGTCGACGAGGCGAAACTCATAGACCCAGCGGCCGCGCTGACGCTCTATTTCGACGCCGGCAACCTCGCCCGGCAGCTTGCCCCGGACCGATGCGAGAATGTCAGCGAGTGACTTGATTTCGCCAGCCTCGACTGCGCGACGAACCGCCTCGGGCGCGCCCTTGCCGTGGTCGCTTGCTGCCGCCGGCACCGATGCGAGCGCGACGCCTACCAACAACGGCACTGCGAGGAATCCTAGGAAGCTGGCGGGCTGCATTTGCAGAGAATGCCCTAATCGACCTGACAAAACGCTGACGTGGATCAACAGGGGCTCGTCAGGGCCCTTCCGCCAATGTCCGCAACATCGCCTCGCCGCACCACGCCGCCGGGCGCCACACATCGGAGAGAACCATGCGCAAGATCATCATTTTCAGCGCTGCCGCCGCCTTGCTCGCGACTACGGCAACCGCTCATGCCGGCAGCCTCGGGCGTCCCTGCACTGCAGCGCCACAGACAAGCTGGCTGTCGCTCGAGCAACTGCAGGCCAAGGTCGAAGCCCAAGGCTACAAAGTTCAGAAGGCCAAGCTCAAGAACGCCTGTGGCGAACTCTACACGATCGACAAGTCCGGCAGCCGGGTCGAATTGTTCGTCGATCCGACCAGCGGCCAGATTCTCGGTCAGCTGTAAGGGTCTGCACCATGAGCGCCATTCACGACGCAATCGAGGCCGGCGGCGAGAAGCCGTTGGGCTCCGTCAAGGTCTGGGACCCTTTCGTGCGCGTGTTCCACTGGTCGCTGGCCGGGCTGTTTCTGCTCGCTTATGCGACCGGGGACGAGATCGAGAAAGTCCATATCACCGCCGGCTACACGATTGCGGGGTTGCTCGCGTTACGAATCGTGTGGGGCTTCGTGGGGCCGCGCCATGCGCGCTTCAGCGACTTCGTGCGCTCGCCGCGCGCGGTGCTCGCCTATATGCGCGACGTCGCGCTGCTTAGGGCGCCGCGCTATCTCGGCCATAATCCGGCCGGCGGCGTGATGGTCGTGGCACTGATCCTCATGCTGATCGGCACCTGCGCCACCGGTTACATGATGACGACGGACAGCTTCTGGGGAGCAAAATGGGTGGAGGAGGTGCATGAGGCGTTCGCCAACCTCACGGTCGGCCTCGTCGTCGTCCATGTGCTTGGCGTCCTCGTGGCGAGCTTCGAGCACCGCGAGAGTCTGGTGAAGGCGATGATCACGGGAAGGAAGCGTCCATCGTGAGTTGGGTAGGCCTCACTGCCCCCTCTCCGAACGGCGAAGACGGCTTAGCTTCTAGGGCGCCGAAGGAATTGACCGAGATCAACCGAAACGCTCCACGAATGGCAGGCAGCCTTCCAAAGTGGCTGGCCCGCTTGAGACAGATCAACTCTCCAACGCGCTGGTGGGTTAAGCGGAACCTGCAATCGAGCAGCGCTTCGCTCGCCCGTGAGTGTGGGACATTCCTCATGCGACTCCATCACGGAAATCTCCTTCTCGCCTCTTCTGGGGGCGCGCTCGCTCGTACGCTCTTTGCCGTTGCACTGAGCTTGTTGCCTTCCGTCTCGATGGCACAGGACGAAGTGAAGCTGAGCGAAGCGCAGGCGCGCAATCTCGGCGTGCGCGTGACTCATCCGGTCGCAAGCCGGACCGATCTGACGCTGCCCTATCCCGTTCAAATCGTGATCCCCACGCAGCAATTGTGGGTCGTTAGCGCGCCCGTCGCCGGCATGGTCGCCAATCTCCTGGTCGGACGCGGCGATCGCGCCTCCGCCGGCCAGCCGCTGGTCACCCTGGAGAGTCCAAGCTTCGTCTCCCAGCAGCGCGACTTCTTGCACGCGATTGCGCAGGAGCACCTCGCCAACCAGCAGCTCAATCGCAACGTCGATCTGTTCGAAGGCAAGGCCGTGCCGCAACGCGTGCTGGAGGCCAGCCAGGCCGAAGCGCGCCAGGCCGCTCTCGTCGTCGCCGAACGGCGCCAGATGCTGCGTCTGAGCGGGATGTCCGACGATGCCATCTCCCGACTGGCGCAGGAGGCGGCGATCAGCGGCACGCTCACGGTTAATGCGCCGCAAACCGCATCGGTGGTCGAGGTCGCGGTATCGCCGGGGCAACGGCTCGAACAGTCCGCTCCGCTCGTCAAGCTGGCGCGGCTCTCACCGCTGTGGGCCGAAATCGCGGTGCCTGCCGCCAATATTCGGGCGATCCACACCGGCGCGAAGGTCGAGATCGAGGGCTATGCCAGTCCCGGCAAGGTCGTGCTGGTCTCCGAGACCATCGACGCCGCCACCCAGACGATTCTGGTTCGCGCGGAGGTTCCCAACGACGGCGAGTTGCATCCTGGTCAGACCACCGCTGCCCGCATCGGCTTCCTCTCCGCCGGCGAAAGCGCCTTTGAGATTCCCTATAGCGGGCTGATCCGGCGGGGCGAGCAGACCTCGGTCTTCGCCGCCATCGAGGGCGGCTTCCGGCTGGTTCCGGTCAAGCTGCTTGCGGAAGATCAGGACCACGTCGTCGTGTCGGGCCCCATCACCGAACGGGACGCGATCGCAATCGGCGGCATCTCGGCGCTTCGCGGCATTCTCTCCGGACTGGGACAATAGATGCTCCGGCGCCTGGTTGCGTTCGCGCTCTCCCAGCGACTGTTCGTCGTGCTGGGTGTGCTGCTGGTGATCGGCGCCGGCGCCGTCCTCCTGCCCAGCCTTCCGATCGACGCCTTTCCTGACGTCTCGCCGGTTCAGGTGAAGATCATCATGAAAGCGCCGGGTCTCACCCCGGAAGAGGTCGAGCAGCGCATCACCGTGCCCGTCGAGCTCGAGCTGCTTGGATTGCCGAACAAGAAGGTACTCCGCTCGACCACGAAATATGCGCTGGCCGACATTACCGTCGATTTCGAGGACGGCACCGACATCTACTGGGCACGCAACCAGGTCTCGGAGCGGTTGTCGAACATCTCGCGCGATTTCCCAGACGGGGTGAGCGGCGGCCTTGCGCCGATCACGAGTCCGCTCGGCGAGATGTTCATGTTCACGATCGACAGTCCCGAGCTTTCGCTCGCCGAGCGCCGGACCCTGCTCGATTGGGTGATCCGCCCCGCCCTGCGCACGGTCCCCGGCGTTGCCGACGTGAACGCGCTCGGCGGCTATGTCCGCGCCTTCGAGATCGTGCCGCGCAACGATGCGCTTGCTGCGCGCGGCATCTCCTACGACCTGTTTCGCCGGGCCATCGAAGCCAACAGCCGCAACGACGGTGCCGGACGGGTGAACCAGGGCGAGGACAGCGCTCTGGTTCGGATCGAAGGCAGCATCCGCTCGATTGAGGACATCAAGGCCATCGTCGTCGACACGCGCGAGGGTGTGCCGATCCTGGTCAACGACGTGGCGAGCGTCAAGGTCGGCACGCTGACGCGCTATGGCGCCGTTACCGCGGACGGCCGCGGCGAAACCGTCGAGGGGTTGGTCCTTGGCTTGCGCGGCGCCAACGCGGGTCAGCTCATCCGCGACGTGCGCGCCCGGCTCGCGGAGTTGCAAGGCGCGCTACCGAAAAGCGTGTCGATCAACGTGTTCTATGACCGCAGCCGCCTGGTCAACCGAGCGGTCGGCACCGTGGTGCGGGCCCTCGGCGAGGCGACCGCCCTCGTGATCGTTCTTCTGCTGCTTTTCCTCGGCAATTGGCGGGCCTCACTGGTGATCGCGCTCAGCCTGCCGCTCGCCATCGTGATCGCGTTGATCGTCATGCGCCTGGTCGGAATGTCGGCCAACCTGATGAGCCTCGGCGGACTTGCGATCGCGATCGGCATGCTGATCGACGCCCTGGTGGTCGTGGTCGAGAACATCGTCGGCAACCTCGGCAAGCACGAGCCGGGCAAGGCCGCGCCGCTGATCCACCTGGTCTACCGTTCGGTTTGCGAGGTCCTGGAGCCTGTCGCCTCGGGCGTGCTCATCATCATCATCGTGTTCGTGCCCCTGCTGACGCTGCAGGGGTTGGAGGGGAAGCTGTTCATCCCCGTCGCGCTCGCGATCATTTTCGCGCTGGCCGGCTCGCTGCTGCTGGCGCTCACCGTGATCCCGGTCGCGACGTCCTTCGTGCTCAAATCTGCATCGCATCGCGATCCCGTGCTGGTGCGCGCGGCACAACGGGTCTACGCGCCGGCCTTGGACTGGGCCTTGAACAACGAGCGCAAGGTGATGGCTGCGGCGCTGATTGGCCTGGTCGCGGCGGGCTTCGCCTACACCAAGCTCGGCAAGACGTTCATGCCGACGATGGACGAAGGCGACGTCATCGTCAGCGTGGAGACGCTTCCGTCCGTCAACCTCGACGAATCGCTTGCGATGAATGCAAGGCTGCAGGCCGCGCTTCTGACCGTGCCTGACGTTGCCGGCATCGTCGCCCGGACCGGGTCGGACGAGCTCGGCCTCGATCCGATGGGCCCCAACCAGACCGACACGTTCCTGGTGCTCAAGCCGGCTGCCGAGAGAACGACTGACAATCGCGAGGTCCTGCTGCAGAAGCTTCGCGAAGTTCTGAGCGGCTTTCCCGGCATCTCGCTCAGCTTCACCCAGCCGATCGACATGCGCGTGCAGGAGATGATCAGCGGCGTGCGCGGCGACGTCGCCGTCAAGATCTTCGGCCCCGACATCGCTAGGCTGAACGAAACCGCGGCAAAACTGTCGGCGATCCTGTCCAGCATCGAGGGGGCCGAGGACGTCTACACCACGCTGAACGAGGGCGCGCAATATTACACGGTTGCGGTCAATCGCATGGAGGCGGGCCGCCTCGGCCTGAGCGTGGACTCGATCGTCAACTCGCTGCGGACCCAGATCGAGGGCCGGACGATCGGGACCGCGCTCGAGGAAGGACGGCGCACGCCGATTTTGGTCCGAGGCAGCGAGACGACCCGGGAAGCGCCGACGCTGCTGGCGAGCCTGCCGCTGACGCTCGCGTCCGGACGGCATGTCGCGCTGTCACAGGTCGCCCGCATCCAGCGCGTCGACGGCCCGGTGAAGATCGACCGCGAGGACGGCGCTCGCATGAGCGTGGTGCGCGCCAACATTCGCGGTCGCGACATGGTCGGCTTCGTCGACGCCGCCCGCCTGAAGGTGATGAACGAGCTCCCGCTTCCGAGCGGCTACCGGCTGACCTGGGGCGGACAGTTCGAGAACCAGCAACGCGCCGCCGCGCGCCTGTCCGTGGTGGTGCCCGTCGCGATCGGCCTGATCTTCGTGCTGCTCTTCACCACGTTCGGTGCCATCCGGCAGGCCTTGCTGGTGCTGGTCAACATTCCCTTTGCCCTGATCGGCGGCGTCTTCGCGCTGGTCGTGACCGGTGAATATCTGTCGGTGCCGGCCTCAGTCGGCTTCATCGCGCTGCTTGGTATCGCCGTGCTCAACGGCGTCGTCCTGGTGTCCTATTTCAATCAGCTCCGCGCCCACGGTCTTCCCGAGGATCGTATCGTCGTCGAAGGCGCCATGCGCAGGCTTCGGCCGGTGCTGATGACCGCCAGCATCACGGCGCTGGGCCTGATCCCGCTGCTGTTCGCTTCCGGCCCAGGATCCGAGGTGCAACGCCCGCTCGCAATCGTCGTGATCGGAGGATTGCTGTCCTCCACCCTGCTCACGCTGATTCTCCTGCCGATCCTGTATCGCCGCTATGGCGGGACATCGAAGGGGAAGGGATGACTGACCAGCCCGTCTGTCTCACGCTGATCGTGCCGCATCAGCTTCGCGACGAGGTATTCGACCATCTCGCCGAACAGACCGACCTTGTTTCAGGATTCACGGCCTCGCAGGGCTCAGGTCACGGCACTGAGATCCGACTGCTGACGGCCGCCGAACGCGTGAAGGGCCATGCCGATCAGACCGTCGTGCAAGTGGTGCTGGCAAGGAACGATGCCAGCCGCCTGCTCGACCGGCTGCGGGTTTCGTTCGCCGGAACCAAGCTGGTTTACTGGACGATGCCGGTGACAGAATTCGGCACGATCGACTGAGCCGTCCTACTCGGCCGACGCCCTGGCGTGCCGCTCGGACGATTCCAGCGCGGCAGCCGTCAGGCTGCGCCGGCGCCAGATGGTGCCGACCACCAGCACGACGACCACGCCGAGCGCGGCGCAGAAATATTCGCCGCCAGCGCCGCCATGGCCGAACTGCAGCGGGACACGCAAGGCGCCGAACATCGAGTCGAGCGAGGCGCCGAACGGGCCATCGAACAGCGTGTGCAGCTTCGGCGCGATGCCGGGGTCGGTCGCGATCACCTCGCCCGCGATCCAGCCGAGCAGCGCCGCACCGGCCCAGACCAACACCGGCAGCTTTTCCAGCAGCGCCATGATCAGCGCCGCACCGGCAACAATCAGCGGCACGCTGATGGCAAGGCCGAGGATCAGGAGCGGCACGCTGCCATTGGCCGCGGCAGCGACCGCAATGACGTTGTCGAGACTCATGACGATGTCGGCGACCACGACGATCTGCACGGCCTGCCACAGATGCGCGGCCGCGTCGACGTCGTCCTCGTCGTCGTGTTCCGGCACCAGGAGCTTGGCCGCGATCACGATCAGCGCAAGACCGCCGACCAGCTTGAGGTACGGCAGCTCCATCAGGCTGGCCACAATGCCGGTGAAGATAATGCGCAGCATCACCGCTGCGCCGGCACCGAAGATCATGCCCCACAGCCGGTGCCGCGGCGACAGGCCGCGGCAGGCGAGCGCGATCACGAGCGCGTTGTCGCCGGAGAGGAGGATGTTGATCCAGATGATCTTGCCGACCGCGATCCAGAAGGTCGGTTCGGCCATCTCATTGCGGAACTGGGTGAAGAATGCCCCGATCGTAGCGGGATCGAAGATCTGCCAGAGCCAGTTCACAATGAGTCCTTTCGCCCCGTCGTCCTAACCTGTGGGCTGATCGATCAGCCGACGATCTCGTTGCCCGAGAAGAACTGCGCGATTTCGATCGCGGCGGTCTCCGGCGCGTCCGAGCCGTGCACCGAGTTCTCGCCGATCGACTTTGCGTAGAGCTTGCGGACGGTGCCCTCGGCGGCCTTGGCCGGATCGGTCGCACCCATCACCTCGCGATACTTGGCGATCGCACCCTCGCCTTCCAGCACCTGTACGACAACCGGACCGGAGGTCATGAAGTCGACCAGCTCGCCGAAGAAGGGGCGCGCCTTGTGGACCGCATAGAAGGTCTCGGCCTGGCCCTTGGTCATGCGGATGCGCTTCTGCGCGACGATGCGCAGGCCCGCCTTTTCGATCACGGCGTTGACCGCGCCGGTCAGGTTACGCTCGGTCGCGTCGGGCTTGATGATCGAGAAGGTGCGTTCGATGGCCATAATCTTGTCCTTAGGGAAGAAAAGCGGTGGTTGTCGAGTTGCGGGGCTTATATCGGCGCCTTTGCCGGACGGCAAGCGACCGCCAAAACCCGCTCACGGGCGCTTCGCCGCAGGCTGCCCGGGGGCGGATCCGCCGGATGGATTACCGAGATTTCACCCAGATGAACCGAATCTGAAGCGCCCATTCAGGGTTTGGTTCAGCCTCACCGGCGTAAGGTCGGGCCTATCGAAACCGAAGCCTTAAGTTACAGGCGGAACGTTTCGGCGGCCTTTTCCATCGACGCGGAGTGCCCCCGCGCCGGCAGTTTTGAGGAGAACACCATGTTGAGGAAACTTTCGCTTGCCGCTGTCGCCGCGGTTGCGCTCGGTGCCGCGCTGGCGCCGACCTCGGCCTCCGCTCACTGGCATGGCGGCGGCTGGGGCTGGCACGGCGGCGGCTGGCACCACGGCTACGGCTGGGGCGGCCCCCGCTTCTATGCCCCCGTCTCCTACGGTTATGGCGGCTGCTATGTGCGCCGGCTGGTCCCGACCCCCTGGGGACCCCGCTGGCGGCTGATCAACCGCTGCTACTGAGCCCGATAGCACCTTCCAAGACCGACAGGTATCTGCGCCCCCCACAGGTACCTTCCGAGAGGAGCCCCGGCGATCCCCCCGCCGGGGCTCCGCATTTTGAGCGGACAGGGCGGAGTTCATACAATCTTGACGAGAATGCCCAACATCTCCCGCGAGTGGCGAAACCATTTTGGGGGCCAATGACTTGGTACCGTGTCCATACTTTGAGAACACGGAACCCTGAGCGATGGCTGGCCCTTTTGCCGATGACAGCGAACAGATCGACCGGCGCACCAGCCGATCGATTTGCGATGCCGTGGGCGAACGGCTCCAGCAGAGCCTGCGCCCCGACCCCCGGCTCCCGACACATCTCGAGCAGCTTCTGAACGAGCTGCAGCGGCGGGACCGCGAGCCGCACTGAGCTGCGAGTGCGGAAAAACGGGTTGCGTTTGATCCCGCCTGCGGTGACAAGGCCGCATGCTTGTCATCTCCGACCTCTCGATCCGCCTCGCCGGACGCCTTCTGATTGACCAGAGTTCCGTGCAGATCACGCCGGGATCGCGCGTTGGTCTGGTCGGACGCAACGGCACCGGCAAGTCGACGCTGTTCAAGGTGATCCGCGGTGAACTCGCGGCCGAGCACGGCTCCGTGACCCTGCCGCCGCGCTGGCGCATCGGCAGCCTGGCGCAGGAAGCCCCGAACGGCCCCGAGAGCCTGATCTCGGTCGTGCTCAAGGCGGATCTCGAGCGCGATGCATTGCTGCATGAGGCCGAGAGTGCGACCGATCCGCATCGGATCGCCGAGATCCAGACTCGCCTCGTCGACATCGACGCGCATTCGGCGCCGAGCCGCGCCGCCGCGATCCTGTCCGGCCTCGGCTTCTCCGCCGCCGACCAGCTCCGTCCCTGCGCCGAATTCTCCGGCGGCTGGCGCATGCGCGTCGCGCTCGCCGCAACGCTGTTCGCGGCTCCTGACCTTCTGCTGCTCGACGAGCCCACCAACTATCTCGATCTCGAAGGCACGCTGTGGCTGGAGGATCACCTTGCGCATTATCCGCGCACGGTGATCGTGATCAGCCACGACCGCGACCTCCTGGAAAGCTCGGTCGACCAGATCCTGCATCTGGAGCGCGGCAGGCTCACGCTCTACAAGGGCTCCTATTCCTCGTTCGAGGAGCAGCGCGCCGCACGCGAGCTGCTCGACGCCAAGGCCGTCAAACGCCAGGAGGCCGAACGCGCGCGGCTGCAGGCCTTCGTCGACCGCTTCAAGGCCAAGGCCTCAAAAGCCCGGCAGGCACAGTCTCGCGTGAAAATGCTGGAACGGCTGAAGCCGATCACGGCGCTGGTCACCGAGGACGTGCGCGAGATCAGCTTTCCTGCGCCGGAAAAAATCCTGTCGCCGCCGATCATTGCCGTGGACAACGCTTCGGTCGGCTACGATCCGGCGAGCCCGGTGCTGAGCCGCGTCACCTTGCGCATCGACAATGACGATCGCATCGCGCTGTTAGGGGCCAACGGCAACGGCAAGTCGACGCTGGTGAAGCTGCTCGCCGGGCGCCTCGCGCCGTTCTCCGGCAAGGTGACACGCGCGGACAAGCTGTCGATCGCCTATTTCGCGCAGCATCAGCTCGACGAGCTCAACGAGGACGCCTCCGCCTATGACCACGTCCGCAAGCTGATGGGCGATGCGCCGGAGGCCAAGGTGCGGGCGCGCGCCGGCGCGATCGGCTTCTCCGGCAAGGCGGCCGATACCAAGGCCGGCAAATTGTCGGGCGGCGAGAAGGCGCGGCTGCTCCTGGGCCTTGCGACCTTCTTCGGCCCCAACATGATCATCCTGGACGAGCCGACCAACCATCTCGACATCGACAGCCGCGGCGCTTTGGCCGAAGCGATCAACGAATTTCCCGGCGCGGTGATCATGGTCTCGCACGACCGCTATCTGATCGAGGCCTGCGCCGATCGGCTCTGGATCGTCGCTGATCGCACCGTGACCAATTACGACGGCGACCTCGACGACTACCGCCGCCTGGTGCTGTCCACCCGCAACGCGGACGCCCCGCGCGAGCGCAGTGCGTCCAGCGAGAAACCGCAGCGGGCAAGAGCGGACAATCGCGGAGGCTTGAAGAAGCGCATCGCGGAAGCCGAAGCCGAGATCGCCCGCGTCAGCGAGATCATCACCAAGATCGACACCGCGCTCGCTTTGCCCGACATTTTTACGCGCGATCCCAAGCAGGCCGCGCAGTTGTCCAAGGCGCGCGCCAATGCTGCCGACGCACTGGCGCGGGCCGAGGAGCAATGGCTGGAGGCGAGCACGCAGTATGACGAGGCGGCGGGGTAGCGCCTCATCAAAACCTGCAAAACAACCCCATGCACAGTACCGGCATTGTAATACCGAGCGCTTAGCTATTGAACGGGCTGCTCTTTATCCACTCTATGAGCGACCCCCAGCACGGCGATCGTGCGCTGGACGCGCTCAATCCGCGTATTGGCCGGCGGCCTTGATGATCGGCGCCCAGCGGTCGATCTCACTCGCCAGCATCGCGCCCAACGCCTCCGGCGTCGCCTTGTCCTGCGGCACCGGCTCGGTGTTGATGTCGTTGAACCGCGCGATCAAGGCCGGATCCTTCAGCGCGGTCTGCAGAGCCGCCGTCAGCTTCTGAATGACCGCCGGCGGCGTGCCCTTGGGCGCATAGAGGCCGTGCCAGACGCCGAGCTCGAACCCCTTGAGGCCGGCCTCGTCGGCCGTCGGCAGATCGCGAAGACTCTTCAGCCGTTCCTTGGTGGTGACCGCGTAGGCCTTGACCTGCTTGGCCGTGATCGGCCCGGTCGTGTTCGTCGCCTGGTCGCAGGTGAGATCGATCTGCTTGCCGAGCAGATCGTTCATGATCGGGCCGTTGCCCTTGTACGGCACCGTGGTGAGCTGCTTCTGGATCGCCGTCATGAACAGCATGCCGCAGAGATGCGACGCCGCACCCAAGCCGGCATTGGCGTAGGTGAGCTTGTCGCCCTGCTGCTGGGCGTAGGCGACGAGGTCCTTGAGCGTGTCCGCCGGAAAATCCGGACGCGCGATGATGGTCATCGGCGCGTTGGTCACGAGCCCGATCGGCGCAAAGGCCGTCTTGGTGTCGTAGCTGAGATTGCGGTAGAGCGTTGCGGCGGTCGAGATGCCGACATGATGGATCAGTAGCGTGTAGCCGTCGGGCTGGGCACGCGCGGCACGGGTCGTGCCGATCGTGCCGCCGGCGCCGGTCGCGTTTTCGACGATGATTTGCTGTCCCAGCAATTTCGCCATGCCCGCGGCCGTCAGCCGGGCGATGGTGTCGGTCGGCCCGCCCGCGGCGAACGGAACCAGCACGGTGATCGGCCTCGTCGGATAGTCCTGCGCGAACGCCGCGCCAAACGGCAACAGCAGAGCCGATACGAGGGCGATGAACCGCATTAGTTTCCTCCGGAATGTTATTGGCGCCATCAAAGCGCATTCCGGGGCGCGCGGCCATCGCCAAAGCGACGCACCAGGAGCGTTGCGGTCTGTGCGTAGGCGCGCGCGGCTGCGACCGATGCATTGGTATGCGCGGGATCAAAGTCGAGCACGCAGCCGCGTGAAGTGACAGCGCATCGCTCACACGCTGCACGGCACCCGGGGCACGCAGCATCGATAGCGTCGGTACGCCCTACGCGTGCTTCTTCTTCGGCTTCACCGCCTTCGGCACCGGCTGCGGATCGGGATTGCCTTCGATCGAGGACAGGCGGCCGGAGGGGAAGGTGTAGATGCCGGCGCGCGGGCCGGTGGTCCAGGTCACGACGGCGACGCGGCGGCCGGCGGCATCGTTGGAGAGATTGACGTTCGAGGGCGCGCCGATGCCGCGCACCACGTCGCATTCGGTGTGGCCGAGCGCGACCGTGCCGCCGATCGGTGCCGGCGCCGTCGTCGATGCATTGGCATCGGCCGGCCCGGGCGGCGGCGCCATGCCGGGACAGGCGCCGTCGGCGCTGACGAGATCTTCAGCTCCGACCGGCTTGTCCGGGGTCAGCGGCGGCGATTCGATCGAGATGTTCTTGATGAAGAGACGGCCGGGCTTCTGGAACCATTCGGCGTCCTTCGACAACAGATCAGTCCCGCCCGAACAGCCCGCGACCAGCGGTGCTACGGCGGCCAACGCAATTATGAGCGAGCCGGGAAGCTTTTGATGTCGCACGATAAACCAAATTCCCCAGGTGAAGGACCAGCCCTAAGCGTTTGTCCCAACATCACTTTGCGGCACGAAGGTGACCAATGCCAGCATCGCCCGAAAAGTGCAAATTATCATTAATTGCCAAGGATGATTGCCAAGGACGCTAATTCCGACGCTGCCACCGGCCCCGCTCGTCGGCCTGCCAATAGGTGACATCAAATCCCCGAGCCTTGCAATCCGTCCAGGCGCTGCGGGCGAGCGCCAGCGCATCCGGATCGTCACCGTTGAACAGCAGCACCATGCGCTCATAGCCCTGCGCATCCTGCGGGAGGCCGGCACTATCGACCAGGAAGCGGACATGGGCGCCGTTGGGATTGCCCTCCTCGACCGCCAGCACGATCGGCTGGTCGGCGGCATCGTTCACCCGCCATGTCGCGTGCGGCAGGAAGGAATCGTCGCGATAGGTCCACAGGTGAGCATCGAGCGCGTCGGCCCGCTCCTCCGAGGTCGACTGCACCACGACACGCCAGCCGCGCTCGAGCGATTTCTCGAGAAGCGGCGGCAACACATTCTCCACCGTCATGTTTTGCAGATGATAGAACAGGGCTTCGGTCATCACAGGATCATTTGCGCTCGTAATGGTCGGCGACCAGGCGATCGAGCAGACGAACACCGTAGCCGCTGCCCCAGCTCTGGTTGACGTCGGTCTTGGGCGCGCCCATGGCGGTGCCGGCGATGTCGAGATGGGCCCAGGGCACACCGTCGACGAAGCGCTGCAGGAACTGCGCTGCGGTGATCGAGCCGCCATGACGACCGCCGGTGTTCTTCATGTCGGCGAACTGGGAATCGATCAGCTTGTCGTATTCGGGACCGAGCGGCATGCGCCAGACCTTTTCCCCGCACTCGACGCCGGCCGTCAGCAGGCGTTCGGCAAGCTCGTCATTGTTGGAGAACATGCCGGCATGCTCGGTGCCGAGCGCGACCACGATCGCGCCGGTCAGCGTCGCCAGATCCACCATGAATTTCGGCTTCACCTTCTTGGCGACGTACCAGAGCACGTCGGCCAGCACGAGGCGGCCTTCGGCGTCGGTGTTGATGATCTCGATGGTCTGGCCCGACATCGAGGTGACGATATCGCCCGGCCGCTGCGCGTTGCCGTCAGGCATGTTCTCGACGAGGCCGATGGCGCCGACCACGTTGGCCTTGGCCTTGCGCGCCGCCAGCGCGTGCATCAGGCCGACGACGCAGGCCGCGCCCCCCATGTCGCCCTTCATGTCCTCCATGCTGCCGGCCGGCTTGATCGAGATGCCGCCGGTATCGAAGCAGACGCCCTTGCCGATGAAGCTGACCGGCGCCTCGCCCTTCTTGCCGCCGTCCCAGCGCATGACCACGGTGCGGCTCGGCCGTGCCGAGCCCTGGCCGACGCCGAGCAGTGCGCCCATGCCGAGCTTCTGCATCGCCTTGACATCGAGCACCTCGACCTTGACGCCGAGCTTGCGGAGCTGGCTGGCGCGGCGCGCGAACTCCTCGGGGAACAGCACGTTCGGCGGCTCGTTGACGAGGTCGCGCGCGATCATCACGCCGTCGACGACGTGGCCGGCCGCGACGAACGCCTTCTTTGCAGCAGCGGCATCGCCGACCGCAAGTGAGACATCGGCGCGCGAGCCGCCCTCCTCGCCGTCCTTCTTCTTGGTCTTGTAACGGTCGAACTTGTAGGCGCGCAGGCGCAGGCCGGAGGCGATCGCAACCGCCTGCTCGCTCGTCATGGCGCCACCCGGCAGCTCCGCCATGATGGTCATGGCGGCGCTGCCGGCGGAAAGCTTGCTCGCCGCCACACCGCCGAATTTGAGGAAATCGTTCGCCTTCAGGCCGGCCGCCTTGCCGGCGCCGATCACGAGCAGGCGCGTAGCCTTGACCCCTTCCGGCGCCAGGATATCCAGCGCCGCCCCGCTCTTCCCCTTGAAGGCGGCGGCCGCCGCCGCGCGCTTCACGAGATCGACAGCGCCGCCCAGCGCCTTGGCCGTCACTGGCCCGACCTTCAGGCTGTCGTCGCAGAATACGACCAGGATGCCACGGACGGCTGATGACAACGGGACGAAGCCGACCTTGATGGCATCGGACATGGGTAACTCCTTCAAAAATCTTGGTCTTTTTATCATCCAGGGTCGTGACCGCGGCCAGACCTGAACGACGATTCACTGGGCCATGTGCACTATGGGCCAGCGGCCCGGCAGATGCCAAGCACCCCCCGTGGCCCCCACGCCACAACGAGGGAAATATTAACCATATATTGAGGGTGCCATGGGGCAGCCATTTTGTTGACGGATCAAAGGGATGGTAGTGAGAGAGTAAGCTGGCGGAAGAGCTGTTGGCCAACCTTGGGGATCCCCTGGTCGGGGATTGGTTGGCCAACCGGACTTCCGGCCGGCATTGGGGTCTTGGTGGGATTCGTGCGGTAGCGCATGGGGTCGATCGATAGGTATATTTTCCGCACCACGCTGGCGTCGTTTGCGCTGGTCCTGGTCAGCCTCACCGGCGTGATCTGGATTACGCAGGCGTTGCGCGGCATCGACCTGATGACGAGCCAGGGTCAGACCATCCTCACCTTCCTCGGCATCACCAGCCTCGTCATCCCGGCGCTGGTCCTGATCATCTCGCCGATCGCGCTGATGATCGCGATCTCGCACACGCTCAACAAGCTGGCGACCGATTCCGAGATCATCGTGATGAATGCCGCCGGCTTCTCGCCGTTCCGGCTGTTCTATCCGTTCTTCTACGCCACCTGCGTGGTGGCGCTGCTGGTCGCCTTCATCGCGGCCTATCTTGCTCCCGACGGCATGCGGCGGATCAAGCAGTGGGACGCCGAGATCACCGCGGACGTGCTCACCAACATCCTGCAGCCCGGTCGCTTCGCCCAGCTCGACAAGAACCTCACGATCCGGATTCGCGAACGGCTGCCCGGCGGCATCCTTGCCGGCATCTTCATCGACGATCGCCGCGATCCCAACGAGCGCGTCTCGATCGTCGCCGAACGCGGCGAGGTCGTGAAGAACGACACCGGCTCGTTCCTGGTGCTGGAGACCGGCAATCTCCAGCGTTTCGAGGCGGGCAAGCGCGATCCGGCGCTGGTGGCGTTCGGCCGCTACGGCTTCGACATGTCGAAATTCTCCAACCAGGGCCGCGACGTCACCCTGGGCATCCGCGAGCGCTATCTCTGGGAGCTGTTCTCGCCGTCCGAGGATGATCCCGTCTACAAGCAGATTCCCGGCCAGTTCCGCTCGGCCCTGCACGACAGCCTGCTCGCGCCGATCTATCCCTTCGCTTTTGCCGTGCTGACCTTCGCCTTCCTGGGCGCGCCGCGCACCACGCGTCAGAGCCGCAACTTCTCGATCGGCTCCTCGATCCTCGCGGTGTTCGGCCTGCGCATGGCGGGCTTTGCCTGCTCGGTGATGGCGGTGAAGTCGTCAAGCCCGGTGCTGGTGCAATACGCGATGGTTTTCGGCGCCATCGCGGTCGGGCTGTGGATGATCATCGGCGGCGTCGTGGTCGAGCCGCCCCCTGGCCTGATGGAGGCCATCAACAGGTCGAACGCGCGCATCGCGCGCCTGTTCGGACGTCCGGCCACCGCATGAGCATGCTCACCAACACACTCGGGCGCTATTTCGCCGGCCGCTTCGTGGTCGCGGCGCTCGGCGTGTTCGCCAGCATCTTCCTGCTGCTGGTGCTGGTCGACTACATCGAGATGGTGCGCAAGACCTCAGGACTGGCATCGGCCTCCGCGCTCATGGTGGCCGAGACCTCGCTGTTCCGGGTGCCGCAGCTGCTGGAGAAGCTGACGCCGTTCTGCATGCTGATCGGCGCCATGACCTGCTATCTCGCCCTCTCTCGCCGATTGGAGCTGGTGGTCGCGCGCGCCGCCGGCATCTCCGCCTGGCAGTTCATCTCGCCGGCGCTCGGCAGCGCGCTGCTGATCGGCGTGATCGCCACCGTCGCCTACAATCCGATGTCGGCGAACTTGCGCGAGCTCTCCAAGCGCATGGAGGCCGAGCTGTTCGGCTCGGCGCCCGGCGGCGGCATCCAGGACGCCTCCGGCTTCTGGCTCAATCAGGTGACCAGCGACGGCCAGACCATCATCAATGCGGCGCGCAGCGAGCAGCAGGGCATCCGGCTGACCGGGCTCACGCTGTTCCGATTCGATCCGGACCAGCACTTCAAAGAACGGGTCGAGGCGCGCGAGGCGACGCTCGAGAACGGCCGCTGGCTGTTCAAGGGCGTCCGCCGCTTCTCGCTCGACGCGCCGCCGATCGACCAGGCCAGCCTGGAGATTCCGACGACGCTGACCGAGGCGCAGGTCCGCAACAGCTTTTCCACCCCCGAGACTGTGTCCTTTTGGCAACTACCGAGCTACATCCGCTCCTCCGAAAGCTCGGGCTTCGCGACAGCCGGATACCGACTCCAGTATCAAAAGCTTCTGGCTCAGCCGTTTTTGCTAGCGGCCATGGTGATGCTCGCGGCCTCCGTGTCGTTGCGCTTCTTCCGGATGGGCGGCGTGCAAAAGATGGTTTTGAGTGGCGTGGGCGCAGGCTTTCTGCTCTACGTCCTGTCGAAAGTAACTGAGGACTTGAGCAAGGCTGAGTTAATGCATCCGATCGCTGCGGCGTGGTTGCCCGTTGTAGTGGGCGGCCTCACCGGCTTTTTGGCCTTGCTCTATCAGGAGGACGGTTAGTGACTGCCGTCCAACGAGGGCTCGTGTCTCGTTTGACGCGGCGTACCTTGGTGCGCGCGAACGGGATCGGCGTGTCCGTCCGCAGGCTGCTGCTTGCCGCCGTCACGGCTGCCTCGCTCGGCGGGCTGATGGATGCTGCGCTCGTAGCCCCCGCCTCTGCCCAGAGCTTCACCTACAATCCGCTGCCGCCGCGCCCCAAGCCGCCGAAGGCCGCCAACGACAACCAGATGCTGGTTCAGGCGACCGAGGTCGACTACGACTACAATAATTCGCGCGTCTCCGCGGTCGGCAACGTTCAGCTGTTCTACAACGGCACCAGCGTCGAGGCCGACAAGGTCATCTACGACCAGAAGACCAAGCGGCTGCATGCCGAAGGCAACATCCGCATGACGGATGCCGACGGCAAGATCACCTATGCCGAGATCCTGGATCTCTCCGACGATTACCGCGACGGCTTCGTCGATTCGCTGCGCGTGGACACCGCCGACCAGCCCCGCATGGCGGCAAGCCGCGCCGACCGCTCCAGCGGCAACTACACGGTGTTCGAGAACGGCGTCTACACGGCCTGCGCGCCGTGTAAGGACGATCCGAAGAAGCCGCCGCTTTGGCAGGTCAAGGGTGCGCGCATCATCCACGACCAGCAGGAGAAGATGCTGTATTTCGAGACGGCCCAGCTCGAGTTCTTCGGCGTGCCGCTCGCCTACATGCCCTATTTCTCGACGCCCGACCCGACCGTGAAGCGCAAGAGCGGCTTCCTGATGCCGGGCTATTTCCCGGGCACGACCAACACCGGCTTCGGCGCCGAAATTCCCTACTACTGGGCGATCGCGCCCGACATGGACGCGACCATCACCCCCCGCTTCATGTCGCGCCAAGGCGTGCTGCTGCAGGGCGAGTTCCGGCAGCGCCTGATCGACGGCGCCTACCAGATCCGCGCCTATGGCATCGACCAGCTCGATCCCGGCGCGTTCGCCGGGCTGCCCGGCGACCGCCAGTTCCGCGGCGCCGTCGACACCAAGGGTCAGTTCGCGCTGAACGACAAATGGGTCTGGGGCTGGGACGGCGTCCTGATGTCCGACTATTATTTCTTCTCGGACTACCGCCTTTATCAGTACCGCGATCCGCTCGGCTCGTTCCTGCTGCTGCCGACGGAGGCGCTGTCGCAGCTCTATCTGACCGGCGTCGGCAACCGCAGCTTCTTCGACGCGCGCACGATGTACTGGCTGAGCTATTCGGGCAACCAGAGCCAGGTGCCGATCGTCTATCCGGTGATCGACTACTCCAACGTGCTCAACTATCCGGTCTTCGGCGGCGAGTTCAGCTACAAGACCAATTTCGTGAACCTGTCGCGTGACCAGGCGGTGTTCGATCCGATCACGACGCTCGCCAACACCAACAGCCTGTGCACGACGGCATCGGCCGATCCGCTCGCCCGCATGCCGTCGCAGTGCCTGTTGCGCGGCTTCCCCGGCACCTACCCCCGCCTCACCGCGGAAGCGCAGTGGCGCAAGTCCTACACCGATCCGTTCGGCCAGATCTGGACGCCGTTCGCCAGTCTGCGCGCCGACGCGATCAACTCGTCGGTCTCCAACCAACCGGGCGTATCGAACTATCTTCCGGTCGGCGATACCCAGGCGTTCCGCCTGATGCCGACCGTGGGCCTCGAATACCGCTATCCGTTCATCAACATCCAGCCCTGGGGATCGACCACGGTCGAGCCGATCGCGCAGATCATCATCCGGCCGAACGAGTCCTATGCCGGCAAGCTTCCGAACGAGGACGCCCAGAGCATGGTGTTCGACACCTCGAACCTGTTCAGCGTCGACAAGTTCTCCGGCTACGACCGCGTCGAGGGCGGCGGCCGCGCCAATGTCGGCGTGCAGTCCACCACGCAGTTCGACAAGGGCGGCGCCGTCAAGGTGCTGTTCGGCCAGTCCTACCAGCTGTTCGGCCTGAATTCCTTCGCGGTCCAGGACGCCATCAACACGGGCATCGATTCCGGCCTGGACAAGCCGCGTTCCGATTACGTGGCGAGCGCCAGCTACTCGCCCAACAGCACCTACACGTTCAGCGTCCGCTCCCGCATGGACGAGCAGACCTGGAACGTGCAGCGCTTCGAGGCGGAAGGCCGCGCCAACTTCAATCGCTGGTCGGTCGCCGTGCTGTACGGCAATTACGCAGCGCAGCCGGAACTCGGCTATCTGCCCCGCCGTGAGGGCATCCTGACCTCGGGATCGCTGAAGATCGCGAACAACTGGGTGGTGTCGGGCTCGGCGCGCTGGGACCTCGAGGCCAACAAGATCAACCAATATGTGCTCGGTGCCGGCTATGTCGACGATTGCTTCGTGCTGGCGGCGAACTATGTAACTTCGTATAGCTATTCTGCGGGCACCACGCCGCCCGTGCTGAGCCATGCGTTCATGTTCCAGATCGGCCTGCGCACGCTGGCGACGACGTCGACGACCAGCAGTAACTCCGGCCTCCAGTGAACGGTTTGAAGTGCCGGCCGCGCTTGCCCCATCACAGGCTCGACGCGGCTGACCTGCGAGCGACAATCATGACGACCTCATTGCCCGCCTTCCGCCTCCTGCTGGCCATCGGTGCCGCCCTGGTCCTGAACGGACTACCCTCGCCGTCGCGCGCGCAGAACATCGTCGTCATGGTCAACGGCGATCCGATCACCGATTTCGACATCGAGCAGCGCTCCAAGCTCGACCAGCTGACGACGCAGAAGACCCCGGGCCGGCAGGACGTCATCAACGAGCTGATCGACGACAAGGTCAAGCTCAAGGAAGGCAAGAAGTACGGGGTCGATCCCGGCGTCTCCGACATCAACCAGTCCTACGAGGGCATGGCGCAGCGCATGCGCATCTCGCCGGAGCAGCTCACCAAATCGCTCGAATCCAAAGGCGTGCGCCCGGAAACGCTGAAGGGCCGCATGAAGGCCGAGATGGTCTGGACCAGCCTCGTGCGCGGCCGCTTCAAGGAGAAGCTGCTGGTCGGCGAGCGCGACGTCGCACAGGCCGTGCAGGCCCAGACCGGCGACAAGCTGCAGATCGAAGGCACCGAATACAAGATGCAGCCGATCGTGCTGATCGTGCCGCGCGGCTCGTCCGCGGCGTTCCTGGAGACCAGGAAGAAGGAAGCCGAGGCCTATCGCGCGCGCGTCGGAAGCTGCGAGGAAGCCAATTCGCTGTTCCGCTCGACGCCGAACGCCACCATTCGCGACAGCGTCACCAAGACCACCGCCGAATTGCCCGAGGCGCTGCGCAAGGTCCTCGACGATACCCCGATCGGCCACCTGACCGCGCCCGAGACGACCAAGAACGGCATCGAGATGGTGGTGCTGTGCGCGCGCAAGCCGACCATGATCGACACGCCGAAGAAGCGCGAGGTTCGCGAGAAGATGTATCAGGAGAAATACGAGAAGACCCAGAAGGCCTATCTCGACGAGCTCCGCAAGGCGGCGATGATCGAGTATCGCAATCGCTGATGGCTCATCGCGAAGCAAAGCCGCTGCCCCTTCCCCTTGCCCTGACCCTGGGAGAGCCGGCCGGCATCGGCCCCGACATCACGATCGCGGCCTGGCTGAGGCGCCGTGAGCTGAACCTGCCCGCGTTCTACCTGCTCGGCGACGAGGCGCTGATCGCGCGGCGCGCCAAGGCGCTCGCCGCCGCGCTGGGGGCCGCTATCAGGACCGCGGCGGTGAGTCCCGGCGAAGCCGCTTCCGCCTTCACCGATGCCCTGCCCGTGGTTGCCACCGGCGAGCATGCGACCGCCGAGCCCGGCAAGCCGGATGCATCGAGCGCACCGGCCGCGCTTGCCTCGATCCGCCAAGCGGTCACCGATGTCCGCGAGGGCCGCGCCGGCGCCGTCGTCACCAATCCGATCGCCAAGAGCGTGCTCTACCGCGCAGGCTTCCGTCATCCCGGCCACACCGAATTCCTCGCCGAGCTCGCCGCAGAGAACGGGCGCGTGCCGCAGCCGGTGATGATGCTGTGGTCGCCGCGGCTCGCCGTGGTGCCCGTGACCATCCATGTCTCGATGCGCGATGCCCTGGCCCAGCTCACCAGCGAGCTGATCGTCTCGACCGTGCGCATCGTCGCGCGCGAGCTGAAATCCCGATTCCCAATCGCGCGGCCGCGCATCGCGATCTCCGGCCTCAATCCGCATGCCGGCGAAGACGGCTCGCTCGGCCATGAGGAGCAGACCGTCATCGCCCCGGCGCTGAGGACGCTGCGCGCCGACGGCATCGAAGCGAAGGGCCCGCTGCCCGCCGACACCATGTTCCACGAGGCCGCACGCAGCAGCTATGACTGCGCCGTCTGCATGTATCACGACCAGGCGCTGATCCCGATCAAGACCATCGCCTTCGACGACGCGGTGAATGTCACGCTCGGCCTGCCTTTCATCCGCACCTCGCCCGATCACGGCACCGCCTTCGACATCGCCGGCACCGGCAAAGCCAATCCGGCGAGCCTGATCGCGGCACTTCAGCTTGCCAGCCGCATGGCGGCTTCGCAAAGTTGATGAGCGCGATCGACGCCCTCCCGCCGCTGCGCGAGGTCATTCGCCAGCACGCGCTGTCGGCGCGGAAATCGCTCGGTCAGAACTTTCTGCTCGACCTCAATCTCACCGCCCGCATCGCCCGTGCGGCAGCACCGCTGGAAGACTCCACCATCGTCGAGATCGGCCCGGGGCCCGGCGGGCTGACGCGCGCGCTGCTTGCGCTCGGTGCAAGGCGCGTCATCGCCATCGAGCATGACGACCGCGCGATCCCTGCCTTGCAGGATATTTCCGCGCGCTATCCTGGCAGGCTCGAGATCGTGCATGGCGATGCCATGAGCTTCGACCCGCGCCCGCTGCTCAATGGCGAAACAGCAAAGATCGTCGCCAACCTGCCCTACAACATTGCGACTCAGCTCCTGATCAAGTGGCTGACCACCGAGCCTTGGCCGCCCTGGTACGAGATGATGGTGCTGATGTTCCAGCGCGAGGTGGGTGAGCGCATCGTGGCGCACGAGGACGAGGAGGCCTACGGCCGGCTCGGCGTGCTCGCCAACTGGCGCTGCGAGACCAAGATCCTGTTCGACATCGCGCCAGCGGCCTTCGTGCCGCCGCCGAAGGTCACCTCCTCCGTCGTGCGCCTCAAGCCGCGCGCAGAGCCGCTGCCGTGCGATCGCAGGCTGCTCGAACAGGTCGCAGCCGCCGCCTTCGGCCAGCGCCGCAAGATGCTGCGGCAAAGCCTGAAGTCGCTCGGCGTCGATCCGGCGCGGCTTGCAGAGGCCGCCGGCGTCGAGGCGACGCGGCGCGCCGAGACCATTCCGATCTCGGGCTTTGTTGCCATGGCGCGTGAATTGGCGAATATACGCAGCGAAGCTGAGTAACCAAGAATTCCGGAGGAAAGAAAATGGCGCTGATGCGCAGGCAGTCCCTGGTCAAGTTCGACGCGCCCTTGTGCGAGACCATCGTCGACACGCCGAAGCCGAAAGGCGCCGAGGTTCTGGTGCGCATCGAGCGCTGCGGCCTCTGCCATTCCGACCTGCACATCCAGGATGGCTATGCCGATCTCGGCGGCGGCAAGAAGCTCGACACCACGCGCGGTATGACGTTGCCCTTCACGCTGGGCCACGAGATCGCGGGCGTGGTCGACGAAGTCGGCCCGGACGTTCCCGCCGGCCTCGTCGGCGCCAAGAAGGCGGTGTTTCCCTGGATCGGCTGCGGCCAGTGCCGCGATTGCGCCAATGGCGACGAGAACCTTTGCGTGAAGCAGCGCTTCCTCGGCGTCTCCATCGACGGCGGCTTTGCCACCCACGTGCTGGTGCCCGACGCAAAATACCTGCTCGACTACGATCCCCTGCCCGTCAACCAGGCCGCGACGCTGATGTGCTCGGGCGTCACCGCCTATGGCGCGCTCAAGCGCCTGGTCGACCGTCCGCGCCAGCGCAACCTCCTGCTGATCGGCCTTGGCGGCGTCGGCATGATGGGGCTGTCGTTCGCGCAGGCGATGTTCAAGCAGCCGATCACGGTCGCCGACCTTTCGCCGGCCGCCCGGGATACCGCGCTGAAGAACGGCGCGGCGGTCGCTTACGACCCGTCCGAGCCCGACGTGATCAAGCGCATCCTGAAGGAGACCGAAGGCGGATTCGACGAGATCGTCGATTTCGCCGGCAATGAGAAGTCGATGGCTTTTGCGGTCGCCGTTGCCGCACGCGGCGGCAAGATCGTGGTCTCCGGCCTGATGGGCGGCCAGTTCACGCTGCCGATGGTGCAGTGGGTCTACAAGCGCATGACCATCGAGGGCTTCATGGTCGGCACGCTCGCGGAAGCCCACGAGCTGATGGCGCTGGCGCGCGCCGGCAAGATCAAGCCGACGCCGATGCGCGAGGAACCGATGGGCGACGTCCAGAAATGGATCGACGCGCTTCGCGCCGGCAAGGTCGTCGGCCGCATCGTGCTGAAGAACTGACTTCGTCGCTGCGGCGGGCCCGACGCAAGTTGCGCCCGCCGCACGGAACGCCTGCGGCGTCGCTGCGTTTGCAGCGCATGTCCATTCGCTGTACCGTCGAAAGCGCATTCTTCATCGCCTGGAGCTGCCTGGAGCAGAGCGGCGAGCTCGGCCCGCCGGACGAGACCGCGAACTTCCTTCTGGACGCCATCGAAGCCCTGCTCCGGACCGGCGAACGCCGGCAGCTCATGCTCGCTAACAAGGCGATCGACGCCTGGCGCGCGCACGCTGCCCAGCGCCGATCCTCATGGGACCGCGAAGCACGCGTCGGGTGATGATCACCCCCGCCTCGGGACCGCCGGCCCGGCGGCATTTTCGGGCGGATCACGGCCGGCGGTCCGTTGGGCGAAGCGCACGGGGTACGGCGCTCGGCGCCGGATGCTACGCCAAGCCGCAAGCCCGCAATGTCCACTCCTGAACACACCACGCGGCAATCAACGCAGGGGCCGGCAGGCGCGTCACGCATTCCGGAATTCCGCAATAGCGCACAGGCGAACTTTTCAGCTGCCGCCGAGCCCCTTGTGTGCACTTTGGAACCGTTGGTTCCGCCATGGAAACGTAGGGTTCTGACTGGCGCCGATTCCCGGCCAGCGAAGAGAAGAAACTGTGACCGGTCGGCCTCAGAACGATCTGCTGCGGCAGCTCACCTCCAGAGATTTCGAATTTCTCGCACCTTCCCTGCAGCCGGTCGACGTCGAGGCGGGCCACGTCCTGCATCACGCCGGCGACACGGTGGCTGCGGTTCATTTCCCCTGCGGTCCCGCGCTGGTGTCCTTCGCCGTGCCGGTCGAGGATGACCGCGAGGTCGAGAGCCTGCTGGTCGGACGCGAGGGCGCGGTGGGCGTCGCCGCCGGCTGCAATCCTTCGCTGGCCTATTCCCGCGTCGTCGTGAAGCTGGGCGGCACGCTGGTCCGTCTGCCGCTGCGCGCGCTCGAACAGGCGCAGCAGAGGTCGACCGCGCTGCAGGAGATCTTCTCGCGCTATGCCGACTGCCAGTTCGCGCAATTGCTGCAGACCGCGGCCTGCAACGCCACGCATTCGATCGAGCAGCGCGCCGCCAAGTGGATCATCTCCACGCAGGAACGTATCGGCCAGGCCGAGATTCCCCTCACCCACGAGCAACTGGCCGGCATGCTGGGCGTCTCGCGCAGCTATGCCAGCCGCGTCATCCAGATGTTCAAGGCAAGGCGCATCCTCGCCACCCGCCGCGGTGCCATCCTGATCCTCGACGCGCCGGCGCTCGACGCCAGGGCCTGCTGCTGCAACGATTGGGTGAAGAAGCATTTTGACGAAGTGCTGGGTGCTGCGACCGCCGGTGGCTGACGCATAGTCGGGGCCAGCGCGCAGCGGTTTCGGAACGTGTCCTCTTTCTGCAAAAGGGGCTTGCAGCCCTACATCCGGGGCGACGACTGACGCTTCAGGTGCAGATAAGTTGGATTGAAACCCCCGAGCCGCTGCAATTCACGCCATTTCATCACGATCAGCTCGCCGTCGCGCAGATCCATGACCTCGCTCCGCCTCAGCTCGGCGAGCGACCGGTTCACGGTCGCGATCGCCATGCCCAGCGTCTCGCCAAGCTGCGCCAGGCTGATCGGCACGCGGCAGCGATTGCCGCGAACGAGCTGCGCGGCACGGGCGCGGTAGAACAGCTCGCAGAACAGGTGCGCCATGCGCGTCTGCATCGGCCGGGCGCTGTTGTTGGTGATGGCCTCGCGAAAGATCGCGGCATCGAGCAGCGTCTCGCGCCAGACCGCCAACCCGAATGTCGGCCGCCGCCGAAAGGCGACGAACAATTCGCGATGCGGAATGAAGGCGACCAAGGCTGGCCCCAGCGCGCTCAATCCGTGGTCCATCTGGTCGATGAACAGGCCCTGCGCATCCGGCAGGTCGCCGGTGAGGTGGAAGGCAAGATATTGCCGCCGCCCGCTGCCGAGCAGATGGTAGCGCGCGACCATGCCGGAGACGACCAGCACCGAATGCTCGGGTTCGTCGCCTTGCCGGATGAAGTCCTCATTCGGTTCGAGATCGCGCTGGGTGAAGGTGAGCGCGCGAATTTCAGCAAGATCCTCCTCGGCGAGCGCGGTGTGCTCGCACAGGTTCCGGATCAGCACGTCGTGAGCTTTTTCCATGGCGCCGCCAAAAATCGCACCGGGTCTATCAAAAGATACACCTGGCTCGGGTTCAGCGGACTAGAACGCTGATCGGAAGCACAGGTTGCTAACCGGCTTGCGACCGGCCCGGGCGCATCCATACCGATCACCCCCAGAGCGCCGAGCCTACCCACCCATGAGCCCTACCACCATTCTGGAACGCATCCGCGGCCTGTTCGCATCTGAAAGGAGCGCGCACCTCGACTGCATCAGCGATGCCTTCAGGAATGGCACGTTGCGGGAGCCGATCCGGCCGATGTCCGATCAGGAACTCGCCCGCGCCATCCGCGAGTTCCGCTCTGCGCCGGTCTCCGACTGGACCCTCGCCAAGCTCTCGCGGCGCTTCGTCGAAGCATCGAGGCCGCGGGCCGACTGAAGCATCGCGCGAGCTTATGCCGCATCCGAAGTTCATCGCGCGTCTCCAGGCGATCGCAAGCCTGCCCGAGGAGGAGCGCCGGCAGGTCGCCGCCCTGCCATCCACGTTGCGGCCAGTCGCCGACGGCGAGATCGTGCTGCGCCACGGCGAGGCCGCTTCGCGCTGCGTCTTCGTCGTGAGCGGCTTTCTCTACCAGTCGCGCATCGTCGGCGACCGCAGCCAGATCCTTGCCTTCCACGTCCCCGGCGACATGCCGTGCCTGCACACGCTGCTGGTGTCGCCGATGGATGCGGATCTCGTCGCCCTCGGACCGAGCATCGTCGGCACCGTCGCGCACAGCCAGCTCCGTCAGTTGCTCGACGGCTCGCTCCCTTTGACCCACGCATTCTGGCGCGAGACGCTGATCGATGCGGCGATCTCACGGCAATGGATCGCCCGCCTCGGTGCCCAGGCGGCGCTGCCAAAAGTTGCGCACCTCATCTGCGAGCTCGCTGCAAGGCTGGAGGTGGTCGGCCTTCTCAAGGACGGCTGCTTCCAGATGCCGATGACGCAGCGGCACGTCGCCGACGCCTGCGGCCTGTCGATCGTCCACGTCAATCGCACCATTCAGGAATTGAGGCATCGCGGATTGATCGCCTGGGAGGGCAGCGAGATCGAGCTGCTGCAACCCGAGCAGCTGCGCCAGCTTGCGGATTTCACGCCCGACTATCTGACCTGAACGCTGCGGCTATATGCGCCGGCGTTCTCTCCGTTCAGGATCGCGGCCGCTCTCGCCGCCACGCGTCGAGCAGCGGACCGTCGGCTCCCATGACCGGATCCGTCTTGGGCTTGCGGACCTTGGCGATGCGCTTGATGGCGTCGGGACGTTCGCGCGTGTCGGTGCACTCGTCATAGGTTCCATTCTGCGGATACGCGCCGACGACCAGAAAATCCCGGCTGGACTCGATCAGCCGGTGTCCCGTGCCCGCGGGCAGGACCAGAACGTCCCCCGCCTTGACATTGAGGATGCGGCCCTTGATGCCGCCGCACTCGATCCTGGCTGTGCCGCGCGCCACGCCCATGACTTCATGGATCTGTGAATGGTAGTGGACGAAGTCATAGACAGTATCGCGCCATGACCGGCCCCAGCCGTTGGTATCGAACAGCGTGTCGATGATGACGTCGGGGGAAAAGCGCCGGCCCTTCAATTGCACCGCGCCGCGATAGAACAGCACCGGAAAATTCGGATTGTTCGGCACGATGCCGTCGTCGCGAAAACGGAGGGCGGCCGGTTGTCGCGTAGGCACCAACGCCCGTAGCGTCGCCTCATCGGGACGGTCCTCCACCAGCTTCTTGGCGAAATTCTTGATCTGGTCCTTGATCGGCATGGCCTCTCCTCAGCCGCGAGATAACGATAGCAGAGACGATAGGTTTCCAGAGCCCCAGAGGCTTTCCAAAGCGACTGGACAGCGGCTTCTGATGAAAATCGCCCAGCTTGATCTTCCTCAACGACCGGGAGGGCTCCCTGGGTTTCCATGATCAGACCGTCGGCTCCACGCTTGTCGCGGCAGGAGAAACGCAAGAGAGTATCTGCCGACATTGGTCGGAGGTGACAGCGGGTCCAGTGCGTGCGGTCCGATCCGGCTCAAAGCCGCAAGACATTTTCGCGGCACCACTTTTGCGGCAGCTAGTAACTTTGAAGGAGAGGTTCGATGAGTGTCTTTCCGAATTGGTTCAAACGGGCGTATCATACTTGGAAACTTCTACTCGGAGCGCCGCTTGTTTGCCTCCTCGGGATCTCAGGCGCCTCAGCGAGCATCATTCAACTTGATATCTCAGGGCGGGCCGAAAGTGTCCGTTTCGTTTGCGATCCGCTTGGCGGGTGTGGGCCGAGCCAAAACATTTCTTCTCAGTTCGCACTCCACCTTTCCTTCGACAGCGGGCCTGCGGACCAGCTCATCGACTTCTCTTCGGGTCAATACGAATTTCTTGGGTTTACCTCGGGCACTTTCTTCGTTGATCAAGTCGGCACGTTTCCGATAGCGACCGGCAACACCCTGGTGACGTGGCGGGAAGGCCTGCCGGGTGAGAATGCGATAACGGTGAGCACACCGAGCCTTTCCCAAAAAGTCTTCATCACTCAACCGGGCGCAACTGGACACTACCAGTTCGTGGGCTGCGCCCCCGGCGATGATCCGCTTAGCGTTTGCCGCGGCAGCCTATCCCCTGACGTTGCGACCCTGACCGGTGCTCCGGGCATCGTATCGGCCGTGCCCGGCCCGACCGTGGGGGGTGGGCTGCTGGGCATCCTGCTCGCTTGTGCCGGTCTTGTCCTGAGGTTGCGTGGGCTGCAGGTCTTGACCGGGCGATCAATGGCTTTCGCAGGCGTTCAATCACCGTAACGATTGATGACCCTGCGCAGCGCGCGGCTGTGATCCGAGTCACGCTCCTTCGCCCGCAGCGTCGCGCCGCTTTTCGCGCGCGCACAGGGCTGGTAGAGTGCCGCCATTATTTTGGGGCATTTCATGCGCGCGAGGATTTTCAATCGCGTCCTGCGGCGGGCCGGGCTGATCGCAGCCGTGCTGGCAGCCACGACGCTTCACGCATCGGCCGAGAAGCGCATCGCGCTTGTGGTCGGCAACTCCGCCTACAAGAACATCACACCGCTCGACAATCCGTCCAAGGACGCGAGCCTGATGGCGGAGACGCTCGGTGCGCTCGGCTTCACCCTGGTCGGCGGCCGCGCCCAGCTCGATCTCGACAAGGGCGCGATGGACCTCGCGGTGCAGAACTTTGGCCGGCAGGTCCAGGGCGCCGACGTCGCGCTGTTCTATTATGCCGGCCACGGCGTGCAGGTCGCGGGCTCCAACTATCTCGTCCCGGTCGGCGCCAATCCGACGCGCGAGGCCGACGTCGATTTCCAGATGACTGACGTCAATCTCGTGCTGCGCCAGATGCAGGGCTCCGGGACCCGCCTCAACCTCGTGATCCTCGACGCCTGCCGCAACAACCCGTTCGGCTCGCGCGGCTTGCGATCGTCGGACGGCGGCCTTGCACAGATGCGCGCACCCGAGGGCACGCTGATCTCCTATGCGACCCAGCCCGGCAACGTCGCCCAGGACGGCACCGACGGTCACAGCCCCTATACCAAGGCACTGGCGACGACCATCCGCGTCTCCGGCCTCGACGTGTTCCAGACCTTCAACCAGGTCGGCCTCGCCGTGAAGCGCGCAACTTCGGGCGCGCAGCAGCCGTGGGTCTCGTCCTCGCCGATCGACGGGACGTTCTACTTCGTGCCGCCAACGCAAACCGCGCCGCCGCAGGTCGCGGCGATGCAGGCCGATCCGCTCCCCGCGGAGCGCCTGCGCGCCGATCCCGACCACGTGCCCTTGCGCGATGCCGCGCTGCTCAGCGAGCTCAGCGAGCGGCTCTACGAGCTCAATTTCGACCCCGACACGCCCAACGGCCTGACGCGGGCGATCACGAAGCTGCAGCAGCGGATCTCGATGGCTCCGAATGGGGAGCCGACCGAAGGCCTGCTGCTGCGAATGCGCAGGATGGAGGATCTGAAGCCCTGGGGCTCGATCGTCTACGGGCCTGACAGCAGCAAATGGGGCATCTCCTGGAACCACGCCTCACGGCGCGCGGCGGTGGCGGATGCGCGCGGCAATTGCGCCGGCGCCAAGTGCCCGATCGAGCTGTCGTTCTACGGCAAGAGCTGCGGCGCGTTTGCGATCTCCGACAAGTCGTGGTCGCTGGTCCAGCGCGAGGGCGTGCAGCGCGCCCGGGACGCCGCGCTTGACGAATGCGGCAAGGCTGGCAAAGCTTGCCGCATTATCGGGGCGGTCTGCGCGGACGGCTCCGGCCGCTGATCCCTTTTCATTTGGATGTTTGCGCATGCCCGTTGCCGTCGTCCGTACGATTGCCGTTGCCGTCCTCCTCACCGCTCCCCTCGCCGTATCTTGCGCCTTGGCCCAGTCCGGCAGCGCCGGCGGCTCGATCGGAAATGACGAGAAATCGCTGTCGGGCTCGCGTTCGGACCGCTCGGCCGAGCCCGCTCCCTCTGCGCGACGGAGCAAGCCGGCGGAGGAATCGCGCTCGTCGTCGCGGCGAGGCGGCGGCGGAGGTGGCGGCGGCAGCTTTGACGGCGCCTGGGTGGTCACCAGCATCGGCTGCGGCGGCACCACGTCCGGCGCGGTCGTGGTCTCCTCGGGCAAGGTCATCGGCCAGGGCGTCAGCGGCACGGTCAGCGCGAGCGGCGCGGTTAGCACCGTCGGTCAAGGCGACGGTGTGACCTTCACGGGCGCCGGCCATCTCGGCGCACGCAGCGGGTCCGGAACCTGGCGCCGCTCGGACGGCTGTGGCGGAACCTGGAGTTCGACGAAACAATAGCGCCGCCAAGACGCCCGATTTCGCTGCGGAACGAACATCGTGCAGGCCCAATTCAAGCCACATCCTCTCCGGATTTGCGGCTCATTGCCACCCAAGTCTTTGATGACAAAGGGTGGTTGAGAGTTGCGTCATGCGTAACCGGGAGACCAGGATGGGCAACCGCACCGCAAAGTTCGTATCCGCGCTGGTTGGCAGCGTCATTGCCGGCGCGCCGCTGGCCGCCGTGTCGCAGAACGCGCCGACCGCATCGGGCACGGCCAGCCCGGCTGCTGAATGCCTGGCCACGCCGAAGGGCGCCGCGCCGCAGGGCCAGCACTGGTTCTATCGCCTTGAGCGCACGACCAAGCGACAGTGCTGGTACCTGCGCGCCGCCGGCGGCAAAGCCTCCCAGACCGCGCAAGCAACGACCGACGCCTCCGAGGCGGATGCAGCACCGTCGCAGGCAGTGCAAGACGCGCGCGCCGAATATATCGCGCCGCAGACGAATGCCGCACTTGGCACGCGGAACGTGACGGCGCCGGCTACAGCGAATGCGCCCGCGGTCGCGCCGCAGCCGCCGAGCAGCGTCGCCGAGACCAACGCGCAACAGCCGGAGCCAACCACGGTCGCAGTCGCCGCGCAGCCGAACGCGAAACCGTCAAAATCCCCTGCCCCGCTCGCGCCCGCCGCCGAAGGCACGAGCGACAAGTCCAGCGGCTCGCTGCAGATGCTGATGCTCGTGATCGGCGGCGCGCTGGCGCTCGCGGGCATCCTCGCCAGCATCATCTACCGGTTCGCCGGCGGACGCGTCCGCGTCCAGACCGCCGACCGCCGCGGGCATTGGGACGATTGGTCGCCGCAGGACCACGACGGAAGCCGCGCACCCTGGCTCGGTGCGACTGCCGCCGCCACAGCGCGCGCGCAGCCGGCCCCCATCGACTTCGATGAACTACGACCGCAGACCGCGCAACTCGCCGCGTCCACCAAGGAGATCGGCAGGATCGCGCCCCGATCCGCCGTCATTCGCAACGCGGCCGCAGAGGTCGGCAAGGCTGACATCTTCAACGGACAGTTCGAGATCGAAGCCTCGCCGCCGCGGAACGCCGCCAAGGAGACCGACGACGAAAAGCCGGTCGCTCGGGATGACGACCGTCGCAACGAGGATATGCAGGTCGAGGACGCCGTCGACGTCGACGTGATCACCGCGATGCTGGAACGGCTGGGGAAGCAAGGGCCGCGGCTGCCGCAGCCTACTACTTCTCTAGCTGATTCCGCAGTCCTCGCACGAAGCCCTCAAGACCGACCTGGCGTTCGCGCTTGAGCTGTTCCGCTCGGAGGATTGATCGTACGGCTTCAAAGGCAATGCCTATGTTGTCGTTGACGACAATGTAGTCATAGGCGTCGAAATGGCTCATCTCGTCGCCGGCCTTTTTCATCCGCCCACGAATAACTTCGTCTGAATCTTGGGCGCGGGTGTGCAATCGCTGCTCAAGAGCGGCGACAGATGGTGGCAAAATAAATACGCTGACGACGTCCTTTCCTGAGCGATCTCGAAGCTGCTGGGTCCCCTGCCAGTCGATGTCAAACAGTACGTCCCTACCAGAGGCTAGCGCGGCTTCGACTGGACCGCGCGGCGTGCCATATCGGTTTCCGAACACATGCGCCCATTCAAGCAACTCGCCGTTCTCGACCATAAGCTCGAAACGTTTCTGATCGACGAAGAAGTAGTCCTTACCCTCGACCTCACCCGGCCGCATTGGGCGCGTTGTCGCTGAGACTGACATCTGGAGACCTGGTGTCTCTGCAATCAACATCCGCGACAGCGTCGTCTTGCCTGCGCCCGAGGGCGAGGACAGCACGAACATCAATCCACGCCGCTCGACACCGTCAGTTCCGTGACCGCCCGTCGTCATCGATCACTCCAAATTCTGGACCTGCTCGCGGAACTGCTCGACCACGTTCTTCATGGCGAGGCCCGTATTGGTCAGCTCGATGTCGTTCGACTTCGAGCAGCAGGTGTTGACCTCGCGGTGAAACTCCTGCGCCAGGAAGTCGAGCTTGCGGCCGATCGGGCCGCCCTTGCCGATCAGCTCGCGCGCCTGCGCGATGTGGGAGGCGATGCGGTCGAGCTCCTCGCGGATGTCGGCCTTGGTGGCGATCAGGATCGCTTCCTGCATCAGGCGGTCGGAATCGAAGCGGTCGGAGGTGTCGAGCAGCGTCGCGATCTGCTCGGCGAGTCTCGCCTTGATCGCCTCGGGCTTGCGGCCGGGGGCGGCTTCCGCCTTTTTCGCCAGCTGCTCGATCTCGTCCACCCGCTGGGTCAGGATCTGGCCGAGCGAAGTGCCCTCGCGCTTGCGCATCGCGACGAGCTCGTCGAGCGCCTTGTCGAAGGCCTCGGCGGCAGCGGCGCGCGCGGCCTTGTCCTCCTCCTCGTCGCCCTCGGGCTCGGCGACCTCGACAACCCCCTTGATGGCGAGCAGGCCGTCGATGCTGGGCGCGACCGCGTCGACCTTGCCGGAGATCAGCGCGGCCGCCTTCAGGACGGCGTTGAGCACGTCCTCGTTGACGCGGACCGTGGCGGCCGCGTTGGTGCGCTTGACGTTGAGATTGGCGTAGACGGTGCCGCGCGACAAAAGCTCGCCGGCGCGCTTCTTGGCGTGGGCCTCGAGCTCGTCGAACCCTTGCGGCAGCCGCACCCTGAGGTCAAAGCCCTTGGCGTTGACCGACTTCAATTCCCACTCGAACGTGTACGGCCCGCTTGCACCGTGGCATCTCGCAAAGCCGGTCATGGACGACAGCGCCATCAGGTCAAATTCTCCAGAAACACGGGATTCGCGAGGCATCAAGCCACGCGAATCTTAAGACTATTTTGCAGGAAAGTGGAATCCGCAAAGTCCCGCAAGCAGGTCTGCAACGCGCCTAGCGCTGGACCACCGGCGGCGAGGGTTGCACCGCGCCCTGCCGCGCCGGTGCCGGATTTGCGGGGCGCGCGGCCGGGGGCTTCTTCTGCTGATTGGGCCGGGCCGGCGTTGTCGCGGTCGGCGTATCGGTGGCCCCGGGCGCGGCGGCAGCTGGCGGCTGCGCCTCCTCGGCCGGCTCGACCGTGTCGTTCTGGATCTGCTTTTCCATCGCGCGCAGCTTGGCGACGTTTTTCTGGTGCGCGTCGTAGGTCTCGGTGAAGGCATGCCCGCCGGTGCCGTCGGCGACGAAATAGAGGTCGCGGGTGCGGGCCGGATTGGCGGCAGCCTCCAGCGAGGCTCGGCCGGGATTGGAGATCGGCCCCGGCGGCAGGCCCTCGATCACATAGGTATTGTAGGGCGAAGGCTGCGTGATCTCGCTGCGCTTGATCGGCCGGCCGAGCGTGCCCTTGCCGCCGACGAGGCCATAGATGATGGTCGGATCGGACTGCAGCTTGATCCGCTGTTTCAGGCGGTTGACGAACACCGCAGCGACGCGACTGCGCTCGTCGGGCTTGCCGGTCTCCTTTTCCACGATCGAGGCCAGCGTCACCAGCTGCTCCGGCGTCTTGACCGGAATGTCCTGGTTGCGCCGCTCCCAGATCTCGGCGAGCACACGCTTGTGCGCCTGCTGCATGCGCTGGATCACCTGCTCGCGCGGCGTGCCACGCGGGAACTTGTAGGTCTCCGGCAACAGCGTGCCCTCGCGCGGCAGCTCGCGCACGCTGCCGGTGAAGATGTCGTTGTCGGACAGGCGCGCCACGATCTGCTCGGAGGTCAGGCCTTCCGGAATCGTGACGGCATGCTGCACCACCTTGCCCTCGACGATGGTGGCGATGACGTCGCGGAGCGAGGCGCTCTTCTGGAACGCATATTCACCCGGCTTGAGATCCGAGCTCGCCTTCAACGCGGCAACGCTGGCGATGAACACCCAGGGATTGACGTCGGTCACGCCTTCCCGGTTCAGCGTCTCGGCGATGTCACGCTTGCCCGCACGCTGCGGGATGTTGACGATCTTGTCTTCCTTCAGCGGCCCCGGCGCCTCGAGCACCTGCCGGCCGTAATAATAGACCCCGCCGGCGCCGAGCATGGCGATCAGCAGAAGGGTGATGATGGCGTTGCCGACGACCACCAACGGATTGCGCGCGCGGTCCGATCGCTTCGGCGGCGGCGGGAGCTGCTCGGGCTCCAGCGCTGCCCGCGGACTCCGGGGGGAAATGGGCGGCCTTTCACTCATCGAAGCAACCTGAATCCTGCCGGTTCAATAGCGACCCGACAATCGCTTGCCAGGCCAAATGCACGCCCACTTCCATGACTATCGCCGAATACGGCAAAACGGTGGATTCGTCTCAAACACAAACTAATTGGTGAAGCGCCGGACGATCACCGACGCATTGGTGCCGCCAAAACCAAAAGAGTTCGACAAGGCGACGTTGACCTCTCGCTTCTTCGGCGTGTGCGGCACCAGATCGATCGCAGTCTCGACCGACGGATTGTCGAGATTGATCGTCGGCGGAACGACATTATCGCGAATCGCGAGAATGGCGAAGATCGCCTCGATCGCACCGGCCGCGCCGAGCAGATGACCCGTCGACGATTTGGTCGAGGACATCGCAACCTTGGAGGCAGCATTGCCGAGCAGACGCTCGACTGCACCGAGCTCGATTTCATCGCCGAGCGGTGTCGAGGTGCCGTGCGCGTTGATGTAGTCGAGATCGAACGGCGTCAGGCCGGCACGCTTCAGCGCGGCCGACATGCTGCGGAAACCGCCATCGCCATCGGGCGACGGCGACGTGATGTGATAGGCATCGCCCGACAGACCGTAGCCGATCACCTCGGCGTAGATTCTGGCGCCGCGACGCTGCGCGTGCTCGAGCTCCTCGAGCACCAGAACGCCAGCCCCCTCGCCCATGACAAAGCCGTCGCGGTCCTTGTCGTAGGGGCGCGAGGCCTTCTCGGGCGTCTCGTTGAAGCCGGTCGAGAGCGCACGCGCGGCGTTGAAGCCGGCAATGCCGATGCGGCTGATCGGCGATTCCGCACCGCCCGCGACCATCACATCGGCATCGCCGAGCGCGATCAGGCGCGCGGCATCGCCGACCGCGTGCGCGCCGGTCGAGCAGGCCGTGACCACCGAATGGTTCGGTCCCTTCAGCCCGTGCGCGATCGAGACGTAGCCGGAGGCGAGATTGATCAGGCGGCCGGGAATGAAGAACGGCGACACCCGGCGCGGTCCGCGCTCCTTCAGGAGGATCGCGGTGTCGGCAATGCCGTTGAGGCCGCCGATGCCGGACCCAATCATGGTGCCGATGGCGCACTTGTCCTCTTCGGTCTCGGGGTGCCAGTTGGCGTCGTCGAGCGCCTGGCCGGCCGCGGCCATGCCGAAGATGATGAAGTCGTCGACCTTGCGCTGGTCCTTCGGTTCCATCCATTTGTCGGGATTGAAGGTGTCGTTGGAGCCGTCGCCGCGCACGACCGTGCAGGCGATCTTGGTCTGGAGATCGGAGACATCGAAGCTCTCGATCCTGCGCGCACCGCTTTCGCCGTTGAGGATGCGCTTCCAGGTCGGCTCGACGCCGCAGCCGAGTGGCGAGACCATGCCGAGACCCGTGACGACAACCCGCCTCATATCCGAAAACTCCGCATCGAAAGATTCACGGCCAATAACAAGAAACCGGCTGACCGCTGGCAAGCGGCCCGTCCGGTTTCAATGTTGTCCCCGCGAAAATGAAGAGCCTTAGCTCTTCGCGTTCTTCTCGAGAAACTTCGTGGCATCGCCGACGGTGAGAATCGTTTCCGCGGCGTCGTCCGGAATCTCGCAACCGAATTCCTCTTCGAACGCCATCACCAGCTCGACGGTGTCCAGACTGTCGGCGCCGAGGTCGTCGATGAAGCTCGCAGCGTCGACAACCTTCTCGGGTTCAACACCAAGGTGTTCGACCACGATCTTCTTAACCCGCTCGCCAATGTCACTCATTGCTTAACCTCGTGTTGTTCCCTGTAGACCCGACCCCCCGGGACGATACGAGCCGTCGTGGTCGTGTTACTTTGCCTTCGCTTACGAACTTTGATTTGGCCCCATCTTAACCGATACAGGGCCCGGCGAACGACGGCCAAGGCTCCGCATCGCCAATATACAGGGTTTCAAAAACCTGCAATGGCGTTCTTTGCCCATCCGTTGAGGGTCCGGTTATCACACTTCAACTGCCTTGACTACAAGCCTCATTTCGCTCCGAAAACGGCCGTTTGCCGCATCCCGCACCGCCCATGTGGGCAGTGCGGAACGAAGGCTTCAGATCATGGCCATGCCGCCGTTGACGTGGATGGTCTGGCCGGTGACGTAGGCCGCTTCGTTCGAACTCAGGTACACAGCGGCCGCCGCGATGTCCTCCGGCGTCCCCAAACGCGCAGCCGGAACCTTGGCCAGAATCGTTTCGCGCTGCTTGTCGTTGAGCGCGTCGGTCATCGGCGTCTTGATGAAGCCAGGCGCGATGCAGTTCGCGGTCACGCCGCGCTTGGCGTATTCGGCGCCCAGCGTCTTGATCATGCCGATCAGGCCCGCCTTCGACGCGGTGTAGTTGCCCTGCCCCGGATTGCCGGTGACGCCGACGATCGAGGTGATGGCGATGATGCGGCCGAAGCGTTTGCGCATCATCAGCTTGGTGGCGGCGCGTGCCAGGCGGAAGGTCGCGGTCAAGTTGACGTTGATGACCTCCTCCCAATCCTCGTCACGCAGCTGCACGAAGAGATTGTCGCGGGTGATGCCGGCATTGGCGATGAGGATGTCGACCTGGCCCATCGCGGCTTCCGCCGCCGGCACCAGCGCTTCGACCTCGTCGGCCTTGGAGAGATTGCACGGCAGCACAAAGACGCGTTCGCCAAGCTTGCCGGCGAGCTCATCCAGCACTTCCTTGCGCGTTCCCGAAATCGCAACGGTCGCGCCCTGCGCATGCAGCGCCTGCGCGATCGCGCCGCCGATGCCGCCGGTCGCGCCGGTGACGAGCGCCTTTTTGCCAGTCAGATCGAACATCGATAACTCCTCACCCCTGCTTCGCGGCGGCCAAGGCTTCTTTGGCGGCGGCAATGTCGTTGGGACCGCCGACGGCAATGCCGACGGCGCCGTCCGCAATGCGCTTGACGAGACCGGTCAGCACCTTGCCGGCGCCGATCTCGAAGAAACGGGTGACGCCCTGCCCTGCCATATAGGCAACCGACTCGCGCCAGCGCACCGTTCCCGTGACCTGCTCGACCAGGCGGCGTCGGATCTCGTCGGGATCGGTGATGGCGCTCGCCAGCACGTTCGACACCAGCGGCGCGGCCGGCGCCTTGATAGTGACCTTCGACAGCGCTTCGGCCATGGCGTCGGCGGCAGGCTGCATCAGCTTGCAATGGAACGGGGCGGACACCGGCAGCAGCATCGCGCGCTTGGCGCCCTTGGTCTTGGCGATCTCGACGGCGCGATCAACCGCGGCCTTGTCGCCGGAGACGACGACCTGGCCGCCGCCATTGTCGTTCGCGGCCTGGCAGACCTGCCCCTGCGCCGCCTCATTGGCCACCTCCATGGCGGCCTCATAGTCGAGCCCGAGCAGCGCGGCCATTGCGCCAGCGCCAACCGGGACGGCCTTTTGCATTGCGAGACCGCGGGTGCGAAGCAGGCGGGCGGTATCCGAGACCGTCAGGCTGCCGGCGGCGGCCAGCGCCGAATATTCACCGAGCGAGTGGCCGGCGACGAAGGCCGCGTCCCGTCCCACGGAAAAACCAGCCTCGGCCTCCAGCACGCGCAGGGTGGCGACAGACACCGCCATCAGCGCCGGCTGGGCATTTTCGGTGAGCTGCAGGGTTTCGGCCGGACCATCCCAGATCACCGCCGTCAGCTTCTCGGACAGCGCGGCATCGACCTCGTCGAACACGGCGCGCGCGACCGGAAAGGCGTCGGCCAAGGCCTTGCCCATGCCGACCGCCTGGGACCCCTGTCCCGGAAATGTGAATGCTGCCGTCATCGGCGCTCCCTGCTTTGTCGGGCACGATCCCTGCTAGAACCGGCAGCCGATTACGCGCGGCCTTGTGGCCTAGTTCCTTGGGCCATGGTTCCGGATCGTGCTCCAAAGGAGGGCCGTAGACACTGTCCGGGGCCGGACTGTCAAGCCGAGATGGGAAGCCCGGCCGGCATTCAACTGGGGATACGCCGCATCAGAACCCGCCGGCGGTCTGGTTGGCGTCGACCTTCACCCCCGCCTGGGCACGGCGCGCGCTGTTCACCAATTGACCCGGCCGGTCATCCCGATCGGGCTTCGCCGTCGCAAGCCTGAGCACCGCGGCATAGCCCGGCTGCACCTCCATGCGGCCGGCATGCCGGCTTACGCTGAGCAGCCGATGCACCTTCGGCAGATTGTAGCAGGGTACGTAGAACAGCAGATGATGCTCGAGGTGATAGTTCACGTAATACGGCGCGATGAACAGGCGCTCGAGAAAATTGGCGTGCGTGGTGCGGGTGTTGCGCAGGGGATCGTTGCTGTCGGGGACGACGGCATGCTCGGCGATGTTACGGATGCGGGTGATGACCATCATCCAGGTGAGCAGCGGCCCCAGCCATAGCAGTGGATAGGCCCACCACACGCCGGCCGCCGCGAGGCCAGCGAACATCACGGCATTGACGATGCATTGCGGGCCGAGCTTGTCCCAGAAATACGAGGCGCGCTGGCGCCACGGCCACTCCTTCGAACCGAGCGCGTTGAGCAGCTGCGCCTTGCGCTGCTGATAGCCGGTCTGTCCGGTGATGTCGCGAATGAACTTGCGGCGGTAGCTCAGCTTCGTGATCGGAAACGGCGCCGACAGCACGAGGTCGGGATCATCCTCCTGCTGCGTGCGCGCATGATGCTGCAGGTGATAGCGCCGGTAGCTGCGCGTCTCCGCAAACAGCGGATAGGCGCAGAACCACTGGCTCAGGGCCAGATTGGTCCTCTCGTCGGCGGACAGGCAGCCATGCGCGCCGTCATGCATCAGGATCGCAAGGCCGAGTGGGCGCGAGCCGATGATCGCGACGGCGAGGACGTAGGTGAGCGGATTGGGCCACCACGCGACCAGCGCGGCGGCGGCAGCGATCAGCGCCCAGGCATGCGCGATCAGCGCGACGCCTTTCCAGGTCACACGCTGGCGCACATCGGCAAGCTGGTCGTCGGTCAGGAAATCGCGGGCACGCATGCGAAGCGCGGTCATGGCCTACCCCTCCTCATCCGAATGTGATGCATCCTCGACAAGCCGCAGCCGCGCGGTATCGCCGGTGGATTTCGCCTGCTCGCCGAGCACGCGCAGCATCTCGGCGCAGAGCTCCTCGGGCGAGCGGCCCATCGCATAGCCTTCGAGGATGACGCCAATGGCGACCGCCCAGAAACGCCGCGAGCTTTCGTCGGGCGCACGCAGCGAGCGCCAGCCGTGCCGCGCCACCTGGCTCGCATAGGCCCGCGCGCCTTCGCTGTGCAGGCGCTCGATGGTGCGCTCGACCAGCGGGGCAAGATCCTGCCGGCGTCGCGTCAATGTCAGCGCTTCGGCGAAAAAGGCGACGGAATCGCTTGCTGTCACGGTCTCCGCCAGCGCGTGGGTGTATTCCCGTGGCGTCCGCGCCTTCAGTGCCGCCTGCTCGGTCGCGCGCGCCAGATACAAGAGGTCGCGGCAGGCGCATTCGACGAACAACGCCTCCTTGGTCCGGAAATAGTAGGTGATCTGGCTCGGGAATGCGTCCGCGGCGGCCGCGATGTCGGTGATCGCCGTGCCCGACAGCCCCCGCTCCCGAAACAGCGGGCTTGCCGCATCGAGCAGCAGCGAGCGCATCTTGCGGCCGGCCGACCGCGTGGCGCGCGCGGCGTGCTTCGGATCGCCCGCCGACGGCTCGAACGGAGCCTTGATCGATTCACCCGCCATCAGCACCTCCGACCCATTCTTTGTATGATATACAAACAAATAGGTCAAGCCGGTACGGGAGGATGGGTTTGGCCGCCCTGCCAGCGGCCGCTTGGTCGAAAACGGGCGCTCCAACCTTGCCAAGTCGGCCAAAATCCGTATAAGGCGCGCATCCGCAGACCCCGGCCGGGAGCTGAACGGACGGTCTCAGCAAATCATTCGTGATTTTGGTGTGGCAGGGCCAGTCGGCCCGTCGTCCCGTGTTTCCGCCTTCTGAGCTTAATCCCAGAGTCCTTTCCGAAGGCCTCTTAAGGGCTTGACGCCGGGCGATGCGCCAACACGAGGAAAGGACCACCATGGCTCTTTATGAGCATGTTTTTCTCGCGCGCCAGGACGCGAGCACGCAGCAGGTCGAAGAGCTGACTGCGCAGATGACCGGCATCGTCGAGAATCTCGGCGGCAAGGTCACCAAGACCGAGAATTGGGGCGTGCGCTCCCTCACCTACCGCATGAACAAGAACCGCAAGGCGCACTTCGTGCTGCTCAACATCGACGCGCCGTCCGCGGCGATCGCCGAGATCGAGCGCCAGGAGCGCATCAGCGAAGACGTGATCCGCTATCTCAGCGTCCGCGTCGAGGAGCTCGAGGAAGGCCCGTCCGCGATGATGCGCAAGGCCGATCGCGATCGCGAGCGTGACGATCGTGGCGGCGGCTTCCGCGGTGAGCGTGAGGGCGGCTTCCGCGGCGACCGCGAGGGCGGTTTCCGCGGCGATCGCGGTCCGCGCCGCCCGCGCGATGAAGCTGAAACCACGGATGGGGAGTAAGAACAATGGCTGAAGCTGGTGCACGTCGCCCGTTTTTCCGTCGTCGCAAGAGCTGCCCGTTCACGGGCGCCAACGCTCCCAAGATCGACTACAAGGACTCCAAGCTGCTGATGCGTTACGTCTCCGAGCGCGGCAAGATCGTGCCGAGCCGCATCACCGCGGTGTCCGCGAAGAAGCAGCGTGAGCTCGCCCGCGCCATCAAGCGCGCGCGCTTCCTGGGCCTGTTGCCTTACGTCATTCGCTGACACGACCAATTCGACCGGCGGCCATCGCGCCGCCGGTCGCAACTTTTCGAACTCATAAGGCTTCTGGGTCGCCGACCGCCAGAGCTGAGCGACGGGCTACTTGATCTCGCCATATGCCAGATCATCGAACAGGGTCGCACTATCCGCCTTGGTCCACAAGCCGATCATGCCAGCGTCAGAAATCGTACTGTCCTCCACCTCGAATATCTGCTTCCCATCATAGGTCACCTTGAACCGGCTTCCCGTGAAGTCGCAACGTAGCGCGTGCCATTGCCCGGGACGCCACCGGCGTGCTGACGCCATAACCCCCCTTGCGTCCGACAATGTCGAGCGATGTTCGAACGCCTTTGATGGTCTTGTAGAGCACTACGTTGTCCTCCAGCGCGTTGGCCCGGACGACGTAGTAATTGTCCGCGTCTTTGGCGCGCCAGATGATGCCTGCTGCGCGATCCTCTGATCCGGCGACAGCCTTGAATTTGACCTCCACGAAGCCGTCACGGACACTGGAATCGTTCTTGATGGCTACCGGGAAGGTCGCTCGTCCGGATTGCTTGAGCACGTTCGGCTTGCTCGGTGCCGTGGCGTCGGCCTCGACGGTCCATTTCGATTGTCCCTGGCCGGTCTTCGTCAAAGTCCAACCTTCCGGCGGCATTCCGGCAGGAGTGCTGTCAAAGTTTAGGGTGTTGGCCACGGCGTTACCTCCCATCAGCAAAACCGGCAAGAGCGCCGAGGCAAGCCCCACGCGCGCAAAGCGTTCAGCGGGGAAGCGCCTGGGCATGTTGATCTTCGCATTGCCTTTATCCTGTTTCTTACGCGCGGACTCTCCGAACAAAGCCCCCGTGTGCGAGTTGGTGCACACCTCCAGCGAGGAAGGGAGACCATCATGAGAAACTCTGCACCGGCTGCCCTTTTGTCCGCTATCTTGCTGGCCTTCGTATTCGGCGGAGGCGCGGCACAAGCGCAGTCCACCCCTGTCCAGCAACCTCAGTCGCCGCAGCAGTCGGAACAGTCGCGCGAGCAGGATCGCAGCCGCGCGGAGGACGTCACGATCGGACGCGACTGGAAGGCTCAGGGCGGCGAAGCCGATCACGCCGGCCAGGCCGCGCCGAACGACGACCATCAGACCGTCGGCCGGGACTGGCGCGCTCGTCCAGACGACAAGGATCGGCAATAGGCGACCTGGCCAGACCCTAGATGTCGGACGTGCGGCCGTCGAAGCGAGCGCCGCACGTCGCTTCACCGCCAGACCATTCCCGAGCCCCACGCGCATGGTCACCCCCACAGAGCCCAATGAGCAACCACGCCGGCTGAAGAATCGGATGGGCGACCGGCCCGACGACGGCGGTGACTGCGATCAGCACTGGATTGCTGACCTTCCAGTGGATCAGAACCGTCAGCGTTGACGAGCTCACGCTCCATCCGGCCGACCAGCGCGACCGGTCCGCCGAAGCCAAGAAAGCCAAGTCTCAGGAAATATCGCACCAGCTCGCCCATCTTTCCGTGCTCGATGCCCGTCGTCATCACTTCGTCCCATCCCCGTTGAATGCTGGCTCCAATATGCCGTCGAGCGGGCTGCCGAGCCCGGTCGGCTTCAGTTCAAATCGCCTTCCGCTCTTCGTCACGCTGTAGCAGCTGTCCTCCATGTCCTTGAGGAACAGGCAGAGCTCATTCTTCTCGACGCGCCATGTTCCGACCTGCTTCGCGCCCATTGAGTAAGTTCGCAGAGTCCCGTCGCCGTCATAAACAAACCGATAGTGAACCTCGTCGGTCAGTTGCTTACCCGTAAACGCCGCTCGAATCTGCGCGCCGGTCAACGTCCGAACGCTCTCGGCCGCGACAAAACCGGCATCGAGGCTGACCAGTCCTCCGATGCCGACACCCAGTGCCGCGATGAGACACCTCGCAAGTTGGCGCTCCAAGTCCGCCGGCCTCACTTTTTGCACGCCTTCCGACACATCTGATACTCGGTCTTGCATGCGGGCCCGGCGTAATTCTTCATGCAAGCGGCCCGCTGGTCGGCGCAAACCTTGCAGGTTTGCGCGCGAGCCGCCTGGGAGGCATCGAGCAGAACGGCCAGCGCGAACACAGCGACGGCAATGTTTCTCATCCTTCTCATCTCCTTCAGATTTCCTTCGCGTATCGATCGTAGAGCGCGGAGGCGTTTTCCCAGCGGATGGCCTCCATGTAGACGTCGACATAGCGGGCTGCCGCAGCGCCGAAGTCCATGTGATAGGCGTGCTCATACATGTCGAGCACCAGCACGGGACGGCCGCCGGCGAGCGTCGTCGTATGGTCGGCAGCCCACTGGTTGACGAGCCGTTTGTTGCGGGGCGAGTAGGAGAGGATCACCCACCCCGAACCTCCTCCCTCGGCCTTTCCCATCGCAGCGAACTCCGTCCGCCATCGATCGATGCTGCCGAAGTCTTGCACGATCGCTTCGGCGAGCGCTCCGCCCGGCTTACTGGCGCCGCCGAGACCATCGAAGTAGATCTCATGCAGGATCATCGAGTTCGCCGCGATCAGCTCTTCGCGCTTCAGGCCGTTGATGACGAAGTTCGGCGCCTTAGCGAAGTCCAGCTCGGCGAGCTGCGCGCTGATCGCGTTGAGCCGCTTCACCGCGCCGCCGTAGTTGTTCTCATAGTGACTGACGAGCACCTTTTCGGAAATGCCGCTGATCGCCTTCGGATCGAACAGCAGCGGCTTGGTTTCGTAGGGCATCAGGCGACTCCTTCGTTCAAGCTTTGGCTCAACTCTTCGTACTGGCCGTCTTGTCGAGCGCCGCACGCAGGTCCTCGGCCAGCTTCAAGACGTCGTCGTTCGCCCAGAAGTGCATGAAGAACAGCCTTGGCTGCTCATCGAGCATGTGGCTGTGCAGCGCGGTCACCTCGATGCCGTGGGTCCGCAGCGCCAGGATGACGGGGTTGACCTCGTCGCTGGTCAGCACAAAGTCGCCCGTGATGGCGGTCTTCCCGCCTCCCGTCGGCTGGAAGTTGATAGCAGTCGCGACGCCCATCGGGCCGACGGGGGCCAGCGGCATGCCGTCCTGAGTGATCGGGTCTCGCCGCTTGACGTTGAACTGGTAGACGCCGCCGTTGGCCTGGCCCTTCACGCCGATGATCTGGTCGAGCTTCGCCGTATCGAGGTCGACGGCCGGCGGCGGGCTCGCCGGCGCCGCGGCCGTCAGCGGCGTCTTGCTCTCGGCCAGCGCATCGTGGATCGCCGACGCAAGCTTGACGGGTTCCCCGTGGCCGGCGACGTGCATGTAGAAGGTCGCAGGGCTCGCCCGCAGCAGATGATTGTGCACGGCCGTGATCTCGAGACCGCTCGCGATCATCTTCGCCATCACGGGGTTGATCTCAGTCTCGAGCAGCACTAGGTCGCCCATGACCATGGCGCCGCCGTGCGCGGGCTTGAACGCAACCCATCCGCCTAGGGCAAGCGCCGGCTTGATCGCCACCTCATCAATCGTCACGGAGAGGTCGCTGCGCGGAAGGCCGTAGCGGCGGACGTCGTCCGAAACCGCCGGCTTGCGGCCGAGCGCCTCGTCTACCTTCTGCCATTCGGCATCTTGAGCATACGCCGGGAAGAAGGGCGCGAAGCGGATTGCGAAAAAGCAGACGGCGAGGCCGACCAGAGCCAAGATGCCCCTTTTCATGGTGCTGCTCCTCGAGCTCAATTCCGCTCTTTGATCTGGCCACCGCTGTCGACGAGCAGCTTCACTGGCTTGCCGTCCTTCACCGCATTGGCGGGGATGCCTTCGGCCGTCGATTTGACGTCTTGCACCTGCGAGTAGCCGGCCGCCTGGATCTTGGCGATCAGCTCGTCCTGGGTCAGGGCGTGAGCGGGCGAGAGTCCCGCCGCCAGGGCCACGAAGAGCACTGCCCGATAGATCGTCGATGTTCGCATGTCTGATCTCCTGGTTGTCCCTGCCCCAGAAGTCATCAGGCCTTTGACCTCACTTGCCGGTTGTGCAGCTCCCTGGTCGCGTCGCGGCACCATCGATAGAATGCATCGTAGAGCTGGAGACCGGCGTTCAACTGCTCGAGGTCGTGGTCGAACATGCGCGACAGGCTCGCGTGACCCACACCGTGCGGCCACGCCCGTCGCGCTTGGGAATCCTGGCGGCCGGCACCGTCGGATGGTTCGCTTCCTTCCAGGCGGCTTGACCACTTTCGAGGTTCTCGGCGGCGACGTTGCAGCAGCGGAGCCAGGCCGCGGTCCCCTCGCTGAGCTTCTTGCCTTTGCGACAGACCACGACGACGGACTGGCCCGTCAGGCGGGACGCCCAATCCTGGACGTCGAGATGCGAGCGCCGCGCCCGGGATGAGGCGCGGATCGGCCGAGAACTCCTCTTCGATGCGCATGTCTATGAGCGTCGGAGCGGCCGCCGTGCCGACCAATCGAAACAATTTATCGGGTGAAATAGATGTGTACGATGCTGACATGCTGCGCCCTTGGTGATCAGGACGCGATTCTTGGGCATGACGCCTCGCGGGGAGATCGCACATCCCCGAGCCGCGAATAAAAGCCCAGTTGGCCGGGCTGTCAACCCGTGGGGCGGCGAAGGATTCAAGAAATCATCAGACCAGCGTTGCGGAAGTTTCAATCGAACTGAGGAACTAAGCCGACATTCGGCGTCGCGCTGGCCTTAATGAAACCTCTGACCGAGCTTCTTGACGATCTCGCGGAGATCGCTCGCATGCTCTTCGATGAACTTCACGGCTTCTTCGGAAAGCGAAAGCTTAGGCTCCGGAACTTCTCTATCTCGTTCTAGTCGGTCCGAATCTTTCATGCTCCCACGGTTCGACTGGGGAGGACAAACGTTGTTGAGCCAGATCAAGGTTTGCTCGCTACGATCTTGAAACGTCCGGAGCAGTTCACGTAGACTGCCGGTCCGGGATCAGGCAGACTCCCGGCGAGACTTCGGTCCAAGTTCTGCGCAGCACGCAACACGTGGAGCTTGCGCATGGATACCGAAAAGCAATTCTCTCCCCGACATACAGTTGCCATCCTCTCGCGAGGCGATGCGGCCGCGCGTCGAGATGCGACCTCAAAATACGGCCGCTTCGCCGACGTCTTCGAAGCGCTCGCCGCTGTTGGCATCGAAGGACGCCCCGCGATCTACGACGAAAGCTTCGCCGACGACGTCCGCCAAGAACTTCTCGCAGTGGATGGCGTGCTCGTCTGGGTCAATCCGATTCAGGAAGGCCGGAACCGCGCCGGTCTCGACGCCCTGCTGCGCGAGGTCGCCGCGCAGGGCGTGTGGGTGAGCGCTCATCCGGACGTCATCCTCAAGATGGGCACGAAGGAGGTGCTCTATCGCACCCGCTCGATGGGCTGGGGGTCGGACACGGCTCTCTATCAGACCGCCGAGACGATGCTTGCCGAGCTGCCGACGCGGCTCGCTTCCGGCCCGCGCGTGATCAAACGCAACAGGGGCAACGGCGGCCAAGGCGTCTGGAAGATCGAGAGGCTTCCGACCTCCTCCATGATCAGGGTCCTGGACGCGACCAAGGACGCGCCCGAGGAAGTGACGCTGGATGATTTCCTGCGTCGCTGCGCGGAGTATTTCGAGAGCGGCAGCGTGATCGACCAGGCGTTCCAGCCTCGCCTGAGCGAGGGCGTGGTGCGCTGCTACATGGCAGGCGACCGCTGCGCCGGATTCGGCCATCACAAGGTCAAAGCGCTGGTCGACTCGCCGGCGGCGCGTTCGGAGGCTGGACCGCGGCTCTACTCGTCGAGCGCGGACCCGCGCTTCCAGCGGCTGCGGCGATTGATGGAAGACAAGTGGACGCCGCAGCTTACTTCCCTGCTGGACATCGCACGAGATGATCTGCCCGCGATCTGGGACGCCGACTTCATGCTCGGCCCGGTCCAGGCCGACGGGAGCGACAGCTATGTGCTGGGCGAAATCAACGTCAGCTCGGTGCATCCATACCCGGACGACGCGCCGGCGGAGATCGCCAGGCGAGTTGCCGACCGGCTGAAGCTTAAGAACTGACGCATGCTGACGGTCAGAGGGCTCAAGCGCCTGCATCTCTCCGTATCATTCGACCTGCAGGACGGCGAATGCGTCGCCCTGCAGGGGCCTTCCGGGGTCGGAAAGACATTGCTGCTCCGCTCCATCGCGGATCTCGATCCCAACGACGGAACAGTCAAGCTGGACGGCATCCTCAGAGAGGCGATGCCCGCCCCGGCCTGGCGAAGGCGGGTGACCTACCTCGCCGCCGAGCCGGGCTGGTGGTCTGACACCGTGCAAGAGCACTTCGCGGCCTGGGAGGCTGCCCTTCCGCTGGTAGCGCGACTGGGGTTGCCGCATGACTGCGGAGAGTGGTCGATCCAAAGACTTTCGACCGGCGAGAGATTGCGGTTGGGACTTGTGCGGGCGCTCATGCTGCGATCACGGGTGCTTCTGCTGGACGAGCCGACCTCGGCCCTCGACCCGGCAGCCGCTGCGGCCGTGGAAGGTGTGATTGCCGAACGCATCTCGGATGGAACGAGCGTCCTCTGGACTACCCACGACGGCGCCCAAGCCCGCCGGGTCGGGACCAGGATTTTTGTGATGAGACCCGACGGCGGGATCGAGGAAAACCGGTCGTGACCTACATCCAGCTTTCGTACGGCGACCTCGTCCTACCCGCTCTCCTTGTCGTCATGGACGGCGTCTTCTCGCTTGTCCTCCACCTCAAGCTTGAGAGGCAACTGGCCATTGCTACCGTGCGCATGGTGGTCCAGCTCGTCCTCGTCGGATACGTGCTGACGTTCCTGTTTGCCGCGGTGTCGCCGCTCTGGACCGCTCTCGCCGCCCTGATCATGGTCCTCTTCGCCTCGCGGGAGATCGTCGCGCGGCAGAAGCGACGTCTTCAGGGCGTTTGGAAGTACGGCTTGGGCGCGGGATGCACGCTGCTCGCCGCCGGCACGGTCACGATGTTCGCGCTTATGACGGAGCTACGCCCCGATCCGTGGTATCATCCGCGTTATGCGCTCCCTTTGCTGGGCATGATGCTCGGCAACACCATGACCGGGATAAGCCTGGGCCTGGACGTGCTGACGAACAGCCTGGTGCGTGAACGAGCCGGCGTGGAAGCTTGTCTTGCGCTGGGCGGCACGCGACACCAAGCCCTCCTGCCGGTCATACGGGACGCCTTGAGAAGCGGCTTCATGCCGATCATGAACAGTATGGCGGCGATCGGTCTCGTTTCCTTGCCGGGGATGATGACCGGCCAGATCCTTGCGGGTGTCGAGCCGATCGATGCCGTCAAATATCAATTGCTGATCATGTTCCTAATCGCCGGCGGGACTGGGCTGGGAACGCTGGTCGCCGTCCTGGGTGGCGCACGCCTGCTCACTGACCATCGACATCGGCTGCGTCTAGATCGCATGCTGACCGAGGCTTGAGTCAGCGCACCAGATAGCCGTTGATTGTCCGGGCCAAACTGGCTAGAAGACCCCCGTTTGGTTTGCGGCTCCCAGTGGGGCCGCATTCGTTTGCGGCTCCTAACTTGGGGGCCGCTGAGCTGAGTGAGCTGAGGTTTCTGCTACGGTTTTTGCTACACAGCTCAAACCGATTACCGTAAACCTCTGATAACACTAGCGATTTCGCTGGTCTCGCTCTAACCGCTCGAAGGGAGCGGGACAGCTGATGATGGCATTTGTGCTGATAGCCCTGATCGCCGGCGCCGCGTCGGCCCTGATGTTCGCCTCGATCATTTCGGGCGCGCTGATCTCGCTCGTCCTGTTCTATCTCGCTCCGCTCCCGCTGATGGTCGCCGCGATCGGCTGGGGCCCGCTTTGCGCCAGCCTCGGCGGCATCGGTGCTGCGATCGGCCTCGGCGCCCTGTTCGGCCTGCCCTACTGCATCGCCTTCGTCGTCACAGTCGCGCTGCCGGCGTGGTGGCTCGGCCATCTCGTCCTGCTCAGCCGTCCCGTGGGACCCGTCGCGCCTGATGCCGCGACCGAGCCGTCCGCCGAACCCGAGTTCGAATGGTATCCGGTCGGCCGCATCCTGCTCTGGATCGCAGGCTTCGCCACGCTGACCACGATCGCCGCCCTGCTCACGCTCGGGACCGACGCCGAGACCATCCTTGGCACGCTCAGGCGCGGCCTGATGCGCCTCCTCCGCGCCACCGACCCGCAAAGCTCCGGCGAAGCCGGCCAGTTCGTCGATGCGCTGGTGCGGATCGCACCGGCCGGCGCCACCATCATCGCGATGATGACGCTGACCCTCAACCTCTGGCTCAGCGCCAAGGTCACGGCGACGTCGGGACGGCTGCGGCGCCCGTGGCCGGACATGAGGACGGCGGAGCTGCCGCCGATGACCCTGGTGGCGCTCTGCATCGCGCTCGCCTTCTGCTTCACCGGCGGGCTGCTCGCGATCGTCGCTCAGATCACCGCGGCCGCGCTGATGATGGGCTATGCGCTGACCGGCTTTGCCGTGCTGCATACGCTCACGCTGGCGCTGAGGAGCCGCACCTTCTGGCTCGGCTCAACCTACGCCGTCGTGGTCGTGTTCGGATGGCCCGTGATCGCGATGGTGATCCTCGGCCTTGCGGATGCCGTGTTCGGCTTTCGCGAACGCTTCCTGCGCAGCCGGCAGCCGCCGCCGCTGCCGACCCCCTGAGTTCAACCCCGAAACCGAAACCTAAGAGAGCACTTCAAAAGGAGAACGAATATGGAAGTCATTTTGCTGGAACGCGTCAACAAGCTCGGCCAGATGGGCGAAGTCGTGAAGGTTCGCGACGGCTACGCCCGGAATTTCCTGCTCAAGCGCGGCAAGGCGCTGCGCGCCACCGCCGACAACCGGGCCAAGTATGACGGCATGAAGGCCGAGCTCGAGGCCCGCAACCTCGCCTCGAAGGCCGAGGCGTCCAAGGTCGCCGAGAAGATCGAGGGCAAGAACATCATCGTGATCCGCCAGGCGTCGGAAGCCGGCCAGCTGTTCGGCTCGGTCAACGTGCGTGACATCGTGATCGCCTTCGAAGCCGACGGCGTTTCGCTCGCCCGTCCGCAGATCCAGCTCGACGCGCCGATCAAGGCCATCGGCAAGCACTCGATCACCGTTGCCGTTCACCCCGAGGTCGAGGTCGAGATCACCGTTACGGTCGCGCGCAGCCAGGACGAGGCCGAGCGCATCAACCGCGGCGAGGACATCTCGACCCGCAACGAGGACCGCGACGCGGCCGCCGAGGCGATCGCCGCCGCCGGCGAGTTCTTCGATCCGGAAGCCCAGCACGACGAGGTCGAGCCGGCCCCGGCCGCGGAAGAGAAGTAAGCCGCTGTTCGTTATTCCGGGGCGGTCCGCAGGACCGAACCCGGAAGATTCCGGGTCTGGCGCTTGCGCGCCATCCCGGAATGACGGCCGTAGGAATCAGCCCGGTCGCCTCAGGCGGCCGGGCTTTTCGTTTTCGCAGCGACCTCTTCGCTCAACATCGCGATCGAGGCCAGCGCCGTTGCCGTGTGCTTCTCGACCCCGTGGCTGACGCAGAACACATCGGCCGCAACCACCGAGACCTGGCGGCCCGGCTTGATCACCCTCGCCCGGCAGATCAGCTTCTCGCCGACCGCCGGCGACAACAAATTGAGCTTGTATTCCGCCGTCAGCGCCGGCTGGCCGCGCGAGGTGGCGGCAGCGATCGTCGTGGCATTATCGACCAGGAAGGCGGTGACGCCGCCATGGAAGAAGCCGTGCTGCTGCAGCAGCTCCGGCCGGCGGTCGACCGCGATCGTGCAGGTGCCGCGCGTCAATTCCGAAAGCTCGGCGCCGACCAGGTTCATGAAGCCCTGCCGGCCGACATTGCTGTGGATGCGTTCGGCGATCGGCGCGAATTCGGGATCTGCGTCGTTGCGCATGCGGCCTCTCATTGTTTGTGGATGCGATCGGGCGGTACCAGCGCGCGGATGGCGCAGGCGATCAGCGTGTCGGCCTCGGCGCGCGGATCGGCGCGATCGCGGCCCGACAGGAAGGCGCGGCAGAAGATCTGCGCCGGCCCGATGAGCTGGCTGACGAACATCGCCGCCGTCATCGGCAAGAGCTCGCCGCGCGCAACCAGCGGCGCGCGCCAGCGCTCGATGCCTTCGACAAGGCGCGCATTCCGCGCGCGCTGGGCATCGCGCACGTCCTCGCCCCACTCGCTGCGCGAGATCTCGAAGAGGTAGCGCGCCTCGCGCCGGCTGGTCACGACCCAGTCGAGATGTGCCCGGATCAGACGATCGATGCCCTGCTCCGCATCCGGCACGGGATCGAGCGCGGCCAGCACCGCGGCGTGATAGTGCCGCAAGACCTCCAGGAACAGCGCACCGGCGAGCTCCTTCTTCGAGCCGAAGGCGTGAAAGAAGCTGCCGTTGGAGGCGCGCGCCCGGGTGCGGATCGCAGCCACCGTCGCAGCTTCGAAGCCGACGCGGTCGAACACGGCAAGACCCGCCGCCAACAAATCGTCTCGCATCCGCGCGGTCATCGGCGCCTCCTCCTAGAGCAACACTCTAGAGCCCTACTCTAATGACGGTCAAGACGATGCGAAGGCCGCTCATGGTCGCGGCCTTCGCATCGTGGATGGAAAAATCCGGGTGACTTAGCGCGAGATCGGCGGCGTCGGCGGCCCGGAGGACGCAGGCGGCGCCGGCGGCGGGGCTGCAGCGGTCGCGGGCGGCGCCTGTTCCTGCGGCTTTGGCGCCGGGGCCGGTTCGGAGCTGGCGGCAGGCTTGGGAGCAGCCTCTTCCACCGGCTTGGGCGCGGCCGGCTCAGCGGGCTTGGCGGCGGCTGGAGCTGTCGGCGTCACCTGCGGGATCGGATCGGGCCGCAGCGTAGGCGTCTCGCTGCGCGGCTCGACCTTGGCGCTGCTGTCTGGCTTGGGCTCGACAGGCTTCTCGGAGGCGTTGCCGCTGTCGGGCTCGGCTTTCGGGCTCTCGGTCCTCGATTCGCTCTTCTTGTCTTCACTCGCCGGCGCGGCAGCATCAACCTTCGGAGCATCCTCAATCCCCGGCTTGGCGCGGCGCTTGCCCTTGCGCCCCTCGGGCGCAGCCTGGCCCTCGAGCTTAGCACCCTCCTCGGCCGGCCGCGCAGCGCGCTTCTGGCGCGCACCTTCGGCAGCGGGAGCAGCAGCCTCGCCATCCGGCTTGGCCGCGTCCTGCGCACGCGGGCGGCGGCCCTGATGCTCGGGGCCAGTGCTCGCGTCCTTCTCCTTGGCGCCGTCCTTCTTGCCGTCCTTGGCCTGGTAGCGGGTGTCGGTGGCACCATTGGAGACCAGATAGGAGGCGAGGATGCCCGCCATGTCCGGGCTCGTGGTGTAGTGCTGGCGCAGGAAGCCCGGCAGCGAGCCCGGCGCCACGGACTTCAACAATCCGCGCGGGCTCTTGTGGCACGCATTGCAGGTCTGCGTGAACAGCTGAGACGGGGTTTTGCCGGCCTCGAGGTTGGTCGCCTGCGCAAGAACGGTATCGGCCGCGCCGAAGCCGATCAGAAGCAATACCGTCGCGAGGCTGAGCGCTCGGCTCGACATTCCCATCATCTCCATTGAGTTTTTTCGAGTACAGCCGGCATCTGGCGCGGCGGCGGGTCACCTTTTATCCGATTGCGCCGCGAATGGAAGCAGCCTCCACGCGCAAGGATGTGATTAAGCGATTTTGGAATATCCGCTTTGATCACAGCGCAATAGCGGGCCAGCGCGACCGTCTCTAGATTTGGATGCAAACGCATAGGAACCTGAGCGGGACCTGAGCGTCGGATGTGAAGGCCGGGTTAGTCGCATCTTTCGGGTTCGCTCGAGAGGAAGGTGGCGATGGACCGTTTGTTGCGTCGATTTCTGTCTCAATTCGTCCGCCGCGGGTCATTGACGGTGACCAGCGCCAGCGGATCGAAGTTCACTGTCGGCGACGGCACTGGCGTCCCGGTCGCGGTGCGCTTCGTGACCGCAGAGGCGGAACGGAAGATCCTCGTCAATCCCGAGCTCGGGCTGGGCGAAGCGTATATGGATGGCGAGTTCGTCGTCGAGCACGGCACGATAGCTGATGCCCTCGCGATCCTGCTCGATCAACCCGACCTATTGCCGCAGTGGGCAAAGCCCTGGTGGCACCTGCGCTATCTGACGCGGCACCTGAAGCAGTTCAACCCACGCTCGCGTGCCCGCCACAACGTCGCGCATCACTATGATCTCGACGCCCGGCTCTATTCGCTGTTCCTGGACGCCGACAAGCAATATAGCTGCGCCTATTTCGAGACGCAGGACGCGACGCTCGACGACGCGCAACTCGCCAAGAAACGCCACATCGCCGCCAAGCTGCTCGTCAAGCCCGGCCAGCGCGTGCTCGACATCGGCTCCGGCTGGGGCGGGCTCGGGCTCTATCTCGCCGAGATCGCGGGCGCCGATGTCACCGGCGTGACGCTGTCGACCGAGCAGCTGCAAATCGCCAATGCGCGCGCGGCCGAGAAGGGCCTGTCCGGCGCGGCCAGATTCCTGCTCCAGGACTATCGCGATGTCGAAGGCCCGTTCGACCGCATCGTCTCGGTCGGCATGTTCGAGCATGTCGGCGCCCGCTTCTACGACACCTATTTCGAGCGCTGTGCCGAGCTGTTGAGCGAGGACGGCGTCATGCTGCTGCATTCGATCGGCCGTTCGCAGGGCCCGGATTCCACCAATCCCTGGATCGCCAAATACATCTTCCCCGGCGGTTACATCCCGGCCCTGTCGGAAGTGCTGCCGGCGATCGAGCGCGCCGGCCTCCTGGTCTGCGATATCGAGATCCTGCGCCTGCACTACGCGGAAACGCTGAAAGCCTGGCGGGAACGTTTCATGGCGCGCCGTGAGGAAGCCGTACAGCTCTACGACGAGCGATTCGCGCTGATGTGGGAATTCTATCTGGCGGCCTGCGAGATGACCTTCCGCAAGCAGGCCATGATGAACTTCCAGATCCAGCTCACCCGCCGCCAGGGCGTGGTGCCGATGACGCGCGACTACGTGCCGCGCGAAGAGGCCCGGTTACGGGGTCGCGAAGGAGCGACCTGGCCGCGGCTCAAATTGGCTGGTGAATAGGTCCTAAAGCATGATCCCGAAAAGTGCGAAGCGGTTTTCCGGAAAAGATCCTGCGCAAACAACCTAAAGCGCGATGACGATTCATCTAGATTTCGTCGCGCTTTAGTGACGCAGGGTCGAAATCTGGCAGGACGAGTAAGGGGCGGTTAACGCCAGTTGCGCCCGCAGTTCGGCCAGGATTTCGGGGGCGACAGGCTGGCGACGCACTTCGGGCCGCTCGGCGTGCTCCATGGCTGCAATCAGCCCCGTCAGCCAAAGCCGGCTACCTGCCTCGCTTCGCCACATCTGGTGCTGCCGTTCTGGCCGCATCGCTTGCCCCGTTTCCTGTTGACGGACCGCGGGAGACAATTCCCTGCCCTGTCCGCTGTTCCCAATCATACCCCCGAAAGAATCCGGGAGGATGTGATCCACTTCACATAACTCTGGTCGGGCCTGGCTTAGACCGTCGCCATGAGCAAAGAGACCCAGACTTCATTTGACGCGCAGGACGACCTCCGCACTGATTACGCCCTGATCGCGACCGGCGTCGGGGCAGCTCTGGTCGCGCTGGTCTATCTCCTGCTGATCTGAAGGCGAGCCGAAGGCGCGCAGCGCGTCATTTCGCGGGCCTTTTGATTATGTCTGCGCGCCGACCCCGAGGTTCATGGCGTCCGGATTTTTCCATGGCGCGGTGGCGGCCACGCCCGGGCCGGACCGAGTTCCGCGAAAATCCGTCAAGCGCGGTGCGTGCTGCGACTGCTAATCATCCACCATTTTAACTGAGCGGTTGATAGCGGTCAGCTTTCGCTTCCGCTTTAGGCCGAGCCGGCGCTTTATCCCGGCCCCGCATCCGCCCAAGAAAATTGCTAAGCACGTCCGACCATGGCCCTGACTGATTCGAACGTTCTCAAACTCGCGCCCGATGCCGGAACTCCCGCTTATCGGAGTGCACCGCATAATATCGAGGCGGAACAGAGCCTTCTGGGCGCGATCCTGGTCAATAACGACGCCTTCTATCGCGTCTCCGACTTCCTGGAGGCGAAGCATTTCTTCGAGCCGCTGCATCAGACCATCTTTGAGACCGCCGGCAGCCTGATCCGGATGGGCAAGATCGCGACGCCCGTCACGCTGAAGACGTTCCTGCCCGCCGATACCGATGTCGGCGGCATGACCATCGGGCAATATCTTGCGCGGCTTGCCGCCGAAGCGACCACCATCATCAATGCCCAGGATTATGGCCGCACCATCTACGACCTGTCGCTCAGGCGCGACCTGATCGGGATCGGCGAGGACATGGTCAACGTCGCCTACGACGCGCCGGTCGATTTTCAGCCCCGGGCGCAGATCGAGGACGCCGAGCGGCGCCTTTATGAACTCGCCGAGTCCGGCCGCTATGACGGCGGTTTCCAAAAATTCTCGCAGGCGCTGACGGTCGCGGTTGATCTCGCGGCCAAAGCGTTCCAGCGCGACGGAAAATTGTCGGGCATCTCCACCGGCCTGCGCGACCTCGACACCAAGATGGGCGGCCTGCAGCACTCCGACCTCATCATCGTGGCGGGCCGTCCCGGCATGGGCAAGACCTCGCTCGCGACCAACATCGCCTACAATGTCGCCCAGGCCTATGTCGGCGAGCTCCAGGCCGACGGCACCATGAAGGCAGCTAATGGCGGCGTGATCGGCTTCTTCTCCTGCGAAATGTCGGCCGACCAGCTCGCCACGCGTATCGTGGCCGAGCGCACAGGCATTCCCTCCTCCCACATCCGCCGCGGCGGCATCTCGGAAGCCGATTTCGAGAAGATCCGGCAAGTCTCGATCGAGCTGCAGTCGCTGCCGTTCTATGTCGACGCCACCGGCGGTCTGTCGATCGCGCAGTTGATGGCGCGCGCGCGCCGGCTGAAGCGCCAGAAGGGCCTCGATCTGCTCGTGATCGACTACATCCAGCTGCTCTCGGGTTCGGGCAAGCGCGCCAGCGACAGCCGCGTGCAGGAAATCACGGAGATCACCACGAGCCTGAAGGCTCTGGCCAAGGAGCTCAACGTTCCCGTCATCGCGCTGTCGCAGCTCTCGCGTCAGGTGGAATCGCGCGACGACAAGCGGCCGCAGCTCTCGGATCTGCGTGAATCAGGCTCGATCGAGCAGGACGCTGACGTCGTGCTGTTCGTGTTCCGCGAGGAATATTACCTCGCCATGAAGGAGCCCCGTCCCGGCACCGAGGAACACGCAAAATGGCAGGCCGACATGGAGCGCACGGTCGGCCGCGCCGAAGTCATCATCGGCAAGCAGCGCCACGGTCCGACCGGCACGGTCGAGCTGCACTTCGACGCCTCGGTCACCCGCTTCGGCGACCTCGCGCATGACGGCCAGCTGCCGGAACGCAGCGACTACTAGGTCCTCGCCGAGTTCATTGGGTTGAACCGCGCGGGTCTCTTGCGTAAAACGGCGCCATGACAATGGCGTCCGACCCGAAAACGATTCCGCAATCCGGCCTTCTCTCCGTGGAGGCCAATCAGGCTGCCGCGCTCGCGGCCTATGGCGGCGTGCTGACCGTCGATCTCGACGCGATCATTGCCAATTGGCGCAAGCTCGAGAAGACGGCGGTGCCGGCCGAATGCTCGGCGGTGATCAAGGCCGACGCCTATGGCTGCGGCGCCGAGCAGGTCGCGCGCGCGTTGAACAAGGCCGGCTGCAAGACCTTCTTCGTCGCCACCATCGAGGAAGCGCGCAAGGTGCGTGCGGCGGTGCCGGAGCCCACGATCTACGTGCTCGGCGGCTATTTCCAGAACACCGGCGAGCACTACGCCAAGATCAATTGCCGGCCGGTGATCGGCGATCTCAACGAGCTCGCGGAATGGGACGTGTTCTGCCGCCGCACCGGCTGGACCGGAGGCGCCGCGGTCCACATCGACACCGGCATGAACCGGCTCGGCCTGACGCTCTCCGAAGCGCAGGCCATCATCCCCCGCATCAACGCCGGCGATCACGGCATCACCCTGGTGATGAGCCATCTGGTCTCGGCCGAACAGCTCAACAGCCCGGTCAATGCAAGGCAGCTTGCTTCCTTCCGCGGCATCGCCAGTGAATTCTCCGGCGTGCCGGCCGCGCTGGCCAATTCGTCCGGCATCTTCCTGGGCGCTCCGTTCCAGTTCGATCTGGTGCGGCCGGGCGCGGCTCTCTACGGCGTCAACCCGACGCCAGAGGCCGACAATCCCATGCAGCCTGTGGTCGAGCTCAAGGCACGCATCGTGCAGACCCGCAACATCGAGCGCGGCGAGACCGTCGGCTATGGCGGCACCTGGACCGCGCGGCGGCCGACCAAGCTCGCGATCATCGCGGTCGGTTATGCCGACGGCTATTTCCGCGCCGCCAGCTCCAACGACGGCACCCGGGGCGCCGAGGTCATCGTCGCCGGCAAGCGCTGCCCGGTCGCGGGCCGCGTCTCCATGGATCTCATCGCGATCGACGTCACCGATCTGCCGCCGAACGCGGCGCGGCGCGGCCATATGGTGACGCTGCTCGGCGAGGGCATCACCGTCGACGAGCTCGCGCATCATTTCGGCACTATCGGCTATGAGGTGCTGACCAGCCTCGGCCACCGCTACGCCCGGCTCTACAAGGGCGGCAATGTCGAGGAGCCATTGGTGAAGCCGGCTCCGGCGAGCACCGCCGAGCAGCCCTCGCCGCCGCCGATCGAGCGGCCCGCGGCCCCGCCGCCGGGCTGAGCGAGCAGTCGTTTACTTCTTCTTCCTGTTGTCCAGCGCCGTCTTGCAGGTCGCGCTGAGCTGGTCGTGCTTCTCGCTGAGGCAGGCGACGACGCGCCCGCCGCCGGGCGCGATGCCGGCACAGAATTTGTCATAGTCTGCCTTGCAGGCGCCGCGCGGGTCGGACGATTGTGCCGACGCGAGCCCGGAGAACGCGACAGCGGCGACGATGACGACAAAGTTCAACTTGGACATTGTATCTCCGGGTACGGAAGGCAGGAGCCGGTAGCTCTACATGAAGATCGCGACATTCAACATCAACAACGTCAACCGCCGCCTGCCCAATCTGTTGGCATGGCTGCGCGCGGCGAAGCCCGATGTCGTCGCGCTCCAGGAATTGAAGGCAAGTGATGGCGAATTTCCGGCGGCCGCGATCGAAAAGGCCGGCTATGGCGCGGCGTGGCGCGGACAGAAGACCTGGAACGGGGTGGCCATCCTCGCCCGCAAGGCCGAGCCGATCGTCACCCGCGACCGCTTGCCTGGAAGACCCGGCGATCTCGAAGCCCGCTACATCGAAGCCGCGGTGCGTGGCATCATCGTCACCAGCATCTACCTGCCGAACGGCAATCCGCAGCCGGGACCGAAATTCGACTACAAGCTCGACTGGTTCGCGCGCCTCAAGCGTCACGCCAATACTTTCATCAAGCAGGATCTGCCCGTCGTGCTTGCCGGCGACTACAACGTCGCGCCAACGGAGATCGACATCTATCCGACGCGTTCATGGGACAAGGATGCGCTGATCCAGCCCAAGAGCCGGGCGGCCTATGCCTCGCTGGTTTCGCAGGGCTGGTGCGATGCGATCCGCGAGCTCAATCCGGACAAGCGCATCTACACGTTCTGGGACTACAAGCGGAACCGGTGGCCGCGCGATGCCGGCCTGCGGCTCGATCATCTCCTGCTCAGCCCTGCGCTGACCCCTCGCCTGATCAAGGCCGGCGTCGACAAGACGATCCGCAGCGAGGACGGCGCGTCCGATCACGCACCGGCCTGGGTGGTGCTGAAATAACCGGCGCAGCGACGGGCTGACCTCCGTCGCCAAGACAAAGCTGCCAAGACAAAGTCGCCAAGACAAAATCAAGATCCTCTAAAGGCAAACTCAGGGGCGCTTGAATGGCTTTGGGTCCGTGCGACGCTATTCTCGCGCAGCCCTTAACCCCGGGAGGCGGTGGATGCCAGATTTGCGGCTTGAGGGGACGATCATCCTCGAAAATGACAAGACCTACTGGTTCAAGGACAATTTCAAGGGACAGGAGGTTTCTCTCACACGGGCAATGGCGATCGTAGAGTCCATTGTCGATCGCAAGCTCGTGCCCTTTGAGACCAAGCTGTTTCTGGCTCGGCCGTTCGACGGCAGCAAGGTCATCGCTATCGTGAGTCTGCTGGTGGCGTCCCCCTCGCAAACCAACCCGCTGACGGCCGTTGGACGTGCGGTGGTCGGTTATATCGTCAGGCATCGCGAAAACAGAGCGCGATTTAACTATGGTGACGTCATCGGCACCGACGCCTTTTACACGACCCAGGGAAAGCTGGTCGGCGAAATCACAGTCACCCGCAAGGACGAGCCGGGGCTGGAAACTCCGTTGATTGACCCCATCGACCTCGTCGGTGGCGAGCTTGCCGGTCTGGTACGGATCGGCGCGAAGGCGCTGATAAGAGCCGGTGCGGACGTCGCCGCTAGCACATTCCGCGACGCAATGGCGTTGGTTGAACGAAAGCTGGTCGAACGCGGCGCGAGAAGCGAAGCGGCCGCCATCAGGGTTCTTACTGAGGAGGAATTGGCGAAGGTCTGGGGCGCCGGCCGCGGAGCAAAACCCCTGACTCCCAGGGAAGTGGACAAGGCGATCGGGATCATGCGCGGCGGAACCGACGTTCACGTTGAATCGCTGGGCCAGATGCGGCAGCTCCAGGGTGAACTAGGCCAACTCGGCGTTCGCTCCCAGAGCACCTCGGCCATCATTCCTCAACGGCCGGCCGGCACCGAACTGACCCAAGAGCTACAGGGTAGCTTCAAGGGTGGACGGGGAACATACAGGGTGGACGACGCGCATGGACCGGGGCAAGTCCCCTACAGTCCTCACAATGAATACCCTCACATCAACATCACCCTGCCCGACGGCAGAAAGCTCGCCATACTCGTCAACGGGTCAAAGTCATTTTGACGAGCGGCGGCGAGGATGGCGCCAGCGATCACGCGCCGGCATGGGTGGTGTTGCGGTGATCCTCACCACAAATTCCTGCCGTCGATCACGTTGACCGGCACGGCCTCGAGATCGAAATCGTCGAACAGGCGCGCGTTCACCGCGACCTTGGGATTGTCGAAATCGGGCTTGCCGCTCGACCAGTCCGGCGACTCCGAATAGGTGCCGCAGCCGCAACTGGCGCAGAAATGGTGTTTGACCGTGCGGCTGCCCCAGAGATAGGTCGCGACATTGTCCGGCGGCGACAGCAGACGAAACTGCGCCGGCGTGTAATAGGCCCATAGCGCACCGCGCTTGGCGCAGAGTGAACACGTGCAGCGCGTGACGTTCGAGGGCGCCTCCGTCACCTCGAACACCGTCTCACCGCAATGACAGCTTGCCTCGATCGGCATGACCCGCTCTCCGTTTCGTCAGGAGATGGTCGTAGCCGGCCGCTGCTGCCAACATGCTGTCAGCAGCGAGTTCGTCCCCGCGCTTCGGCGTGCAGGGATTGGCGGCGTCAGCGCAGGACCAACAGCGAATCCGAAAAACAACCCCATGCACAGTAGCCGGCCCTAATCGATTCAATGCCTTAGCAAGGTGCCCATGAGGCCGCCTCCCGGCTGCCAACCTGACCCTCTTGACCTCCACGCCTTGGTTAGCATACTGGTCTGACCAAGATCAGACCAAACGGAACGGGGATGGAGCTCAAGCGGACCGCCGAAGGCGAAAAAGGGTTCGAGAAGGTGTTCGCCTTCCTGCGCGAGCGGCTGCTTGCGGGCTCGCTCAAACCCGGCGACCGCCTGATTTCCGAGCGCGAGCTCGCCACCCTGCTCGGCGTCAGCCGGCCGATCGTGCGCGAGGCGCTACGCGCGCTCACCGTGCTTGGCATCGTCGAGATCCGCGACCGCATCGGCACCGTAGTGACGCGGCCGGACGTGTCGGTGCTCAACGACTTCTTCACCTTCGCCCTCGCCCAGCAGGCGGACATGCTCGACGACGTCATGCAGGCGCGCGTCGCGATCGAATGCCAGGCGATCCGGCTCGCCTGCGAGCGCGCCAACATCGCCGATTTCGAGCGCCTGCAGCGCGCCCTCGCCAAGATCGGCGAGACGATCGACGAGGCCGACGCCGGCGGCATGGCCGACTTCGAATTCCACCGCGCCATCGTCGTGGCATCGCATTCGGAAACGCTGACGGTGCTGCACTCGTCGATGGCGGGCCTCTTGACGCATTCGCATCGCAGCCGCCGCGAGCTGGTGCAGGCCTTTCCGTCGATGAAGACCTATCTGATCGACGACCACCGCCGCATCTTCGAAGCCGTCATCGCGCGTGATCCCGAGCGCGCGGATGCGACGTTGCGCAAGCATTTTGCCATCGGCGACGAGTACCGCAGACGCGCCGTCGTCGGCGACATCGACAAGGCCAGCGCCTCACGCTGATCGCCGACGAACCAAGAAACCAAAGAAACGGAACGACAATATGGGACGGGACGACAAGGGAAGTGTCGGCTTCATCGGTATCGGCACGATGGGCCGCGAGATGGTGCGCAACCTGCTGAAGGCCGGGCATGCGGTGCGCGCCTTCGATCTCAACGAGGCTGCCTTGGCCGACAGCGTCAAGGACGGCGCGAGTCGGGCCAGCAGCCCTGCGGATGCCGCTGACGGTGCCGACGTCGTCATCACCATGCTGCCCGACACGCCTCATGTCGAGGCAACCATTTACGGCGAGTTCGGCCTCTTGAAATCTCCACCACGCGGCAAGCTGATCGTCGACATGAGCACGGTCTCGCCGGTCGCGGTCCGCCGCATCCATGCCGACCTGCAGGCAATTGGCGTCGGCTTCCTCGACGCGCCGGTCTCGGGCGGACCGGTTGGCGCCAAGAACGCCGCGCTCTCGATCATGGCCGGCGGCGATGCCGATGCGTTCGCCAAGGCCGAGCCGTTCTTCCGCGCCATGGGCACCACCATCACCCATGTCGGCGCGTCCGGAGCCGGACAGACGGTCAAGCTCTGCAATCAGCTGATCTGCGGCATCAACATCCAGGCGATCTGCGAGGCGCTTGCGCTCGGCCGTGCGTCGGGCCTCGACCTCAATCTGCTGCGCCGGGTACTGCTCGGCGGCTCCGCCGCCTCCTGGATGCTCGACAAGCTCGGCCCCGCGATGATCGCGGGCGACGTCTCCGCCGGCTTCCGGATCGATCTGCAGCTCAAGGACCTTCGCCTCGTGCAGGAGCACGCGCAGGCTCTCAACGTGCCCCTGCCCGGCACCGCGCTCGTCACCAGCCAGTATGTCGACGCTCGCGCCCATGGCGAAGGCAGCAACGGCAACCAGGCGCTGTTCCGCGTCTATGACCGCATGACCAACCAGACCACCGGCTGAACCCGATACGATGAGCCTGCAACTCGACTTTCCCGCGGTGCTGGAGCGTTGGCCGAGCTTTCTCGCCGGCGCCGTGCTGACGCTGGAGCTTGCCGCCTTCGCGACGGTGCTCGGCGCCCTGCTCGGCACGCTCGCGGCGGTCGGGCGCGGCACGCACAATGCGCTGATCGCGGGCGCCTGCAAGGCCTATGTCGAGACCATCCGCAACACACCGCTCCTGGTGCAAATCTTCCTGGTCTATTTCGGCCTTGCCAGTCTGGGACTGAAGTTCTCGGCCTTCGCGGTGGCCGTGGCCGCGCTGACGATCAATGTCGGCGCCTACACCGCCGAGATCATGCGCGCCGGCTTCGAGGCGATCCCGCGCGGGCAGATCGAGGCGGCCGAAGGGCTGGCGCTGTCGCGCCTCCAGATCTACTGGCACATCATCCTGCTGCCGGCGATCGAGAAGGTCTATCCGGCGCTGACCAGCCAGTTCGTGCTGCTGATGCTGGCCTCGTCGGTCTGCTCGCAGATCTCGGCCGAAGAGCTGACCGCCGTCGCCAACTACATCCAGTCGGACACCTATCGCGCGTTCGAGACCTACATCATCGTCGCCGTGCTCTATGTCATCCTCTCCCTGGTGATGCGTGCCGGCTTCTGGGGTCTCGGCCTCCTGCTGTTTCCGCGCCGGCGCCGGCTCGGCACGCCCTTATGAGATGACCATGGGCGGACATCTCAACATCAATCATCTGATGTTCCTCGGCCAGGGCGCGCTGTGGACCATTGGCCTGTCGCTGATCGCGCTGATCGGCGGCGGCATCGTCGGCTTCGTGGTCGCACTGGCGCGGATCTCGCCGCTGAAATCGGTGCGGATCGCCAGCGCCGTCTATGTCCAGCTCATCCAGGGCACGCCGCTGCTCGTGATCCTGTTCCTCGGCTATTTTGGCCTCGCCGCCATCGGCCTCAAGGTCTCGCCGCTGGTCGCTGCCGGCGCCTCGCTCACGCTCTATGTCGCCGCCTATCTGGGCGAGATCTGGCGCGGCTGCATCCAGTCCGTGCCGAAGCCGCAATGGGAGGCTGCCGAGGGCCTGGCGCTGAGCCGAACGCAGCGCATGATCAAGGTGATCCTGCCGCAGGCGATCCGCATCGCGACGCCGCCGACCGTCGGGTTCATGGTGCAGATCATCAAGAACACCTCGCTCGCCTCCGTGGTCGGCTTCGTCGAGCTGATGCGCTCGGGCCAGATCGTCAACAACTCGCTGTTCGAGCCGTTCGCCATCTACGCCATCATCGCCGTCACCTACTTCGCCATGTGCTATCCCCTGTCGCTGCTCAGCCAGAGGCTGGAACAGCGGATGGGGCGTGGCAGGGCCAACCTCGCGCCAGCCTGACATGCAGCAAAACGCCCCCTCCTCCGAACCGATCGTGTCGCTCCACAACGTGCAGAAGAGTTTTGGCGCGCTGCGCGTGCTCGACGGCGTCTCCTTTGCCGTCGCGCGTGGCGAAGTGCTGGCGCTGATCGGCCGCTCCGGCTCCGGCAAGAGCACGGCGCTGCGCTGCATCGACCGTTTCGAGAAGGTCGACGGCGGCGAGATCGTCGTGTGCGGACATCGCGTCGACCGCCCCGACGTGAACTTGCGCGCGCTGCGCCAGGACGTCGGCATCGTGTTCCAGAGCTACAACCTGTTTCCCCATCTCACGATCGAGCAGAACATCACGCTTGCGCCTTGCGCGGTGAAGGGCATGGCGACAGCCCAGGCCAGGGATCTCGCCCGGAAGGTGCTGGCGCAAGTCGGGCTCGAGGAGAAGCTGCACGCCTATCCCGAGCAGCTCTCGGGCGGCCAGCAGCAGCGCGCCGCGATCGCCCGCTCGCTCGCCATGCAGCCCAAGGTGATGCTGTTCGACGAGGTCACCTCCGCACTCGATCCCGAACTCACCGGCGAGGTGCTGAAGGTGATCGAGCAGCTCGCGGCCGACGGCATGACCATGGTGATGGTCACCCACGAGATGGGATTCGCCAAGGGCATCGCCGACCGCATCGTGTTCATGCATCGCGGCAAGGTCCACGAGACCGGACCTGCCTCGATCCTGACGTCGCCGACCACGCCCGAACTCACGCAATTCGTGGGAACGGGAAATCTAAAATCATAACAGGGAGAGGAGAACCAGGGATGACCAACAAGATAGTGCTGGGGACTGCCGCCGCATTGTGCGGCCTCATCATGATGGCGGTAACGCCCGCATCGGCCGACCTGCTCGACGACATCATGAAGGCGAAGAAGATCCGCATCTCGACGGACCTCGCTATTCCGCCCTCAGGCATGATGGATTCCACCATGAAGCCGACCGGCTCCGACGTCGAGGTGGCGCAGCTGCTCGCGAAGGACTGGGGGCTCGAGCTCGAATTCATCCAGACCACCGGCGCAACCCGCATTCCCAACGTCCTGACCGGCAAGGCCGACATCATCATCTCGACCCTGTCGGTGACGCCTGACCGCGCCAAGGTGATCGACTTCACCAAGCGCTATGCGACGCTGCAATCCGATGTCGGCTGCCTGAAATCCTCGACCGTCAAGGACTGGCCCGACCTGAAGGACAAGTCGATCGGCGTCTCGCGCGGCACCACGCAGGACACCACCCTGTCCAACATGAAGGACAAGGACCTCAAGATCGCGCGCTATGACGACGACGCCACCATGGTGACGGCGGCGGTCTCGGGCCAGGTCGACTGCGTCGGCTCGTCCGCGACGATCATCAACCAGATCGGCGTGAAGAATCCTTCGCGCGTGTTCGAATCCAGGATTCCGCTGGCGACCTTCGACCTCGCCATCGGCCTGAAGAAGGGTGAGCAGCCGCTGATGGACAAGCTCAACGCCTGGATCACCGAGAACGTCAAGAACGGCAAGCTGAACGCGATCTACAAGAAATTCCACGGGGTCGATCTTCCGGCGGACATGCGTAGCTGAAACCAAGAGCCGTGACAGCCGCACGCGGCTGTCACGGCCAATGCAAGATCAAGAAGGACATTACATGCGTCTCGTCATCGGATCCGACCACGCCGGCTGGCCGCTCAAGCAGACCGTCATCGACCACATCCGCAAGCTCGGCCATGACGTCGTCGACGTCGGCTCCTATGACGACAAGCCGGTGGATTTCCCCGATATCGCGCGGGCGGTGGCACAGAAGGTCACCTCGGGCGAGGCCGCGCGCGGCATCATGGTGTGCGGCACCGGCGTCGGCGCCTCGATCGCCGCCAACAAGATGAAGGGGATCCGTGCGGCGGTCTGCCACGACGTCCATTCGGCTCACCAGAGCGTCGAGCATGACGACGTCAATGTCATGTGCATCGGCGCGCAGATCGTCGGCGCCTGGCTCGCCGTCGATCTCGTCTCCTCATATCTCGCTGCCGAATTCTCCACGGACGAAGACTTCCGTCGCCGGGTAGAGAAACTGCGCATCATGGACGAGCAAGGCTGACGGCCTATCGCCATGATCCTGGTGTTCGGGTCGCTCAACATCGATCTGGTCGCGCAGGTGCCGGCCATTCCCGGCCCGGGCCGGACGGTGCTCGCACCGTCCTACCAGCGCCATTTCGGCGGCAAGGGCGCCAACCAGGCCGTGGCTGCCGCGCGAATAGCGGGCCCTGACCGCGTCCGCATGGCGGGCCGCGTCGGCCGGGACGGATTTGGCGACAGCGCAATCCAGAACCTGCGCACAAACGGCGTCGATACCGATCTCGTCGTCCGGGCCGACGAGCCGACGGGCTGCGCGTTCATCACGGTCGATCAGGCCGGCGAAAATGCCATCACGGTGGCCAGCGGCGCCAACATGGAGGCTGGAGCCGACGACCTCCCCGCCGAGCTTTTCTGCTCCGACACGGTGCTGGTGCTTCAGATGGAAGTGCCGTTCGCAGAGGCGCTGAAAGCCGCGCGCCGCACCAATTCAGCCTCCGGGATCGTCATCTGGAATTTCGCGCCGGTTCCGGAGAAGATGACCAGCGCGATGGTGACGGAGCTGCTCGCGGCGACCGACTATCTCCTCGTCAACGAGCACGAGGCGCTCGATGCCGCCAGGGCCATCGGCCTGTCTCCATCTCATTACGAAGCCGCAGCCGCGGAGCTCGCGCGGACCGGCGGCCTCACCTGCATCGTCACCGCCGGCCCGCAAGGCGCCCTGGCTGTCGCAGCGGACGGAACCCGTTTGCGCGCACCCGCCCCACGCATCACGCCGGTGGACACCACCGGCGCCGGCGACACCTTCGTCGGCGTGTTTGCGGCCATGCTGGGCGAAGGCGTGGCGCTGCAACGCGTGCTCGCCGTGAGCTGCGAAGCCGCGGCCTTGAAGTGCCTCACGACCGGTGCGCAAACCGGCATGCCGATGCGCAGCGCATTGGCCTCCCTCGCCTAAAGCGCATCGCTCGTGTCCCCGCCCGGGGCTACACTCTCTCGATTCCCGGAGCGCTGCCCTTGGCCTTTCTCTTCGTCCTCACCGTCGGCCTGCTCGCCGGCACCATTTCCGGCATCGTCGGCACCGGCTCCTCGATCATGCTGATGCCGGTGCTGGTCTATGCCTATGGGCCAAAGGAAGCTGTGCCGATCATGGCGGTGGCTTCCGTGATGGCGAATTTCTCGCGTATCCTGGCCTGGTGGCGGGAGGTCGACTGGCGCGCCTGCGCGGCCTATTCGGTCACGGGCATTCCGGCCGCCGCGCTCGGTGCGCGGACGCTGCTGGCGCTGCCCTCGCATGCCGTCGATCTCGCCATCGGAATCTTCCTGATCGCGATGGTGCCGGTGCGGCATTGGCTGGCGCGGCATGATCTCAAGGCCAATCTCTGGCATCTTGCGATCGGCGGCGCCGTCATCGGCTATCTCACCGGCATCGTGGTCTCGACCGGGCCGCTCAGCGTGCCGCTGTTCCTGTTCTACGGCCTCTCGAAGGGCGCCTTCCTCGCCACTGAAGCCGCCGGCTCGCTCGGCCTCTACTTCGCGAAGTCCGTGACCTTCGAGCGTTTCGGCGCGCTGACCGGCGATGTCTTCATGAAGGGCCTGATCGCCGGCGCCTCGCTGATGTCAGGCGCCTTCATCGCCAAGCGCTTCGTGCTGCACCTGAAACCGGACATGTTCCGCCTATTGATGGATGCGATCATGATCGCGGCCGGGCTCTCGATGCTGTGGAACGCAGCGCAGACCTGAAGGTGCTCAGGCGAATTCGGGCGCGATCGAGGGGCTGTCGGCGAGGACGCGGCTCGCCGCTGCGGGCTGCCCGTCGAGCCATTGCAGCACCACGTCGAGCGGCTGCGGCCGCTGATAGAGGTAGCCCTGGCCGAACCTCACGCCCATCTCGCGCATGGCCTCGGCCTGCTCGGCGCGCTCGATGCCTTCGGCAACCAGGGTGAGCCCCAGCGTGCCGGCGAGCGATGCGATCACGCCGACGATCGCCTTGTCCTCCGCGCTATCGGGAATCTCGCTGATGAATGCCTTGTCGATCTTGACCCTGTCGAGTGGGAAACGCCTGAGATGAGCGAGCGAGCTGTAACCGGTGCCGAAATCGTCGAGCGCGATCGTGGCGCCCAGACGGCGCAGGCGATGCAGAGTCTCGGAGGCGCTGGCGATGTTGTTGATCAGCGAGCCCTCGGTGATCTCGAGCTCGAGCAGAGATGCCGCAACCTCGAAACGCGCGCAGGTCGCGCGCAGCTCGGCGGCCAGCGAATGGTCGGCAAGCTCGGACGGCGGCAGGTTGATCGCGATCCGGATCTGCGGCCTGCCGGCGGCGGCCAAACGCTGCAGCGCCGAGCAGGCATCGGTCAGCACGTAGCGGGTCAGCCGTGCATTGTTGCCGCTGCGCTCGATCAGCGGCAGGAATTCGGCCGGACCGATCACGCCGTGCTCGGGATGGCGCCAGCGGATCAGCGCTTCAAGGCCGATGACCTCGTGACTTTCGAGGTCGACCTGGCTCTGGTACCAGACCTCGAACTGTCCCTCGGCAAAGCCCGTGGGAATGGCGAGCTCGAGATCCCGGCGGCGGCGATAGTCGCGCTGCAGCTTTTCGTCCAGCACGGCGACCGTGCCGGGCGCCTTGCTCTTGGCGTGGTAGAGCGCGATGTCGGCCAGCGTCGGCAGATGCGACAGCTCCGGATCGTCGGCGTGACGCACGGCAAGGCCGATGCTGGCACGCGGCACGACCTGCTTGTCGTGGAGCCGGATCGGTTCGGAAATGGCGGCCAGCACCTGCTGCGCGAATGCGTGCGCCGACGCTTCATTGCTCACTTCGGGGCGAATGACGACGAATTCGTCGCCGCCGAGCCGGGCGACCCAATCCTCCGCCGCGACCGCGCCGCGAAGACGCTCGGAGATGTGGACCAGGAATTTGTCGCCGGCCTCGTGGCCGAACGTGTCGTTGATGCCCTTGAAGTCGTCGAGATCGATGAAGCAAAAAGCCACCAGCGCATCCGGCCTGCCGCCATCGCGGCTCGCCACGGCGAGGCGCTCGGTCAGGGAGCGGCGGGTGGGCAGCCCCGTGAGCGGATCGTGCGCGGCCATGTGTCCGAGCCGGTCGAGCGCACCCGACGTCGTGTGCTGCATGGCATTGAAGGCGCGCGCGAGCTGACCGAACTCGTTCGAGGACGTGACGTCCGCCGGATAGGCGCGGCCGTCCTGTTTGCTGCGCTGGATCGCCGACATCATGGCTGCCAGCGGCTTGCCGATGAAGATGTTGGCGGAGATCCGCATGGCGATCAGGGTCGCAAACGTCGCGAGCAGGCCGACGACCAGCAGCAGCACCAGTCGGCTGCCGGCTCCGGCGTAGAGAGCCGCATGGGAATAGGCGATTGCGATACGACCGGCCTCAACGGCCATGTTGCCGTTGCTGTAGTGGATCGGTCGCGAGACCTCGGCGACCGACTGGACTTCGGGACGTCCCACCACGCGGGCGATCGCAGCGCCCGTGTCGTCATAGACGGCCGCCGCCGCGATGGTCTCGTCGTGCATGATCTCGTTGAGCACGCCCGTGACCTGGTCGTAGCGCATCTTCCAGAGCGGCTCGGCGATCAGCTCGGCCCGGCTCTCGGCGAGGCGGGCCATGCGGGCGTCGAGCTGCTTGATCTGCGACCAGAAGCTCGAAGCCTCGACGCCGGCGGAGGCGAGCAATTGCACCAGCAGCAGCACGGGCACGGTGGCCCAGATCATCGCCCGGACGACCGAGCGCAGGCGCGGCGCCGTCTGCTGGTCGCGGTCCGGATCGGTCATTGCCTCATCCTTGCGCATCAGTCCGCGAGGCCTTCGGGAAGCGGCAGCGACGAAATGAGCGCGTCAAGCGAGAAGTCGTAGTGACCGCAGCGTCCGGCCTTGGCCCGGAACCGGGTGAAGTCAATCCGGTCGAAGGCGCGCGTCTTGATGAGATCGCCGACCGAGCCGAGATTTTCGCGCGTGATCGCCGACGTCTTGACCTCGACGCGGGGCGAGGCCGCCGCGAAATCGCAGCCATCGGCATAATCGCGCAGGAGGACGATCGACCAGCCGCCGAGCAGGAAATGCCCGCCGTCGGTCAGCAGCAGGCGGCCTGCCTTGATCTCGCGCAGCGCGTCCTCCGACCAGTTGAGGCCGACCAGCTGGATGTCGCGGCCGGGCACGAGGCCGGCAGCGATCACCGCACGCAGCGCGCCGAGCGCCATCGGATCGTTTCCGGCCCAGATGCCGGCGGGGCGGATCTCCTTGCGCGCGGCCCAGCCCAGATAATTCGTCGTGACCCGCTCGGCCTCCGATTGCGTCCAGTTGGCGAACAGCAGCCGGTCCACCACGACATCAGGCGCGGTATCCACCGCGAGCCTGAGACCGGCATTGCGCGCGATCGAGGCGGGCGTGATCTCGTCGCCGCCGATGCCGAGAATGTGGATCTTGCCGTCCGCGCTCTGCCATTTCTCGGCCCGCGCCGCCGCGATCAGGGCGTTGGCCATCCGCGCGCCCGCGGTCTGAAGATCGGTGGTGATGTCGCCGAGCCAGGTCTTGAGCTTTTGCCTGGGCGGACCGAGACGGATCGCATCCTCGCCGATCAGCGTGTTCGAGAGCAGCAGCGTCTTGACGCCGGCGGCCTCGGCCGCCTCGAGGATCGGGACGGCGGCGGATTCCTCGTTTGACAGGATGAGGAAATCGGGCTTGTCGTGACGTGCCACCACGCCGAAGCCGAGCTCCTGCATGATGCGGTAATTGCGCTCGCTGGTCAGCACCTCGACATGCGCGTCGAGCTGGCGGCCGGCGGCCTGCATGGTCTGCGCGACCATGTCCCAGTAGACCTCGCCGGTCTTGCCGGGGCTGACGAAGACGATCTCGAGGGGCTTCGCAAGGGGCTTGGCAACGCTCGGGCTGACCGACGCGAAAACGGCGCAGGCCGTGCCCGCCGCGAGCAATAGTCGCAGGAATCTAGTCATTTCTCTTCGCCGCCCCCGATGGTTCCGAGACTGGACCCGCGTCCGCTAACACTTCGCAAAATCCACCGGGCCACTGCGGCACAGGGCTAATGAAAGGTATATCTATCGTGCCGAATTGAGATATTCGAAGGCGGCGATCACCCGCCGTTCCGTGCTATCAGCGAGCCGAAACCGCGACTCATCCGTCCCATGGCCAAGAACACGCTTTCCTTCGTCTGCCAGAACTGCGGCGCGGCCTATAACCGCTGGCAGGGCAAGTGCGAGTCCTGCGGCGAGTGGAATACGCTCGCGGAAGAAGACACCAGCGGCAGCGTGCCGGTCTCGATCCGCTCCAAGCGCAAGGGCCGGACGTTCGCGCTGGAGAGCCTTGCCGGCAAGAGCCCGGATGCGCCGCGCCTGTCCTCCGGCATGACCGAGCTCGACCGCGTCACCGGCGGCGGCTTCGTCCGCGGCTCGGTGCTGCTGGTCGGCGGCGATCCCGGCATCGGCAAGTCGACGCTGCTGACGCAGGCAACCTCCATGCTGGCGCGCGCCGGTCACCGCATCGTCTACATCTCCGGCGAAGAGGCGATCGCCCAGGTGCGCCTGCGCGCCGAACGGCTGGGCTTGTCGGACGCACCGGTGCAGCTCGCGGCCGAGACCTCGGTCGAGGACATCGTCTCGACGTTGTCGGAGGGCGCGGTGCCGCGGCTGATCGTGATCGACTCGATCCAGACCATGTGGACCGACACGGTGGAATCGGCGCCCGGCACCGTGACGCAGGTGCGCGCCTCGGCGCAGGCGCTCATCCGCTTTGCGAAGAAAACCGGCGCGGCCATCATCCTGGTCGGCCATGTCACCAAGGACGGCCAGATCGCCGGCCCCCGCGTGGTCGAGCACATGGTCGATGCCGTGCTGTCGTTCGAGGGCGAAGGCTCGCAGCAATTCCGCATCCTGCGCGCCGTGAAGAACCGGTTCGGACCAACCGACGAGATCGGCGTGTTCGAGATGACCGGGCTCGGCTTGCGCGAGGTCACCAACCCCTCCGAGCTGTTCCTGTCCGAGCGCGATCTCGGCACGCCCGGCACCGCAGTCTTCGCGGGTATCGAGGGCACGCGGCCCGTTCTGGTCGAATTGCAGGCGCTGGTGGCGCCGACCTCGCTCGGCACGCCGCGGCGCGCGGTGGTCGGCTGGGACCCGAGCCGGCTCTCGATGGTGCTGGCGGTGCTGGAGGCCCATTGCGGGGTCAAGCTGTCCGGCCACGACGTCTATCTGAACGTCGCCGGCGGCCTGCGCATCCACGAGCCGGCGGCGGATCTCGCCGCCGCCGCGGCGCTGGTGTCATCCTTGGTTAATGCGCAATTGCCGACCGACGCGGTCTATTTCGGCGAGATCTCGCTGTCCGGCGTGGTGCGCCCGGTGGCACAGACCCCAGCCCGGCTGAAGGAAGCGGCAAAACTCGGCTTTCAGCGCGCTGTGCTGCCCGAATCGGCCCGCGGCGAGAGCGGCGGCGATGCCGGATTGTCGCTGAATGCGGTCAACAGCCTGACGACATTGGTGGCGGAGATCGCCGCCCGCGGCTCCCGCCGGGGCGAATCGAATGCGCCGGCAGAGAAAAATGCCACACCGGCAAGATTCCGCCGCGGAGAGGGTTAGCCGGAGGTGACGTCGGAGGCCCTCACCGCTATACAGCCGTCACAAAAGCAGCATGGGATTGCGTGGTTGCGGCCTTGCCGGGAACGCCGTCTGCCCCTCTTTTAGGGCAGCGGCCAAGCACCGATTCGCAGAGCACCTTTGAAGTACGAGCGGACCAGCCCAGCCGATGCCAGTAACCATCCTCGACCTGATCCTGCTCGGTGTGATGCTGATCTCTGGCCTGCTCGCCATGGTCCGCGGCTTCATGCGCGAAATCCTGTCGATCGCGGCCTGGGGCGCGGCGGCGATCGTGACGCTCTATTCGTTCTCGAAGCTGCTGCCGACCGCCAAGGCCTATTTCAACAACGACACCGTCGCGAGCGTGGTGGTCGTCGCGGGCGTGTTCGTCGGCACCCTGATCGTGGTCTCCGTGATCACGGTGCGGATCTCCGACATGATCCTGGATTCGCGCATCGGCGCGCTGGACCGCACCCTGGGCTTCCTGTTTGGCCTCGCTCGCGGGCTTTTGATCGTCGTGGTCGCGTTCCTGTTCTTCACCTGGCTGGTGCCGGACAAGCAGCGTCCGGACTGGGTCACGGGGGCCAAGTCCCGCGTGGTGCTCCAGGGAACCGGGGATTGGCTGATGGCCCTCTTGCCCGACGACCCCGAGAACACCATCTTGAAGAGATTCAAGAAAAACAAACCAGATGATGATCAAGCTGATTCCGAGCAGCAGCCTTCGGGCAGTGGCGACGGATACAGTAAACCTGCTCGTGACAGCCTGAAAAAGCTGATCGAGAAACCTGCGGCGCGTTGATTAAGCCCTAAAGAGAGGCGCGGACGAGATGCGACACCCTGACCAGGACGCCCAATTTGATCTCGATCCAAACGCCGGTCCAGGTCCGGCCGCGCTGGAGGTTCAGGACGATCTGGAGGGGGATACGCTGCGCGAGGAATGCGGCGTCTTCGGCATCTACGGCCACCCCGATGCCGCTGCGATCACCGCGCTCGGCCTGCACGCGCTTCAGCACCGCGGCCAGGAAGCCGCCGGCATCGTCTCCTACGACGGCAGCCGTTTTCACAGTGAGCGCCGGCTCGGCCTCGTCGGCGACACCTTCTCCCGCCGCGAGGTGATCGACCGCCTGCCCGGCAACATGGCCGTCGGCCATGTCCGCTATTCCACCACCGGCGCCACCATCCTGCGCAACGTGCAGCCGCTGTTCGCCGAGCTCAATGCCGGCGGCCTCGCGGTCGCCCACAACGGCAACCTCACCAACGGCCTGACGCTGCGCCGCGAGCTCGTGAAGAGCGGCGCGATGATGCAGTCGACGACCGACACCGAGGTGATCCTGCACCTGGTCGCACGCTCCAAGCGCGCGCGTTTCATCGAGCGCTATATCGACGCGCTGCGCGAGATCGAAGGCGCCTATGCGCTGGTCTCGCTGACCAACAAGAAGCTGGTCGGCGCGCGCGATCCGCGCGGCATCCGCCCGCTGGTGCTCGGCGAGCTCGACGGCTGCCCGATCCTGACCTCCGAGACCTGCGCCCTCGACATCATCGGCGCGCGCTTCGTGCGCGACATCGAGCCCGGCGAAGTCATCGTGTTCGACGAGAACGGCCAGGACATCCACAAGCCCTTCCCGCCGATGGCGCCGCGCCCCTGCATCTTCGAATACATCTACTTCTCGCGGCCGGATTCCATCGTCCACGGCCGCTCGGTCTACGAGGTCCGCAAGGCCTTCGGCGCCCAGCTCGCGCGCGAGAGCCACGTGCCGATCGACGTCGTCGTGCCGGTGCCGGATTCCGGCGTGCCGGCCGCGGTCGGCTACAGCCAGCATTCCGGCGTACCGTTCGAGCTCGGCATCATCCGCAACCATTATGTCGGCCGCACCTTCATCCAGCCGACGCAGGCGATCCGCGAATCCGGCGTGCGCATGAAGCACTCGGCCAACCGCGCCGCGATCGAAGGCAAGCGCATCATCCTGATCGACGACTCGCTGGTGCGCGGCACCACCTCGAAGAAGATCGTGCGCATGATGCGCGATGCGGGCGCCAAGGAAGTGCATTTCCGCCTCGCCTCGCCCCCGATCCTGTATCCCGATTATTACGGCATCGACCTGCCCGATCGCGGCGGCCTCCTGGCCGCGACGCATTCGCTGGAGGAGATGCGCGAGATCATCGGCGCCGACTCGCTCGCCTTCCTGTCGATCGACGGCATGTCCCGCGCCATGGGCGAGCCCGGCCGCGATCCCGCCAATCCGAAGTTCTCGGATCACTGCTTCACCGGCGCCTATCCGACCCACCTCACCGACCAGACCCAGACCGAGCCGCAGCCGCGGCAGCTGTCGCTGCTGGCGGAGGCGAGCTGACGGCGTAGCCGTCATCCCGGGGCGGTCCGCCAGGAGCGAGCCCGGGATCTCGAGATTCCGGGTTCGATGCTGCGCATCGCCCCGGAATGACAGTCGTTGGGGCTTGTCCCGGCCATCCACCGCTGTAAACCCCCGCCATGACAAAGCCCCTCGCTGACCGTATCGCTCTCGTCACCGGCGCCTCGCGTGGCATCGGCTATGCCACCGCAATCGCGCTCGCCAAGGCCGGCGCGCATATTGTGGCGACGGCGCGGACGCAAGGCGGGCTGGAAGAGCTCGACGACGAGATCCGCAAGGACGGCGGCAGCGCCACGCTGGTGCCGCTCAACCTCACCGATTCCGACGGCATCGCGCGTCTGGGCGCCGGCCTGCACGAGCGCTACGGCAAGCTCGACATCCTGGTCGGCAATGCCGGCGTGCTCGGCCCCTCCTCGCCGATCGGTCATATCGAGCTGAAGACCTTCACCGACGTGATGGCCGTCAACGTCTCCGCCAACTTCCAGCTGATCCGCTGCATGGAGCCGCTGCTGAAGCAGTCCGACGCCGGTCGCGCCGTGTTCATCACCTCGGGCGCCGCCAACAAGGCGACCGCCTATGTCAGTCCCTACGCCGCCTCGAAGGCCGCGCTGGAGACGCTGGCCCGCGCCTGGGCGCAGGAGACCGCGAACACGAAGCTGCGCGTCAACCTGTTCAATCCCGGCCCGGTCCGCACCCGCATGCGCGCCACGCTGATGCCGGGCGAGGATCCGGCGACGCTCGACACGCCTGAGCAGGTCGCCGAATTCATCGTGCCGATGTGCGCGCCCGGCTGGACCGAGACCGGCAAATTCTACGACTACAAGACCCGCACGCTGATGAGCTTCCGCGCACCTGCGTAATTTCCTTGCCTGATTGACTTGCCTGCCTCCCCGCGATTGACTGCCCGCGCTTAAGCGGCAGCAAGCCGCGAGCCAAAAAAGGGAGGTCGCCATGGCGCCATGGCATGATCGCGCAGGCTTTGCGCGTGCGCTCGCAAATGTCTCTCACGCCCTCGCCATCCTGATCGCCGCCAGCGCTGTCGTGCTTCCGGGTTTGGCACGAGCCGGCGACGTCCCGACCTTCGCGGTCGATCCCTCCTGGCCGAAGCAGTTGCCGAACAACTGGATCCTCGGCCAGGTCGGCGGCATCACGGTCGACTGGCAGGGCCATATCTGGGTGATCCATCGCCCGCGCTCGCTCACCGACGACGAGAAGGGCGCGAGCCTCAATCCACCGCGCTCGAAATGCTGCGTGTCGGCGCCGCCCGTGCTCGAATTCGACGTCGACGGCAATCTGCTGCGCTCCTGGGGCGGCCCGGGCCAGGGCTATGAATGGGTCGGTCGGGAGCACGGGATCGAGGTCGACGAACGCGGCTTCGTCTGGATCGGCGGCAACGCCGACAACGACAACGCGATCCTGAAATTCACACTCGACGGCAAGTTCGTCGCCCAGATCGGCAAGATCGCGCCGAGCCTCGGCAGCAACGACACCACCCAGCTCGGCAAGCCCGCCGAAACCGCGCTCGACAAGGAGGCCAACGAGATCTACGTCGCCGACGGCTACGGCAACCGCCGCGTCATCGTGTTCGACGCGACAACGCTCGCCTACAAGCGGCACTGGGGCGCCTACGGCAACAAGCCCGACGACGCCAAGCAGGCGCCCTACGATCCCAAGGCGCCGGTTGCGCAGCAGTTCGGCAACCCGGTCCACTGCGTGAAGCTCGCCAATGACGGCCTCGTCTACGTCTGCGACCGCATCAACAACCGCATCCAGGTGTTCAAGAAGGACGGCAGCTTCGTGAAGGAGTTCTTCTTCGAGAAGAATACGCTCGGCAACGGCGCGGTGTGGGACATCGCGATCTGGCCCGATCCGAAGCAGACCTATCTGCTCAGCGCCGACGGCGAGAACAACGAGATCAGGACGGCAGCGTGGTCGGCAGCTTCGGCCACAGCGGCCGCAACGCCGGTCAATTCCACTGGGTGCACGCCATGGCGATCGACCCCCGGGGTAACGTCTATACCGCCGAGGTCGATACCGGAAAGCGCATCCAGAAATTCAAGCTGACGTCGGACGCGCTCAAATAGCGTCTCAACGCATTTTGCCCAAAAGTTAACCGATGGATGACGCTACGACGCAGCGTCATCCGGCTTTAGGCGCATTGCCGCCGGCCGTGGGACAGGCTAGAGCCATCAGCCGGAACAAAGGCTCCATCCAAGAGAGCCGTCCGCATATTTGACAATGGAGGAAACCTTTTATGACGACGACGTTCGCGCGCCGCTCCGCGGCCCTTCTGGCCTGTGCCGCCTTCGGTTTTGCCACATCCGCCTTTGCCCAGGACAAGACCGTCAAGATCGGCGTGCTCAACGACATGTCGAGCCTCTATGCCGACATCGGCGGCCCGAACTCCGTGGTCGCGATCAAGATGGCGGTCGAGGATTCCGGCCTGCTCAAGAAGGGCTGGAAGATCGAGGTTCTGAGCGGCGATCACCAGAACAAGCCTGACGTCGGCGTCAACATCGCCCGGCAGTGGATCGACAACGACAAGGTCGACGCGATCGCAGACACGCCGAGCTCGGGCGTGGCGCTCGCGGTGAGCAATCTCGTCAAGGAGAAGAACGCGGTGCTGCTCAATTCGGGCGCGGCCACCGCAGACCTCACCGGCAAGGCCTGCACACCCAACACCATCTCCTATACCTACGACACCTACATGCTGGCCAACGGCACCGGCAAGGCGCTGACCAAGGCCGGCGGCGACAGCTGGTTCTTCCTCACCGCCGACTACGCGTTCGGTCACGCCCTGGAGCGCGACACCAGCGCCGTGGTCACCGCCAACGGGGGCAAGCTGCTCGGTGGCGTCAAGCACCCGCTCAACACCGCCGACTTCTCCTCCTTCCTGCTTCAGGCGCAATCGTCGAAAGCCAAGATCATCGGCCTCGCCAATGCCGGCGGCGACACCACCAACGCCATCAAGCAGGCCGCCGAGTTCGGCATCGTCCAAGGTGGCCAGAAGCTCGCCGCGCTGCTGCTGTTCATCAACGACGTGCACTCGCTGGGCCTCAAGACCGCGCAGGGCCTGACCTTCACCGAATCGTTCTACTGGGACCTGAACGACAAGACCCGCGAATGGTCCAAGCGCTTCTCGCAGCTCGCCAGCAAGAACGCGATGCCCTCGATGACCCAGGCCGGCAATTACGCGATGGTGCTGCATTATCTCAAGGCGATGGAAGCGCTCGGGAGCAATCCCCATGACGGCGCCAAGGTCGTTGCCAAGATGAAGGAGCTGCCGACCGACGATCCGCTGTTCGGCAACGGACCGCTGCGGCAGGACGGACGCCGCCTCATCCCGGCCTATCTGTTCGAGGTAAAGAAGCCCGAGGAGTCGAAGGGCCCCTGGGACTATTACAAGCTGGTCGCCACCATCGCGCCGGAGGACGCGGCCAAGCCGCTCAAGGACAGCGATTGTCCGCTGGTGAAGAAGTGACCGCGTAGCAGTCATTCCGGGGCGATGCGACGCATCGAACTATGGTGCGCAATTGCGCACCTGAGGATCTCGAGATTCCGGGTCTGGTGCTAGCGCACCAGCCCGGAATGACGGTGACCGCCCAGCGACCGCACCGCGATCGCGACGCACACCATCATCAACACCGCCGCCAGCAGGAACGGCGCGCCGGGCAGATGCAGCGGCGCGTTGCCGCCGATGAAATACGAGAACGTCAGCGTGAACAGGAACGGACCGACCAGCTGCGACACGCTCTGCACGCTCGCGGTCGCGCCTTGCAATTGGCCCTGCTGATCGGGCGCGACGAGCCGCGTCATCAACGCCTGCGACGCGGCGCCCGAGATGCCCCACAGCGCCAGAATGGGAATTCCGATCCAGGACAGTGGTCCGGTCGGCGCAGCGCCGAGGACCACGAAGCCGACCGCGCCACAGCACAGCCCGAGCAACAGAGCCTTGGGTTCGCCGAGCATGCGCACGATCGGGCCGATCGCGAGCCCCTGCACTACCATGGCGCAGATGCCGACCATCGCCAGCGTCAGCCCCACGGTCTTGGAATCCCAGCCATAGCGATAGGTCGCATACAGCACGAAGGTCGAGGGCAGCACGACATGCGCGACCTGCGCAATGAAATTGACGACCGACAATGCCGCAAGCGTCGCGTTGGAGCGCAGCAGGCGCAGCGCCCCGAGAGGATTGGCAGTTCGCCAGCGAAACGGCGCGCGCCTGTCGGGCGCCAACGATTCCGGCAGAACGAACAGCCCATAGAGTGCGTTGGCAAGGCTCAACGCCGCCGAGGCCCAGAACGGCAGGCGCGGATCGATGTCGCCGAGCAGGCCGCCGAGCGCCGGGCCGAGCACGAAGCCGGCGCCGAAGGCGGCTCCAATCCTGCCGAAGATCGCCGCGCGCCGTTCCGGCGGCGTGACGTCGGCGATGTAGGCAAAGGCGGTCGAGATGCTCGCCGAGGTGATGCCCGAGATGACGCGGCCGACGAACAGCCAGACCAGCGACGGCGCGAGCGCCATCAGCACGTAGTCGGCGGCAAGGCCGAAATTCGACAGCAGCACGACAGGACGCCGCCCGAACCGATCGGACAGCGCGCCGAGCAGCGGCGAGAACACGAATTGCATCAAGGCCCAGGCGGTGCCGAACAGGCCGAAGATGCGCGCCGCATGCGCGGTGTCGTTGTCGACGAAGCTTTCGATCAGCTTCGGCAGGATCGGCATGATCACGCCGAGCGCGAGCATGTCGAGCAGGATGGTGACGAAGATGAAAGCGACCGCGCCGCGCCGGCCCCTTGCGGCGCCTTGCAGCGTCGTCGCGCCGGCGCCGTCGCTCACGACGGGCGCTTGCGCTTGTGCGCGAACGGATTGGCCTTCTCGCGCAAGGTGATGCGCACCGGCGTGCCCGGCAGATCGAAGGTCTCGCGCATGGAGTTGGTGAGGTAGCGCAGGTAGGACTGCGGCACCGCGTCCGCACGCGAGCAGAACAGCACGAAGCTCGGCGGGCGCGCCTTGTTCTGCGTGATGTAGTTCAGCTTCAGCCTGCGGCCGGACACCGCAGGCGGCGGATTGGCCTGGATCGCCTGCTCGAACCAGCGATTGAGCGCCGAGGTCGGCACGCGCCTGTTCCAGACCGCATAGGCGTCCTGGATCGCCTGCATCAGGCGGTCGATGCCCTCGCCCATCAGGCCGGAGACGGCGACGATCGGCACGCCCTTGACCTGCGGCAGCCAATGATCGGCATCGCGGCGCAGACCCGAGATCGCGCCGCCGCCCTTGGTCTCCATCAGGTCCCATTTGTTGACGGCGAGCACGATCGCGCGGCCCTCGCGCTCGATCAGATCGGCGATGCGCAGATCCTGCTCCTCGAAGCGGTTCTGCGTGTCCATCATCAACACGACGACTTCGGCAAAGCGCACCGCACGCAGTGCGTCCGCAACCGAGAGCTTCTCCAGCTTCTCCTCGATGCGCGAGCGCCGGCGCAGGCCTGCGGTGTCGAACACGCGAAAATCGCGACCCTTCCAGTTGATCTCGACCGCGATGGAATCGCGCGTGGTGCCGGCCTCCGGGCTCGTCAGCAGACGCTCTTCGCCGAGCAGATGGTTGATCAGCGTCGACTTGCCGGCATTGGGCCGGCCGACGATGGCGACCCGGATCGGGCGCGTCGCGGCCTCTTCCTCGGAGAGCGGCTCGTCGTCCTCGATCTCGTCTTCGTCGATCGGCTCCGGCATCAGCTTGGCGAGCGCGTCGTAGAGCTCGCCCATGCCCTCGCCGTGCTCGGCGGAGATCTGGATGGGATCGCCGAGGCCGAGCGCGAACGCTTCCATCGCGCCGGCATCACCGTGCTTGCCCTCGCTCTTGTTGGCGACCAGCAGCACCGGCTTGTCGGCCTTGCGCGCGAAATCGGCGAAAGCACGATCGGTGGGCGTGAGGCCGACGCGGGCATCGATGACGAAGAACAGGGCATCGGCCTGCGCGATCGCGGTCTCGGTCTGCTCCTGCATGCGCGCGGTCAGGGAGCCCTTGGCGCCCTCGTCGAGGCCGGCGGTATCGATGATGGTGAAGTGGAGGTCGCCGAGCCTGGCCTCGCCCTCGCGGCGGTCGCGGGTGACGCCCGGCAGATCATCGACGAGCGCGAGCTTCTGTCCCACCAGGCGGTTGAACAGCGTCGATTTGCCGACATTGGGCCGGCCGATGATGGCGATCGTGAAGGACATCGGTCATTCGTGCGCTGCCGGGGCTGCGCCTGTCAATCAAAGGAAAGAATTAGCGCGAGAAGCTGCCGCTCGGCAGCGGCGCCGGGAAGGCGCTCTGCGATTGCTGCTGCGTGGCCTGGGCGGGTTGCGCCTGCTGGACCGGCTGATCCGGCGGCGGCGCGGTGGTGCGCTTGCGGACGATCTTGTGCTTGGGCGGCGGAGCGGCCGTGGGCGGGGCCGCCTCCGGCTGGGCCTCGCCGTCGACCTCGCCGGCGGGCGCCTCGGCCGGCGCGACGGCTGCGGCGGCCGGCGGCTTGGTGTGCTTCGCCTTGGCGCCCTTCGCCGGCTTGGCCGGCTCGGGCGGCGGCTCCGCAGGCAAAGCCGCCACCGCAGGCGCGTTCGGATCGGGCTGTTGCTGCGCGCCCTTGTACAGCTCCTTCGGAACGCCTTGCTCGAGGCCCGGCACACCCTCCGGGAAGACCGGCTTGCGGTCACCCCGCAGCTTCTTCTTGGTGTCGAGGAAGTCGAGCATGTCGCTCGGATCGAAGCTGGAGCAGCCGCCCAGAGCGCCCGTGAAGGCGATCAGGACGGCGGCTGCGATCAAGCGTGGCGTGCGGCGCATCTTGTGTCTCGTCTGCGTCAGAGGGCCGTCGTCAGCTGTTCTTGCTCAGCTCTTGGCGACGGGCGGCAACAGGGCCTGGAGCGCCTCGGCGCGCGAGCGCAGGCCGGGCGGCGTTTCGCCGTCCTCGGCGATCGCGTCGAGCCATTTGCGGGCCGCGGTCATGTCGTTGTTGCGCCATGCCGACAGCGCCAGCATCTCGCGGGCGGTGTGGCGGAAGGTCGATTTGGGCGCGGCGGAAGGCTCCAGCCGCTGCTGCATGTCGGCATAGCTGGCGCTGTCGAGCACGAGGCCGGCGGCGCGGATCTTGGCCAGATCCTGCCACTCGCCGCCGACGCTGCGGTCGGCAACGAGGTCGTCATACATCTTCGCGGCGGCCTTGGGATCACGGCTGGCGGCCTCGGCTGCGGCGCGGAGCCGCGCCAGCGTGCGATAGCCCGACGGCGCCTTGGCGGCGAGCTCGGTGAAGGCAGCCTCGGCCTCGGCGTGCTTGTCCTGCTCGGACAGCTCGACGGCCTTCTCGAACGCGGCGCCGGCCGCGGCGGCCTTCTGGGCCTCGAAATATTGGTAGGCGCGCCAGCCACCGACGGCGGCCACAATCAGCACCATCAGAGCGATGAAGTAGATCGAATATCTGTCCCACAGCTTCTTGAGCTGTTCGCGACGTACTTCCTCGTCGACTTCGTCAAATAATTCAGACACTTATGCTAATCCCATGCCCGTCCGGGTGCGCGCGCCAATGCGTCCGCGTCAGGAATCCCGTCCCCGTGTGGCGGCGAGGTACCCTAACGATATGGCGGTGGCAAGGCAAAGCGAGCCCGATCAAGGCGTTAACCACCCGGGACAGCCCGGATACCCCCGCCCTGCTTCAAGCGCCAAGGAGCTCCCGCAGCTGCCGCTTCAGCACCTTGCCGTTGGCGTTGCGCGGCAGCGGGTCTGCCGTGATCGCGATGGTTTCGGGAACCTTGTAGTCGGACAGCCGCTCGGCGCACCAGGCGCGCAGGTCCGTATCCGCTACCGGCTGTCGCGTCACCACCACGGCGTGGACGCGCTCGCCCAGCACCGGGCAGGCCCTGGCGATGATCGCGCTCTCGACCACGGCGGGATGGCCGGCCAGCACGGATTCGACCTCGGCCGAATAGATCTTCAGGCCGCCGCGATTGATCATGTCCTTTTGCCGGTCGAACACCCGAACGACCCCTTCCGCATCGACCGAGCCGAGATCGCCCGAGCGCCAGAATCCGCCCGTGAAGCTTTCGGCGGTGGCCTTCGGGTTGTTCCAGTAGCCCTTGATGACGGAGGCGCTCTGGATCCAGAGCTCGCCGATCTCGCCATGGGGCAGCTCGCGTCCGTCCGCTCCCATCGCGACGATGCGCGCGCCGGGACAGGGCAGGCCGACGCTGTCGATATGGCTCTCGGTCAGCTCGCCCGGCATGATCGTCGAGGGCGACGTCGTCTCGGTCGCGCCGTAGCAGTTCATCAGCTTCAGGCCCGGAATCTTCGCCTTGAGCTTCTCGATCGTGGCAACCGGCATCGGCGCGCCACCGAAGCCGCCGATGCGCCAGCTCGACAGATCGTAGCCGTCGAAATCGGGCTGGAGCAGGCAGAGATTGTACATCGCCGGCACCATCACGGTGTAGGTCACGCGCTCGCGCGCGGCGAGCTTGAGGTAATCGGCGGCCTTGAACTCGGGCATGATGATCAGCGCGCCGCCGCAGCGGATCATGGTGGTGATGTTGGCGACGACGCCGGTGACATGGCCGAGCGGCACCGCTGCGATCGAGCGATCGGTTTGCGTCAATTGCAGGCAGGACACGAACACCATCGAGGAATGGACGATGTTGCAATGGGCCAGCATCGCGCCCTTCGGCTTGCCCGTGGTGCCGGAGGTGTAGAGGATCATCGCGGTGTCCTCTTCGCTCACGTCGACGGGCGCCACAGCCGGCGGGTTGTCGGCGAGCACTGCGAAACGCGACAGAGCCGGATCGTCGTCGACGGCGATGCGGTGGATCACATCAGGCACATCCTGCGCATCGGGCAGCCGCTCGGCGAGCGCGGCTTCGTGGATCAGGATCTTAGCGCCGCAATCGGCGAGCACATAGGCGATCTCCGGCTTCTGCTGGCGCGTGCCGAGCAGCACCGTGACGAGCCCCTCATGTGCGGCGGCAAACAGCAGCAGCGGAAATTCGATGCGGTTGCCGAGCAGGATCGCGACGCGATCGCCGCGCTGCAGGCCGAGCTTGCGAAACCCTGCGGCGAGCCGCCTCGCCTGCTCCACCGCCTGCCGCCAGCTCAGCCGGACATTGCCTGCAATCAGCGCTTCGCCATCGGCATTGTGGCCGCAGGCGTTCGCGATCATCGCCCACAGGCTCGCAGGCCGGTCCGCGAACGCCGGCACCACCCGATCGCCAAACCGCGCCTCGAGCCGCATCGGCGGGATCTGAGATTGCGACCAGTCCATCGGGATGCCCTCGGCTTGTTGCTCTTGGTATCTTCCCCGCACGGTTACGCGAACTCGTCTTGCGCTGATTGGCTAGACACCCACCACGGGAACACCGATCACAACAGGATGGAACGCAAAGGCCAGCGCGAGATAGGCAACGACGCCGACTGCGACTGCGATCAGGTCATTGGTGACGCCGCCGACCGGAATCGGCGGGGCGCCGGCGTCGGTGCGATGCTTCAGCGAGATGCGGTCGTAGACCGCCCAGCCCAGGAACGAGCCGAACAGGATGATGGAGCCGAGATCGCCGTTGGCCAAGAGATGCGCCGCAGCCCACAGCTTGATACCGGCCAGCATCGGATGCTTCAGCGTCGCGTAAATGCGGCCGCGCAAATACGAGGCGACCACCAAGATCACCGCGGGCAGCATCAAGGCGACCGTGATGTGCTTCAGCGCCTTGGGCGGATACCACACGTCGATCCAGCCGGAGCTGCGGTAATGAGCAAAGCCCCAGATGATCAACGCGAGCCCCGCGAACGAGACCAGCGCGTAGAGGATCTTGTAGGTGCCCTCGCCCAGCCTCGCGATCGCCTGCGCGCGCGCGTCTCGTTTGGTTGTGAAAACATGGGCTGCGAAAAACAGCACCAGCCCCAGGATCATGACCAGCAGACCCACGACATCCTCCCCGCAAAGCAGCCCCCGGCTCTGAGGTATCATCGATTGGCCGCCGGTCGCAACTCTCCCTCCTCATGGTGAGGCACGCGCCCTTGCGCGCGTCTCGAACCATGCAGGCCTGGAGGCGGCATCAGCGGGGGCCTTTCATCCGTCGAGACGCGCATGACGAACGCGCTCCCTGCGACAACGGCTTCGCTGTTGCGCAAGGGATGAGGGGATAGAGCTATTTTCCGAGCTCGCGATTGTCGACGTAGCGGATCGCGATCGGCCGCCCCGCCAGGGCGCCGCCGAGGCCGCCCGTGAATTTCAGCGGCAGACAGGCCTTCAACGATGAATTGATCGCATTGAGGTAGCTGGTGCGGATATCCGCCGGCACGCCCGCTGTCGCAAAGGTCAATCGCGGCGGGCCGATCAGGCCGCCGGCCTTGTTGAAGCTGAAGCGCACCGCCATCTGCATGCCCGCGCGCGTATTGTCCGATGGCGGCGACCAGCAGCTGCGCAGCTCGGCGAAGAGATCGCCGATGGTGTCGAGATCGTGATCGGGCCTCTGATACTTGGCGCGGTCGGCTTCCGATGGAACGCTCTGGATGGTGAGCTGGAGATTTTGCCCGTAAGGATAATCAAGCTCGGGAATGCAGGGGCCGGGCTCGAGCGGGCTGCAATAGGACGGTGTGCAGGGTCGGCCATCGAGCACGCTGCACGGCTCGTGCGCAAACGGGATCGGATTGATCTGGCGGCGCTGCGCGTCCGCGGTGGCGATCGAGATCGTCAGCAAGAGAAGAACAAGGATGCCGCGCCACATGGAATGAGCTCGCAATGCCACGAGAAGAAGTGGCATTGCCCATGAAGGCGTCAACCCCGCGCGCATTCACATGCTCGCGCGCGACAGGGTGTTGCACCCTACCCCTTCTTCTTGACGTCCTTTACGTTGGTGAACTCGATGCCCTCGGCGCGCTCTTTGGTGTAGCCGAGATAGAACTCGTTCCGGGCGAGATAGACGGGATCGCCGTCGACGTCGTCGGCGATGCTGGAGGTGTTGGCGGCGATGAAGGTGTCGAGCTTCTTGCGATCCTCCGAGGAGACCCAGCGCGCCAGCTGGAACTCGCTGACCTCGAACTCGACCGGCAGCGAATATTCCGCCTCCAGCCGCGCCTTCAAGACGTCGAGCTGGAGCGCGCCGACCACGCCGACCAGCGCCGGCGCACCGTCGCGCGGGCGGAACACCTGCACGACGCCCTCTTCCGACATCTGTTGCAGCGCTTCCTTCAGCTTCTTCGCCTTCATCGCGTCGGTCAGACGCACGCGGCGAACGATTTCCGGCGCGAAGCTCGGCACGCCGACGAAGTTGAAATCCTCGCCCTCGGTCAAGGTGTCGCCGATGCGCAGCGTGCCGTGATTGGGAATGCCGACGACGTCACCGGCGAAGGCTTCGTCCGCGACCGAACGATCCTGCGCGAAGAAGAATTGCGGGCTCGACAGTGGCATGCTCTTGCCGGTGCGCACGAGCTTGGCTTTCATGCCGCGGCTGAGCTTGCCCGAGCACAGGCGCGCGAACGCGATGCGGTCGCGGTGGTTCGGATCCATGTTGGCCTGGATCTTGAACACGAAGGCGCTCATGCGCGGATCGGTGGCCTCGACCTTGCGCTGGTCGCTGTCCTGTGCGCGCGGCTCGGGCGCGAACTTGCCGAGACCTTCGAGGAGGTCGCCGACGCCGAAATTGCGCAGCGCGCTGCCGAAATAGACCGGCGTCAGATGCCCCTCGCGGAACGCCTCGAGCTCGAACGGCTTCGAGGCCTCGGTGACGAGCTCGAGCTCGTCCTTCACGGCAGCGACGTCGAGATTGGCATTGAGCTTGGCCAGCTCCTCGATCGCGATCTGCTGCGCCGCGCCGGTCTTGGCGCCGCCGCCTTCGAGCAGGCGCACGCCGCCGTTGACGACGTCATAGGTGCCGAGGAAGTCGCGGCCGCGCCCGACCGGCCAGGTCATCGGCGTGGTGTCGAGTGCCAGCGTCTTCTCGATCTCGTCGAGCAGCTCGAACACATCGCGGCTCTCGCGATCCATCTTGTTGATGAAGGTGATGATCGGGATGTCGCGCAGGCGGCACACCTCGAACAGCTTTCGGGTGCGCGCCTCGATGCCCTTGGCGGCGTCGATCACCATCACGGCGGAATCGACCGCCGTCAGCGTCCGATAAGTATCTTCCGAAAAGTCCTCGTGGCCAGGCGTGTCCAGCAGGTTGAAGACGAGGCCCTCGAACTCGAAGGTCATCACCGAGGTCACGACCGAGATGCCGCGCTCGCGCTCGATCTTCATCCAGTCCGAACGCGTGTTGCGCCGCTCGCCCTTGGCCTTGACCTGGCCGGCGAGGTTAATGGCGCCGCCGAACAGCAGCAGCTTCTCGGTCAGCGTGGTCTTGCCGGCGTCGGGATGGGAGATGATCGCAAAGGTGCGCCGCCGCGCCACTTCAGCGGCAAGCGGGGAACGGGCCGGCGATTCGGCTGTGGTGGTGGCGATGTCGGACATGGCGGGAGCGTTTGGCAGGGAAACTGGGCCTGATCAAGCCTGATTTGGTGATTGCAGGGCCTCCCGGCCAGCCCCATATCGGCCCCGGGGAGGACGGCCTCCCTGTTTCTCAGCATCTCGTTCGCGGGGACGACCCTGCCTTGATCCGGAGGGTTGTCATGGCCTGGAGCATCCTGTTCGTCGCCGGGCTTCTCGAGATCACCTGGGCGATTGGCCTGAAATACACCGAGGGCTTCACCAGGCTCGTTCCGTCGGTCGTCACGCTTGCGGCGATGGCTGGCAGCGTCATCCTGCTGGGTCTCGCCCTCAAATCGCTGCCCGTCGGAACCGCCTATGCGGTCTGGACCGGGATCGGTGCGGTCGGCACCGCCACCCTCGGCATCGTCCTGTTCGGCGAGCCCGCCACGGCCCTGCGCCTTGCCAGCATCGGGCTGATTGTGGCCGGGATTGTCGGGCTGAAGCTCGTTACTTGACGAAGATCTTGACCGCCCACCAGCTCAGCGCCGCGACGATGGCCGAGGCCGGGATCGTGATCACCCAGGCATAGACGATCGAGCTCGCCACGTTCCAGCGCACAGCCGAGACGCGGCGGGCGGCCCCGACGCCGACGATGGCGCCGGTAATGGTGTGCGTGGTCGAGACGGGAACCCCGAGGAAGGTCGCCATGAACAGGGTCGCGGCCCCTCCCGTCTCGGCGCAGAAGCCCTGCATCGGCGTCAGTTTCGTGATCCGCAGGCCCATGGTGCGGACGATGCGCCAGCCGCCCATCAAGGTGCCCATCGCCATGGCCGCCTGGCACGACAGCACCACCCAGAACGGCACCGAGAAGTCGCTGCCGAGATGGCCCTGTGAATACAGCAGCACCGCGATGATGCCCATGGTCTTCTGCGCGTCGTTGCCGCCGTGGCCGAGCGAATAAAGCGAGGCGGAGGCGAATTGCAGGATCCGGAAGGCACGATCGACCGCGAACGGCGTCGAGCGCACCGAGGCCCACGACACGATCGCCACCAGCATCATCGCCAGCAGGAAGCCGACCAGCGGCGACAGCACGATCGCCAGCACCGTCTTGGACAATCCGCTCCACACCGCCGCCGAGATCCCTGCCTTGGCCATGCCGCCGCCGACGAGCCCGCCGATCAGCGCGTGCGACGACGAGGACGGGATGCCGAGCGCCCAGGTCACCAGGTTCCAGACGATCGCTCCGACCAGCGCGGCGAAGATCACCTGGGCGTCGACGATCGAGGGATCGATGATCCCGGTGCCGATGGTCTGGGCAACGTGCAGCCCGAACACCATGAAGGCGACGAAATTGAAGAAGGCAGCCCAGAACACCGCGAATTGCGGCCGCAACACGCGGGTCGAGACGATGGTCGCGATCGAATTGGCGGCATCGTGCAGGCCGTTCAGAAAATCGAACAGCAGCGCGACAGCGATCAGTCCGACCAGGACGGGAAGACCCAACGCAGCATCCACGGCGGCGCCCCTGCTCTAAGCTTTGCGCATGATCTCCGCGCAAACGCATTCCGCGTTTGTCGCGAAGGAAAACCGCTGCACACTTTTCCGGATCATGCGCTAAACTTGCTCGATGACGATGCTGTTGATCTCGTTCGCGACGTCGTCGAAGCGATCGGCCACCTTCTCGAGGTGGTCGTAGATCTCGACACCAACGATGAAGTCCATCGCGTTGCCGTCGCGATGCTTGAGGAACAGCTCCTTCAGTCCGATGTCGTGGAGGTCGTCGACGCGGCCCTCCAGCTTGCCCAACTCCTCGGTGATCGCGGTGAGCATGGCGACGTTCGGGCCGATCGCCTGCATCAAGGGCAGCGCGCGGCCGACCAGATTGGCACATTCGATCAGCAGCCCGCCGATCTCGCGCATGGGGGGCTCGAAGCTGCGGACCTCGAACAGCATCACGGCCTTGGCCGTCTGCTGCATCTGGTCGATGGCATCGTCCAGCGAGGTAATCAGGTTCTTGATGTCGCCGCGGTCGAACGGGGTGATGAAGGTGCGGCGCACCGCCGTCAGCACCTCACGGGTTATGTTGTCGGCGTCGTTCTCGAACTGGTTGACGCGCTGGCAATAGACCGGCGTCTCCTCGCCCCCGTTGAGCATCCCCTGGAGCGCGATTGCCCCCTGAATCACGGTCTGGGCATGCCGGTCGAACAGGTCGAAGAACCGTTCTTCCTTGGGCAGGAAAGCGCGAAACCATCGCATCATGGGGACAGGCTACCGGTTGGAAATGGCCCGGCCCGTCGGGGCCGTCATGAAACTGTCATAGACCATTTTCGATCCACGTGCGTGTCATCTCACGCCCGCGGAGCCGGATCATCCACCGCTTTCACGCAATAAGTAAATCGACCTTGAATCAATGACTTAGAGCGATCGCCGGAAGTAATGCGCGATTTCGCCGATGACGCCACGACGGAAGGTGAGCACGCAGATCACGAAGATCGACCCCTGGATCACTGTCACCCATTGGCCGAACCCGGCCAGATATTGCTGCATCGCGATGATCACGAAGGCGCCGACCACGGGACCGAAGATGGTGCCGAGGCCGCCGACCAGCGTCATCAGCACGACTTCACCGGACATCGACCAATGGACGTCGGTGAGCGAGGCATTCTGCGCCACGAACACCTTCAGCGCGCCGGCGAAACCGGCCAGCGTGCCGGACAGGACGAAGGCCAGGAACTTGTACTGGTCGGTCCGGTAGCCGAGCGAAATCGCGCGCTGCTCGTTCTCACGGATCGACTTCAGCACCTCGCCGAACGGCGAGTTGATGATGCGGAAGATCAGCAGGAAGCCGGCGAGGAACCCGACCAGCACGACGTAATAGAGCACCGTCGGCTTGGAGAGATCGAACACCCCGAACATGCGCCCCTGCGGGATGCCCTGGATGCCGTCCTCACCATGGGTGAACGGGGCCTGGAGGTAGATGAAGTACAAGAGCTGCGACAGCGCCAGCGTGATCATCGAGAAATAGATGCCCTGCCGGCGGATCGAGATGTAGCCCGTGATGATCGAGAGCACGAAAGCCGCTGCAATGCCGACGAGGATACCGAGCTCGGGCGGCAACGCCCACACCTTCAGCGCATGCGCGCTGCAATAGCCGGCCGTCCCCAAGAACATCGCGTGGCCGAACGACAGCAGGCCGCCATAGCCGATCAGCAGGTTGAAGGCGCAGGCGAGCAGCGCAAAGCACAGCGCCTGCATCACGAAGAACGGATAGACTCCCGTGAACGGGACCGACGCCAAGAGCAGCGCCATCACAACGAACACAATCATCTCGTCGCGCATCGCGCGCGGGGATGCCGGCAGCGTGTCGTCTGTCAGGGTTGTCATATCAGGCCGCCCTTCCCGTCAATCCCGTTGGCTTCACCAAGAGCACCAGCACCATCAGCACGAACACCACGGTGTTGGAGGCCTCGGGGTAGAAATATTTGGTCAGGCCCTCGATCACGCCGAGCGCGAAGCCGGTGATGATGGAGCCCATGATCGATCCCATGCCGCCGATCACGACCACCGCGAACACGACGATGATGAGATCCGCACCCATCAGCGGCCGCACCTGGTTGATCGGCGCCGAGAGCACGCCGGCGAGCGCGGCCAGACCGACGCCGAGGCCGTAAGTGAGTGTGATCATGCGCGGTACGTTGATGCCGAAAGCGCGCACCAGCGTCGGATTTTCGGTGGCGGCCCGCAGGTAAGCGCCGAGCTGCGTCTTCTCGATCAGGAACCAGGTCGCCAGACACACGACCAGCGAGAACACGACGACCCAACCGCGATAGATCGGCAGGAACATGAATCCCAGGTTCATGCCGCCCCTGAGCTGGTCCGGAATGGCGTAAGGCAGTCCCGAGGAGCCGAAATAGTTCTGGAACACGCCCTGCACGATCAGCGCGATGCCGAAGGTCAGCAGCAGGCCATAGAGGTGATCGAGGCCGGTCAGCCATTGCAGCATGGTCCGCTCGAGGATCATGCCGAAGATGCCGACGATGACGGGCGCAAGCAGCAGCGCCCACCAGTAGTTGATGCCGCCGAGGTTCAAGAGAAAATAGGCGACGAAGGCGCCCATCATGTAGAGCGCGCCATGGGCGAAATTGATGATGTTGAGCATGCCGAAGATCACGGCAAGCCCGAGACTGAGCAGCGCGTAGAACGAGCCGTTGATCAGTCCCACCAGTAGCTGAGCGTATAGAGCCTGCATCGATTCCGCACCCGGTCCCTTCGGCGTTCCCTCAAAAGTCGCCCGCAAGCCTCAAGGCCCGCGGGCGGTTATCTCACTTCTTCAAGAGCGCGCACTTGCTCTCGGATAGCGGCGTGAAAGCCTGGTCGCCCGGCACCGAGCCCACCAGCTTGTAGAAGTCCCACGGTCCCTTGGACTCGGAGGGCTTCTTCACCTCGAACAGATAGGCGCTGTGGATGGTGCGGCCGTTGGGCTGGATCTCGCCCTTGCCGAACAGATCGTCCTCGGTCGGCATCGACTTCATCTTCTCGACGATCTTGACGCCGTCATGCGGATTGCCGCCGACCGCTTCGAGCGCCTTGAGATAGTGACGCACGCCCGCATAGACGCCGGCCTGCACCATGGTCGGCGGCGCGTTGTTCTTCATCTTCGCAGCGAAGCGCTTCGAGAACGCCCGGGTCTGGTCGTTCATGTCCCAGTAGAACGTCTCGGTGAAGTTGAGGCCCTGCGCGGTCTCGAGGCCGATCGCCTTGACGTCGGTGAGGAAGAGCAGCAATGCCGCGAGCTTCTGACCGCCCTTGCCGATGCCGAACTCGGCCGCCTGCTTGATGGTGTTGGTGGTGTCGCCGCCGGCGTTGGCAAGACCGATGACCTTGGCCTTGGACGACTGCGCCTGGAGCAGGAAGGACGAGAAGTCCGGCGTATTCAGCGGATGCTTGACGCCGCCGATCACCTTGCCGCCATTGGCCGTGACCACCGCCGTGGTGTCGCGCTCGAGAGCGGCACCGAAGGCATAATCCGCGGTCAGGAAGAACCAGGTGTCGCCACCTGCCTTGACCAGCGCCTGGCCGGTGGTGTGCGCAAGCATGTAGGTGTCGTAGGTCCAGTGCACCGTGTTGGGCGAGCACTGCGCGTTGGTGAGATCGGAGGTCGCCGCCCCCGAATTGATGTAGACGCCGTTCTTTTCCTTGATGACGTTGTTGACGGCGAGCGCCACACCGGAATTCGGTACGTCGACGATGACGTCAACCTTGTCGACGTCGAACCACTGCCGCGCGATCGCGGTGCCGATGTCGGGCTTGTTCTGGTGATCGCCGGAGATGATGTCGATCTTCCAGCCCTTCGCCGCCAGGCCGGAATCCTCAACGGCCATCTGCGCCGCGAGCGTCGAGCCGGGGCCGCCGAGATCGGCGTAGAGGCCGGACTGATCGGACAGCGCACCGATCTTGACGGTCTTGTCCTGCGCGGACGCGACACCCGCCGCGGCGATGGTCAGCGCGGTGGTCAGCGCGGTGGTCAGCAGCAATGACGCAATCGACCTGGTCTTCATGCAACTTTCCTTTTTCAATTCTTCTTTGGCGTTCTAGACGCCGAGATAGGTGTGGAGCTTGTCCATGTTGGCGGCAAGCTCCGCATTGGAAAATCCGTCGATGATCTTGCCATGCTCGACCACGTAGTAGCGGTCGGCGACGGTGGACGCGAAGCGGAAATTCTGCTCGACCAGAAGGATCGTGAATCCCTCCTTCTTCAGCCGCGCAATGGTATGGCCGATCTGCTGGATGATGACGGGCGCGAGACCCTCGGTCGGCTCGTCCAGCATCAGGAAGCTCGCGCCGGTGCGCAGGATGCGCGCGATCGCGAGCATCTGCTGCTCGCCTCCGGACAGCTTGGTGCCCTGGCTGCCCAGCCGCTCCTTCAGATTCGGGAACAGCTCGAAGATCTGATCGAGCGGCAACCCGCCCTCACGGACCACCGGCGGCAGCATCAAATTCTCACGCACGTCGAGGCTGGAGAATATGCCCCGCTCTTCCGGGCAGAACGCGATACCCATACGCGCGATCTTGTCAGAGGTCGCGCGTATGATCTCCCGGTTGTTGAACGTCACCGAGCCGGTGCGCTTGCCGATGATGCCCATGATCGACTTCAGCGTGGTCGTCTTGCCGGCGCCGTTGCGCCCGAGCAGGGTGACGACCTCTCCCGCGTTCACGTCGAAGTTGATCCCGTGCAGGATGTGGGACTCGCCGTACCAGGCTTCGAGGTTGCGGACTTGAAGGATGTTTCCGCCGGTCGCAGCCTTGGCCGGAGCCTCGGCGATCGCAGTGTCAGGCATGACCGGCTCCCAGATAAGCTTCCTTGACGCGCTCGTCCTTGGTGAGCTCGCTGTAATGACCTTGCGCGAGCACCTGCCCGCGCGTCAGCACGGTGATGATGTCCGAGAGGTTGGCCACGACACTCAAATTATGCTCCACCATCAGGATGGTGTATTTCGCGGAGATGCGCTTGATCAGCGCAGCGATCTTGTCGATGTCCTCGTGACCCATGCCGGCCATCGGCTCGTCCAGCAGCATCATCTCCGGGTCGAGCGCGAGCGTGGTTGCAATCTCGAGTGCACGCTTGCGCCCATAGGGCATCTCGACCGCCGGCGTGTTGGCGAACTCGCTGAGGCCGACATCGTTCAACAACTCGCGTGCGCGGTCGTTGTAACGGTTGAGGACCGACTTGGAGCGCCAGAAATCGAACGAAGAGCCGTGCTGGCGCTGAAGCGCGACACGGACGTTCTCCAGCGCGGTGAGATGCGGAAACACCGCCGAGATCTGGAACGAGCGAACAAGGCCCATGCGGGCCACGTCGGCCGGCGCCATCGCAGTGATGTCCTGCCCCTTGTACAGGATTTTTCCGGCAGACGGTTTGAGGAACTTGGTCAGAAGATTGAAGCAGGTCGTCTTGCCGGCCCCGTTCGGGCCGATCAACGCATGAATGCTCCCACGGCGAACCTTGAGCGCAACGTCGCGGACCGCGAAAAAGCCCGCGAACTCCTTGGTCAAGCCTTCCGTTTCGAGAATGAACTCATCGGCCAAACAGATTTCCCCCTGCCCGCGAAATACGCGTGGCTATCCTTAGTTTACTTCGGCATTCCGGAGGTCTTGGAGCCCATCCGGAACGCCGCCTCCGGGCGCGGAATATGCCGGAGGTGACGGGGGTTAGGCAAGGCGGAAAGCTGAGCAGATCAGGCCTCCGGCTGGGATACAAATGCTCCCTTAGTCGGAGTTGTTCGATGTCGTGCCTGCCCGGCCTCCCGGTTCGCAAGGCACCGGCCATCAAGCCGTCGTTAACGGTCTTTCGTGCCGCGCGCCAGCCTTCATCAAAAATTTCCCCGCAAACGACATCATGCTTTGGGTTTATCTTCCGGGAATATTGTCTTGGATTTCGCGAGCGCCGCTCCCTCCATCGTCAAGTCGATCAGGCAGCGAGATCTGCTGAACACGTGGCTGCGACTTTATGCGCGCCAGCAGATCGCACCGGCGATCTGGGAGTACCAGCCCGCGCGGCTCGAGGAAGAACTCTCCGACCTCATCTATTATACGGTGGACATCTCGACGCCGACGCCGAGCCTGATCATCCAGAGCGAAGGCACACGTATCTCGCGCGCCTATGGGCAGACCGGCAAGGGCGTTCTGCTCAGCGATTATCTCGGGCAACGTCTCGCACCGTTCGTGATGCCGATCTATCATAAATGTGTGGCGCGCGCCCTGCCGGTCTATAGCGTTGCAGATGTCGACGACATCTACGGCCGCATCGTCGCTTATGAACGGCTGCTGCTGCCGTTCCACACCGACGGCAAGGTCTGTCACGTCATCGCCTCGGTCAAGACCTTCTGCGAGGACGGCGGCTTTGAGATCAAGAATCTGATGCGCGGAAACGACGCGCTACCGCGTCCGAAGCTGCGCGCCGTGATCGATCGCGAGCTTTTCCATCGCGCACCCGGCCGAATCGCGACTGCCGACGTGGTCGAGCTCGCGGACCAGCCCGGCACCGCCACCGAGATGATCGAGCTGAACTAGCGGTCGGCGGGCGCTGGCAGCGAACCTACTTGACCTTGACTTCCTTGGCATAGATGTCCGGCTTGAAGCCGACCAGCAGCCTGCCGCCAATCTCCAGCACCGGCCGCTTGATCATCGATGGCTGCGCTAGCATCAGGGCCAGCGCCTTCTTCTCGCTCAAGCCTTCCTTGTCGGCATCGGGCAGCTTCTTGAAGGTCGTCCCGGCGCGATTGAGCAGCGTCTCCCAACCGACCTTGTCGCTCCATTGCTTGAGCTTGTCCTTCTCGACGCCAGCCGCCTTGTAGTCGTGAAACGCGTAAGGCACGCCATGCGTGTCGAGCCAGGCTCGCGCCTTCTTCATGGTGTCGCAGTTCTTGATGCCGTAGATTGTGTTGGGCAAGACGTTCCTCGCGCATGACGTATCGTGACGGACGTGGCGTTGTACGAAACTCCGGTTCGCGCGACAATATCGCGAACGACGCCAACTCGCCGAACGGACATCCCATGCACGTCACCCACGATCCCGCAGCCGCCGCCTCGCCGACCATCGACTTCAACAGCTTCCTCGCCGTCGATATCCGCGTCGGCACCATCGTCGACGCCAAGCCGTTTCCCGAGGCGCGCAAGCCGGCCTTTCGGCTATGGATCGACTTCGGACCCGCCATCGGCGTGCGCAAATGTTCGGCCCAGATCACCGAAAACCATCCGCTCGAGACTTTGGTGGGACAACAGGTCGCGGCCGTCGTCAATTTCCCGCCGCGCCAGATCGGACCTGTCATCTCGGAGGTGCTGACGCTCGGCTTGCCCGATGCCAACGGCAAGGTCGTGCTGGTGCAGCCGAGAAAGCCGGTGCCGAACGGCGGACGGCTGTTCTAGCCGCGCGACCCGGCCTGCGGCCTCGCTTCGGGCCAGCGCATTCGCAACGACGTCATCCTCCGTCTTTCCCGGCGTCCGCGGCCGGGCTTGACCGGGCTTCTTTTTGGCAATAAAAATGACTGACTGATCGTTTTTTGTTTTGACAACCTTACTTTTGGCGTTTGCCAGGATCCGTCGGAAAACGATCGATCTGTCAGTTATTTGGGGACCGCCGAATGCCCAAAATCAGCGACAAGCAGCGCGAAGGCCGGCGGCAGCAGATTCTCGAAGCGGCCCTCGCCTGCTTCTCCGAAGACGGCTTTCACCAGACCGGCATGGCCGACATCGTCAGGCGGTCCGGACTGAGCCATGGCGCGGTCTATCTCTACTTCCAGAGCAAGGACGATCTGATCGAAGCACTCGCGGACGACCGGCATCGGCGCGAAGCCGTGCTCAATTCGGTTGCGAAAGGATCCGGCGATCCGATCGAAGGACTTCACGCGCTGATCCGGGTCTACGCGCAATGGCTGACCGATCCCGCCGGCGAAGCCCGCCGCCGTGTCGGCGTCCACGGCTGGGCCGAAGCCCTGCGCAACCGCCGCGTCCGCAGCAGCGTCGTCGAGGGCATCGAGATGCCGCGCGCTCTGATCGTCGCGCTGGTCGAGCGCGCCCAGCACGACGGCCTCATCAGACGCGACTTCGGTGCGGACGCGATCGCGCGCGTTCTGATCGCGATCTTCCAGGGGTTTGTGCTGCAAAAATGCTGGGGTGACGAATTTGACGTCGAGGCCTGCATGGCGGCCGTGACCGGGGTGATCGACGGCTTTCGCACGACCAGGCCCGGTACCAGGCGGCGGACCCGGACGTAAGCGATGTCCTGGCTCCACGAGCTCCTCGCCGGCGGCGGTGTCGGTCTGGTCGCCGGACTGGCATCGGGCTTCTCGGGCACCAGCCCGGGCGGCGGGCTCGTGATCTTCTCCGTGCTGCTGCTCGGGGCCGAGCAGCACGTTGCCCAGGGCACTTCGCTGATCACCCAGATTCCGCCGACGGGTCTCGCCGGCATACGCCGCTACTGGCAAAGCGGCAATCGCAGCCCCTTGCCGTGGGTCATGTGGATCGGCCTCGGATTTCTGATCGGCGGCGCCGGCGGCGGTTATGCCGCAACAACGGTTTCCGATTCCGTCCTGCAATGGACCTACGTCGTCTATCTCGTCGCGCTGATGGCCCTGTTGATCCTGCGCCGCGATCGCAGGGACGGCAGCCGCGAAGCCGGGGACGAAGACCAGCTGCCTTGGCTCCCCCTGCTCCTCATCGGCCTGCTCGCCGGATTTTCCTCCGGCTTCATGGGCATCGGCGGAGGTCTGGCGATCACGGTCGGCCTCGCCGCGGGCCTGCGCGTGCCGCAGCATCAGGCGCAGCTCGTCAGCCTCGTCTTCTCGATCATCCCGACCAATCTTCCGGCGGCCTGGATCTATTGGAGCAAGGGCCTCATGGTCGGCTGGCCGGCGATCATCGGCATCCTTGCCGGGCTCTGGGTTGGCACCGATCTCGGCGCACGCATGGCCAATGGCGTCAGCCGATCGGTGCTCCGCGGCGCCATGATCGCCCTCGTCTCGCTGATGGCGATCTACATGACCTACAAGGCGCTGAGCTAGGTTTCAGGGCCGCTGCGGAATGTTCAATCCGCGCTGCACCGCCGGACGCGCCAGCCCGCGCTCGAGCCAGGCACCGACCGACTTGAACTGTGTGAACGCGACGAGATCGCCGGCACCGTAGAAACCGATGAGATTGCGCACCCAGCCGAGCATGGAGATGTCGGCAATGGTGTAATCGTCATCCATGAACCATTGCCGGCCGGAAAGATGCGTCTCCATCACGCCGAGCAGCCGCTTTGACTCGCCCACGTAGCGCTCCAGCGGCCGTTTGTCCTCGAAATCCTTGCCGGCGAATTTGTGGAAGAAGCCGACCTGGCCGAACATCGGCCCGATGCCGCCCATCTGGAAGTGCAGCCACTGGATAGTCTGATAGCGCCGCGCGGCATCCTCGGGCAGGAACTTGCCGGTTTTCTCCGCAAGGTATTGCAGGATCGCCCCGGACTCGAACAGCGGCAGCGGCCGGCCACTCGGACCGTTGGGGTCGAGGATCGCCGGGATCTTGCCGTTCGGATTGAGCGAGAGGAATTCAGCCGTCTTCTGGTCGTCCTTGCCGAAATCGACGAGATGAACTTCGTAAGGAAGCCCGATCTCCTCGAGCATGATCGAGACCTTGACGCCGTTCGGAGTCGGCAGCGAGTACAACTGGAGCAGCTCAGGATGCTTGGCCGGCCAGCGCTTGGTGACGGGAAAGGCGGATAGATTGGACATCGGCACTCCGGCTGGGTTCGTGAGATGCCGGCTAATCTAGGCGAGCTGCCGACTAGCGCAAGGCCAGCTGGCCGTCACACCAGATCCAGCGGCTCACAATGGCCGCAGCACATGGCTGGTGGCGTAAACCGCATCGCGCTGCGCGCGCTGCTCGATGAAGAGCCGACCGGTGATGAGCAGAGCTCCGGTGAAAACGAGCGCGAGCATCGCGGTCGCGAACTGACTGGCATCATTCATCGCACGAGCATCTCTGTCCTGTGTCGGGACGGGAACGCGGGCCGGCCAGCGACAGTTCCCGCATGCCATGAATAAATTGCCGCTTTTTCCCAGCGAGACCGACGGCCTCACTCTCAATAATTGATTTCCATCCGCAGCCCGCGCGGATCGCGCTCATCGCCCCCGACACGCTGCATGCTGTCGCGCGCTGCGACCGCGCACGCGCAGGCATCGATGAGATCGTCGCGGCCGATGCCGGTGCCGTGACGCCATGTCAGCCATTTCGGCAGGCGCGTGAAACCGCGTTGCGCCAGGAGCGCGATGCGCTGCTCGCGGCCTTGCTCGGTCGTCTTGTTCGCGAGCCGCACGCGTCCTGCCAGATTCCAGAACACCAATTCCGGATGCGCCTCGCCGATCGTCGCCTGCCGCGCCGGCGTCATGATCTCGTCGACGTCTCGGATCTTGTCCCGGATATTCCAGAGCTGCGCCGACACGCCCCTGCCCTTGCCTTCTTGCGTCCAGTAATGGCGATTGGCCGCCGCCATATCGGCAAATGTCCAGAGGTCGCGGCGCGCGCCGAGAAACACGGCGGGACCAATCAGCTCGCGTGCGCGCAGGTCGCAGGTGCGATAGCCGCTCGGATTCAATCCGATCGGCATGTCGATCATTGCGCGCGCATGCGGCATCGCGAGCAGGCGTCTCAGGCCCGGCGAATAATCGAAGCCGTGATCGCCGCGCTTGTCGATCCACGCCGCGACCCAGCCGAAGCGAAATCCGTCCAGCCCCAAATAGTTTGGCACGTCATGCGTCCGTCAATTTCCGTTTCCGCGCGCGTCTCGCTTGACATCCGCAAGTTGCGGGCGCATGTCCCGCGCCCTCGCAAGCACTTCCGTTTGCGACAGACACCATGAACCGAGCGATGTCACTCCGCTACGAAAGAATTGTCCGCATGCCGAATAGCCCGAAGCTATTCGACATCGCATGCCCGGCTCATGGGAGCGATCTTGCCTGACCGCAAGATCGATCGTCCGCTTCTCACGGACCCTCCCGAGCCTGCCGCTCCGGAGGGTTTTTTGTTGCCCGCCGCGCGGCCCAACCGAACAACCCGGCAATGGCCGGAACGGGAGACCCGGATCCCGGGGCTCGCGCCGAGAAGGCGCGTGCCCAAGTGCGCGGGGCCTGCCGGAGGGAACGAGGCGATGAGCCGGACACCGATGGCAGAGCGAACCCAAAAGGGTTCGCAACGTGCGGCGCGTCGACAGCGCCGCGATCGAATTATTGTAACTCGGTTTGCCGCGAGGCGATGTCTCCCGCTCACATCACTCCATTCTTTTCCTTTTCGTTCAATGGTCCCTCATCTCGTCAGATATTCGCGCATCAGGGCGCGGGCCCGGTGCAGGCGCGCCTTGACCGTCTGCCTGGACGCACCGAGTGCATCGGCAATTTCATCGATGGTCATTTCCTTGACGTCGCGCATCAGCGCGACGTCGCGATAATGCGGCGGCAGCGCCTCGAAAGCCGCGGCGACGTCGAGCCGCAGCTCGGCTTCAGGACGCGACAGCAGGGCCCCCTCCCCGTCATCGGTCGGCGGCGCGAGCCCGGCCTTCCGCGCAAGCCGCAAACATTCGCGCCGAACCACGCTGAACAGCCAGGCCGAAAATGCCAGCAGCGAGCGGATCGTGCCGACATGGCGGAACAGGATCCACAGTGCCTCCTGCGTCGCATCCTCGGCATCCGCGGAGCTGCGGCAGGTCGCGCGCGCGTAGCGGCGGATGTCCGGCTGTGCGGTCTCGAGCAGCGAGGCGATCGCATGGGGATCGCCAAGCCGCGCGGCTTCGAACAGCTTCGGCGAGATCGCGGCCACACTCACGACGCGCCTCCTCGTCCGATCCCCGCCATCGCGCACATCGGGCAATAACCGACGAGGCCGGTCAGTGCGAAAACAACACCGCCGAGTGCGACCAGCCACGCCGTCGCGCCGGCGAGATAAACGAATGCCGCGGCCGCTACCGCGACGCCCAAGGCGATCCGCACCGTCTGCTGCAGGCCGCCAATGTTCTTCCTGTAAAATGCCATCGCATCCTCCGAGCCAAGTCGAGGCTGACTGCCTCGACCACCAAGAGGGCGCGCCGGCCGAAAAGGATTCGCGGCGACAGGCAAATTTTTCGTCGTCAGCCTCCGACGGCCTGGTAGGTCAGGCGCTTGAACTCGAAGAAGAACGGATTCCAGAAGCCCATATAGCGCTGGGCCATCAGCACGCCGGCGGTATTGGCCTCCGGACATATCCACCAATGGGTGCCCGCCAGGCCGCCCCACTGGAATTCACCGGTGGAGTTCGGCGGATCGAATGGCGTCGGCGCGAAGGTGACTGCGCCGCCGAGGCCAAAACCCTTGCCGGGGATCGGACCGAGATTGGCGAAACGGATGGTCTGACCCGCGGGCAGCTGGTTCGTCATCATCTGCCGCAGCGTCTGCGGCTTCAACAGCGCGTCCGAGCCCGGCAGCAGCGCGCGGACCAGCGCAAGCATGTCGGGCAAGGTCGAGACCAGGCCGCCGCCGCCCGAGAGGCGCGGGAACGGCCGCCGATAGGCTTGGGGAAACGGCAGATCGTCCGCGCGCGTGAGGCCGGGCTTCATGGGATCGAGCACATCGGCCCCATTGTAGAGCGCGACCAGCCTGCCCTGCTGTGCCTCGGGAACGTAGAAACCGGTGTCGGTCATGCCGAGCGGCTCGAAGATGCGCGCCTTGAGGAAGGCATCGAGGGACTTGCCCGAGACGACCTCCACGACGCGGCCGAGCACGTCGGTCGCCACCGAATATTCCCAGGCCGTGCCGGGATGATAGGACAGCGGCAAGTCGGCGAGCTTGTCGATCATATCGCTGAGCGGCGTCAGCGGATTGAGCACGCGCGCCTCGTTGTAACCCTTGAACAGCACCGTGCCGGGATCGAAGATGCCGTAGCTGAGGCCGGAGGTGTGGGTCAGGAGCTGGCGGATCGTGATCGGGCTTTTCGCCGGCTCGACATCGGCAAGGTTCGAAGCATCCTGCTTCAGCACCTTGCGATTGCCGAGCTGCGGCAGGATCTTTTCGACGGGGTCATCGAGACCGATCCGGCCTTCCTCGACCAGCAGCATGACCGCACAGGTGACGAAGATCTTGGTGTTGGAGAACGCGCGGAAGATGTGGTCGGGCCGCAGCGCTGCGTTCGCCTCGCGATCGGCAAAGCCGACGCATTGCTGGTCCACCACCTCGCGCCCGCGCAGCACCGCCCAGGACGCGCCCGGGATGATCTCCTGATCGACGTAGCGCTGCATCGCCGTCCGTACGGCGGAAAAATCGCTGACCCTGGCGTCCATGTGTCTCCCCGAATTTGTGGTTGGGACGGATATAACGAAAATTCACAGGAAATGAACGCCGCCCGGAGCGGAGCTATCCTTCCCTCATGAACGCGGTCACGTACAGCCGACGCCGGATCCGCATGCCCTGCCGACGGTACAGCGCGATCGCAGAGCTGTTGCTCGAAAACACGTGCAGGAACGGAATTTCGCCGCGCGCCTCGATTCGTCGTGCGACCGCAGCTAACAGCGCCTGCGCATAGCCGCGCCCGCGATAGTCCGGATGCACGCACACGGCTGTCATCTCGACGAACTTTCCCGGCTTCATCCGTTCGCCCGTCATCGCGACCAGCTCGCCGCCGGCGCGAATGCCGAGGAACGTGCCGAGCTCATGGGTGCGCGGCGCGAACGGCCCCGGCTTGGTTAACTCCGTCAGTGCCGTCATCGCAGGCACGTCGGCCGGCCCCAGCGTGACGATCTCGGCATCGCGGAGCGAACTGTCGGCGGGAGAGCCGATCATCTGCTCGCCGGTCTCGGCCAGCACGACCTTGAACCCGGCGGGCATCTCGACCGGCTCCGTCGTGAACAGCGCGGCGACTTGTGGACCCGACAAGAGATCGCGGAGCGCGGCAAAGCTCGCCGCGGACATGTCGACCATGTCGGCAAACGGCGTCATATCGGCGGGGTAGCGGAGCGCCCGTGGGCCACCCTCGGCCAGATGCTTCTGGCTCGTCGTCAGCGCGCTCCAGATCGGGCGATCCAGCAGCGCCTCATCGCTCTCGGACACCGGCCTAGTCCTTGTCGAAGCTGACGATCACCGCCGCATTGGCGATGAGGATGGGGTCGTTCGCGACTTCCGTGGCCGAGGGAATCTCAAGCCCGCCCTTGACCGTGGTGACAGTCACCGTGCCGTAAGGCAGCTCCTTGGCGACCGCCTCCTTGTCGACGGCTTCCGGATTCGGCACCCCGATCGTGACGTCCACGAACATGTCGTTTGCGGTCTTGCCGATCATCCGGAAGAAGCCGAGGCTGGAATGCCGGATCGCATCCGACACCGCCCGTTTCGCCGCCTTGGTAGCGTCCCGGCCATGGACGTCGACGCCCATGCCCATCTCGGTGACACAACGAATGCGGGTCATTTCATGTTCCTATGGCTGGGGTGGCTATAGCACTTCGGCTGGTCGGCATATTCCGTCATTGCGAGGAGCCCGCGTCAAGATTGCGAAGCAATTTTGCGCTGGCGACGAAGCAATCCAGACGGCCTCTGCGGAACGATTCTGGATTGCTTCGCTGCGCTCGCGATGACGATGTGGAAACAGTTTCGCCTCCCATCAATCACGCCTTCGCCTTCTCATGCGCGCGCAGCTCGTCCACGAGCACTCGCACATTCTCCGAATAATCGATCGGAATCGAGACCAGATGCACGCCACCTTCCCTAAAGGCGGCGTCGAGCGTCGGGCCAAAGCTGTCGATGCTCTCGATGCGATGCCCCTTCGCCCCGTAGGCCTTGGCGTAAAGCGCGAAGTCCGGATTGCCAAAGGTCATACCGTAATCGGCGAAATGATCCACCGCCTGCTTCCAGCGGATCATGCCGTAGGCGTTGTCCTCGAGCACCAGCACGACGAGGTTGAGCTTGAGGCGGACCGCCGTCTCCATCTCCTGGCTGTTCATCATGAAGCCGCCGTCGCCGGCGACCGCGAGCACGCGGCGGTCGGGATAGAGCATGGCGGCCATCATCGCGGACGGCAGGCCGGCGCCCATGGTCGCCAGCGCATTGTCCAGCAGCAGCGTGTTGGCGACGCGGGTGCGGTAGTTGCGCGCAAACCAGATCTTGTACATGCCGTTGTCGAGCGCGACGATACCGTTCTCCGGGATCACCTGGCGGATGTCGTGCACGATGCGTTGCGGCGTCGGCGGCCAGCGCGCCTCGGTGGCGCGGTCGGCGATGTGGCCGAGAATTTCCTCCCTGAGCGGCAGCAGCGCCGCGGCCTGCGGCAGCTTGCCTTCGAGCCGGTCGGCGAGCAGCTCCAGGCTCGGTCCGACGTCGCCGACGACCTCGGCGTCCGGAAAATAGACCTGCTCGACGCTCGCCGAGGTATAGCTGACGTGGATGACCTTCGGCCCCGACGGTCCCATGATGAAGGGCGGCTTCTCGATCGGGTCGTGGCCGATCGCAACGATCAGGTCGGCGGCGTCAATGGCATCGTGCACATAGTCGCGCTCGGACAGGGCGGCGGTGCCCATGTAGAGATTGGTGCCGCCGGGCACGGTGCCCTTGCCCATTTGCGTCGTGAAGAACGGAATGCCGGTGCGTCGCACGAAGCTTGCGATGCCGTGGGTCGATCGCGGCCGGCTGGTTGCCGCGCCCATCATCACCAGCGGGCGCTTCGCGGCCAAGATCATCTCGGCGGCGCGGTCGAGCGCGGCGCGATGGGCGACCGGGATCTCGATCGGATGGACCGGGATCACGGGAACGCCGGGCACCTCGTCGCCGGCGACGTCCTCAGGCAGCTCGAGATGCACCGGCCCGGGCCGCTCCTCCATCGCGACGCGAAACGCGTCGCGCACCACCGTCGGAATGCTGGAGGCGCTGACGATCTGCCGCGACAGTTTCGTCAGCGGCTTCATGGTCGCGACCACGTCCACGATCTGGAAGCGCGCCTGCCGGCTGCTCATGATCGGCTTCTGGCCGGTGATCAGGATCATCGGCATCGCGCCGAGATGCGCATAGGCCGCGCCGGTGGACAGGTTCAGCGCACCAGGACCGAGCGTCGAGAGACAAACGCCTGGCTTGCCGGTCAGCCGGCCATGGGTGGCGGCCATGAAGGCGGCGGCCTGCTCGTGGCGGGTCAGGACCAACTCGATCTTGGACGTGCGGAGCGATTCCACCACATCGAGATTTTCCTCGCCGGGAACGCCGAAGATGCGATCGACGCCTTCATTCTCAAGGGCCGCCACGAACAGGTCGGATCCCTTCACCTTTCGTTCCTGCCCGATCATGTCGCCTCCGCTTGAGAATAGCTCCCGTGTTCCCGGGCGCGAGCACATGGTAACGGCTCATGAGACGGGCACAACTCACAAAGAGGCGCGCGGCTGCATCCACCAGCGAGGAGCTCTTGCGACGAAGCAATCCAGAACCCCTCCGCGGAAAGATTCTGGATTGCTTCGCTGCGCTCGCAATGACGGAGCAAGAAGTACCGGCGTCGCTCGTGCAGCAAGCCTCTCCATTGCAGACATGCCTTCGCAGCCTCGCGGCGCATCTCGCCCGAGCTTTGCTTCGTCTCTTCACCCTCGTAATTGAAAGAGGGCGCAGGGAAGACCGGGAGCCCGCTGCCACCCGAGGTCCACTGTGCGAAATCCTGCGTAACAAGAAGCTGCACAGCGGCATACAGGTGTAGCCAGGACATCCCGGCCTTCCCTGCGCAGTGGGTTGACGGCTTATGTCGTGCTCTCCCCGGGGAGCGTTGCACTATTGCCCCCGTCGCCTTCTCGGATGACTGATGCGCGTGCCCGGTCGGGCCGCCACATCACCGCGAGACTTGACGCCAGCCTGCGGGCGCCAGGACCACACGATTTTGCCGTACGCCGATCACACCGGTCGTATGCGCGACACTCTCGCTCACGGCTCTCCGCCCTGCGAAGCTCTTCGCGCCGATGTCACCTGCGTCCACCGCCGCCCGACCCGCGTTCGTGACGATCGCGATACGCCCCTCTTCCTTGGGCCGGGTTACCGCGACACATACGACGTTTCCGACGCGCAGGCGCAGCGCGAGCTGGCGGTTCTGCGGGTAGAGCGCCGAGAGCGGCGTCGGCGATGGCGGGTGGTCGGCCAGCACCTCGACCAGCGCACCGCTGGCAAGATCCCCGGCAAAACGATAGCGAGGGGCCTGCGCCAGACCAAAGCCGAGCCGTGCGAGATCGGCCATGGTGTCCGAATTGTTGACGCGCACCCGGCTCGGCAGCGCGATTTGGCGAAGCGAGCCAGCGACGTAGAATTCCAGCGGCAACACCTCGCCGGTACGCGATGAAACGAACGCGACCATCTGGTGGCCGTCGAGCGCATCGGGGCGGGCTCGGAGGCTCGGCTCCGCGCGTCGCCAAATGGCTCGGCGACATCAGGGAGTTCTTCCCTGCACCGGTGGTGCAGGTGATCCAGAAGGACGCCTTCGAGCGCAAGGGTTTGCGCCAGATGCTGCTCGAGCCCGAATTCCTTGCAACCGTCGAAGCGGATGTCGGCCTGATCGCCGATCTGGTCGCGCTGCGCGGCGTGATGCCGGAAAAGACCAAGGACACCGCCCGCATCGTGATCGCCAAGGTGGTGGCCGAGCTGATGGAGCGGCTCGAGCGGCGCACCGCGGACGCAATCCGGGGCGCCTTGAATCGTTCGCTGCGCACCAATCGTCCGCGCTTTGCCGACATCGACTGGCCGCGCACCATCAAGGCCAATCTGCGCCATTATCAGACCGAGCATCGCACGGTCGTACCCGAGCGGCTGATCGGCTTCCTGCGCCAGCAGCGTCGCATCGTCGATCTCGACGAGGTGATCCTGTGTGTCGATCAGTCGGGATCAATGGCAACCTCGGTGGTCTATGCCTCGATCTTCGCGGCGGTGATCGCCTCGCTGCCCGTGGTCGCAACCAAGCTGGTCTGCTTCGACACCGCCATCGTCGACCTGACCGAGGAGCTCGCCGATCCCGTCGAGGTGCTGTTCGGCGTCCAGCTCGGCGGCGGCACCGACATCAACCGCGCCGTCGCCTGTTGTGAAGAGCGCATCGAACGGCCGGCAAAAGCGCATCTGATCCTGATCACCGATCTCTACGAGGGCGGCAATTCCGATGCGCTGGTCGACCGGCTGGCGCGGTTGGTAACGCGCAGGATCAATGTCGTTGTGTTGCTGGCGCTGACCGACGCCGGTCATCCCTCCTACGATCCCGTGCTGTCGGCGAAGGTTGCAGGCCTCGGCATTCCCGTCTTCGCCTGCACGCCGGACCAGTTCCCGGATCTGATGGCGACCGCACTGAAGCGCGAAGACGTCGCAAATTGGGCCGCCGACCAGGACATCAAGCTGATCCGGCCGGCGACCTAGGCAGCAACCAGCCGGTTGAATTGACCTGCCGGCGATATCTGACTACAGTCAGATATCATGCTGGACCCAATCTCTCGCGTTCGCCGCTTCAACCGCGCCGTCACCTCCGCCGTCGGGGCGCTCGATACCTCATTCCTCGGGCGCGGCCGCCCGCTCGGCGCGGCACGGGTGCTCAATGCGATCGGGCACGGGCGCTCGGACGTGGCGGAGATCCGCGACTATCTCGGGCTCGATTCCGGATTGATGAGCCGGCTCCTGCGCAGCCTCGAGGACGAAGGGCTGGTCGAGACCGAAGCGCATCAGGACGATGCGCGCCGGCGTGTCGCGACATTGACGCGTGCAGGCCGGCGCGAGTTCGCGGCCTACGAGGCACTGTCGAACGCGCAGGCCGAAGGCTTCCTGGCGCAGCATTCGCAACGCGAGGCGCTGCTGGCCGCGATGGACCTGGTCGCCTCCACCCTGACGCACGAGCGGATTGCGCTGGAGGAAGTGGATCCGCGCTGCGAGGAGGCGCGCCACTGCCTCGGCGAGTACTATGCCGAGCTCGGCCGCCGCTTCAGTCAAGGCTTCGACGTCTCGCTGTCGCGCGACCCCGATGCCAAGGACATGCGCCGCCCGCGCGGCACCTTCATCGTCGCGATCTCGGACACGCTGCCGATCGGCTGCGTCGGCTTGAAGGGGACGGATCACGGCTACGCCGAGGTCAAGCGCCTGTGGGTCGCACCTGCCGCCCGCGGGTTGCGGCTCGGCCGGCGCCTGATGGATGCGACCGAGAGCGCCGCGCGCGAGCTCGGCTTCACGCTGCTGCGGCTCGACACCAACAGCGCGCTGCCCGAGGCCGGCCAGCTCTACCGCACCACGGGCTGGCGCGAGATCCCGCGCTTCAATGACGATCCCTATCCCGACCTCTTCTTCGAAAAGCGGCTGTGAGCCGCGAGGCGAATTCGCCTCCTGCTGCGTTGTCCTTGCAGCCTAGGAGTTTTGCGATGAACAGCGCCGATCTCGCCGACCTCTATCGCAACTACATCGCCTGCCTGAACCGGCAGGACTGGCCGGCCCTCGGCCGGTTCGTGCATGACGATGTCGTCCACAACGCCCGGCCGCTCGGCCTGTCCGGCTATCGCGCGATGCTGGAGCGGGACTTTCGCGAAATCCCGGATCTGCGTTTTGACATCGCGCTGCTGATCTCGGATCCGCCCTGCATCGCGTCACGACTGCAGTTCGATTGCACGCCGATCGGGACATTCATGGGGCTTGCCGTCAACGGCAGGCGCGTGTCGTTCTGCGAGAACGTGTTCTACGAATTTGGCAATGACAGGATCCGGCAGGTCTGGTCAGTGATCGACAAGGCCGCGATCGAGGCGCAGCTCTGACGCTGCGCCTCGACACCGAAGCTCACGCCGCAGCCGGGGCCACCTCGCCTTGCGGCTTTGCGAACGGCCTGAACGTCATCGCCATCAGGAAGGCACCGAGGCCCATCGCCCAGGACGCGACGTAGAGCCAGGCGTAGCTGGAGAACGCGTCGTAGATCAGACCGCCGGCGAGCGGGCCGGTGGCCATGCCGAGGCTGCCGGCCATCGCGGTGCCGCCGATCACCGTGCCCATCATCTTGAGCGGAAAATTCTCGCGGATGATCACCGCGTAGAGCGGCATGGTGCCGGCATAGATGAAGCCGAAGACGGCGCCGACCGCGTAGAAGGTCGCGAGCTGATGCGCGAAGACGTAGGCGAGCGCGCCGAACGCCTGCAGCAGCAGGCCCGACACCAGCACGCGCTTGGCGCCGAACCGGTCGCCCATCAGGCCGAAGGCGATGCGGCCGCCGAGGCCGGCAAACCCCTCGATGCTGTAGATCGTCACCGCCGCGATCAGCGGGATACCGCAGCTCACGGCGTAGCTGACGGTGTGGATGATCGGGCCGGAATGGGTGGCGCAACAGAAAAAGTTGGTCGCGAGCAGAACCAGGAATTGCGGCGAGCGCAGCGCCTCGCCCATCGACATCTCGGCCGCCGCACCACCCTCACCCCTCGGCGCAGTTGGGACTTGCGCGAGTGCCGGCGGACGGCGCACCAACAACGAGACCGGGATCATGATGGCGGCGACCACCAGCGCCACGATCTGCATCGAGGTCCGCCAGTCATGGCCGGAGACGAGCCAGGCCGCGAACGGCGACATCGTCATCGGCGCCACGCCCATGCCGGCCGACACAAGCGACACGGCCAAGCTGCGATGGGTGTCGAACCAGCCGGTGACGGTCGCCATCATCGGCGCGAAGATCGCCGCGCAGGACGCGCCGGACAGAAGGCCGAACACGAACTGGAACGCTAGCAGCGAGGTGGCATGGCTGGCCGCAAACAGGCTGAGCGCCAGCACGGTCGATCCCGTCAGCACCACCGGCCGCGGCCCGAACCTGTCCGTCAGCGTGCCCCAGGCCATGCTGGTGAACGCCATCGCCAGAAAGCCGATCGTCATCGCGCTGGAAATGCCGGTCACCGACCAGCCGGTGTCCCTGGCGATCGGCTGCAGGAACACCGGCAGCGAAAACATGCCGCCGATCGCGACGCAGCCGAGCAGGCCGCCGGCTGCGACGATCACCCAGCGATAGGGGGATTGAGTCATATGGGTCTCCCAAGATGATCTTGTCTGAGAGGAAGACGAATGGGAACCGCGCCGGCCGACATGGGATCACGCAAGTTTTCGCGGGCCTCGCCGACAAAAATCGCGAAAACAACCCCATGCACAGTAGCCGGCCTCTGCGGGATCAAGGACTTAACGACCGGGCAAATGAGCTGCCAGAGGCTTTCGACGGCGCGCCGCGATTTGACCCGTCGGGCAAAACAGCGGCGGCCAGCGGAACGTCCATATGCAAGCCTCACATCGCTGCGCTGCGGCGCCACGCGCCGACCGTGAGCCAGACCGCCGAGACCAGGAAGTAGAGCGCGCCGACCGCGGCGTAGCCCGCGACGTTCGCGATCGAGGGGATTGCGGGCATCGTAGCCTGAAAGATGAAGAAGCCGCCCGCCAGGGCCGATTGGCCGCCGCTGAGCACCATGGCCCACTGCGCGCCGAAACGCTTCCAGCGCCGCAAGGCCGTGCCGAGCTGAAGCAATCCGGACAGCATCGCCCAGGCCCCGAAGATCCCGAGCACCCAGTTCATGCTCACCTGCAAGGCCAGAGCGACCGCGATGGCGGTCACCACGCTGACCAGCACGTTCAGGCCCTGCGTGCGGTTTCGGTTCAATCCGCCGCTGCAGAGCGCGTCGAGATAATTGGCGGCGGCGTCCCATGCCGGATAGGCGACGAGCAGCGTTGCCGCGATGACCGCAGACGACGGCGCGATGGCAAAGGCCGCAATGACCCAGGTGACGGAAAACGCGGCCCGCAGGAAGTAATATTGCTTCAGCCATTGGGTATCGTCCGCGAAGTCCGAACTCGTCTCACGATCTCTCACGCTCATTCTCCTTACCTACTAGTTGGTAGCCTTGCGATGCAACGATCGACGCCACACGGCCTTTGCAGCCTTGTCGCTCCGTCAGTGCCTGGTGGACAGCCGGTCCAGCAGCGGCCGGGTGATGGTCCCGAACATCCTGGGATCGCCATAGGCGCGCGCCGACAGCATCGCGCCGTGAACGGTCGCCATGAACCCTTCAGCCTCGACCTTGGCAGAGCTGGCGAGATGCAGCTGCCCCTTCCGCTTGCCGCGCTCCAGCACCGATGTCAGCCACGACGCCAGGGCACGAAAATGCGCGCGGACTTCCAGCGCGACCTCGTCGGGGAGGATCGGAAGCTCGCTGGCAAGCAGCGCGCAGACGCAGAAGGGAGCGGTCGCATCGGTGATGCACGCCTCCCAATAGGCCACGTAGTTTTCGAGCTGGTTGCGCGGGTCCGGAATGTTGCGCTCGAGTGCCGCCAATCCGGCCTGGGCCTCCTCGCGATAGCGCGACACCAAAGTGCGGACCAGATCGACCTTGCTGGCAAAATGATGATGGATGCTCGGCTTGCGAATGCCGACCACGTCGGCAATGTCCGCATAGCTGAAGCCGTTGTAGCCGCCGGCAATGATCAGCGAGCGCGCGCAGGCCAGAATGTCGTCGGCAGTCGAGGAGGCGTTGCTCATGTGACGCATCTACCTTCCAGTTGGTAGACCGGTCAAGACGAGATGCTTCAATGATCCGTGAATGCTAGGAGCCCTGCATGACCATTCGTCCGATCGTCCGCTACCCCGACCGCCGGCTCGCGATGCCGGCTCGCCCCGTCACCGTGTTCGACGACGGCTTGCGCGAGCTGGCAGCCGACCTCCTGGAGACCATGCGCGCCGCGCCCGGCATCGGCATCACCGCGCCGCATATCGGCGTGCCCGTGCGCGTCGTGGTGCTGGATCTCGACGCCGGGGACGGCCCCCTCACCTACGTCAACCCCGTCGTTGAATGGGCCTCACCCGAGATGATCCTGCACCGCGAGGGCAGCGTCTCGATGCCCGGGGTCAACGACGAGGTGCAACGCCATGCGCGCGTGCGGATCAGCTACCACGATCTCGACGGCAACATTCAAAGCGAGGAGTCGGAGGGCTTGCGCGCGGTGTGCCACCAGCACGAGATCGACCAGCTCGACGGCATGTTCTGGATCCAGCGATTGTCGCGGCTGAAGCGGGAGCGGCTGGGGAAGAAGTACGAGAAGATGGCGCGAAACTCGTAATGCATGTGCCCCCTTGCAGGGCTATCGCATACGGCTTTGCGCGACCTGAGCGCACGCCTCGTCCTTCGAGACGACCGCTTCGCGGCCTCCTCAGGACGAGGCTAAGCAGCATCGGCGCTCTTGAAACGAGTGCCGCACACCAGGTCCTCATCCTGAGGGTCCGCCAACGGCGGGCGTCTCGAAGGATGGCCACAGGCGAAGTCGCTCCCTCTCCGCACGCCCGGCGCCCTCACGCGCGCTTCCCGCCCCTTCTGGTGATCGGTGCATTGCGGCGCTCGCGCTTGCCGCGCGCGATCTCGGTTGCCAGCGCGTCGAGCTTCGGCTCCCAGAAATTCCGGAACTGACCGATCCACGCATCCACCGCCCGGAGTCCCGCGACATCGACCGAATAGAGCCGCCGTTGCGCCTCCGCCCGCACGTTGGCAAAGCCGCTCTCTCGCAGCACCTTGAGGTGCTGCGAGACGGCCGCTTGGGTGATGCCGAACTCGGCCCCGATGATTTCGACGACCTCGCCGGATGCCATTTCGTTTTGGCCGAGCAGCTCGAGGATGCGGCGGCGGACGGGATCGGCGAGGACCTCGAAGATTTGCATCAGCTTCCTGTGCCGGGATGAGCGATGCCGGGCGGCACCTCGCCGCGGTAGAACGCGATGGTGCGGTCCGAGCGCCGTTTCGCCTCGTCAGGATCGACCCCGCTTGCGACATGCGCCGCACGCCAGGATTCGCCGCTGGTCGTCATGAAGTCCTTGCCCTCCGGCGAGACCATCCACGCCTCGGCCGTCTCGTGGTCGACCGATGCCCCGGTCGCAAGATATCGCTCCAGCCCCGCCAGCGCGAGATCCCAACCGACCCCCACCGCTCCCGGGCCGAACTGATTCCAATGATCCTCGATGATCGCGGTGTGCTCAAGTATCAAACGTGCCTGGCTTCGTTCGGCCGCCAGCCTGACCTCGATCCAGCTCGTGGCGCCGCCGAATTCCCATGTCGCGGCGAAATGGGTCGGTGGCGTGCACGCCGTGATGGTGCCGCCCGCATTGCCCTTGACCTGATAGCGTCCGCCGAGTTGGAGGTCCCCCTCGACCGCCGCAAACCAGCGCGGAATGCGCTCCCTGCTGGTCACGGCGTCCCAGAGATCGTCGACGCTGGTGTCGTAGAGCCGCGTCAGCGTCACCGTGCTGGCGGGTTTCCCGTCCTTCTCGAAGTTCGTCACCGAACGCGTGACAAGCCCCAACACCCTGGCGACGTCGATCTGCATTGGATTCCTCCTGATGGTCTCGTTGAAGGATAAATACCGATCTCCACTAATATAAGTCAATACTTATATTAATGTCCTCTGCGTCAAACCGCCTCGGCGCGGCGATGCGAACCGAACACCGGTTCAAGAGTCTGTTTGTCCTCGCCCTGCGAGGCCTGGATCAGTGGGAAGGAAATTCATGAAAGTTCGCAAATTCGCCGTCGCCGACGCATCATTCGAGCGCTCGCCGGGACAGGACGGCGAGATCTTTGCCGCCAATGTGATCGACCAGCGCCACGGCGGCCCGATCACCATCGGTTTCGGCCGCTACGCGGCGAACCAGAGCCTCGACGAAAAGCTCACCGTCGACGATGTCATGCTCGTCCTCGAAGGACAGCTTTCGGTCACCAGTGGCGGCAGCACCGTCACTGCAGGTCCCGGCGAGATCATTTACATGCCGAAGGGCGAGATGGTCACCATCCGCTCGCACGAGCAAGGCGCCGTCACCGCTTACGTCACCTATCCGCATTGGCAGGAGGCGCGCGACGGCGCGGCCTAACGGGTGACGTGCGTGTTCGACCAGGTTGTCGTCGCCCGGCTTGACCGGGCGACCCAGTACGCCGGTCAAGCCGGGGCATGACAGCGCGTGCGTGGCGCGAGCGGTGCGATAGCCCTACCCGCCCGCCATCAGCGCCTTTGCCAGCGCCATGTAGGCCGGCAGCGTCACGGGATCGTTGGCGGCGTTGCCGGCGACGGGGTGCGAGGCGTAGCGCGCGATCACCATCTCGGCCTTGGGATCCACATAGATGCCCTGGCCGTAGACGCCGCGCGCCATGTAGGCGCCGTGCGCGTTGTGGGTGACCCACCATTGATTGCGATAGGACGCGCCCGGCAAGGTGGTGTAGCCGGCCGGCTTGAACTTTTCGGGGTCGCCGCCGCGCGCGATGTCCTCGACCACCTGCGACGGCACGATCTGGCGGCCGTTGAAACGGCCGTAATTGCGCACGGTCTCGCCGAACCGGGCGAGATCGCGCAGTGTCGTGGAGAGCCCGCCGCCGCCGCTCTCGGTGCCGATGCGGTCGACGTGATAATGCGCGTCCTCCTCCGCTCCCATCGGCTGCCAGATCCGCTCGGACAACAGATCGGACAGCGTCAGGCCGCTGGCGCGGCGGCAGATCCACGCGAGCACGTCGGTGTTGACTGTCTTGTAGGCGAAGGCCTTGCCGTGCTCGCCCTGCTTCCTTTGCGCGACAAGGAAATCGAAAATGTTGGTCGCGCCTTCATAGTCCGGCGGGATCGGCGCCATGCCGTTGGCGCGCCGCAGGCCCCACACGTCCGAATTCTTGTCGGTGTAGATTTCGGTGTAGGCGAGCCCCGTGGTCATATCCATGACCTCGTGCACGCGCGCGTCCCCGAACGCGCTTGTCTTCAGCTCCGGCACATAGTCCATGACGGGCGCCTGCGGATCGATCTTGCCCTCGGAGACCAGAATGCCGGCGAGCACGCCGGTGAACGACTTCGTCACGGACATGCCGATATGCGGCTTGTGCGGCTTCAAGGCGCCGAAATAGCGCTCATAGATCAGCCGGCCCCGATGCAGCACGGCAATGCCGTCGGCATAGGTCTCCTCGAGCATCTTTGCGAAGGTCATCGGACGGCCGTCCATCGTGGTCGAAGCCACCGCGCCGATATCTTGCTCCGCGCGCGGCAACACCGACGCCGGCCCGGCCCCGCGCCAGACATTCACCGTCGGCACCAGCTGGCGGATATTGCTCCAGGCCCAGCGCAGCTCGGGGAAATTGCGGAAGGAGCCGTCCTGGAAGGTGATGAGGCGATCGGCGGATGGCGGGAAGCCGCGCATCCAGCCGAGGGCTTCGGGGTCGGTTGTGGTGGACTGGCTAGCGGCAGGCGCGGCTGACATGAATGCTGGCTCCGGACGGACACTGCGAGCGTCGTAACACAGCATGGCTCGGCGGAGATCCAGCATTTGCGCCGGGCGGCTACGCAATGATCGCGTCGACGGCGATCCTAGCCGACGGCGGTCTCACTTCGGTTTGCCGGGTTGCTACCAGCTCGTCGCCGAGGTCGCTGGTGATCACTCTGACGTCGTTGAGCTCACCGCTGGAAAAGGATCAACGCTATCCAGAGGACGTCAGCCGCCAAACCGCTTGACGAGCTTAGAGCCCTTGGCTGTTTCAATCTGCTGCTTGGTCAGCTCGCTGCCCACGCTCAGGCCCGTCGTCATGAGGTTGTTGCGCAGTGCCGCCGCCTGTCTCTCGTTGTCGTAGTCTATTTCGACGTGATCAACACTCATGAGATGGCCAAATTCATGGGCCCAGGCGCGTCCACTGGCGAAGTCATCGCCATACCACTGCACGAAGCTGGCCGGCTCTGGATCGCTATGAAGGTATGAGCCCCCGCCTGCTGAAAGGTTTGGAATCGGATTGACCAGATAAATGTGGATCGCATTATCGGCCGCATGGCGGAGGCTGAGAACATCCAGCACCTGCTTGTCGTTGCCGCGAGCACTCTTTGCCATGTCAAGCGGCCTGTCTGTCAGGCAATCATTGATCACGAAAGTGATCTTCGCCTGTGACCAGATCTTGTTGACCACATCCAGAGCCTTTTTGGCGGCAGCACAATCCCATTTCACGGGCTCCAGAACCCCCTTTTCGGCAAATGGCGTGATGTAAATTTTCACTGGAATGGGCATGAAAGTCTCCAAGTCGATTTTCGAATTCATTCCGCCAAACGCTGCATTTTGCACTCTGATGGTGCGCCTTCTGAACTGGGCAAGGCGTCCAGATATCATTCGATCGAATGACGACCTCCCTACCAACAGACGGCTATTGAACGCCGTCCAAGCAAGATCGCACAAACAGTGAGGCTGCAATACCCTGATCGAGGTTGGCTGGCGGCCGGACGTTTCGATCGGTTCAACTTTGGAGAATTTTGATGGCCGTGCAACCGTTGCGCAACGAAAGGCGCCCCCTGAAGCCGCTGCAGCCCTGGACTCAGCCGGACAACACCTCCAGGTACAAAGTGAGGACCGGAGACACCTGGCTCACCCTGGCGGCCCGCAACCATCATCAGTATTCCGAGCACGACATCATCTGGGTCAATTTCCGCCTCAGCCCGCTCGACCGCTTCTACACCGACCAGGTCAATTGGTATCTGCGTGAATATGTCGGTTGCCGCCACAGCCTCGACGGAGGTCGGAACTGGGCTTTTACGGACGACGCCGACCCGGGATACATCTTTCTTCCGAACTTGACGTACAACGAGGACGCGATCGCCATCACCGGCAGGAGGGGCGTGGGTGGAGTCAGCGCTCCCGGATACAGCGATCAGAACGCATACGATACGATATCCCAGGCGCTGGACATCTATGGCGTTGCCGACATGGGCATCAGCATGTCGGAAATTCCGCTTGGTGCTCTTGCTGAAGGTGGAATGATCGTGACCGGGGCGCTCGCCTCCATTGTTGGACCCTTCGTTGCACTGGGCTCCCCTTATAACGACGCCCTGAAGTACAAATCGCGACAGCATTTCTTCGGTGGATTTTGCTCATCCTTTGTCATGAGGGCCGACGGTTGGTCGGCCGCGATGGTCAGCGACTTCTATCCCCCGCTCGGCTATCCGCCGCTCGACAGCGTCTTTCCCGAGAAGCGCGAAACGTTCCGCAAGCTCTACAATTTCGGACTTCAGGCCGGCCGCTTGCAGGCCTCTCGGCTGAATACCGTCGACCGGAAAAACCTCTTCGTTCTGCTGCGCAGTCGTCTTTCCGACGCGGACGGGCGCTATTGGAGCGGTGACGTCAAGGAATGGTCGGTTCGAAAGAAGAAAGATTACTACGATCGCCTTGGTGCCATTCTCCTAAAAATGATGTTGGACAACGACCTGAAGATCAAGCTGCGGTGACTTGTCCATCTGTGACGCTGGAAGCTTCTGAACGCGTGGCGCAGCCCGATCGCTCCGGGGGCCTCGAAACCTATTCGGTGACCAGATTCCGGGCCGGCGGTGGGTTCCCCCCTTACGCGTCGCTCACCGAAGGTTGCTACAACGCCCCGCGCCGCCGCCTCTCGGAGGGGCGAGATAGGCGAAACAGAAACAAATAATCATATCAATAACTTAGAACTCATGCAGCAGGCGTGCCGAATTGCTCCTGTTGCACCAGCCCTTGGCCCGCCGAAACTTTGAATGCGACCTTGAACGCGTTCGCTTTGAGCAACGACAACATGAGGAATGGACCAGCCTCCAAACTGTTACTGTACGCAGACGGGTGGCCGCCAGTAACGTACGAATTGGTTCAGTGAGCAATTTTTGCGTTCTATGCGGCCGTCTTAGCGACGCGACGACTATCTTTCGGGCAGACGCTGGGTGTTTCGCCATGAGATTGTATAGACACCTCCAAGTTTGTTTTCTTCTCGCTGCTGCGCTGTTCCTGACCTCTCAGGCAGCTTGGGCAACAAAGCGAGTGGCCCTGGTGGTCGGCAATTCCAGCTACCAGAATGCCCCCCTCCTCCCGAACCCTGCCAACGACGCCGCAGCCATCACCGCGACCTTGAAGAGCGCAGGTTTCGACGTGGTCGACTCCAGGCTCAACCTCGCTGCGACCGACATGCGGCGGGCTCTGAGGGAGTTCGCCGATCAGGCCCGCGACGCCGACATTGCCCTGGTGTACTATGCGGGCCACGGTATCGAGATTGACGGAACGAACTATCTGATCCCGACAGACGCTAGACTCGAACGCGACACCGACATCTATGACGAGGCGTTCTCGCTCGACCGCGTTCTGCTCGCGATTGAGCCTGCAAGGCAGCTGCGCGTCGTGATCGTCGACGCCTGCCGGAACAATCCGTTCGCGGATTCGATGAAACGGACCGTTGCCTCGCGATCAATCAGCCGCGGGCTGGCCAGGGTCGAGCCCACCGTCTCCAACACCCTGATCGCGTTTGCGGCAAAGGCCGGACTGACGGCACTGGACGGCAACAGCAAGAACAGTCCGTACGCGTCGGCTCTCGTGAAATACATCGCAAAGCCGGGTCTCGACTTGCGCAGGGCCTTCGGCTTCGTGCGCGATGACGTCCTGCAAGCCACCGGCAACCGGCAGGAGCCCTATGTTTACGGCTCCCTGGGCGGCGAGGACGTTGCACTTGTTCCGGCTGCCAAGGCAGAAGAGCCGACACAAGCTGCCAATCCCCAGTCCGAAACGCGCCGTGACTACGAACTGGCGCTGCAGCTGCGCAATAAGCCTGCTCTGAACGCATTCCTGAGCCAGCATCCGGACGGATACTATGCGAACCTCGCCAAGCTGCAGCTGAATCAGCTCGAGGCCGAAGAGGCACGCGTTGCTGCGACAGCGAAGGCGCAGCAGGCCGAGCAGGAACAGGCTCGCCTGATGTCCCAGGGCGCCCAGCGTGTCGACCGGGAGAAGGCCGCTGCGGATCTGAAGGCTGCCGAAGAGGCCCGTGTCGCCGCCGAGAAAGCGAAGCAAGCTGCGCTCGAGCAAGCGACTGAAGCGGAGCGGAAACGAACTTCGTCGGAATCCACAATCGTCGCAGGGCTTTCCGAGAATAAGCCGGCTATTGGGAGCACGATTGCGGATGGTCCCACAGCAGCGACGTCCGCCGAGGCCAACAGCACGACGAGGCTCGCCGCGTTGAGCGCCGAGCCGCGCCCGACCGATATCGCAAAGGCCGATATCGCCAAGTCGGTACAGGGCGAATTGAGTCGCGTCGGCTGCTTTACCGGTGCCGTCGATGGCCAGTGGAATGCGGCTTCACAGCGTTCGCTGGCTTTGTTCAACCGGCACGCGGGAACGACATTTGATGCAAAGCTCGCAAGTCTCGACGCGCTTGACGCAATCAAGCTCAAGCCAGCCCGGGTCTGTCCCCTGATCTGCGATCATGGCTACAAGGCTAATGGCGACCAGTGCGTCAGGATCACGTGTGCCGAGGGCTCGTTCCTCAACGATGACAACGAATGCGAGAAGCGGCGCGGAAAGAAGCCCGTTGCCAAGCGCAACACGGACGAAGGTGCGTCACGTGCCGATCGTCCGGCGCGCGAAAGATCGGAGCCCACGGCGGACGTTCCGCGGCGACAAACCACGGCGAAGGCAAGTGGCGGAGGCGGCAGCGGCCAGATCGTTTGCGATCAATATTTGTGCCGTCAGGTCCGTCGCGGCTGCCACCTCGACTACCGTGGCGGGGGGGGCCCCGGCGGCAATACCGGGAATGTCGAAGTCTGCAATTAGCAAGGTGCGAGTTCGCCAGCCGTCATAGGAAGCCCTATCGAGGATCTGACGAACAATCGCACGTAACATCGGGTCGGCCCAAGTCCACGCCGGACCCGCTCGATGCGGAGCGACCCTCGTGGTGGCGTGTGAGCTCGAACAGAAAGACGCCAAGTCCTTTCCGGGGGTGACGCTCTTTACGAAGCGGCTGGCGCCCGGCATGAAGCCGACGGCGGTCTATCTTCCGCCAAAGCGCGTCACGACCGCCACCAAACTGGATATCGTGATCTGGCTGCATGGCTTCTACGTCAAAGACCATGAATTCCTGTTTCACGACGATCCGGCCCGGCTCCGCGAACAGGTTCGGGATTCCGGCAAGGACGTCGCGCTCATCGCGCCGTTTCTGGGCTATGAATATGCCGTCGGCGATACCTTTGCTGGAAATTACAGCGTCAAGGATCTGGCAACGTCGAACTGGGGGGAACGCTACCTCGACGAAATCCTGGGAGCTCTGGCCAAGTTCCTCGGAGGCTCTTCGACGTCCATTCCTCAACTCCAGATTGGCAAGCTCATCATCGCTTGCCACTCCGGCGGTGGCAACGGCATGCGCAATCTGGTCGGAACTCTCGGAAAGTATCAGGCTAAGCTGACTGCTTGTTGGGGATTTGACTGTCTTTACGGCGCCAAGGCGCGACCTGACGATGCGACCTTCTGGTACCAGTGGCTGTCCGGACAGAGCAGTTGTGCACTCGAGATCGTGTATGGTCCATCAACGCTGCCGCAGTCCGTGAAGTTGGATCTGATAGGACGCGGGCTGGCGACCTCCGACGGCAATCAAGCGCAGCCTCAGCGCCCTGCCCTCAAGAACCTCCGCGTGACCGTAGGTCACTACGATCTGTTCCCGGCATTCGGTCAGATGGTCAGAGTCAACGATCTGGACGAAGCTTTCGTTGATCGGTTCATGATACCTCAGGTCGCCGACCAACCACGGTCGCATCAGAAGTCTGCATCGTCGAGTGGTGAGTTTCTCCAACGCGCGATTTCCAATGTTCGCAGCGCATTTCCATTCCCCAACGACATTCATTACATGATCGCCCGTGGCGGCTTCTTCAGCCGGCTCAGCAAGCTCTGACGCTGGCGGCTTATCCTTACGAGTTCACTTGATGGAATAGGGTTTGACGTCGAACGACCAATTGTTCGGCAACAGCCTTCCACTGGCGTTGTCCGGCACGCGCAGCTCACTGGTCCAGGCCGATAGATAGCTCAGTGCCGCGGCTTGATCTTGTAGCTTGCGCGGCAAGTCCGGCAAGTCGAGTAGTTGGACACGTCGCTCGCTCAGGATCGCGATCATCATTGCAGATCCTGCTGGCGGTGCGACGACGTACTCAAAACCTTTCTGCCGTGCAGCCGGGCTTGGAACGACAAATTCGACGCCAGGCTTGACGAGATTGATATCGCGGCCGTCCGACTGCGCCAGCAGCTCGGGAGTCGGAAAAATCTGGGACATCCGTCCTTCCGCATCGATGTCGACCAGAATGAGATATCCGGGCTTCCTGGCGGTGACGCCAAACGAGACCTTGCTGCCGAGCGTGACGCTCTGGCCTGGCATGATCTGGAGCGACACACCTGCAGCATTGCTTGGGCTACGCACCGCCTGCACGGGCCAAAGCCACCATTCATGCGTGCGGACAGACGGCGCTGCCGACGGCAGCGGCGCCGCGCGGGCGGCTTCCCCACCAACCAGCAGCGGTAGAAAGAGGATTGCGAGCCAGGAGCGCTGCCGGTGGATCAGCTGCAAAGACGGCACCGGCTGCTCTCCTCAGGGAGCACTGAAGAAGCCGATCGAGGCGATCCGGGCGTCCGCGGGCAAGTAGCGTTCGAGGCTCTTGATCATCTGCCCCGAGGCACGGCGCCGGTTGAGCTGTATCAACGCAGTCTCGAGGTCGACCATGCGCTGTTGCGACGTCACTGCAACGATCTGTTCCGCGCCAAAGGGTTCACCGACCTTCAGCGGCAGCCGCAGGCTCGCAGAGCGGGCCACTGCAGGATCGGAGCCCACCGGATACAACATTTGGATGGTGCCGTCGCCGGACACGTTGAACAACAACACGGCCCTCGATGCCACATCCGACAGGTCGACCTGGACGGTTTGGCCGGCACGCTGCTGGCGGTCGTCTGGCCATATACGCATCATCTGAGGCGACCGAACCGCGATACGCTTGAGTTCACGAATGGCCGCAGTCCGGTCAACAACGGTCGACAGACCGGCAACGTCCATTCCATACGCAACCACGTCGCCCCATGCGATCACATCGTGCGACACAGGATCCCAGATGAGGTCCGGGTTGTCAGTGGGTTGGACGGCCTGTACGGGAATGTCCTTTGTCGTCACGCTCGCGAAGTAGTTCGTCTTGCCGTCGAGCGCCGCGAGCCGGATCGGCGAAGCGAGGCGAAGCGGTGGCGTGTCGCTGATCGGAAGGTCCTTGACCGGGGCCGCGGCGAGGGTCGGCGCGGTGGATGCCTTGGCCGTGACAGCCGGCGGCGGGGATGCCTGGGCCTCGGCCGGCGCGCCGGTCCCGGCAGAGCCAGAGGCTGCTCTTGCGGCCGGCCCCTGAATCAAGACGACGCCGCGCGTCAAGCCGAAGGCAACCTCGGTCTCCGGTGCCTGTGGCGGCGATGATATCGTCACGATGTTCTGGCGCTGGTCCGATAGCTGATAGACCACCTGCCGAACATTGCTGAAGAGCTCCTTCAGCGTCACCTTCCCATCGTGGTTGATGTCCGCGCTCCCTTCCACCGCCCGCGCCACCGCGTAGCTGAGAGCCCCGCGCAGGCCCTCGATGCCGGGAATGCGGACTTCCGGCGCCTTCGTGTAACGGTCCACCGCGGCAAGGAATGCCGTGCGATCGAGGTCGAGTTCGGACTTCGGATCGTTGCTATCAGAGACCGGCTTCAGTTCGTCGACCAGCAGCGTATAGCGCGGCACCTGCCGGAAGCTCATTTCGGCGGCACGCGGATCGATATCGCGCACCATGCCGCCACCATGGCAGGTATCAGCCACGAAGATCACCTTCGCTCCGCGCAACTCGAACTGCCGGATGAAATGGTTGAACTCGCTCCCGAGAATGCGTTCGACGGAGCCGGTCGGCGTGGTTGCGAAGCCCGGCAGCAGGAACACGTTTTCCATCCCGTCCGGCTCCGAGCCCTTGACGCGCTCCGGCTCCTGAGTGCCATGACCGGCGATCGACAGAAAGATGAGGTCGTTGTTCCCGGTCCGCTCCACCAGCGCACTGATTTCGCGCAAAACGCTCGCCCTGTCGGCCTGTGCATTCACGAGTTCGACGACGTCGCCGACCCCCATCGACTTCAAGCTGACGACAATGTCACTGGCGTCGGCAACCGCGCCCTTCAGTTTGCGTACGTGCTGATAGTCGTCGATCCCGATGACGAGCGCGCGCACCGCCGCTCCCTCTGGGTTGCTGATCGCCAAACCGCCGGCAGCACGCGCCTGCGGGGCCGTCAACCCGATCAACCCGGCCAGACCGATCGCTGCGCATAGCCGCCCGATCTTCCACTCACGTCGCCTGGGCATTCGCATCGTAAGCCACCTCGACATCCTGCCTACCCATTCTGTAGCGCGAACGACACAGCCGGTTCAGCGCCTCTTACTTGCCGTCTTGCGCCCCGCCTGTGGTTCGGTCTCGGGATAGGCGCTTGCAGAAACCGTTGCCTGATCATCCGCGAAGGCCTTGAAGCGGACCGGAACGTAGCCGCGCGAGAGCAGGCTCGCCAGCGGATAGACATTGCGGCAGACGCGGCCGTTGCAGCCGCCAGTCGAGGATTCCATCACCTCGGCCTTGCGATCGGGCGTGAATCGCAGGAACAACATCACGTGCGAGCCCGGCTTGTTCAAGGCATCGCCAGGCTTCAGGTCCCACGGATTTGCCACCGGGGCCGCAATCGCGGGAATTGCGGCAGTCGTGTAGTGGACCGAGAGCCCCCACGTGGCGCTGACGAATGCCGAACAGTCGACGCCAGCCACATCCGGTCGCGGCGCGTTGCGCGTGCACACATTGCCGGCCAGCGTTCCGCTCTCGATCCGCTGCCGGAAGTTCGCGAGCGAACCGTGGCAGCCCCAGCAATAGGGGACGCCGCGCACCTCCTGGTTCACCTTGCCCTGCAAATACCAAGGCCGCCGGACACGGCTGAAGCCGCTGCACTGGCTGTCGGGATCGCTGCCGTAGTTCGCCTGCGTGAGCTTCCACTGGATGCCCTCGAACGCAAACGCGGTCTCGATCGCCTGTTGTCGATTGGACGGCCTCACCGCGGCCGACGTGTTGACGACGACGCCGGTTTGCGATGCCGGCGCAGCTGCCGTTCGCGACGGCCGCACATCGATGATCGACACGTTATTGAGAGGCCTGAAACCGACGCCGACCACCTCGATGCCGTCGGGCTTGGTCCGTAGAAAATAGACGTCGCCGTCGCCGGAGACTGTCACGAACCGTCTGGTCAACGGCGCATTTTCGAGGGGAAGCTCATAAATTCCCTCCAGACGCCCGTTCGCGGCGTAGCGCGCCACGAACGTGGAGGCGTTCTTGCCCGACGGCGGAACGTCTTCCGCCAGCACGTAAAAGCGGTCGCTGTTGTCGATCTCGAGGAATTCCACCGCGCCGAGCTGGTTGCGAACCCGCAGGCTGAGTTGACCGATCGTCTCGTTGGAGACCATGGTCTGGATCTCGACCCGAACGCTCGCATTGCCCTTGTCCGGAATGATATCGGCGATCACGGAGCCCTTGCCCCGAGACGCCACATATTGCCTGTCGGGCTGCCGCGTCGTCTTGATGATGGCCGCGCGGGTATTCTGGTCGAGCAGGTCGGCTGCGCTGCCGGGCGCCTGCGAACCCATCTGGGCAAAAGCGGAGACGGCAAGCCGATCGTCCACGCCACGGCTCGAGACCTCCTCGAGCTGGATCACGTCGCCGCCGAGTCCGCGCGTGGATTGTCCCGCCGCTGCCTTCAGAGTCCGCACGCCGCCGTCCCAAACCATGATGTCATCGTTGCGGACGACGAGGTCGGTCGGCTGAACGTCCTGCGGCATCCTGAGGACGTCTGGATCAGAATTCGGCTGTTTGGGATCGAACTGGAGAATGCGGCCGTTGATCTGGTCAAGCACGAACAGGTTGCCCTGACCGTCGACGCTGATCGCTTGCGGACCGCCGAGTTCCACGTCCTCGCTGGCCGGGACAATGCCGACCATCGAAGCACCTGAACCGCCGCCAAAGCTGCGTACGACAGTATCGTCGGCGCGCGCCTGGGTTCCGAGGAGCCCGGCGCCAACGATGACGACCCTAATCCAACGCCTTGGACGAAGCATGTTCAATGTACCCCGAACCGATCGCCGCGTCAGATCGACTAATCCCAGGTGCCGGAAACGCGGCGCTTCAATTGGTGGTGAGCAATCTCGATCGCGTTCAATCCATCACTGGACGGTGATCGTCCTAACCCTCTTCAGCTTGCGGTGCAAACCATGGCCCGGAACAGATTTGAGCAAGTGAATGAAGTCCAGTCCGACGCAATCACGCTGGTCCTCAAGCGCGACCATGACGGTGCTTCCGGATCAATCGTGCTGCCGGCAGCAGCGAGCGGGGGACGACTGACCACCGACCAGACCAGTGCTCAGTTGCCGGCGCAGGACGCCTTTCGTGGCGCGATCCGACTGGCGAACGATTTGAAGCTCGCGGTGGTGGTGTGCGACCCGGAAGGGGTCTGGAAATCCGAGTGGGGCGATCTCTATCAGCCGATCGAATGAGGCACACCGGGCGCAACCGACATATGTTGCGCCGCCACATGGAGACAAGCATGGTGAACGCCTCCCCTGCCCAACCGTCCTCCCGAATATCGGCTTTGGGGTTGGCGTTGTTGGCTGCGACGGTGTGGCCGGCCCGAGCCAACGATTCAGCCGCGGAATTGTCCATCGGCGGGCTTCAATTCGTGCGCACCAGTAACGTGACCATGGCGAGCGAGGACCTTCGTATCGCACTCGACAGCGTCAACGTTCGCTACCAGTTCACCAATGTCCCCGCCAAGCCGATCACACTGACCGTCGCCTTTCCGCTGCCCGACATCGACCTCTCGGAATCCGAGAACATTGCCCTGCCGTCGAATGATCCCGTCAACTTCGTCGACTTCACGACCAAGATCGACGGCAACTCGACGCCACTGAACATTGATCAGCGGGCCATGGTCGGCAACAAGGATGTCAGCGCCTTGCTGCGTGAACTAAAACTGCCGCTGTTGCCGATCGGCGACCGTGAGATTCGAGTGGCTGAGCTGCCCGAGGCGACCCGAACTCGGCTCGTGGACGACGGACTCCTGCTGCCTGCCGGGAGGAGTGACAACGGTCGCCAGCAATATGTGCCCGGCTGGGTCGTCAAGACCTCGGCGGTCCGTCAGCAGGTGTTTCCGGCCGCCAACACCGTCACCGTTGAGCACCAGTATCGGCCGAGCGTCGGCTCCAGTCCGGACACCATCCTACGCTCTGGCCTGCGTCGCAGCAGCGCTCTCAGTCAGGAGGTTCAGCGCTACCGGAAAGAGTACTGCATTCAGGACGCATTCCTTGCAGAACTCGACAAGCGCGCAGGCAGCAACCAGGCCAACACCAGCAAGCTGCAGGAACGACGCATATCATATGTGCTGAAAACCGGAGCGAATTGGGCGGGCCCGATCCGATCGTTCAAGCTGACGATCGATCCAGGGGGCAGCGACCGTCTGGTGAGCTTCTGTCCTGGGCGGCTGAAGGCTTCCTCCACCGGCGGCACGCTTGAATATACCTCGACCGATTTCAAGCCGGATGCCGATCTGAAGATCCTGGTCATCGGAACGTTTTGAGCGTGCCGATCAGTTCGTGAGCAGCACGTAACGTGCGGCTGCGGTGATGGCTACCTTGTTGCGCTGAGATTCGCTGAGCGCCTGTAGGAAGAATGTGTCGGCAGCGATCGGCTTCGGTTGACGCAGGGAATCCAGGACCTGCGGGGTCGCGACCACCAACAGCAGCTGCGGCCCGCTCCCGCGTGCCGGCGGGAGCGCAAACGAAAGCGAGTCGATGCCCGGTTTCAAAAGATAGCTCAGGCTCTGGACCTCGCCGCGATCTGACACCATCAGCAGTTCCACGACGCGGTTGGCGAAGTTCTCGATGGTACCGTTGAGGGTTTCCCCGGCCTTCAGCTCTGTCGCCGACAGGTTGATCCGCGGCGCTCGCGCCTGATCGCTCCCGACCTCGCTCAAGAACTTGACGGCGGGGCATTGCGCAGGGGTCACCTGCCTGACGCCGACCGAAGGTTCAAAGCCTTGTTCACGCCGGAACGCCTTGTCGAAAGTGTCGAACGGGGCGGTGGAGGCCCCGAAGCCTTCGATGACGGCAGCATTCTGGCTTACGGCGACCGGCAGGATGAAGAAGCAGTCGCCGCCGGAATATTGCGCCACATATTTGCGGATGCGATCGGTTCGCCCGGCCCTATCGGGTGTTGGAGACGGCGTTGCCGTCGGCGACACCGGCAGCGTGACCGACTCCTGGCGTCCCGCCTGCGAGGCAGCCGGCTCGGCCTTCGGCGGCCCCATTCCTGCAGCAAGCTTCGGAGGTGGCGGCAACACGGTTGCGCCCGGCCCCGACCAGATCAGCTTGTAGAAGGCCCATCCTCCTCCCCAAAGCAGGAGCAAGACCGCCGCCACGCCAGCCCCGCGCCAGAGACCTCGTTTCCACGCCGATGGCGGCGTCCCGTCCTGCCGCGCCGGCGCCCTGCCTTCCGGGCGCGACAGGGGATCAAATCCGTACAATGGCGCGGGTGATGGCTCAGCCGAACCAGCCAGCGCCCAATTCGCGACCTCCGCCATGCTCGGACGCAATGCCGGATCAGGCTGCAGCATTCGTTCCAGCAAGGGCCGGATGCGCATGTCCACCGCTCCCAGATCGGGTACGCGCCGGCGCTTCTCCACCAGTTGAAATTGGCTGCCGCCCATGTCGAGCTTCTGCCCGGTCAGCGCGTGGAACAGGACGAGCCCGAGGCTGTAGACATCGGATTTGGCAGTGACCTCGTTGCCGTAGAGTCCGACCTGTTCCGGCGATGCGTAATTGTCCTTTCCGGCAAAGCCGGAGCCGATAATGGTCTTGTCCCCCATCTGGGTCGATCGGGCGATGCCGAAATCGATGAGCTTGGCCCGCCTGACGTCGTCGAGCGGCACAATGATATTGTCCGGCGAAACGTCGCGATGGATGATGCCGTGCTCATGGGCAGCATGCAGGCCCGATGCGACGCGCTGCATCAGCTTGATCAGCGCCTCGAGGGTCAACGGTCCGTCCTCGAGCATGCTCGAGAGGGAGCGGCCGTTCACGAACTCCATCGCGAGATACGGTCGCTGCAACACCGGTTCCACCGTGAACAGGAAATAGCGAACGATGGCGTCGTGCGGCAGATTGTGGAGCGCGGCAGCCTCCCGACGGAACAGCGCGAGAGCGGCTTCATTCTCGACCATATCGGGCAGCAGCATTTTAACCGCAACAGGCGATCCGGTCTGGATCTCGCGGCATTTATAGACTTCACCCATGCCGCCGGCGCCGATCACCGCTTCGATCTCGTAGATGCCGTTGAGGCGGGTGCCGGTCGGCACGCCTCTGTAGGACGATCGGAACGGATCGTTCGGGGGCATGATTGTGGCTTCCAATCGAGCGGCGTTCTTGTTGGCTCACGTGATTGTGGCGCGAGCAGCCGCACAATTACGATCGTCACGTTGTCAAGGCCGCCGCGGTCGAGAGCCAGCGCGAGCATGTCATCGCACGCCGCCTGTGCGCGCCGTGTCGCCGCATGCTGCAGGATCTCCTCGTCCTGCACGTGCTTCGTCAAGCCATCGCTGCAGATCACGAAGATGTCTTCCGGCGCGGCCGGGCCGGTCACCACCTCAAACTCCGGATCGTCGGCGACGCCGACAGCGCGCGTAATGGCGTTGTTCGGCCAATCCTTCACGTCTTCACGCGACAGCGCGCCTTCGGCGATGAGTTCCTCCAGTTCGCTATGATCGTGCGACACCTGGTTGATGATCCCGCGGCTGATCAGATAGACCCGGCTGTCGCCTGCCCATACACAGGCATAGTAACCGTCGCGAACGAGCAGAACCGCCGCCGTGGTCCCGACCGTGGCCCCCTGTCGCTCTTGGCTGAGCGCCAGGATCTGCTGGTTTGCGCTGAACAGCCGCACCTCGCATTCCGCCAGCAGATCGGCGGCGGACTCGAGCGTTCCGATCGCGTCAAGCGACTGCACCACAATGCGGCTGGCGAGATCACCGGCCTCGTGACCGCCCATCCCGTCGGCCACAGCCCAGAGGCCGACGTCTGTACGTACCAGGAATGAATCTTCGTTACGCTCTCGCACGCGTCCGGCGTGAGTGACGCTACCGACATCGAATAAGGTTGGGACGTGTGTCATCGCGCGTCATCCCGTCCCCGGGCCAGCCGAGGCAAGATCGCCGGTCAACAGCATCGCGTAGTGAAATGGATCCGGCAATCCGCGGTAGCTCAGCGCCATTGACGGAAATCCCTCGCCTCCGGCCGTCCACCAGAAGCTGGCCGCGGCGTAGACTTCCGGCGCGGCGGTGCAAAGTGCAGCAAACGTTCCCGCGAATGCATCGGCCGCCGCACCACTTGCCACTGCGCCGGTACCAAGCGACGTGATCGATGGGTCGCAGGCCGCCGCCTCTCGCAATCGCGGCGCCTCAAGACGATCCAGTGCATCGGATATCTGCTCAAAGGTTGCGGCCTGATCCAGAGTCGAAAGCAGAAACGCCTCCGCTTGCCCGAACCATTCATCCTGCGGATCGATGTTCGGTGGGGGCAACATCTCTCCTTCGCGCGCGACTGCATGCAGCGTCAATGGATAGTACCGCCCGACCCCGTCGAGCGATGGCATGATCGCCCCTGTGACCGAGCTACCGCAGATCGTTGCGCCGAGCCAAAACCGCCAAACCGGTGCGGTAACGAAGGCCTGCCGCCAATCCGAGCCCAGTCGGTGGCGACTTGCGGACAGCGCAGCCTGCAGCCAGGGCTCCCATGCTTCAAGGAAGCTGCGCGGGGTCGCGATTGCGATAAAGTCGCGTTTTGCTCCGATCTTGCCGAATAAACCGCAACGCATCGTCATATTCCCGTCGGGCAACGAAACTCGCGGAGCACTGACATGTTCAGCGGATTGCGCAATGATCCGGTCGAGATCTGATAGTTCAGCTCGCGCCCGGCGACGATGAACGTCGCGCTGGCCGTCTCCGCCTTCGCCACCAGTGAACCTGCTTCCAGCATCCGGAACAACGACCAGGGACCGGTTCGCTCGAGCACGGAAGGCGGACCCGTGTCGTTGCTCACGGAAATCGCCGTTCGCGGCGACGGACCGGGCCACAAAACCGTCGTCGGCGCGTTGCTCTGCGGCTGCGGCGCAGGCGCAGGTTGCGGGCCGCCAAACAAGGATGACGTGGCCGGTCCGGGACTGGTCGGTCCCGCGATCGTGGTACCGCCGATCTCGGTCTTGACGGTCACGCCCGGTCCGGCTGAACCGGGCGGCCGGATTGCGAACGATACCGCCGGCACGGCGCCGCCTGTCTGAAAGAAGGCATCACGGATATAGGCGGCATTCTGAAATTGCTTGAGCGTATCCGGAGAAAATGACCGTCCGACGGGACTTTCCTTCCGCCAGACCCACTCCGACCGAGACGTGTCGGCGTAGGGGGCGAGATACTGCGCAAAGAATTTATCCATGATCCCGTTCGGGCTGAATACTTTGGCGAAGTCGGCGAGCGGAACCTCCTGGTTGCTGCTCCGGACGAACGGATAGCGGTTGGTGACCGTCTGTTGGCAGGCGGGCGTCACCTGATCCCGTAGCGTCTGCAGGATCTGCCCCGCGGTCGAGGCCGCGATGCTCCCCTCGAATTCGGCAGCCGCCGCTCGCAACATGTCGGAGAACGGCGGAGGCATGCGCGAGGCATTGTTGCGAAGGGCCGCGACCTGGGACTGAAGCGCGGCGGTCGCCTGCGCCGTCAGTTGCGGATTTTCGACCATCAGCGTCAGGTTCTGTGCGATGTCGTTCAGGTTGGCGATGGTCGAGTCGATCGGCCGGCGAGTGCTCTCGCCTTCGAGCACGGCGTGGTAGGGTTTGAACTGAGCCTCAATCGTCGCGCCCATGGGACCATCCTGGGCATTGGTGAAGAGTGCCGGGGCCGGTGGAACGGCAGCGGCCGCAGGTGCCGCGGAATTCGCCACCGTCTTCGGGCGTTCCTTTGTCAGCGTCGTTTCGTCGCGAACCGATTCCAATATCTGCCGCATCGGTGAGGTCGGCGCGGAAAGCGCGCGCAGCACCTCGTATTTGGGCTTGTCGGCGAGCAACTTCTTCAGACGCAGGCTCCCAAGTGCTGTTCGCCAGGTCGTCACGAACTCGTTGGAATAGATGCTGAGCAGATCGCCCGTCAGGTTGTCATATTGCTGGTCCACGGCCGACTGCTGACCGGCATCACCCAAAACCCAGCGCTCCCGCTTCATTCGCTCCGACAATCCGGGCAACCGTGCCACGAACTTCTGATGGAAGCCGTAATAGGTGAAGAACTCGGGCACACGCAGGGCATCGAGCGGTTGTCCGGTCGTGGATTCGAACACGACAGCCATGTCCGGACCACCGCGCCGGCTGGCGATCCAGTCGCCAGCCGAGGACGCACGCGCCTCCGACTTCAAGAATTCGTAGGCACGTTGCGAGACGCTGAGGCGCGCCAGCGAGCTCTGGGCCTGCTTGATCAATCGGCCATCGAGCTCAACCAGCGGCGGCTGCTCGGTCTCGAGGTCGAACATCGCAACGAGGTTCTCGTCGAGCAGACGTCGCCCTTCCGCGTTCGTCGCACCGGGATAGAGGTTGTCAGCCCAGTCACGCTGCATCCATGAGCGGATCAGCTCGCGATCCGGCGCCTGCAGGCCACCAAGCATCAGGTAGACCTTCAGCGCCTCGTAAACGAAGGCCGGCTCGTTGATCCGCGCGTTGAGCTGCTCCTCCAGGCGATAGAGAAGGCGCGGCCGGAACATGCGCTCGAGCGCCGTATGGTAGGCTGCCTTCGCAGGGGAGAGCAGCCGGGCGTGCTGACTGAGTCCATAGCGTGCCGACAGAGGCACCGACTCGTTGCGCGATGCATAGCCTGCCGGTGCATTGCGCAACCGGTAGAGCAGAGGCAGCACCTTGTCGAGATCGCGATCGGCGATCAGCGTCTCTTTGATAACGGGCGCTCCGGCGGCCGCATACTCACTGTCCGCCTGCAGGCTCTGCTCGATCAAATCAGAATTGCGCTTGTAGCTCGTCAGCCACGCGGCGATCAGCCCGATCGAGATCAGTCCGATCAAGGACAGCGCCGCGGTCTTCATGATCAGCGCACGGCGTACCGCGGCACGGTCGGTCGAGACCCAATCGGCCTCGCCGATGATCACCTTGGAAATCAGATCTGCCAGGAAGTAGCTCTTGCCCGTGCCGGAATAGGATCCGGAGCCAACCTCCTCCGCGCCGAACGTACGCGCCAACGACCCGATCAATTGGTCGATCGGCGTGCCTTGCTGTGTGCCCGACGTGAAGTAGAACCCGCGCAGATTCGCATTGACGTGATAGCGCGTCGGCTCGAAGATCTGGTTGAGGAAGTCGTGGATCTGGGGCTTGAGCCGCGCCATCTGCGCTGGGAAACCGAACAATTGGACACGATGCTGCGGCGTCGGCTCGTCCTGCAGACGATCGAGCGTTTCCTCGCTCAGCCGCTCCAGCAGATGGTCGAACTCGACGGGGATCTGTCCCACCAGATTTTGGGTCTTGTCGGCGGTCTGGAACGTGGCACCCCAGACCTGACGGCGGCCGGCCTCGCCGAGGTAGGCGAAATATTCGGTGAATCCGGCGACGAGATCGGCCTTGGTAAAGAGCGCATAGACCGGGAAGCTGACCTTGAGCCTCTGGTGCAATTCGAGCAGACGCATCCTGATGGCATCGGCGTGAAGTGCGAGCTCCTGCTTCGGCAGTGTCAGTATGTCTTCGATACTGATGGCGACGAGGACGCCATTGATCGGCTGGCGAGACCGGCTCTTCTTCAGGATGTCCAGGAAGGCCAGCCAGCTATCCTTGTCGGCCTTGCTGTTGGAATCCTGAGTGGTGTAGCGGCCGGCAGTATCGATCAGCACGGCTTCCTCGGTAAACCACCAATCGCAATAGCGGGTACCGCCGACCCCGGCGATGGCCGCAGGCGTCGCTCCACGCGCGAGCGGAAATTTCAGGCCGGAATTGACCAGCGCCGTGGTCTTGCCGGCGCCGGGTGGACCGATGATGACGTACCAGGGGATATCGTAGAGATAGCCCGACTTGTTGCCACTGGCGGTCTTCAGCGTCGCGAGCGCATCCCTCATGCGCTCCTTGAGCACCGGCTCGTCGCTGACTGGCTGATCCGCACCGGCGATACCGTCGGCGATCTCTTTGGCATTCTTGCGCCGCTTGAAGAGATTGAGGCCGACGACAGCTGCCACGGCCGCGGTCAGCAGCAGAATAGCGATCTGGCGGACGATATGGTTCTCCAGTGGCCGCCAATCGCCGAACGCGATGAAAGGGCCGGCGAAATAGATCACCGCTCCGAGAGAGCTGAGCCCGACCCCATAGAGAATGATGCGGATAATGTCCTTGGCAAGCATCTAACCGTACCTGTCGCAAACCGCGAGAGCTCGCGGTGTCGGCCTATTCACTGCGTTCGATAAAGATCTCGACGCGCCGGTTCTTGGCGCGCCCCTCCGGTGTCGTGTTGCTGGCGATCGGCGCATCGGCTCCCTTGCCCTCGATGTCGACGCGCGAACCGTCGGTCAGGCCAGGCTTGAGCGCGGCGGCCACCGCCTTGGCGCGCTCGACCGACAACTCGAAATTCGACGGGAAGCGGACCGTGCGGATCGGCGAACTGTCGGTGTGGCCTACGACCCGGAGGCGCCCCGGCTCCTTGTCGAGCGTTGCCGCGACGCGGAGCGCGACCGGCTTGAAGCCGTCGAGGATGGTGGCTTGACCCGAGGCAAACAACGCCAGGTCGCAGACCCTGATGACGATGAAGCTCGCGGTCTGGTCGGCCGTCATGGCGCAGGCGGTGTTCTCCTTCGCCAGGGCGTTTCGGATGCGCTGCAACTGGGTGATGCGATCGGGTGGCGGCGGAGGTGGCGGCGGTGGCGGAGGGGCGACGCCCCGCCGCTTGAGCTCGATCGGACCGTCCGGATGGAGTGCGTGCGCGACCTCGGCAGCATTCTCCGCCCGGCCGGCCAAGAGCGTCCGCAGGACGAAATAGGACCCGGTCAGCAGCGCTGCAGCCACGGCCGCGACCAGCCAGACGGGAACACGCAAACGCTGCCGGCGCCCCGCCAGCGCCTGCCCGCGCCAGTTGGGCGACAGGTCGCTCATCGTTTTCGGACGGACCCGGCGCAGCAATTCGTAGAGGTTCCGCTGGATCAGCTGCAGGTTGGCGAGTCCGCCTGCCGACGTTCGGTGAATGCCCTGGAAGCCGAGCGCCAGGCAGGCGTGCTGAAGTTCGAGCACCGGATAGTTGACCAAGGGATCAACTTTCAAATGATCGAGGATCTCGAAGAAGCGCACCCCACCGACCCGTTCGCCGAAGAACCGGCTCAACATCGAATACTGCGTCCAGACGTGGCGTTCCTCGGTCGGGATGTGCTGCACGATATCGTCGGCGGTGGCGCACAGAATATATTTCGCGGTGTTGGCCTGATACTCGGATATGCCCGCTGAACGGATATCCTTTTCGAAGAACTTGATAGCGTCGGCGACCTGCTCCATCAGGCTCGCGAACGACGCACGCATGAGCGCCACCCGCAAGCGGCCGAGCAATTGGAGCAATGGGCCCGCCGCGCGCATCACCGGATTGGCATTTGGCGCGACCAGATCGTCGACGCGCAGCGGCGGTCCGGGCGGCAATATGGGCTGCGGCGCCTGGTTTTGCGCAGGCGTCGAGATCCATTCCTCGGTCGGATGGCTGACAGGCGGGGCGGCGTAACTTGCGCCCTGCGGGACGGGAGAAAAGGATGATGGCGGTGCCGGCGTGTCGCGAGACGGTACGGGCGATGGCGAATAAGCCGGACGTGCCGCAGGTAACTCGCCCGCCGGAGGTTGAGGGGTCGGCGCCGGCGGCAACTTTCCGCCAGGGTTGGGACGAATGATCGTCCGTTCGCCCCGACCGAAAGGATTGACCGGCTTGTCCCTGTCGCTCATGGCCTGTCTTCCAGGATGGCCCAAAGGTACAGCTCGAGCTCCGGCCAGTCGCCGGAAAAGTGCATTCCGATCGATGCCGCGGTGCTGAACTCAGGCCACAGCGGAGACTTGCGATCGAGATAGAAATAGACGTGATCGGTGATGGCGCGGATATGCGGCGGCGGCGTCGGCAGATGCACCAACGTCAGACCCGGCAGGTTTGCGTGCACGATCTCGTTCATCTTCGTGTTCGGCCCGACCTTGAACAGGTGCGGGAAGTCGTTCTGGATCTCCACCAGCGGCCGCCGTGCGGCAACCTCCAGCACCAGGGTCGCGGTTCGGAATAGCGCCCGATCGCGGATCGGCGATACGAAGGCGTTCTGAGCGCGTTCGATGATCTCCAGACGGATCGCCCGCCGGCCGAGCCGCGCGCTCAAGAAGTCCTGGATGTCGCTCACCAAGGGCGTGAACACGTTCTCCAGATCGTCGTGATCGTACGCCGGGTAATTGCGCGCGCGGCGCTCGGCCGTCGCGAATGTGGCAAGTTCACCCGCGAATCTCAGCAACTCCTCGTATAGCCGCTCGGGGTGCACGCTGCCGGACCGCTGGAAATGGGTCAGCACGGGAATGGTGCGGTTGAGCACTTGCAGCACCAGATAGTCGACGCTCTGCAGGCCGCCTCCAGACGACGGATCGACTGCGTAACGTGCGAGCTCGTCGAGCTTGGTCTCGACCCAGCCGATGATGCGGTTGAGCCAACCGTCGATGACCGGATGCGCGGCGCAGACGAGCATCGGCGGCACGAACTTGTCGTCAAACAAGATGTTCTTGTCGCGCACTTCCAGAATGCGCGCGATGCCGAGACCCATGTATCCGGGCTTGCTGGTCTTACGCAGTTCGAACGACAACCGCGGATAGGCGATGTCGATCTCCTCCTCTATGCGTAACGCCGAGGTCGAGTCGATGAAGGTCTCCGACGTCCGAACATAACGACTGGCGCTGTCGGTGCGGTCCTCATCGACCTCGCGGGTATTTGGCGCTGCCACCGGCATCATCAGCCAGACGATCTGGCCTGCGGCCGTTTCCGGCACTTCGATCGCTTCCGGGATGGGGCTATCGGCGGGAATGTCGAACGGCGTTCCGTCGGGCATGACGCCGGAGGCGTTGCGCACCGCGAACTTGCTCTGTTCGGTAAGATCCCTGTCGATCTCGAGCTGGGCGAAACCCCAAGGGTACGGCGTCGTGTAGCGAACGCGCTTTTCCAGCAAATGTTCGATGTAGCGGTCGTTCTGCTGCAAATGATGCGGTCGCAGAAACAGACCTTCTGACCAGAAAACTTTGCTGTACCAAGACATTCCGCATCCACTCAGTAATTTGTCGGCGACCGCGTGCCGCCGTCATTCACTTTGAATCAGCCTTGTCGGCGCGATCGTAATAGTCGGCGAAATACAACATAAAGGTCTCGATCGGCGCGCTGTTGTCGCGGCCGAGATGCGCCTTCCAGCGCGTCAGGAATTCGTCCCAGAGCTTGCTCTTGTTCGATCCGAACCAGGCGTTTGCGCCGCGCTGAAGCTCGAGTTCGCGCGCCATCAGCGTCGGGTCGATTCTGGCGATCAGCTCATGGACAGCGTGCTGCATCGCCATATACGTCCTCAATTGATGTGATTTGAGGTCGCCGAAGGCCTGTGCCAAGGCGCGTTGCGCGTCGAGATAACTGCGCGTCCGCGGTCCGAACATAATGCGCATCGCTTCTTCCGATGTCGGCGAGAACTTCAGCGGATTGTTCTCGATGGCCTGGACGGTGGTCTGGCTGGTGCTGCGTGTCAGCTGCTTGGCCTGGGTTCGCGCCTGCAGCAGCGCCATCAGGTTATCGACGGTCATGCGCAAGATGATGCCAAGCTGTTCGGCGAGTTCAGCATCGCTCTGGTGAGCAAAGAAATTGTCGGGCAATCCGGCAGCGCGTGCCACCATCCGCGTGAACTCGACACCGCCGGTTGCCATGGCCCTGACGGGTTCCTCCTCCGCCGCCTGCGGCGGGTGGGACGCCTCGGCATGCCGCGATTGCGCCGGCTGGGCAGCCGCTGGCTCGTCATCGGTCCACACGGATGGCCGGCGCGGGGTTGGCACCGCGGGCGGGCGCTCGACCTGGGGGCTCGGAGCGGCAATCGGACCGGCCGCCCAACTCATGTCGTCCTGCGCGGAGGACTGGTAGGAAGGCATAGGTGACGAACGCCGGACAGGATCCACAGCCGGCGCCGGGACGCTCGCCGCCCAATCCAGAAACTCCGGATTGACGGGCCGCGCAGCCTCACGCGGCTTCTTCAACTGCTGCGGGTCGATCGGCGGCGGCACGTCCCGATCGGCGGTCCAGAGCTCTCCGTAGTCGGCGTGTTGCTGGGCGAGAGATCCTTGGTGTTGCGTCTCATGGTTTGGCGCGCGCCCGCCGGGCTCATCCTCGAGCGAAACGGCGATGATGTAATGGCCGATCGTGAGCCGGTCACCGTCGCGCAGGCGGTGCGGCCCTCGCATGCGCTGGTCGGCGCCGTTGAGAAAAGTGCCGTTCGTGGAAACGTCGTGCAGCCAATAGCCGCCGTCGCGAAAGTGTACCTCGCAATGCTTTCCGGAAATCATCCGCGCCGGATCCGGCAGCGTCCAGTCGAGGTGACGGTCCCGGCCAATATCGACTGAACGCCTGCCGGTGACGGTAAATGACACAGGTCCGCCATCCGGAAGATTCGGTTCGTTCTCGATATTGAAGCGAAGCACCATCACATCGTCTCGTTAGCGTGGAGGGCGCGGTTCGCCGCGTGCTAATTGAATACCATCCTTCAGGCATGCCGTCATTATCCGGTCCCGCGAGTCACGGTTCAGCCGGCAAAGGCCGATGAGCAGGGAGGTGCGTACCGCCCGCGCTGCCTGATCGGGCTTGGCTTCAACCGGCGCAAATTCCGCGGGAACCACGCTTCCTCCGGACCAGCCGGCCGCCAGCGCGATCCACGTCGCCGGCTGCTCGGGGTCGTTGGCGTTGCCGACGGCCAGCGCCTTGTTCCGTGATGGCTCATCCGATTGGTGGACCCAGGTCTCGGCAAAATCCAGCGACCTGCTGTCGTTGGCGTCGAAATGGTCGAACATCCGTCGCAGCGAGCGGCACCCCCAGGCAACGGCCACGCGCCTGGGAAGCAGGTAGGCGCAGAAGGATACGGCCTGGTGCCAGTTGCGCGCGTCGGCAGCCTCCTGAAGGAAATCCAGCGATGGCTTGTCGGCGTCGGCCTTGCCAATATCGTAGCGCGCCATGGGATAGGCTTGAAGCAGATCCTGAACCGTACCAAACCGAACCTGACCCATAGCCATCAGCCGACAAGGGTTGGAGTGCCATGGGCGGCCAGCGGACCGCCGGCTGACAGCGCCATGGCGGCCTGCGCCGTCATGGCGATCGTCGGTGCGTTGATGACGATGCCTCCCGGGGTCAGAATAATCTGGCTGGGCCCCACTTGCAGAGTTATGGTCGCATTGGCCGTCAGCGTGATGCTGAGGCCTGCATTGACGGACTGATCCATGGCCAGCGTGATGTGCTGACCGCCCAATTCGATGTCCAGCTTGTCATTGCCGTTCTTGAGCGTTGTCTTGCGGGTGTCACCGCCAAATGCGGCTTCGCCGATAGTCCTTGTCTCGGTGTCGCGGACCGTCACGTCATGGTCTTTTTCCGCATGCACCGTGATCTTCTCGGAGCCCTTCTTGTCCTCGAAGCTCCACTCGTTGAAGCCGCCGCCACCTTTGGTCGAATCTGACTTCAGGCCGCCAATCGTCTTCTTCGACGGCAGGTCGTAAGGCAGCTTGTATTCGTCATTGTACACGGTGCCGATCACCAGGGGCCGGTCCGGATCCCCTTCCAGGAATTCGACGACGACTTCCTGTCCGACGCGCGGAATGATCTGACCGCCCCAGCGTTTGCCGGACCAGACCTGGGCCACGCGCAACCGGCACGACCGCTTCTTTTTGCGATCCCAGAAAAAGCGGACATAGATTTCGCCGAGCGACTCGACGTCGATTTCCTCGCTCGAATTGTCGTCCTTGGTCACCACTTTGGCGGTCTGGATGCCGTTGATCCTCGGCTTCGGCGTCAGCATCAACGCTCGAAACGGCCGATCGCTCGGCAGAAACTCGTAGCTGCCGAAATAGACGTGTTGCCCGGCGTCGCTGGGGCCGCCGGTGCGATAGGATTCGATCGAGAAAGAATGCGTGGACCGCACGACGAGATATTCGATGTTTTGCGAATCCTTGGAGTGCTTTTCGAGCTTCGTCAGTCCGCCGGGGAACAGGTTAACGGCATCGCCGTTGCCCCGCCGCCGGCGGTCCATCGCCTGCTCTGCCTCGAGCTGGATCTTCGCGTAGCGCTCGCCGTCCGATTTCTCCTTGAACTTGCCGGGATAGTCGTAAAATTCCATCTCCGACCTGGTGTAATGCTCGGTGCCCTTGGCGTCGCTGATCATCTTTGCGTTGGGCTTCTGATAATTGTAGTCGTTGAGCTCGATCTTGCCGGTGCGAAACCGGCGCTCCGAAACCCACTCATAGATATGCTGCTCGCCGCGACGATCGGCTCCCGCCAGCGGGATGTAGGGGATCGTGGCAAGACCGCTGACCGGGCTGTGCGACGATTTGGAGTCCGCCAGCACGAGCGTGTGCTTGCCGCCCTCATGCTTGAAGAAATAGTAGATGCCGTGCTGCTCCATCAGCCGGGACACGAAGTTCAGGTCAGTTTCGCGATATTGAACGCAATATTCGAGCTTCGGACAGGAGCCCTCCTCGGTCAGCTTGGATTCATAATCGGTGAAGCCGCGTTCGTTGAAGACCTCCTTGATGATGTCGGGTGCCTTCTTGTCCTGAAAGATCCGGCAATCGGTGGTGCGCGACAACAGCCACAACCAGGGTCTCAGCACGATCCGATAGCTGAAATAATCGTTCTTCCCCCCGAGCCACTGGGCCTCGGTCAGAATGCCGCTGAACTCGCGCTCCTTTTCATGCAGCTTTATCGTCAACGTGCACTGCTGGCCGATCGCGCGGTCGAAGTCGAGGTCGGCGTCTTCGCTAAGACATTCGATACGATATTCGAACAATTCGCTGAGACCTTCCGAGCCCTCGAATCCGGCAAAAACCAGAACGTCCTTGCCGAGAGGTGTCTTGAGTTCGCAGAGACGGGTATCCTGACTAAGCTGGCCCATGTGGCGCCTAAACTCCCTCCTCCGATCGAATGACCCGCTGCGCAGAGCTGATCAAACGCCATACAACAACCACGGGAATCCGGGGCGCGCCACCTGCTGCGCTGACAAGTCCGCCGCGGCGCAGGTCCTCTCACGCGTCCACCCGAATGGCCCAAAGAGCCACCCCCGCTATCAAGTAGTCGACTACAAGAGCTTGCCGGTTCACGCAAAAATGGCATGATCTTAGGAATGAACCAGGATCAGAGGATGTCTCACTTACAAGAGATGATCGGATCATGATCCGCTGCGTGCTCCGCAGGTCATCATTGGCGGGCAGCGGGACGTGACCGAGCGGTTGGATGGGCCTCGTATGCTTGATGTCCCTTTACTGACGCAGCCCATTTCCGCTGACGATCCCTGCGGCCCGGATCTCGACGCCATAGGAGACGTCGAATATCTCAACTTCTTCGCAGGTGCGGAATCTCTACTCCCGATGTCGTTCTTCGACGTCGTCAACGCCAATGGCGAGCGTGGGCGCTTCGATCCAAAGGCGGTTGATTTTGCCGGGCAGTTTGCCGCCGCGGAGCCCCTCCTTGCGCGCACCCGCGATCTGCGTCTGAACATGCTGCTGGCTAAATTTTCCATCCTCAATCGCGATCTCGACGGCTTCCTCTGCTGCCTGAAGGCAACTAATTTGCTGCTTAACGAGCAGTGGGAAGCAGTGCATCCAAGAGACGAGGACGGCGACTACGCGCTTCGCGCCGTCACGGTCGAATCGCTCGACGTCTTCCCGACGGTCATTAACCCGCTGCAGTTCCTTCCCCTGATCGAGAACCGCAGACACGGCGCCCTCAACTATCGTGCCTATCAAGTTGCAATGGGCGAAATTCCCGCGGGCGCCGGCGACGCCGATGGGCCCGATGCTGCAACCATCGAGCGCATCGTCAGTGAGACCGATCTCGATACTCTCAAGGCAACCAGCGCCCGATGCTCCGCAATCGCTGCTGAAATCTCGGGCATCAAGCAGGCCTGGCACGAAAAGCTGAACGGGGGCCCTTCCATCAGCCTGGACAGGGTTTCCGGCTTGGCGAATGGCATGGCGGCTTGGCTTGCAGGTCTGGTCGCGTTGCGAGATCCGGCCGCGGTGGTCGCGGCAAGGGGCGAGAGCGTCGAAGCTATGGAGACTGAGGCGCCGCTCGCCACCCCCGGGGAGCTCGCTTCTTCCGCCCAAGCCTCCGCGGCGCTTGCGGCCGTGACCGACTATTTTGCCCGAATGGAACCGTCCAACCCGGCGCTGCTGCTCGTGCGCCAGGCGCAGGAGATGATCGGCAAATCGTTCATCGAAGTGATGCGGATGCTCGTGCCTTCGCACGTCGAGAGCGCCGCGATCAACATCGGGCGCAATAAGGTCTTCGACTTGCCGATCGAACGGATGGCGGAACTTGCCGCCCCGCTCTCCGCGAGCGCCGACGGCAACGATCAAGACGTTGTATTTTCAGTGGAAAACCGGGCGCAGGCCTTGGGCCTGCTGGCCAAGGTCGCGTCGTTTTTCCGAAGCGCCGAGCCCTCCAGCCCCGTCCCATTTTTGCTCGATCGCGCGCGAGAGCTCGCACAACGCGACTTCCTCAGTCTTTTGGATGATGTTTTGCCCGAGGGAACGCTTAAAACAATCGACAGGTCGCATTGAACCGAGCTTTCGCTCGAGGGCACTAACTGGACACGAGGCTGTTTGCCGACCGCAACTCAAAGCGCCCTAGTCGATTCCGCGTCGGCGTCAAAAGCGATTTCGTAGTGAGGACATCATGGCTACAGACAGCGGTCAAAAGTTCATTCGCCGGAACCGCGCTCCGCGCGTGCACATCACATACGAAGATCCGTACGACGCGGAGCGGCTGATAGAATTGCCGTTCGTCATGGGCGTCCTCTCCGACCTCTCCGGCAACAATCCGGGCGTCGAAAAGGCCAAGGTCGAGGAGCGTAAATTCCTCGAGTTCGACATGGACAATTTCGACAACCGCATGGCCGCTATCCAGCCTGGTGTGACGGCGCGCGTCGCCAATCGTCTCACCGAGGGGACGGACGAAAAGCTCACGGTCAACCTGCGCTTCAACAAGATGTCGGATTTCACGCCGGTGGCAGTCGCACGCCAGGTGCCGGCTACGGCCAAGCTGCTCGAGGCGCGCGAACAGCTCGCCAATCTGCTGCGCTACATGGATGGCAAGGTGGCAGCCGAGGACCAGCTGAAGAAACTTCTCGCCGATCCTCAACTGATGGCCGCGCTGCGGGAGCGCGCCAGCGCGCCTAGCGAACCTGGCACCGAGAGCTAAGGGAAGGAATGGGGACCATGGCAAAAGAAGCTGCTCATAAAGAAGCTACTACCCGGGTTGGCACCGTCGAGGCAGACGAATTTTCCGCTCTGCTGAAGCAAAGCTTCAAGCCGCGCACCGAACGCGCAGCGATCGAAGTCGAAAACGCGGTGTCCACGCTCGTACAAGAAGCGCTCAAGGACACGAGTGTCATCAAATCGGACGTGCTCGACACCATCGAGGAGATGATCGCGCGGATTGACCAGAAGCTGACCGCGCAGATGAACGAGATCATTCACGCGCCCGAGTTTCAGGCGATCGAAAGTGCCTGGCGCGGCCTCCACTACCTCGTCTTCAATTCCGAGACCGACGCCAACCTCAAGATCCGGGTGATGAATGTCTCGAAGAACGAGCTGTATCGGAATCTGCGGCTCTATCCCGATGCGCGCTGGGACCAAAGTCCGCTGTTCAAGCAGGTCTATGAGTACGAATTCGGCCAGTTGGGCGGCGAGCCGTTCGGCTGCCTGATCGGCGACTACTATTTCAGTCACCTGCCCACCGACGTGCAGTTGCTGCGCGATCTCAGCAAGATCGCAGGCGCCGCTCACGCCCCGTTCTTCAGCGGCGCCGAGCCGACGCTGATGGGAATGGATTCATGGACCGAGCTGTCCAACCCGCGCGACATCGGCAAGGTGTTCGACACGCCGGAATATGCCGCATGGAAGGGGCTGCGCGATCAGGACGATTCGCGTTATCTCGGCCTGTGCATGCCGCGCGCGCTGGGTCGCCTCCCCTACGGCGCGAAGTCGGAGCCCGTGGAAGAGTTCGCCTTCGAGGAGGAGACCGACGGGCACACTGGCGACAAATACGGCTGGATCAACGCCGCCTATGCGATGGCCGTCAACATCAACCGCGCCTTCAAGGAGTTCGGCTGGTGCACGCGAATCCGCGGCGTTCAGTCCGGCGGCGAAGTCATCAATCTGCCGACGCACACGTTCCCGACCGACGACGGTGGCGTCGACCTGAAATGCCCGACCGAGATCGCCATCAGCGACCGCCGAGAGCACGAACTTGCAAAGGCGGGCCTCATCCCGCTGATCCATCGCAAGAACACCGACAAGGCCGCCTTCATCGGTGCCCAGTCGCTCTATAAGCCGAAGAAATATTTCGGCGAGAAGGGCGTGGATGCAACTGCGTCCGACAACCTGTCGTCACGACTGCCCTATATGTTCGCTGTGTCTCGCTTTGCGCACTATCTGAAGTGCATGGTTCGCGACAAGATCGGATCCATGAAGGAGAAGGATGAGCTGACGGTCTGGCTGCAGACCTGGATCAACGAGTACGTTGATGCCAACCCAGCCCTGTCGTCAGAAGCTCAGAAGGCGCGCAAGCCGCTGGCCGCTGCGAAGGTAGAGGTCATAGCAAACGAGGAGAACCCGGGATACTACAACGCGCGCTTCTTTCTTCGTCCACACTTTCAGTTGGAGGCGATGGACGTCGGCCTCAGTCTGGTTTCGCGCCTGCCAGGCCCGAGCTCCTGACGCCGCAGCATCGCAACCGTAAACATGCAGAATTTTGAAAGGACTATGCTATGGCTGTCGACATCTTCCTGAAACTCGATCCGATCAAGGGCGAGTCGCTCGACGACAAGCACAAGGACGAAATCGAGATTTTGAGCTGGTCATTCGGTGAGAGTCAGACCGGCACTTTCCACAGCGGCTCGGGCGGCGGCGCCGGCAAGGTCAGCGTCCAGGATCTTCACTTCACGCATTTTGTCGACAAGGCGACGCCGGAACTGTTCAAAGTCTGCGCCAATGGCAAGCACATCGACACCGCGATCCTCACCGTCCGCAAGGCCGGAGAAAATCCGCTGGAATATCTCAAGATCGAGATGAAACACGTCATGGTCAGCAGCGTATCGACGGGCGGCTCGCATGGTGAAGACCGCCTGACCGAAAACGTCAGCCTGAACTTCGCGAAGGTCAAGATGACCTACAAGACCCAGACGGAAAAAGGCGCCGCCGGAGCTTCACCGACGTTCGGCTGGGATGTTCCTGCCAATAAGGAATGGGCCTGATCGGCCCCTGCTTGGCGCCGGTTGCCAATAGCGCGAACCGGCGCCAAGCCCTGCAATCTTGATTGTACCTTTCCGTCGCCCGTCGTGAACCCGAGCGCCTGCTGGCGGTCTCGGAGACCGGCTGGCGCCTACCGAATTGCGTGCGAGCCGGCGTCATGGGGACCGCAAATGACGATTGCACCGAAGAGGGATCGACTCTCTCCTCCATTGATGCTGGCCTTCCGCGCGGCCCATGAAGCGCGCGATGCGCGCAAGAAGCTCAATCTGCGCGATGAGTTCGGCGAGCGAGTCATTGCCGGGCGGCGCAGCGCGGGCCGCTTTCCCATCTCGGAAACGCTACTTCGACGCGAGGTCTCCCATGACCTCGAAACGCTCCTCAATACGATTGCTCTGGAATCGACCCTGGACCTGACTGGCCGGGATTGCGTGCGGACGTCGGTCCTGAATTACGGCTTCCCAGATATCGCTCATCGATCGATCGACGAGATCACCGACGACGAACTCACCGACGCGCTGCGCGAAACGCTGACGACTTATGAACCGAGGCTCGATCGCAAGACGATCCGGGTCCGCCGTGACGGTTCGGTCGTCCCTGAACAGCTCAAGCTGCGCTTCATCGTTCACGCAGACCTCAAGGCCGAGCCGCTCAACGTCCCCGTGGAATTCGTCGCCGACGTCGAGCTCGATAGCGGCGACATCCAGATCAACCGACTTTAACATGAATCGCGAATTCCTGGATTTCTACAACCGTGAACTGTCACTGCTCTACGAGCATGCCGGCGATTTCGCCGAAGAATATCCTGGCATCGCAGAGCGCCTCGGCGGCCTGATTCGCGACCGCTCGGATCCGATGATCACGGGGCTGCTCGAAGGTGCCGCATTTCTCGCCGCCCGTGTTCAACTCAAACTCAAACACGAATTTCCGGAATTCACCGCCAATCTGCTTGAGCAGCTGGTCCCAAACTACCTTGCCCCCACCCCGTCGGCCATGCTGGTCGCAGCACGACCGCCTTATGCCGATCCGGCGCTGCGCGACGGCAAAAAGATCGCACGCGGCGCCTATTTCGACGCCACCTACCGCGAAAGGGAGCGAAGCCTTGCCTGCCGATTCCGACTTTGCCGAGATGTCGTGCTCTGGCCGTTTGACGTCACGGGCGCAGAGTATTTCTCAACGGCAGGCGCGCTGCAGGCGCTTGGGATTTCCGTCGGCAGCGACGTCGTCGCCGGATTGAGGCTGTCGCTGACGCATCGGACTGCGGCCCGGCTCGATGAGGAACCGCCTGACGCGGAAGCGCGGACCAAGCCAGAGACCTGGTTTGCCGGTTGCCGCGTGAGCGAACTCCCGATCTATCTGACCGGCGCGGAATCCGACGCCATCGCGCTCTATGAGCAGTTGATCTCGAATTGCAGGGGTGTCTACTTCCGCCATCTCGACGACTTCGGCGATCCGGTGGTGACCCCTGCACCTCATGACTGCGTGCAGCAGATTGGCTTCGACGAGAACGAGCCGCTCTTTCCCAACGACAATCGGGTTTTTCGCGGCTCGGAACTGTTGCGGGAATATTTCATGTTCCCCCGCAAGTTCCTCGGCATCAATCTGACCGGACTTCGCAGCGTGATGCCACGGCTGCGCAGCAAATCGATCGACATCGTCTTCGCCTTCGATGAAAACAATTCAAGGCTCCCGGCCGCGGTGCGTCCAGATGTCTTCAAGCTCTATACGGCGCCGGCGATAAACCTGTTCGAGAAGACCAGCGATCGCATTCCGGTCAAGTCGAATACGCACGAGTACCACGTCGTGCCCGATCGCAGCCGCTATCTCGAATACGAGCCGCACCAGGTGCTCGACGTCTACGCTCACTTTCCGGCAGAAAAGGACAAGCGGCCGGTGCGTCCGCTGTATTCGGCCGCCGTCGACCGGACCAGCGGATCTGTCGAAGGACTCTATTTCACCGTCCGCCGGCTGCCTCGGCGTCGCACCGTGGAAGAAAAAACGTACGGCGCATCCTCCGACTACACGGGCACGGACATGTTCCTGTCGCTGCTCGAGCCCGGCGAACTGAGCGGCGAAGGCTCCGTCGCCGAGCTCAGCGTTCGGGCATTGTGTTCCAATCGCCATTTGACCGAGCATTTGCCGGTCGGCCAGGGCGGCGCCGATTTCCGCCTGCTGGACGATACCTCCCTTGATCTGATCTGCGTCGCGGGCCCCACCCGGCCGCGCGAGCCCGTGGTCGCGCAGTTGCGAAGCCGCAGCGAGATCGCCAACAGCGGGATTGTCAGCTGGCGGCTGATCAACATGATGAGCCTGAACTATCTCGGCCTCGTCGAGCGCGGTGGCGGCAAGAACGCCGGAGCGTTGCGCGAAATGCTGTCTCTGTTTGCCGACCAGTTCGACGACGCGACAGAACGCAAGATCCGCGGCGTGCGCAGCATCGAAAGCCGGCCGGTGGTGCGGCGGGTGCGCGAACGAACGGGCAGCGGCGCGGCGCGGGGTCTGGAGATCACCGTCACGCTCGACGAGAAAGCGTTCGAAGGCAGCGGCGTGTTCCTGCTCGGCGCCGTGCTGGAGCGCTTCTTCGCAGATTATTCGGGCTTCAACACCTTCACGCAGACGGTCATCTCGACGCCGGAACGCGGCGAGATCATGCGGTGGCCGCCGCGCATGGGCACGCGGAGACCGCTGTGACGCTGATCGAAGAGATGAAGGCGGAGCCCTGGAGGTTCGATTTCTTCAATACGTTGCGCCAGCTCGAGCGGGCCAGTCCGGATCGGCCGCGGATCGGCGACAGTGCCACGCGCCGCGATGAGTATGTCGATCTCGGCCAGGTGCCCTATCTGGAGTTCCCCGCCTCCAATCTCGCGGCAGTCGACGACCAATCCGGCCGGCTCAGGATACTCGTCAAATTTCTCGGTCTCCTGGGGCCACAGGGCGCCCTGCCGCTCGCCACCACGGATGAAAGCCTCGGCTGGTGGCTGATGCGGGACGACGCTTTCCCGCGTTTCCTCGACCTGCTCAACGGACGCTTCCTGCAACTGTTCTTCCGCGCCTGGGCCGACGCACGACCGATCGCGCAGCATGATCGGCCAGCCGATGATCGCTTCATCGCCTATGTCGGCTCCTTCGCCGGCCTCGGCTCCGACGTTTTCGCCGATCGAGACACCATACCGGACATGGCGAAGCTCAGCTTCGCCGGACTGGTCGCCCCTAGGGTCAAGTGTGCCTCACGGCTGACGCGGTTCCTGCAGGGGTTGTTCGACGTGAGGGTCGAGATCGATGAATTTGTCGGCACTTGGCTCTCGTTCGAACCGAGTCACTGCAGCCGGCTTGGCGGGACCCATGCCAGGATCGGCCGGGACGCTCTTCTGGGCTCACGCGTCTTCAGCGTCGAGGATAAGATCAGGGTTCGAATCTTCGTCAAGAATTTCAGGCAGTACGAGCAGTTCCTGCCGACCGAAACACCCAATTTGTCGGAGCCCTTGGCAGATGCCGTGTTCTTCTACATCGGCGACGAATTCGAATGGGAGGTGGAGCTCGCCATTCCCGCGGGAGAGGTCGTCCCGGTCAGGCTCGGACAGAGTGGACGGCTTGGTTGGACCACCTGGGTCTCGCCGAACTGGGCCTCGACGGAAGAATTTCGCCGCGATGCCCGCTTTCAGCTCGGCGAGCGCCTGAGGGCCCGTCGGGGCGCCGCGGTCGATGCAGCTGCGATTTGAACCAATTCATCGCGCCGATCGCCATAACGTTATGGGGTTTGAAGCATTTTCCGCTTGGTACCAGGCACCGCGGAGGAATTAGGCAGGAGGAGCAGCCGTGACAGACATCAGCCTTGAAGCTGTAACAGGCAAGCTGAATCGCGCCGGCTATGATGCCTTCATACAAGCGCTGCGCCATGCCAAGAGCGCCGGTAACCGCAATGTCGAGCTTGCGCACTGGCTCTTTCATATTCTGCAGCAGGAGCGCACCGACCTCAGCCTGTCCGTGGATCACTACAAGCTCGACCGGGGTCGCTTGTTGTCGGACCTTGCCGGAGCCATCAATGGATTTCGCAAGAACGAAACCGACATGCCGGGTGTCGCCAATTCGGTCATCGATCTGCTCGACCGGGGCTGGCACTATGCGACGCTGTTCTTCGGCGAAACTCAGATCCGCACCGGCCATCTGTTGGTGGCGGGCCTGAAGTCGAACGATGTCCGCCGTGCCCTGAACAACCTCTCGCCGGAATTCGCAAAGATCAACGTCGATGCATTGGCCGCGGAGCACCGTGCCATCTGGGCCGGCTCCGACGAGGAAACCATGCGGCCGATGGACGGCTCCGGCCTGGTCGGCGCCGATACCGCGGGCGGGGACCAAGCAGGTCCCAAGGGAACGACACCGCTCGCCCGGTTCGCCCAGGATCTCACCGCCAAGGCCAGATCGGGCCAGATGGATCCGATCCTCGGCCGGGACGACGAAATCCGCCAACTGATCGACGTGCTCATGCGCCGGCGGCAGAACAACCCAATCCTCACCGGCGAGGCCGGCGTCGGCAAGACCGCCGTTGTCGAGGGCTTCGCGCAACGCATCGCCGCCGGCGATGTACCGCCACCGCTGCGTGATGTAAGGCTCTGCTCGCTCGACATCGGCTTGATGCAGGCTGGCGCCTCAATGAAGGGCGAGGTCGAACAGCGGTTACGCTCGGTGATCGATGAGGTCCAGAGCTCACCCACTCCCACCATCCTCTTTATCGACGAAGCCCATACGCTTATCGGGGCCGGAGGCGCGGCGGGCACGGGTGACGCGGCCAATCTCCTGAAACCTCCCCTCGCCCGTGGCACGCTGCGTACGATCGCCGCCACCACATGGGCGGAATATCGCCAGTACATCGAGAAGGACCCCGCTCTCACGCGACGCTTCCAGCCGATCCAGATCGATGAACCCGACGTCGAGACCTGTTGCATCATGCTGCGCGGACTTCTTGGTCCGATGGAAAAGCACCACAATGTCCGCATCTCCGATGCAGCGATCGTTGCAGCCGTCAACCTTTCGCACCGCTACATTCCTTCAAGACAGCTCCCGGACAAGGCAGTCAGCCTGCTCGACACCGCATCGGCACGCGTCGCCATCAGCCAGAGCGCGACGCCGGGTCTGATCGAGGACACGCGCGTTTCGATCACCGCTCGCGAGGCTGAGCGGTCTGCGCTCGTCAGCGATGCCGACCTGGGAATCACGGAAAGCGAGCGCATTGCCGCCATCGACAACGACATCGCAGCTCTGAAGGACAAGCTGGCGCACCTCGAGGCCGATTGGGCCGCCGAGCAGGCCCTGGTCAAGGACATCCGCAGCATTCGCGAGATCCTGTCGGAGGCCAAGGAAGGCGAGGACCCGGCTTCCAGACGCGCGGAACTGCGCGGCAAGTTCGAGACGCTGGAGGGCATCAATCCGGAAAAGCGGATGGTCTATGCCCATGTGGATCAGCAATCGGTCGCGTCCGTCGTATCCGACTGGACCGGCATCCCGGTCGGCCGGATGATGCGGGACGAGATCGAAACCGTCCTGAAGCTGCCGGAGATTCTCAACCGCCGTGTCGTCGGCCAGTCCCATGGGCTGACGATGATCGCCAAGCGAATCGAACCCAGCCGAGCCAAACTGGACAACCCGTCGAAGCCAATCGGAGTGTTCATGCTGGCCGGACCGTCCGGGGTGGGCAAGACGGAAACCGCCTTGGCGCTTGCCGAGACCCTCTACGGCGGCGAGCAAAACATGATCACGATTAACATGTCGGAGTTTCAGGAAGCGCACACCGTTTCGACCTTGAAGGGCGCACCTCCCGGCTATGTCGGTTATGGCGAGGGCGGTCGCCTGACCGAAGCCGTGCGGCGCAAGCCCTACAGTGTCATCCTGCTCGACGAGGTGGAGAAGGCCCATCCCGACGTTCATGAGATCTTCTTCCAGGTATTCGACAAGGGGACCATGGAGGACGGCAACGGTCGGCGGATTGACTTCAAGAACACCTTGATCATTTTGACCACCAACGTCGGCACTGATCTGATCATGGGCCTCGCGCGTGATCCCAAGTATCGCAACGAGCCGGAAGAGCTCGCAAAGATGCTGAGACCGGAATTGCTGAAGGTGTTTCCCGCAGCACTTCTTGGACGCATCGTCTCGATCCCATACTTTCCGCTGTCAGACGAGATGCTCGCCGGCATCACTCGACTGCAGCTCGACCGGATCGGACGGCGGCTCCGCGACAATCATAACGCGGCCTTCAGCTACGACGATGCAGTCGTTGAGCACATTGTGTCGCGCTGCAACGATCCGGATTCCGGTGGGCGCATGATCGACAATATCATTACCAATACCCTGCTCCCGGAGCTGTCGCGCGAATTCCTCGGCAGATCGCTTGCAAAGGAGGAAGTGAAGCAAGCCCGGGTCTCGATCGAGAACGACAGATTCGCCTATACGTGGAACTGAGCACGATGAATATTCAAACCGAGCATCGCCACCCGACCATTGGTTCCACGCGATATGACGAGGTCTTCTACCCCGGCCACGTCTACGGGCTCACTCATCCGAACCATCTCGCGACGATCGCCGCCGTTTATGGCATGCAACCCGCTCGGGTGGAACACTGCCGGGTGCTGGAGCTCGGCTGCGGCGTTGGCGGCAATCTGTTGCCGATGGCCTTTCAATATCCGGCAAGTGAATTCGTCGGTGTCGACCTGAGCGGCGTAACGATCGAGCGCGGTCAGCGAAATATCGCAGCATTGGGCCTGAATAACATCAAACTCCTGCATTGCGACATCATGGATGTCGACGCAAATTTCGGAGAGTTCGACTACATCATCGCCCACGGCGTATTTTCTTGGGTGCCGCCGGCGGTGCGGGAAAAGATGATGACGATCTTCAAGCGGAACCTCGCGCCGCAAGGGGTCTGCTACCTCAGCTACAATGCGCACCCGTTCTCACATCTGCGCGACATGGTCCGCGACATGATGCGGTACCACACTCGCCACCTCACCAGCATGAGGGAAAAAGTAGGACAGGCCCGCGCAATCCTGAAGTTCTTGAGTGAGGGCTCGAAGGCCACCTCGGTCCACGGTGCGGTCATGCGCGACCAGTACAACCGCGTCCTCAAGTCTCCCGACGAGCTGTTGTTTCACGACGATCTCGACGACGGCGCCGAGGCATTCCTGCTGCAAGAGGTTGTCGAGCGCGCAGGCTCCCATGGCTTGCAATATCTAAGTGACGCCGATTTCTCACGACGCAATCTGGCGGGCTATTCCGAGGAGGTGCGCGCGACGTTGCAACGCTTCCCAGACAGCGAGTTCATGGCGCGCGACCAGTATCAGGATTTCATCGACGGGAACGGCTTTCGCCGTACTCTGCTCTGCCACGACGACGTCTCGCTCTCCCGCCAGATCGACCTCGATTTCATCACCCGCTTCTATTTGCTGAGCACGACGAGCCCGGTTGATCCGGACGCCTGCGTGGCCGACGATTCTGCGATGGAATTCGAGAATCAGGACGGTAGCAGGATCAAGGTGACCAATCCGCTCTTGAAGGCCGCGCACCTGTATCTCGGCCGCGCCTGGCCTCGCGCACTGTCCTTTGACGAGTTGCTCGCCGGCGCCCGGGCGCTGCTTGGCGGCCGAATGGCAGATGATGACGAAAGGGCGCTGACTGAGGCGATGTTCATTCTGGCTTGCAGCGGCGAGGTCTCGTTCCTCCTGTCGCGACCGTTCCTTTTGGAGGGCGCGTCGGATCGTCCGCAGGCGAGTCTTCTCGCCCGCAAGCAGGCGCAGACAGGTCCCCTGGTCACCAACCTCCTCCATCAGACGGTGCAGCTCGAGGACGACCGAACCCGGGACTTTCTGCAATTGCTCGACGGTACCCGGACCATCGACCAGATCACGACCGAAATGACCAAAAGATTCGGCGAGACCATCCGGATAGAGCAGAAGGATAGCGCCGGATCCACCGCCGAGCCGTTGCTGCTGTCGACACGAGAGAGCGTTCAGCGTTCGCTTGCGATGGTCGGCAAGCTGGGCTTGCTGGCCGCCTGAGGGGTTCAGCGGGTTGGCCTGTCCGAGAAGGACGAACGGCATGAAGGCGAGAGCTCCCGCTCTCTGACGGAAACAGCTTAGGCCGATCAGCCGTCGTGGGTGTATTGCTGGCCAAGAAGCCATCCCGTGACAATGCCGGCCGGACCGCTGGTATAGACACCATTAAGGCCAACGCCGGCGCGCAGCATTCGCCATTCACTTTCGCCGACCCAGGGAATTCCGGGATCACCCTTCTGATATTGCGACAGCAGCGTTCGGGCGACTTCCGCGGCATTTGCGTAGATCGGCCCGTTGGCCCAGCGAGGCCGGGGTAGGCCCGTCATGCGGCAATAGAGGGCCGTGCAGACGTAGGCGGACGCCTCTTCCGCATTGGCGTCAAGGCCGGTGCGCAAGAGATCGTAAGCGGCATGCAGGGCCTCGTGGACGATATAGGCCTCATCCATCCGGCCCGTCGCGGATACGACCTCAAGAGTATTCGCAGCAACCGCAGTGCCGTCGGCTCGGGTCCGCGCGACATCGTTATATTGCGCAGCAACACCGGCCGCGAGATCGGTCGGAACCCGGACGGTGACCTGTCCCAACCGGATGGCGCGTGCGACATGATGGAACGTTTGCGGCGCAATCGTCACATGGCTGCCGCGGATCGGAAACCGGAAGCGAATGCGTGCGACCGCTGGGCCATTGAGCACGTCGAGTACCCTGCTCCGCAGTGACATTGGATTGTCCTCGCTGTCGAGACCACCCCATGTAACGTCGTCGGCGCTGCCGGTTGGGAGGTTCAACAGTCTATGCGTCAGCGTGACGGGAACTTGGTCACTGGAGGTGACTTAGGCGCGGCCGGCAGCACAATTGAGCGAACTGAAATTGAACCCGGCCCGTTTCGGGCAGACCAATCAAAGATTAGTCTCGCCTCGGAGGGCGGCCCTGCGATGACCAGCACCCCGACCACGACCGACACTTTCCGCAAGATCGCGGCGCGGCTGACCATGTTTCGGCCGCAGATCGATCTGACGCAATATTTCGCCGGTCCCAACCCGGATGTTCGCCTTTACGACGAGAAGCCCTACATCAGGCATCAGCTCGAGCAGTACGGCGTTGCGGCCGCAACGAACACACTCGATGGCGTCACCTTCCTGCCGACGAACTGGGACGACCTGATCAAGAAGCTACGCATCGCCAAGACACCCGACGGATTCGACGCTTTCGCCGAGGGGCGCAGCCCGGAGAAATCATCGCATTGGGCCCTCGATTTGTCGATGGCTGCGACGATCGGCAAGGGTTTTCGAGAGATCTGGCGTCCGAAGCTGTCCGACAGGCCACTCTCGACGCGTGACCTCCCGGGCCGGCACGGCTTCGGGCTTGGACGCGACCGCGGGCAATGGAGCGACGCCTACAGCTCACAATTCGGCAAGGACCCGCAGCCGCAAGACATTACCTCGCTGCATTTCGCAGTAGCGCCCGATCGGGTCAACGTCCACATCGACGAAACGGGCTTCGTATTCGAGGGCGCAGACGGCGCCCTCACGGTCGGGCCGAACTTCGCGCACCACGCTGGCAACGAACTATTCTGGAAGAGCAACCCACATCTGCCGCGTTGGGCGGCCGAACATATCGACCTCATCCTGCCGAACAGCGCGAACGACTTTTCGCGCTTGGGCATTTCGGTCGACATGTACCAGCGCAAGGACTTGCGCGTCACGGTCACAGGCTCCTGCGGAATTTTCGGCGGATTCGAGTGCTCGGGAACGGTGAGCATCAGTGGGACGCACGATTTGCTCGGCTCGAAGCCCAAGGGCGCCCGCTGAATTGGATCGGGCGCCTACAAAACTCTGACGCCGAGGATCCGCCGTTGCCTGACGGTGTGCGGACCATCGACCGGATCACGACTACCGCGGGAAGGTGCATTGTTTGCTGTCGAAAGGCAGCTAGATCGTCCCACCCCCAACGAAGATTTCGACGACCACAGCCCGATTGGCGGCCCTGTTGATCACGGTCGTGTTGTCTTGCAGATACTCGTAATGTGGAGCTGGCTTAACGGAGAAGACGCGCGAGCGGGCGCTGGGGCCGAACAGGTGAAAGACATTCCTGGCCCGCCCCGTGCGCAGGAAAATGTTGTTCCGTTCGCTTCCGGTGCTGTCGCTGTATCCGACGATCTGAAACTGAAGCGACTTGTCAGTCTCGAATCGCATGAGCTGCGCTGCCAGCAGCGGATCGCGCTTGGCGATGGTCTTGAGATGCCGCCAGTCGACGCCGAAATCCCAGATGATGAGATATTGGCAGGCACCGACCGGCGGGACCAGACTGACGTCCGCACCGATGTGGCCGACCTCGGTGCGGGACGTCGCAACTTCGTTGGCCTGGTAGGGAAAGACGTCGGCGCTGCGAACCTTGGCAAGCGGCACGCACTGTCGTTCCGGGGCCGCCAAATTGGGCATTTTTTCCACGGGGCCGGGCGGCGTGTCTCGAGGCAGAGGTTGCGGCGCGCGTCCCATCGCAATTTCTCCCCTTGCTGGCGTGGCCCGTCCAAAGCTGAGCACCGAGGGAGCGTGCGCTCCCAGCACAGCTTGACTAGTAGTGACGCGAGCGGTCGGCAGGTTCAAAGGCGAGTTGCGGGCGCCATGGAATCACCAAGGCTTTGGCCACACCATGCGGAACACGTCACGCAGCTTTATCCTTCCAGCGCGATTTGTACTTGCGAGATGGTAGACGTCGAAGTTGGCCGACTGTCAGCCGATGCCGTCAGCGGTCATTGGACCACAATCCATTGATAGTCCGGTTTCCCTTGTCGATGTCCAGACTAGGTAATCCGGAAGTTCGGTGACGCGCCGGGCGATCTCGGCGATCTTTGCGCCCCGTTTGCGGGCGGCGCATCGCAAAGTCTAACTTCGTCGCAAAAGGGCATCGCTGATCTTCTCGGCCGCCATGATCACGGGAATGTTGGTATTGGCCGTCGGCAACCGCGGCATGATCGAGGCATCCGCCACGAAGATATTGTCGCTGCCGATCACCCTGCCCTCGGCATCGACCACGACCATGGGGTCGGGGGGATCGCCCATGCGGCATGTGCCCACGGGGTGCCAGACGCCGAACACGCTCTGCCGCACGAAAGCTTCGAGCGCGCGGTGGTCGGCAAGCGTGGCCTGGAAGGCCGTACCGTTGAGCAGCGCGAGCCGGATCAGAAGTTGCCGAAGGCCAACGGGCACGTCGAGCATCGGCCCGAGGATGGACGCGACGATGCGGTTGACCGTGCCATACCGGCTCAGCCGTTTGATGCGCGAGGAATACGAGGCCGGGAAGAAGTCACCGGCCTCAGGATTGAGCGCGGGATGGACGACAAGGCTCGCAAGCAGGCGGACGGACGCAATCATCCGTTCGAGATCACGCGGATCGGACAACAGGTTGAAATCGACCACCGGATAGGTCCTGGGATCGCGGCTCGCCAGGGTGAGCGAACCGCTCGAATGCGGCCGGTTGCACCAGAGGAAATAGAGCCCGAGCCGCGTGCCCAGCGCATGCCAGCCGCCGCGCGCCGAGGCCGTGATGTACATGTCGGAGGGATCGCAGCCCGCCAGTTCCGACGAGAAGCGCATCGCCGCAAAGTTTGGGCGCCGCTGGGCAAGCGGCAGCCGCAACTGCCTCGGCAGGTATTGGCAGAACGTCAACGCGGGATGGTCGCGCAAATTGCAGCCGACCCCGGGCAGATCGATCGCCACGGGAATGCCCAGAGCTTGCAGCGCCGCACCGGGGCCGATGCCCGCCCGCATCAGGATCGCCGGCGATTGCAGCGCGCCTGCCGTGAGGATTACGCGGCCGGCACCGACGGTGAGCCTTTCGCCGCCGCGTGCGACCATCACACCCGTTGCGCGGCGACCGTCAAGCTGAAGTTGCTCGACCCCGCTGTCGGCCCAGATGGTCAGGTTCGGCCGCGCCCGCGTTGCCGCATCGAGGTAACCGGCGGCCGTGGAGACGCGCCGGTCATTGCGGTTCGAAAACGCCGGCGGAAAAATGCCGTCCTCGAACTCGCCGTTCTGGTCCTTTCGGAACGGCAGGCCAGTTGCGGACCACGCCTCGCCCACCGCATGGCCGAACGGCGGCATCGCTTCGCGCGCGATGCGGCGGATCGGGATTGGGCCATGCTTGCCGTGCAGCGGTCCGTCGAAATCGAGATCGGTCTCGAGCTTTAGGAAATACGGCAGCACGTCCGCCCAACCCCAGCCTCGCGCGCCGAGATCGCGCCATTCATCATAGTCCCGCGGCAGGCCGCGATTGGCCGATTGCACATTGATGCTGGAGCCGCCGCCCATCACCCGCCCCTGCTCGTAGGCGCGGACGACCGGTTTGCCCTCGGCATTGCGGCCGGCTGCCGCCGACAGACCCGGCCAGATGTATTTGTCGCCGAAGAACAGCGTCATCGGATAGCTGTCGAGGATCTCCGGCGGCGTTGCCTCAGGCGGCGTATCCATCCCGGCTTCGACAAGAAGCACGCGACGCGTTCTATCCACGGACAACCGGTTGGCGAGCACACAGCCCGCCGACCCGCCGCCAACGATCACGTCGTCGAAATGCAGCTCATCCATTCCCGTCTCGTTGTGCAATTCGATGGACCAGCGCGGCCGTTGCGACCGCGCTGGTTGAGCCTAGCGGAAGTCTCCCTTGGTCTCGGGGATCACGATCGCACCGATCAGGTAGATCACGAACACGCCGACCGCGAAGGAGGCCAGCGACATCGGGATTTCCGCCGGGCTGCCGCTCACCAGCGAAACGAAGGTTGGCATCATGCCGCCCAGCGCGAAGCCGATGTTCCAGGACAGACCAGTGCCGCTCGCGCGCAGCGCGGTCGGAAAACGCTCATTCAGGAAGATCAGCACCGGCGCATAGCCCGCATTGCCGATGAAGGCGATAGCGAGTGCATAGATCGTAATCTGCGTCGTGTCCTTGGTAGCCGCAAGGTTGAGATAGCACAGCGGCAACAGCACCGCCGCCAGCACGCCGATCAGAAGGAAGGTCTTCTTGCGGCCGATGCGGTCGCTGAGCGCGCCGACCAGCACGGCCGAGAAGAATGCCGACACGCTCGCACCCATCAGGATCAGCGACGAGGTCTGGTTCGGGACCGCGTTGATGACCTTCAGGAAGCTCGGCAGATAACCGGAGGTCAGGTAGTAGCCGGCTCCGCCGCCGAAGGTGATCAGCAAGTTGACCAGCAGCACGCCGCGATATTCGCCGGAGAACACGTCCTTGACGGGCGCCTTCGATACCTTCGCCTGCTTGTTGCCCTGCTGGCGCTTGAGCTCCTTGAAATAAGGCGACTCCTCAAGGTTGCGGAAGATGAACCAGCCGAGCAGCGAGCTCAGCAGGCCCGAGAAGAACATAAAGCGCCAGCCCCACACGGCAAAAGCATCGCCGGGGAAGACCGAGGACGTGATCAGGAAGATGAAGGATGCAAGCAGCGCGCCGATGCCAGCACCGCCACCGCCGACCAGGCCGGACATCGCACCACGCCATTGCGGCGGAACCGATTCGGTGCCGATCGTGTGCGTGGACGCCACGACGCCGCCGACAAAGATGCCCTGCACCAGGCGGAGGATCAGGAATATCATCGGCGCGATGACGCCGACTTGGGCGATGGTCGGCAGCAGACCGAACGCCGCCGTGCTGAGGCCGACACCGACAATGGCGACCAGCATGGCCTGCTTGCGGCCGTGCACGTCGGCGTAATGGCCGAACACTGCGGAACCCAGCGGCCGCATCAAGAGTGTGACAGCGAAGGAACCGTAGACCGCGGCGAGCGACAACGCCGCATTGCTCGACGGAAAGAACAGTGCGCCAACGACCGGCGCCACGTAGAGCAGAATGAACAAATCGAACAGATCGAGTGCCCATCCGAGCACCGACGCGATGATCGCGTTGACCATCTGCTTATTGTCTGCGGACGCCTGTGCGCCCGCGACCGGGATATCCATCTCAGCCATGTTGTTTACCTCCCCCGTTTGAATAGCGCCGCGGTCCGCGTCATTGCGAACCGCGGCAGTCCGTTGCGTCGTGTCTCAGCGGCCGACGAATTTCGGCGGACGCTTGGCGTTGAAGGCCTCGACACCCTCCTTGAAGTCTTCGGATTGGCGCAGGCGGCTGTAGCAATGGCCTTCGAGCTCGATGGCAATGGCGAGCGTCGAATCCTCGGTGTCGTTGAGGAGCTTCTTGGCGGTGCGCTGCGCCAGCGGCGAGAAGGTACGGAGCTCGTCGACGAGCTTGTCCGTCGCCCTCTCCAGCTCGGCATCCGGCACGCATTCGGTGGCGATGCCCCACTCGTAGGCCTGCTTGGCCGAGATGCGCTTGGAGCGCATCACGATGTCCTTGGTCCGGGTGATGCCGACCATCTTCTGCAGCCGGGCCGAACCGCCCGAACCCGGGATCTGGCCGAGCTTCTGCTCCGGCAGCGCGTATTGCGTGGTCTCGGAGGCAATGCGGAAGTCGCAGGCCAGCGACAGCTCGAAGCCGACGCCGAAGCAATAGCCCCGGTTAGCGACGATCACGGGCTTGGCGCAGCGCGCGGGCGCCGCGATGTTCCAGGCGAGCTTGGAGACGTGCTCGGGGCTCGCTTCCATGAAGCCGCCAATATTGCCACCGCTTGAGAAGTGCTCGCCTTCCCCGCGCACCACGATGACGCGCACGCGCGCATCTTCGTCCAACGTCTCGAAGGTCAGCCTGAGCTGGTCGCGCTGCGGCATCGCCACGACGTTGTAGGGCGGGCGTCCAAGGATGATGTCGGCGCGCTCATGCGCCTCGTCGATCTCGACTTTGAACCCGTCGAGTTTTGCGAGCCGGGGATCAGCGAATGTATAGGGTGACGGCATCTCTTCTTCCTTCTGTTGATGGGTGTGGCGATCAGGCCGCGTCCGACGGCGGCAGGCGCTCGGCCTCGTATTCCCCGGCGACAAGCAGTCGCCGCAGCAGCTTGCCGACCGGCGATTTCGGGATTGCGTCGACGAAGACGTAGCGGCGCGGCCGCTTGAAATTGGCAAGGCCCGAGGTGCGGCAGAACTGCTCCAGTTCGACCTCCGAGACCGCGCGGTTGCGCTTGACGAAGGCGGCAACGACCTTGCCCCACTTTTCATCGGCGACGCCGACCACCGCGACCTCGTCGACGGCGGGATGCAGCGACAGACAGCTCTCGATCTCGACCGGCGAGACATTCTCGCCGCCGGTGATGATCATGTCGTCGACGCGGCCGGTAACGAAGAGATCGCCGTCGGGATCGACGTAGCCGGTGTCGCCAGTAAAATACCAGCCTTCGCGCAGCGATTTTGCGTCGGCCTCGGGACGGCGCCAGTAACCTTCGAAAGCCTCGTCACCGGCGAGCGTCGCGATGATCTCGCCCTCCTCGCCAACGGCGGCAAGATCCGCAATCGACCTCGCGCCGATGCGCACGACCTTGACGTGCTGGTTCAGCCCCGCCTTGCCGGCCGAGCCGGGCTTTGCGGCCGCATTCTGGTCGATCGTGAAAGTGTAGATCTCCGAGCTGCCGTAGTGATTGACAAACAGATTTGGCTTGAAAGCATCGTTCAGTTTCTTCAGCAGGCCATCGGTCATCGACGCACCGGCAAAACCGAGCTTGCGCACGGTGGAGACGTCGGTTTTGGCAAAGGCCTCGTGATGGACGAGGTCGTGATAAAGCGTCGGCACCAGATAAAGGTTGGTGATCGCCTCCTTCTCGATCAGCGCCAGCGCGTGGCTGCTGTCATAGCGCGGCAGGCAAATAAATGTGCCGCCGATCAGCGACATCGCCAGCAGGGAGCGGACACCCATGGTGTGGTAGAGCGGCATCACGCCAAGCGTGCGCTCGCCGCGACCGTAGAGATTTTGCGCGACATGGGCGATCGCGGCAGCGCGTTCTGCGCGATGCCGCCGCGGCACGCCCTTTGGGCGCGAGGTCGTACCGGAAGTATAGAGCATGATCGACGAGGCATCGGCGCCGACGCGCGGCTCGGCGTCCGGCGCGCTGTTCTTGATGAGATCGGCGAAGCTGGTCGCATCGCCAGTCCCGGGATCGACGGACACACGCAGCAGCTTGCCTGCCAGCGCCGATCCCTGCACCGCCTCGGCGGAGATGTCCTGATAGAACACCGCGCAGGCTTCGGCATTGTCGATGCAGTAATCGAGCTCGTCGGCCTTGGCGCGCCAGTTGATCGGCGTGATCACGAGCCCTGCGAACTGGCAGGCCCAGTGCAGGGTCGCCGCCTCCCAGCGGTTCTGCAGCAGCGTGACGACGTGATCGCCGGGCTTGAGGCCGAGGCGGTCGAACGAGGCGACCAGCGCGGAGATCTTGTCGTACCATTGCCGGTATGTCAGGCGCAGATCGCCGTCGACCAGCGCAACCGCATTGGGATCGCGCGCGGCGCTGGCCATGAAGCTGCTGGCGAGATCAAGCATCGGGCGTCTCTTTGTTGGATGAAGCAAGCTCGGCGGCGGCCTCTAAGGTCGCCTGGATGATCGGGGTGTAGCCGGTGCAGCGGCAGATATGCCCGCTGAGGAGATCGCGGATCTCCGCCTCGGTCGGCGATGGATTCTTCGCGAGGTAATGGTCGAGCGACATCAGGATGCCGGCGGTACAGAAGCCGCACTGGAGGGCGTGGTTGCGGCGGAACGCCTGCTGCAGCACACCCAACCGGTCGGCCGAGGGGGGGAGCCCCTCCACCGTTCTCAGCTCGCAGCCATCGACCTGCGCCGCGAGCGTCAGGCAGGACCGCGTCAGCATGCCGTCGACGACAATCGTGCAGGCGCCGCAGACGCCGTGCTCGCAACCGACATGGGTTCCGGTCGCACCGAGCTGGTGGCGCAGGAAATCGGAGAGCAGCATGCGCGGTTCGGCCTCACCCTCGACCGGCTTGCCATTCAGCGAGAAACGGACGGGATGGCGACTGTCTGCCTTGAGACGGGTCATTGCAGCACCTCGCCGATCAGGTCGCGGCCGATCATCCGCACGAGGTCGCGGCGATAGCGCGCGCTGGCGTGGACGTCGTCGCGGGCTCCGAGTTCATATGCAAAGGTATTGAGAGCGTCGTCGAGCGCACTGCCCTCCAGGTGAGGCCAGTCGCGCGCGGTCGGGACATCAGCGACGCCCCCGACAGCGAGACGCACGCCCGTCGGAATCTTCATCGCAGCGCAGGCGACGATGGCGAAATCGCCGTGACGACGCGCGACCTCGCGGAAGGCGACGCGCGCCCCCTTAACCACCGGCAGCGAAATGCCCTCGATCAGCTCGTCATCGGCACGCGTGGTTAGCATCATGCCGGCAAAAAAGTCTTTTGCCATGACGTGGCGGCGGCGCCTGGTGTTGCGCAACAGCACCTCACCACCGAGCGCGACCAGCGTCAGCGGCATCTCTGCGCTGGGATCGGCATGCGCGAGGGAGCCGCAGATGGTGCCGCGGCTGCGAGTCTGCATGTGTCCGACCCAAGGCAGCGCCAGCGCCACCAGCGGCAGCGTCTTGGTAAGATCCGGCCAGGCCAGCAGATCGGCCTGGCGCACGCCCGCGCCGATGACGACGGCATCGCCCTTGCGCTCGATCTGGCGCAGCTCCCTGATCCCCATGATGTCGATCAGCAGCTTTGGTTTGGCCAGACGCATATTCAGCATCGCCATCAGCGATTGCCCGCCCGCGAGCACACGGGCATCGCCGGCCTGCTGTGCGAGGCCTTCGAGGACGTCACTGATGCTCCCGGCACGGAGATAGTCGAATGCGGGCGGCTTCATCGGCGCCCTCCGAACAGGCTGGCCAGCTTCGCCAGCAGCGCGAACAGTGAGAAGCCGCCACCCTCCGCGCCACCGCCGCCGGCCTTGCGAGCGAGCGCGGTGAAGAACTGGCCGATGATCACGCGCGTTGCGCCGTCGAGCAGGCGGCCGCCGATGCTGGCGACCTTGCCGCCGATCGCGGCGTCGTAGCTGTAGGTCAGCCTGGTGCCGCCATTGCCGTCGGGCGCCAGCGTGATGCGTCCCTCGGCATTGCCGAAGCCGAGCGCACCGGTGGCGCCGCCGCGCAAGGTGACCGCACGTGGCGGGTCGAGATCGAACAGCTCGACATCGGCACGATAGCGGCCGGTGACGGGACCGATGCCGAGCGTGACATCGGCGCGGAAATGGGTGTCGGTGACCTTGTCGACGCGCTGGCAGCCCGGAATGACCGATTGCAGCGTCGCGGGATCGAGCAGCATGGCCCAGACCTGTTCGGGCGCGCCCTTCACCACAGCCTGCCCCTCACCGCGCAAGCGCCGATCATCATCGCGCGCGGGGGCAGCGGTCACGCGACCCGCGGGAGGCGGCGGTTCAGCGCCGCGCACGAGCTCCACGAGCCGCGCCGGCACCAGCGGCAAGGTGACGTCGGCAACGCCAAGCGCATCGGCTACCGCATTGGCGAGGCACACCGGCGTCGACATGCAATTGCCTTCGCCGACGCCTTTTGCGCCGAGCGGCGTGAACGGCGACGGCGTCTCCATGTGGAATATCTCGGGCTCCGGCACCTCGGTGGTGGTCGGCAGCAGATAGTCGGCAAGCGTGCCCGTCAGGAAGCTGCCGTCCTCGGCATAGGCATATTCCTCGAGCAGCGCGGCGCCTAGCGCCTGTGTGAAGCCGCCGCGGATCTGGCCGTTGACCATGCCGGGATGAAGGATGGTGCCGCAGTCATGCATGGTGACGTAACGGTCGATCCGTGTCTCCAGCGTGACGCGGTCGATCTCCACGCCGCAAAAGTCGAAGATGAAACCATGGCAGAGCGAGGAGTTGATGCGGTCCTCGTCGTCGGGCGCCGTCAGTTCCGGTGGCGTCCAGAACACGGTCTCGCGGATGGTCTGGCCGGCATCGTCAGGCAGCGAGCCCGGCGACCAGTGGCTGAGGGCTGCGACGCGCGAGAACGCGATCCGGTTCTCTGGATTGTGTTTTGAGGCGACGAACCCTTTTGCAAAAATGATGTCGGCAGCCTCGACGTTGAGCTGGCTGGCGGCGATCCGCGCAAGCTTGCCGGCGACGCGCTCGGCCGCAATCTTCGCGGTGCCTGCCACGGCCGCGGCAAAACGGCTGGCGTAATTCCCTGACGCGATTGACCAGGCGTCCTTGGCCGTGTCGATCTCGGTGTTGACGCGAATGTCCTTCGGCTGCAGGCCGAAGACGTCGGCAACGACCTGCGACAGCACGGTGCGATGGCCCTGCCCCTGCGGCACCGAGGCGACGTGCACGGTGACGCTACCGACCGGATCGAGGCCGACGGTCGCGGTCGCCTGCGCGCCGTTCTTGGGACCCGCCTTGCGACGCTCGGCCGCGGTCAGCACAGTGGTGATGTAGCCCATGTTGGAGACGCTGGGCTCGACCACCGCGGTGAAGCCGATGCCGTAGAGACGCCCCTCTGCCCGCGCCTCGTCGCGCTTGGCTTTCAGTTCGCCAAGCCTGCCCTGCTCGACCGCTTGCGCGATCGCTTCCTGGTAATTGCCGGAGTCGAGCAAGGCTCCCGTCGCAGTGCGATAGGGAAACGCGTTCGCCTCAATCAGGTTGCGCTTGATGACATCAAGCGGGTCGAGGTTCAGGCCGATCGCAATGCGCTGCCCCAGCCGTTCCAGCGCGAAATAGACCTGCGGCCCGCCAAAACCGCGGTTGAGGCCAGTCGGCGTCTTGTTGGTGACGACGACGCGATTGCGGACCTTGACGTGGCTGATGTCGTAGGCGCCGGTCAGATTGCCATGCATGCGATAGAGCGTCGCCGGCTCGGGCGCACGCAAGTGCGCGCCGCAATCCTCGACCTGGTCCCAGTCGAGCGCGAGAATCTTGCCATCCGCGGCCACCGCCGCCGACAGCTTGGTCGCGCGATTGGTGGCCGACACCGATGCGGTGAGATGCTCGAGCCGGTCCTCGATCCATTTGACGGGTCGTCCCGTGCAGCGCGCCGCCGCCGCGATCAGCACGATGTAGGGAAATACGCCCTGCTTGACGCCGAAGCTGCCGCCGGAATCCGGCGGCGTGCGCAGCCGCAACCGGTTGCCCGGCACTTTCAATGCCCGCGCAATCACCGTGTGGATGCTGAACGGACCCTGGAAGTTGGCGAGAACCTCATAGGCGTCCTCGCCCGCCTCGTGCGAGACAACGACGCCATAGGTCTCGATCGGCGTGCAGGAGTTACGGGGATAGCGGATGTCGATGGAGAAGCGATGCGGCGCATCCGCAAAGGCTTTTTCCGGATCGCCATAGCGGAAGGAACGATCGCTGGCGAGATTGCCGGGAAAGCCGTCGTGCAGCACCGGTGCCTCGGGTGCGATCGCGCCGAGCGGATCGACCACTGCCCCGCGCGGGCTGTATTCGACGTTGATGAGCTCGGCCGCGTCCTCGGCGCGGGCGCGATCGGTCGCCACGATCACGGCAACGGGCTCACCAACATAGCGCACGCGGTCCATTGCAATGGGCCAGCACTCGACCGGCGCCTTCACGCCGACGACGAGGCTCGTGGTGACGGCCTTGACGTCGCTGCCGGTCAGAACCGCGGCGACGCCCGGCAGGCGCTTTGCAGCTTCAGCATCGATCGAGAGAATATCGGCATGTGCGTGCGGCGATCGCAGGATGGTCGCATGCAACGTGCCGGGCGCAACGCCCAGATCGTCGATGAAGCGGCCGCGGCCGGTGAGCAGCGCAGCATCCTCCACGCGCTCGATCGAACGCCCGACCCACGGTTCATCGCCGCTTCCCGGATTTGCGGATTTGACCGCCTGCAACATGTCCCGGCATACCTCCCGACGCGCTCTTTGACGCGACGGTGACAGATGTCAGGACGGCGGGTGGGCGGGCCATACCGCCCGCTCTCACCACTTACCAAATCGTCTCATTAGAGACTGTGCAGCGCAATATCAGCTTGCGGAACTCAACCGGCAAGACGCGAAACGTTGCGAAACTCGCGCGGGCTGACGCCGGCATGATCGCGGAAGAAACGCGTGAAATGCGCCGGCTCCGGAAAGCCAAAGCGCTCGCTGAGCTCGCCGAGCGGCGTGTCCTCGCGCATCACGGCCTCGAGCGCGCGCTCCATGCGGACAACGTTGAGATAGAGCTTTGGCGAGACGCCGAGTGAGGTCTCGAACAGGCGGAAGAATTGCGCGCGCGAGAGGCCCGCGCCCTTCACGAACTGATCGACATTGGAATAGGAATCATGGACGCGCATCGCGTCCATGGCGCGGCGGATGCGCCAGTCGCAGCCAACCGCGGTCATGCCGCGGATCGAGGTCGGAAAGCTGCGCCAGGGTGTGAAGCGTTCGATCACCGCGATCATCAGGTCAGACAGGGTCTGCTCATGGGTGCGCACCGCATCCGGATTCGCCATCATTTCAGTGGCCAGATGCAGCGTAAGCTGGCGGATGCGCGGCGACACCTCGCCCGAAGGACGCTCGAAAAAGCCCGGCGCGCCGCTCGCAGCCCAACCGGGTCGGAACTCCTTCAGCCATTCCGGCTCGATATAGAGCGCCATGATCAGCGTGCGCGGCCGATTGACGTCGTGCACATAGGCATGCGGCTTCCAGCCGTCGACCAGCACGGCGGCGGTGTCGGTCAGCGGCGTGACCTGGTCGCCGACTAGGAACTGCGTGTCGGCGCCCTCGACCTTGAGCAGGACGTGACAGTGATGATGAGCGTGACGAACCAGCGAACGGTCCATGTCGAGCAGCGCGACCCTGCCGAAAGCGCCGTGAGCGATGCGCAGGGCCGTCGACATCAGTTCCTTCCCCCCGGCAGCATTGCGCTGCAATACGATTGGTTCATTGGCGAGGCACTATAACCAGCACCCGCTTCATATTCCAACGACGCAAACCGACGCAAGTCGATTGGAGGCGGTAACCGGCTCATGCACGCGCCTCCGCGAGAAGCCGCGCGACCGCCGCACTCGGATCGGCCTGCAACGCAGTGGCGAGATCGACATGCTCCTCACCCTTCACGCGGATGCGCTTGAAGGCGAGTTCGGGCGCGCTGACCGGTGCGGTCGCATCCAGGCCCATCTTGGCGCTGATGCCGTTGTCGGTGGTCGGATCAAGCTTCGAGCCGAGCGCACCTGAGACGACCATGAGATCGCGATCAGCCTGGAAGCGCGTCGCCACCGCCCATTCGATTTCGTCCGATGAGGAGATGTCGACGTCCTTGTCCACGACGACCACCTGCTTGATGTCGTAGTGGGCGCCGAAGGCGCACATCATGATGTTCTTGGGCTCGCCGTCATTGGCCTTGTCGATCTTGATCGCGAGATGATAGCGGCAGGGGCCGCCGCGCGTCAGGCGAACGTCGAGCACGTTGGGGAAGCTGCGGCGCAGATGCTGGAGCAGCGTCGCCTCGCGCGGCACGCCGCCGAGGATCAGGTGCTCGAAACCGCCGCCAACGATGGTGTGGAAGATCGGCTTCTTGCGATGCGTGATCGCATCGACCTCAATCACCTCGCGGTTGGCGCGCGGACCGTAATATTGAGGGAACTCGCCGAACGGGCCTTCCGGCTCGCGCACGCCCTGAAGAATGCGCCCCTCGATCACGATCTCCGCATGGGCAGGGACGCGGACCGAATTGGTGCGGCATTTGACGACATCGACAGGCGTGCCAAGCAGCGCGCCGGCAATTGCCATCTCGTCCTCATCGAGTGCGGCGATGGCTTGGGAGGCCAGCAACAGTGCCGGATGCGCACCGATGACGATGGCGATCTCCAGCGCCTGCCCCTGCTCTTCGGCGAGGCGATAATAGGAGAAGGTGTGCCGCGGTAGCAGGAGCACGCCGATGCGGTTCTTTCCGGAGATCTGGCAGCGGTGGATCGAGACGTTCTGCACGCCGGTTCTGGGATTGCGCGCAATCAGGAGGCCGGCGGTGATGTAGGGACCGCTGTCGCGCTCATTGTGCTTGGGCACCGGGAGCTGGCGCAGCAGATCGACATTATCATGCACGACCTCCTGCACTGGTGCCCTCGCGACCTCATGCGTCGGCAACGGGTGGCTGGCGGCCGCCAGAAAGCGCGGCAGCAACTGGTCCTCGGTCACGCCGAGGGACTCGGCCACCCAGTCGCGCCCGGCAAAGAGATTGGCGACCACGGGGATCTCGTGCCCGCCGGGGCGCGGAAACAGCACCGCGCTGTCGCGCTCCAGGCGCTTGGCGATGGCGGCGAGCTCGTCGGCGAGGCCAATGCCTTCGCGCGCAATGGCGAGCTTGCCGTGTTCGGCGAGGTAGGAGAGCCAGCCGCGTAGATCGGCTTGCACCTTCGCAGCGGGTCTGGCCGGAGGTTCCATTTGCATGTAACGGGTCTTTCCTCGACGTCTTCAGCTCAGGGCGCAGCCTTGTGCAGCGTCGGCGAGCGGCGCTTAAGCGCCTCGTCCTCGCCCCAGCGGCGCACCACGCCGATGTCGATATCGAACAAGTCGAGCACGCGGCCAACGGTGTGCTCGACCATGTCTTCGAGATTTTCCGGTTTGGCGTAGAAGGCCGGCACGGGCGGCGCGATGATCGCGCCCATCTCCGATAGCGCCGTCATGGTCCTGAGGTGCCCGGTGTGCAGCGGGGTCTCGCGCACCATCAGCACCAGACGACGGCGCTCCTTCAGTACGACGTCGGCGGCACGAGTCAGCAATGTCGTGGTCACGCCCGAGGCGATCTCGGACATCGAGCGCATCGAGCACGGCGCCACAATCATGCCGGCGGTGCGGAACGAGCCACTGGAGATGGCGGAGGCCATGTCGTCGATGGCATGGCAGACATTGGCGAGCCCTTTCACCTCTGCGATCTTCAAATCGGTCTCGTAGGCAAAGGTCAACTCGGCGGTCTTCGACATCACCAGATGCGTCTCGACGCCGGCATTGCGCAGCAGCTGCAGCAGGCGCACGCCATAGCGGACGCCGGAGGCGCCGGAAATACCGATGATCATCCGCTTGGGCCAGGCGTCCCGCATATGTCTGGTTTCACTCTCTTGGGCCGCGCCTTTAGGGCACGTGCCCACAAGACTAGGCAATCCATGTCATCACCACAAATAATCATTGATTATATCATCAATCATCTGAAATGATGGATGAACCTCGGTAGGCGAATGAAGGACGGGCCCGGTGGAACTCAGGCAGATGCAATATTTCCTGTGCCTAGCCGAGGAAAAGAACGTCACAAGGGCCGCGCGCCAGCTCAACATCGTGCAGCCGGCACTAAGCATGCAGATCGCCAAGCTCGAGGCCGAGCTTGGCCAAAAGCTGTTCGACCGCAGTGTGCAGGGCATGACGCTGACCAGCGCCGGCGAAGCGCTGGTGCGGCTGACCGCCCCGATCGTGCGCGACGCCGAATATGCGCGTCAGGAGATGGCACAGCTCGGCGGGGGCATCTCGGGCCGCGTCTCGGTCGGCCTCATCACATCGGTGGCGCAGAGCACGATGGCGAGGTCGTCGGCGCCCGTCGCCAGCCGCTATCCCGACATCACGCTGTCGGTCTGCGAGGGCTATACAGAGACGCTGGTCGACTGGGTCAACACCGGCCAGCTCGATTTCGCGCTGATCAACGTGCCGCGCCGCAAGACGCCGTTGGCAGCGCGTCACGTCATGGACGAGGAGATGGTGTTCGCCTGCCGGAAAGACGGCCCGATCAGGCCGCCTGCAAAACTACGCTTCGACCACATCGCCAATGTCGATCTCGTGCTGCCGTCGAAGCGCCACGGCCTGCGCCTGATCCTCGACGAGCACGCCGCCGCAATCGGCATCGACCTGCGGCCACGCCTGGAGCTCGACACCCTGCCCGCGCTCTGCGACGTGATCTCGACTACCGATTTCGCGACGGTGCTGCCGACCATCGCCCTCCGGCAATCGCTCGCAAGCGGCGCCATTCGGGCGCATCGCTTCGACGAGCAGAGGATCGTGCGCTCGATTGCGTGGGTGCATCACCCCAGGCGCGCCGTGTCGGTCGCGGCCAAGGCCGTACTCGATGTCATCAGCCAGGATCTTGCGCAGGCCGCCGCCGTGGCGAGCGGGTTCGTGGAGCCCGCCCCGCGCGACGCAACTTTGCCTTTACGCAAGGAGCGCGGGAAACCGAGGCGGAAAGCGATCTCCTGAACGCAGAATTCCGCACGGACAAGATGTCGCTCGCTGCAAAATGAGACGCGTTGGTAAGTTTTGAGACCAGCCGGCATGACGGCCGCAATGGCCTGCTAACTACGGTCCAGGCGCAGAAACTCGCGAACCTGGCGCTCATCCCCGACGACTCCTGTCCCGGACGATTCCAGGTCTTGCAGAACAAGACACAGTCGGGAGGTCAAGTCCGGGATGACACCGTTCGGTCGCAGCAAGATCACGGACAGCACGGCGCCATGCGCCAACGGCTTTCACCTCAACCGCAGGTCCTTGCTGTCGTTCGGCGCGGGCGCTGTGCTCGCCGCCACAGGAGTTCGTCCTGCACGAGCACAGGACTATCCCGCCCGGCCGGTGCAAGTGCTCGTGCCCTTTGCCGGCGGCAGCGCCAGCGACGTCGTCACGCGCATCCTGCTCAACCGTATGTCCACATCGCTCGGGCAGGCCTTCGTGGTCGACAACCGCCCCGGCGCCGGCGGCAATATCGGTACTGCCGCGGCGGCTCATGCATCGCCTGACGGTTACACCCTGCTGATGAGCACCTCCGGTCCGCTGGCCGCGAACAAGTCGCTCTACAAGGACCTCCCCTACGATCCGCTGAAGGATCTCGCCCCAATCGGCCTGTTCGCGACGCTGCCGAATGTCATCGTGATCAACTCAAAACTGCCGCCGAAATCGCTGGCCGAGTTGATCGACTACGCCAAGGCGCATCCGCGCGAGCTGAACTACGGGACGGTCGGCGTCGGCTCCTCGCAGCACCTGGCAGCCGCCTACTTCGAGCAGCTCACCGGTGCCGAACTGACGCACGTGCCCTACCGCAACATCGCCGCCTACACGCCGGACTTCATCGCCGGACAGGTCCCGCTCGGCTTCCAACTCCTGCCGAACGTCCTCGGTCTGATCAAGAGCGGTGATGCGCGTCCGCTCGCGGTTGCCAACGACAAGCGCATGACGGCACTGCCGGATGTGCCGACCGCGGCCGAGGCCGGCCTTAAGAATTACGAGAGCGCGGCCTGGCTCGCGCTGCTCGCGCCGGCGAATACCGAGAAACCCGTCATCGAACGGCTGTATAAAGCGATGGTCGAAGCCGTGAACGATCCGAAAGTGCGCGCCCTCTTCGTCGAACAGGGCGCCGAGCCGCTGGTGATGGACCCGCAAGGCCTGAAGGACTTTATGGCCTCGGAAGCCGCGAAATGGGCGAGGATCATCAAGAAGATTGGCATTGAGCCGATGTGACTCCGAGGCTTCGCTTCTCGTGGCTCTGGCTGTTCTGCACGCTATAATGCGCCAAGATACTCTGCCCGCGGAAGCACGTGGAATTCACGCACCGGTGGAGGTTCAGTGGGGTCAACGCTCGAATATGAGACGAAGTGAGTTCCCGCCAAACCACGCCAAATTTCGCGATAGCCGCTCCCCTCCCTGTCTTCCGGCCGCCCACAGTTCGACGGCGCCGTATGGATCATCCAAGACGGCGCGCTGACCCATCTGGTTGGCGACCTGCCGAGCTGATTGCACAGAGATATAGCGGCCAGATCCATGCGGCCGGCGAGGCTCGCGCGGATTTCGAGCGCCTCGGTAGCACCTAATTGAAGACTGCACTTCATCACTGCCCGACCCGATCACCTTGCCGGAAGCGAGGTCCGAGATCGATTCACGCTCCGCGTCAGACGGCCGGATGATGATCCATTTTGTCGCGGTTGACTTGTTATAACATTTGGGCAAATGTCCTAACTAACCGGAAATATAAATCCGGATTTTCGGGAGGACCGCATGCCGTCATTCACGCTGACGCGACGAACGCTACTCAAGACCGGAACCGCAGCCGCCGCTTTCGCGGCGCTTGGTCCGGCCTTTCTCCGGCAAGCTGCCGCGCAGGACGCCGACCTCGCGCCATACAAATCCGCTCAGATCGATTGGCAGCAGGTTTCCGGCGAGACCATCACGGTCGCCGTGATCCCGGCGAGCTATTTCGAAAACCTCATCACGCTGGCGCCGCAGTTCAAGGCGCTCACTGGCATCGACGTCCGCTTCGAGAAGATTCCGCCGGCGCAGATCCGGCAGAAGAGCGTCATCGACCTGACCTCGAAGACCGGCACCTATGCGACCCATGCCGCGGATCCCATGTATTACGCGCTCTATGCCGCGAACAAATGGGCCGAGCCGCTCGACACTTACCTCGCCGACAAGTCGCTGACCGATCCGGCCTGGTTCAAGCTCGACGACATCATTCCGGCCTGGCGCAGCGCCAACGGCATCGACGGCAAGCTCTATGGCATGCCCTATGACGGCGAGGTCACCATTCAGGTCTATCGCAAGGACCTCTATGACGCGAAGGGCCTGAAGCCGGCCGACACGCTGGAGGCCTACATGTCCAACGCCGCGGCGTTGAACACGCCGAACGACCGCGTCTGGGGTGCAGCCCTGCGCGGCGTCGCCGGTGCCGGCCAGAACATGTACATTTATCCGTCGATCTTCCGCGAGTTCGGCGGCGACTGGATGAAGGGCGGCAAGCTCACGGTCAACGGCCCCGAGGCCGAGGCGGCGCTCGCCTGGTACGTCGACATCATGAAGAAGTATGCGCCGACGGCGGCGGCGAACTGGAACTGGCCGGATATCGCCGACGCCTTCTCGCAAGGCACCGTCGCCAGCTACATCGACGCGCATTCGTCGGCTTCGGTCATCAACAATCCCGAGAAGTCCAAGGTGATCGGCAAGGTTGCCTATGCCCGCTGGCCCAAGGGTCCCTCGGGCAAGCGCACCACGTCGATCTGGAACTGGGGCTTCCCGATCAATTCCGCGCTGCCGGAGAAGAAGCGCAAGGCCACCTGGCTGTTCATCCAGTGGGCCGCGAGTGCCGAGACCCAGGCGCGCACCGCCCACAAGTTCGCCGGCCCCACCAAACGCTCGGGCGTCAACCGCACCTCGGTGTGGAAGGATCCTGACTACATCAAGCTGATGAACGGCTTTGGCGAGAACTTCGTCGAGGCCACGATGGGTGCCCTGCAGGAGGACACCGACGTCGACTGGCGTCCGCGCGTGCCGCAATGGCCGGCGATCGGCGACACCATGGCGACCGCGATCCAGTCGGCCCTCTCCGGCCAGGCCACGATCAAGGCCGCACTGGACGATGCGCAGCGCCGCATCGAACCGATGATGCGCGGCTGAGCCATGGCGACCACAGCGGTGACATCGGCCGGGATCGCGAGCGAGGCGCCTCGCAGTGATTTCGGCCGCGTCCTGGCGCAGCGCGAGCGCCGGTTTGCGGCGGCCCTGCTTGCACCGGCGTTTCTCGCGCTGCTCGCCACCACAACGTTTCCGCTGCTCTTCCTGGTCTACACCAGCGCATTCCGGATGGATCTGGCGATGCCGTTCACCAACGGCTTCGTCGGGTTCGACAACTACCAGGTGCTGCTCTCCGACGAGCGCTTCTGGACCTCGCTGCTGGTGAGCCTGGTCTATACCGGCTCGACCGTCGCGCTGCAGGGCATCATCGGCCTCGCGCTCGCCTTGCTGGTCATGGACATGAAGCGTGGCCAGGGCTGGTTCAGGGTCATCGCCATCCTGCCCGTGGTGCTGTCGCCGGCCGTGGTCGGCATGATCTGGCGCACCTTCATGCTGGCACCGGAATTCGGCATCGTTGACTTCCTCGCCATCAATGCCGGCCTCGGCAGCAAGAACTGGCTCGGGGATCCCACGTTGGCGATGGTGTCGGTGATCGCCATCCATACCTGGCAATGGACGCCGTTTGCGTTCATGGTGCTGCTGGCCTCGCTCGCCTCGCTGCCCGAAGACATCTACGAAGCGGCTCGGCTGGACCGTGCCTCCGCCTGGCAGCGCTTTCGCCGCATCACCCTGCCCCTGCTGCGCCCGGCAATCGTCATGGTCATTATCATGCGGACCATGGTGGCGCTGACCGCGTTCGCGGCGATCTTCACCGTCACCGCCGGCGGCCCCGGCACGGCGACCGAGATCCTCAATCTCTATGCCTACCGGAAATCTTTCACCGAGCTGTCGATTGGCTACGGTTCGGCGCTCGCGGTCGCGCTCCTGATCGTGACTATCATCATCTCCGGCATCCTGTTCGCGATGCGGAGGGCGAAATGACCGCAAGGCGCCTTCGCATCTTCGCCCTGCTGGCGATCTCTATGGTGTTCCTGCTGGCTTGGGCATTCCCCATCATCTGGAGCGTGCTGAACTCGCTCAAGACCGATTCCGACGTATTGGCCTATCCGCCCAAGCTGGCGTTCGCGCCGACCCTGGAAGCCTATCGCGACGTGCTGTTCGGCTCCGGATCGATCCTGCCGAACCTGCTCTCGAGCGTCATCATCTCAGTCGGCACCACCGTGGTCACCATGCTGATGGCGGTGCCGGCGGCCTACGCGTTGGCGCGCCTGCGCTTTCGCGGCAAGAAGTTTGCGGGCTTCTACGTGCTGGCCACGCAGATGCTGCCGCCGGTCGGCATCATCATCCCCTACTTCCTGGTGCTGCGGAACATCGGCTGGATCGACACCTATCAGGGCATCATCCTGATCTATCTGTCGTTCTCCCTGCCCTTCGCGATCTGGCTCTTGGTCTCCTATTTCGAGGACATTCCTTTCGAGATGGAGGAAGCCGCCTATCTCGACGGCGCCAGCCGATTGAGGACGCTGTGGCGGATCATCATTCCGCAGGTCCGTGGCGGCATCGCCGTGACAATCGTGTTCGTGTTCCTCAATGCGTGGAATGAATTCCTGTTCGCCGTCGTGCTCAGCGGCAACACGGTGCGACCGGTCACGGTCGCCATGTTCAATTTCGTCTCCGTCGAGCAGACGCTGTGGGCCAAGCTCGCCGCGGTCTCGGTTCTCGCCATGCTGCCTGTCGTCGTCCTCGGCGTGGTCGCGCAGAAGCATATCGTGAAGGGCCTGATGGTCGGTGCAGTCAAGGGCGGAGGACGCCGATGAGCAGCCAGGGTCAGGTCAGTTTTCGCAACATCGTCAAGATGCACGGCGAGTTCGCCGCTCTGAAGGGCGTCAATTTCGACATCAAGCCGGGCGAGTTCTTCGCGCTGCTCGGCCCGTCCGGCTCCGGCAAGAGCACGACGCTGCGCATCCTCGCCGGCCTCGATGCGCCGACCGCCGGCCGCGTGCTGATCGACGACAAGGACGTCACCTCGACCGATGCGCGGGACCGCGACATCGCCATGGTATTCCAGAGCTACGCGCTCTACCCGCACATGACGGTGGCCGAGAACATCGCCTTTCCGCTGGAGATGGCCAAGCTGCCGAAGGCCGAAATCACGCCTGCCGTGAAGGACGCGGCGCGCAAGGTGAAGATCGAGCATTTGCTCGACCGCAAGCCGGGCCAGCTCTCGGGCGGCCAGCAGCAGCGCTGCGCGCTGGCCCGTGCCATCGTGCGCAAGGCTCGCCTGTTCCTGCTCGACGAACCTCTCTCGAACCTCGATGCCAAGCTGCGGCTGGAAACCCGCGCCGAGCTGAAGAAGCTGCAGCGCTCGCTCGGCGTCACCGCGGTCTACGTCACCCACGACCAGGAAGAGGCCATGACGCTTGCGGACCGCATGGCGGTGTTCATGTCCGGCGAGATCCAGCAGGTCGGCACGCCCGCGGAGGTGTTCGCCCGCCCGAACTCGATCGATATCGCCGGCTTTATTGGAAATCCCCCGATGAACCTCGTCCGTGCCCGTTACGTGGACGGGGACGTCATCATCGCGGGCCACCGTCTCAAGACGACGGCCACGACCGCGGGTGAGCACGACGTGGTGGTCGGGCTTCGGCCCGGCGCCCTCCGCATGACGGAGGGTGGCATCGGCGCGCGCGTCGACCTGATCGAGGATCTCGGCGATACCGCCGTGCTCGACCTCGACTGCGCGGGCACCATGATCCGCATGCGCGTCGCCGACGGCAACATTCCCGGCGAGGGCGACACGATCTCGATCACCGCCCGCCCGCAGGACATTCACTTGTTCGATCCAGCAACACGCATGCGGCTCTGACACCATGGCTATTCAAACACGCAAGAAGAAGCCCGCGCCGCTCGGCAGCGATGTCGTTGCGGAAGGCTCGACGCCCTTGCATATCCAGATCCGCGAATCCATCCGCAGCCAGGTGCGCGACGGCAAGTTGATCGACGAGACCGGTCGCCTGATGACCGAGGCCGAACTCGGCCGCCATTTCGGAGTCAGCCGCATCACCATCCGCAACGCCATCGCGCCTCTCGTGAATGAAGGCATGTTCGACCGCTCGCGCGGCCGCGGCACCTTCCTGCGCTCGAACCAGCCCGAGAACTGGGTCGGCCATCTCATGGGGTTCTCGGAAACCATCCGCGACGCCGGCTACCAGGCTGGTGCGAAAATCCTGCAGCAGGGCATGACCAACCGGCACGACGCCGCCGTCCGCGAGCAGCTTCGCGAACGTGCCGTCTGGCAGCTTCGACGCCTGCGGCTCGCAGACGACACGCCGATCGCCATCGAGCACGCCTTCTATCCGCCGGACATCGGTCTCGAACTGGAGAAGCGCGATCTGGTCTCAATCATCATGTACCGCGTCTTCGAGGACGAGCTTGGCCTCGCCATCAAGGACGCCCAGCAGACCATCAGCGCCGACCTCGCCGACGCCGGCAGCGCCAAGCTGCTGGGGGTGAAGGTCGGATCGCCCCTGCTTGCCATCGAGCGCGTCACCTTCGGCAAGGACGGACGGGCGCTCGAGCTGCTGCGCGCCGTTTACTTACCGAAATATTTCCGCCTCAGCATCAGCCTGACGCGCCGCCACTAGCAACGCCACACGTCAATAATGAGGATACAAACATGCCGAATGGCGCAAAGACCCCCGATAGCCCCAACATCCTGCTCATCCTCAACGACGACATGGGCTTTTCGGACATCGGCTGCTACGGCGGCGAGATCCAGACGCCGAACCTCGACCGCCTCGCTGCCAATGGCTTTCGCTACTCGCAGTTTTACAACACCGCTCGCTGCAGCCCCTCACGAGCCTCGCTGCTCACCGGCCTGCATCCGCACCAGACCGGCATCGGCATCCTCACCTACAGCAACGGCCCCGAGGGCTACGCCGGCAATCTGAACAAGAGCTGCGTGACGATCGCCGAAGCCCTGAAGAGCAGGAACTACACGTCCTACCTCAGCGGCAAATGGCACATTGCCAGCAGCCTGACCGAGCCGACCGATGCATGGCCGATGCAGCGCGGCTTCGACCACTTCTACGGCACCATCATCGGCGCCGGCAGCTTCTACCATCCCAACACGCTCACCCGCGGCAACAACAATATCGAGCACGAGGCGGAGAAGGATCCGTCATTCTTCTACACCGACGCGATCAGCGATCAGGCCGCGGCTTTCATCCGCCAGCACAAGGCGGAAAAGCCCGACGCCCCGTTCTTCCAGTATGTCGCCTACACGGCGCCGCACTGGCCGCTCCACGCCCATGACGAGGATATTGCGAAGTACAAGGGCCGCTTCGACGCGGGCTGGGACAGGCTGCGCGAAGAGCGTCTCAAGCGCCTCGTCGATGACGGCATCATCCATCCGGACTGGCGCCTGACCGATCGCGATCCGACCCAGCCACCGTGGACGGAAGCGGAGCAGCGCGAATGGACGCTGCGCTGCATGGAGGTCTACGCAGCCCAGATCGATCGCATGGACCAGGGCATCGGCCGCATCCTGAAGGCGCTGGAAGAGACCGGCCAAATGGATAACACGCTGATCATCTTCCTCTCCGACAACGGCGCCTGCGCCGAGGACATTCCGGAAGGCGTCACGGCAAAGGAGCTGGTCGACCAGTTGATGATCGCCAAGGCGACGACACGCGACGGCCGGCCGGTGCGCTTCGGCAATGACCCGACCTTGATGCCCGGCGCCGAGGACACCTATCAGAGCTACGGCACCGCCTGGGCCAATCTCTCCAACACGCCGTTCCGTCTCTACAAGCACTGGATCCACGAGGGCGGCATCGCGACGCCGTTCATAGTGCACTGGCCGCGCGGCATCTCCGAAAAGGGCGGCCTGCGGCACAATCCAAGCCAGCTCCCGGACGTGATGGCGACCATCCTCGACGTCACCGGCGCTACCTATCCCAAGGAGTATAACGGCAACGCCATCCTGCCCTGCGAAGGGGAGAGCCTCGTGCCGTCATTCGCCTCGGCGTATGGCAACCGTGGCCCGCTGTTCTGGGAACACGAGGGCAATGCGGCCGTGCGCGTCGGCAAGTGGAAGCTGGTCCGGAAGTATCCCGGGCCCTGGGAGCTCTACGACATGGAGACCGACCGCACCGAGATGAACGATCTCGCCGCGCAGCATCCGGATCGCGTCCGCGAGATGACGACGCAGTATCAGCAATGGGCCAACCGCTGCGGCGTGATCCCGCGCGAGAAGATTCTCGAACTGATGAAGGCCGAAGGCGGCACCGCCTTCTGGGAGGAAGAGAAGCAGAAATAGGGCATGGCTGGGGATCGCTCACATTGTTGCATCCTGCGCGCCGCCGGCAACGAACCGGCGACGAGCATTGATGCGCCAGCAGCGATCCCTCCCAGTGCTAACCCGATCGCGCGCCGCTGGAGCTCGCTGATCGGTGGAACCTTCCACATGGGATCCGACGGCGGAGGCTTTGTCGAGGACGGCGAAGGCCCGATGCGGCTCCTCACGCTGTCGCCGTTTGCCATTGCCTGTCACACCGTGAGCAATCTGCAATTCGGCGACTTCGTCCGCGCCACGGGCTACACGACAGACGCCGAACGCTACGGCTGGAGCTTTGTCTTCGACGGGCTGTTGCCGGAAGAGACACGTGCGAACCGCACGACGCGCGTTCAGGAAACGCCATGGTGGGTCCCGGTGACGCGCGCCTATTGGGCGCAGCCGGAAGGACCGTCGAGCAGCATTCTCGACAGGCTCGATCATCCCGTCGTCCACGTCTCCTGGAACGACGCGCAGGCCTATTGCCAATGGACCAGCACGCGTCTTCCGACCGAAGCGGAATGGGAGATGGCCGCGCGCGGCGGGTTGGACCAAGCCACCTACCCCTGGGGCAATGAGCCGCAGCCCCGCGGCGAGCATCGCTGCAATATCTGGCAAGGCGACTTTCCCGACCGCAACACCATGGATGACGGCTATTTTGGTACGGCGCCCGTTCACGCCTTCACGCCCAACGGATATGGCCTGCACAATGCCGCGGGAAATGTCTGGGAATGGTGCGAAGACTATTTTTCGCCGAGCTATCATCGCCTCACGCCATCGCGAGATCCCTTGAACCGCGAGCCTGCTCCCAACCGGTCGATGCGCGGTGGATCCTTCCTCTGCCACGAATCCTACTGCAATCGCTACCGCGTCGCGGCGCGAAGCTCCAATACGCCCGATTCCTCGTCCAGCAATATCGGCTTCCGCGTCGTGCGCACCGAACCGCTGCGGGATCCGGCCTAGGATGGCGCCGGTACCACATCCTGCGAAGCCGGCTGCGGCTCCCGCCATCCGCCTGCTGCCGTTGTTCCTGCGCAATTTCGTGCGCAATCGCGAGACCGGTCTTGTGCTGGTCGCCATCGTCGTCGGACTACTCAGTGGCGTGCTGGTAGCCGCGATCTCGAGCCTCAGCCAAGTCTCTCACGCCCTGCTGTTCGACATTCCTTTCGACGCCCACCTCAGCGCCACCGGCGTCATCTCCTGGCAGCGCACGCTGCTCGTCCCGATGCTTGGCGGCCTGGTGCTCGCGCTGATCGGACTGTATTTCGCCCGGCGCGTGAAGGGACAGCAACTCGCCGACGCGATCGAGGCCAATGCGCTCTATGGCGGCCGGGTGTCCTTTCGCGGCAGCCTGCTGATCTCGATCCAGACGCTGCTGTCCAACGGGTTCGGCGGATCGGTCGGGCTGGAGGCCGGCTATACCCAGATCTGCTCGATGTTCGGCTCCCATGTCGGCCAGCGCCTGGCCGCCCGCCGCAACGACATGCGGCTCCTGGTGGCCTGCGGCGCCGCGGGTGCGATCAGCGCCGCGTTTTCTGCACCGCTCGCCGGCGCCTTCTACGCCTTCGAGGTCGTGCTCGGCGCCTATACGTCCGCCGGGCTCGTGCCGGTTATCGCCAGCGCCGTCACCGCCTGGCTCGTCGCGCGGCAATTGACGCATCAGTCCTTTCTGATGGTGCCCGGCTTCCCCTCACCGGTTTCCGTCGAGATGATCGGCCAGACGGTGCTGATCGGCATCATCTGCGCCTTCATCAGCATCCTCGTAATGCTTGCCGTCGCATTCTCCGAGCGCTGCTTTCAGCGCATCACCATGTTCAAGGGCCTCCTGCGGCCGATTCTCGGCGGCCTCCTGCTCGGCGGCCTCGCTTTGCTGACGCCCACCGTGCTCGGCGCCGGTCATGGCGCCATGCAGATCCTGCTGGTCAGCAATCCAACCTGGCTCCTGCTCACGACCACGATCGTGTTCAAGATCCTCGCCTCGGCCATCTCGCTCGGCTCCGGCTTTCGCGGCGGCCTGTTCTTCGCGTCGCTCCTGCTCGGCGCGCTGATCGGACAGCTCTACAGCATCGTGCTGTCCGGCCCTCTTCCCACGATCGCGCTTCAGCCCGGCACCGCCGCGATCGCGGCGCTCGCCGCGCTCGGAACCGGCGTCCTTGGCGCACCGTTCAGCATGGTCTGTCTCGCGCTCGAGATCACCGGCGATTTCTCGGTCACCGTTGGCGCGGTGGTCGCTTCATCGGTCTGCGCGCTGATCGTGCGCGAGCTGTTCGGCTATAGCTTTGCGACATGGCGCTTCCATCTGCGCGGCGAGGTGATCCGCGGCCCGCAGGACATCGGTTGGGTCCGGCAGATGAGCGCGGCCTCCCTGATGCGCACCGATTTTGAGAATGCGCTGACGACGATGCCGATCGGCGAGGCGCAAAAGCTGTTCTCGCCGGCGCAGGTCCGCCAGATCGTGCTGCGCGATCCCAACGGCATCTATGCGGGCATCGTCCCTGCCGCGACACTGCATTCCGTCGCCAACCAGGACGACGAGCAGCTCGGGTCACTGGCTCAGCAACAGGACGAGTGCCTGCTCCCGACCACCCCGGTGCGCGAGATCCTGAAGGCATTTGAACGCAGCGAAGCGGATGTGCTCGCAGTCGTCGACCGCACCGACCATCGCGCGACGATCGGCACGCTGAGCGAAGCCCATGTCCTGCGCACCTACGGGGAAGAACTTGAGCGCCGGAACCAGGAGCTGTTCTCGCGTTGAGCGAGCGTTAGGGCCGCAGATCCATGTCGATCCGCACGAAGTCGCCGCGATAGGTGACCTCGCCGAGATAGATCACGGTACGGTCCGCGGTCGTGAAGATGCGGCGGACTTCGGCCACCGGCGAATTCAGCGGTACGCGCAGCAGCCGCGCCGCCTCGATATCCGCAGCACCGATCGTCAGGGTCTGGCGCGCGCTGGCGATCGCGGGATCCCTGAGATCGTTGAGGATCGGGATCACGGTCTCGTTTCGAAAACGCTTCGGCGATCTGCGAAAGATCTTCTCGTCGAGATAGATCGAAATGACGCAATACGGCTGTTTCTCCCGCGAATGCAGCCGGCGCATGAAGACGTATTTTTCGGCCGGCTTGCCATCGCCGGAAAGCAGCGGCGCGTTGGTGCGGCTCTCCGAGATGTTGATGATCTCGGGCGAGGTGTCGCGATACATGTCGGCGAGATCGGACAGCGTCGTCTCGACCTTAAGCCAGCGATCCTGCCGCACGGTCCCCGTGACGAAGGTGCCGCGGCCCTGCTGCGCCTCGATCACGCCGTCGCGGGCGAGCAGCTCCACCGCCTGCCTGATCGTGACGCGCGACACGCCGAACTCGGCAGCCAGCTCCTCGTTGGCGGGCAGGCGAAATCCCTGAGTCCAGACACCGCGCGCGATACGCTGCCGGAAGATGTCGGCGATCTGCGCGTATTTGGGGACGTGACTGTCGGAACTCAATTCCATCTCGTCCTCCGGAATTCAGGCCGCGCGATCAAGCCATGACCAGCGCTGCACCGCGCTCGCCGATCATCAGGCTGGTCGCATTGGTGTTGGCCGAGGTGATCTGCGGCATCACCGAGGCATCGATCACACGCAGGCGCTCGACGCCGCGCACACGCAGCTGCGGATCGAGCACGGCCTGCGCGTCGCTGCCCATGCGACAGGTCCCCACACAGTGAAATACTGTGCCTCCGGTGTTACGCGCAAAGTCCCACAGCCCGGCATCATCCCTGGCCGCCTCGCCCGGCACCATCTCGACATCCCAGAGCGAACGAAACGCCTTCTGCCGATAGATCTCGCGCAAAATCTTCAGACCCGCGACGATGGTCTTGCGGTCGATCTCCTCGGCGAAATAGTTCGGCGCGATCCGCGGCTGCTCGTACGGATCGGTCGAGCTGATCGCGAGCTGCCCGCGCGACTTTCCGTGGCATTGCCAGACCGACGCGGTGAAACCGGAATAGCTGTGCAGGGGTTCGCCAGGCTTGTCGACCGAGAGCGGCATCACGTTGAACTGCACGTCCGGCCGGCCGCCGACGGCGTATTCCGTGCAGGCCGCGCCGCCCACCTGGCCCGCGCCAACCGTCAACGGGCCGCTGCCTGCCAGCATCCATTGCAGCCCCATCTTCGTCAGCTCGACGGGATTGCGCACCTGATCGTTGAGCGAAATCCGCTCCTTCAGCCGAACGATCAGCCGCGCCTGATAATGGTCCTGAAGATTGGCGCCCACATCAGGAGACTCGGCAACGACGGGAATGCCGAGCTTGCGCAGCAATTCGGCCGGACCTACGCCGGAAAGCTGGAGGATCTGCGGGGATTGGAGCGCGCCGCCGGACAGGATGATCTCACGATCAGCCGCCGCGCTGTGGACTTGCCCCTTGCTGATCCACTCGACGCCGGTCGCGACACGACCGTTGAAAACGACCCTGCTGACCTGCGCGTGGGTGATGATGGTGAGGTTGGGACGGGGGGCGGCGGGGCGCAGAAATGCAGAGGCCGAACTGGTCCGCCAGTGCCGCCCGATGCCGAGCTGGTAGGTACCGACGCCGAGCGTCGTGGCGCCGTTGAAGTCGGGATTGCGCGGCAGACCGAACTCTACACCCGCCTCGACCCAGGCCTTCGATGCCGGATTGTCGTTGCGGAGGTCGGAGACCTCGAACTCCCCGAGCCCACCGTGAAACTGGCTCTCGCCGCCGCGGTAGCGCTCGTAGCGCCGGAAATACGGCAGGAGTTCGCGATAGCTCCAGCCATCGGCGCCAAGGCGCTCCCAATCGTCAAAATCCTCGTGCTGACCCCGGATGAAGATCAGACCATTGATCGAGGACGAGCCGCCGAGCACGCGGCCGCGCGGCCACACGATGGCACGGCCGCCGCTCCCCTCCGAGGGCTCGGTCCTGAACAGGCGCGAGAACCGCTCGTTGTAGATGGTCCGGTAATAGCCGACCGGAAGCTTCAGCCAGAAATTTCGATCCGACCCACCGGCCTCCAGCAACAGCACGCGGCAGGACGGATCGGCCGACAGTCGGTTTGCAACGACGCAACCGGCCGAGCCCGCGCCGACGATGATGTAGTCGTAGCCGCGTGCTGGCATCAGATCGTCCGGTATTGTTCGATGGATGCAAGATCGGGCGCGAAGCCGAGGCCAGCCTCGTCGCCGAGCGTGATCATGCCGTCGCGGACAGCGAGCACGGGACCGCAGAAGCGATCGCGCAACGGGTTTTCATTGCAATCGACTTCGAGCAGCCCGTCGCCGCCGACGCCGGCGAGAAGATGCGCGGATGCCAGAAGGCCGATGCCGGCGCCGAGATAGTGCGGGCAGAACATCTTTCCCGACTTCAGGATGTCGCGGGCGATGCTTGCGCAAGCCGACAGGCCGCCCCATTTGGCGATGTCGGGCTGGACGACACCGAGCACCGGCTCACGCAGCACCTCGGCAAAACCGGCGTGGCTCGCGATGTTCTCGCCGGCCGCGAGCGGAAAGCGGATGGCCTCGCGCAATTGCGCCCATTCCTGACGGGGGCGATCGGCGCGGATCGGCTCCTCGAGCCAGGCGAGACCGACGTGATCGAGCTGCGGCGCGAGCTCCAGCGCCTGCGCCAGGGTCCAGCCCTGGTTGACGTCGGCGGCCAGCAGGCCCTCGCCCACAAGACGGCGCAGCGCGGCAAGGTTGGCGCGGTCGCCTGCCGGATCGAACCCGATTTTCAGCTTCAACGCGCGATAGCCGCGGCTGAGCGCCGCTTCGGCTGTCCGTTCGGAGCCGACCGGATTGATGCCGCTGGCGTAGACCTTGATCGTGCGCCCCGCCCCGCCGAGCAGCCTCCACAGCGCAACGTTCTGGCGGCGCGCGTGGAGATCCCAGACAGCGAGATCGATGCCGGCGATCGACTGTGCAAACGGGCCGGCCTCGCCCGATTGCAGCGCGAGCACGGAGGTTCCCTGCGTCAGATGCTCGAACGGAGCAGACGGCTCAAAGGCGTTGAATCCGACCAGCGCCGGCGCGAGCAATTCGTTGACAAGCCGAACACGATGCTCGGCGCCCGGCGCGGGAAAATTGCACCACACCTCGCCCCAGCCGATGTTCCCGTCGCTGTCTTCGACGCGGACGAAGACAGCCGGCCGATCCTTCATCCGCCCGAAGGACGTGATGACCGGCGTGGTCAGCGGGTAACGATAGCCAAAGGCCTGGACGCTTCGGATGGTGAAAGGCTGTGATGTCATGCGGGAAAACCTGCGACGCCTACGACCAAAAGGCGCCACTTGTATGGTCATCCTATTTATAATATGACCTCTGAAAACATCAACCGCAATCTGGGTGGACGCGTCGAATGAACGGAGCTGGCCTGAGACGCCTCGGTCTCGGATTGATACCGTGGATCGGTGCGATCGTGCTCTGGTACGCCGTGCGCTGGAGCGGCTTCGTCAACGTCTCGCTGATTCCTGCGCCGCACCAGGTCGCCGCAAAATTCTTCGAGCTTCTCACCAAAGAAGGCCTGCTGATCGACATCTTCGCCTCGACGCGGCGTGTCTTTCTCGGCGTCGCGCTCGGCATCCTCGCGGCCGTGCCGGTCGGATTTTTGCTCGGGTGGTATCGGCCCGCCCGCACCTTCGCCGACCCCATGATCAACTTCTTCCGCGCGCTACCGCCGATCGCGCTGATCCCGCTGGTGATCGTCTATTTCGGCGTGGACGAGCTCGCAAAGCTCGTCATCCTGTTCTACGCCTCGTTCTTCTCCGGCGTGATCGTGATGTATGAGGGCGTGTCGCAAATTACGCCGCTCTACATCCGCGTGGCGCAGACGCTCGGAGCCAACCAGGCCGAGATCTTTCGCAAGGTCATCATTCCTCTCACCGTCCCGCACATTCTCACGGCGCTGCGCGTGGCTTTGGGCGTGGCATGGGCGACGCTGGTCGCATCCGAGTTGATCGCGGCACAGCGCGGGCTGGGCGCCATGATTCAGAATGCCTCGACCTACTTCCTGCTCGACGTGATTTATGTCGGCATCATCTGCATCGGCCTGATCGCGCTGATCATGGATTTGATCCTGCGTAAGATCACGGCGCGGCTTCTGGTCTGGCAGGATCGGGTCATCGCATGAACAAGCGCGCGCAGTTCGACAAGGTTTCGCTGTGCTTCGAGACGCCGAAGGGCCGCCTCAACGTGGTCGAGGACGTCAGCTACGACATCAAGGACGGCGACTTCATTGCGGTGATCGGCCCGTCCGGCTGCGGCAAGACTACGATGATGAGCATGCTCGCCGGCTTCCAGAAGCCGACCACCGGCAAGGTCCTGTTCGACGGCCGTCCCGTCGCCGGTCCCGGCCCCGAGCGCGGCGTCATCTTCCAGGAATACGGCGTATTCCCCTGGTTGACGGTGAAGCAGAACATCGCCTTCGGCCTGACGCTCAACGCCAACCATGTCCCGATCGCCGAGCGCGAAGCGATCTGCGATCACTATCTCGGCCTGATGGGCCTGGCCGACTTCGCCAATTCCTTTCCGAAGCATCTGTCCGGCGGCATGCGGCAACGCCTCGCGATCGCGCGGGCCTATGCGGTGAAGCCGCAGTTTCTCCTGATGGACGAGCCGTTCGGGGCACTCGACGCCCAGACCCGCTCCAACATGCAGAACCTGCTGCTCAAGGTGCTGGAGACCGAAGGAAAAACCGTCATGCTGATCACCCATTCCGTCGAGGAGGCGATCTACCTCTCCTCCCGCATCGTGGTGGTGACGGCGCGGCCGGCGCGGATCAGGGAAATCATCGACGTTCCCTTCGCTTATCCGCGCGACGAGTCGATCCAGGAGCGGCCGGAATTCGCGGAGCTGCGAAGTCATATCAGGCAGCTCGTCATGGACGAATATCGCGCCCAGCAGGCGCAGATGCGTCCGGTCTCATTCTCGGAATAACAGACAAAACGGAGGACACATCATGGATCGGCGGCAATTTCTGACCACGACGGCGGGCCTTGCGGTCGGCACCTTCACGGCCGCGGCACCGGCAATCGCGCAAGCGAAGACGAAGGTCCGCGTCGGCTATCTTCACACCGTCGCCGTCGACGGCCAGATCTGGACCGGCATGGACCGCGGCTCCTTTGAAAAGCAGGGCCTCGATCTCGAGCTGCGGCAGTTCAACACCGGCCTCGAAATCTTTCAGGCTCTGATTGGTGGCAGCCTTGACGTGCTGGCAACCGGTGCGGTCCTCTCGAACTTCCCGGCCCGCGGCCAGGGCAAGGTGTTCCTCATCAACGATATCGAGGTGGCGACCGCTCAGCTCTGGGTGCGCGGTGATCAGGGCATCAAGTCGTTCGCGGACCTCAAGGGCAAGCGCATCGCGACCGCGACGGGTACGACCGCGCACGTCTTCCTTGATACGGCATTGCGCGCGAACAAAGTCGATCCCAAGGACGTCGAGCTCGTCAACCAGACCATGCCCGCGGCTGTGACCGCGTTCATCTCCGGCGCCGTGCCTGCCGTGGCGCTGTGGGTACCCTTCAACGTCACGGTCCGCGACAAGGTGCTGGGCGCGACGATGCTCGCCGATGCGTCAGCCTACTATCCGAAGGCGGCCATCATCGGCGGCTGGGCCGCTGCGAATGACTATTATGAGCCCAACAAAGAGACTTTGGCCAAGCTGATCCGCGGCTGGGCGGATGCCAATGACTATATCGTCGCGAACAGCGCTGAAGCGATGGAGAAGCTGCAGAAAGGCCACTACAGCCAGACGCCGTTGTCGGACATCAACGAGTCGTTCAAGGCGCAGAAGATGTTTACGTCCAAGGACTGGAAACGGATGTACTCGGACGGGACGGTCACCAACTGGCTGCAGCAGTCGACAGACTTCTTCATGGCCAACGCCGGCATCAAGGACTTCACGCCGGCGAGCAAATATTTCGATCCGAGCCTGTATTTGAAGACGATTGCCTAGATACCAAGGCATTGAGGGCTGGGTGTTCGCGCCGGACGCATCATCTGTGCGGCGCGCTCCAGCTGCCTTTATCCCGGCCAATGATCTGCCGACGTACCAAGCACGTATGAGCACCGAAGGGAACACCCATCCCTTCCGCACGCTCAACTGCGCTGCTGCACTCCCCTGTTCGGGGCGGCATGGATGGTCGCTCCAAAAAGGCTAAGCTGGTCTCGAGGTTCTTTGGTCGTAGTCTCCTGGAGGCGAGAGACATTCCGAAGCCTACGCCAAGCTACGCGATAGCTGCCTGCAGCACTACTCCCACTCGATCGTCCCAGGCGGCTTGCTGGTCACGTCGTACACCACCCTGTTCACGCCCTTCACCTCGTTGATGATGCGTGTGGCGGTCTCCCCTAAGAATTTCATGTCGAACTGGTAGAAGTCGGCGGTCATGCCGTCGGTCGAGGTGACGGCGCGCAGGCCTACGACGTAATCGTAAGTGCGGCCGTCGCCCATGACGCCCACCGTCTTCACCGGGAGCAGCACGGCAAAGGCCTGCCAGATCTCGTCGTAGAGGCCGTGCTTCCTGATCTGGTCGATGTAGACGGCGTCCGCCTTGCGCAGTATGTCAAGCTTGTCCCTCGTGATCTCGCCGGGGCAGCGGATGGCAAGGCCGGGGCCCGGGAACGGGTGGCGGCCGACGAAGATTTCGGGCAGGCCGAGCTCGCGGCCGAGCTTGCGTACCTCGTCCTTGAACAGCTCGCGCAGGGGCTCGACGAGCTTCATGTTCATGCGCTCAGGCAGGCCGCCGACATTGTGGTGCGACTTGATCGTCACCGAGGGGCCGCCGGTGAAGGAGACGCTCTCGATCACATCAGGATAGAGCGTGCCTTGCGCCAGGAAATCGGCGCCGCCGATCTTCTTGGCCTCGGCCTCGAACACCTCGATGAAGAGGCGGCCGATGGTCTTGCGCTTGGCTTCGGGGTCGGTGACGCCTTCGAGCTCGCCCAAAAACTGTCTTGAGGCATCCACGTGCACGAGCGGGATGTTGTAGTGGTGGCGGAACAGGTCGACGACCTGCTCGGCCTCGTTGAGGCGCATCAATCCGTGATCGACGAAGACGCAGGTGAGCTGGTCGCCGATCGCCTCGTGGATCAGCACGGCCGCGACGGCTGAATCGACGCCGCCGGAGAGGCCGCAGATCACTCTGCCCTTGCCGACCTGCGCGCGGATCTTGGCGATCTCCTCCTCGCGGAAGGCGCGCATGGTCCAGTCGCCGGTGAGGCCGGCGATCTTGCGCACGAAGTTGCGGATGAGTTTGGCGCCGTCGGGCGTGTGCACCACTTCGGGGTGGAACATCAGGCCGTAATATTTGCGCTTCTCGTCCTGGATGATCGCGAACGGGGCGTTCGGCGAGGTGCCGGCGACGGAGAAGCCGGGCGGCATCTTGGTGATGCGGTCGCCGTGGCTCATCCAGACCTGGTTCTTGCTGCCTGACGACCAGACGTCCGCGAACAGCTGGCTGTCGGCCTTGACCTCGACATCGGCGCGGCCGAACTCGCGGTGATGGCCGCCCTCGACCTCACCGCCGAGCTGGGCCGCCATGGTCATCTGGCCGTAGCAGATGCCCATCACCGGCACGCCGGAGGCGAAGATCAATTGCGGGGCGCGAGGCGAGCCCGCTTCATGCACCGACTCGGGGCCGCCGGAGAGGATCACCGCCTTCGGCTTCATCTCCTTGAAGGCTTCTTCGGCCTTGTTGAACGGGACGATCTCGCAATAGACGCCGTCCTCGCGCACGCGACGCGCGATCAGCTGCGTCACCTGGCTGCCGAAGTCGACGATGAGAATCTTGTCGTGCGCCGAGGCCACCGAGGGCGTCGACGCGGAGCGGTCGTTCTGTGCTGCTGTCATGGCCAGCAGATACGCTGGCCGCGGGCGCGCTGCAACCGCGCTGGCCGCGCGCCCACATTCTTCTTTGGGCATGGACAAACCATTATAGGTCAGTAATATTGACCCATTATGCCCATCCTCAGAAAGGGGCCGATCAGGGAGAATGCCATGTCACAGCACCATCAGCCATCAACGCTGGCCGCGCTCGGCCGCACCTGGGTCGAAGCCTGGAATACTGGCGATCTCGAGCGCGTGCTTGCCCTCTACGACGAGGCGGCCGTGATGACCTCGGACCGCATTCCCATGCTGGGGTTCGACGCCAGCGGCACGGTGCGCGGCAAGGATGCCTTGCGCGCCTATTGGGGCAAGGCACTCGGGTTGTTGCCGGAGCTGCATTTCACGCTGATCGATCTGTTCGTCAGCCCCGACAGCGTCGTGGTGTTCTACGCCAACGAGCGCGGCAAGAAGATCTGCGAATATCTGCGGGTGAACGATGCCGGGCTGATCGTGCAGGGCTCGGCGAACCATTTGGTCGGGTGACGGAGCTCCCACCTCTATTGTGACAACGATGCGAAGGCCGGCGCGGCTCGGTGCCGGCTGCGACCATCCGCGCGCCTCGACTGAATGCGAGCTTTCCGGTATTCTCTACCATTGATTGAATGTCATTTTCATCCTTGGGAGATTTCATGAAGCTCGCATCTTTCAACGTGGAAAACCTTTTCATGCGCGCGCGTGCGCTCAGCGGCCCTGGCTTCTCGGAGCAAGGCAAGGTCATCCTGAAGGCGCAGGCCGACATCAACGCCCTCCTCGGCAAGGACACGTACACCAAGGCCGACAAGAAGAAGATCGTCGAGCTGCTCGATACGCTCGGCCTCAAGAAGTCGGACGAGAGCAAATACGCGATCCTGCGGCAGAATCGCGGCCATCTGGTCAAGCGGCCGCAAAGCGGACCGATCGAGGTCGTGGCCGACGGCCGAGACGACTGGATCGGCTGGGGCGACCTCACGGGGGAGCAGGTCAACGAGGAGGCAACACGCAATACTGCGCGGGTCATGAAGGCCATCGATGCAGACGTGCTCGGCGTGGTGGAAGCGGAAAGCCGGCCCGCCCTGGTCCGGTTCTGCAAGGACGTGATGCCCGCCGTCGAGGCGACGCCCTACGATCATATCATGCTGATCGACGGCAATGACGATCGTGGCATCGACGTCGGGCTCATGACCAAGAAGAAATTCGAGATCGTCTCGATCGCAAGCCACGTCGATGACGAAGACGAGGACGGCCTCGTCTTCAGCCGGGATTGCGCCCAGTTCGAGATCAGGACGGCAGAGGGAAATTCACTCATCGTCCTCGCCAATCACTTCAAGAGCAAGGGCTTCGGCTCCCAGGCGACCTCGAACGCGAAGCGCAAGCGGCAGGCCGCACGCACCGCGACCATCTATCGTCAGCTCCGCCAGCAGCACGATTTCATCGCGGTGATCGGCGATTTCAACGACACGCCGGACAGCGATCCGATCAGCCCACTGTTTCATCAGACCGGCCTGAAGGACATCAGCGAGCTCGGCGGGGTCGACGATGGCGGCCGCCCCGGCACGTTCAAGAACGGCACCGCGTCGAACAAGATCGACTACATCCTGCTATCACCAGCCCTGTTCGAGAAGGCGACGGCCGGCGGCATCTTCCGCATGGGCGTCTGGGGCGGCAAGAACGGCGACCTGTTCCCGCATTTTCCGGAGATCACCAAGGAGGTCGAGGCTGCGTCCGACCATGCGGCGATCTGGGCCGAGCTCGACATCTAGCAGCCCGCGCATTGGCGCCTGCCGTCTTCGGCAGGCGTCAATGGCTTGCGACGGTCAGGTTAGTGGTTATGAGGTTGAAGGACCACGAAACCACATTGACCGGATTCGCCAGCATGAAACTCCCCACCTCCCCCTTTACCGTCACCGACTGGAGCAAGGTCGAGCCGACCACGCATCCCGGCGAAACCGGAGAGGCCAAGTGGCGCACGCTCAATATCGGCGATCTTCGCGTGCGGATGGTGGAATATTCGCCGGGCTATCTGGCCGATCATTGGTGCGATCGCGGCCATGTGCTCTACGTGCTGAAGGGCGAGCTCGACAGCGAGCTGCGTGACGGGCGCACATTCAAGCTCACGGCGGGGATGAGCTACCAGGTTTCGGATTTCGGCGACGCCGCGCATCGGTCCTCGACCGCAACCGGGGCGACGCTCTTCATCGTGGACTAAGTCGCGGCGAGCGGTTAATTTGCACCGCAAAATAGCAAAGTCGCGCGACGTTCCGAGCCGCGGGTGGTGCCTTGAAGTGGCCCCAAATTCTCGCTATATTGTGATCATCGATACTTGGCCGAACGACTGGGCCGCTTCGCTTCGTTGCTGACGGGCGCGCACGCTTCAGATGAATTCTCCAAACATCGACTCATCAGGATCAGGGACGCATCGAAGCGTCATGGTCCGCGTGCGTACTCTCTCTAACTAAAGGAAATTACCCATGGCTATGGGCACCGTGAAGTGGTTTAATACCCAAAAGGGTTATGGTTTCATCCAGCCGGACGACGGCCAGAAGGACGTGTTCGTGCACATCAGCGCCGTCGAGCGCGCTGGCCTCTCCTCCCTCAACGAGGGTCAGAAGGTCTCGTTCGACATCGTCGCCGACCGCCGCAGCGGCAAGTCGTCTGCCGACAATCTCCGCGTCGGCTAACGCCGGCGCAGCGTTCTGACCACGGACGTACCGGCAGAACGCTCGAGTTAGAAAGCCCCGCGACCGGGATCCGGTCCGCGGGGCTTTTGTTTTGGGGCCTCCGTCCTTCCGGGCTCGCGAAGCGAGAGCCCGGAATCCATCGAACCACACACGCTGCCGCACGATGGATTCCGGGCTCGCCCTTCGGGCGCCCCGGAATGACGGCGGAGTGAGATCAGCCCGTCTTCCTCAGCACCGAGACGAAAAATCCGTCCGTTCCGGTCCGCCGCGGCGTCATCAGCCAGCCTTCCGGCGATTGCAGCGCGGCCTCGCCAAAGGCCTCGGCCTTGTCCCAGAGCACACTCGCGGTCTGCTCGGGCGGGACGACCACGAACTCGGGATGGCGCGCGACGAATGCCCTCACCTGCTCGCCGTTCTCCTCCGACAGCACCGAGCAGGTGATGTAGGCAATGCGGCCACCGGGCTTCACCAGCGGAACTGCCCGCTCCAGCACCTCGGCCTGGTCGCGCAGGCGAATCTCCAGCGCGCCCGGGCGCATGCGCCATTTGGCGTCGGGATTGCGGCGCCAGGTACCGGTTCCCGTGCAGGGCGCGTCGATCACGACGAGGTCGGCCGTGCCGCTGATATCCGAGAGCGCATCGGCCTCGCCCTTGGGCGTGCGAATATCGGCATTGTGGACGCCGGCGCGGGACAACCGTTCGTGGATCGGAGCGAGCTGGCGCTTGTCGCGATCGGTCGCGATCAGCCGGCCCCTGCCCTGCATCAGTGCGGCGAGCGCCAGGGTCTTGCCGCCGGCGCCGGCGCAGAGATCGATCACCTGCTCGCCGGGTTTTGCCGCGGTGAACTGGGCCGCAAGCTGCGATCCCTCATCCTGCACTTCAATGGCGCCCTTGATGAAGTCCTCTTCGGCCTGAATGCCGGGGTTGCGCGCATCGGCCGAAAGCTCGATACGGAGGCCCGTTGCCGACCACGGCGTCGGTTTCGCATGAAGATGAGAAAGCGCCCTCAGAACCTTGTCGCGATTGGATTTTAGCGTGTTGACGCGAAGGTCGAGCGGGGCCCGGCTTGCCATCGCGGCCGCCTCCGCCACACGGTCCTCCCCGAACACCTTGGCAAGGTGCGGGTCGAGCCATTCGGGATAATCGCCGGCGATCGCGGCCGGCGCCCCCTGGAGGGAGCGCGAGGCGAGCGCGGCCTCTTCGGCCTCGGTCAGCGGCGCCGGCGCAAAGCGGCTGCCGTCGAACAACGCGCCCATCGTGGCTGCGTCCATATTGCGCTCGAGGCGGAGCATGCCGATCAGCCGCGCCCGCGCGGTATCCGCGTCCATCAGCCAGGCGCTCGAAGCGTAGCGCCGCAGCACGTCCCAGACCAGGCCGGCGATGGCGGCGCGGTCGCCGGAACCGGCGAAGCGGTGCGCAGTGCCCCACTCCTTCAACGCCTTGGCCGCGGGCACGCGGTCCTTCTCGATGGTGTCGATCAGCTCGATGGCTGCGGACAGCCGGGCAGCGGGGGTCATTCTTAATCTTTCAGGTCAGCATTGGCAGGGACGCGCCTAGACCAGCAACAAGAGCTTCAGCGCGAAGTAGATCCACATCGCCAGCAGCACCAGCACGCCGGCGAGCCAGACCGTGGAGCGCCGGCCGAGATCGTTCGACGAGACGAAGACCCCGGCATGGGCAAAGCGCGTCACCACGAACACCCAGGACATCAGCACGATGAAGAGATCGGCGCGGCGCAGCGGCAATGCCAGCGCGATCAGGACGTAGAACAGCACCGGCAACTCGAACTGGTTGCGGTAGCAATTGGCGATTTGGGTGGCGCCCTTCGGCCAGTTCGGCTCGCCGAGCGCAATGTCGCGGATCCTGGTCTCGCCCGAGACCAGCGTCTTGCGGCGCGCGACGACCATGCCGATCAAGAGCGCGAAGGTGAGCCCGATCTGGACGAAGACCGGCAGCAAGACCATTTGAACGGACATCGGAACTTCCCATCCGGCGGGGACCGCCGGACGTCCATTAGCCGCCGCTCCTCGTCCTGACAATCAACGAGTTGAACTGGCTTTCCCGATTTTGCGACCAACCACCGATAGTTAAAGCGGATTTCGCCCCCTGTCGGGGCCCAAGGCGAGATGGCGCCATGACCACCCTGACCAGCCTTTGGACCGAATCTGCCGACGGCCGGCTCGGTCTCCTGATGTCGGCCCTGTCGGGGATCGCGATGGCGCTCGCGGTCGCGCTGGCGATGACGGTGTACTTTCGCCTGAGCTACCGCACCTGGCGGGACGTCCTGCGGCATGGCGTGGCCACGCTCGCGGCGCTCGCCTTGTTCGCCTTCGCCGCCTACGACATGCGCCATGCCGCACTCGCCTATCTCGGACTCAATCCGTCCAAGCCCGTCGTCGCGTTCGAGATCCGCATGCCTCGGGAGATGCTGACGGGGATGACCGACAGCCAGATCGAGCTGCACACCGATCGCAACCAGATCCTGGCGCTGGTCGACGGCGTGCGCGACCTCGCCGACGGACGCGCACTGCTGCGGGGCGCGGTGGCGCTCAACCACCGCACCGCGGACCGCATACTCGTGGTGAACCTGCCGGGCAAGGGCACGTTCGAGTTTCGCCTCCGTTTGCCCGCCGAGCCGCATCGCTCCCCGGAATTCGGCCCCTGGCATCTCGCCGACCGCATCGCCTCGCCGCTGGCCGCCCCGGTCGCGCCGCAGGACGCCTACACGATCCGCTACCGCGTGCTTTAAACTTTGTTCGTCGCGATCCATGCCCGCGCCGTCATCGTTCCGACGCGCGACAACGGCTAAGCTGGTCGCATGTCCGAATTTCGCCTGACGCAGATTTCCGACACCCATCTCGGCCGGCGCTTCCCCGGCCTGGTCGCCAACTTCCATCGCGTTTGCGAGCACATCGACGCCGACAGGCCCGATCTCGTCGTCAACACCGGCGACGTTTCGTTCGACGGACCGACCAGCCGCGACGATGTCGTCTTCGCAAAAGGCCTGCACGACGCCCTGCCCGTCGCATGCCGCTATCTCCCCGGCAATCACGACATCGGCGACAATCCGACCGCGATCGGGCCGGCGCCGAAGCCGCCGGTCAACGAGGCGCACCGCCGGCAGTTCTACGACATCATCGGCGAAGACCATTGGGCGCTCGAAGCCGCGGGCTGGCGCTTCATCGGCCTCAATTCGCTGGTCATGAATTCAGGGCTCGGCTTCGAGGCCGAGCAGTTCGACTGGCTGTCGCAGCAGATCGCGCGCACGAACGGCGGACCGGTCGCGCTGTTCCTGCACAAGCCCCTCTTCCTCAACCGGCCCGACGATGCCGAGACGCCGGAGACGTCGATCCGCTACGTGCCGCAGCCGGCGCGGGCACGGCTGATCGAGATGTTTGCGGGCGTCGATCTGCGCCTCGTCGCCAGCGGCCATGTGCACCAGCGGCGCGACTTCACCTGGCGACACCCCCGCCACGTCTGGGCCCCATCGGCCGGCTTCGTCATCAACGATACGCGGCAGGACCGGATCGCGATCAAGGAGGTCGGGCTCGTCGAATACCGCTTTCGGCCTGACAGCCTTGAGGTCCGCCACGTCAAGGCTGCAGGCCAGGTGGATGTCGACATCGAGGAACTCTTCGCCCAGATGGGCGGCGAGCACTGACGCGCTTGGCCGCTCAGGCGACGCTCTTGAGGTCCTGCTGGATCGCGGCGAGCAGGGATTGCAGCGCTGCGCTGTTCACGGGCTTGGCCGCGAGATCATTGGCAGCCGGTTGCCTGACAGGCGCGGTCTTGACCGGACGCGTCGGGAATGGCGGCGGCGCCGGCATGGCGAGACGGGTAAGATCGTCCCTCTCATCGAAGCGGACGAACTTGCCATGGATGACGTCGTCGCGGCGGCCCATGACGAACATGGTGGTCCAATAGCCGGCGGCCAGCAGGATTACGCAGAAAAAACCAATCTCTAACATCGCAGCACCTAAAATATGCGCGATGATTCAACGTCTTCGCCCTGGGGTCAATGAAGCGGCGGTCACACCTGCGGCTTTTGCGGAACAGGTGTGGCCGATCGGTCACTCTTCGTTAACCATATCCGCCCCACCTCGGGCGGAAGCGGCCGTATCAGGCCTTGTCCGGGCCGACCCGGACCAGTTGCTTGCCGAAATTGGCGCCCTTCAGCAGGCCCATGAAGGCGCCGGGCGCACTCTCCAGGCCCTCGGTCACGAACTCCTTGTATTTGACCTTGCCGTCGCGAACCCAGCCGGACATGTCGCGCAGGAAGTCGCCATGGCGCGCGGCGAAGTCGGAGACGATGAAGCCGCGGAAGGTCAGCCGCTTGGTGAGCGTTGCGCGCATCAGGGATGCGGCCCATTTCGGCGGCTTAGCCTCGGTGTCGTTGTAGTGCGCGATCAGGCCGCACACCGGCACGCGCGCAAACGGATTGAGCAGCGGGAACACCGCCTCGAACACCGCGCCGCCGACATTCTCGAAATAGACGTCGATGCCTTTCGGGCAGGCGTCCTTCAGCTTGGCGGCGAGATCAGGGTCGCGGTGATCGATGCAGGCGTCGAAGCCGAGCTCCTTGACCACGTAGTCGCATTTGTCCTTGCCACCGGCGATGCCGACCGCGCGTGCGCCCTTGATCCTGGCGATCTGCCCCACCGCCGAGCCGACCGCGCCGGAAGCGCCGGCAACGACGACGGTCTCGCCTGCTTGCGGCTTGCCGATGTCGAGCAGGCCGGGGTAGGCGGTCATGCCGGGCATGCCGAGCACGCCGATCGAGGTCGAGATCGGCCCGAGCTTGGGATCGACCTTGATCAGGCCCTTGCCGTTCGAGATCGCGTGCGTCTGCCAGCCGGAGCGGATGCGCACGATGTCGCCGACCGCGAAATCGGGATTGTTTGAGGCCGCGACCTCGCTGACCGCCTCGCCCTCCATCACGCCGCCGACCGGCACCGGAGCTGCGTAGGACGGCCCCTCGCTCATGCGCCCGCGCATATAGGGATCGAGCGACAGCCAGATCGTCCGCAGCAGAACTTCGCCCTGTCCCGGTGTCGGAACGGCGAATTCCTCCAAACGGAAATCAGACGATTTGGGTTCACCGACGGGACGCGCGGCGAGAACGATGCGTTTTGCCTGGGACATGGCTTCCTCCAATTTTCTGTCGTTGCGAGCGAAGCGAAGCAATCCCGCGGCGTCAATACCAAAAGGACTGGATTGCTTCGCTTCGCTCGCAATGACGAGTTGGAGGCACGCGCGCGCCACAAACGCACTATCATGCCCCGCGAAGGCGGGGGCATCCAGCACTCTGAGAATATTGAACCGAGAGGCCGCGGCGTACTGGATCGCCCGCCTTCGCGGGCGACGACACCGAGAATGGGGCGAACGAACTAACCCCCACCCGGATAGTTCGGGCTCTCGCGCGTGATCGTGACGTCGTGGACGTGGCTTTCGCGCAGGCCCGCACCGGTGATGCGGACGAAGCTCGCCTTGTCGTGCAGCTCCTTCATGTCGCGAGCGCCGACATAACCCATCGCAGCGCGCAAGCCCCCGGCGAGCTGATGCATGACGTTGCCGACCGGGCCCTTGTAGGGCACCTGACCCTCGATTCCTTCGGGCACGAGCTTGAGCGTGTCCTTGATGTCCTGCTGGAAGTAGCGGTCCGCCGAGCCGCGCGCCATCGCGCCGACCGAGCCCATGCCGCGATAGGCTTTGTAGGAGCGGCCCTGCCACAGGAACACTTCGCCGGGCGTTTCGTCGGTGCCGGCGAGCAGCGAGCCGACCATGGCGATGTCCGCGCCGGCGGCGAGCGCCTTGGCGAGATCGCCGGAGAATTTGATGCCGCCGTCGGCGATGACGGGGATATCGGCCTTCTTCGCCGCCTCGACCGCATCCATGATCGCGGTGAGCTGGGGAACGCCGACGCCGGCGACGATGCGCGTGGTGCAGATCGAGCCCGGGCCGATGCCGACCTTGATGCAGTCCGCGCCCGCGTCGATCAGCGCCTGCGTGCCCTCGGTGGTGGCGACGTTGCCGGCGACGACCTGCACCGAATTGGACAGGCGCTTGATGCGGTTCACCGCGTGCAGCACGTGACGGGAATGGCCGTGCGCGGTGTCGACGACGACGAGATCGACGCCGGCATCGATCAGCCGCTCGGTGCGCTCGAAGCCGTTGTCGCCGACCGTCGTGGCGGCGGCGACCCGCAGGCGCCCCTGCGCGTCCTTGCAAGCGAGCGGATGGGCGACCGCCTTCTCCATGTCCTTGACGGTGATCAAACCGACGCAGCGATACTGATCGTCGACCACGAGCAGCTTCTCGATGCGATGCTGGTGCAGCATGCGCCGCGCCTCGTCCTGGCTGACATTCTCGCGCACCGTGACGAGCCCTTCATGCGTCATCAGCTCGGAGACTTTTTGCCGGCGGTCGGTGGCAAAGCGCACATCGCGGTTGGTGAGGATGCCGACCAGCTTGCCGGGCGTATTCTTGCCTGCGCCGGTGACGACGGGAATGCCGGAGATGCCGTGGTCGCTCATCAGCTTGAGGGCGTCGTCGAGCGTGGCCTCGGGGCTGATGGTGAGCGGGTTCACCACCATGCCCGACTCGTAGCGCTTGCCCTGCCGCACCTGCGCGGCCTGCCCTTCGGGATCGAAATTGCGGTGGATGACGCCGAGGCCGCCGGCCTGCGCCATGGCGATCGCCATGCGCGCTTCGGTGACGGTGTCCATGGCCGAGGCCATGATCGGAATGTTGAGCGGAATGGCGCGGGTGACGCGCGAGCGGATGTCGACCTCGCCCGGCATGACGTCCGACAGGCCCGGCTTCAGCAGCACGTCGTCGAACGTAAAGGCTTCGCGGATGCCCTGAAGTTGCACCGTGGCCATTTGCCAACTCCTTCCTGCGGCCTTGCCGCAAACGCTAATGGATGAGCGCCGCCCTCGGCGTACCTTGCGGCATCGCCTTGAGAATCGGAGCCCATCGGTGGGGTTGACGCCGGTCGATAGCATGCCCGCGTGACGAATCAAAGCAATTCGGACCGCTGGCCAGCCATGCACAGGCTTTTTTACGTAGATTCCGCGAGGATAGACCCTACGCAGCCCACCCGCCGTCCTACGGGGGCGCGACGACGTCGCGGGCCCGGAACGCCGGAGGCGGAGGGTCACACCGTTGTTATGCGGGATTTAGGTGCCATGCGTCGATCCGCAATGGTCGGGAGCAGGCGGCGGTGATAAGCCGAACCGCGCCCCTCCTTCCGATTTTCATTACCAATCCGTCATGGTCGACAAGCAACGCGTCATCCCGCTGATCGTGGCCACTGCTCTCTTCATGGAGAACATGGATTCGACCGTCATCGCCACCTCGCTGCCGGCGATCGCGGCCGACATCGGCACCAGCCCACTGACCCTGAAGCTCGCGATCACCTCCTATCTGCTGTCGCTCGCGGTGTTCATTCCGGCGAGTGGCTGGACCGCCGACCGGTTCGGCGCGCGGATGGTGTTCGCGATCGCAGTCGGCGTGTTCATGGTCGGCTCGGTCGGCTGCGCGCTCTCGACCTCGGTCACTGATTTCGTGTTCGCGCGCATCCTGCAAGGCATGGGCGGCGCGATGATGACGCCGGTCGGGCGCCTCGTGCTGCTGCGCTCGGTCGACAAGAGCGCGCTGGTCAATGCCATGGCCTGGGTGACGGTCCCTGCCCTGATCGGCCCGGTGATCGGCCCGCCGCTCGGCGGCTTCATCACCACCTATGCGTCCTGGCACTGGATCTTCCTGATCAACATCCCGATCGGGCTGCTCGGCATCTTCATGGCGCTGCGCTTCATCGATCCCATCAAGAGTGAGACTCAGGAGCCGTTCGATCTCTACGGCATGGTGCTGGCCGGCATCGGGCTTGCCGGCATCGCGTTCGGCCTCTCCGTTGCCGGACTGAATCTCCTGCCTTGGAGCACGGTGGCCGCCCTGGTCGTGGGCGGTGCGATCTCGATGACACTGTATGTCCTGCACGCCCGCCGCACGGGCTCGCCGGTGCTCGACTTCTCGCTCCTGAAGCTGCCGACGCTACGCGCGGCCGTGTTTGGCGGCTTCATGTTCCGGCTCGGCATCGGCGCGCTGCCGTTCCTGTTGCCGCTCCTGATGCAGATCGGCTTCGGGCTGTCGCCGTTCCATTCCGGCCTCGTCACCTTCGCCTCCTCGCTCGGCGCTATGGGCATGAAGACACTGGCGGCACGCCTCATCCGCACCTTCGGCTTCCGCAATCTGATGACGGTGAACTCGATTGTCAGCGCGTTCTTCCTCGCCGTCTGCGCGCTGTTCACGGTGACGACGCCGCTGCTCATCATCATGGTCATCCTGGTGGTCGGCGGCTTCTTCCGCTCGCTGGAGTTCACCGCGATCAACACGGTCGCCTACGCCGACGTCGAAACCGCGCAGATGAGCCGGGCCACCACGCTCGTCAGCGTCAACCAGCAGCTGGCGGTCTCCGCAGGCGTTGCCGTCGGCGCAGCCTGCGTGGAAACGACGATGTGGTTCCACCATGTCAGCGAGATCGATGCCACCGTGTTCGCCCCAGCCTTCGTCGTGGTCGCGCTGACCTCGGCGGCGTCGAGCTGGTTCTTCTGGCAAATGCCTGCAGATGCCGGCCACGAGATCTCCGGCCGCAAGGCGGTGGAGATCGCGAGCCGCAAGGGCGCCGGCAAGGGCGCAGAGAAGGCCGCGGTCAAGGCGGCGTCCGAGGATACGCAAAACGTCCGGGATCAGCGGCTGGGGTGAATACCTCCTCGGTCATTCCGGGGCGATGCGCAGCATCGAACCCGGAATCCATCGCGCCGCAGAACGTGTTGGAAAATGGATTCCGGGCTCGCCTCTTCGAGGCGCGCCGGAATGACGGGAGTACGCGGCTACGCCGTTCCTCCGCCCCGAAATCCCGTCGCCAGCACGTAGCGTTCCGAGGAATCCTGCCGGCTCGCCGCCGGCTTGACGTGACGCACGGTGGCGAAGTCGCGCTTGAGCTGGGCCAGCAGCTCGGCGTCGGCGCCGCTCTGGAACGTCTTTGCCAGGAACGTGCCGCCGGGCTTGAGCACGTCGCAGGCAAAGGCCGCCGCGGTCTCGACCAGGCCGACGATGCGGAGCTGGTCGGTCTTGCGGTGGCCGGTGGTGTTGGCGGCCATGTCGGACATCACGACGTCGGCCTTGCCGCCCAGCATCGCCGTGAGCTTCTCCGGTGCGTCGTTGTCCATGAAGTCGAGCTGCGCGAAGTCGACGCCGGGAATCTCGGGCATCTCCAGCAGATCGATCGCGACGACCTTGCCCTTGCCTTCCGTCGAGCCGACGCGCTTCGCTGCGATCTGGCTCCAGCCGCCGGGCGCCGCGCCGAGATCGACCACGGCCATGCCGGGCTTCAAGAGCCGAAACTTGTCGTCCATCTCCAAGAGCTTGAACGCCGCGCGCGAGCGATAGCCCGCCGCCTTGGCCTTGGCCACATAGGGATCGTTGAGCTGCCGCTCCAGCCACAGCTTCGACGACAATTTGCGCTTGCCGCCGGTCTTGACCTGGACGTGCAAGCGGCCGGTGGTGTCTTTCGCCATCTCACCAGCTCCTGAGCGCGCCGTCCTCGCGCATCATCTCGACCAGCATGCCTTCGCGCAGGCCCCGGTCGGCGACGCGCAGGCGCGGCAGCGGAAAGGCGCGGCGGATTGCGTCGAGAATGGCGCAGCCGGCGAGCACGAGATCGGCGCGCTCGACGCTGATGCAACTGTTGTTGGCGCGCTCCTCGTAGCTCATGCCGAGCAGCTTGTTGATGGTCGCGGTGATATCGGCATCGTTCATCCAGATGCTATCGATGCGGCGGCGGTCGTAGCGCGCGAGGTTGAGATGGATGCCGGCGAGCGTCGTCACCGTGCCCGACGTGCCGAGCAGGTGCATCTCAGTGAGATCGCGGCCGTGCACTTCCGCGAACGGCGCGACGTGGTTTGCGACCTCCTGCTCCATCGCAGCGTAGATCTCCGGCGTGACGTCGCGTCCGCCGAACTGCTCGGCGAGCGTGACCACGCCATAGGGGATCGACATCCAGGCCTTGATGCGCGGCTCCGGATTTTCCGGGTCGCGCTCGATCCGCACCAGCTCGGTCGAGCCGCCGCCGATGTCGAACAGGATCGCGCCGCGTCCCCGCGGGTCGACCAGCGGCGAGCAGCCGAGCACCGCGAGCGCGGCCTCGGTCTCGCGGTCGATCACCTCCAGCTCGATGCCGGTCTCGGCCGCAACCCGGCTGCGGAAACCTTCCGCATTCGAGGCGGCGCGGCAAGCCTCAGTTGCGATCAGCCGCAGCCGGCGCGCTTTCCGCAAATTGATCTTGTCGCGGCAGATGCTGAGCGCGGCGATGGCGCGCTCGATCGCGGCGTCGCTGATCGAGCCGGTCGCCGAGACGCCCTCCCCGAGCCGGATGATGCGCGAGAAGGAATCGACGACGCGAAAGCCGTCCTGGGTCGGACAGGCGATCAGCAGCCTGCAATTGTTGGTGCCGAGGTCCAACGCCGCATAGACGCCGGTTCCCGGCGCCTGCGCGCCGACGGCCGGTGCGGTGGCTAACGCCACCGCCGCCATCGACCCCTCCAGCTCACCGTGCGGCGCATGGCCGTCGCGGAGCCGCGTGTGGTCATTCATACAAACTGTCTTTCCGAGGCCGCGGTCGGGCCGGTCAGGAATTGCTTTTTCGCCTGAAACATTAGCAGCGCGGCAGGCCTGCGCAACAACGCATCACATGGGACCATGCCCATTCGTGCGTTGTCGTGAACCGGGTGGTGGGCTATCTCAGGGGTGTCCGGTCCCCCGCTGCCGCGAAAATGCGCAAATGCCGGCTTTTCAGGTCAATTCCATGCAAGAACACACCAAATCGTCCACGCTCGAAAACGCTATTGCACTGCAAAAATATGGCGTCGGGCAGCCCGTCCGCCGCAAGGAGGACGACACGCTGGTGCGCGGCAAGGGCCGCTACACCGACGATTTCAACCTGCCCGGCCAGGCCTATGCCGTGGTCGTCCGTTCCACCCATGCCCATGGCACCATCCGTGGCATCGGCATTGACGCCGCCAAGGCGATGCCGGGCGTGCTGGGCGTCTGGACCGGCAAGGACCTCGACGCCGCCGGCTACGGTCCCTTCACCTGCGGCCTGCCGCTAAAGAGCCGCGACGGCTCGCCCCTGCTGCAGACCAACCGTCAGCCGCTCGCAACCGACAAGGTCCGCTTCGTCGGCGATCCCGTCGCCTTCGTGGTGGCCGAGACGCTGGCGCAGGCCCGCGATGCTGCCGAGGCGGTCGAGCTCGACGTCGAGCCGCTGCCCGCGGTGACCGATCCCGACGAAGCCGCCAAGCCCGGCGCGCCGCAGCTTTATGACCACATCCCTAACAATGTCGTCCTCGACTATCACTACGGCGACATGGACAAGGTCAACGCGGCCTTTGCCAGCGCCGCCCATGTCACCAGGATCGACATCGAGAACACCCGTGTCGCCGTGGTCTCGATGGAGCCGCGCGTCGGCCTTGCCTCCTACGACAAGAAGACCGAGCGCTACACGCTTCAGGTCCCGACGCAGGGCGTGGCCGGCAACCGCGCCAACCTCGCCAAGAACCTGAAAGTGCCGAACGAGAAGGTGCGCATCCTCACCGCCAATGTCGGCGGCTCCTTCGGCATGAAGAACATCAACTATCCCGAATACATGTGCATCCTGTACGCGGCCAAGGCGCTGGGCCGCCCGGTGAAGTGGCTCGACGAGCGCTCGACCGCCTTCCTCTCCGACAGCCACGGCCGCGCGCAGAAGATCCACGCCGAGCTCGCGCTCGACGCCGAGGGGCATTTCCTCGCGGCCAAGCTGTCCGGCTATGGCAATGTCGGTGCCTACATCACCGGCGTCGCGCCCGGCCCGCTGTCGCTCAACACCGGCAAGAACTTTTCCAGCGTCTACCGCACGCCGCTGATGGGCGTCGACATCAAGGTGGTGCTGACCAACACCACGCTGATGGGCGCCTATCGCGGCGCCGGCCGGCCCGAGGCGAACTATTACATGGAGCGACTGATCGACCGCGCCGCCGACGAGATGGGCATCAACCGGCTGACCTTGCGCAAGCGCAACTTCATCAAGCCGAGCCAGATCCCGTTCGCGGCCTCCTCCGGCGTCACCTATGATAGCGGCGACTTCCAGGCCGTGTTCAACAAGGCGCTCGAAATCTCCGACCACGAGAACTTCGCCAAGCGCAAGAAGGAGAGCAAGAAGGCGGGCAAGCTGCGCGGCATCGCCGTCGGCTCCTATCTCGAGGTCACCGCGCCGCCGAGCCCCGAGCTCGGCAAGATCGTGTTCGATGCTGACGGCACCGTGCAGCTCATCACCGGCACGCTCGATTACGGCCAGGGCCATGCCACCCCGTTCGCGCAGGTGCTGAGCGCGCAGCTCGGGGTTCCCTTCGAGAACATCAAGCTCGTCCAGGGCGACAGCGACATCGTCCACACCGGCAACGGCACCGGCGGCTCGCGCTCGATCACCGCGACCGGCCAGGCAATCGTGGGCGCTGCAAAGCTCGTCATCGAGAAGGGCAAGCGCGCCGCGGCGCACATGCTGGAGGCGTCCGAAGCCGACATCGAATTCGAAGGCGGCAGCTTCACGATCGCCGGCACCGATCGCAGCATCGACATCATGGAGCTCGCCAAGCGCCTGCACGACGGCAAGATGCCGGAGGGCGTGCCTGACAGCCTCGACGTCGATCACACCAGCGAACCGGTCGCCTCGGCGTTCCCGAACGGCTGCCACGTCGCCGAGGTCGAGATCGATCCAGAGACCGGCGTGGTGCAGATCGTGCGCTATAGCGCGGTCAACGATTTCGGCACGGTGATCAACCCGCTGCTGGTCGCGGGCCAGCTCCATGGCGGTGTGGTTCAGGGCATCGGCCAGGCGCTGATGGAGCACATCCGCTACGACGAGAGCGGCCAGCCGATCACGGGTTCGCTGATGGACTACGCCCTGCCGCGCGCCGAGGACGTCCCCAACATGACGATCGGCGATCATCCGGTGCCAGCCACGACCAATCCACTCGGCAGCAAGGGCTGCGGCGAAGCCGGTTGCGCCGGCAGCCTGTCGACGGTGGTGAACGCGGTGCTCGATGCGCTCTCGGATTACGGCATCAAGCACATCGACATGCCGCTGACACCGGAGCGCGTCTGGCGCGCGATCCAGGAGGCGAAGGCCAAGGCGGCGTGAGGGGGCGCACACGCATTCCGCCGTCATGGCCGGACTTGTCGCCTACTCTAAGTCTCACCTCGTCATTCCGGGGCGGTCCGCAGGACCGAACCCGGAATCTCGATATTCCGGGTTCGATGCTTCGCATCGCCCCGGAATGACGTTGCCGGTGATTACGCCGCCGCCTGCTCGCGCGGCTGGTAGATCGCGGTGTGCTGGCAATGCGCGATCGGCGTCGTGCCGTTGGCGACGACGAGCGCGTCCAGCTCGACGAAGCGGTGGCCCTTCTTCTCGTAATTCGCTGTGACCTTGGCCCGCGCGGTGATCTCGTCGCCGGCGCGCGCGGCAGATAGCAGCTGCATGCGGCTGCCGACGTGGATCCAAGGACCCAGGATGGTGTTGTCCACCAGCACGCGGTTCATGACGCGCTGGATCAGGCCGGGATGGCCGAGCCCCTCGCGCGCGAAGATCGGATCTTTCTCCCTTACGTCGGCGAGATAGTCGGCTGCGTCCTGCCCGGCCCAGCGGCGCGGCGTCGTGCCGAGCCATTTGCCCATCTCGAACGTCGCAGGACTGACCGGCTTGCGCTCGGCGACAGCGGGGACTTCGACATAGTCGCTCAATGCTACCACCGGCGCCTCCATCGGCAGCGAGGCCGTCCCGGTCGCGCAGAGCTCGGTGCGGCTGAACACCTCGATGGTCAGCAAGCCGTTGTGCTCGGTGGCATCGACATCGGCGGTCTCACCGTCATAGACCGGCTTGATGAAGCGGGCCTCGATCAGCCCGCGGACAGGAAGTCGCGGCCCCAGCGCGCGACCGGCACGTGCATCATGTAGGCGAAGACGTCGACGCCGGGGACCAGCCCGCCGGAAAAGCCGAAGCGGCGCGCCACCGTGTCGTCATGCATCTTGTTTTCGGATTGTTTGGCGGTGTTGTAGGCCTCGACGCGGTAGGTTTCGAGCCGGTTCGGCATGGGCATCTTCCCTGCATTCTCATTGTTTCGGGGCCGATCGTAGGCTCCCGGGAACAGCGGTCAATCCCCTCGCCTTTGCCGCCCGAATGCGGTACCACGCGCGGAATGACCGACACTCCCACCCGCATCTATGTCGACGCCGACGCCTGCCCCGTGAAGGACGAGATCTACCGCGTCGCGATCCGGCATGGCATACCCGTCAGCGTGGTCGCGGGCAATTTCATGCGCGTGCCGCAGGACCCGTTGATCGAGCGCATTGCAGCAGGTAGCGGCATGGATGCGGCCGACGACTGGATCGCCGAGCGCGCCAGGCCTGGCGACGTGGTCGTGACCTCGGACATTCCGCTGGCGAGCCGCTGTGTGAAGGCGGGCGCCGACGTGATCGCGCCGAACGGAAAGCCGTTTACCGAAGAGTCGATCGGGATGACGCTGGCGGTGCGCAATCTGATGACGGATCTGCGCTCGGCCGGCGAGGTCACCGGCGGCCCACGATCGTTCGCGCCGCGCGACCGCTCCGCCTTCCTGTCGGCGCTCGACCAGACGCTGCGGCGGATCGCGCGACGTCGCACCGATGCGGCCGCAACGAGTCAGGGTTGACCATGGCGCCGCCACTGATCCAACTGAAAGACATCCGGCTGACCTTCGGCGGCACGCCGCTGCTGTCAGGCGTCGAGCTCAATGTCGCCCCGGGTGAACGCGTCTGCCTGATCGGCCGCAACGGCTCCGGCAAGTCGACGCTGCTGAAGATCGCCGCCGGCCTGGTCGAGCCCGATGGCGGCACGCGCTTCGTGCAGCCCGGCGCCACCGTCCGCTATCTGCCGCAGGAGCCGGACTTCGGCACGCACAAGACCACGCTCGCCTATGTCGAGTCCGGGCTCGCGCCCGGCGACGACCAGCACCAGGCGCGCTATCTCCTGGAGCAGCTCGGCCTCACCGGCGAGGAGAACCCGCACAACCTCTCCGGCGGCGAGGCCCGCCGCGCGGCGCTGGCCTTTGTGCTGGCGCCCTCGCCCGACATTCTGCTGCTGGACGAGCCGACCAACCACCTCGATCTTGCCACCATCGAATGGCTGGAACAGGAGCTCGATAGCCGCCGCAGCGCGCTGGTGATCATCAGCCATGATCGCCGCTTCCTCACTAATCTGTCGCGCTCCACTGCCTGGCTCGACCGCGGCAAGATCAAGCAGATCGATCGTGGCTTTGCCTCGTTCGAGAGCTGGCGCGACGAGGTGCTGGCCGAGGACGAGCGCGACCAGCACAAGCTCGACCGCAAGATCGTCGACGAGGAGCACTGGCTGCGCCACGGCGTCTCCGGCCGGCGCAAGCGCAACGTCAAGCGCCTCGCCAATCTGCACGCGCTGCGCGCCCAGCGCCGCAATTATCGCGGCACCGCCGGCAGCGCCAACCTCGCGGCCAGTGAGGCCGAGCAGTCCGGCAAGCTGGTGATCGAGGCCAAGGGCATCACCAAATCCTATGGCGAGCGCAAGATCGTCGAGAATTTCTCGACCCGCATCCAGCGCGGCGACCGGCTCGGCATCATCGGCCCGAACGGCGCCGGCAAGACCACGTTGGTCAACCTGCTCACCGGCGGCGCGGAGCCTGACTCCGGCACCGTGCGGCTCGGCGCCAATCTGGAGATGGCGACACTCGACCAGCATCGCGAAAGCCTCGATCCCAAATCGACGCTGGCCGAAGCGCTCACCGGCGGCCGCGGCGACCACGTCATGGTCGGCGGCAAGCCAAAGCACGTCGTCGGCTACATGAAGGACTTCCTGTTCGCGCAGGAGCAGCGCGGCACGCCGCTGGAGGTGCTCTCCGGCGGGGAGCGCGGCCGGCTGATGCTGGCGCGTGCGCTGGCCAAACCGTCAAACCTGCTGGTGCTGGACGAGCCGACCAACGATCTCGATCTCGAAACCCTCGACGTGCTCGAGGAGATGCTCGGCGACTATGAGGGCACGGTCATCCTGATCAGCCACGACCGCGACTTCCTCGACCGCGTCGTCACCTCCGTGATCGCGCCCGAGGGCAATGGCAAGTGGATCGAATATGCCGGCGGCTACAGCGACATGCTGGCGCAGCGCGGCGCGGACCTCAAGCGCGAGACGGCAAAGGCGCAAGCCTCCGCGGAGAAGAAAGAGGAGCGCGCCTCCGCTTCTTCGTCGGCGCCCAAGCGGAAGCTGAGCTTCAACGAGAAGCACGCGCTGGAAACGCTGCCGCAGAGGATGGAAACGTTGCAGGCGGATATCGCAAAGCTGCAGCGCGTGCTTGATGATCCCAACCTCTACGCTAGGGATCGCAAGAGGTTCGACGATACCTCGGCCGCCATCGCCAAGGCGCATGAGGAACTGTCCGCCGCCGAAGAGCGCTGGCTCGAACTCGAAATGCTCCGTGAAGAGATTGAACAGGCATAGCGCGTATTCCGCAAGAAGTGGGCACCGGTTTTGCGATCAGAATACGCGCCAACTAAAGGACTGCCATGACAACACCTCTTGCCGCCAAGATCGCCCGCGAATACGGCACGCCCTGCGCCGTCATCGACATGGACAAGGTCGAGCGCAACATAGCGCGGATCCAGAAGGCTTGCGACGATGCCGGCGTCGCCAATCGGCCGCACATCAAGACGCACAAGAACCCGACGATTGCCAAGATGCAGGTTGCGGCCGGCGCCAAGGGCATCACCTGTCAGAAGCTCGGCGAAGCCGAGATCATGGTCAATGCCGGCATCGACGACATCCTGATCAGCTACAACCTCCTTGGCGACGAGAAGATGGCGCGCCTCGGCGCGCTGCAGGCCAAGGCGAACATGACCGTGGCCGCTGACAACTCCACGGTCGTCGCCGGCCTGCCCAAGGCGGCTGCGGCATCGGGCCGCCCGCTCTCGGTCGCGGTCGAATGCGACACTGGCCGCAAGCGCGCGGGCGTCGAGACGCCGGCCGAAGCGATTGCGCTGGCGCGCGAGATCGCGGGGTCGAAGGGCCTCGAGTTCGCCGGCTTCATGCTCTATCCGACCGAGACAGGCTGGGCTGAGGCGCAGAAGTTCTACGACGAGGCGCTGGCCGGCGTGCGCGCGCACGGGCTGGACGCAAAGATCGTCTCGACCGGCGGCACGCCGAACCTCGTCAATCTCGGCAAGCTCAAGGGCGGCACCGAGCATCGCTTCGGCACCTATATCTACAACGACCGCATGCAGGTCGCCGCGGGCTCGGCGACCTGGGACGACTGCGCGCTGCACATCTATTCGACCGTGGTGAGCCGCGCCGCGCCCGAGCGCGGCATTTTGGACGCCGGCTCGAAAACGCTGACGACGGACACCGGCGGCCTCGACGGCCACGGCCTGATCCTGGAGCATCCCGAGGCAAAAATCGCGAAGTTCGCCGAGGAGCACGGCTTCCTCGATCTCTCCCGCAGCAACACAAGGCCCAATGTCGGCGACGTCGTCCGCATCGTGCCAAACCACGTCTGCGTCGTCGTCAACATGATGGACGAGGTGGTGATGGTGCGCGGCGAGGACATCATCGGCACGCTGCCGGTGTCGGCGCGCGGGAAGCTGCGGTAGACGGTTCGACGCCCGCGCATCCTTCGAGGCTCGGCTCCCGGTGCTGTCGCACCGGAAACCGAGCACCTCAGGATGACGCTCTCTCGTGAACTCTTCTCTGGGAGAGACGACGCTCTCTCTTAGCCGTCGCCCTGAGGTGGCCGCTTCTTCTGCGGCCCTTGAAGGGCGGCGGCGTTCTACGCACGGTTGAGCCAAGCCAACACACCCCTGCCCCCCGCAAGCCCGGTCGCGAAGGACGCCTGCAGCAGGTAGCCGCCCGTTGGCGCCTCCCAGTCCAGCATCTCGCCGGCCGCGAACACCCCCGGCAGCTTGCGCAACATGAAGTGTTCGTCGAGCTCGTCGAAGGTGATCCCGCCCGCCGTCGAGATCGCCCGCTCGATCGGCGCTGTGCCGGTGAGCTGCACCGGAATTGCGTTGATCAGCTCCGCAAGCTCGGACGGCGAGAACGATGTCAGCGTTCGGCCGGAGGCAATGGCCGCCTCCTGCATCAGGCCGATTCCGACCGGCGACAGCTGCGCGGCCTTGCGCAGGAAGTTCGCGAGCGATTGCTTGCCGCGCGTGCCCGATAGCCGCGTCGTCAGCCCGGCCGTGTCGAGGTCGGGCCGCAGGGCTATCATCAACCGCGCCTGCCCGAGAACAAGCAAGGCCTCCCGCAGTTCCGCCGACAGAGCGTAGATCGCGCCACCTTCGATGCCGCTGCGGGTGATCACCGCTTCGCCGCGCACCGTGTGCAAGCCGATCGTCAGCGCCACGCCCTTGAGCGGCTGGCCCTCGAAACGGTCGCGGAACACATTTGACCATGCGACCGTGAAGCCGGAATTGGCGGGCCGCAGCTTCGAGACGGCAACGTCTCTTGCTGTTAGGAGATCGCCCCAGCCGCCATCCGCCCCGAGCCGCGGCCAGCTTGCGCCGCCGAGCGCGAGGATCGTGGCACTGGCCGCGACCGCCGCCACGCCATCGCGCGTTCGAAACAGCAGCCGCCCCTCGCCGTCCCATCCGGTCCAGCGATGGCGGAAGGCAAACCGCACGCCGCTCGCGTCGAGGCGCCGCAGCCAGGCGCGCAGCAAGGGCGAGGCCTTGAACGCTTTCGGAAACACCCGGCCACTGCTGCCGACGAAGGTCGGCTCGCCCAATGCTTCGCTCCACGCACGCAACGCCTCGGGCGAAAAGGCCTCGATCGCCGCTTGCAGCTTCGGTGCGGCCTCGCGGTAGCGCGACATGAACTGCGGCAGCGGCTCGCTGTGGGTGAGGTTGAGCCCGCCCCGGCCCGCCATCAGGAATTTGCGCCCCGCAGACGGCATCGCGTCGTAGACGGTGACGCGCGCGCCGCCCGACGCGAGCACCTCCGCCGCCATCAGCCCGGCGGGACCGGCACCGATGACGGCGACGTCCCTCAGAGCTTGATCCCCGCCCGTGCCGCCGCCTGCGCCACATATTTCTGCGTCTGCTCGAACGCACCCGTCAGCGCCTTGGCCTTCGACATGTCGCTGATCTCGGCGAAGTGGGCGGCGACCGCGTCCGGCGTCCATTCGGACTCCGGCAGGTTGATGCCTTCGCTCTCCAAAATCTTGATCACGGCGAAGGAGCCGGCGCCGGCGCCCATGATGGTGCGGGTCGGCGCATCCTCGCTCAGCATGTACTCGACCGCGGGCGTGATGGCGTTTGGCTTCATCAGCTGCAGCGCCTGTGGCGGCAGCAGCTCCTCGGTCATCCGAGTTGCCGCGGTCGGCGAGATGATGTTGACGCGGATGTCGTTCTTGCGGCCTTCCTCGGCCAGCACATTCATCAGTCCGACCATGCCGGATTTCGCCGCGCCGTAATTGGCCTGGCCGAAATTGCCGTAGAGGCCAGAGGACGAGGTCGTCAGCACGATGCGGCCGTAATTTCGGTCGCGCATGCCGGCCCAGGCCGCCTTGCAGCAATAGAAGGTGCCGACGAGATGCACGTCCAGCACCTTCTGGAAATCAGCCGCTTCCATCTTGCCGAACGACTTGTCGCGCAGGATGCCGGCATTGGCGCACAGAAGATCGACGCTGCCCCATTCTTTGGTGGCGCGCTCGACCATGGCGGTGACCTGCTCGAAATTAGAGACGTCGGCACCGTCGGCCATCGCGGTGCCGCCGGCTTTGCGGATCTCTTCAACCACGGACTCGGCCGGCGACAGCGAGCCGCCGGTACCGTCTCGCGCGCCACCGAAATCGTTGACCACGACCTTCGCGCCGCGGCTCGCCAGCCCCAGCGCGTGCGCCTTGCCGAGACCATTGCCCGCGCCGGTGACGATGGCGACGCGTCCGTCGAACCTGATTGCCATGAGTGCGTTTCCTAGTTTTCTTCCCTTCTCCCCTTGTGGGAGAAGGTGGCGCGAAGCGCCGGATAAGGGGTCTGTCTCGGCAGATGAGCGCGTGGAGAGAGACCCCTCACCCGGCTTCATCTCGCTCCGCTCGATTTAGCCACCCTCTCCCACAAGGGGAGAGGGTGCACCGAGCGCGGATTGACAAGCTTTTGAGCAGCGATGGATGGCTGGGTCAAGCCCGGCAACGACGCCTCTGGCCTAGGCGAAATAGATCAGACCCAACCAGTCCGCGACCAGCGCCGGCTTGTCCTCGCCCTCGATCTCCACCGTGACGTTGGTGCGGGATTGCAATTCATTCGGCTTGCGGAGCTTGGCTTCCGCCAGCACGAAGCGGCCGCGGACGCGCCTGCCCGATCGCACCGGCGAGATAAAGCGCAGCTTGTCGAAGCCGTAATTGACGCCCATCGTGGTGCCCGCAATCGCCGGCATCACCTCATAGGACATCACCGACAACATCGACATCGTCAGGAAGCCGTGCGCGATGGTGGTGCCGAACGCGGTCGCCTTGGCCTTCTCGGGATCGACATGGATGAACTGGTGATCCTCGGTCACGTCGGCGTAGGTATCGATGCGAGGCTGGTCGATCAGGTGCCAGGACGACACGCCGATCTCCCTGCCGACCATGGCCTGATAGGCCTCCAGCGTGATCGGCGGCGACTTCCAGATTTGGTTCACTTAGGTCTCACTCCGTGTTTTCGGCAACTCCGGAAAATCCTCCTCGCGGAATTCCCGGCCCCGCAGCGGATCGTTGCGATCGTCGTCGCGTTCGAGACGTCGTAGCTGCACGCGGCGGATTTTGCCAGAGATCGTCTTCGGCAGCTCGGTGACGATTTCGAGGCGGCGGATGCGCTTGAACGGCGCCAGGCGCGTATGCAGGTGCTTGAAGATCGACAGCGCGGTTTCAGGTGAGCGTTCCGCGCCCGAAATCAGCAGCACGAAGGCCTTGGGAATTGCGAGCCGAATCGGGTCCGGGCTCGGGACCACCGCGGCTTCCGCGACGAGCTCGTGCTCGAGCAGAACACTCTCGAGCTCGAACGGGCTGATGCGGTAATCCGACGACTTGAACACGTCGTCGGAGCGGCCGACGAAGGTGAGATAGCCGTCCTCGTCGGCGAACACCACGTCGCCGCTGCGATAGAGCTCGCCCTCGGCGCCGGACAGCTTGCCGTCGTCGCCCTGGTAGCCTTGCATCAGGCCGGCCGGGCGGTCGGCGCCGAGCACCAGCGTCACCTCCCCCTCCTTCGCCGGATTACCGTCGGCGTCGCTGATCTGCACGCGATAGCCCGGCAGCGGACGGCCCATCGAGCCGATCTTGATGGGCTGTCCCGGCGAATTGCCGGCGAGCGCGGTGGTTTCGGTCTGGCCATAGCCGTCACGGATGGTGAGACCCCAGGCGGTGCGCACCTGGTCGATCACTTCGGGGTTGAGCGGCTCACCGGCGCCGCAGACCTCGCGAAGCGCGACCTTGAACGAGGCCAGGTTCTCCTGGATGAACAGCCGCCACACGGTCGGCGGCGCGCACAGCGTGGTAACGCCGCAGCGGCCGATGGTGGCGAGCAGCGCCTTGGCATCGAAGCGCGGCTGATTGACCACGAACACGGTCGCGCCCGCATTCCACGGCGCGAAGAAACAGCTCCAGGCATGCTTGGCCCAGCCAGGCGAGGAGATGTTGAGATGAACGTCGCCGGGCTTCAGCCCGATCCAGTACATGGTGGAGAGATGGCCGACGGGATAGCTGCGTTGGCTGTGCCGCACCAGCTTCGGTTTTGCCGTGGTGCCAGAGGTGAAATAGAGCAGCATCGGGTCGTCGGCGTTGGTCGCGCCGTCAGGCGTAAAGCCTTCGGAGGCCTTGGCCGCTTCGTCATAGGCAAGCCAGCCATCGGAGGGCGCGCCGACCACGATGCGGACGACATTCTCGGCACCGAGGCTTGCGAATTTTGCGACCTGGTCCTGCGCCGCCACCACCGCCCTCGCCTTGCCGCGATCGAGCCGGTCACGCAGCTCATCGGCGGTGAGCAGCGTGGTCGCAGGGATCACGACCACACCGAGCTTCATCGCGGCGAGCATCGTCTCCCACAGCGGAACCACATTGCCGAGCAACAGCAGAAGATGATCGCCGCGCCTCAAGCCCTGGGCGCGGAGGAAGTTCGCGACCTGGTTCGAGCGCTTCGAAAGCGCCGCGAACGATAGCTTGGTCTGGCGATCCTGCGCGGCGTCGACGATCCAGAGCGCCGGCCGATCCTTCGATTCCGCCTTCCTCGCCAGCTCGGCGTCGAACCAGTCGAGCGCCCAGTTGAAGGGAACCGGATCGGGCCAGCGGAAGCCTTTGACCGCGGCCTCGTAGTCCGTGCGGTGATGAAGCAGAAACGCGCGCGCTTCCTGAAATGTGGTCATGGTCCGGGCCCGTCGAAATGATGTTCGAGCGTAGCCCGGATGCAGCGAAGCGCAATCCCGGGCCGGCGAGGCCATTGGAGGCAGCTGTCCCGGATTTCGCTTCGCTGCATCCGGGCTACGAAGTCCCGCTATTTTCCAGCGAGGCTGCGAACGTGCTTGATAATCCCGGAAAAATCCACCCCGCCCTGGCCGGCTGCGTCGAAAGACTGATAGATCTCCTGCGCATGCTTGCCGAGCGGTGTCGCCGCACCCGCGGCCTTGGCGGCATCCTGCGCCAGGGTCAGATCCTTCACCATCAGCGCCGAGGCAAAGCCCGGCTTGTAGTCGTTGTTGGCGGGCGAGGTCGGCACCGGGCCCGGCACCGGGCAATAGGTCGTCAGCGACCAGCACTGGCCCGACGAGGTCGAGGCGACGTCGAACAGTGCCTGGTGCGAAAGGCCGAGCTTCTCGCCGAGCGCAAAGGCTTCGCTGACTGCGATCATGGAAATGCCAAGGATCATGTTGTTGCAGATCTTGGCGGCCTGGCCAGCGCCAGCGCCGCCACAATGCACGATCTTCTTGCCCATGTTTTCGAGCACCGGCTTGGCCGCAGCAAATGCCTTCTCCTCACCCCCACACATGAAAGTGAGCGTCGCGCCCTTGGCGCCGCCGGTGCCGCCGGAGACCGGCGCGTCGACCGAAAGCACGCCGTGCTTGGCAGCGAGCGCATGCGCAGCCCTCGCGCTCTCGACGTCGATGGTGGAGCTATCGATGATCAGCGTTCCCTTGGTCATGGCAGGTACGACCTCGTTCCAGACGCCGAGCACATGCTTGCCCGCGGGGAGCATGGTGACGACGACATCGGCGCCCTGCACCGCGCCGGGCGCGCTGGCGGCAATGCTGGCGCCATCGGCCTTGGCCTGATTGCGCGAGGCTTCGACCAGGTCGAACGCCACGACCTTGTGGCCGGCCTTGACGAGGTTGGCCGCCATCGGGCCGCCCATGTTGCCGAGACCGATGAATGCGATCGTGGCCATTGTCGTTTCCTCCGCTACAGCGTTGTTAATTGAACTTCAGCTCGTCCACGCCGATCTCGGCGAGATAGGGCGCGAGCATCTCCGGCGTCACATCTTCGATCCGCGGCGGCGACCAGGTCGGGTTGCGGTCCTTGTCGATCACAGCCGCGCGCACGCCTTCGCGAAAATCATCGCTCCGAAACACTTCCAGCGCGGCACGGTATTCGCGCACCAGGCATTCCTCCAGGCTCGACGCTCCACGCGCAAGTCGCAGCAGCTTAAGCGTCACCACCATGCCGCGCGGCGATTTTTCGTTCAGCGTCTTCAGCGTGGCCAGCGCGAACTCGGAACCATCGCGCTTCAGCGCCGCAAAAATATCCTCCATGCGGTCGAAGCCGAACAACGCATCGATGATCGGCTCCTTTGCGGCCACCGGCCCCGCGGTCTCGCCGGTGGCAAAGCCGCCGATGAGCTTGCCGACGTCGCCGGCGGTCGCACCGGACCGCAGCTTGGTCAGTGTCTCGCGCAGCTCCGGCAATCTCGCCGCCGGCACGACCCAATCGGCAAACTTCGCGTGGATCGCGTCCGGCCCGTTCATGGTCTGGCCGGTCAGCCCGAAATAGGTGCCGATCTCGCCCGGCGAATGCGACAGCAGATAGGTGCCGCCGACATCGGGAAAGAAGCCGAGACCGACTTCGGGCATCGCGAGCTTGGTGCGATCGGTGACGATGCGGTGGCTGGCATGGGCCGACAAGCCGACGCCGCCGCCCATCACGATGCCGTCCATGAAGGCGACATACGGCTTCGGGAATGTCTTGATCCGGGCATTGAGGATGTACTCCTCCCGCCACAGGATCCTGCCGAGGTCGCCGCCAGCCTTGGAGCTCTCCCAGAGCGTGCGGATGTCGCCGCCGGCGCAGAGGCCGCGCTCGCCGGCGCCTTCCAGCAGGACCACGGCAATTGCAGGATCAGCTTCGAAGCGATCGAGCGCCTTGTCGATGTCGCGAAACATCTCCAGCGTGACGGCGTTGATCGCCTTGGGACGATTGAGCCTGATGATGCCGGCTGCGCCTTCGACGCGCGCGACCAGATCGCCCTCTTCCGCTCCGCTCATCGCGCGCCCTCGATCAATTTGCGCGCCACGATCAGCCGCATGATTTCATTGGTGCCTTCGAGGATCTGGTGCACGCGCAAGTCCCGCACGATCTTCTCGATGCCATATTCGCTCAAGTAGCCGTAGCCGCCGTGAAGCTGCAGCGCGTGATTGGCGACCTCGAAGCCGACGTCGGTACCGAAGCGTTTCGCCATGGCGCAGAGCATGGTGGCGTCAGGATCCTTGCGGTCGAGAGCCGCCGCAGCACGCCACAGGAAGGTGCGCGCAGCCTCGAGCTCGATCGCCATGTCGGCAAGACGGAATTGCAGCGCCTGGAATTCGTCCAGCCGTTTTCCGAATGCCTTGCGCTCCTTCATGTAGGCGCGTGCCTTGTCGAGCGCAGTTTGGGCACCACCAAGAGAACACGCCGTGATGTTGAGGCGGCCGCCGTCGAGGCCGGCCATCGCGATCTTGAAGCCGACGCCCTCTTCGCTCAGGCGATTGGCGACAGGAACGCGGGCGTTCTCGAACATGACGGCGCGGGTCGGCTGTGCGTTCCAGCCCATCTTGCGCTCATTGGCGCCGAAGGAGACGCCGGGCGTCTTGCCGTCGATGACGAGGGTCGAGATCCCGCCCGGTCCGTCGCCGCCGGTACGCACCATCGCGACCAGAAGGTCGGTGCCGCCAGCGCCGGAGATGAACTGCTTCTGGCCGTTGAGGACGTAATGGTCGCCGTCCCGCAGCGCGCGGGTGCGGAGCGCCGCCGCGTCCGAGCCGGCGCCCGGCTCGGTCAGGCAGTAGCTTGCGATCAGCTCCATGGTGCAGAGCTTCGGCAGCCATTGGTGGCGCTGGGTGTCGCTGCCGAAGGCATCGATCATCCAGCTCGCCATGTTGTGGATGGAGATGAAGGCCGAGGTGGTCGGGCAGCCCGTCGCCAGCGCCTCGAAGATCAGCGCCGCATCGAACCGCGTCATGGCGGAGCCGCCGACATCGTCGCGGATGTAGATGCCGCCCATGCCGAGGGTGGCGGCCTCGCGCATCACATCGACGGGGAAATGCTTTTCCTCGTCCCAGCGCAGCGCATGCGGCGCGATCTTTTCCGCCGCAAACGTGAGCGCCATGTCGCGAATTGCGACCTGATCCTCGTTCAGAGCGAACTGCATGCGGGGCTCCTCACCTTCCTCGTCATTGCGAGGAGCGAAGCGACGAAGCAATCCAGACTGTCTCTGCGGAAAGATTCTGGATTGCTTCGCTACTCTCGCAATGACGGGCTGGGCAACAGCCCTACTTCATCAGCGGGATCGAGAACTCCGCACCTTCCTTGACGCCGGACGGCCAGCGCGAGGTCACCGTCTTGGTCTTGGTGTAGAAGCGGATCGAGTCCGGGCCGTGCTGGTTGAGATCGCCGAAGCCCGACTTCTTCCAGCCGCCGAAGGTGTAATAGGCGATCGGCACCGGGATCGGCACGTTGATGCCGACCATGCCGACATTGACCTTGGCCGCGAAGTCGCGCGCGGCGTCGCCGTCGCGGGTGAAGATGGCGACGCCGTTGCCATAGTCGTGGTCGGACGGCAGCGCCAGCGCTTCCTTGTAGTCATGCGCACGCACGACCGAGAGCACCGGGCCAAAGATCTCTTCCTTGTAGATCCGCATGTCCTTGGTGACGTTGTCGAACAGCGAGCCGCCGAGATAGAAGCCGTTCTCGTAGCCCTGCATCTTGAAGCCGCGGCCGTCGACGGCCAGCGTCGCGCCTTCCTTGATACCGATGTCGATGTAGCTCTTGACCTTCTCGACCGCCTCGCGCGTCACCAACGGACCGTAATCGGCCGACGGATCGATCGAGGTGCCGATCTTGAGACTCTCGACGCGCGGGATCAGCTTTTCCATGAGACGGTCGGCGGTGGACTTGCCGACGGGGACCGCGACGGAGACGGCCATGCAGCGCTCGCCGGCGGAGCCGTAGCCGGCGCCGATCAGCGCGTCGACGGCCTGGTCCATGTCCGCGTCCGGCATGACGATGGCGTGGTTCTTGGCGCCGCCGAAGCACTGGCAGCGCTTGCCGGTCTGGGCGGCGCGCTCATAGATGTACTGCGCGATCGGCGTCGAGCCGACGAAGCCGATGGCCTTGATATCGGGATCGTCGAGGATGGCGTCCACGGCTTCCTTGTCGCCGTTGACGACGTTGAGGATGCCGGCCGGCAGGCCCGCCTCGATCATCAGCTCGGCAAGTTTCATCGGCACGCCGGGATCGCGCTCCGAGGGCTTGAGGATGAAGGCGTTGCCGCAGGCGATTGCAGGGGCGAACTTCCACATCGGGATCATCGCCGGGAAGTTGAACGGCGTGATGCCGGCGACGACGCCGAGCGCCTGGCGCATCGAATAGATGTCGATGCCGGGGCCGGCTCCTTCCGTGTACTCGCCCTTCATCAGATGCGGGATGCCGCAGGCGAATTCGACGACCTCGAGACCACGCTGGATGTCGCCCTTGGCGTCCGGCACGGTCTTACCGTGCTCACGCGCGAGCAGCTCGGCGAGCTTGTCGTAGTCGCGCTGGATCAGCTCCAGGAATTTCATCATGACGCGAGCGCGGCGCTGCGGGTTGGTGGCGGCCCACTCGGGCTGCGCGGCGCGCGCGTTCTCGATGGCGGCGCGGACCTCGGCCTTGGACGCCAGAGCCACCTTGGCCTGGACGTCACCGGTCATCGGCTCGAAAACGTCGGCGGTGCGGCCAGAGGGGCCCTTGACCTCCTTGCCACCGATGAAATGTCCGATTGAACGCATGGAATGGTCTCCTTCAGGCCGAGCGTGGTCGTTTTGACAAATCCTATTGACCTGCATTTTATAGGATTCAAGTCTGAGATAATGCACCATAGATGTGCGAAAATGCTGGATCAAGGCGCTATCGATTGGGACGACTTTCGCTTCGTGCTGGCCATCGTGCGGGGCGGCTCGGTGTCGGCTGCGGCAAAACAGCTCGGCGTCGACCATGCGACCGTCATCCGCCGCGTCGACCGACTGGAGAAGCACCTCTCGGCCAAGCTGTTTGACCGGCGCAAGACCGGCTACCTCCTCACCGAGGCGGGCCAGCGCGTCGCCGACAGCGCCGAAGCCATGGAATCGACCATCGTCGCCAATCAGGAGCAGGTCGGCGGCTCCGTGGCGCGGCTGACCGGCACGGTGCGGATCGGCGCGCCTGATGGGTTCGGTACCGCCTTCCTGGCGCCGCGACTGACGCCGTTCGCGGACCGGTACCCCGATCTTGACCTGCAACTTGTGGCAACCGCGCGGCTGTTCAGTCTCTCCAAGCGCGAGGCCGACATCGCCATCAGCCTGACCATGCCGAAGGAAGGCCGCATCGTCGGGCGCAAGCTGCTCGACTACCGCCTTGGCCTCTATGCCGCTCCCGCCTATCTCGATCGCTTCTCGAAAATCGCCTCAAAGCAGGACCTGACGCAGCACCGCTTCGTCGGCTACATCGAGGAGCTCCTGTTCACGCCGGAGCTCGATTATCTGCCGCAGGTGTCGCCGCGGATTTCCGCGCGCTTTCGCAGCGCCAATCTGATCGCCCAGCTCAACGCCACGCTTTCAGGCTTCGGCATCGCGGTGCTGCCCCACTTCATGGCGAGCGATTATCCGCAACTCGTTCCGGTGCTGCCCGACGAGATCTCGATCACGCGGACGTTCTGGATGCTGATGCATACCGACAGCAAGGATCTGGCGCGGATCAGGGCGGTGGCGGACTATATCAGCGAGATCGTGGAGCGCGAGCGCGCGCTGTTTGCAGGAAGGTGAGCGGCGGTCTCATAGGGTGGCCAAAAGCGCAAAGCGCCGTGCCCACCATTTCTCTCCGATTGCTCTCTCCGAAGCGACCAAGTCGTGGGCATGCTTCGCTTTGCCTACCCTACGGCACCGCGCCTAGCTCTTCGCCTTCTTCGCGGCCGCCGCCTTTGGCTCACGCTTGGCGCCATCGAGCGCGCTGTCCCTGCCCGCCTTCAGCACTTCATCCGACAGCTCGCTCGACCCCGCAACGCGGGCCAGCAGCATGGTGCCGGCCATGGTCGCCAGCGTCGCGATCGCCTGCTTGCGGGCGGCCTTGCGCGGCATGTTCGGGATGAAGTCGGCCAGCAGCTCGATCATCTCGTCGAGCTTGCCGGCAAATGCCTTTCGCGCCTTGGGGCTCTCGCGTGCGATCTCGGCGCCCAGCGCGGGAATTGAGCAGCCATGGCCGGGATTGTCGCGATGCAAGGCCGAGAGGTAGGCCTCCGCGATCAGGGCCAGCCGCTTTTCCGGCGAAACCTCGTCGGTGATCTTGCGCCAGTGCTCCATCGAGCGGTCCATCGCATAACCGAACGCCTCGATCATCAGCGCCTCACGAGAATCGAAATGCGCGTAGAAGCCGCCATGGGTCAGGCCGGCCTCCTTCATGAGGTCGGCCACGCCGACGCCATGGGCCCCCTTCTCGCGCAGCCGCGTGGACGCCTTCCTCACAATGCGGTCGTGGGTTTCCTGCTTGTGTTCCCGGGAGTAGCGCATGCGGTTCTCATTGAATGTCGAGAGTCATCTCATAACACGCAAATGACGAAATGGGTGCATTAATTCATGTTAAGTTGCTTCCGATCATGGAAAACGTTGCAGTTGCGTGCACCGCAAGGGCCCCCTTGCCGTCCCGGACAAAGCCCTCGGTGTAGCTGGTCTGCCGCCCCAGCTTGATCACCTTACCTTCGGCCGAGATCAGCCCGGAATGGACCGAGAGCGGACGCAGGAAGGCCAGCTTCAGATCGAGCGTCACCGAGCCCTGGCCGGCTTCGAGCCGGGTCGAAACGGCACAGCCCATGGCGGTATCGAGCAGCGCCGCGGCGGTCGCGCCGTGGATGAGTCCGATGGTGTTTTCGAGATCCTCGCGAGGCTCCAGTTCCATGACGATCCGCCCCGGCTCGACCACCGCCATGGTGAAGCCGATCAGCTTTGCGAAGGGCGGCGGCGGCAGCCGGCCGTCGCGGATGCCCAGCATCGCGTCCATGCCCGACAGCCCCATCGCCACTTTCGCGACCGGCCCCGGCACCTGCCAGTCCACCACGCGCTCCCGCCGCTGCGCCGGCGAAAACAGGTCGAGTTGATCGTTACTTGTCATGGTCGCCCCTTTGAATGATAGATATCATACTATGTCGCGGACTTCGCGCTGGCAACTCCACATCGCCTGCCCGCTTGACAAGTCGGAGGTTTCGGCCCGGAAGTAATCCCCGACCCGCGCGTTTCGCGCGCCCCCGAGACCCTTCGAGATCCTGCGATGCAAATGCTCAACAATCACTGCGGCGTGACACGGGATGCCCGCGGCGTCGTTCATGTCACGATCTGCAACGCCGGGCCGCTCAACATTCTCGGCTCGCCCGTGACCGACGCAGTGCGCGAGGGCCTGCAGCAGCTCAGCTCCGACCGCAGCATCCGCGTCGTGGTGCTGCGCGGCCAGAGCGAGAAGAGCATGATCGGCGGCGCCGACATCAAGGAGATGGCCAAGCTCGACCAGAGATCGGCTGAAGCCTTCATCAGCCGTCTGCGCGATCTCTGCGAGGCCATGCGCCAGTTCCCTGCTCCGGTCATCGCGCGGATGCCCGGCTGGTGCCTCGGCGGCGGGCTCGAGGTGGCGGCAGCCTGCGACTTCCGCATCGCCGCGCATGACGCCCATTTCGGCATGCCGGAGGTCCGCGTCGGCATCCCTTCGGTGATCCATGCGGCCCTCTTGCCCCGCCTGATCGGCTGGGCCCGCGCGCGCTGGCTGGTGATGACGGCGGAGAATATCGACGCAGCCACCGCGCTCGCCTGGGGATTGGTCGACAAGGTCGCGCCGGAGGGCGGATTGGATGCGGAGATCGAGCACCTGGTGAAGGCCTTGCTCGCATGCGGCCCCGAGGCGTTGCGCTCGCAGAAGGCGCTGCTGCGGCAATGGGAGGAACTGCCGCTGACGGAGTCGGTGAACCTCAGCGTGCAGGTGTTCGGCGAGTCGTTCCTGACGGACGAGCCGACCCGGCTGATGGGCGCGTTTGTGAGCCGGAAGCGGTAGGCCTCTCCAAAGTTGGTGTCATGCCCCCGCGAAGGCGGGGCGTCCAGTATGCCGCTGCTGCTCGGCTCCTCGCTGTCTCCGGAATACTGGATCGGGCGCCTTCGCTGGTGATGACCGCGGGGCTCGAACGACCAAATCTCATCCGAGCCACGACAATTTCTCATCCCTGCCGTGGTTGCATTTTTTGCGCCGCATCATATGATGGTCATCATCTTACCTGATCGTAGGGAGTTCTCGTCATGGCCGAAGCCGCCGATCCAGTCGTCATCGTCTCCGCCGCCCGCACCCCGCTCGGCCGCTTCATGGGCGAATTGTCGCCGCTCCCCGCTCACAAGCTCGGATCGCACGTGATCGGCGCGGCGCTGGAACGGGCCAAGCTCGCGCCTGAGAAGGTCGACGAGGTCTTCATGGGCTGTGTGCTGCCGGCCGGACAGGGCCAGGCGCCGGCGCGCCAGGCGACACGTAGCGCCGGTCTGCCCGATGCCATCGGCGCCACCACCGTCAACAAGGTCTGCGGCTCCGGCATGAAGGCGACCATGCTGGCCCACGACATCATCCGCGCCGGCTCGGCCGAGATCGTCGTCTCCGGCGGCATGGAGAGCATGAGCAACGCGCCGTACCTGCTGACCAAGGCGCGCGGCGGCTATCGGGTCGGCCACGACCGCATCATCGACCACATGATGATGGACGGGCTGGAGGATGCGTACGAGACCGGCCGCTCCATGGGCGATTTCGGCGAGGCCACCGCGGAAGCCTATCAGTTCACCCGCAAGGACCAGGACGCCTACGCGATGGAGACGCTCAGCCGTGCCCGCAAGGCGGTCGAGGGCGGCGCGTTCAAGGCGGAGATCGCGCCGATCACGCTGAGCGAGAAGGCAGGCCCCCGCGTCATCGCCAATGACGAGCATCCGCTGAAGGTCGATCCCGCCAAGATCCCGGGCTTGAAGCCTGCCTTCCGCGCCAACGGCACGATCACGCCGGCCGCCTCCTCGGCCAATGCCGACGGCGCCGCGGCGCTGGTTCTGACGAAACGCTCGCTGGCCGATCGCAACGGTTTGCCTGTTCTGGCCGAGATCAAGGGCCACGCCACACACAGCCAGGAGCCGCAATGGTTCACCACGGCGCCGATCCCGGCGATCCGCAAGCTGCTCGACAAGGTCGGCTGGAGCGCCTCCGATGTCGACCTGTTCGAGATCAACGAGGCTTTTGCGGTGGTGGCAATGGCGGCGCAGCGCGATCTCGGCATTCCCCGCGACAAACTGAACGTCAACGGCGGCGCCTGCGCGCTCGGCCATCCCATCGGGGCGACCGGCGCACGGGTGATCGTGACGCTGCTGCATGCGCTGGAGGCGCAGAACCTCAAGCGCGGTATCGCGGCGCTGTGCATCGGCGGCGGCGAAGCCACCGCAATCGCGGTCGAACGCTCGGCGCGCTGACCGCCACTGTCCGAAATTGAGGGAAGTTCGACATTTCGGACTTCCCCTATTTGTGACAGATTGGCAGGCGTGGCGAGCCCGCTACTGACAGTCCGTTGGCAGCAAGCACGCTGTAAGTAATGCCCCTCCTTTCGGTGTCCAAGGAAATTCGATGATCTCGAACTGGCTCGCGGCAACCCTCAATCGTCGCAACATCCATTACGGCTGGGGGATGGTCGGCGTGACCTTCCTTGCCGCGCTGATCAGCGCCGGCACGGTCGGCGCACCCGGCGTGTTCATCGTTCCCCTGCAGAAGGAGTTCGGCTGGAGCACGGCGCAGATCTCGTCCGCGCTGTCGATCCGCTTCGTCCTGTTCGGATTGATGGCGCCATTCGCGGCTGCCCTGCTCAACCGCTATGGCTTTCGCAACGTCACGCTCGCCGCGCAGCTGATCGTGGTCTCGGCGCTCGTGCTCTCGCTCGGCATGACCGAGGTCTGGCAACTCGTAGCGCTCTGGGGCGTGGTGATCGGCATCGGCACCGGCATGACCGCGCTGGTGCTGGGCGCGACCATTGCCACCCGCTGGTTCGCGGCAAGGCGCGGCCTCGTGGTCGGCATCATGACCGCGAGCGTCGCCACCGGCCAGCTCGTGTTCCTGCCGCTGCTGGCAAGCCTCACCGAACGCTTCGGCTGGCGACTTGCGCTCGGCTTCGTCTGCATCATGCTCGGCGTCTCCGCGCTGGCCGTGCTGCTCGCGATGCGCGATCGACCCAGCGACGTCGGCTTGCGTCCATTCGGCGACGAAGGCACCGAAGCCCTGCCTGCTCCGCCCGCAAGCCACGGCTCGATCACGGGTGTGGCGCTCGGCACGCTGCGCGACGCTTCGAAGTCGACCGCATTCTGGATCCTGTTTGCGACCTTCTTCGTCTGCGGCGCCTCGACCAACGGCCTCGTCCAGGTGCACCTGATCCCGATGTGCCTCGATTTCGGCATCCCGCAGGTGCAGGCGGCTAGCCTGCTCGCGGCGATGGGCATCTTCGACTTCTTCGGCACCATCATGTCGGGCTGGCTGTCGGATCGCTACGACAACCGCTGGCTCTTGTTCTGGTACTACGGCCTGCGCGGGCTCTCCCTGATCTTCCTGCCGTTCAGCGACTTCTCGTTCTATGGCCTGTCCGTCTTCGCGATGTTCTATGGCCTCGACTGGATCGCGACCGTGCCGCCCACGGTACGTCTCACCGCGCAGAAGTTCGGGCCCGAACGCGCCAATCTGGTATTCGGCTGGATCTTCGCCGGCCATCAGCTCGGCGCCGGCACCGCCGCCTTCGGGGCAGGCTTCTCGCGCACTGTCTACCAGAGCTATCTGCCCGCGTTCTTCATCGCCGGCGCGCTGTGCGTGTTCGCCGCGCTGATCGTGCTGGCGCTGTCGCGGCAGCCGAAGCCGCAGCCGCAAGCGGCGATGGCCTAGTACCTGATCGTGGTGGTGACGCCGAACCCCGCGGCGTCACCAATCCGCGACAGACCGGTGGAATCGTTCGGGTTCGGGATGCCGCCGGAGGGGCGGAACACGTACTGGAAATAGGGCGCGATCAGCCAGCCCGGCTTGATGTGCGCCTCGTAGATCATCTCGATCAGCGTCTCGTTGCTGCGCACCGGAGTTTGGATGCCGGTGAAGACCTGCGTGTCGAGGTCGAGACTGCGCGCGGTGTTCGAGATCCGCATATAGGCCATCGCCACACCGAAACGATCCAGCGGACGGCCCGGCGTGAAGCCGACAAAGCCGATGCCGCCGTCGAGATAAAGGTCGATCAGATTGCGGTCCGGCGGGCTGTAGGCGATGCGACCGAACGCCGTGACGCCAGGAAGCGAGGCCGAGGTGCTATTCTCCTTCACCTCCGGCGGGCGATAGAGCACCTGCTCGATCACCGCGAAGACGCCGTAATTGCCGCGAAGCTTTGCGGGAATGCCGCTTCCCGAGGGATCGGCGATCGACTGCCCCTCCGCGGTGAAGCGTTGACTGTCGAACGAGCCGTAATGCTTCCAGGCACCGGGCGTGAAATTGCCGGCGAGCGGACGTCCCCCGACATCGATGTCGTAGTTGAAGCGGACCTGGCCGATCATCCAGGGCGGATCGTTGATGCGGAAGGCCAGGCCATGATGGTCGCGCAGCTGCGGATCGACATTGCCCGGCCCCGAGGGATCGCCGTTGAACACCGCGCCATAGGCCGTGATCTGCTCCGTCAGCGCCGCCTTGATGCGGATGCCGGGCACCGCGATCGGTGGCGCCGGGCCGCCCGCCGGAAGGTTGCTCGCCTTGATAGCGGGCCAGCCGAAGGTGCCGTTGATGAAGAGATCGTCGGTCTGGCTGTCGAAGAACTCGACATCGGCCGCCTGTTGGCCGGCTCGGATGTTCAGCCTGTCACCAAACAAGCTCTGCTCGAAATAGGCGTTGTAGAGCCGCTGGTCCGGCAGCGCTTCGATCTCGCTGATTGTGGCGAGATTCATCACGTAGTTGCGGGAGAGGCCCCCGCCGTAGATCACGAGTGCATTGGCGTAGAAGCGACCGCCGCTCCAGCCGACCAGCTTGTCGAGATCGGCATCGACCGACAGATCGAGGCGGCCGAAATGGATGGCGCCGCGCTTCACGCCGCCGGAGGTATTGGCGATGTTGTCCGCAATATAGGTGGCGCCGAAATTCAGGCCTTTGCCCGCAAGGCCGTCATGCCACGCGTTGAACCATTCGGGAAACAGCCATCCGGCCGCGCTTTCGTCCTTGGAGCCGGCGAGCGCGCTCGTTGCCGTGCAGGCCAGTGCAATCGCAGCCGCGCCTCGCAGCAGGGAGCTATGGGCAGTTCCGATCACGCTTGATTCCGGCTGGCATACGCTATTTGAAGATACCCGTACGCCGCATGAAGAGATAGGCCGCGCCGACCGAGCAGGCCATCAGCACCGCGGCCCAGAGGAAGCCGGTCTCGACGTCGGTGAGCGGCAGGCCCTTGGTGTTCATGCCGAAGATGCCGGTGATCAGCGTCGGCGGGAGCAGCAAGGAGGTCACGATCGAGAGTGTGTGGAGATGACGGTTGCTCTCCTCCTCGTTCTTGAAGCGCAGCTCTTCCTCGAGCAGGCGGCTGCGCTCCCTGAGCTCGACGATGTCGTGATCGAGGCCATCGAGCCGCTGCGCGAGCTTGCCGGCCTGGATCCGCAAGGCGGGCGACAGGCGATCGGTGTTCTTCTGGTCGAGCCGGTGAAACAGCACGCGCAGGCCGGTGAGCTGCCGGTGCAATCTCACACAGGTCCGGCGCAGGCGGCCGAGATTGCGGCGCATCTCCGGTCTTGCGTCATCGGCGAGGATGCGCTCCTCGATGTCGTCGATCTCCTGGCCCAACTTGTCGGCCACCCGATCCAGCGTGTCGGCGACCTCGTCGACGATCTTCTCGAGCAGGTGCGCGACATTGTCGACGCGGTAGCCCCCTTCGAGCACGCGCCGCGTTGCGTCCGCCGAGCACAACGCCTGATGGCGACCGCTGACGAGAAGGCGCTCGGTCATGGCGAAGCGCAGGAACGCGGTCTCCTCCGTTACGGCGTCGATCTCGCGCACGAGGTCGGAGAACACGCCATAGACGCAATGATCGATGACGTGGAGCTGCTGGAACGTGTCGTTCGACAGCAGCAGCTCGCGCGCCAGCGGCGGCAGCTGTGAGGAGGCAATCCACGGCCGTGCGCGCGCATCGGTCAGGTTGAAATGCAGCCACAGCCGGCCGTCATGGCCGAACTCGATCGGCTGGGCGACCGGCAGCGCCTCAGCGCTGCCGTCGCTGTGCAGACGGAAGGCCCAGACCAGGCCGGTGATGGGTTCGGCGTTCGATCCCGCGCTGACAAGCTTTGCCGGCTCCGCCATGGTCCAATCCCAACCGTCAACACTGCCCTGTTCCGGACGATGGCTGGCGATATCCCCAGCCCCCCGCGCGGCTACTCAATTACGCCAGTGTTACAGCTTGATGATATCCAGTCGCCTCGGTCTCTCGACGCCGTCATGACGAAGGCATGAGGGGCCGTGTTGCACGAGGCGCGCCGGGTGACGGAGCGCGCCTGGTCGCACCTCACTCGGGGCGGCCAAGCAAGAAATGCGAAAACAACCCCATGCACAGTAGCCGGCGCGTTGGGAATCAATGGCTTAGCGCGGCCTCAACCCGGACCCGGCAGTGTGCCTGCGAACTGCGGGTAACACTCGCGCAGCTCCTCGCGAATTCGCCCCCGCATCAAGGACAGGGTCTCCTCGTCCGGCGACGGCGTCGTGACCTCGCATGTTTCGTTGTCGTAGGAGAAACCTGTCGTGCCTCGAATGTCACGCCAATCGTATCCCGGATGCGTGCTCTCGAGGCGAAAGCGTCCCGCCTCTCGTTCGAAGGAAAAGAGCGCCGCATTGGTCAACAGGGCGTAAGGGCCGCCTCGCCGATAGGCCGTCTCGTCGGTGACGCCAGGCGCAGACACGAAGTCCACGCGCTCCACCAGGGATCGCAGGCTGTGCTCCTCCCGGAACAGAATGACTCGCGGAACGAGGAAATACAGGTAGGCGGAGCCGAACGAACCGGGCCATCTGACGGGGTTGTTCGGATAGTTGCCAGTGCCGACGAGATTGACATTGCCCTGGCCGTCGATCTGACCTCCACCGAGGAAGAAGGCGTCGAGACGCCCCTGCGCTGCACAATCGAACAGCTCCTCGGCACCGCCGGTGAAGGAATTATGCATGACCGACCCGAGGATCGAGACCTGCACGCGCTCCAGTCTGTCCCGCTCGTTGAGCGCACGCAACAGCATCGCGCCCGCCGCCGGCATCGGCGACGACTGGCCGACCGCAACATGCCGCACGCCTTTCAGCAGCCGCGAGATCGTGTAGATCATCAGCTCGCGGCTGGTGCACGCCTCGCTCATGCCGGGCTCCTCGAATCCCGGATGTAGGCCTGGAAGCCTTCCGGCGAGCGCGCCGCCCTCGCGTATTTCTCGACCTCCTGCCCATCCCTGGGATACTGGGCGTAGAGTCCCGTCGGCCACCCGCCATTCTTGAGCTGTGCCACCGCGCTCACATAGATCGCGGGCAGGACGCCGGCGGCCATGTTCTCGTCTTCGAGCAGCGATACCTCGGAGATGCGCTCGACGGTCACGAAGGTCTTTTTCGAGGCATGGGCCAACAGCATCACCTCGCGTCGGCGTCCGAGCCGAACATTGCCGAACCGGTCCGCTTCGGGTGCGTGGATCAGCGATATGTCGGGCTGGATCGCCGAGACCACGACGATCTTCTCACTGTCGTCGAAGGGATTGGACGTCACCTTCCAGTCGTCTCGCTTCTTCAAGACGTCACTGCCGATGATGCCGCGGATCGGCATGAACGGGACGCCCTTCTCTGCGGCCGTCAGCCCCGCGAACACCGCGGGACAAGTCGCATCGCGAAGGCGAATGGATCCGTCGCGGACGGCCCGGCTGAAACAGGGCGCGCCGCCGGCTTCGCCCAGGCTGACGGCACTCGTCTCCAGCGTTGCCACGGCGCCGGCGCCGATGAGCATGTCGACCTGCATGCCGCCAATCGGCGCACAGACCACATGGAGATCGCGAATGCCGCGATCGATCAGCATCCGGACCAATCCCGGGGCCGCGGCATAGTCGTCCGGCGCCAGGCCGAGCTTGCACCCCGACGGTATCATCTCCGCCATCTTCTGCGGCGTTACGAAATCTGTCATCTCTCCACCTCTCCCTCGCTTCCAATCAGGGCGCCGCGGGCCTCTAGTTCTCTTCTGTGGCACCCTCCGACACGACGTAGCCGTCGCGCGTCTGCGGCAACTTCCAGCCCAGGACCTTGCTGGCAACCAACGTGCGCAGCACCTGCGCCGTGCCGCCGCCGATCGTGAACATGCGGACGTCACGTGCCATGCGCTCGAGAGGAAAGTCACGCGAATAGCCCCGCGCCCCGAACACCTGCAGCGCATCATTGACGATCTTGATGGCGGCTTCCGACGCGAAGATCTTCGCCTGCGCCGCAAGCATGGGATCGGGAAATGCGCTGCCGCCCGGTCCTCGCGAGGCAGCAGCTGCGTGCAGCATCAGGCGTGATGCGGTCAGCTGTGTCTGCATATCGGCGAGCATCCAATGCAGACCTTGAAATTCGCCGATCGGCCGCCCGAACTGCTGGCGCGTCTTCGCCCACGCAATGGCGTGCTCCAGCGCGCCGGCCGCAACACCCATGGCGACCGTGCCGGCCCCGACGCGCTGGCTGTTATAGGCGTTGATGAGGTCGGCAAACCCGCGTTTGAAGCCCGATGGCGGCAACAGCACCATGTCCGGCGTGATCTCGAGATCCTCGAAGACGAGCTCGCCCTCGGGCATGCCGCAGAGTCCCATCGTCATTTCGCGCTTGCTGACGCGCAATCCCTGGACCTCGCCGCGGACCGCCAGGAAGCCGCCGACGCCCAGCTCCTCTCCACCCTCATCGAACACGCGCGCGAAGATCAAATGGAGGCGGGAAACCCCGGCGCCGGTGATCCAATGTTTCTTGCCGTTGAGCACGTAGCGGTTGCCGCGCTTGTCCGCCCGCGTGGTCATCCCGCCCGCATCGCTGCCGGCGTCAGGCTCCGTGATGCAGATCGCCGGCTTGTCGCCACCCAGGACGAGATCGGCGGCACGCTTCTTCTGCGCGTCGGTGCCATAGGCCATGACGGTCGAGATGGCGCCCATGTTGGCCTCGACCACGATGCGCGCAGAGACGGTGCACGAGCGGGCGATTTCCTCGATGACCAACACCGTGTCGAGAAAGCTCCGGCCCTGCCCGCCATATTCCGGCGGAATGGTCATTCCCATGAAGCGCTCGGCCTTCAGCGCCTCGACGACATCCCATGGATAGTCGCGAGACTGGTCGATATCGGCTGCGCGTCCGCGGATCGTCCCGTTCGAGAGCGCCGCGGCCCTTTCCTTCAAGGCCAGCTGCTGGGATGAGAGCTCCATGACCGTTCTCCATTCCGCACCGACGGGAGTATTGCCGAAGAGGTCAGTCGGTCCCCGTTAGCCGCGTCCCATACTGTAGAATTCCGCATTCGGACGCATGCTGGTGACGTTGGCAAGCCGATTGGAGAGGCCGAAGAAGGCCGTGATCGCGGCAATGTCCCAGATGTCCTCTTCCGTGAAGCCGTGCGATTTCAGCGTGGCGAAATCGGATTCGGAAACCTCGTAGGCCTCCGTCGAGACGCGTACGGCGAAATCGAGCATCGCCTTCTGCCGATCCGTGATGTCGGCCTTGCGGTAGTTGACCGCGACCTGATCGGCGATCAGCGGATCCTTGGCGCGGATGCGCAGGATCGCGCCATGCGCGATGACGCAATACTGGCATTGATTGAGGTTGCTGGTCGCAACCACGATCATTTCCCGCTCCGCCTTGGTGAGGTTGCCCGGCTTGTCCATGAGCGCGTCGTGATAGGCAAAGAACGCGCGAAACTCGTCCGGCCGGTGCGCGAGCACGAGAAACACGTTCGGAATGAAGCCGGACTTCTCCTGGACGGCCAGGATACGGGCCCTGATGTCGTCAGGCATGTCGGCGAGATCAGGGACAGGAAAGCGGCTAATGGCAATTGCCTGGGTCATGGCCTGGATATTCCTTAAGGGCTAGTCGATGGAAATCGGCACGATCACGCGTCCCCGCACCGCGCCGGCAATGAGACGGTCCGCAACCGGGATGCAGTTTTCGAGGGACACCTTCTCCGTCATCGCATCAAGTCGAATCGGATCGAGATCCCGGGCCAGCCGCCGCCACGCCTCGATGCGTTCGTCGCGCGGACACATGACGCTGTCGATCCCGACCAGCGTGACACCGCGGAGGATGAAAGGAGCGACTGTGGCCGGAAAGCTCATGCCGGCCGCCAGCCCACAGGCCGCGACGACGCCGCGATACTTCATCGATGCGCAGACATTGGCGAGCACCTGCCCGCCGGCCACATCGACCGCGCCGACCCACTGTTCTCTCGCAAGCGGCTTGCCGGGCTCGCTGAACAGCGATCGCGGCAAGATCCGCTTGGCGCCAAGGCTCGCGAGATATTCGGCCTCCTCGCTCCGGCCCGTCACCGCGACCACGTCATAGCCGAGCCTTGCAAGCAGCGCGGTCGCAATGCTGCCGACGCCACCGGCAGCTCCCGTCACTAGCACCTCACCGTCACCCGGCTTGATGCCGTGGCGCTCCAGCGCCATCACGCACAGTGCCGCAGTGTAGCCGGCCGTTCCGATGCTCATCGCTTGCGCGAAGGAAAAGGTGGGCTCGAGCGGTATCAGCCAGTCGCTCTTGACGCGCGCTATCTCGGCCAAGCCGCCCCAATGCTGCTCGCCCACGCCCCAGCCGTTCAACACGACCTTGTCGCCGCGCTTGAACTCGGACGACGAGGATTCCTCGACGGTCCCCGCAAGGTCGATGCCGGGAACCATTGGAAACTTGCGGACCACCGGGCTCTTCCCGGTGATCGCGAGCGCATCCTTGTAGTTCAGGGTCGAACAGGCGACCCGCACCGTCACATTGCCCTCGGGCAATCTGTCGCGCGGGAGCTCCGTTAGTCCTACGGACTGCTTGCCACCTTCATTCTCGATCAGGATGGCTCTGAAGCTATTGCTCGCTGTCATGGGTCACCTGTCCTTTGCCTGGATCATCCCGAGGAATCCCCGGGCGAATATGTCGAGCGCATCGGGGCGCCGTTCCAGCTTCGCCCGCAGCACCGCCCCTTCCCAGCCGATCCAGAAGAAGTGCGCGAGGCTGTCGCAATCGAGGCTCTTGGGTATGTCGCCGGCCTCCTGCGCCAATCGGAGACAGCGTGAGGTCCGTGCTTCCCAATCCGTGAAAACGGCGGCCAGTCGCTTTCGGAACGGCTCCGGCAAGGCCCCCATCTCTTGTCCGAGATTGCCGACGAGGCAGCCACGTCGATAGCCGTAGCGCGCCATGCCCGACCGGGCGTCTGCGATGAAATCGCGGAGGCGGTCCAGCGGAGCCCGCGCTGCATCGTCGAACCATCGATCCAGCTTGCGCGCGAAATAGGCGGCATAGGCGTCGATCAGTTCGAGGCCAAAAGCCTCCTTGCTGCCGAAGTAGTGATAGAACGACCCCTTCGGCGCATCCGCAGAGGCCAGGATCTCGTCGATGCCGACGGCGCTGAATCCCTTCTCGGTCAGAAGTGCAACGCCCGTGCGCAGCAGACGCGCGCGCGGTGCATTCGGCTGCGACTGGTCCTTCGGAGGACGGCCGCGCCGACGCGGCTCTGAAACCGAGGCCACCTTGGTCATGAAGATTTATTAGACCGATCGTTTTATAAAATCAACCGTGGGCTGAAGACGATCCCCGGCCCCGCTGCAGCGACACAGTACCACCCCGGTGGCGAGCGAACTGGAGCTTGCCTTGGGGAGCCTTGCTTTGATGTGCAATGGAATTCCGATCCGACCAGGGCCATCGCATCTGGGAACGATTTCGGCTGTGGCCATCCTTCGAGACGCCCGCCGTCAGCGGACCCTCAAGATGAGGACCGGTTGCTCGCAAAGCGCGGCCCGATGAAGGGCTCCACGATCGTCTCGAACGACGAGGCGCGCGCTTGTGCAAAGTATCGTTTGGAACAGCCTTGCCCGTGTTGCCGCGGGGCTAACAGGTCTTCTGCTGCAGATGCTGGACGCAGGTGCAGGTGCTCGTCGCCGGATATTTCACGTCGTAGTAAGGAGGGGTCAACGTGGCCGGGCCATTGGTCGAGCAGCGCGGAAACAGATAATAGCTGTCGGACAGCTTGACGGTGCCCGCGATGGTGAAGCCTAGGTTGGGCGTGTAGTCGTAGGACACCTCGCTCAGGATGAGGGAGATGTTGGCGTTGCTGGTCCCGCCCGGCGCGGTAAAGGACGACAACGTCATGGCGGTCCCCGGCGTTCTCGCCGCTCCCGCCTTGGTCGACGTGCTCCATTGCACCGTCGCATTGCCGCTGCTGTCGGTCGAGACTTCCGAGACCGTGATCGTCATCAAGGAGGTGCTGCCATTCGTGATGGGATATGGCGCCATGATGGCGGTCGCGGCAGCAAGGATGCCGGTCATTTGAGTCGAGGTGACGGCCGTGTTCTGCGTGATCATGTCGGCGACACTGTGCGCGGTCGCGCTGACCTTGACGTTCATGGAGAGCGCGGTTCCGAGCTCGACGCCGCCGACATAGAGCAACAGCATGAACGGCGTCACGATGGCGAACTCCGTCGCTGCAACGGCGCGGACATCGGCCACCAAGTGCCGGGCGCGAGATGACAGGGCGGAGATCATAAGGAAGCTCCTGGCTCGTTCTGGAACGCGGCGGACGACATGATCAGCCGGTTGCCATTGCTGAGGTTCGACAGGTTGAAGCCGAGCGGACCGAGCATGACCGGCCACTCGTACATCACACGGAGCACGACGATGTCGCCGGGATTGCCCGGATTGTACTGCCAGACATTGGAGACCTTGCCCGAGCCGTCATAGGTCAGGGTTGGCATTGCCGTGTTCGCGGACGTCCAGGAGGTCGCCACCTGCATGTCCACCATCAGGGTACTGCAATTGAACAGGATCACGATCTGGTCGCAGACCTTCTGCTTGAAGACCGCCTGCGTCATCTGCGCGGACTGAACCTGCCCGGTCATGACCAGCCGCGCCGATTGCTGCACGATCGATTCAAGCATCTGCTGGGCGAAGAAGACGAGAAAGGTCTGGATCAGTGCGATGATGAGGGCGAGAAACGGCGCGGCAACGAGCGCGAACTCGACGGCGGTGGCTCCGCTGTCACTGGCGGCGAAAGCGACGCGGCGATTGCGGCGTCTCCTCATTGCCGATGCGGATCCGAGCATGGCCTCTTTCCCTACTGCACGAGGCTGGCCGTGCTCGACGCGACCTTGATGAACAGGTCCGTCAGCGCCTTGTTGATGTCGCCACCGTTCTGGACACTCGCGTACAGGCCCGGTGAGGCGCAGGATTGCAGCCGTTGCGCGATCGTGCCCGTCGACGAGGTCGGATTGTTGAACTGCGAGATACGGCTGGGATACCAGCTGTCAGCCGGCAGCTGCAGGGACTCAGTGTAGAGGATCGCGATACGGATGTTCCGCTTCTTGATGGTATCACATATCGCCGTGTTGAGCGGTTGCTGGCATCGCACGGTCGTGGAATTGGCTGGCGGAAGCGCATAGGTGGCGTTGGGGTCGCAGCTTCCCCCGGTCTTCGGGATGAGCTTGTCCTCGACGCCGTCGGTGACGAGAAAGACCACCTCCTGCGGCGTACCTGCCGCGGTGCCGTCGCCTGGATTGGGCATGGCGGTGTTGAGGTCTGTCAGGCCCTTCGAGATATCGGTGCCGTAGTCGGTGGTGTAGATGCAGGCGCCCTTGCTGTCGAGGACGGGGCAGTTCTGGTGATCGACCGTCAGGAGCTGAATGTTGCCGACTTTCGTGCCGGCGGTGTCCGGCGTGGTCAGCGTCTGGACCGTGTTCAGGGCGTAATCGAAGGTATAAATGGCAGCCCTGTAGGTCGTGTGGTTGAGGGCCGACATGCACTGCATGACGCCGCCCGGCGTGCCTGACTGCGGGCACGACCAGGGTCCGACCATCAATTGCTTGACGGCGTTGGTCACGAGATCGATGCGCAGCGTGATGTTGTTGGCACGTGCGACCGTGAGATTGTCCTTGTTCGTCGAGCTGGGATTGGCGTTGTTGGGATGTGCCTCATGGCAGGCGAATGCGCAGTTCTTGGCATAGGTGGGCTGGTTCTTGGTGGCGAGCACCATGTTGTCGATGTCTTTCTGGGTCGCCGCCAGCGCCATCGACGGGGAGTCATCCAGCAGCAGGTAGAAATCCATGTTGGGCGCGCTGGACGCCTTCGCCGTCGCCGACCCTCCCACCTGCCAGGTCTGCTTGCCGAGGACGCCAGGAAAATTATTGACGGACTCGGCCACGTAGGAAACCGTGATGGTCCGCGCCAGGCCGACGTCCGTGACCGTGACCGTCGGCGTCGGCACGGCCTTCAGCCCGGGAAGATTCGCCTTCGCGGCGAAGACGGCAGCCGCCGTGTTCTCGATAGTGGTCCTGTCGGTCTGCGTCAGCATCGCGGGCCGCACGGCTGCGATCGCGGCTGCGTCGGCAGCCGCGTTCAATTGCTCGCGCTTGCGCAAGGCCAGCGTGTAGTCGAGCGTCATGCCCAGGAGAAAGACGATAGGGACCATCGTCAGCGCGAAGATGATGGCGACGTTGGCCTTCCGGTCTGTCGCAAAACAGAGCATTGCGCGGCGGATCATGAGGTTCATCCTGGCTGCCGTCGTTGTGGCAGTGGCCCTTTCCCTGACATCGACGGAAGAGGCCATCGGGTTCGATCCCGGCCCTCTTCCGACACGGGCGGACTATGTCGATGGCTCTCTTAACCAACACTTACGGGCCGTTCGCAAACAGCGGCCCTCATGGATCGAGATGTCTCATGTCGAGAAGGCATCATTAACGCCGTTTAAACGCGACCGCGTAGAGTGGGGGTATTCGAGGATAGAAACCCGTAAGACCCCGGAGGAAGAGTTAGACTCCGCGGCGCAAACATGGACAATGAGCCGACGCACGCAACGTGCGCAGTGCACACCAAGATGCGCCAGGGGAAACAAATGCCGGCAGCCGGTCCGTCGTCCGAACCCATCATTCCAACCGGTCCGCTCACCGCCCAGATGCGCGATTCACTGCGCGCGATCGTCGGTGAGAAGGGCCTCATCGAGGACGAGCACGGCAAGCAGCCGTTCGTGACGGATTGGCGCGGATTGCTGGTCGGGCGTGCCGGCGCCGTCGTTCGTCCTGGCAGCACCGGGGAAGTCGCGAAGGTGGTCAAGCTCTGCCATGAGCATGGCGTCGCGATCGTACCGCAGGGTGGAAACACCGGCCTGATGGGCGGAGCGACGCCCTGGCCTGCGCATACCGGCATCGTGTTGTCGCTCGGCCGCATGAACCGCGTGCTGGAGGTCGATGCCACAGGCTACACCATGACGGTCGAGGCCGGCTGCGTGCTGCAGACGCTGCAGGAGACCGCGGCCAGGCATGACAGGTTCCTGCCTCTCAGCCTTGGCGCCCAGGGCTCGTGCATGATCGGCGGCAATCTGTCGACCAATGCCGGCGGCGTGCAGGTGCTCCGCTACGGCAATGCCCGCAATCTCGTCCTGGGACTCGAGGTCGTGCTGCCGAACGGCGACGTCTGGGACGGCTTGCGTGCGCTCAAGAAGGACAACACCGGCTACGATCTCAAGCACCTCTTCATGGGCGCCGAAGGAACGCTCGGCATCATCACCAGGGCCGTGCTCAAGTTATGGCCGGCTCCCAAGGACGTCTGCACGGCGTGGCTGGCGATCCGGGATCCGCGTGCGGCGCTGGAGATCCTGTCGGAAGCCCATAGCGCATCCGAGGACAATGTCGGCTCCTGCGAGCTGATGAGCCGCGCCGCCATCGACATGGTGCTTCGCCACGTTCCCGACACGCAGGATCCGCTCAAGGCGGACACGCCCTGGTACCTGCTGCTCGAATGGTCGTCCGCGCGGGCGCGCCAGGACGGCGCCGAGGGCATCGCGGCGAAGATGGAGCAGTTTCTCAGCGATCAACTCGAGGCCGGGCGCGTGCTCGACGCGGTCATCGCCCAGACCGGAAACCAATCGCACAACATGTGGCGCATCCGGGAAAGCGTCGCCGAGGCATCGCGGGCCGAGGGGCCGGGGCTCAGCTACGACGTCTCGGTGGCGATCTCCAGGATTCCGGAGTTCATCGACCAGGGGCTCAAGGCCGTGCTCGACATTCTCCCGACCATCCGGCCCTATCCCCTCGGACACATCGGCGACGGCAACCTGCATTTCTCGTTCATGGGGCCGCCCGGCATGGATCAGCAGACGCTGACGCAATACAAGGGCGCCATCACGCGGGCCGTGAATGACCTCGTCACCTCCATGGACGGTTCGATCTCGGCGGAACACGGTATCGGCATCGACAAGCTCGACGAGCTCAGCCACTACCGCTCGAAGACCGAGCTCGACATCATGCGAACCATCAAGCGCGCGCTCGATCCGCAAAACATCATGAATCCCGGCAAGGTGCTGCGGCTGTGACTTCGCAGGAAATTCGCCTGCCGCCGTCCTTCGAGACGCCCGCTTGATGCGGGCTCCTCAGGATGAGGAAGCAGTGCGCGGCGTGACAAGCGCTACTGCATGATCGCAGCCGCGATCTTCTCCGCCGACATCAACACCGGAAAATTGGTGTTGGCGCAGGGCACCACGGGGAAGATCGAGGCGTCGACGACGCGCAGGCCCTGGATGCCCTTGACGCGACCCTGATTGTCGACCACCGCCATCGGATCGTCGGCACGGCCCATGCGGCATGAGCACGAGGCGTGCCAGACGCCGATCGTCGCCTTGCGGACGAAGGCTTCCAGCGCCTCGTCGTCGTTCATCACCTGATCGAAGGTGAAACCTTCGACCACGAAATTGTCGATCATGTAATGGCGCAGCGCCGCCGGTCCGTCCATCAGCGTCGCGGCGATCTTGGTCAAAATCCTGTTTCTGGTGTTGACCACGCCGATCTTGCGGACCTTGTCGGTGTAGGCGGCGGGGAACGGCTTGTCGGTCACCGTCCTGACGACATCGCTCATCTGAATGGCCGCCATCTTGCGGAAGCCGCTCATCAGGCGATCGAGGTCGCGCCGGTCGGACAGAAGATTGAACTCCACGATCGGCTCCGCGGAGGGATCGCGCGAGGCAAGCCTGACCTGTCCGGTCTCCGAATAGGTCTTGTTGACGAAGGTCAGCAGCGAGCCGATCTGCTCGCCGACCGCATGCCAGGCCGACTTCGAGAGCAGGACCACGAACATGTCGCCCTTCGGCACATCGGGCAGCCCCGATGAGTAGCGCAGGCCCAACTGCATGTGGCGCCTGGTGTGCTCGTTCATGCGCGCGCCGCGGCGGACAAAGGACGACAGCGAGATCGAGGGATGATCCATCAGGCGCTGCCCGACGCCCGGCAATCCCATCAACACGGGAATGCCCATATCCTTGAGGTGGCCGACCGGCCCGATGCCGGCACGCAAGAGATGTGCCGGCGAATGGATCGCACCGCTGGAGAGGATGATCTCGCGCCCGCGGAATTCCTGCTCGCGTCCGTCGACGACAGCCTTGACGCCGACGCATTGCGTGCCTTCGAACAGCAGCTCGCGCACCTGCGTGTTGGTGGAGATGGTGAGATTGGCGCGCTTGCGGGTGTCGCGGTCGAGATAGCCCATGGCGGCCGAGACGCGCTGCTCGGCTTGGTTGGAGTGGGTCACCGGGAAGAAGCCGTCGACGAACTCGCCGTTCTGGTCCGGCAGGAACTGATGGCCGGCCTGCTGGAAGGCCTGGGCGAACGCCTGCGAGTGCTTGGTCCAGTGCTCGCGGGGGATACGGCGAACCGGGATCTTACCGTCCTTGCCGTGATAGGGACCGTCGAAATCGAGATCGCGCTCGACCTTCTTGAAGAAGGGCAGCACGTCGTTCCAGGTCCACCCCTCCGCGCCGCGCGCGTCCCATTCGTCGTAGTCGGTCGGCGCGCCGCGATTGGCCATCTGGCCGTTGATCGACGAACCGCCGCCGAGCACGCGCGCCTGCTCGTATTTGCGCAAGGGCGGACGCGATTCGTTCGGATTGTTGTGGCTGACGACCTGTGTCGTGACCTTGAGCTCGGTCCAGTGGAAGCGCGGATCGAAATAGGCCGTGCCGGGATAGCTGTCTCGAATTTCAGCCGGCTCGTTGCCGGGCGGTGTGTCCTGTCCGGCCTCGCACAGCAGGATCTTGTTGGCACTCTTTGCCGAGAGCCGGTGGGCCAGCACGGACCCCGCCGAGCCGCCGCCCACGATAATGAAGTCGTACACGATTGGCGCTTCCTCTTGTTCTTGTCCGGCGAAAGTAGCGCGTTCTTGTTTGGAGGTCACGCCGCGGCTGCCCGGCAAGATGCCGCGCAGCCGCAGTGACGGCCGAGCCTCAGGGCCTGATCGTCATGTTCTCCGGCGGCCCCACCTTGCGCAATGGCTCGGCGAGACGGGCGAACTCGCACAGCAGCGAGCGCGTCTTGCGGGGATCGATGATCTCCTCGACCCAGAATTTTTCGGCCGAGCGGAACGGCGAGCGCAGCTTGTTCAGGCGCTCCTGGATCTCCTCCAGCTTGGCCGCCTTGTCCTCGGCCGCGTCGATGTCGGCGCGGTAGGCGGCCTCGATGCCGCCTTCGAGCGGCAGCGAGCCCCAATAGGCCGACGGCCAGGCGTAGCGGATCGAGAAGCGGTCGGCCGGCTGGTGCACGACGCCGGCAACGCCGAAGGCGTTGCGCAGGATCACGGTGCACCACGGCACCGTGGTCTGGTTGACTGCGGCCATGACGCGCACGCCGTGGCGGATGGTCGCCGCCTTCTCGGCATCGAGACCGATCATGAAGCCGGGGCAGTCCATCAGGTAGACGATCGGCAGGTGGAACGTCTCGGCAAAATCGACCCAGCGCACCACCTTCTGGCAGGCGTCCGCCGTCCAGGAGCCGCCATAGTGGAAGCTGTCGCTGGCGAGCACCATCACCGCCCTGCCCTCGAGCCGGGCCAGGCCGACGATAATGGGCTTGCCGTAATTCTTGGCAACCTCGAAGAACGAGCCCCTGTCGACCACGGACTCGATGATGGGGCGCACCTTGTAGACCTGCTTGCGGTTGCGCGGCACCGCGTTCATCAGCGCCTCGTCGCCGCGCTCCGGATTGTCGGTGCAGGGCAAGGTCGGCGGCAGCTCGTACACTGACGACGGCAGATAGGACAGGAAACGCCGCGCGCAGGCGAACGCCTCTTCCTCGGTGTCGACGGCATGATCGATCGCGCCGGCGCGGGTCTGGATGTCGGCGCCGCCGAGCTCCTCCTTCGAAAGGTCCTGTCCCAGCGCCTTCACCACCGGCGGTCCCGCGACAAACATCGCCGACTTCCTGGTCATGATGGAATAGTGGCTGGCGGCAAGGCGCGCGGCACCGAGGCCCGCCACCGAGCCGAGGCCGAGCGCGACCACCGGCACACGCGACAGGTTCTCCGTCGTGAAGCGATACCAGCGCGTGCCGCCGATGCCGCCCGGCAGGTTGGCCGCACCCTTGGTCTCGATGGTCTTGACCGAGCCGCCGCCGCCAGAGCCTTCGATGATGCGGACGATGGGCAGACGAAAGTCGTGCGCCATCTCCTCGGCCATCAGCGGCTTTGCCGAGATCGACGCATCCGCCGAGCCGCCGCGCACCGTGAAATCGTCACCGACCACGACCACCGTGCGGCCATCGACGCGCGCGCGGCCGAACACACAGTTCGCCGGCGTCAGCTTCTTCAGATCGCCGCTGGAATCGTACTCGCCGATGCCGGAGACGGCACCGATCTCGTGAAAGCTGCCTTTGTCGATCAGCTTGTCGATACGCTCCCGAACAGTCAGTCGGCCCTGGTCATGCTGTCGCTTGACCTTTTCAACGCCGCCCATCTCCCGCGCGAAGGCTTCGCGCCGGGCGAGCTCGTCGAGTTCCGGCTTCCAGTTCATTCACTCCCTCCGAATTGATCGGCTTGTTATTGTTATGGACGGCGATCGCGACCGGTTTACGCGAGATGCGGTTGTTGAAGACGTCGCCTTCCGCGCCCTCGACCAGGCTGCCGAGCGAGCGGCCGAGCTCCAGCATCAGCGGCGCGACTTCGGCATGCAGCCGCTCCTCGTCGTACATCGCGGACAGGAGGCCGATCGTGATGACCACGAAGGTCTGATATTGCGGCGACCAGATCGGCACCGCGAGACCGTTGATGTGCGGGCTCCACAGGCCGCAGGCCACGACATAGCCGCGCTCGCGCAACATCTGCCTGTTGGCTTCGATGCGGGGCTTCAGGATCTTCGCGGCTTCAGGAGCTTCCCGCTCCATGTCCGCGATGAAGGCATCGCCGATCTCAGGCGCCAGCGCCGCGGTGTAGGCCGCGCCCGCGGCGGTCGAGGCCATCGAGATGCGGCTGCCGGTGCCCTCGTGCAGGCCGAGTGCGGTCGCCGAGCGCGCGAACAAGAGATAGACGAGATGGAAGCGATCCGGAACGACGAAGCCGACCGTTCCGGGCAATTGCTCGGCGACGTCCTGCAGCCGCTGGCGGATCATGCTGCGCAGCTGCGCGCCCTTCATCATCGTGGCGCTCATCGCCACCGCGCTCGGGCCGATGCGATACTTTTGATCGCGCGGCAGGTACACCAGTTGACCCATTCGCGTCAGCGTGTGCGTGAGCCGCGACACCGTCGAGCGCGGCAGACCGCAGCGATTTGAAATCTCGAGATTGCCGAGCCTTGCCTCGTGACCCTCGAAGCATCGCAACACGTCGAACGCGCGCGAGACCACCTGGATGACATCTCCCTCACCGGCATCGCCAGCGAGCATGCCTTGCCTACTCAACCGCTCCGATCGTCGTCCCATGTTCCCTACCGTATGTTCCGCTGTGCGGAATTAAATTCCACTTGCAGACGACGCTACCTCAGGCATTTTGCGACGACAACAAAAAGGCGATGGCATGCCAGAAATTAAGATCGTCACGGAGGTCGCGGGGCGCATCTGCGCAACTCCCGTGCAAGTTGGAGGAACCGTCGCGGATGGCGATGACGTTGTGGTGGTCGAAGCGATGAAGATGGAGATACCGGTCCCCTCGCCAGCGAACGGCACGATCACCTCGCTTCTCGTTAAGCTCGACGACGTCGTTGCCGAGGGACAGGCGATCGCAATCGTCGCGAACTGACCGCATCATCCGTTCGTTTCCGCGACAATCTGTCAGTCGCATTCCCGCATGCGCGGTACGGCGTTGCCATCGCTCGATCGCGATGACATGATCGGTCTCAAACAAAACGTTGTTTCAAACAAAGAACGAAAATCTTCGCGGCAAAGCGAGGATCATTGGAGGGAAACATGCTTCGTGGGCTGCTCATGCTCGCGCCTGCCTTGGTGGCAGGTATTTCTTTTGCGTCTACACGCTACTCGTTCGCCGAAGACATCAAGCTGCCGGCGACTTTGACGTTCACCGCCTACGACACCGGCACCGCTGGCTTCAACATCGCGGTCGGCGTCGGCAAGATGATGAAGGACAAATACAGCACCGACGTGCGCGTGCTCCCCGCCGGCAACGACGTTGCGCGTCTCGCGCCGCTGCGCGCCAAGCGCGCGGCTTCCGCCGCAATGGGATCCGGCACCTATTTCGCGCAGGAAGGCGTGTTCGAGTTCGGCTCCAAGGAATGGGGCCCGCAGCCGCTCCAGATCCTGCTCTCGACCGTCGACTGCAATTGCGGTTCGCTTGGCGTCGCCGCCGACACCGGCGTGAAGGAGCTGAAAGACCTGAAGGGCAAGCGCGTCGGCTTCGTGGTCGGCTCGCCGGCGCTGAACCAGAACTCGCTCGCAGTGCTCGCCTTTGCCGGGCTGACGCAGAAGGACGTCAAGGCGGTGGAGTTCGCGAGCTACGGCGCGATGTGGAAAGGCCTGATCAACAACGACGTCGATGCCGCCTTCGGCACCACCATCACCGGCCCCGCCAAGGAGGCCGAGACCTCGCCGCGCGGCCTGATCTGGCCGCCGCTGCCCGCCAAGGACAAGGAGGGCTGGGCGCGGATGCAGAAGGTCGGCTCGTTTTTCTTCCCGCAGGTCGCCACCTGCGGCGCCGGCATCTCGCCGGAGAAGCCGGTCGAGCTCGGCAACTACCCCTACCCGATCTTCGTCGCCTACGCCTCGCAGCCGGCCGATCAGGTCTACGCGATCACCAAGGCGATGATCGTCAATTACGACGCGTATAAGGACTCCGCGCCCGGCGCCGGAGGTCTTGCTGCCGACCGCCAAACCAAGAACTGGGTGGTGCCCGTGCATCCCGGCGCCGTGAAGGCGCTGAAGGAAGCCGGACAATGGAGCGATGCGCAGGAGGCGCACAACACCAAACTGTTCAAGCGGCAAGAGGTGCTCGCCACGGCGTGGGCCGATTACGGCAAGTCCAATCCGCCGTCTGACGACAAGGCCTTCCTCGACGGCTGGATGAAGGCGCGCGCTGCGGCGCTCGCTAAGGCCGGCATGCCCAACGGGTTCGAGGAATAGTCCACCAGCTGTTACCAGCCCACGCGCGGGATCGATGATGTCTGCTGCTTCCACCTCCGCCGCCCCGCAAGACGAGCCCAAGCGGGTCGTGTTCGACGACCCGCACGGTCCCGCCGGCAACATGCAGGAAGCGGAGGTCACGCGCGTGCGTGCGCTCCGCGGCGCCTGGCGCTGGATGCTGGTGGCCGCGACCGCGGCGACCATCCTGCTGTGCATCAACCAGCAATTCTCACTGCGCTTCTTCGTCGGCTACACCCAGCTCAACACGGAGTACTTCTATCTCCTGATCGCCTTGATGCTGCCGTTCACGTTCCTGATCTTTCCGGGCACGGAGCGCGCGCCGCTCGACCGCATCCCCTGGTATGACCTCGTCTTCTTCGTCGTGACCTTCGCGGCGGCGCTCATGCTGATGTCCAATGTGCGCAGGGCGGCGGAAGCCGGTTGGGAATTCGGCGGCGCGCCGAACAGCGTGATCGCCGCAGGCCTCGTGATGTGGGTGATGCTCATGGAAGCGCTGCGCCGCACCGGCGGCTGGAGCCTGCTCTTCAGCGTGCTGCCCTTCACCGTCTATCCGCTGTTCGCGGAGGCCGGCTGGTTAGGTCCGTTCCGCGGCACGCAATCGACGCTGGAGCAGGCGACTGCCTATCACGTGCTCTCCGGCGAGAGCCTGCTCGGCATTCCCATCCAGGCCTTCGCCGACACCGTGATCGGCTTTCTCGTGTTCGGCACCGCGCTGATGATGACCGGCGCCGGAAAGTTCTTCATCAATCTCGCCTTCGCGCTGTGCGGCACCTTCCGCGGCGGTGCTGCCAAGGTCTGCATCTTCGCCAGCGGCCTGCTTGGCATGATGTCGGGCTCGATCATCTCCAACGTGCTGACCGCCGGCACCATGACCATCCCCGTGATGAAGAAGAGCGGCTTCCGCGCCTCCTATGCCGGCGCGATCGAGGCCTGCGCTTCGACGGGGGCGGTGCTGGCGCCGCCGGTGATGGGCGCGACCGCCTTCGTGATCGCGCAATTCCTCAATGTCAGCTATGCCGACGTCGCCGTCGCCGCGATCATTCCGGCCGTGCTCTACTACGTCGGCCTCTTCATGCAGGTCGATGCCTATGCCGCGCGCCACGGGCTGAAGGGCATTCCGCGCGCCGAGCTGCCGCGCATCATGGATACGATCAAGGACGGCTGGTACTACGTCTTCGTCATCGCGCTTCTGATCGTGATGCTGCTCTACTTCAAGCGGGAGAGCCACGCGCCGTTCTATGCCACCGCGCTGCTGCTGGTGCTTAACCAATTGTTCTCCAAGGACACGCGCTGGACGCTTGCGACCATCGGCAGGTTCCTCGAGGTCAATGGCCGGACCTTCGTCGAGCTCGTCGGCATCCTCGCCGGTTGCGGCCTCTTGATCGGCGCATTCTCGATGACCGGCGTGGTCTCGAGCCTTGCCAACGACTTGCTGCACATTGCCGGCGACAATGCCTTCCTGCTGCTCGGCATGTGCGCCCTCACCAGCCTGATCCTCGGCCTCGGGCTGACGACGACGGCCTGCTACATCTTCCTCGCCATCCTGGTCGCGCCCGCGCTGGAAAAGCTCGGGCTCAATCGCATGGCGGTGCACATGTTCATCTTCTACTGGGGCATGCTGTCGTCGATCCCCCCGCCGGTCGCGATCGCCTCCTTCGCCGCCGCAGGCATCGCCGGCTCGCCGGCGATGAAGACCGGTTGGGAATCGATGTGGGTCGGCAGCATCATCTATTTTCTGCCGTTCTTCTTCGTGCTCAATCCGGCGCTGGTGCTGCAAGGACCAAGCCCGTATCTGGCCGGTCTCGGCCTGATGGGCCTCGCTGCGTTCGGCACGCTGTTCATCTGCGGCGGCATTCAGGGCTATCAACCCTTCGTCGGCGATCTCCGCGGCACAGGGAGCCTGGAATGGCCGATCCGCGTGCTGCTGGTGATCGGCGGCTTCGTGGTCGCGACACCCGGCGGCGGGATCATGCCGCTGTCACAGATGCAGGTCACGCTGCTCGGGCTCGCCATCCTGCTGCCCACGCTTTTGATCGCACTCTTGCTGGTGAGGCGGCAGTCGCTCATGCCGAACGGGTTGCGCGTACCCTGATTGCGTTGCACAAATGAGGCGATGAAACCGCTCTCGCCTCTCGCCTCCGCCTGGACCCGCTCGAAGCCGCCCTTGCTGCGGTTTCTGGACAATTGCCTCAATGAATTCTCTGCCGAAACCTCGGGCAGCGTTGCCGACTACATTCCGGAGCTGAGCAAGGCCGACCCAGCCTATTTCGGCATCAGCCTCGCAACCCTGGACGGCCATGTCTATGAAGTCGGCGACTCCAGGGTGCCCTTCACCATCCAGTCGATGTCGAAGCCGTTCGTGTTCGCGCTGGCGCTGGATCTGCTCGGCGCCGGCAGGGTCGAGAGCGCGATCGGCGTCGAGCCCTCGGGTGATCCCTTCAACTCGATCCGGCTGAATTCCGAGAACCACCCGTTCAATCCGATGGTCAATGCCGGCGCGATCGCCTGCACCGGGCTGATCTACGACAACAAGGGCTCCGATGCCTTCGAGCAGATCCGCCACGCACTCGGCCGTTTTGCCGGCCGCGAGCTCGATGTGGACGAGGCCGTCTACGCCTCGGAAAGCCAGACCGGCGACCGCAATCGCGCCATCGGCTATCTCCTGAAGACCAACGCGGTGATCTCGGACAACGTCGCCGGCGTGCTCGACGTCTATTTCAGGCAATGCGCCGTGCTGGTGACGGCGCGCGACATCGCGGTGATGGCGGCAACGCTCGCCAATCGCGGCATCAACCCGGTCACGGGCGAGCAGGTGCTGAGCGCGTACGCGATCTCGCGCACCCTCTCGGTGATGACCTCGTCGGGCATGTACGACTATGCCGGCGAATGGATCTACCGCATCGGCATCCCCGCCAAGAGCGGCGTCGGCGGTGGCATCCTGGCGGCGCTCCCTGCCCGCCTCGGGCTCGGCAGCTATTCGCCCAAGCTCGACAAGCACGGCAACAGCGTGCGCGGCATCAAGGTCTGCGAGGCGCTGTCCTCGCATTACGATCTGCACATGCTCAACCGCAGCGACGATGCCCGCAACGCCGTCATTGCCGACTACGACATCGGCAAGAGCCCGTCACGCCGCTTGCGACGGCCGCAGGAGCGGGAGATTTTGGCGGCGCATGAGCAGGAGGTGAGAATCATCGAGCTGGTCGGCACGCTGTCGCTCTCCGCCGTCGACTACGTCTCGCGCCGGCTCGCGGGCCGGCCCCGTCCGCAATTCGTGATCTTCGACCTCCACCGCGTGACCTCGACCACGCGCGCCGGGGCGCGGCTCGCGGCCGAAGCCTTCGAGGAGCTCGCCGCGCTGAATGTCACGGTGGTGCTGTCTGGCGTCAGGCGCGCATCCAGGGAGTGGGATTCCCTTCGGGAATGGACGGCCGAGCTGAAGAACGTCCGCGACTTCTATTTGCTCGACACCGCGATCGAATGGGCCGAAGACCAGATCGTCTACCGCTATGGCGGCTCGATCGACTTCCACGAGACCACCGAACTCGCCGAGCAGCCGCTGCTCGAGGGCCTCAATGAGGGCGAGCTGACGGATCTCGCCTCGATCTGCACCATCCGCACCTATCAATCCGGCGCCAAGATCCTCGCCACGGGCGATCCCGCCGATTCCCTGTTCTTCCTGCGCAGCGGCGCGGTGCACGTCACGCTTCGCGACGGCATCCGCCTGGCAACGCTGACCGCCGGCATGGCGTTCGGCGAGATGGCCCTGCTGGAGCCGACGCGCTCGGCCGATGTCTTCGCCGACATGGCCGCGACGGCGTTCGAGGTCGCGCTGAGAGATTTCGAACGATTCCGCCGACAGCATCCGCACGCCAGCGAGCGCATCATGCGCAACCTCGCAAAGCTGCTGGCAGACCGCCTGATCGTGGCCAATGCCAAGGTCGATATTCTGACGTCGACCTGAGCCGCGCGGCCCGCTTCACCTCTCCCGTAGGGAGAGGTGAACAAAACAGCGCTCGCGGCGCATACCCCGCTCAGCGGCTCGCCGCTTCGCTGATGCGTCGCTTGATCTTAGCGGCACTGGCATCGAGCAGCGCGGATGGCTGCTGGCCGGTGGCGGCGCACAGGCAGGCCCAGTAGTAGACGACATCGCCGAGCTCTTCGACGAGACCCGCCTTGTCGAGCCAATCGTCGCGCAAGAGCTTCTTGATGTGCTCGGCGACTTCGCCCGCCTCACCGGCAAGGCCGAGACCGAGATAGGACAGCCGCTCGTTGGTCGGATGCTCATCGACTTTGGCAATGGTTGCGGCCCAGGCCGCATATTCATCGATCGTCATCGGCATCCCTCGCGCTTGGGTCGGTTCAGCCCACCACTTCGGTGACGGGCTGAAGATCGATCTCGAAGGTCTCCAGGAATTTCGAGGTCATGATGTAGAAGCCGACCGAGAGCTGCAACTCGACCAACGCGGCCGGCGTCAGCTTCGACGCGATCGCCTTGAAGGTCGCTTCCGTCGGCTTCTTCAGCTTGACGATCTCGTCGGTGAAGGCGAGTGCGGCGCGCTGCACGTCATTGAAGCAAGTCGCAGCCTGCCAGTTCTCGAGCGACTCGTTCTGTTCGTCGGTGACGCCGACATTCTTGCCGATCCGCTTGTGCGCGACGATCTCGTACGGCGCCTCGCACAAGATGCCGGTGCGGGTGATCGCGAGCTCGCGCACGATCGGATCGAGCTCGCCCTTGTGGCGGATCGCGCCCCCCAAGCGGCAGTACTGCTCGAAATAGCTCGGCGAGTGCGCCATCATGCGGAAGATGTTGGCGTTGCGGTTCTTGTCGAGAATTTCGCGGGTGCGGTCGGATGCCTTGGACGGGTCGCTGTACTGAATGCGGGCCATGATTTTCCTGAAGTTTTCCCTGAGCTTTTGATGCTTTTTGTCGCCACCGGCGAAAGTTCCCAAAGACTCTATTCGCGGCTGGACGCAGGAGCAACATTATCGAGTCAAATTGCCGCCGCATTGCTGATCGACCCTGAGACAGTCGATATTCGCCGCGTGGGGACAAATCGCGGTGAGTACTCGCAATGGGGTGTTCCGAGTAAAACAATTGGCCGTCGGGTGCGCTAGCCGCACAACGATGAGTCACGCCCAGGTCTAGGGAGAAAAAGGCATGAAGGAAGCCACCAAGGGGGCAGCCTCGGGAGCGCTCGCGCATATGCTGGCGGTGACGGCGATGCTCGTCATCGCCAGCATCTTGTTCTACGGGCGTTAGTTCGAGTTCGAGTTTCAGCGTTTTCGTCATTCCGGGGTGGCCCTCGCACAGGCCAGGCCCAGAATCCCGTTCCAGGCTCGGTCCTACGACCGCCCCCGAATGACGGATACCCCTCCTCGGTTGCCGTAGCCCGGATGAAGCAAAGCGCAATCCGGGATAGAGCCGCACCAGGAGAATCCCGAATTTCGTTTCGCTTCATCCGGGCGACGTTCGCGTCCCGCTACTTGGCCTTGGCAAAGAACGGCACGATCTTGCCGGCGAACGGCTTGAAACTCGCGATCACCGAATCGCCGATGGCGAGATCGTTCTCGCCGTGCGCCATCATGCGAAAGCCCTCAGCGCAATCGACCAGCAGGATGTTGTAGGGTACGTGCACACGCGTCTCGGGGGTGGCGGCGCGGCAGACCAGTGAGGTCGCGTAGACCCTGCCCTTGCCGCTGGCACGCAGCTCGCGCGGATTCGATTCGCCGCAAGCCGCGCAGAAGGCGCGGTGAAAATACTGCACATGGCCGCATGAGCCGCAGGTCTGGTAAGTGATGGCCTCTTCGCCCTTGGTCCAGTCTGCCAGACGCCCGCTCATCGCACTTGCTCCAGGAACATGCTGACGTGGGACGACAGCACGCCGCCGTCGCCATGCAGCAGAGCGATCGAGGCATCGCGCACCTGGCGGTTAGCCGCTCGCCCCGTCATCTGCAAATGCGCCTCGACCAGATGCGCCATGGCGCCGCCGACGCCGCAATGGCCGTAGCTGAGCAGGCCGCCATGGGTGTTCAGTGGCATCGCGCCGTCGCGGCCGAAATGGCCGGCGCGAACCCGCGCAGCGGCTTCGCCGCGGCCGGCAAGGCCGAGGTCTTCCAGCAGCATCGCGAGCGTGATCGTGAAGCTGTCGTAGATCGCGGCATAGCGCACGTCGGAGATCGCAAGGCCCGTCGTCTGCTTGGCACGCGCAATCGAAATCTCGGCGCCGAGTTCGCTCAGTGCCGGCGCTGCCGTGACATGCTGATGGGTGTGCGCCTGGGCGCAGCCGCGGATACGCACGCCCGTCTCCCCCGTCCGCTCGCGGCTGATCACGAAGGCCGCGCCGCCGTCGGACACCGGGCAGCAGTCGAGCAGCTTGAGCGGCATCGCCACCGGCTTCGAGGCCATGACGTCGGCGACCGTGATGGGATCGTGAAATTGCGCACCGGGATGGGTGCAGGCGTGCGCGCGCATCAGCACCGCGAACTCCGCGAGGTCCTGCTCGGTCACGCCGTATTCGTGCATGTAGCGCGTGGCGACGAGGCCGTAATAGGCGGGAATGGTCGGTCCCAGCGGCACCTCGTAATCGGGATGGCCGACCTGCGCCAGCGCCTGGATCGAGGCATCGCGGCTCTGCCCGGTGAGGCGGTTCTCGCCGGCAACGACGAGCACGTTGCGCGCAACGCCCGACGTGACAAGATGATGCGCCAGCATCGTCATCGCAAGCCCCGTGGCGCCGCCGACCTGCACGGCGTGCGCATAAGACGGGCGGATGCCGAAATGCTCGGCGAAGACGGTCGCCAGCATGATGTGAGGCGAGACGGTGGAATAACCGCAGAGAATGCCGTCGATCTCGCTCCGCGTCAGGCCGGCATCGTCGAGCGCGGCTTGCGCGGCCTTACTCATCAGGTCGAGCGAGGATGAGCCTTCATGCTTGCCGAACGATGTGAGGCCGACGCCGGTGATGAAGCTCATGGTGCCATTTCTCCACCGTCATTCCGGGGCAGCCCGACGGGCTGAACCCGGAATCCATCGAGCGGCATGTGCGGAGGATAAATGGATTCCGGGTTCGCGCCCAAGTGGGCGCGCCCCGGAATGACGGATGAGATAGACATCGCCATTCCCTACGCCAGCGCTGCGCGCGTGACGCCGTCACGGACCATGGCGTCAATTTCGTCGGCCGAGTAGCCGATCTCGCGAAGAATCTCCGCGCCGTGCTGGTTGAGCCGCGGCGCCAGGCGCACCGGCTCGGCTTCGGTCTCCGACCAGGTCGCCGTCACTTTCATGCTGCGGATTGGACCTTCGGTCGGATGAGTCACGACCGGGAAGAACCCGGTCGCTTCCAGATGCTCGTCGTGCAGGATCGAGGCAAGGTCGTGCATCGGCATCACGGGCACGTCCGCCTTGGTCAGCAAGTCAATCCATTCGGCGGTGGTGCGCGTCTCGAAGATGCGCGCGAGCTCGGCATAGACGACGTCGATATTGGCAGCGCGGCCGGCGAAGGTTGCGAATTTGGGATCGGCGCGCAGGTCGTCGCGGCCTGTCGCCTTGAAGAAATTCTCCCACTGCTTGTCGTTGTAGACGATGACGCTGAGATAGCCGTCCGAGGTCTTGTAAGGACGGCGATCGCGCGAGAGGTGGCGGGCATAGCCGCCCTTGTCGAGCGGCGGCTCATAGGTCAGCCCGCCCATGTGATCACCCATGACGAAACCGGCCATGGTCTCGAACATCGGGATATCGACGCGCTGGCCGCGACCGGTGCGGTCGCGGTGCACGAGGCTGGCGCAGATCGCGCCGACGGCGGTGAGACCGACGATGCGGTCGACCAGCGCATTCGGCACGTAGCGCGGCACGCCATCGCCGGTCTGCGCCATCAAGGCCGGCAAGGCCGTGGCGCCCTGGATCAAGTCGTCATAGGCGGGCTTTGCCGCATAGGGCCCGTCCTGGCCGAAGCCGAACACGCCGGCGTAGATAAGGCGCGGGTTGATCGCGGAGACGACGTCGTAGCCGAGCTGGAGCCGCGCCATGGCCTGCGGACGGACGTTGTAGACGAGGACGTCGGCATCCTTCAGAAGCCGCAGCACGGCCTCGCGTCCGGCCGGCTTCTTCAGATCGAGACAGATCGAGCGCTTGCTGCGGTTGGTGTTGAGGAACACCGGACCCATGCCGGCGTGACGCATCGGGCCGATCAGGCGGGTGACGTCGCCGTCGAGCGATTCCACCTTGATGACGTCGGCGCCGTAGTCCCCGAGCATCTGGGTCGCATAGGGGCCCATCAGCACGGTGGTCATGTCGACGACCTTGATGCCCTTCAGCGGCCCCATCGTTCGCTCCCGATTGCGCGAGGGCTCAAGGCGCGACCCCGCGATTTCGGTCAGCTAAAGGCAGTGACGCCGTGCGCGCAAGGGCGGCCGGCGTATGGCCGCATGCGCCGCGCGGTTAAATCGGGCGCTATTTCTTCTGGCGGGATTCGCGGATCTTGAGGAGCCGGTCGAGCTCTTCGTTCTGCTGGCTGATCCGGTCGGCGATACGCGACTCGTTCTGCTCGCCCGAGGCAGCCGCGGCCTGCTCGATGAGCTGGCGGATGTTGTCCTCGAGGATCGCGATCCGATCGTTGAGTGCGTCCATCGACAGCGAGTCTTCGTAGTCAGTGCTCATGATGCATTCCCTGCAAACCAATCAGGAGCATTAAGGCGGGCCCGAGAGCGGCCCACCATGATTTAACGCAAAGAAGTGGGCACGGCGCCCGTGCCCACCCAAGGAACCGACCTACTTCAGCGGCTCGAGCACCGAGACGTAGTTCGCGACTGCAGCACCGCCCATGTTGAAGATGCCGCCGAGCTTGGCATTCTTGAGCTGCATGCCCTCGGGCGCCTGGCCCGCGAGCTGCATCGCCGTCATCACGTGCATGGAAACGCCGGTGGCGCCGATCGGATGGCCCTTGGCCTTGAGGCCGCCGGACGGATTGACCGGCAGCTTGCCGTCCTTGAGCGTCCAGCCTTCCTTGATGGCGCGGGCGCCCTGCCCCTTCGGTGTCAGGCCCATCGCTTCGTACTCGATCAGCTCGGCGACCGTGAAGCAGTCATGGGTCTCGACGAAGGAGAGATCGGAAAGCGTGATCCCGGCCTTCTCCAGCGCGCGCTGCCAGGCAACCGTGCAGCCCTCGAACTGGAGGATGTCGCGCTTGGACATCGGCAGGAAGTCCTGGGCGTGCGCGGTGGCGCGGAAGCCGATCGACTTGCTCATGGCCTTGGCGGTCTCGGCGTCGGCCAAGATCAGCGCAGCGGCGCCGTCGGAGACCAGCGAGCAGTCGGTCCGCTTCAAGGGACCGGCGACGTAAGGGTTCTTCTCGCTCTCGGCGCGGCAGAAGTCGAAGCCGAAATCCTTGCGCATCTGGGCGAAGGGATTGGCGACGCCGTTCTTGTGGTTCTTGGCCGCGATCAGCGCCAGCGCATCGGACTGGTCGCCGTATTTCTGGAAGTAGGAACTGGCGATCTTGCCAAACCCCCCGGCGAAGCCGCCGGCGGTGTCGCCGTCCTCGGGCAGGTAGGACGCCTTGAGCAGGTTCTTGCCGATCTCCGCGCTGGGTGTGCGGGTCATCTGCTCGACGCCGACGACCAGCACGATCTTGGCGGCGCCTGCGGCAATCGCGCGCAGGCCCTGGTGCACGGCAGCAGAGCCCGTGGCGCAGGCGTTCTCGACGCGGGTCGCCGGCTTGAAGCGCAGCTTCGGGTCGGCCTGGAGCACCAGCGAGGCGGTAAAATCCTGCGGTGAGAAGCCGGCATTGAAATGGCCGAGCACGATCTCGTCGACGTCGGAGGCCGAAATGCCGGCATCCGCCAGCGCCTCATTGGCGACGCCGGTGACGAGGCTTTCGACGGTTTCGGTGTCGAACTTGCCGAACGGCGTATGCGCCCATCCGACGATGCTGGCGGTCATGGTCTTTTCTCCCTGGGATTTCTCACCTGAGCTAAATCTTAGCCCAGGGATAGCAAGACTTCACGCGGCTTTCAGGGCCTTGAGGGTGCGCTGGCAGATGGCAGTTATGCCAGCCCAGTTCCCGGCCCGGATCTCCGCCGCCGGGCACAGCCAGGACCCGCCGACTGCGACCACGTTGGGTTCGGCGAGCCAGCTCGCCGCATTGGCCTCGCTGATGCCGCCGGTCGGGCAGAACCGTACGTTCGGGAACGGGCCAGCGAGGGCGCGCAGGCCCTTGATGCCGCCGGCCTGCTCGGCCGGGAAGAACTTTGCGACGTCGAAGCCGTGGGCCAGCGCCAGCATCAGCTCGGAGGCCGTGGCGATGCCCGGCGCGAACGGCAAGGAGCTGTGGGCTGCGGCCTTGAGGAGATCGGGGGTCAGGCCGGGGCTGATGCCGAAGGCGACGCCGAGCTTCTCGACCCGGGTGAAATCGGCCGGATTGAGGATCGTGCCGATGCCGACGACCGCCTCGGGCACCTCGGCCATCATCGCCCTCGCCGCCTCGATCGCGACGGGGGTGCGCAGGGTCACCTCCAGCGTGCGGACGCCACCGGCGACCAGCGCGCGCGCCAGCGGCACGGCGTCCTGGATCCGCTCGATGGTGAGAACGGGAATGACGGTCGCGGCCTTGAACAGCGCGGCGAGGTGATTCTGTTGGGCGGTCGTGGTCATAGGGCTCGATTCAGTTGGTCGCGTTGAGTTGGTCGCGTTTACTTGGTGGCCCGGCGAGAGGCGGGCGGCCGGGGCCGTTTCTTCGGCGGCATGGCATAGCCCGGAATGATGGCGCCGGGATAGCAGATCACGACGCTGGCGAGGCGATGCCCGGCCTGGGCGGCTTCGGCCGGATCGGAACCGGCCAGCCGGGCGGCCATGTAGGCCGCGGCAAAGCTGTCGCCGGCCGCCGTGGTGTCCACCACAGGCCTGGTCATGGGCTCGGCGCGGACCTCGTGGGTAGCCCCGGGAAAGCGCAGCAGGCTGACGGGCTCGGCGAGGCGGAACACCAGCTCCGGCGTCGGGATGCGCGACATCAGCTGCTCGTTGCTCTCGCCGGGATAGAGCGCGAGCAGATCCTCGGTCGAAGTCAGCACGATGTCGGCGGCTGCGAACGCCGCGGCAAACACCTCGCGCGCGACGTCGCGGTCCGGCCATCCGCGGGCGCGAAAATTGGTGTCGAACACGAAGCGGGTGCCGAGCAGGCGCGCGCGCTTGATCGCCGCGAACAGGCGATCGCGCCCCGAAGCATCGTAGATCGAGAGCGTGATCGCGGAGAGATAGACAATGTCGTAGCTCGTCAGCGAATTGAGCAGCTCGTCGGTCTCCGGCAAATTCATCAGCTGCCGTGCCGCCGCGCTGTCGCGCCAGTGAAAGAACTGGCGCTCGCCCTTGGCATCTAGCTGGATCATGTAGAGGCCGGGCAGCTTGCCCGCGAGCCGCACGACGCGCCGCGTGCCGACGTTCTCCGCGTTCCAGGCGGCGATCATCTCATCGCTCAGCGCATCGTCACCGAGCGCGGTGAGATAGTCGACCTTGATCTCGAGCCGCGCCAGGTAGACGGCGGTGTTGAGGGTATCGCCGCCGAAGCCGCGCGAGTACAGCCCGCCGCCCTGCCCGGCAGACGCGCCACCTTGCGCCTGCCGAAGCTCGACCATGCATTCGCCGATGCAAGCAACGCTCGCCATCACCAGGGCCCGCTCAGTCAGGGATCAGGCGACGAAATTGCCGCCGAGCTCGTCTTCGATGTGAATGCGGATGATGTCGTCGAAGGTCTTCTCGGCGGTGGTGAAGCCGAGCTCGCGCGACCGCTTGGCGTCGAAATTGCGCGGCCAGCCGCCGACGATGCCGACGATGAAGGGATCGGGCTCCCGCTTGATGCGCGCGGCGACCTTGTCGCCGGCAACCTGCTTCAACGCGGCGATTTGCTCGCCGACGGTCGCCGACAGGCCCGGCATGGTCAGGTTGCGGCGCGGACCGACCGCGGCAAGGTCCATGGTGCCGGCATGGAGCAGGAAGCCGACTGCGGAGCGCGGCGTGGCGTGCCAGTGGCGGACGTCCTCGGACACCGGCAGGATCGCTTCCTTGCCGGCGAGCGGCTCGCGCAGGATGTTGGAGAAAAAGCCCGATGCCGCCTTGTTGGGCAGGCCGGGCCGGATGCAGATGGTCGGCAGGCGGATGCCGATGCCATCGAGGAAGCCGCGGCGGGAATAGTCGGCGAGCAGCAGCTCGCCGATGGCCTTCTGGGTGCCGTAGCTGAGCAGCGGGGTATGGAAGAACTCATCGCCGATCGCATCCGGGAACGGCGCACCGAACACTGCGATCGAGGACGTGAACACCACGCGCGGCTTGTAGCCGCCGCCGACCAGCCTGATCGCGTCGAGCAGCATCCGCGTGCCGTCGAGATTGATGCGGTAGCCCTTGTCGAAATCGAGCTCGGCTTCGCCCGAGACGATCGCAGCCAGATGGAAGATCACGTCGGGGCGGCCGGCGATCAGCTTCTCGGCCGCGCCGGGGATCGCGAAATCGCCCGACACCGTCTCGACCGGGAAACCGGCCTTCTCCGGCTTCTTCGGCTCGACCACGTCATGCATGGTCAGTTTGGTGATGTCGCTCTTGCCGAGCCGGCCGTCGCGCAGCAGCCGTTCACAGAGTTTGCGGCCGACCATGCCGGCGGCGCCGAGAACCAGAATGTGCAAGAGCTCAACTCCTTATTTTATTGGCCGAAGCGCGCCGCTCCTGACGCGCCCTCGGCAAGCCCCGCGATCACTCCTTCACGGCGCCGGTCATTGCCGACACATAATGCTCCACGAAGAAGGCGTAAAGGATGACGAGCGGCAGCGAGCCGGCCAGGGCTCCCGCCATCAGCGACCCCCAGCGGTAGATGTCACCATCCACGAATTCGTTGACGATCGCGACCGGCACCGTCTTGTTGCTGGTCGATTGCAGGAAGGTCAAGGCGTAGATGAACTCGTTCCAGCACAGCGTGAAGCAGAAGATGAAGGCCGAGATCAGGCCGGGAATTGCCAGCGGCAGCACGATCTTGATCAGGATCTGCCAGCGGCTCGCGCCGTCGATCAGCGCGCATTCCTCGAGCTCGAACGGGATGGTCTTGAAATAACCCATCAACAGCCAGGTCGAGAACGGGATCAGGATGGTCGGATAGGTCAGGATCAGCGCCAGCGGCGAGTCGAACAGGCCGTACTGAAACACGACGGTGGCGAGCGGAATGAACAGGATCGACGGCGGCACCAGATAGGCGAGGAAGATCAGCCCGCCGACGAGATTGGCGCCCTTGTAGCGCAAGCGCACGATGGCGTAGGCCGCGAGCACCGATGCGATGATCGAGAGCACCGTGGCGCAGATCGCCACGTACATCGTGTTCCAGAGCCAGTGCGGATAATAGCTCTCGAACAGCAGCTTGTGGAAATGCTTGAAGGTCGGATTCCAGGTCCAGAACGGGTTGTATCTGTCGAGATCGAGCAGCTGCTCGTCCGGCTTCACCGAGGTCAGCGCCATCCAGTAGAACGGAAACAGGAGCACCACGACGATGATCGTCAGCGGCAGGGACAGCGTCACGATCCGGCGCGGCACCGACTGCAGATAGCTCATGCCCTCGCTGTTATCGACGCGCGCGGGCGCCGATATGACGGACTTGAGGTCGACTTTCGAGGCAGGAAGATCAGTCATTGCTCCCTCCCTGTTGCCACTTGCGGCAGCGCGCGCGGGGCTTGCCCCGTTCGCGCAAAGAACATCGAGATAGCACGGGGATCAGTCATTGCTTTCCCCCTGTTGCCACTTGCGGCGCTGCAGACCGAACCACGACACCATGATCGCGGCGAGCAGGAACGGGATCATGGCGCTGGAGATCGCCGCGCCCTCGCCGAGCTGCCCGGCGATGATCGCGCGCTGGTAGGACAGCGTCGCCATCAGATGGGTGGCGTTGACGGGACCGCCGCGCGTCATCGCCCAGATCAGCTGGAAGTCGGTGAAGGTGAACAGCACCGAGAAGGTCATCACGACGGCGATGATCGGCGTCAGCAGCGGATAGGTGATGTAGCGGAAATTCTGCCAGCGCGTGGCGCCGTCGAGCGTTGCAGCCTCATAGAGCGATGGCGACACCGTCTGCAGGCCTGCCAGCAGCGTGATCGCCACGAACGGCACGCCGCGCCAGATGTTGGCGAAGATCACGCAAATGCGGGCCCAGGTCGTGTCGCCGAGGAAGTTGATGTTCTGGTTGATCAGGCCGAGATGCCTCAGCGACCAGGAGATGATGGAGAATTGCGAGTCGAAGATCCACCAGAACGCCAGTGCCGAGAGCACCGTCGGCACGATGAAGGGGATCAGGACCATCGCGCGCAGCATCGCCTTGAACGGCATGTTCTCGTTCAGCAGCAGCGCGAGATAGAGCCCGATCGCGAATTTGAGGGCGCTGGCGACGAAGGTGTAGAGCAGCGTGTTGAACACCGACAGCCAGAAGATGGAATCGTCCCACAGCCACTCATAATTCTCGGTGGCGACGAAGTGCCCGACCCTGCCGATGCGGGTATCGGTGAAGGACAGCCAGATCCCGAGCCCCAGCGGATAGGCCAGGAAAAAGATCAGGAAGGCCATGGCCGGAACCATGAACCAGAAGCCGAGCCAGTTACGGTTGTGTTTGAGCTGGGTCCAGGCGCTGTCCTCGCTGATCTGAGGCTTGGCCCGGGGAATTGCGACATCAGCCATGCCCGATATCCCTGATCGAAATGTTGACGAGCGGGCGGCCGGATGGCCGCCCGCCCCGTGACCGTCAGCGATAGATGCGCTTCAGCTGGCGCTCGGCTTCCGCCATAGCGCCCTTCGCATCCTTGGCGCCGGTGCAGTAATTGGCGAACATGTCGACGACGATGAAGTCGGCGATCGCAGTTGCCGCCTTCTCGCCGACCGTACCGATACCCGAGGCCGGCAGCGTGCGCTTGGAGGCCTGCGAGAACACGGCGTTCTTGGGATCGGCCGTCCAGATCGGCGCCGATTCATAGGCGTTCAAGGTCTGCGTCAGATAGCCCTGCGCGCCGTCCAGCCACTTCTCGTAGTTCTCCTTCTCCAGCATGAAGGCGACGAAGGCCTTCGCCGCGTTCGGATATTTGGTGAAGTTGAAGGCGAGGATCGGCAGCGCAAGCTGCAGCTCGGTCGGCTTGCCGACAGGTCCGACCGGCCAGAGCGCGTGATAGGTGTCCTCGGCGAGCTCCTTCTTGCTCGCATCGGTCTTGGCGGCGACGTAGATCGAGATGCCGTTCGCGGTGCAATAGAGCTCGCCGGCGAGGAACGCCTTGTTGTTGGAGGAATCGTTCCAGGACGCCGTGCCCGGGATGAAGCTGTCGTACAGCGCCTTGCAATATTCCAGCGCCTTCGCCGTCTCCGGCGAGTTGATGATGATCTTGTCGTTCTGGTCGACCGTGTAGGCGCCGTGGCCCCACAGCACCCAGTGCAGCCACGAATTGCCGTCGCCTGAGGCGTGTCCGAGCGCGAAGCCGGCCGGGGTGTTGTTCGCCTTCAGGGCCTTGCACATCTCGAGGAAGCCAGGGAAGTCCTTCGGGAATTCCTTGAAGCCGGCCTTGTCGAGCGCCGACTTGCGGTAGGTCATGTAACCGCCGTTGGTGGCGACGGGAATGCCGAGCCAGTCATTGCCGAGCTTGCAGGTCTTGGCGGCCGCATCGGTCCAGCCGCCGTACTTCTTGCCGAGATAATCGGCGACGTCGTTCATCTTCAGCACTTTGGTGGGGAACAGCTGCGGCAGCGTGTGCAAGCCCCAGGCGAGATCGAGGCCGGAGCCGGTATTGGCGGCAACCGAGGCCTTGGGCTGCACATCCTCAAAGGACTCGCTGAACACGTTCATCTCGGTGCCGGTGGCCGCCTTGAACGCCGCGACCATCGCATTGAACGCATCGTCTTCCGCCGGCACGAAGCGCTTCCACCGCATCACGGTCAGCTTCGCGCCCGGCTCCGCCTTCCAGGGCGCGCTCTGCGCCCAGGCCTTGGCGAAGTCGAACAGTGCCGGCCCGGTGAGCATGCCGGTTGCAGCCAGTGCCGTTCCGCCTTGAAGCAGAGTCCGGCGGGTAAAGTCTCTCATGTCGTCCTCCCTGTGATGCTTTTTATTGTCTAGTCTTAGTCTTGTTTCGCCCTACGCGTTCAGGCGTTTCCCCGTAGCCTCGTCGAACAAGTGCACCAGTGACGGGTCCGGCTTCAGCCGCACCTTGTCGCCCGGGTTGAACTGGTGACGTTCGCGGAAGACCGCGACCACCTGCTCGCCGCCGACCTTGGCAAACCCCTGCGTCTCCGAGCCGGTCGGCTCGACCACGATGATCTCGGCCTCGGCGCCGTCGTCGGCGATGGTGAAATGCTCGGGCCGCACGCCATAGACCGCGGGACGGCCGTCGGACGCCACGGGCGCGGTCTTGAGCGGCAGCTTGACTCCGTTCGGCCCTTCAAAGGTCGCAACGCCGTTGACGCGCACATGCCCCTTCAGGAAGTTCATCGCGGGCGAACCGATGAAGCCGGCGACGAACTGGTTGTCGGGCTTGTCATAGAGCTCGAGCGGCGTGCCCATCTGCTCGACGATGCCGTCATGCATGACGACGATCTTGTCGGCCATGGTCATGGCCTCGATCTGGTCGTGAGTGACGTAGACGGTCGTCGTCTTCAGCCGCTGGTGCAGTTCCTTGATCTCGGTGCGCATGGCGACGCGCAGCTTGGCATCCAGGTTCGACAAGGGCTCGTCGAACAGGAAGACCTGCGGATCACGCACGATGGCGCGGCCCATCGCGACGCGCTGGCGCTGACCGCCGGAGAGCTGGCGCGGATAGCGATCGAGCAGCGGCGACAGCGCGAGGATCTCGGCGGCGCGCTTGACGCGCTTGTTGATCTCGTCGGCGCTCGCGTTCCGCAGCTTCAGCGAGAAGCCCATATTGTCGGCGACGGTCATGTGCGGATAGAGCGCGTAGTTCTGGAATACCATCGCAATGTCCCGCTCCTTCGGCTGGACATTGTTGACGACGCGGTCGCCGATCGAGATCGTGCCGGAAGTGATGTTCTCAAGACCGGCGAGCATGCGCAGAAGCGTCGACTTGCCGCAGCCGGAGGGGCCGACCAGGACCACGAACTGGCCATCTTCGATCGGAATCGTCACGCCGTGCAGGACTTCAAAATTGCCGAACGATTTCCGCACGTCGCGGATTTGCACAGACGACATCTAGCTCCCTCCTCGAAAGTCCACGACGCCTCTAGCGCCGCGACCGTCTTGTTTTTTCAGACTTCGCCGAACGAAGCCCGATCTTAGCGGGCAACATTGTCGGCAGTTTGAGCGGTTTTGGCAATTTGTCTTTGGTTAGTCGTTGCTGGTAGCGCTGTCAACGTTCCTTTGTTTGCGGGACTGACTGTGTTAAGAGCAGCAAATGGGTCGAAAACGCACCAAGTCAGGCAAAATCCGACTGGCGGAAGTCGCCGAGCTTGCCGGCGTCAGCCCGATTACGGCGTCCCGCTTCTTCCGTAATCCCGAAGCCTTGTCGGTCGCCAAGCGGACCCGGGTCGAGAGCGCCGCCAAGGAGCTCGGCTATGTCCCGAACCTTGCGGCCCGCGCGCTGGCCTCGCAACGCACCGAGGTGATCGGTGTCCTGATCCCCTCTCTCACCAACAACGTGTTCTCGGACGTGCTGCGCGGCATCTACGATGCGTCCGAAGGCAGCCGCTACTCGATCCAGCTGTCCAACACGCGCTACAGCATTCTCCAGGAAGAGAAGCTGCTGCGCCTGTTTCTTGCGCAGAAGCCGGCCGGGCTGATCGTCACCGGCATCGACCAGACCGCAGAATCGCGCGCGATGCTGGAGGCCGCCGACTGCCCGATCGTGCAGATCATGGAGATCGGTCCCGATCCGGTCGACATGATGATCGGCTTTTCGCACTACGATGCAGCCCGCGCAGCGGTTGCGCATCTGTTCGAACAGGGCCGCCGCAGAATCGGATTCGTCGGGGCGCGCATGGATCCGCGTGTGCAGCGGCGTCTCGACGGATATGTCTCTGCCATGAAGGACGCCGGACTGTTCGACCAGCGCCTCGTCGTCACGACCGCGACGCCGACCTCGGTGACGCTGGGCGGCGCGCTCTTCACGGATCTGCTGGCGCGGGAGCCCGATCTCGACGCGGTGTTCTGTGCCAATGACGACCTCGCACTCGGCGTTCTGTTCGAATGCCGGCGCCGCGAGATCGCGGTCCCCGACCAGATCGCGATCGTCGGCTTCAACGACCTCGAATTCATGGCGTCCGCCGTCCCTACCCTCACCAGCGTGCGCACCAACCGTTACGAGATGGGCAAGACCGCCGCCGCCATGCTGATCGAGGCGATCGACGGACGGCGCCCGGAGCAGCCGGTGCTCGATCTCGGATTCAAGGTGATCGAGCGGCAAAGCTCGTCGTCGCGCCATGCGGACAGCAGGCCAGCCATTTCGGGTGCGGCTGCCGCGAACAAAATGGTAGCGTTACCAAGTGGCCACGACTAGTATCGGATTTGTGAGGAAACGCCCCGCCAGCGGGCCAGCGATCCATCGTTCGCTCCGTTGGGCGTTGCACAAGCCGACAGCCCAAGACTGATGTAGATGGACGGAACGCCAGTGCGTTTGCATTGCAGGAGAAACCAATGACAAAAAAGCCAACCAATGGGCACGCCCCCGCCAGCACCGGTACGCGACGCCACCTTCGCTCGCAGGAATGGTTCAACAACCCGCATAATCCGGGCATGACCGCGCTCTACATGGAGCGCTACCTCAATTACGGCCTTCCCCGCGCCGAGCTGCAGTCCGGCAAGCCGATCATCGGCATCGCGCAGACCGGCAACGACCTCTCGCCCTGCAACCGCCACCATCTCGAGCTCGCCCATCGCGTCCGCGAGGGCATCCGCGAGGCCGGCGGCATTGCGATGGAATTCCCGACCCATCCGATCCAGGAGACCGGCAAGCGCCCGACCGCGGCGCTCGACCGCAACCTCGCCTATCTCGGCCTCGTCGAGATCCTCTACGGCTACCCGCTCGACGGCGTCGTGCTCACCACCGGCTGCGACAAGACCACGCCGGCCTGCATGATGGCGGCGGCGACCGTGAACCTGCCCGCGATCGTGCTGTCGGGCGGTCCGATGCTCAACGGCTGGCACAATGGCGAGCGCACCGGCTCCGGCACCATCGTCTGGAAATCCCGCGAGCGGCTCGCCGCGGGCGAGATCGACTATGAGGAGTTCATGGAGATCGTGGCCTCCTCCGCGCCCTCGGTCGGCCATTGCAACACCATGGGCACGGCCTCCACCATGAACGGCCTCGCCGAAGCGCTCGGCTTCTCGCTGCCGGGCTGCGCGGCGATTCCGGCCCCCTATCGCGAGCGCGGCCAGATCGCCTACGAGACCGGAAAACGCATCGTCGAGATGGTGTGGGAGGACCTCAAGCCCTCGGACATCCTCACCCGCAAGGCGTTCGAGAACTGCATCGTGATCAACTCCGCGATCGGCGGCTCGACCAACGCACCGATCCACATCAATGCGCTCGCCCGCCACATCGGGGTCGAGCTCACCATCGAGGACTGGCAGAAGGTCGGCCACGACGTGCCGCTCCTGGTCAACATGCAGCCGGCCGGCTTCTATCTCGGCGAGGAATTCCACCGCGCCGGCGGCGTGCCGGCCGTGGTTCGCGAATTGATGAAGCACAAGCGCATCCATGAAGACGCCGTCACCGTCAACGGCCGCGGCATCGGCGAGAACTGCAAGAGCGCCCCGGTCCCCGACAACGACGTGATCTGGGCCTACGACAAGCCGCTGGTGAAGGACGCCGGCTTCCTGGTGCTGAAGGGCAATCTGTTCGATTCCGCGATCATGAAGACCTCAGTGATCTCGAAGGAATTCCGCGACCGCTATCTCAGCAACGCCAAGGACCCGAATGCCTTCGAGGGCCGCGCCATCGTGTTCGAGGGGCCGGAGGATTATCACGAGCGGATCGACGATCCCTCGCTCGACATCGACGAGCGCTGCGTGCTGTTCATCCGCGGCACCGGCCCGATCGGCTACCCCGGCGGCGCCGAGGTCGTGAACATGCAGCCGCCGGCGGCGCTGATCAAGCGCGGCATCCTGTCCCTGCCCTGCATCGGCGACGGCCGCCAGTCCGGCACCTCCGGCTCGCCCTCGATCCTGAACGCCTCGCCGGAAGCCGCCGCCAATGGCGGTCTTGCGATCCTCAAGACCGGCGACAAGGTCCGCATCGACCTCAACAAGGGCAGCGCCAACATCCTGATCTCGGACGAGGAGCTGAAGAAGCGCCACGCCGAGCTGAAGGCCAGCGGCGGCTTCAAGCATCCGCCGAACCAGACGCCGTGGCAGGAGATCTATCGCAACACGGTCGGCCAGCAATCGACCGGCGCCTGCATGGAGCTCGCCACGCGCTACCAGAACGTCGCCGGCACGTTCGGCGTGGCGCGGGACAATCACTGACAACGGTCATTCCGGGGCGCGACGTAGTCGGGAGCCCGGAATCCATTGATCCACCGACGCTGTGGCCCGATCGATTCCGGGTTCGCGCCAAGAGGCGCGCCCCGGAATGACGACAGAAAATTCAAAGGAGAAGAAAATGGCAGACCGCCTCAAGGGAAAGCGCGCCGTCGTCACGGCTGCCGCGGCAGGCATCGGGCGCGCATGCGCCATCGCATTCGCGCGTGAAGGCGCAACCGTCATCGCCACCGACATCAACGAAGCCGGCATCGCTGATCTGACCAAGGAAGGCATCGCCGAGGTCGCGAAGCTCGACGTCCGCAACACCGCCGAGGTCAACGCCTTTGCCAAGCGCATCGGCAAGATCGACATCCTGCTCAACGCCGCCGGCTTCGTGCACCACGGCACCATCCTGGAATGCTCCGAAGAGGACTTTGACTTTTCGTTCGACCTCAACGTCAAGTCGATGCACCGGACCATCAAGGCCTTCCTGCCCGACATGATCGCGGGCGGCGGCGGCAGCATCGTGAACATCTCGTCCTGCGCGGCGCTGCGGCCGCCGGCAAACCGCTACGTCTACAGCTCGTCGAAGGCGGCGGTGTCGCTGCTGTCGCGCGCGGTCGCGCTCGATTTCATCACCAAGGGCATCCGCTGCAACTCGATCTGCCCCGGCACCGTCGAGACGCCCTCGATGCTCGACCGCGCCGCCGCGCAAGGCCCGCAAGGCAAGGAGATGTTCATCTCCCGCCAGAAAATGGGCCGGCTCGGCACCGCCGAGGAGATCGCGGCCCTGGCGGTCTATCTCGGCAGCGACGAAAGCGCCTTCACCACCGGCGTCGATCTCGTCGTCGACGGCGGCTACATGCTCTGACACCAGAGGCACCGGGCATGAACAAGATCGACCTCAACGGCCGCGTCGCAATCGTCACCGGCGGCGCGCAGGGCTTTGGCCGCGCGATCACCGAGCGCTTCGTTGCCTCCGGCGCCAAGGTCGCGATCTGGGATTTCGATGCCGCCTTGGCCGAGAAGACCGCGAAGGAGATCGGCGACAGCGTCCGCGTCTTCAAGGTCGACGTCACCGACACCGCGGCCGTCGAGCGGGCCCGCGATGCGACGCTGGCCGCGTTCGGCAAGATCGACATCCTCGTCAACAATGCCGGCATCGCCGGCGTCAACAAGCCCGTCTGGGAGACCGACCTCGAGGAATGGCGCAAGGTGCTGCGCATCAACCTCGACGGCCCCTTCATCGTCTCAAAGGCGATCGTGCCCATGATGCTCAAGCAGAAATACGGGCGCATCGTGAACATCGCCTCGATCGCCGGCAAGGAGGGCAATCCGAACGCCGCGCACTATTCGGCCTCCAAGGCCGGCCTGATCGCGCTGACGAAGTCGCTCGGCAAGGAGCTCGCCGCACATGACATCCTCGTCAACGCGGTGACACCGGCCGCCGCGAAGACCGCGATCTTCGACCAGATGACGCAGCAGCATATCGACTTCATGCTGTCGAAGATCCCGAAGGCGCGCTTCGTGCTGGTGGAAGAACTCGCCGCGATGGTGGCATGGCTTGCATCCGAAGATTGTGCCTTCTCCACCGGCGCGGTATTCGACATTTCCGGCGGACGCGCGACTTATTGAGGACAGCATGATCCGGGAAGGTGGCTGCCTGTGCGGCGCGGTGCGGTTCAAGGCGGAGGGTGAACCGCTCAACGTCCGCATCTGCCATTGCCGCCTCTGTCAGAAGGCGATGGGCTCGCCTTTCTTCGCCCGGGCGCAGTTCGACCAGCGCGCGCTGACCGTCGAGGGTGACACGGCGCGCTATGCATCGTCCGAGAACATCGACCGCGTGTTCTGCAAGCGCTGCGGCCCCCGCCTGTTCGCGTGGCGGCGCAACGGCACGCTGGCCGGCGTCGCGCTCTCGGTGTTCGACGATCGCAACGCCTTCGCGCCGACCGAGCACATCTGGGTCTCGGAGAAGCCCGCCTGGCTCAAGCTCGACGACGGTCTGACGCAATATCCGGGGACGATCCCGGCCTGATGTCAGACTTGGCCTGACACGGGCGCCCTCGCCATCTGAGCGCGCCGTCCCGTCGTCGTCGCGATCCAGATTCCGGCGAAAACCGCGACGATGCCGGCCGCCAGATTCCAGCGCAGCGGTTCGTTCAGCAGCCAGGCTCCGACCAGCGAGGCCGTGATCGGATTGACCGTCACCGAGATCGCAACGCGCGTCGGTGTCGTACGCTCCAGCGCGAAGGCCCAGAGATAGAAGGTGAGCGCCGCGCCGAAGGCACCGAGATAAGCAGCCGCCAACCATTGCGGCGCGCCGAAGCCGGCAACCGGTGCAAAGCTGCCGCGGACATAGGAGAGCAGGATCAGGCAGACGGCGCCCGCCGCCATGCTCATGGTCGTGAAACCGATCGGGCCGGAGCGCCGGATCAGCGGCTTCGACCAGATGCCGTAGAGCGCCATGCACAGCGCCGCCGCCATCATCAGGAGATCGCCCCGCCAGGCGCCGGATGGCGCGGAGGCCAGGTCGGAGAGCAGCGCGACCGCAACGCCAGCCGTCGCGATCACGACGCCGACCGACTTGCGCCAGGTCAGGGCCTCGACGCCGAGAGCTGCGCCGATCACGAGCGACAACAGCGGAAGGGTCGACAGAGCGAGCGCGCCGCGCGCGGCGGTCGTGAACATCAGCGACGCGTTAAACAGGATCGGGAACAGCGCAAAGAACAGGATGCCGAGCGCGATGGCGGCGGCCCAGTCGCCTCGTTCCGGCCAACGATCGCCGCGCAGCACCGTGAGAGGTAACAGCAGGAGGAAGCCGATGCCGAACCGGAACGAGCCGATCGCCAGCGGATCGATGCTGCCCACGAGATAGCGCGTCGCGCCGATCGAGGTGCCGCCGAGGCCGCTCGACAGCACCGCCGCCAGAACGCCGGAGATCTCGCCCATGCTTGCTCCCTTTGATGCTTTGAAACCAGCATACGAGGCGCGCCCAAACAGGTAATGGAATTTCCGTCATGCCAGGATAAGTTTTCGTCATGACCGCACCCGTTCTCGATCCTGATCTGCTGAAGGCCTTCGCCGCCGTCGCCGAGCATCGCTCCTTCACGCGCGCCGCCATGACGCTCAACCGGACGCAATCCGCGGTCAGCGTCCAGATCAGGCGCCTGGAAGAACGGCTCGGCGCAAAACTGTTCCAACGCACCAGGGCCGGCGTTGCACTGACTGCAGCAGGCGACCAACTCCTCGTCTATGCGAAGCGGCTGCTCGACCTCAATGCAGAGGCCGTCGATGCGCTCTGCGCGCGCAAGCACGAAGCCGTGGTCCGCCTCGGCGTGATGGACGACTACGGCACGATCGTCATTCCGCCATTGCTGGCGCAATTCGCCAGGAGCCGTCCGGAGATCCGGGTCGAGATCGAGACCGGGCTGACCGCGACGATGCCGGCCCGGCTCGGCGAGGCCTACGACCTCGTCATCGCCATGCACCCGGCGGGACGCGGCGACGGCGAGTTGCTGCGACGCGAGCAGGCGGTGTGGGCTGCGGCCGCCTCGTATTCAGTCGGGCCACCGCACGACGCGCTGCCCCTCGCACTCTACCCACCCGGCTGCCTGTTCCGGCAATGGGCCGCGGACGCGCTCGATGCCGCCGGCCGGCCCTGGCGCCTCGCCTTTATCAGCCAGACGCTTGCAGCGGTGGAGGCGATCGCAGCCCAGAGCCTTGCCATCACCGTCGTGAAGGCCGGTGTCCTGCCGCCTCGTCTGCGCGTCCTGTCGGAGCACGACGGCCTGCCGCCGCTGCCGGCCGCGGACATCCGCCTCCATTGCGCGCGTAAGCTGTCGCTCCCGGCGGCGCTGCTGGCGGATCATCTGCGGCGTGGCATTCCGGACCCGGCCACCCTATGTTGAACTGAAGCGTTGCTGCACCGCCGGTTTGGCTGGAACGGCTGCAAGGCCGCGAGCGAACCGGGATCAACGAGCCGTGAACATTTCCTTCTATGACCTCTCCGTCTGGGTGCTGCCGCTGGTGCTCGCCATCACTTTTCACGAGGCTGCGCACGCCTTCGTCGCGGATCGGCTCCGCGACAACACGGCCGCGCAGCTCGGCCGCGTCAGCTTCAATCCCATCAGGCATATCGATCCGTTCGGCACCCTGATCCTCCCGGCGATGCTGCTGTTCGCGCATTCGCCGTTTCTGTTCGGATACGCCAAGCCGGTGCCGGTGAACTTCCGCAAGCTGAACAACCCCAGGCTGGGCATGGTCTGGGTGGCCCTTGCGGGGCCCGTCACCAACATCCTGCTGGCGCTGGCCGCGGCCCTCGCCTTCCACGCCCTGCCCCTCGTGCCGGCCAGCTCGGCGAAATGGGTCGCCGACAACCTCAAGAATGCACTGATCATCAACGCCATCCTTGCCGTCTTCAACATGATGCCGATCCCGCCGCTCGATGGCGGGCGCGTCGCGGTCGGGCTGCTGCCCGGCCCCCTCGCCTTGCCGTTGGCCCGGCTCGAGCCATTCGGGATGCTGATCCTGATCGGCCTGTTGATCCTGCTGCCGCTGGCGGGCTCGCAGTTCGGTCTAAATCTTGATGTTATTTCAGCAATACTGCGGACGTGGACCGGTCATGTGATTCAGGCTGTTCTCTTCCTGACCGGCAATGCGTAGTTGAACAGCGAACCCCGAACACAAGCCGAAGGGCCAGAGGCCGACTTGGTCAAAGCTGCCGATATGCTGATCGCGCGACGCGCCGACACCCGCGCCCGCGCCGATTTCGCCACATGGAAGATGATGGCCAAACTCAATGGGGCGTCCGCCTTGCCTCCGGAGGCCCAGGAGTTCCTGGCGAGCTATCAGAACCTCCTGACACAGGCGAGCGAGGGCGAGGCCACCGAGGCCACCATTGGCGCAATCTACAAGGCCTATTATGCCGAAATGGGCGGCGGAGGAACCGCGCCCGACGTCCGCTCCCGTCCGCCTGAAACGGCGCAGGACAATGTTACCGCCTTCCGCCGCCCGGCACCGGCCCCGAAGCGGTCCGCCTCCTTCCGGGCGGGAGCATTCGCTGGAGCCCAGAAACGGCCGCTGCCGGTGGCGCTGATTTTCGCCTGCCTGGTCGTGGTCTATGTCGCGATCCGACTCTACTGGCGCTGAGCGGCCGTCTTCTTTTTCTTCTCGTCACGCGGCTTGAACTTGATCTCGACGGTGCGCTCGAACCGCTCCTCGGTCAGCTCGTTGGGTGGTACCGGAAACGGATCGGACTTGTGGACCATGGAGATCGCAGCGGCATCGTAAGCGGCATCTCCGGACGATTCCACGACATCGACCGAAATCACGTTGCCTCTCCGGTTTAGCGCGAAGCTCACCTTTGCCGTCTGGTCCTTGGGCTCCTTGCCCTCGGGATTGACTTTGTGCGCTGCAAGATGCGCGCTGATCTTGCGGTTCCAGTCCGCCGTCAGCTTCAGCAGGTCCTTGCCGATGCCAAGCACCGGCGCCATGGCCTTCTCGCCTTCGCGGATGGCGTCTTCGAAAGTCTGCCGATCCGCTGCAACCGACTTCTGGGACGCCTCCATGGCCGGCGTTTCAACCGCGGCCAGCTTCGGCTCGTCGTCCTGTTCCTTCTTCGTCTTGTTCTCGGTAACGAGACGATCGGCCTCCTCGACCTGTTGCGGCCGGTCCTGGGGAAGATCCGACTCCTTCACCTCGGTCTTCTGTTCGGGCAGCGCCGGGCGCTCTTCCGACTCATCCGACTCCGTAGGCGCGAGGGGCAGATTGGACTCTTGAACCGGCGGCGAGGTCATCTCCACCGCGAACTCCGCACCAGCCGCCCCCAGGCCGTCGCCGTCGTCATCGACCCGCAGATGGGCCAGCGCGAGCGCAGCACCACCCAGATGGAGCGCAAGCGCCGCCACCGCCGCCAGGATCCAGAGCTTCCGGGATGGTTTGAGTTCGTCCGACATCGCGCGTCTTCTCAAGGCTGAGCGGCGCCTGCCGCGGGCGCTCCCGGGGCGCCTTCCAGCGCCACCAGCTTCACCCGCGTATAACCACCCGAGCGCAACAGCTCCATGACTCCCATCAACTCCCCATACGGTACCGACTTGTCGGCGCGCAGGAAGACGTACTTGTCCTTGCTCATGTCGGACATCCCGTCGAGCGTCCCGATCAGCTCGGTCCGGTGTACCGGGTTTTCCCCGATCGCAAGCGTCAGATCCGGCTTGATGCTGAGATAGGTCGGCTTGTCCGGCTTCTTCTGCGGCGTCGCGCTCGACGTCGGCAGATCGATCGGCAGATCGACCGTGGAAAGCGGGGCCGCGACCATGAAGATGATCAGCAGAACCAGGATGACGTCGATAAACGGCGTGACGTTGATGTCATGCGTTTCCGAGAAATCGTCGTCGTCGTCATTGTCTGCGAGCGAAACGGCCATGGTTCACTCCGCTGCGCGCGAGTGCACGCTGCCGTGGCTGCGGTCGAGGTCGCGCGAGAGCAGCCGCGCCGCCGCCCCCGAGGCGCGGCTGACGAGCTCGAGATAGCTCTTCGTCACGCGCGAGAAGTGGTTGTAGATGATGACCGCAGGGATCGCCGCGACGAGGCCGATCGCGGTGGCGAGCAGCGCCTCGGCGATGCCGGGCGCGACCACGGCAAGGTTCGTGGTCTGCGACTTCGAGATGCCGATGAAGCTGTTCATGATGCCCCAGACCGTGCCGAACAGGCCGACGAAGGGCGACGTCGAGCCGACGGTCGCAAGCACGCCCATGCCGATCCGGATGCGCCGCGCCTCGGCGCGCACGATCTCGGAGAAGCTGGAGGCCGCGCGCTCCTTGATGCCGGCGTCGCTGGACAGGCCGGCCGACATCCGGGCCTCGCGCAGGGCCGCTGCCAGGAAGGACGGCAGGATGCCCTCCTTGGCGCCGAGCGCCATTTGCGCTTCGGCAAGGGAGCGCGTCTCGGCAATTTTCTTCAATGCCGAACGAAGCTTGGCGGAGGCAACCGAGAGCTCGATCGACTTGGCGATGAAGACGGTCCAGGTCATCAGCGATGCGAAGGCAAGCCCGATCATCACCGCCTTCACGATGACGTCGGCCGACATGAACATGACCCAGGGCGACAATTCCTTCATCGCCGGCGCAATGGCCGCCGCGTCGGGCTTTGCGGTCGTCGAGACAGTGGCCGCGGGGGGCGCCGTCGGAGCGGCCGGAACGGTTGCCGCCGAGGCCGCAGGCGCCGGGGCACCGGGCACTGTCGCCCCGGGCGCCGGGCTGGCCGCAGACGGCTGAGCCGCCGATTGCGCCGGTGCGGGCGCGGTTTGCGTCTGGGCGGCAGCGGGGGATGCGAGCCAGGCGGCCGCCAGCATCGCGGCTGCGGCAAGGCTTGCTTGGAAGGACATGATCTTCATACTTCGGCCCAGTAGCGAATGAGGTTGTGATAGATACCCGTCAATTTGACCGTTTCGGGATCGTCACGCCCGAGCCGTTCCACCAGCGCCTGTATCGCGGTGTCGAGGTCAAAGATCATGCTCCGGGCTTGATCGTCCCGTATCATGCTCTGAAGCCAGAAGAAAGACGCAACCCGCGTTCCCCTGGTCACGGGGGTGACGAGATGGAGGCTGGTCGAGGGATAGAGCACGCAGTCGCCGGCTGGCAACTTCACTTCGTGGGAGCCGTAGGTATCCTCGATCACAAGTTCGCCACCGTCATACTCTTCCGGCTCGGCGAGAAACAGCGTGACCGACAGGTCTGTGCGGATGCGAAGGCCGGTCAGGCGATCGCCCCGGATCGCATTGTCGACATGCAGGCCGAAATGATGGCCGCCGCTCGCCGCATAGCGGTTGAACAACGGCGGGAAGATCTGGAGCGGGATCGCCGCCGCGATGAAGCGCGGGTTGGACGTCAGCGCCGAGATGATGCGGTTGCCGAGCCTGCGCGCGACCTCGCTATCCGCAGGCAATTGCTCGTTGCGCTTGACCATGGCCGACTGCGCGCCGGCAGTCGACCGCCCGTCTTCCCATTCGCTGGCGTCCATGATGCGGCGGAAATCCGCCACATCTTCCTTGCTGAGAACGCCAGGCAAGCACGTCAACATGATCAGAACTTCGCCGTCGTCACGAGGTAGAAGGCCCGTCCCGGCGCGACCGCCACGAAGGGGACGTTGCTGCGGTAGAACGAGTCGTAATAGAGCTTGTTGGTCAGGTTCTGCGCGTAGAACTTCATGGTCCAGTTCTGGTCGATCTTCTTCTCGACGAACGCATCGAAGCGCCAATAGCTCGGCAGCTCGTTGGTGTTGGCCGCAAACGTGCCGCCGTAAACCTTCGAGCGGTACACCGCCTGCCCGCCGAGCTCCCAGCCGCCGTCGAATTTGTACTTGGTCAGCATGCTGAACGACTGGTGGGCGACGTTGGCGAGCTGCAGGCCGATATTCGAGGCGACGCCGCTCTGCGTGACCTTGGACTGCATCAGCACCAGGCCGCCGAAGATGCTCCAGCGATCGGTGATCTTGCCCTCGGCTTCGATGTCGATGCCCTGGATCCTGTAGGCAGCGCCCGACGTCAGCAGGCCATTGACGGTCTCGCGCGCGTTGTCCTTGGTGGTCTGGAACAGCGCGCCGGTCACCAGCAGGTGGCGGTCGGCGAGCTCCCATTTGGTGCCGAGCTCGACCGCCTTGTTGCGCTCCGGCCCGAGCAGGAGGGTCGAGTTGGGGGGAACACCGCCGTAATCGGTGCCGGTCGCGTCAAGCTCCGAACCGAACGGATTGGCCGAGGTCGCATAGGCTGCATAGATGCTGCCGATCGACATCGGCTTTTAGACCAGGCCGACATTGTAGTTCACGAGATCCGCGTTCTGCTTCACGAAGCTCGAATTGTTCGACGCGCTCTGGCTGTAACCGTCGTAGCGCACGCCGCCATTGACGATGATCGTGTCCTGCCAGTTCGCGGTATCCATGACATACACGCTGCTGGTGTTGACGCCGTAGCGCGTCGGGTTTCCGAGCAGCGAGGGAATGCCGAACGGAATGTAGGTGTATTGCGGGGCGTAGAGATTGACCCCGGTCACCGCGCCGGAGCTCGTGAAGGGCGAGCCGGACAGTTCCGACGCAAGGCCGGCATAGCGGTCGATCGAGATGTTCTCGTTGGAATATTCGACGCCGAACACCGCGGTGTGCTTGACCCCGCCGGTGTCGAGCTTGAACGTGGCCTCGTTCTGATTGGCCCACACGTCGACGTTCTGGTAGCGGCTCTGCGCGCTCGCCGTCGTGGTCCAGAGCAGCGGATTGGGACTGGTCGTGATCGGGTTCTGCGGCAGCGTGCCGATGTAGTTGAGCAGCGAATGCTCGCCGCGCACCTTGCTGGTCAGTGTGATGGCATCGTTGACCTTGTACTCGATCGTGCCGGTGCCGAAATCCTGCCGCGCGGTCTGGAAGTCTCGGTTGAGGAAGCCGTACCAGTTTCCGCGCGGGATGCCGGCCGACGTCACCGGCACATTGCCCTGCTTGTAGTAGGGCACGCCGAAGTCAGGATAGCCGCTGAGGTCGGTATGGACGTAGTTGGTCGTGATCTTGAGGTCGGCGGTCGGGGTGTACTTGGTCGAGATGAAAGTGCCCCAGCGATTGTCGGTGACGTGATCGCGTCCGGCGACCTCGGCATCCTGGAACAGGCCGCCGGTGCGCACCGAGAAGGTCGGATCGATCACCTGGTTGACGTCGAGCGTGACGCGCTTGGTCCGATCGGTGCCGAACTCGGTGTCCATGCGCTTGAAGTTGACGTCGCCGGCCTGCTTGGTGACGATGTTGATGGCGCCGCCGGCGGTGCCGCGTCCAGCGTAGGACGATGCCGGCCCGCGCAGGATCTCGATCTGCTCGGTGAAGAAGTTCTCGCGGATGGAAACGGCGGGATCGCGGATGCCGTCGATGAAGACGTCGTTGCGCGCGTCGAAGCCGCGAATGAAGAAGCGGTCGCCGAACGCGTTGCCGCCCTCGCCCGAGCCCAGCGTCACGCCCGCGGTCGAGCGCCCGATCTCCTTCAGCGTCGTCGCGTTCTTGTCCTCGAGCACTTCCTTGCTGAGCACCGTGATGCTCTTGGGCGTGTTCAGCATCTTCTCGGGAAACTTGCCCGAGGCCTGGACGTGGTCGACCTTGTAGGGCGCGGCCGGATCGGCATAGGGATTGCCGTCGGGAGCATCCGACGGCGCAGTCGGCGCCGCCTGCTGGGCCGTCTGCTCGCGCTGCGCGGCGCGACGAATTGCGTTGCGCGCCCGGATCTGCTCCGGCGAGGGCTTCGACGCCGTCGGACGCGGCCGCTCGACAGGCGCGTCGACCGTCACCGGCGGCAGGTTCGACTGCTGCGCCTGCGCCCCACTCGACACCGACGCCACCGCAATCAAGCTTGCAACCGCGGAGACCTTCTTGCCGGAAACGCCCGCGAATTTTTCATCCACCAGATCGAATGCTGCGACCGAACGCAACGACCTCGGTGCCACCACCTGCCCCATTACCCAACGCCCCATCTTCCTGTTCGCTCATTCACTTCGATGAACGATGAGTTGTTGGTATCGGCCGCAAAATAGCGGGTCAATGCGAGTGCCTCGCAAGAACGCTTGAATCCGTCCAGATCAAAACAATTCTAAACTGGAGTTTGAAACCGTTCTAAACTGAGATTGGATTCGTTCTAAGAGACAGCGTCGAATGCTGCGCAATCCGCAGTCTCGCTCAGCATCAATCACTGCTCGGCGGCTTCATCAGCGAAAACAATTCGTCGACCGTTTTCTGCGCAACGGCGCGCACGCGATCGGTGCTGTCCATGCCGGCGATGTTGACGCCGTTCACGACGGCCTTGATCTCGTCTCGGAAGTCGGTGAGGAAGCGCAAGGGATCGCGCTGCTCGTTGGCCACACGCGCGATCAATCCCGTGATCAGAATCTGACACGCGATCAGCTTGCCGTTCAGTTCGTCCATCCTGCGCTCCATTGGTGGCGGCGCCGATATGGACGATGCCGAAATTGCTGACAACCGAAACGGCGTCCGCGCGATTTAGAACCGTTCTCGTCAGCGGCATCGCGCGGTGGCGCGGCGCGATGCCGTTCGGACTTGAGCACACCGTCCGCGGGTGTCGCACAAGAGTTGCCCGCCGATCGACCTGGCCGGGAAAATGCAGCACTGCACACGGCCGCGCCAGACCATTGCCCAGACGGTGCAAAGCTTTCCAATTGTTTAGGATTCTCGACGGATAGTGCTGTTTACACTGGAACTTGGCGTGTATTATACAAACGCGCTGGAACCCTGCGATTGCCCTATAATTCGTAAGCTGAGGGCATACGAGCCGACACGAGACGACATGAAAAAGTCCCGGCCGATCCTCTGGCTTCTGATCATCGCGGCCGTGGCCTCCGCGGGTTACTATGGTTGGCAGAAATTCGGTCCCGAAGCCGGAAAGGCCCAGACCGCCCAGAAAGGCCCACCCCGCCCCGCCGCCGTCCCGGTGAGCGTTACGCCGGTCCAGAAGGCCGACTTCCCGGTCTACCTGACCGGTCTCGGCACGGTTCAGGGTTTCAACACCGTGCAGGTCCGGACGCGCGTGGACGGCCAGATCGACAAGCTCGCCTTCAAGGAGGGCCAGATCGTCCAGCAGGGCGAGCTTCTGGTCTCGATCGATCCCCGTCCCTATCAAGCCGCGCTCGACCAGGCCAAGGCCAAGAAGGCGCAGGACGAGGCGAACCTCGCCAACGCCAATCTCGAGCTTCAGCGCGCCATGAAGCTGGGCGAATTCGCGACCGCACAGCGGGTCGACACCCAGCGCTCGACCGTCGCCCAGCTCACCGCCCAGATTGCCGCCGACGAAGCCGCGATCGCCAACGCCCAGACCCAGCTCGACTACACGCAGGTCAAGGCGCCGATCACCGGCGTCGCGGGCCTGCGCCAGGTCGACATCGGCAACATCGTCAATGCCTCGACACAGACGGGCATCGTCATGATTTCGCAGGTCGAGCCGATCGCCGTGATCTTCACGGCGCCGGAAGACCAGCTTCCTTACATCAGCGAGGGCCAGAAGTCCGGCGCGCTCAAGGTGATCGCCTTCACCACCGACGGCAAGAAGACGCTGGCCGAGGGCAAGCTTGCGGTCATCAACAACCAGGTCGACACCACCAGTGGGACGATCCGGCTCAAAGCCGTATTCGACAACAAGGACCACACGCTGTGGCCGGGCCAATCGGTCTCGACGCGGCTTCTGGTGCGGACGCTGAAGGACGCGACCGTGGTTCCGGATGACGCGGTCCAGCATTCCACCAACGGCCTCTATGCCTATACCGTCAATCAGGACAACAAGGCCGAGGTGCACAAGATCAAGGTCAGCTACGCCATCGATGGTCGTTCGGTCATCGAAGAAGGGCTGACGCCCGGGCAGCAGGTGATCACCGGCGGCCAGTTCAAGGTGCAGCCCGGAAGCCTCGTCTCGACGACGGTGGCGAGCTCGAACCCGGCCCAGAATAAGGTACGACAGGAATGACCGAGGGCGGGATTTCGGCACCTTTCATCCGTTATCCCATCGGCACCTCGCTGCTGATGGCCGGCATCCTCTTTGTCGGTCTCGTCGCCTATCCCCTGCTTCCGGTCGCACCGCTGCCGCAGGTCGACTTCCCGACCATCCAGATCACCGCCAATCTGCCGGGCGGCAGCCCCGAGACGATGGCTTCGTCCGTGGCCCAGCCGCTGGAGCGCCAGTTCGCCCAGATACCCGGCATCGCCCAGATGACCTCGACGAGTTATCTCGGCACCGCGTCGATCACCATTCAGTTCGACCTCAACCGCAGCATCGACGGCGCCGCCAACGACGTGCAGGGCGCCATCAACGCCGCCAGCGGCCAATTGCCGAAGAACCTCCCTTCACCGCCGACCTACCGCAAGGTCAACCCGGCCGACGCGCCGATCCTGTTGCTTTCGGCGACGTCGGAGACACTGCCTCTGACCAGCGTCAGCGACGCGGTCGACGCCCAGCTCGCCCAGCAGATCAGTCAGCTGTCGGGCGTGGCGCAGGTCTTCATCGGCGGCCAGCAGAAACCCTCCATCCGCGTCCAGGTCGATCCCGCGAAGCTGGTCGCCAAGGGCCTGTCGATGGAGGACGTCCGCAGCCAGATCGCGATCACCACGGTCGACAGCCCCAAGGGCAATATCGACGGTGAGAAGCGCGCCTATACGATCTACGCCAACGACCAGCTCACGCACGCGAAGGACTGGAACGACGTCATCATCGCCTATCGGAACGGCGCTCCGTTGCGAATCCGGGACATCGGCCAGGCGGTCAGTGCCGCCGAAGACGCCAAGCAGGCGGCCTGGGCGAACGGCAAGCGCGGCGTGTTCCTGGTGATCTTCAAGCAACCCGGCGCCAACGTCATCGAGACCGTCGACAGGATCAAGGCGACCCTGCCTCGCCTCGTGGCGGCGATCCCACCCGCGATCAAGATCGAGCTCATCAGCGACCGCACCACGACCATCCGCGCCGCGGTCGAGGACGTCCAGTTCACGCTGCTGCTGACCATCGCCCTCGTGGTCATGGTCATCTTCATCTTCCTGCGCAGCTTCTGGGCCACGGTCATTCCGACCATCACGGTTCCGCTCGCGCTACTCGGCGCCTGCGCCCTGATGTGGGTCGCCGGCTATTCGCTCGACAATCTGTCGCTGATGGCGCTCACCATCGCGGTCGGATTCGTGGTCGACGATGCCATCGTGATGCTCGAGAACATCACGCGCTACATCGAGGAAGGCGAATCGCCGATGGCGGCGGCCTTCCGCGGTTCGAAGGAAATCGGTTTCACCATCGTGTCGATCAGCATCTCGCTGGTCGCGGTGCTGATCCCGCTGCTCCTGATGGGCGGCATCATCGGGCGCCTGTTCCGCGAATTCGCCGTCGTGCTGGCGATGACCATCTTCGTCTCGATGTTCGTGTCGCTGACCCTGACGCCGATGATGGCCTCGCGCTTCCTGCGCGCCCATGGCGAGGTGCAGCACGGCCGCTTCTATCAGTGGAGCGAGCGCGCCTTCGACGCGATGCTGCGCGGCTACGAATACGTTCTGGATCACGCCCTGGCCTGGCGGCGCACCACGCTCACGATCTTCTTCGCCACTCTCGGACTGTCGATCTACCTGTTCGTCCTGATCCCGAAAGGTTTCTTCCCGCAGCAGGATGTCGGCCTGATCACCGCCACCTCGGAAGCCTCGCAGGATATCTCGTTCAGGGAGATGGTCCGGCGCCAGGAACAGCTCGGCAAGATCATCCTGGCCGATCCCGACGTTGCCAGTGTTGCCATGTCGATCGGCGGCAGCGGCCGCGCCGGCAACAACGGCAACATCTTCATCACGCTGAAGCCTCGCGACCAGCGCGAGGCCTCCGCGCAGCAGATCATCGCGCGGCTGCGTCCCCAGTTCGACAAGGTCGAGGGCGCCCGCCTCTACATGCAGGCGGCCCAGGACGTGCGGCTCGGCGGGCGGCCGACGCGCACGCAGTTCGAATTCACGCTGCAGGACGCCAATCTGGACGAGCTCAACGAATGGGCGCCCAAGATCCTCGCCAAGATGCAGACGCTGCCGGAGCTGCGCGACGTCGCGACCGACCAGCAGACCCAGGGCACCACCGTCCAGCTCAGGATCAACCGCGACACCGCCGCACGGTACGGCATCCAGCCGCAGCTGATCGACGACACGCTGTATGACGCCTTCGGACAGCGGCAGGTCACGCAGTATTTCACCCAGCTCAACACCTACAAGGTGATCCTGGAGATCCTGCCGGAGATGCAGGGCAATCTCGACAGCCTCAACAAGCTCTATCTGAAATCGCCTTTGACGGGCGATCAAGTGCCGCTCTCGACGTTCGCGACCTGGACCACCGATCCGGTCCGCCCGCTCTCGATCAGCCACCAGGGCCAGTTCCCGGCGATCACGATAAGCTTCAACCTCGCGCAAGGCGTCGCGCTCGGCCAGGCGACCGAGGCCGTCCAGAAGGCGATGGCCGATCTCGGCGCGCCGCCGACGCTCAACTCGAGCTTCCAGGGTACCGCGCAGGCGTTCCAGCAGTCGCTCGGCACGGTGCCACTACTGATCCTCGCCGCGCTCGTCGTGGTCTACCTGATCCTCGGCATCCTCTACGAGAGCTACATCCATCCGATCACGATTCTGTCGACGCTGCCCTCGGCCGGCGTCGGCGCGCTCGCGATCCTGATGGCGGCCGGCTTCGACTTCAGCCTCATTGCCTTGATCGGCATCATCCTCCTGATCGGCATCGTGAAGAAGAACGGCATCATGATGGTCGACTTTGCGATCGCCGCCGAACGCGACGAGCACAAGACGCCGGAGGAATCGATCCGCCAGGCTGCGCTGCTGCGCTTCCGTCCCATCATGATGACGACGATGGCCGCGCTGCTCGGCGGCGTGCCCTTGATGCTCGGTCACGGCACCGGCGCCGAGATCCGCCAGCCGCTCGGCTATGCCATGGTCGGCGGCCTGATCGTCAGCCAGGCGCTGACGCTGTTCACCACGCCCGTCGTCTATCTCTATCTCGACGAGCTCAACAACTGGTTCTCCAGCTGGGGCCGTTCGGATGACGGCGAAGGCCACGAGACGTCCGAGCGCGGCACTGTCAAGCAAGCCGCCGAGTAAGCTTGCGCCGCGTCTTCCGCGAGGCTACAGCGAGGCCCCGGTTCACGCCAACGCGGTTTCGCCATGCTCTTGCAATCCAGACTTGTCGCCCTCGCCGCTGCTGCCCTGCTGCCCCTGGGCGCCGCGTATGCCCAGCAGGGCGCCAAGAAGAACGCCCCTGCCCCGGCGGCACAGCCTGCGCCGGCACCGACGCAGCAGTCGCAGGCGGACGGCGGGCCCGGGCAGCCTGGTTGGATCGTGCGCTGCACCAGCGCCAGCCGCGATGCCGCGCTCGAATGCGCGATGGAGCAGAACGCGGTGCTGACCAAGACCGGCCAGACCGTCGTCCTGATCAACATCCGCATCGCGCCCGACACGCGCACGCCGATTGCGCTGTTGCAATTGCCGCTCGGCCTCAATCTTCCCGTCGGCGCCAAGCTTCAGGTCGACGAGGGCAAGACCTTCGACCTCCAGATCCAGACCTGCGAGAACCGCGGCTGCTACGCCTCGACCCCGGTCGCGGCGGACCTGCTCGCGGCCTTGCGATCCGGCAAGCAGTTGAAGGTTTCCTTCCAGAACATGGCCAAGGAGACGATCGCGATCCCGATGCCGCTCGGCGACTTCGCCGCAGCCTACGACAAGATCAAGTAAAGGCTCTCCCGTTTCCCGCTGGCGTGCGCGCCTCGCAACGACGGCGCGGATGCAGCGCCCTTCCCTCTCACTGCCGCGCCATCTGCGCGTTGCCGACGGCATCGCCGTCGAGCTTCTGGTCGTCATGCATGGTCACGGTGACGCGGAGCAGCCGTCCCTCGTACTCGAACGGCGCTTCGTAATGCGACACGGGGCTGCCGCGATCGCGGCCGATGTCGAGGCCGGACCACGAGATCAGCGTGTGGAAACCGAGCTGGGTCTGCAGCGAACCCGCCGGCTCGCCGTCGATCAGCAGCGTGTACTCGCTGACCCCGGTGCGCGCGCCTTTGGCCGGCGGCTCCTTGCGCACGAGTCGATTCACATGCACGCCGAGCCGCCGGGCGCCCGACGGCACCTTGCGGTCCGACCGAACGATCTGGTGGCTGCCGCCGATGTTGAGATCGTGCACGAGATGGCCGTCGCTGACATAGAGGCTGTAGCCCGAGGTCGCGTCACCGTGCGAGATCAGCACGCCGTCGGCGCCCGCCTCGTCAGTCTCGACATGCGCCTCGATCGTGTAGCTGCGGCTGCGCACGTCGGGCGCGACGTCGGTCGGCACGTGGCCCATGCCGGCGTGGAAGACGAAACGGTGGCGCGCACGGTGGAAGCGCGCGGCATTCTCCGCAAAGCGCGGCCCGAAGCGGTCGTCGAGCGGCAGCACGTTGTGCTTCTCGGCCTCCTCCCACCAGGTCGCGATCATTCGTTCGAGGCGCTCCGGCTCCGCTGCCGCAAGGTCGTTGGTCTCGGAGAAATCCGCGTCGAGATGGAACAGCTCCCATTTATCGTTCTCGAACGGCGTGCCCGACGGATGAAAGGCGACCGCCTTCCACCCCGCCTGCCACAGACCGCGATGGCCGAACATCTCGAAATATTGGGCTGAAATCTTTGAGGGCGCGGATGCGTCCAGGATTGAACGCGCAAAGCTCTCGCCTTCGAGCGGCATTTGCGGGCAGCCCGCGATTGTCGTGGGCGCCTCGATGCCGATCAGCTCCAGCAAGGTCGGGGTGAGATCGCAGGCGTGGACGAACTGGTGGCGCAGCTCGCCTTTGGCTGCGATCTTGTTCGGCCAGTTGATGACGAAGGGATCGCGGATGCCGCCGCCATGGGTGTTCTGCTTGTAGCGGCGCAGCGGCGTGTTGGACGCCATCGCCCAGCCATGCGGGAAATTACTGTGGGTGTCCGGCCCGCCGATATCGTCGATGCGGGCGAGCTTCTCCGCGATCGGCTCCGGCTTGAAATTGAACGGCCCCATCGCGTTGACAAAACCGAGCGGCCCGCCCTCCTGGCTCGCGCCATTGTCGGACATCACGATGATCACGGTGTTGTCGCGGATGCCGGCCGTGTCGAGGAATGCGACCAGCCGCGCCAGATGCCGGTCGGAATGATCGAGCATGCCGGCAAACGCCGCCTGCAGGCGCGTGAAGACGCGGCGCTCGTCGGCCGAATGCTCCTCCCAGGCCTTTACGCCATCATTGCGCGCAGGCATCCGTGTGCTCTCGGGCACCAGCCCCATCGCCTTCTGGCGCGCCAGACGCTGCTCCCGCTCGACGTCCCAGCCGTGCGCGAAGGCAGCGTCGTAGCTCCTGATGATGTCGGCCGGCGCCTGATGCGGCGCGTGGCAGGCGCCGAGCGCGATCCAGGTGAGCCAGGGCACGTCCGGCCGATCGGCGAGGTGATCGCCGATGAAACGGATCGACCGGTCGATCAGGTCTTCGGTCAGGTGATAGCCGTCGGCATAGGACCCCGGCGGATCGATATGCGTGTTGTCGGAGACGAGCTCCGGCGCGTACTGGTCGGTCTCGGCGTCGAGGAAGCCGTAGAAGCGATCGAAGCCGCGCCCGAGCGGCCAGCCGTCGAACGGGCCGGTGGCGCCGCTCTCGGTCAGCGGCGTGACGTGCCATTTGCCGACCATGTAGTTGCGATAGCCGTGCACGCGCAGCATCTCGGCGAGCGTCCCGGCCTCACGCGCGATCTTGCCGCGATAGCCGGGATAGCCGGAATCGAAATTGGCGAGGCACCCGACCCCGACGGAATGATGGTTGCGCCCGGTGAGCAGCGCCGCGCGCGTGGTCGAGCACATCGCCGTGGTGTGGAAACCGCTGTAGCGCAGGCCTTCCGCGGCCAGCCTGTCGATGGTCGGCGTGCTGATCGCCGAGCCGTAGCAGCCGAAATCGGAAAAGCCGACGTCGTCGAACAGCACGACGAGGACGTTCGGCGCGCCCGCGGGCGGCCTAGGCGGATCCGGCCACCAGGGTGTCGATTCCGCAACCGTCTTGCCGACGCTGCCGCGGAACGGCGTTCCGCTACCTGCGCTCATCTGATCCTCCCTGCCGGGTCGCGTTTCGTTGTCTCGGCGCCCGCGGTTGACCCGCGGCTCGCGCCGCCCTAAATTATAATCAGAACTATGATTATGATTTTTGACGGATGCAAGCACGGATGCGCCCACGGCCCGGACTGATGGAGCTTCGCGATTTCGACCTGCCGGGTGTGGCCCCCTCGCGGCAGAAGCGCAGCCGGGAAACGACGCTGGCGCTGCTGCGCGCCGGCGCCGCGATGCTGAGGACGCGCAGCCTTGCGGAACTCTCGATCGAGGCGCTGTGCGGCGAAGTCGGCGCCACCGTCGGCGCCTTCTACAGCCGGTTCGAGAGCAAGGAGAGCTATTTCAACGCGCTGATGGCGCTGGCCACCCGCGACGGCGAGCAGCGGCTCAGCGAGATCCGCCCGCCGTCACACGAGGCCGGCCTCGACGAGCTCTGCCAGGTCATGGTCAGCGGCATCATCGTCTGGATGCGCAGCCACGAGGGTGTGCTGCGCGCCGCGCTCCAGCACGACGACACGCGCCCCGACAAATGGACGCCCTTCAAGGCCCTGGCAAGGGCAACCACCGAACGCGTCCCCCCTCTCCTGCTCCCCGCCATGGGCAAGGGCCGCAAGCCGGCAAAGATTCGCGCCATCGCCTTCGGCTTCCAGGTTGTGCTCGGAACGCTGGTGAACGCGATCCTCAACGATCCCGGACCGCTATCGCTGTCGTCGAAGGAGATGGAGAGGCGGCTCGCCAGCTGCCTGTTGCTGCTGCTGCAGGCTGAAATAGGGCACGCAACGCGGAGCTAGGCTCTGCCCGGCTCTCAGCCGACGACGTCGCTCGCCTGCAGCAGCGTCGTGAAGCCGCCATAGATCATGCGCTTGGCGTCGAACGGCATGCCTTCCATCTTCAGCCGCGGGTCCTCCATCACCTTCTTGTTGACGGCATCGCGGGTCTCACGGTCGCAGTAGACGATCCAGGCGAACACAACGACCTCGTCCTCCGTCGCCATTACCGCGCGCGGAAACGAGGTCAGCTCCCCATAGGGGACGTCGTCGGCGATGCATTCGACATAGTCGAGCGCACCATGCTCCATCCAGAGCGCGCAGGCGCTCTTCGCCATCGTCTTGTAGGCCTCGATATTGTGCTTGGGCACGGCCAGAACGAAGCCATCGACATAGGGCATCACGGATCTCCTTGGGTTGTACGGCCCAAGGACGATGAAGAGCGCGGCGATCCGACGGCGAGGCGCGATTTTCAGGATGAGGCAAACCGTCGCGAGCGGCGGCGCGGTCACTCGGCCACACGGACCTGCCGAGCGGCGTACAGGGAGGTTGGATCCTGTGAAAAACGACCTGGAATTGGCTGGGGAACCTGGATTCGAACCAAGACAAACAGAGTCAGAGTCTGTTGTGCTACCGTTACACCATTCCCCACCGAAGCGCTTGAAATCCTTAAGCTTTCTTCGGAAGTTTTGCAAGCATTGCCGAAAGCTCTGCAAATCAGCGGCTCGCAGGCCGGTCATATAGCCGCCTCGGCGTTCGCGGTCTAGTCTTTCGTGACGGTCAGGCTCAGGTGCCTGCCAATGTCCTTGTCGATGCTGTGCTCCGTTTGGATCCGCGGCGCGCAGATCAAGACAGGTCGCGTAGCCGAGCGACTTGGTCGCAGCAAAACCATGATCCGCGCCGACGCCGATTCGAGGCACGACCGAGACAGCTCTGCGCGGCCGCGACGAGCACGGAACGCAAGGGCGGGATGGCCAACCGGCCGGCAGCTCTCTGATTGCAGATCAGGTCATAGACAAGGTGTTCAACGCATAATAGACCAGCAGCCATGGACTGGCGGTTGAAAGCACTGGCATTTCGCGCGCTCGCATTACCGGGCGGGGCTCACGCGCATTATTTCCTGCAGCGCCACGTCACGCGGAACTGGCCTCGCCGGGCCAAGACACTGGACGCTCTGGCCGGGATCGCGCATCGCGTCATAGAGGATTACGCCCGCCATCGGGGTGGGACGCCCAAAACCGTTCTTGAGGTCGGAGCTGGCCGCGATCTGGCCGTTCCACTCGCCTTGCGGCGGCTTGGTGTCGAAAAGGTCATCGCCTGCGATGTTGAGCGGCTTGGCAAGCTCGATCTGGTCCAGCACGCAGCCGATCGCATCCTGGTGGGGCAGCTCAACTTGTCGAGTTGGGACGATCTGGAGCGGTTCGGAGTCAACTACCTCGCGCCGCACTATGTGAGCCAGGACGACGAGCCCGTCGACTGCTCCTGCTCGAACGAAGTTCTTGAGCACGTGCCGGCCGATCAGCTTGCAAAGCTCCTGACGGCGCTGCGGGCGGTCACAAAGGGAATCACCACGCACTCGATCGACTACAGCGATCATTATGCGCGGTCGGACAAGTCGGTCTCTCGTCTGAACTTCCTGCGCTACTCGGAGAAAGAGTGGCGCCCGTTCAACAGTGGCAAGCAGTATGTGAACCGCCTTCGTCACAGCGACTATGTGCGGATGTTCAAGGAAGCCGGGTTCACGATTCTGGAAGAAAGCTCGGTAGCGGGGGACCCTCCTCCCGACTTGAAGCTGGCAGATCAATTCAAGCGATACGATCCAGCGGATCTTTTCGCGATCAAGGGGCGCATCATCGCTGCCTAGATCACGGCGTCGTGCCTGCGCGCCACGCCGCTGGTACACATCACGGCAACAAGCTCGGTGAGATCCATCGCGCTGCCACCGCCGAACTCGAGTATGGTGGGACACTGGATTTCGATGGCCGTGAAGGCGTTGGTCATCGTGCGTTCGATCTCATGACGTGGATGCCGAGGCGCCGGCGGAGAGCCGTTCGGCATAGTCGATGGCCTCGATCAGGCTGTGCTCGTTGGCGATGCCCTTGCCCGCGATGTCGAAGGCGGTGCCGTGATCCACGGAGGTGCGGATGATCGGCAGGCCCAGCGTGATGTTGACGCCCGAGAGCTCCTGCCAGCGACCGGTCGCGGGATCGACCTGGAAGCCGAGCAGCTTGACCGGAATGTGCCCCTGATCGTGATACATCGCGACCGCAGCGTCGTACTGGCCGGCGCGCAGCTTGACGAAGATGGTGTCGCCCGGCACCGGGCCGACGACATCGAGGCCATCGGCAACCGCCTTGGCGATCGTCGGCGCGGACACGTCGATATCCTGCCGGCCGAACAGGCCGCCCTCGCCCGCATGCGGATTGAGCGCGGCAATCGCGATCTTCGGCTTGGCAATGCCGAGCCGGCGCAGCGCGTCGTTGGTGAGGTCGATCACCATGCGCAGGCGCTCCGGCGTCAGGCGCTTCGGCACGTCCTCCAGCGCGACATGGGTCGAGACGTGGCTGACGCGCATGTTGCCATGGGCGAGCAGCATCACCGAGCCGCGCACGCCGGTGAGATGCGCCAGCATCTCGGTATGACCGGGAAAATGATAGCCGGCCTTGTTGAGCGCTTCCTTGTTGAGCGGCGCGGTGACGATCGCCGCCGTCCGGCCCGCCTGGGTCAAGCGCACGCCCTGCTCGATCGCCTTGTAGGCAAAGCGGCCACCATCGGTACTGAGGACGCCAGGCCTGATCGGGTCGCCTTCGGCGTCCGCCTGCAGGTAGCACAGGTTGGGCCAGTCACGACCGTCAGCCGTCACCTCCGGGATCGCAATATCGGCGCCGAGCGCGGCCTTGGCACCATCGAGCGCCACGCCGCTGCCGATGATCAGCAGGCGCAGGTCGCCCTTCGCGATTCGCTCCTTCAAGCTAACGCACGCTTTGACGATGATCTCCGGCCCGATCCCGGCGGGATCGCCCATGGTGATGGCAAGATGACGAGAGGTCATGTCGGACTCCCCATTCTGAGCAGATGATTGTCCCGGAGCAGGTCACGCCACAGCTTGCTGTCGCCGAACGCTCCGGACTTCGAAACGACTTCCACGCCGGTCCAGCGTCCGCCTTGCAGGATCGAGCGCGGCAATCCCGGTACGATGCGTCCTGTGACCTGGAGCGCATGCGCGCCAAGGGCAAGACATGCGGCCTTCAAGGTCTCGCCGCCGGCGACGATCAGCGTGCCGGGCGGATCGAGCGCCGCGATCAACGCCGCCATTTCGCGCGCAATCCGCCGCGCCGCTTCAGTGCGTGACAGACCTTCGGCGAGAGAAAATTTGACCATCGCCACGCGGTCGTCGCCCAGCTTGCGCTGAGCGCGCGATGCGCCCTCACCTTCCGCCAGCGCGATCATCGCTTCGCCGCAGGCCGCCAGCTGTGAGGCGGTGGCGGGCTGGTCGGAGCCGAACAGCCCCAGCACCGGCAACTTCAATTGGCTCGGCGCATCGGCACGATGGCTGCGGGCCAGCGCGCCGGCCAGGCCGCCGCTGCCACACCACAGCACGGGCTCCGGCATGCGCCGCCCCATTTCGGCGACGCGATCGAGGTCGAGGTCGCTCTCGGCATCGAACACCTGGACGCCGCCTTGCGAGAGCGTGTCGGGCGCGCCCCGTCGTGCCTCGATGCCGTCTTGCCTCAATTGATCCAGCAAATTACCGCCGACCCTATGCCAATCGCCATGCACCGAGCGCGCAAGTTGTTGGCCGCCTGTGGTGCGGCGTCCCTGATATTCGAACGCGGGCGCGACCACGCAGGAGGCCCAATGGCCGCTGCGCAGGCAAGCACCAAGCTCGGCCGCCCACGCGCCCCGAAGGAGGCTGTCGACTTTCTTATAGGCGATCGTGCCGCCCTGAAGGTGCGGCACCAGTCGTTCGACGATCGCGACGCTCTCGGCCTTCGACCGCTCGCGGGTGCCGCTGTCGATTGCCAGGCTGCCAGACTCTCGCGGCGCATACGCTTCCGGCCAGATGACATCGAACGGTCCGCACAGGCCGACGAACTCCGCCGCGGTGTCGAGCGCACCGGTGAGATCGTCGGCCAACAGACGAACGCTCGTCATCGTCATGGTGCTCCCACGCCGAAAATCTTGCCCGGGATGGCGGCAAGCCCGGCAAGCACATCCTGGAAGCAGTTGGACATCGGTGCGCCTCGTCGTCCGTACCAGAGCTAGGCGGAGGCGGCGAATGCCGCGGCATTCGCGAGCAGAACTTTCAGCTGGTCCGTCTGCAGGGCCTCCAGCGGCGGCCGCAGACGCTGCCACCCGGCATGCTTGGTGCGATTGGCCGCCAGCGCCTTCAGCGACGCCATCTGCGGAAATTGCGAGACCAGCCCGCGCGCCTTCACGATCCGCGCCTGCGCCGCCTTGAGTGCCGGGTCGTCATCGCTATCACCGAAGTGCTTGAAGACATAGGCCAGGCTGCGCGCGACGACGTTGGAGGTCGCTGTGATGCAGCCCGCCCCGCCCTTGCGCAGCAGCGGCAGCATCAACGGATCGGCGCCGCCGAGGACCGCAAACTCCGGGAAGCGCTCGACCATCGCTGTCATGTTGGCGAAGTCGCCGGACGAATCCTTGATGCCGGTGAACGTGGCCGGATAGGCCTTGCGCAGCCGCTCGATCAGCGCATGCGAGATCGGCTGCGCCGACATCTGCGGATAGTGATACAGAACGATTTTCAGGCGCGCAGCACCGATGCGCTGCACCACTTCACTATAGGAGGCGAAGATGCCGTCATCGGTGACATTCTTGTAGTAGAACGGCGGCAGCATCACCACGGTGTCGACGCCGACCGAGAGCGCGTGACGCGTCAGCGCGACGGTCTCGGTGAGCGCGGCGACGCCGGTGCCCGGCAGAAGCCGCTGCGGCGAGATGCCCGCAGCCACGACGGCGTCGAGCAGCGCGATGCGCTCCGCGACGGAAAAGGAATTGGCCTCGCCCGTGGTGCCCAGCATCGCGATGCCATCGCAGCCTTCGTCTAGGAGATAGCGGCAATGCTCCACGAAACGCGCGTGATCGGGCGCGAGCTCGGCATCGAGCGGCGTCAGCGCGGCGGAGAACACGCCATGAGGGTGGAGTGACGATGTCGACAAGACTTCCTCCGATGGCCGGACCGTTGTTGTTCGCAACGAATATTCGTTATTTGCTGACACTGCCGTAAAATCAGCCGGTCCCAGCGTCAAGGGCGATGGCTGTCTTGGCCGGGCATTCGGACGTGGCCAAGGTCGAAAGACAGCCACCGCTGCGACTAGAGCACGATATGATCGAAGTCGGCGGCGATCCGGGTGTTCGGAAAGATCCTCGACGCCTCAGCCAGAATCTCGTCGTCCTCGTACCGCCCCGACATATGGGTCAGCATGAGCTGGCGGACATTGTTCGCGGCAGCAAAAGCGGCCGCTTCTGCGGCGGTGAGATGGCCGTAGTCCCGCGCGGTCGCGGCGTCGCGGTCGAGGAAGGTCGCCTCGATCACCAGCATATCGGCGTCGGTAACGTAATGGGGCAATCCCTCGGTCGTCTCGGTGTCGCCGATCACCACCAGCTTTCTGCCGCCGCTCGGCGGCCCCAGGACGTCCTCCGGATCGATTATTCGATCGGCGATCGCGACCGGCCGTCCTGCAGCCAATTCACCACGGACAGGACCATCCGGCACACCAAGAGCCGCAAGGCGGTCGGGCCGAAGACGGCGACGTGCAGGGCTCTGGAACACGAAACCGAAACTATCGGTGTCGCGGTGACGGACCGGAAAGCAGGCGATGGTGAAGTCACCGGCGTCGACGACCTGTCCTTCGCTCAAGGCTGCAAACTCGACCGCAATCGGCGCCCTGCCCGCACCCCACAGGCCGGCGAGCATGCGGATGACGATGTCGAGCGTGCCCGGCCCGCCGTGAATGGTCATCACCTCGGCGCTCTGCCGCAATCCCAGTGTTGAAAACAGTCCGGGAATGCCGAGCACGTGATCGAGATGAGCGTGCGTCAGCAGCATGCGGTCGAGCCGCCGAAAGCCCAAACCGCTCTTCAACAGCTGGCGCTGTGTGCCCTCGCCGCAATCGACCAGGATGCGCTTGCCCGCGGCCTCCACGAGAAGGGCCGGATGATTGCGTTCCGCGGACGGAACGCTTGCCGAGGTGCCGAGAAATGTCAGGGCGAACATGGCCGTCGCTGTCCAGTGACCGCCCCTCCCGCGACAGCGCGGTGGGCGGTCTCACCGTCCCCAATGCCACGCGAGCAGCAGCGCGTACAGACCCATCGAGGCGGCATAGAGCACAGCGAGAAGCGCGTAGCCTGCGATCTGGCGACCGATCGCCCCTTTCGGCGTGATCCACCAGTCGAGCGCCTTGAAGGCTGCGGGCACCAGCCACCAGCCGAGCAGCTGGGTGCTGACGAGATTGCCGACGAACAGCGACAGCCAGACCGGGACGCCGTGGCTCTCGATGAACGGTCGGCTGACGAAGGTGCCCCAGAGATAAACCACAGGGTAAAGCACTAGGAGAACGATGAGGTTGCTCTTCCAGATGAACTCCCGTCCTTGTTCCGGCGCCTGCGTCTTGCCGGCCGGGAACCAGAAATTGAAGCCGTAGCTCGCCCGCTTCACATTCATGCCGGCGTTGAAGCGCTCGCCTTCCTTGAGCAGCGTCTGCCGCACGGGCGAGTCCAGCCACGCGTTGAGATTGGCATCAGAGTCGAAGGACAGGATGATGATCCATTCCTCGTGCAGCCCCGGAATCGGCCGCTCGATCTTGTGGCGCAGAAATCCCTTGAATTCGGCCTCCGCGGCCTGGATGCGCTGCTGCCATTTCAGGAACGCATCCTCGAGCCCGTCGGGGACCCTGAACGAGATGACGGCAGAGACGGCGCTGTCGCGCTGAACGCCGGTGTCGGGCAGGATATGCACATCCTCCGAACCGACGAAGAAGCGCTGCACCTCTGCGATCAGCTTCGCCCGCACCTCGCTTTGAAGCCAGGCACGCGCGGCAGCCGGGCTGGCAAAACGCAGGATCGTCACCCAATCGACATGGGCAGGCGGCTGCGGCGGCACCACCTCCTGCCCCAGGAATCCGGGCCACGCCTTGAGCACCTCGCCGACCTCGCCGTTCCAGCGCGCGAACGTGGCAAAGCCGTCGTCGGCGATGCGGCGCTGGATGACGAGGGCGACCGGCTGGCCGGCTGCGTCTGGCGATACGCTCATGAGCTGTCGTCCGCTCAGCTCTTTTTGTAGAGACGCTTGCCCATCACCCAGGTCTCGTCGACGCAGCGATCGTCGCCGACCATCATGACGGCGAACAGCATGCTCGCAGCCTCGTCCATGGTGCGCGGGGCGGCGCCGTCGGCGATCAGCGACTGATGCCACGCTTGCGCCATCTGCCCGCCATTCGGATCGAGCGCGACGAAATCGGCCTCCTTGCCGGGCTCGAAATTGCCGAGCTTGTCGTCGATGTAGAGGCCTTCGGCACCGCCGAGCGTGATCGACCAGAAGCCGCGATAGGGCGAGAGCTTGTTGCGCTCGGCTTCCGCGAGGTCCTTGCGCGCCGGATCGATGCTGCCGTCGAGCAGCGTGTTGTTGCACATGCCGACCTTGTAGGCGTCGTCGAGCACGGAAATCATCGAGAAGCGGTTGCCGCCGCCCACGTCGGTGCCGAACGACATCTTGACGCGATGCTCGGGATCGGTGGCGCGGCCGAGGCGGAACAGGCCGCTGCCGAGGAACAGGTTCGAGCACGGGCAGAACACCACCGCGGCGCCCTTCTTCGACATGCGGCGGAATTCATGGTTCGAGAGATAGACGCCGTGGCCGCCGGAGAATTTCGGCCCGACCAGGTCGAACTTCTCGTAGACGCCAAGATAGTCCTGGCAGTCCGGGTGCTCGACCAGCACGCCGCTGCATTCGGCCGGGTTCTCGGAAATGTGGGTGTTCACCCAGCAGTCCGGATGCTCGTGCTTGAGGCGCTGGCACGCTCTCAGCAATTCCGGCGAGGCGCCGAAGGCGAAGCGCGGCGTGATGGCGTAGAGATTGCGGCCCTTGTTGTGGTACTGCGCGATCAGCCGCTTGCTGTCGCGATAGAAATTCTCGGGCGTATCGATGAAATCGGCCGGCGCGTTGCGGTCGATGCCGGTGAGGCCCGCGATGACGCGCATGTTGCGCCTGCTTGCTTCCTCGAACAGCTCCTCGGTCGAGACCGGCGAGGAACTGGTAAAGGCCTGGCAGGTGGTGGTGCCGGATGCCAGCAGCGCGTCGAGGAAACGCTTCACACCCTCGCGCGCATAGTTGCGATCCCGGTATTTGAGCTCTTCCGGATAGACCCACTTCTGCAGCCACGGCAGGAGCTGCTCACCATAGGCACCGAGAACCCGGGTCTGCGGCAGATGAATGTGACCGTCGATGAAGCCGGGGACGATGATGCGGTCTTTGATGTGCGTGATCGCGACGCCCGGATGCGCGGCGGCGATCTTGTCATGGGGACCGAACGCCTTGATCACGCCGTCCGTGACGACCATGAGGCCGTCCTGGTGAAAGCGCGCAGCGGCCTGCTCGTTGCCGATGTGCTTCCAGGGATCGTCGACGAAGTCGAAGAACGTGCCGCGAATACCGACAGTGGTCATGAATGGGTTCCTTCCTTAGGATTGTGTGGCGTGGCGCGCCGAGGGCAGCGAGATCGCCAGCAGCGTCCCCGCAATGGCGCAGAGGCCGAGATAGAGCCATCCGATCGGCGCCTGTGTCGCTTCGGGCAGCACCGCGGCGATCGCCATGGCACCGCTGACGGCGAGATAGCAGAGCGCGCTGATCAGGCCACCGATCAGGCCGTGGTCGCGCTCGAACAGGCCGAGCGCCATGCCGTACATCATCGGGCACAGCACGCCGCAGCCGCCGAGCACCAGCGCACCGCCGACCGTGATCGAGGCAAGATCGAGTCCGAAGATCATGCCTGTTACGGTCAGGACTGCCGAGCCGGCCAGAAACAGCGCGAAGGCGCCGAAGCCCAGCATGCGCGCCGGCATGAAGCGTGCGAAATGCGCGCAGCCGAGCTCGCCGGCCAGATTGACGCCGCCAAGGCCGAGCGCGACGAGACCGTAGATCGCCGCCGAGTAACCGAGGCCGGTCTGGTAGAAGAACGGTGCGACGACGCCGAACGCAAGCTGCGCGCTCGCGGCCGCCGCGAACACCAGCACGAAGGCGAGGAAACCCGGGCGGACCAGCGCCTCGCGCAAGATCGCCGCCGTGCGGCGCGGATCGAACGGCGCGCGCCGCTCCGCCGGCAAGGTTTCGGGCAGAAGAAAAACCACGATCGCGGCGACGAGGGCCGCGGCGATGGCAATAATGACGAAGACACCGCGCCAGGACATCAGCTCGACGATGAAGCCGCCGGCCGCCGGCGCAAGCACGGGCGCAAGCCCCCAAGCGGCACCTAACAGGCCGGAGATCGCGGTCAGCTCACGACCGCGAAAGCAGTCGGCCGCGACGGCATAAGCGACGACGAGGCAGGTGCAGCCGCCGATGCCTTGCAGGAAGCGCAAGCCAAGCAGCAACGATGCGCTGGTGGCGAGCGCACAGGCGATGCTCATCGCGATCAGCACCGACAGTCCCGCGAGCAGCACCTTGCGGCGGCCCAGCGTATCGGAGGCAATACCGACGGGCACCAGCGCCAGAGACATGCCGAGCATGTAAGCGGTGACGGTGTTCTGCATCGACGCCGCGTCAGCGGCCAGGTCCACCACCATCTGCGGCAGGCCGGGCGTGTAGGCGTCGAGTGGAATCTGGCTGAACGGCACGACGCATAACAGGATCGGCACGATCCCACTCCTCGCGCGACCGGCGTCCGAAGCAAGTGCAGTCATGGCTCACGCCCCCTCGATGCCCGCGGGTCCCATCTTTTCGTGCGCGCAATGAGAGGCGACGATGCAGGTTGCGGGTCTTGACGCGCGGAACGTGCCAGAACTGTGTGTAGAAACTCTTAGGGGTGCCCGTATCGCCACGGATTCTGACAGCGGATGCCGAGGCGCGGATGCGCTCAAACAAAAAACGCGAAAACAACCCCATGCACAGTACAAATCATTGCAGAATTTCGCTCGCATGCAGCTCGAGCGCTGCGAGCGCACTGATTTGACACGTCGGGCAAAACAGGCGCACGGTTACATCATCAGCCCAGGATCAATTCGCCGTTGAGCCGCCCCATTAACCTGTCGGAAGGCATGAGCCGCTGCTACCAACCTCGCGCTCTATCCGCATCGGATCACGCTCGATTCGGTTTTCGGAGCCCAAGGTGCGAGATACGGAGTTCGTGATGCAAAAGGGACTGAACGCAGATGCCGACGGCTTGAGCTACGGCTCGATCAGCGGGCTGCTGAGCGCTTTGCATCTGCGGAAAGTGTCTGCATCCGAGTTGCTCGAGCACACGATCGCGCGCATCGAGGCTCTGGACGGGCCGATCAACGCGATCATCGTTCGTGATTTCGATCGCGCCAGGGAGGCCGCCCGCGCCGCGGATGCTGCACTTGGCCGCGGCGAGCGCTTGCCATTGCTCGGCATTCCCGTGACCTTGAAGGAACCGTTCAACGTTGCCGGCCTGCCGACGACCTGGGGCTTTCCGCATTTCAGGGATTTTCAACCTGCCGACGATGCCCTCGTCGTCTTGCGCCTGAAAGCGGCGGGCGCCGTCATCATCGGCAAGACCAATATCCCGATCGGGCTCAGGGACTTCCAGAGCTACAACGAGATCCATGGGACCACGAACAACCCGTGGGACCTCGGCCGCTCGCCTGGCGGCTCGTCGGGCGGATCGGGTGCGGCGCTGGCCGCCGGGGTCGGCCCGCTCTCGATCGGCTCGGATATCGGCGGCTCGATCCGGGTCCCTGCACATTTCTGCGGCGTGTTCGGACACAAGCCCAGCCTCGGCCTGGTGCCGCTGCGCGGATACAGCCTGCCGCCGGCGCCGCCCGTCCCCGGCCAGGGCGACCTCGCTGTCGTCGGGCCGATGGCGCGCACCGCGTCGGACCTCGCATTGTCGCTCGACGTGATTGCCGGCCCTGACGAGACGCGCGACGGGATCGGCTATCGCCTTGCACTGCCCGCCCCGCGGCACGAGCAGCTCAAGGATTTCAGGATTCTCGTCATCGATACGCATCCGCTGATGCCGACGGGCGATGCCGTGCGCTCCGCGATCGGGCGATTGGCCGGCCGGCTCGAACGATCAGGCGCGCAAGTCGCGCGCGCAAGCTCGGCGCTGCCGGATCTTGCCGAGTCCGCGCGGTTCTACATGAAGCTGCTCAACGCCGCGCGAAGCCCGCGCCTGACCCCGGCGGCGCTTGCAGACGCTCAAGGACTCGCTGCGACGCTTGCGCCCGACGATCGCAGTCTCGAGGCCGAGCGCGCCCGTGGCTGGGGCATGATCCATCGTGAATGGCTCGCGGCCGACGGAGCTCGCCTGCAATTGCAACAGAAATGGCACCAGCTGTTCCGCGAGTTCGACGCAGTGATCTCCCCGGCCGCCGCCGTGCCGGCCTTTCCGCACGATCATTCCGAGCCGTTCGATGCGCGAAAGCTCGACATCGACGGCAGACTCTACAACTACGCCGACGCCTGCTTCATCTGGGCGGATCCCGCCTCGACCTGCGGACTGCCTGCGACCGCCGTTCCGATCGAGCGCACGCCGACGGGCCTGCCGATCGGCGTCCAGATTATCGGGCCGTATCTGGAAGACCACACAACGATAGCGCTGGCCGGGCTGATCGAACGCGAGTTCGGCGGCTTCGTGCCGCCGCCGACGCTGTCTGCGAGATAGCTACCTCTTGTCGGCCGACTGCGCCGCGACCGCCTGCACGGCGACATCAGCCACCTGGCGCAGCGCTTCGCGATCGGCACCCGACGATGCCATCACGCCCATGCCGACCGACACCGCCGAAACATAGCGCGCGAGCGCAGCGGGGTCTGACGTCGGCTTGAGATCGCCTTCGGCCTTGGCGCGGATGAAACGTTCGCGGAGCTGGTCTTCATTCTGGGCGCGGCGGGCGGCAAGCTCGAAGGGGACGTTCTCCGAGCCGGTGCCGCAGGCGATGCCACCCTGCACGAGCAGGCAGCCGGGCGGATTGGCGGGATCGGTTTGCTTGTCGGCGATCCCCATCAGCATGCGCTCGGCGACCTCGCGGGCGGTGGGGGCGGCAACCACCTCGTCCATCCAGATGCCTCGCAGCTTGCTGTAGCGGTCGAGCGCGGCCTTCAGCAGGCCTTCCTTGTTGCCGAAGCAGGCATAAAGGCTCGGCGGGTTGATGCCCATGGCCTCGGTGAGCTGGGCAATCGTGGCGCCCTCATAGCCATGGCGCCAAAACACTTCCATCGCCTGGTCCAACGCCATTTCGGCGTCGAATTCGCGGGGGCGTCCCATGCCCATGTGCCTGTCTCCTCGGATCGGCGTCCTGATATCAGCCTAACGCCGGATCCTATCTATTTGTTCTAGCTTTCTTTTTCTTGTGTCTTCCAATCGTCGCGGTATCGGCGTACAATTTTCTTAGTGATTGGTACATATGTATCTTGCACTGCGGTATCCAGCTCCACATCTGTAGTGAACACTACATATCTGGAGCGCGCAAATGCCCCCCTCCCAAAACCCCTCCCGCACCGGCCGTCTCCGCCGCCTCCTGAGTGGCGTCGCCGTCGTAGGCGCCCTTGCCGTGGCCGGCTCGATCGCCACGGGCCGCTACTTTCATGCGGCGCAGGCGACCGCACCGGCGGCCGCGGCTGAACAGGCTGTTTCCGTCACCGTCGCGATGATTGAGCCCCGGCAGACCGTGCTGTGGGACGATTTCTCCGGCAGGCTCGAGGCCATCAACCGCGTCGAGCTCCGCCCGCGCGTCGCGGGTGCGATCCTGTCGACGAACTTCACCGAAGGCGCGCTGGTGAAGGCTGGCGACGTCCTGTTCAAGATCGACCCGGCGCCATACGCGGCCGAGGTCGACAAGGCCAACGCCCAGCTCGAGGCGGCGAAGGCTCGCGTGGTGTTCACCACCAGCGAGGTCGAACGCGGCGCCCAGCTCGTCGGCAACGCGGTCGTCACCCGGCGTGACTACGACCAGCGCGAGAACGCCAACCGCGAAGCGATCGCCAATGTGAAGGCGGCCGAAGCGACGCTCCAGACCGCCAAGCTCAATCTCGACTATACCGAGGTGCGTGCGCCCGTGGATGGCCGGGTCGGCAAGATCGAGGTCACCGTCGGCAATCTCGTCGCCGCCGGCACCGCCTCCCCGGTGCTGACCTCGCTGGTCTCGGTCAACCCGATCTATGCGTCGTTCGATGCGGACGAGGAGGTCGTGCTGCACGCGCTGAATTCCATTGCGGATGGCTCCGGCCAGCGTGGCAAGCTCGACCAGATCCCTGTGGAGATGACGACGTCGGGCGGTCTCTCGGCGAAAGGCCACATCCAGCTCATCGACAACCAGGTCAACGGCCAAAGCGGCACGATCCGTGTCCGCGCGGTGTTCCAGAACGAGGACGGGCGCCTGATCCCCGGCCAGTTCGCCCGCGTGCGCATGGGTCAGCCGAAGCAGCAGACGCTGGTCATGATCGACGAGCGCGCGATCGGCACCGACCAGGACAAGAAGTTCGTGATGGCGGTCGGCGACGACAGCCGCGCGGTCTACCGCCCGATCACGCTCGGCGGCGCAGTGGATGGATTGCGCGTCGTGACCGCGGGCCTGAAGTCCGGCGACCGCATCGTCGTCAACGGCTTGCAGCGCGTGCGTCCGGGCGCGCTGCTCAAGACCGAAGTCGCGGAGATGGGGGCGCGGGGGCCGCAGCAGGCATCGAACCACAGCAATCAGGACGTGGTGCAACGCTGAACCTTCGTCATTCCGGGTCTCGCGCAGCGAGAACCCGGAATCTCGAAGTTAAGAAACTCCGATGACTTCACCTCGGGATTCCGGGTTCGCGCGTGGTACGCCCGCCCCGGAATGACGGGGAAGCGATCGGAGAACCGCAAGATATTGCCCAGGGGCAAGGCCATGAATCTCTCGAAATTTTTCATCGATCGTCCGATTTTCGCCGGCGTTCTCTCCGTCCTGATCTTCCTTGCCGGCCTGATCTCGCTGTTCGCGATGCCGATCTCGGAATATCCCGACGTCGTGCCGCCGTCGGTCGTGGTGCGCGCTACCTATCCGGGCGCCAATCCCAAGGTGATTGCGGAAACGGTGGCGACGCCGATCGAGGAGCAGATCAACGGCGTCGAGAACATGCTGTACATGTCGAGCCAGGCGACGACGGATGGCGCGATGACGCTGACGGTGACGTTCCGCCTCGGCACCGACCCCGACAAGGCGACGCAGCTGGTGCAGAACCGGGTGCAGCAGGCCGAGCCGCGCCTGCCGGCCGTGGTGCGCCAGCTCGGCATCATCACCAAGAAATCCTCGCCCGACCTCACCATGGTGGTGCACCTGCTGTCGCCCAACGGCCGCTACGACATGACGTATTTGCGCAATTACGCGGTGCTCAACGTCAAGGACCGCCTGGCGCGGATCGACGGCGTCGGTGACGTCCAGCTCTATGGCGCCGGCGACTATTCGATGCGGGTCTGGGTCGATCCGCAGAAGACCGCCGAGCACGGCCTGACCGCGAGCGATATCGTCAGGGCGATCCAGGCGCAGAACGTCGAGGCCGCCGCCGGCGTGGTCGGCTCCTCCCCCAACGTCAAGGGCATCGATCTCCAGCTCTCCGTCAACGCCGAAGGCCGGCTCCCGAACGAGGATCAGTTCGGCGACATCGTGGTCAAGACCGGCACGCGCGGCGAAGTCGTGCGCTTGCGCGACCTCGCACGCATCGAGCTTGGCGCCTCCGAATACGGCCTGCGCTCGCTGCTCGACAACAAGCAGGCGGTGGCGATCCCGATCTTCCAGGCGCCCGGCTCCAACGCGCTGCAGATCTCCGACAACGTCCGCGCCACCATGGCCGAGATCAAGAAGAACATGCCCGAGGGCGTGTCCTACCAGATCGTCTACGATCCCACCCAGTTCGTGCGCTCCTCGATCGAGGCGGTGATCCATACGCTGTTGGAAGCGATCGCGTTGGTGGTACTGGTCGTGATCCTGTTCCTGCAGACCTGGCGCGCCTCGATCATCCCCCTGCTCGCGGTGCCGGTGTCGATCGTCGGCACGTTCGCGGTGATGCACGTGTTCGGCTTCTCCATCAACGCGCTCAGCCTGTTCGGCCTCGTGCTCGCGATCGGCATCGTCGTCGACGATGCCATCGTCGTGGTCGAGAACGTCGAGCGCAATATCGAGGCTGGCCTGTCACCGCGCGATGCCACCTATCAGGCGATGCGCGAGGTCTCGGGCCCGATCATCGCGATCGCCATGGTGCTGATCGCGGTGTTCGTGCCGCTCGCCTTCATCTCCGGCCTCACCGGGCAGTTCTACAAGCAGTTCGCGCTGACGATCGCGATCTCGACCGTGATCTCCGCGGTCAATTCGCTGACGCTGTCGCCGGCGCTGTCGGCGCTGCTGCTCAAGGGCCACAACGAGCCGAAGGACCGGCTGACCCTCGTCATGGAAAAAGGCCTCGGCTGGTTCTTCCGCGGCTTCAACAGGGCTTTCACCCGCTCCTCCGAGAACTACAGCAGCACTGTCAGCAAGGTGATTTCGGGCAAGGCCGCCGTGATGGGCCTCTACGTACTGCTGGTCGGCCTCACCGCCTTCCTTTTCCAGCAGGTGCCGAGCGGCTTCGTCCCGGGCCAGGACAAGCAATATCTCGTCGGCTTCGCGCGCCTGCCCGACGGCGCCACGCTCGACCGCACCGAAGAGGTGATCCGCAAGATGAGCGACATCGCGCTAACCCAGCCCGGCGTCGAAAGCTCGGTGGCCTTCCCGGGCCTGTCGATCTCCGGCTTCACCAACTCGTCCAATGCCGGCATCGTGTTCTCGACGCTGAAACCCTTCGACGAACGCAAGGATGCGGCCCTGAGCGGGAACGCAATTGCGGCCGAGCTGAACAAGAAATATGCCGGCATCCAGGAAGCCTTCATCGCCATGTTCCCGCCGCCGCCGGTCAACGGCCTCGGCACCATCGGCGGCTTCAAGCTGCAGATCGAGGATCGCGCCGGTCTCGGCTATGACGCGCTGAACGAAGCGACCAAAGCGTTCATGGCGGCGATGCAGAAGGCGCCGGAGATCGCCGGCGTGTTCTCGAGCTTCCAGGTCAACGTGCCGCAGCTATTCGCCGACATCGACCGCACCAAGGCGCTCCAGCTCGGCGTGCCCGTGACCGAAGTGTTCAACACGCTGCAGATCTATCTGGGCTCCTACTACGTCAACGACTTCAACAAGTTCGGGCGCACCTATTCGGTCCGGGTCCAGGCCGATGCGCCGTTCCGCGCGCGGGCCGACGACATCAGGCAGCTGAAGGTGCGTTCGTCCTCGGGCGACATGGTGCCGTTGTCGGCGCTGCTCAAGATCCGCCAGAGCGCGGGGCCGGAGCGCGCGATCCGCTACAACGGATTCCTGTCCTCCGACATCAATGCGGCGGCCGCGCCCGGCTTCTCATCGGGCCAGGCGCAGGAAGCCGCGACGCGAATTGCGGCCGAAGTGCTGCCGCCCGGCTTCGCCTTCGAATGGACCGATCTGACCTATCAGGAGTTCATCGCCGGCAATTCCGGCATCTGGGTGTTCCCGCTGGCGATCCTGCTGGTGTTCCTGGTGCTCGCCGCGCTCTACGAGAGCCTGACGCTGCCGCTCTCGATCATCATGATCGTGCCGATGGGCCTGCTCGCTGCGATGTTCGGCGTCTGGATCTCCAAGGGCGACAACAACGTCTTCACCCAGATCGGCCTGATCGTTCTCGTGGGACTCTCGGCCAAAAACGCGATCCTGATCGTCGAATTCGCGCGCGAGCTCGAATTCGCGGGAAGGACGCCGATCCGGGCCGCGATCGAGGCGAGTCGCTTGAGGCTCCGCCCGATCCTGATGACCTCGATGGCATTCATCATGGGCGTGCTGCCGCTCGTGCTATCCACCGGCGCGGGCTCGGAGATGCGGCGAGCCATGGGCGTTGCCGTGTTCTCCGGCATGATCGGCGTCACCGTGTTCGGCCTGTTCCTGACGCCGGTGTTCTATGTGCTGCTCAGAACCATCACCGGTAACAAGCCGCTGGTGCATCACGGCAGCGACACCAGCGCCGCGCCGGTTCAGGGGCTTCATCACGAAGGCGCTGGTCATTAAAGCAGGTGTTAGATCAGGGAAATCCCTGAGATCAGCAACAGAACGAGCACGGTCTTGCGAAAGACCGTCTCGTTGACGCGGTGGAACGCGATCACGCCGAGTGCGGACCCCGCGAACAAAGCCGGCAGGCTGATCGCGAGGTCGACAAAGACCTTTGACGACAAGTCCTGGTGTCCGACCAGCAGCGCGATGGCGAACAGTTGCATGGCGGCAATGAAGGGCTGCACCAGACCGCGCTGCTCGCTCTTGGGCATGCCGCGCATGTCGCACCAGATCGTGGGGACGGCGCCCGGCATCGCCGTCAACCCGCCGACCAGCCCGCCTCCGAACCCGATCAGCGCGACCCAATGCCGGCCGACGGCCTCACCGGCCGTGACCAGCGTCGGCCGCAGCAGCATGTAGGCCGCATAGAGCGCGACGACGATGCCGAACGCACGCCGGAGCAAATGCGTGTCCGTGCTCTGCAGCAGCGACACGGCGATTGGAACGCCGATCAATCCGCCGACGATCAGCAGCAGGCTGCCCTCCCAGCGGATGCTGCTTCGGAGCGCCCACAGATTGGTCGCTTGCACGCCGATGCTGCACGCCATCATCAGCGGCACGGCTTCGAGAGGTTGAAATACGCGCAGCAGGATTGCACCTGCGACGGCCGAAAATGCGAAGCCGGACAGTCCCGAAACGAAGGCCCCGGCGAATACGGCAACACTCAGCAGAATCAGAGTCGTGACATCAGGCACGGACCGTCCTCCGGTCAATCGGTGGGAATCTGCGGACCATCTGCATCCGGGGCCGCGGGGCAGACGGCTGCCTCGTGCGGAAGCGAAATGTGCATCGCGCGGGCGTGAGATCGTTCCAGGATTACGAGTCCGGCCAGTTGAAGAGCGACCAGCGCCGCGGTCAGGGCGATCGCGACGACGTTGAAATTACGTGCGCTCGAAAGCCGGCTGACCGGCGGTGCGCTCGCGCGCATCAGTTCCGTAGGCATGTCCTGGAATATCCTCTTCCCTGGCGACCGAAATGACTTCGTTCAAAGGCAATGTATCGTCCGGCCGAGCCAGCAAATGCCGATAGCGCTGCAATGCGCGCCGCGCCTCGATCTTGCGCTGCTCGCGAAACACAGCGCCGACGCGAGCCACGATGTCGCGGAACTTGTCGGCCATAACGAACGGCGTCCTCGGCATAACGACCTCCTCTCAACCTCTGCGAGAGAATGATAGGATTCACTCCGGTTTGCTGTGAGTTGCTTCACAAAGTCGTCGAACAAGAAATCGTGTGGCTCATCTCTAAGAGAGAACGAAAACAATCGCGTCATTCGATCGAATGACGCGCGATAACTTTCCAATGATGTTGCTGTTTGAGCCCGGCCGCGAACTGCGGCCATGGCTCTCCGACGCCAATGCGCGTCAGTGCATCAGCGGATTGACAAAGCCCGCCGCAAGCTTGACGAGATCGGCCTGACGGGACACGCCGGTCTTGGCAAAGACACGATGCAGATGCGTCTTCACCGTCGTCTCGGCGATTCCCAGCGCAGCAGCAGTCTCCGGCACGCCGCCGACCTCGACGATCGACTGGAGCACCCGCAGTTCCGCGGGCGTCAAGTCGAAGGTGCGGTCGATCAGGCCGGCAAAAGAGCGACTGTCGAGTTCCGCTTTCCAGACCAGCAAGGCCCCGACGGCCGACGTTCGCTCCGTCGCACCATCGCGCAGCAGCGACGGCAGCGCGATCACGTGAGCGACGTAGTACGATCCGTCATGCGACGTCAGAGAGATCTTCCGACCCTCCGCCGCCGCCACGGCGACCTCTCCCGGATCACAGAAGATGCTGCGCAGGGCGCGATTGGCCTCGGAGGATCTCGTCACCAGCCGGCCCGCGATGGAGCGCAGCACATCGTCGGCGGCCAGGATCGTCTCCGCGGCCGGATTGCTGTGGACGATCTGGCAGGTCGAATCGAGCAGGACGACGCCGGCATTCAGGCGGTCCACCACGTCGGCCAGCGCGCTCGCGCGTTGCTGCTTCCGCTCGATCGCGCGGTTGATCATCAGCGCCCGGCTCGCATGCGGGACCAGGGACTGCATGCGCGCGCGTTGCTCGGCGTCGAGCATCTCCCTGCCCGGAATGACGGTCATCAGCATCGGACGCGAGGATTTCGACTGCTCCAGCACGACGTTGGCGACGTCGACGCACCCCTGCGGACGCAGCCATTCCTGATAGAAGCGCCCGCTGCGGTACTCGTCGAAATTCACGAGGTCCGGAATGTTGCGCACCTCGCCATACCGCGGAAGCCGTGCGAGCGGATCGTACCGGGAGTAGGTCTCGGAATAGAGCCGGATGTAGTGCGGATCGACGCCGCAATAGTAATGAGTCGCCCCGGATTTGCTGACCGTGTCCTTTGAAATCAGGCCGCAGGCCCGGCTGCCGATAAATGCATTGAGCATGACGACGACCTCACCCCACAACTCAGGGTCGAGTCCCGCGTCATAGATGCTCTCGATCAGCTCGGAATGTCCTGGAGGTCGGGGCATCACAAGACCCAATGGTGTCTGACCCTAAGATGTTGTGGAATGTTCTTCATGCCTGCCGGCCTCTGTGAGTCCATCGGGGGAGCAAAAGGTTCAACTCCGACAGCGATTGACCAACGCCGAGGTAGAGTTGGCGGTCGACTCCGACTTGGACGGAAATGCCCGCGCTTCAGCCGAAAGCAACTCTGCACTCACGGCTGGTCCCAGCCCTGCCTCTCGGCGCAGTCCGACCAGACCGGAGCGCGATAGATCTCGTTCCCGCCGGCGTCCCTGACGCGGATCCAGGCGTCGCGATCGCGCAGATCATCGCGCCAGACGAACAGGTGCCTCGCCATCTCGTCGGCAACGACGAACGTCGCCCCCGCATGCTCGAAGATCATTCCGCCCGGGTCGATCTTCACGATATTGCCGACCAGCAGGTCGAAAAAGAAACGGCGCATTCAATCCTCCGGCTGCCGATGCCGCACGCAACGATGTGGGCGCGTTTCCGCGACCAGGAATGATGGCGGCTCCCTGCCTGCTGATCGGAATCGCAGATGGCTGAATTCAGCGCCGCCACTACAGCGCCCCGCCGCTCCTGACATCGCTCGGCGTCGCGTTGTAGGTGCGCCGGAAGCAGCGGTTGAAATATGAGAGGTCGCCGAATCCGACGTCGTAGGCGATCGAGCTCACCGTCCGCTCGGCGTGCCCGGGTTCCCGCAGCATGCGATGTGCGCGCTTGACGCGCTGCTCGATCAGGAAGGAGGAGAACGTCTTGCCGTCGGCCTCGAACAGGCGCTGGAGATAGCGCGGCGTCACGCCGAGCTCGTGCGCAACCGTTGCCACCGACAGGTCCTGCCGCCAGCAATTGTTGGCAATGGCGACCTTCGCCTTCTGGAGCCGCGCCGCCTTGATGCCCCGCCGTCCCGCCAGCTCTCGCGTCTCGCTGGTGGCACCGAGCACCACCGCCAGCAGATCGTGCAGATGGGCGACGCCAAGTTGGCGCAACGCGGGCGCCGCGAATGCCGTCTCACGCAGCATCGCGCTCGCGTAATCGACGAGCAGCCGAAGCCCCGCCGCGCTCTCCGGCAGAATGCGCATGACGGCATCGTCGACATCCACGATCATCGGCGCCAGCACGCGCCTCGGCACACGCAGCGAGAAGCAGCTGCCCAGCGAGAGCCGCTCGAATGTCGTGACATCCGCCGCGCTTGTCAGGACCGCCTCCCCTGCATGGAGGCCGAGGTCGTGCCCCCGCTCGGATATCCCGAGAACGCCGGACCTGTTCACGATCAAGGCGAGACTATCGTCGCCATCGGCCACCAGCTGCTTGGTACGAATGACCCGCGCTCCGCACAATCCCCCGACCAACAGCTGGGCTTCCGGCAGGACGTGGGATGTGAAGCTCGCCGCGGCCGGCCTTCCCTCCCTGGCCTCGACCTCGGCCTTCAGCACCCCGCGACAGTAAAACTCGCGGATCAGCGGAACGCGCTCGCTTTCGGGAATTTCGTTCGTTGAAACATTGAGAACGGAAAAATCAACCATGCTGCTCACTGCAATCTCTCCAACCCACGAGCAGTCCGGCCATACGCATCGTTTCCTCACACGTGCGCTCGAGGTCGTCGCGGCATGTCCGTGCGAGCTGCTCTTCTTTTCCGAAGCGCGATATACGAAAGTCTGAAATGACTCGCGTCCTACGTTCGGATGACCCGCATGATCGGTCCATCACAATGGATTGAGAGCGCGGCACGTAACATCGAGGCATGTGGAAACGAACTATATCGCCCCGTCATCGCCATTCGTGCGGCGCGCGAACGGCACGGCAAAGCCGGCGGCGATCTTCACGAGATCGGCCTGCCTGCCGGCGCCCGTCTTCTCAAACAAGCGGCCAAGATGCGTCTTCACCGTCGTCTCGGCGACGCCGAGCTTTGCAGCGATGTCGGGAACCCCGCCGGTCTCTATGATTGCCATTAGCACGCGCAATTCGGACGGCGTCAGCCTGAAGGCCGCGGCAATCGCATCGGCAGCAAGCAATGGCAGCATGGAAGCTCTTTGAACGAAGAGCATCGTGGCTGCAGTGTCGCGCGGCAGGCTGCGGTCCCGCTTCAGCGGAAAGGCATGAAGCAGATAATGCTGCCCATCGGCCGACGTCGCAAGCTCGATCCGGCGACGAGCGGTGGAACCTGTGGCTGCATCGATTTCGCAGAGGCTGCGGAATATTTTGTCGGTCTGGGTGTTGCGGGCCACGATCCGGTCGCCAACCATCGCGAGGAGATTGGCATCGGCGAACAACTGGCGACATGCGGCGTTGGCATGGACGACACGGCCGTCGGCGTCGAGCAGGCAGATCGCCGTGTTCAATCCGTCGAGGACGTCGGCAAGGTCCTCTACCGTGTGGGAGCGGGCCCGGATCTGCCGGCCCATGATCTGCGACCGCTGGATGTGCGGGGCGAGCAACAGCATGCGCTCGCGCATCGCGGCGTCGACGGTGCCGCGCGAATGATGGCGCAACACCTGCAGGATCGTGGTGCGGGTGACCGTCCTCTCCAGCGCGACCGTCGCAAGGTCGATCGCGCCTTGGGGTTCCAGCCATTCGCGATAGAAGCTGGTCTGCAGAAACTCCGCATGAGGCATGATGTCGGTCACACCGATCGTCTGGTCGGGCGCAAGCGTGAGGTGACGATCGAGCAGAGGGTCGAGCTCAACATACCGGTCGCGATAAAGCTGACGGAAGCGAGCATCGGTTCCAAAATGCTGGTGGATCTCGAGCGAAAGCCGCGCCGAATCCCTGGACAGGATCATCGCGGCACACCCGCCGACGAAGTGCGAAACCTGCTCCAATGCCCCGCTGCGCAACGCGGGATCGACCGCCGCATCGTAGATCTCGCCGACGAGGGACGAGAACCGATTTGCTTGGTGGATCGTCATCGGGCGGACGCCGCAATCTGCCTGTCGCCTGCGCGAGATAGAGAACTCGCAATCCGGGGACGGATGGAGAAGCCGGGCCGGCCAATTGCCGCCTTCGACGAGGAAATAACCTTGCAGCCAGATGCTGGAATATCGAACATCGTCCTTGCGTAACGTCAACCGCAGGGTGCGGCTTGGACGGGTTCGCCAAAGACTAGGATAAATGCGAACAGCGCTCGGACTGTGTGCGATGAGTCACGCGTCTGCTCACTGCCGCCCGCTGCACGGCCGCCGTCCTGTCGTCTTCACGGCCGGCATCAGCAACCTATTTCCGGTTCTCCTCGCAGAACTTCAATGCCGCGAGCGCTTCGCCGGCGCGCGGTATCTGCATCTCGATACTGTCGTCGTCATCGTCCTCGAAATCGAGCGTGAGGCGCTTGGCCTTTGCCAGTCGGTCCATCATCGACTGGTCGTACTCGAAGATGCCGCGCACGGTGGTCTTGTCCATGACCTCCCACTTCGACCGCTTCATGATGTCCGCATCGTCCGTGCCGACATCGGCGCGGAGGATCTCGCCGACTCTCTCCCATTCCCAGCCGTCGTAGATCATCACGATCACGATCGCCTTTTCGGAATAGGTGATCACGATGACGTAGTCGCGGTTCTCGTCAGCCCTGTCCTTGTAGCCACGGCTCGCGTTGCAATGCGTATCCTGCGCCCGCTTCTCGATGGTCCAGTCACCGACCATGGATTGTTGCGCAAGCGCCGGCCCGGCGCTCAAGGTACCTGCAATCAGCAAGACGGCGAGACGGAATCGTTTCATGCCAGCCTCCAGCGCGGTCCCCAGCAAAGATGATCACCTCTGCGGAAGAGCCGCAAGGGCCCAGGACATGGCACGGCGAACGGGGCCCTACCCGCGCCGTGGCACGATCGCGATCGGGGTGAAGGTGTAAACCTCCTCGCCGTTCTGGTTGAACATCGTCCACTTCACCAGCGCGATGCCCTGCGGCTTCGACTTGGACGGCGTCAGGCTCATGACTTCCCCGACCAGGTGCAGACGGTCATTGGGCCGCACCGGCATCATCCAACGCAGCCCGTCGACGCCAGCCCCGATCAGTGGATGCGGCCCAAACGGGCGGGTCTGGATCGCAAGGTTCATGGCGATCGCAGCGGTGTGCCATCCGGAGGCAGCAAGCCCCTTGAACAGCGTCGCCTTGGCGGCCTCGTGGTCGAGATGCATCGGCTGCGGATCGAACTCGGCGGCGAAGCGCTTGATGTCGGCTTCAGTGACCACGACCACGGGGGATTTGAACCGCATTCCAATGCTGAGATCGTCGAACCACTCGACCTGCGCCATGATTTTGCCTCGCAATGTGATTGATCGCCGCGCCGGAAGGCGCTCAGCTGAAGACATTAATTAAAGCGGGATGTAGCGGCTTTGCAGCGCACAAGCAAAGCCCCGGTTCCCCGCGAAACCCCATTCCCAATGCGACGAAACACGCCTGAAACAGATGGCCGTCTAAATGGTTGTCAAAACAAGTACAGGGACGGCCACCATGCAATTCCTCCTCGACCTAATCTACGAATATTCCTGCTGTCAGAACCTCGTCGCCCAGCCGCTAGGGAAGGACGAGACATGATCGAGCTGATCTCGGGTCTGCTGGCCCTTTGCAGCATCGGCGTCTTCGCGGCGCACGCTGTGGATGCCTATCGCACCACGCACTTCTAACAGGCATCATCGCCGCCCTGCCGCACCCCTCCCTGAGGCAGCCGTGCACATCGAGCGCGCGTCTGCGGCCTCTCGTTGCTAGAACGGCCGGCGATAGAAATGCTCCGAATGTGTTGCCGGCGGAAAGCGGTTGGCAAGCGCCAGCGCCCCCTTCTCGTCCGTCTCGAGCGCGATCTTCTGCGCCAGCATCACGTCGCCCGGCACCAGAAAGCCGGACGGGACGAAGCACCAGCCCATGGTGGCGTGCCCGGCTTCGTCGATCTCGTGGACATTGGCGGCGGTGCCGTAATGAATGCGGTAGGTCTTGCCGGTATCACCGCCGACCACGTCGAAATACCGGTGCTGCTCGAACTGCGCGAGCTGCGCCGGTGACAACCATTCGGCCAGCAGCCGGCGGCCACGGGCATCCGGCGTGTTCTCGCCGAAGAACCGCCGATAGAGTTCACGCAGCGCATGCAGACGCGCACGCGCGGGCGCGCGGAGCCAAACTGCCGCGATCATGTGCAGCTCAGATCAACCGCCGACCAGGCGGGGATAGAACAGCGTTTCCTGCGCGGTCGGGTCGAACGATCTGATACGGGTGACTTCGCCAGGTCCGCTGCGAAGGGCAGCGGTGAAGCCGGCCCCGGTCAGCTCCCGAAAGCGTCGCTCGGCCCGCGCGAGCGCTTCGGCATTGCCGGGATCAAACTCGTGGCGCGTATCGCCCGTCTGGTCCATCACGATCTGGGTAGCCATGTTGAGTCTCCTCATGCCCAGCCCTGAACTTGATCAAAGCAAACCTCGTGCCGTCTGTTCCAGATGGCAACAACTTTCTCGCGCCGGCGCATCACACATCGCTGAGCAGCAGCTCAGCGCGAGGCCGCCGCGCCTCCGCCCTCGTCGATCTGCCGGCCCATCAACGCGATCGCCTTTTGATAGACGCCGGCGGCATTCCAGGCTTCGATCGCAGCGAAATTCGGCTCACCCGGCTGGTATCCGGCTCCCGCACGCCAGCCATGGGCCTTGAGGAAATTCGCCGTCGAGTTCAGTGCATTGGCCGCAACCTCGAGATTGCCAGTGCCGTAGGCCAGGATGTTCTTGGGCATGAACTGGGTCTGGCCGACCTCACCATGCATGGAGCCGCGAGTCGCCCCCGATAGCGTGCCGCGGTCGATCAGCTTCAGGGCGGCATAGAGCTGATCGGTGAAGAATTCGGGACGGCGGCAGTCATAGGCAAGGGTTGCGATCGACGACAGCATGTTCTGGTTGCCGCGCTGGCTGCCGAAACCCGTCTCCATGCCCCAGATGGCAATCAGAGGTCCGGGCGGAACGCCATAGCGCTGCTGGATGGAGGCGAACAAGGCTGCTTGCGACTGCTTGAGCTGTCGCCCCTTGGCGACGATGGTGGTGGCACCGCGCTTGGCAAGGAACTGGTCGAGCGTCAGCGAGAAGCTGCGCTGGCCGCGGTCGGCCGCAATGGTAGCACTGGCGTAATTGGTCTGCATCAAGGCCGCGAGCGCGGTCTGGCCGATGCCCTTGCCCTGCGCCTCCGCGCTGAACTCGCGCTTCCAGGCCTCGAACCCCGCCGGCGAGCTGCCGCATTGCGCCGCCTCGGCCGAGGGCGCCAAAGAGAGAAGCAGCGCTGTGGCGCCGATCATGGCCGTCGCAACGGTCCTGCCCTTGGTCATTCCTCGTTCCTCTCTCCTCAACTACGCGACCGGCTCGCGCAAGCGCATGATCCTACGTCGGCTTTGATCGCTCAAGCCCCGCGCGACGTAACGGGCGCCTTGACACCGGAGCGGATCACCGTCCTTCGTCGCGGCCGAGCAGGAAGTCCACCATGATGCCCTGGTGCTGCTCGTACATGTCCGTGCCCGTTCCCGTCACGCAGCCGGCCTTGCGGGCCGCCGCGATAAAGGGCGAGATTTCGGGCTTGGTGATGACGCAGCCGCAATAAGCCGAGGACGCGAGCCGAGCGACATCGACCGGCAGCGGATCGCCTTGTTTCATCCCCGCCGGTGTCGCATTGGCGACAAATTCGAAGCCGGTGGGGTCCATGGTGCCGGCCCGCACCGGAGCCTTGCCGAGGCCGTTGAGTTGCCCGATCAGCACGTCGCGGCGCTCGGTCGCGCTGTCGTGAATGGCGAGCTCGCTCACGCCGGTCTCGACCAGCGCAAGCGCGATGGCCGAGCCCGCGCCGCCAGCGCCGACGAGCAGCGCCCTCCGACCGGCGGGGGCGATGCCTTTCGCCCGCGCGGCACCAACGAAGCCAAGGCCGTCGACCATATCGCCATGCCATGCGCCATCGGCGCGCCGGCGCATCAGGTTGACGCTCCGCAGGAAATGGGCGCGCTCCGTCGCACTGGTGCAGGCCTGATAGCAGGCGAATTTGTGCGGGATGGTCACGACGAGGCCGTCGAGATTCTTCAGCCGCGGTGCCAAGGAAAGAAAATCCGGCAGATCGGCCACCGAGATCCGGACTGGAACGAGAATGCCGTCATGGCCGCTGGCCGCAAAGGCTGCCGTCACGCCTGCGGGCGAGCGCACCTGCGCGATGGGATCGCCGACAATGGCGTAGAGGCGCGTGGCACCGGTGGGCGCCGGAACCATGCCGCTCACCCCGGCACCGGGGAGCCGCCCGCCTCCGCCGCAGTGCCATAGGTCAGCTCCAGACCATCCAGCTTGCCCTCCTTGCGCCATTTTTCGAGCAGCCGCAGGAATGCCACCGGCCCGCGCCAATATTGGCTGTTCTTCGCCGCGATCGGATCGAACACGCCCTCATTGTTGTAATAACCGGGCGTGCATTCGGCGAGATAGGTCTGCCGGCCGACCGCGGCCTTGACGACCTCCTCGACCCAGGCGGTCTCGGCCGCCAGCGTCGGCTCCAAGGTTCGCGCGCCACGCTTGCGCGCTTCGGCAATCACATAAGCGATGTGCCGCGACTGCTCGTCGATGATGTGCGGGAAGTTGGCGCTCTGGCCGGCTTGCACCGTGACGATCAGGAAGCAGTTCGGGAAGCCGCGACTGTAAAAGCCGTGCATCGTCTTGACGCCGCCTTGCCAGCGCTCGGATAGGCTCAGGCCGTCGCGGCCGTAGACCTCGAAGCCCATGCGCCGCGCGTAGTCGGTGCCAACCTCGAAACCGCTGGCGTAGATCAGGCAGTCGATCTCGTAGGCCTTGCCGCCTGCCACGACGGCATTCTCGGTGATGCGTTCGACACCCCGCCCTTCGGTGTCGACGAGATGCACGTTGGGACGGTTGAAGGTGTCGAGATATTCGTCGTGAAAGCACGGTCGCTTGCAGAACGCCTTGTACCAGGGCTTGAGCGCGTCCGCGGTCGCCTTGTCCTTGACGACCTCATCGACGCGGGCGCGGATCTCCTCCATCTTGCGGTAGTCGGCCTGCTCGATCACCTTCAGCGCCTCTTCCATCGAGGTCACCGGATGCTCCTGCCGACGCGGCGCCAGCAGGATCTCGCCGAGCAGGCCGGTCCAGCCGTCCTGCACCAGGTCCCGTTCGAACGGCTCGCCGGAGATCACCGCGGTGAAATTGTCCATGCGTTCGCGCTGCCAGCCGGGCGCGAGACTCTGCGCCCAGGCCTGATCCGTTGGCCGGTCGTCGCGCACGCCGATCGCCGACGGCGTGCGCTGGAAGACATAGAGCTCCTTTGCCGAGCGGCCGAGATGCGGCACGCATTGCACGGCGGTGGCGCCGGTGCCGATGATGCCGACGCGTTTGTCGGCAAGGCCGGTCAGACCACCATCCGCGCTGCCGCCGGTGTAGCCGTAATCCCAGCGACTGGTATGGAAGCTGTGGCCTTTGAACATCTCGATGCCGGGAATGCCCGGCAGCTTCGGCCGGCTGAGCGGACCTCCCGCGAGAATGACGAACCGGGCGCGGATCCGGTCGCCCCGATCGGTCTCGACCAGCCAACGCGCCTCCCCCTCCTGCCATGTCATCCGCGAGATGACGGTCTGAAACAGTGCACGCTCGTACAGCTTGAAGTGACGGCCCATGCGGCGGGAGTGCTCGTAGATCTCCGGTGCCCGCGCGTATTTGCGCACAGGCATGTAGCCGGTCTCTTCGAGTAGCGGCAGGGAGATGTAGCTCTCGGTATCGCAGGCGGCGCCGGGATAGCGATTCCAGTACCAGGTGCCGCCGAAATCGGCGGCCTTTTCCACGATGCGGAAATCATCGATGCCGGCCTCGCGCAACCGCGCGCCACAGAGCAGCCCGCCGAAGCCTCCGCCGACGACGAGCACCTCGGTCTCTTCGCTGATTGGTGCGCGCGCAAAGTCGGGATCGGCCCAGGGGTCGTCGAGATAGCGACCGAGGCCGCCGGTCACCTCGACATACTGAGCCTTGCCTTCGGCACGCAAACGACGGTCGCGCTCGTCGCGATAGCGCGCACGGAGCGCCGCAATATCGACCGTAGGTTCGCCGGCCGCGCCGGTCTTGTGTCTTTCCGCTGACATGCATTTCCTCCACGGCGAACGCTGCGTCGGCGGCAGCTCGGGTCAATTAGCCCTGAAAAAGTGACGCATGCAATCACGTCCCATGTTTTTTGCGTGAACGCCGCGAGGCGTTCCGCTAACCTCGCGCGAAAATCACAACGTTCGCCACGCAACGACGTGGCTACCGGAGGAGACCATGCAGGGATTGATGATGGACATGCCGCTTCTGATCAGCGGCCTGATCCAGTATGCCGCCGACTATCACGGCGAAGCCGAGATCGTCGCGCGCGAGATCGAGGGCGACATTCATCGCTACACCTATGCCGACGCCCATCCGCGCATCAAGCGCATGGCGCTGGCGCTGAAGCGGCTCGGCATGAAGCAAGGCGATCGCGTCGGCACGCTCGCCTGGAACACCCATCGCCATTTCGAGATGTTCTACGCGGCGCCCGGCATGGGCTATGTGCTGCACACCATCAATCCGCGGCTGTTTCCCGAGCAGCTCGTCTACATCATCAACCACGCCGAAGACCGGCTGTTGTTCATCGACCGCGCCACCTTACCGATCGTCGAGGCGATCGCCTCGCAGCTGACAACGATCGAGGCTTATGTTGTGATGTCCTCGCGCGAGCGGATGCCCGAGACCAAGCTCGCCAATGTGCATTGCTACGAGGAGCTTCTGGCACGCGAGAACGAGGCCGGCTTCGCCTGGCCGGAGTTCGACGAGAAATCCGCATCCACCATCTGCTACACCTCGGGTACGACGGGCAATCCCAAGGGCGTGATCTATTCGCACCGTGCCGCGATCCTGCAGACCATGACCTGCTGCAATTTCGACTTCCTGCCGGGCCATGTCGAAGGCGTGCGCGAGGTGATGATGCCGATGGCGCCGCTGTTCCACGGCAATGGCTGGAACATGCCGTTCACCGCGCCCTACACCGGCTCCAAGCTGGTGCTGCCCGGCCGCAACTACGAGCCCGACAAGCTCTATGAATTGCTCGAGGGCGAGAAGGTGACGCTCTCGGCCGGCGTGCCCAGCTTCTGGCTGATCCTGCTCGACTGGCTGGGGCGGACCGGCAACAAGTTCTCCACCCTGCGCGCAACATTGTCGTCGGGCTCGGCGCCGCCGCGCGCAATGGTCGAGAAGCTCAAGCGTGACTACAAGGTCGACTACATCCAGGCCTGGGGCATGACGGAGGCGCTGGGTTGCTCGATGCCGGGCCTGCGACCCGGCTCGGAGCACCTCAGCGAGAAGGAGAAGTTCGACCGCCGCCAGGTCTCCGGCCGCGCCTGCTTCGGCACCGCCTTGCGCATCGTCGACGACGCCGGCGTCGAGCTGCCGCGCGACGGCAAGACCGTCGGTCATCTGCGCGCCCGTGGCCCATGGGTCGCCTCCGGCTATATGAAGCTGGACGAAGGTCTCGACCGCGACGGCTGGCTGATCACCGGCGACATGGCGGTGATCGACCCGCAAGGTCACGTCACGCTGACCGACCGCTCCAAGGACGTGATCAAGTCCGGCGGCGAGTGGATCTCCTCGATCCAGCTCGAGGACATCGCCTTGTCGCATCCCGATGTGCTCCAGGCTGCGGTGGTCGCGATCAACCATGAGAAATGGCAGGAGCGCCCGCTCCTCCTCGTCGTCCGCAAGAAGGGCGCAACCGTCGACGGCAAGACGCTGCTCGACCACATGCGGCCGAAGATCGCGAGCTGGTGGCTGCCCGACGCCGTCGAATTCCTGGACGAATTCCCGATGACTGGGACCGGCAAGGTGCTCAAATCGACGCTGCGCGAGAGGTTCAGGGAATATCGCGTCACCTGAGCCGCCGCGCTCGGAACAAACGCTGTCCATCGATCAAGGAAGCCAGAGATGCTCTACCCGATGTCGCCCAAAGTCGTCGCGCTCAAGCGCAAGCTCGAGAGTTTCATGGACCGACACATCTATCCGAACGAGGAGCGGTTCTATCGCGAGGCAGAAGAGCTGGGCCCATGGAAAGTCTATCCCGTCGTCGAGGAGCTGAAGCCGCTGGCGCGCGCCGAGGGGCTCTGGAATCTGTTCCTTCCCGAGAGCAATCATGGCGCGGGCCTGACCAATCTCGAATATGCTCCACTCTGCGAGGTGATGGGCCGCTCGCATCTTGCGCCGGAGGTGTTCAACTGCTCGGCACCCGACACCGGCAACATGGAGGTGCTGGAGCGTTACGGCTCGGAGAGGGACAAGGAACGCTGGCTGAAGCCATTGCTCGCCGGCGAGATCCGCTCCTGCTTCGCCATGACCGAGCCCGCGGTCGCATCATCCGACGCGACCAACATCGAAAGCTCGATCGTGCGCGACGGCGACCATTACGTCATCAACGGGCGCAAATGGTACACGACCAATGCGACGGACCCGCGCTGCAAGATCTGCATCTTCATGGGCAAGACCGATCCCGACAATCCCGATCGCCACAAGCAGCAGTCGATGATCCTGGTGCCGATGGACACGCCCGGCATCGAGGTGAAGCGCCCCCTGCCCGTGTTCGGCTTCTACGGCGTGCCCGATCGAGCCTCCGAGGTCGTCTTCACCAATGTGCGGGTGCCCCGGGACAACATGCTGCTCGGCGAAGGTCGCGGTTTCGAGATCGCGCAGGGTCGCCTCGGCCCCGGTCGCATCCACCATTGCATGCGGCTGATTGGCTTGGCCGAACGCACGCTGGAGAAGATGTGCCGCCGCGTCCGCAGCCGCGTCGCCTTCGGCAAGCCGGTCTCCGAGCAGACCGTGACCCAGGAGCGCATTGCGGAGGCCCGCATCATGATCGAGCAGGCCCGGCTGCTCACCCTCAACGCCGCCTATGCCATGGACACGGTCGGCAACAAGGTGGCGAAAGCCGAGATTGCGATGATCAAGGTCGCCGTGCCCAACATGGCCTGCCAGATCATCGATTGGGCGATCCAGGCCCATGGCGGTGGCGGCACCTCGAACGATTTCGGCCTGACCCAGGCCTATGCCACCGCGCGGCTGCTGCGGCTTGCCGACGGGCCGGACGAAGTTCACCGGAACCAGATCGCAAGGCTGGAGCTGAAGAAATATTCGAACGCTTAGGCGATCATGATGGTCCTTCTCGATCCCGATCTCCGCCGCACCTGGCTGTTCGGGCCAAGTGCCGATCCCGCTGCGCATGCCAGGATGCTGGATAGCGGCGCCGATGCGCTCATCGTCGATCTCGAGGATTTCACCCCGCCCGCACGACGCCCCGAGGCTCGCGGACTGCTCGACCGCTTCGTGCGAGAATGCCGACAGCGGCAACGCGTTGCCGCCGTCCGCATCAATGCCCTGGAGACCGATGGGCTGCTGGATCTTGCGGCAGCCATGACGGCGCGCCCCGATGTGATCGCCTATCCCATGAGCGACAGCGCCGCCCAGATGCATGCGCTGGACGCTGCGATCTCGCATTGGGAAAGACAGCTCGATCTGGACCAAGGCAGCACGGAGATCCTTCCCGTCTGCGAAACGGCGTTGGGGGTTGTCGAGGTCCGCACGATGGCCGCGGCCACCTCCCGCATTCGCTGCGCCCTGCTCGGAGCCGAGGACCTCGCCAATGACCTCTGCGCCGAGCGCGGCGCGGATGGCCTCGAGCTCGACTACGCTCGACGGCGCTTCATACTGGAAGCGCGTGCAGCCGGCATCGAGCCGATCGATGCTCCCTACACGTTCAGCGACGTCGAAGGCGCCATTCGCGAGGCAGTCCTGTCGCGTCGCCTCGGTTACCGCAGCAAGTCCCTGGTGTTGCCCGAACATGCGCTGCGGCTCAATGACGTGTTCACGCCCGGAGCCGACGAGATCGCACGCGCGCACGCGATCGTGGCTGGTTTCGACGCGGCGCGCAGCCGCGGAGAGGATCGTGCGCTGGTGGACGGCCTTTGGGTCGAAGTGCCGACTTACCGCAACGCGCGAAGGCTGATGGAGCGGGCGCGACGATTGGGCACGCTCCCAAGCGAAACCTAGTCCAGCACGTCCACCGTCGCCGAACGTCCCGCAACCAGCGACATGTCCGCGGGCACGGGGTCGAGCGCGATGCGCACCGGAATGCGCTGTGCCAGCCGTACCCAGCTAAAGGTCGGGTTGACATTGGCGAGCAGGCTGGCGCCTTCGGCACGGTCGCGATCCTCGATGCCGGCGGCGATGCTCTCGACATGACCAGACAGCGTCGTCCTCTCGCCCATCAGACGGATCTGCACCCTGTCGCCGACGCGGATGCGCGCAAGTTTCGTCTCCTCGAAATAACCTTCGACGTGCAGCGTGTCGGTATCCACCAGCGCCATCACGCCCTTTCCGGCCGTGACGTAAGCGCCGGGACGCAAATCCATGTTGGTGATCACGCCGTTCACCGAGGCATGGACCTCGCTGCGGTCAAGGTTGAGCTTTGCCAGCGCGCGATCGGCGACAGCCTGATCGACGGCCGCCTTGGCCTGAAGCTGGGTGGCGAGAACCTGCTCCTGCTTCTGCTGCGAGACCGCGTCGGTTGTCAGCGCGCTGTAGCGCTTCAGATCGGCATTGGCTTGGTCGAGCGTTGCCTGATGACCTGCGACCGATGCGTCGGCCTGCCGCAGCGCCAGCGCAAAGCGCTCTCGGTCGATGCGGAACAGGACATCGCCCCGACGGACCTTCTGGTTGTCCTTCACCAGCACCTCGGTGACGAAGCCCGACACGTCAGGCGCGACCTGCACCACGTCGGCGCGTACCCGGCCGTCGCGCGTCCAGGGCGACTCCATGTAATAGACCCAGAGCTCAAGGCCGACCGCGAGCGCGGCGACGACGGCAAGGGCGGTCAGAGCGAAGCGGCCCAGCCAGGCGAAACTCTCCTTCATGACAGATACTCCGAAAGATAGACGACGCCGCCGAGAAGGCAGACGAAAACCGAAAAATCGAACAGCGCGCGGTGCCAGACCAGCCGATAGAGATCGAAGCGCTGCATCAGCCGGCGCAGAAGCGCGCTGAGGACATAGGCGACGACGATCCACAGCAGCAGCGCCGGCACGAACACGCCGTAAATGTCGATCACATATCTCATGCCGCAACACTCTCTGTCCGCGGCCGATAGGCCGGCGCGTCCGGAAACAGGCCGCGCCGGATGCCGACGAGGCCGATCAGCGCGTCTTCGCGTGCGCTGTCGTTGGGGTCCTTCACCGCCCGGGCCAGCGCCCGGTCGACGCTCGTCAAGAGCTCGCTCGGCATCCCACCACCCGCATAGCCGCGGCAGGCCTTGGCGAGCTGGTCGAGCATGTCATCGATGACGGCAATGGTGGCGGCCGCAAGTCCGTAGCGGGCGCGACGCAGGTCGATGATGTTGATGCCGATGCGGAGCTGGACCAGGCTGTCGGCATCGCGACGGTCGCTCTCCGAGAGGAACGCGATGCGCTGCACCAGGAGGCCGAGCCGGTGCAGCATGAGGCCTGCGAACTCCGCGCGGTCACGCTTGCCGCGTCGTTCGGCTGCGACCGCGATCGTCTTCCAGCCGGACAGCACCAAACGATTGGCGATCCATTCCGCGCCCACCCCGCGCGCGATCCTGGTCACCAGCTCGGCAATGACGACACCGACGAAGAAAGCGACGGCAGAGTTGGCATAGGAAGCAAAATCCGCGCTGTAGGTCGATTGCAGCGCCAGCAGCGTCGCGGTATTCGCCGCGAGAGCCATGCCGGTGCCCGCCGTCGCGGGCCGGCTGATCAGGAAGCCATAGAGCAGGAAAGTCGGCGCCAGCGCGACGATCAGCACCTCGAGATGCGAGATCGCCGGCACCAGCGCGAACAGATAGACCGCGACCACGACGATGGCGACCAGCGACCACAGGCCGAAGGTGCGGATGAAGCGCGCGGGTTCGTCCTGGGCGGCAAAGAACGAACAGGCGACCGCCGCCATCATCGGCGCCGAGGCGCCGTCCGGCCAGCCGGCCCCGATCCAGAATGCGCAGCAGATCAGGATCGCGATAGCGGCGCCGGCTGCCGACCAGAGCGCTAGGCCGCGATCCCGGTGACGCACCGGCGCAGCACCGGCCTCGGAATGAAATGCAAGGTCGAGCGTCGAAACATTGCGGTTCTCGGCGATCGCCTCGGTCAGCTCGCGGCAGTCGCGCGAGAGGTCGACGAGTTCGCGCAGCCGCAACAACAGGCTTGTTGTGATGATCCGTTCCCAGGAGGCGCTGTCATCGAGCACCGCCTGCTGCTCCGTGATCGCGTTGCGGATCCGATCGGCCGATCGCCGTGCGCTATCGCCGCTCATGACCCATTGCGCCAGATCCCCCAGCAGCTGCTCCAGCGCGGGCTGCCGCTGCAGGGCTTCCGCGCCCAGTGCAGCCAATCGATCCTCGATCGAGGCGATCACCGGCAGCAGAGTCAGCATCCGGAGCCGGATTTCGCCGAGGCCCGTCACGGCATTGCGGTCGGTCAGCCGATCGTAAGCAAGATGCGTGGAGAGCGTGTCGATCTCGACAATATCGGTCGCAAGCTTGAGGCGCTTGCCGCGGCGGGGCTCACTGGTGCCCTCCCGCAGCAGCACCGAGCTGCCCAGGCCGCGCGCGTCCACCAGCCAGCTATCGACGCGGTGAGCGACCGCGGGTGCGACGCTGCGAGGAAACACGATGGTCGAGACCAGGCCGGCGCAGATGATGCCGAGCGCGATTTCCTCAAGTCTCGACACCGCAGTGTCGAAGATCGCTCCCGGCTCGGACACCGAGGGAAAGCCGATCAGCGCTACCGTGTATCCGGCCAGCATGAAGACATAGCTGCGGGGCGTACCGTCGAGCAACGATAGATAAAGGCAAAGCCCGACCCAGAGCGCGATGGCGAGGCAGAGCAGTTCCGGCGCATCGCTGAGGTTCGGCACCAGCGCCACCGTCATGATCGCGCCGACCAGCGTCCCCATCACGCGGAAGAACGCTTTCGAGCTGGTCGCCCCCGCCAGCGGCTGCGAGGTGATGTAGACGGTGGCCATGGCCCAATAGGGCCGCGGCAGATCCATCGCCAGCGCGATGACGAGCGCCAGCATCGACGCGACGAACGTCTTCAAAGCAAAAATGAGGTCCGCGTGGCGGACCAGGAACGGCTCATCTGCGCGCATGGCTATTTCAGCTCGGGACCGGTCTTGACGTCCTGCAGACGACTGGTCCGCTGTTCGATGCGCTGAAGAGTCTCGAAGGTGACCGCAAGTTCCTCGGGCCCGATATCCTTCAGGAGGTTGGCCCGAACACGCCGCAAGATCCGGTTCGTCTGCTCGACTTTGGCCTCGCCCGCCCTGGTCAGATGCAGCGTCTTGGCGCGGCGGTCGGTGGGGTCCTCGCGGCGTTCCACGAGACCTTCCGCCTGAAGCAGGTCGATCAGCCGCACCAGCGACGGCCCTTCAATGCCGAGTTCGTCCGCCAGCACGCCCTGGCGCACATTCTCGCCCTGGCGCGACAGCACCAGAAGCGGAATGGCAGTGGCATAGGACAGTCCATGGTCGGACAACGCCTGATCCGACTCACGGCGCCAAACCCGGCCGAGGCGCGCGACGAGCCGGCCGAGTTCAGCATGGATATGAGCTTGTGAGGGAGCCACCCTGATTAGATAGGAGACTATCTATTAGTTCGCAATCATACGATCGATCACGAAACGGCGACCGGAGCGCCGCAGGCCGGCGCCTTCGCCTCAGTTCACCATATACACATCAGGATCGGCGCTGGAGCTCGGCTTCTTGAAGGCGTTGCGCAGGGCCGGTGACATCGGGACGTTGTAGTTGAGGCCGTTCGGCGGCGTCGGCGATTGCAGCCACTTCTTGTAGAGCACCTCGATCTCGGGGCTCGCGTAAAGCTCCGCGGTGGCGCGATCGGCGAGCGCCTTGAACGGCGCATCCTCTCGCCGCAGCATGATGCCGTAGGGCTCCGGCTTGGAGAACGCTTCCTCGCTGATCATGAAGGCTTGCGGCTCCTTGGAGCGTGCGATCGCCACGGCCAGCTGCACGTCGTCGAGAGCGTAGGCCTGGGCGCGGTCGGTCTCCAGCAGCAGGAAAGCCTCGGCCTGATCCTTGGCCGGCATGATGTTGATGCCGAGATTCCGCTCGGTGTTGACTTTGGCGAGCTGCGTCAGGTTGACCGAGCCGGCCACAGCCGTGACCGCCTTGCCCTTGAGATCGTCGATGGTGTTGATCTTCGCGGCCTTCTTGGCCGCAAAGCGCGTCGCGCTGAGGAAGTGCGTGTTGGTGAAGGCGACCTGCTTCTGGCGGTCGGCGTTGTTCGTGGTCGCCGAGCAGTGCAGATCGAGCGTACCGTTGACCATCAGAGGGATCCGGTTCGACGAGGTCACCGCGAGGGTGTCGACGGCGATGTCGGGCATGCCAAGCTGCTTCTTCACGGCATCGACGATCCTGAGGCAGATGTCCATGGCAAAGCCGACCGGCTTCTGGTTACCGTCGAGATAGCTGAACGGCACCGAGGCCTCCTGATAGCCGAGTGTGATTTTCTTGGTCTCCTTGATCTTCTGGAGCGTGCCCGTGAGGTCTTCAGCCGAAGCTGCGCCAGCAAGGCATATGACGGCCAGGAAGATGGTAGGAAGACGCATTGGGGGCTCCTTGAACAGATCTCGGCAGCGCTGGAGCGCGGCCCAGCGCGTGATAGCGCAGAGTCGGACCGGTCGCCAGACGAGGTTCCGCTTATCAGCTATCGCGGTTTGATATCGGCGAGACCAGCGCGCGCGTTGCGCCCAGCCCTATTCGCAGGTGAGCTGTCGCTCGAACCAGCCGGTGACCCGCTCCGACAGCGGCGACCACATCTGCCTGAAGCTCTCGAGCGTGCCGACATTGGCGCGGTACATCGCTCGCAACTCCTGCTCGATGGCCGGCAGGTCGACGCCGGCACAGACGCCATCGCCGACGATGGTCTTGCCTGCAACGACGACCTCCTGCACCAGCGAGGCGTTGCCGCGCGCGAACAGCAGCGTCATGGGATCGACAGGCATGATCCGATCGCGGTCGAGCCGATCGAGATCGATCACGACATAGTCGGCGGGGTTGCCGGCGGCCAGCTCCCCGCTCCCGGGCGCACCGGTCGCACGGCGCCCATTGCGGATGGCGAGAGAGAATAGCTCGGCCGGCTTCCATGTCGCCTTGAAGCCGAGGCCGCCATGGACCATCTGACCCAGCCGCATCTCGCGCAAGATGTCGTCGTCCTCGTCCAGCGCCAGCCCATCGACACCGACCGCAATGGAACAGCCGCATTTGTGCGCGGCGGCGATCGGGGCGAGGCCCGAGCGCAAGTGCATGTTCGAGCTGAAATTGGTGACGATGCGCGCACCCGAAGCTGCGATCATCTCGAGCTCGTCCGGGCGGGCGTGAATGCAATGCGCCAGCGTCAGCCGCTCCGAGAGGAAGCCGATATCGCGCAGATAGGCAAGCATGCCCGGAAAGTTCTGGTCGGCCCAGGCGCGCTGATACACGGTCTCCAGGAGATGCATGTGGACGCGTCGCCCCGTCCGAGCCGAGTTTTCGGCCACCGCCTCCAGTAGCGGTTTCGAGCACCATTGCACGCCGGCAGGCCCGAGCTGCACGTCGACCATCGGGCCGGCGATGGAAGCGGCAATGGCATCGGTCAGCTCGATATAGGCCGCTGGCGACATCGGCGCGCGGATGAACAACTCTTCGATGGTCCTGCGGTCGTCGCGCGCCAGACCGGACAGCACCGGCTCGGCATCGCCATAGACGATCGGGTTCTGGTCGCGCACCGCAATCGCAAAGGCCATGCGGATGCCGACGTCCGACGCCGCTTTCGCAACCGCCCTGGCTTCATCGAGCAAGGGCATTGTCCCGCTCGGCCGGGTGTAGTGGACCATCATGGCCGCGCAGCCGGCCCTTGCGGAACGGGCCAGTGCAGAAGCGGCGGTCAGGTAAGGATCGACCGGCGTGCCGAGCGCGGTGCGCAGGATCCAGCTTTCCAGGGGCATGCCGACCGCGCCGAATGACGATGCTGTGGCGCGGGCGTGGTCATGGGCGTTGACGAAGGCCGGAACGACGAGGGAGCGCGGGCCGCTCGCGGCCCCCGCCCTCTCCGAGACGTCGGTGATGACGCCGCCGTCGTGCCGCAGCACGACATTGTCGCTGACACCGCGATCGGGGCCACGGAACAGGCTGGTTGCCGAAATCTCCGTGGCCATGACCCTCTCTCCGAAATCAGTTGGCAGTATACACCAGCTCCCGCTCCGCGCGCGGCGGCAGGAATTCGCGCGAGAACCCCTCCGCCGGCGTCGGCGCGCGGGCGAGCTGATAGCCCTCGACCACGATGCCGATGGCCCGGGTCATGCGGTCGTCCTTGATGTCGCCGATGCCGATCTCCTTCATCTCCGGCGAGACGATCAGCTTCTCGTAGGAATATTGCAGCCGGCGCTTCTCGACATCGGCATTGATGAGATTGTCGTAGTTCAGCGCCGCCTTCATCCCGGCATTCTGGTCCTTCGCAACCGCGATCGCGCCTTTGTTGATCGCGCGCACGAGGCCCGCGACCGCCTTCGGGTTCGACGCGATCAGCTTTTTCGAGACCATCACGCCGTTGGAATAGAGGTCGAGGCCGTAGTCACCGAACGAGAACCATTTGAAGTCCTTGTCCGGATCCTGGCGGTTGAGCACGAGATTGAAATAGCTGGTGATGTTGAAGACGAGCGCTCCGTCGATGTCGCCCTTGATCAGCATCGGCTCCTGAAGGTTCGGCGCCATGTTGGAAATCTTGATCTTCTCGTTGTCGAGCCCGTTCTTGCGCGTGAACACCGGCAACAGGCGGGTCGTCGGCGTGCCCTGCGCGCCGCCGAGGGTGTGGCCCTCGAAATCCTTGATGGAGTTGATGCCGCTGGTCTTCTTGGCGACGATCGCGAACGGCGGCTGGTTCCACATCATGTAGACCATGATGGGGGCCTCCTGCGGCTTGGTGGAGGCGTTCTGGATGATCGCATTGACGTCGCCGAACCCAGCGTCATAGGCGCCGGACATGATGCGCGTGACGGTAGCACCGGAGCCCTCGCCCTGGTCGATGACGACGTTCAGGCCTTCCTCTTTGAAGAAGCCGTTGTCCTTGGCATAGAAGAAGGCGGCATCGCTGCCTTGAGTTTTCCAGCCCAGCGTGAACTTGATCGTGGTCTCCTGAGCCATCGCAGCCCCCGTGGACAGGGCCAACCCCAACAGCGCCGCAGTTACTCTTCTCAACATCGAGACCTCCTCAAGCTTCGTTGCATGACGGTTTGAAAATCAGGTGGCAATCACGTCGTTCTTGCGCGTGGCCCAGCCGGTGACCCGCCCCTCGATCAGCGAGAACACGACGTAGAGCGCGACGCCGAGGCCGGCGAGCACGAACAAGCCGGCGAACACCAACGGCACGTTGAAATTGGAGGATGCGGTCATCATGACGTTGCCGATGCCGCGGTTGGAGGCGACCGTCTCCGACAGCACCGCGCCGACGAAGGCGTAGGAGATCGCGACCTTCAGCGAGGCAAAGAAGAACGGCATGGTCCGGGGCAGACCGACATTCCAGAGGATGTCGAGCTTGCTGGCGCCGAGTGCCTTCAAGACGTCCTCGAGCTCGGGCTCGGTGGTCGCAAGCCCCGTCGCGATGTTGACGACGATCGGAAAGAAGCAGATCGACAGCGCGGTCAGCACCGCCGGCACCGTGCCGGAGCCGAACCACAGCACGAAGATCGGCACCACCGCGACCTTGGGGATCGAGGAGAAGCCGATCAGGAGTGGATAGCAGGTATCATAGGCCGTCTTGGAGACGCCGATGATGGCGCCAAGCGCAACACCGAGCGCGACGCCGAGCACGAAGCCGAGCATGGTGGTGGCGAGCGTCTGCACGATGTGCGGCCACAGCACCGGAAAGCGCTGAACCAGCGTCACGAACACCTGCGAGGGCCGCGGCAGCACCAGGTCGGACATGCCCGTCATCAGGCAGAACAATTCCCAGGCGGCGAAGAACAGCACGATCAGTCCCGCCGACCACGCCTTCTGTCTGACATCGATCCCGAACATCAGCCTGTCCCCTGCACGCTAGCGCTACGCGCGTCCTCGATGAAGGCACGCAGCTTCTGGTTCAACGCGACGAAATCCGGCTCGAACGTCATCGGCACGGTGCGCGGCCGTGCGAACTCGACGCGGCTGTCGTCGAGGATGCGGCCGGGCCGCGCGCTCATCACGCAGATACGGCTGGCCAGGAAGCCCGCCTCGCGCAGATCGTGGGTGACCAGCAGCACCGTCGGCTTGTGCATCATCCAGAGGGTCTGGAGGATCGTCCACAGCTCCTCGCGGGTGAACTGGTCGAGCGCGCCGAACGGCTCGTCCAGCAGCAGCAGGCGCGGCTCATGGATCAACGCGCGGCACAGATTGGCGCGCTGGAGCATGCCGCCGGAGAGCTGCCACGGGTAGCGGTTGCCGAAGCCTTTGAGGCCGACCTGCTCCAGCAGTGCATCGGCCTTGTCGCGAAACTCGGTCTTGCGCAGCTTGCGGAAGTTCGAGCGGAACGGCTCGACGATCTTCAGCGGCAGCATGATGTTCCGCTCGATCGTCATCCACGGCAGCATGGTCGGATTCTGGAACGCCATGCCGACCCGCATCGCCCGCGCCGCGACCTCGCGGCCGCCGACGATGACGACGCCGCTGGTCGGCTGCACCAGGCCGCTGACGAGACGCAAAATGGTCGATTTGCCGCATCCGGACGGGCCGACCAGTGCGACAAACTCGCCGTCGGCGATCTTGAGCGTGGTCTTCGACAAAGCCGGCACGGCACGGTCCCCGCGCCCGAAGGTCACGGAGGCCTCGGACAGCTCGATCGCGGTCGCGACGGCGCCTTCGGAAGCGGGCGGACCGTCAAATTGGGCGTTGGGTTGCATGCGCATCACAGCCAAAGTGCATGCAAGCTGGATGCCAGCTCCCGCCCCAAGCAAAATCGATGACCTCGCCGCCTCTCCGCGCCGGAAGGCGGGACTCGATTTAGGCAATCCCGGCTCCAAACTGCATGCAATTGGAGCGCCGGATCACCGCAAGGCTGTGCTAAAGGGAAGCCTTGATCTTTCCTGAAGGATTCGCCGATGGCGGCGCGCCTAAGCAGCAAGACTTCTGAATCGTCAGACAAGGTCAGCGTGATCTGCCGCGCGCTGCGGCGCGCGATCATCGAGCAGGCGCTGGAGCCCGGCGCAAAGCTGCCCGAGGACGCGCTCGGCGAGCGCTTCGGCGTCAGCCGCACCATCGCCCGCCACGCGCTGGGGCAACTCGCCGCCGAAGGTCTGGTCGAGCTGCGCCGCAACCGCATCGCGGTGGTGGCGACGCCGAGCTGGCAGGAGGCGCGCGATGCTTTCGACATCCGCATCGAGCTCGAGCGCCTGGTCGTGCGCCAGCTCGCCGGCAAGCTGACCAAGGCTCAGATCGCCGAGCTGAACGCCCATGTCGATGCCGAGGATCGCGCCCGTGGCGGCACGGACGCGGTCTCGATCCGGCTCGCGACCGAATTCCACATCTTGCTCGCGCACATGACGAACAGCCCGATCCTGGTGCGCTATGTCAGCGAAGTGGCCTATCGCTGCTGCCTGACCCTGTCACTCTACAGCCGGCCACATTCGACCGAGTGCGCCATCAACGAGCATCGCGCCATCATTGCCGCGCTTGCCAAGGGCGACGCGGCCAAGGTGATGGAGTTGATGCACCATCACCTGGATTCCGTGGCCAATCGTGCACTCGTGGCCCCCGCTCCGCAACGCGGCCGGGACTTGCTCGATATCTTGGCGCCCTACGCCGACGAAGAGGCCGGCCATCGCGTGGTCAAGCTGCCCAAGGTGGCGCGGAAAGGCTAGGCCTCGATGCCGCGCCGTACGAGGATGCGCTCGGCGCTGTCGTTCCAGACGTCCATCTTCACGATCTGGCCGTCTTTGACGACGAAGCGATCGACATAGCGATTGCCTTCGAACGGCGTGCCGTCCATCCACTCGCCATAGAGCGTGCCGACACTGTAGACCACGGTTTCGTCCTTGCCGGGACAGACATCGAACCGGTCCATCTTCTTCTTGACCCAGCGATAGCGCCTGGCGTTGAAGCCGGTCGGCCCGCGCGGATGATCGAACTCGCGTCCGCCGGTGAACGTGATCACCGTGCCCGGCTTCATATAGGCCGCGGCCGCATCGGGATCTGGTATCATCGAGGCGGTGAGATACGCTTCGACAATCTCGGCGTCGGCCATCGGACGTTCGGCTGTTGCGGGGGCGGACATCTGGTTCTCCGGGATGCCGGCATTCTACAATTCACGTGCTAAAGTGCATGCACATTTTTTGAACAATGTCGCGATACAACTGCACACAATCTGGAGCTGCCTGCTGCGCGAGCTTCGGCTAGGCTGCCACAGCTGAATTCGATGCCATGACCACCCGAGCCGCCTTCGACCTGATCTTCCGTAACGCGCTGTTGCGATCATCCGCTGCACCCGTCGACATCGGCGTGAAGGATGGTCGCGTCGCCGCCATCGAGCCAAAGCTCACCTGCGAGGCGGTCGAGATCGACCTCGGCGGGCAACTCGCCCTGCCCGGCTTCGTCGACACCCACATCCATCTCGACAAGGCCTGCCTGCTCGACCGCTGCGGGCACAATCACGGCAGCGTCTCGGAAGCGATCCGCGCCGTCGCGGGGATGAAGAAGGATTTTACGGTCGAGGACGTCTACGCGCGCGGCGCGCGGGTGCTCGAGCGCGCCATCGTGAACGGCACGACGCGGATGCGTACGCATGTCGAGATCGACCCCCGCATCGGTTTGCGTGGCTTCGAGGCCGTCACGGCGCTGAAACGCGACTACGCCTGGGCGATCGACCTGTCGCTCTGCGTCTTCCCGCAGGAGGGCCTCACCAACGACCCCGGCAGCGACGAGCTGCTGGTTCAAGCGCTGCGCGACGGCGGCGACGCAATCGGCGGCTGCCCCTATATGGACACCGACCCGAATGCGCATCTCGCGCGCATCTTCGATCTCGCGGAGGACTTCGACGTCGACGTCGACCTTCATCTGGATTTCGATCTCGATCCCTCCTGGTGGCATCTCGATGAGGTCTGCCGGCAAACCGAGCGGCGAAACTATGGCGGACGGGTCGCGATCGGCCATGCGACGAAACTTTCGGCCCTGCCGCCGGAGCGGATGAAGGCGGCCACCGCGCAACTGGCAAGAGCCGGCGTCGCCGTCACGGTGCTGCCCGCGACCGATCTCTATCTGATGGGGCGCGAGGCCAGCCACAACGCGCCGCGCGGGCTGACCCTTGCCCACAAGCTCGCGCGCGACGGCGTCGTGTGCTCGGTCGCGACCAACAATGTGCTCAATCCCTTCACGCCGTTCGGTGATGCATCGCTGCTGCGGATGGCGAACTTCTACGCCAACGTCGCGCACGCCGCGGTGAGCGATTTCGACATCTGCCTCGACCTCGTGACCGACCAGCCGGCGCGGCTGATGAACCTTAGCGATTACGGCATCAAGCTCGGCAACCCCGCCGATCTCGTCGTGCTCGACACGAGGGATAGCCGCTTTGCCATCGCCGAGCTGCCTGATGTCGTGATGGGTTTCAAGAGTGGCCGGCAGACGTTTGTCCGGCAGCGGCCCGTTCTGTTCCGGCCCGGGAGCTGAACCGGGTTCGGTGGGACGTCCAGCGGTAAAATCGTCGGGACACGCAGCTGATGACCGAGCCGTTTCGCGCTGATTTCACAGCCGATTCTTGCCTGAAACCGAGCCGGTAGAATCCCGGACCGTAGCTGCGCGCATTGCACAAGAGGCCATCAGGATCATATCAAGGGACGCTCTGAACCATCCGGGTTCAGTGGGAAAGCACGTATATGTTCAACGCCTTCAGTAGCATCGATGACCGCTCCATTCGCGCCAACACGCCTGCGGAAACGGCCGTCAAGCGATTGAACGGAATCGGCGAAGTGTTGTCGGGCCTCGATATCGCGGCGATCCATACACAGGACGACATGACGCGCGCGCTCTGGACGCTCGATACCGCCGACAAATGCATCCGCATGATCCTCGCCGAGTTCCGCACCGCGCCCGCCAAGGAGCAGGTCGTACGCAAGGCCAAGAGCCTGGTCGATGCGATCGAACTCGCCCGCGACGAAATCTCGAACTATCGCGACGGCAGCAAGGTCTTGAGCTGAACAGCGATGTTCGGCGTCAGCGCCTGATCTTCGCCAATATCCGGTCGGCCTCGGTCCGCCAATCAGCGCTGCGGGCGAACTCCTTCGTGCCCCTGGCGCCAAACAATCCTTCATCGGCGAGATCTGCGACCCAGGCCTGCCGCTCGGCGGTGCCCTGCGCCGACCATGGCGTCAGCCCCGCCTCGCGCACGGTCTCGGCGACCTCACGTACTTCCTCGGCCCGCCGGCGACCGTGCTCGATCACGCGCTGGAAGAAATAGGCGCCCTGCTTCTCCCAGTCGATGGCGGGGAACGTCTCTGTGAGCGAGGCCAGCACCGCGTCTTCGACCCCATAGGCGCGAGCGGTCGTGAAACTCTCGATGACCATGGCCTCGAGACCCTTGATCATGATGCTGCGGCACATCTTCACCGCCGAGGACACACCTAACTTGTCGCTGGCGACCTTCGCGGCAAAGCCGATCGCGTTCAGCAGCGGCTCCAGCTCCCTCGCGCCGGAACCGCCGAGCAGCAGCGGCACCTTGATGCGATAAGGTGGCACCGAGGTCATCACCGCGCCCTCGACATAGCGACCGCCTCCACCATCGATCAGTGCCGCCGCGCGTTGCTTGGCGCCGGGAGAGGCCGAATTGAAATCCAGGAACCAGGTGCCCTGGTTGATCGCCGCCGCGCAGGCCTTCGCCACCGGCACGGCCTGGCTGGCGGTGACGGCGGAGATGACGAAATCGCATTTCGCGGTCAGCTCCGCGTGAGAGGCGGCAAGCGCCACACCGAATCTTGCCGCGTGCTCCTTCAGAGAAGCGCCCTGCTCGCTTCCGAGCTTGATGTCATAGGCGGAGACCTTGATATCCTGCTGGCGCAAATCCTCGGCCAGGATCCGGCCGACCTCGCCATAACCGACCAGCCCGATCTGCCATCGCTTCGGATCCGCCATCAATTCAATCCTCGCGTCGTCTCGTCGAACAGCTCCTCGACCGCATAGCGGCGCGGAATCAGCGCCTGCTGGAACACATAGTCGATGATCAGCTCGAGTGGCTTCCGGTTGGCCTCGACACCGAACGGAACCAAATCGGGCGTTGCCACAGGCCCCATCTGCTCCTTGTTCCGCTTGAGCAGATCATAGACGCCCGCGACCACGTCGGGGCGCGATCTCGCAAGCTGCTCGGTCACGACCACGAGATGATTGACCGGCACGACGCCGCGCTTGGCGTACCATCTGGCGGCTTCCACAGCCGGATCGGGAAACAGAGGCGAGAGCCTGGGATTGTCGGAGGTCTCGCCAAGCACGGCGTCGAGCTCGCCGTCGAGCAGCATCTGCAGGACCTTCTTGTCCTTCGGAGCGCGTTCGGTGGTGTCGACATATTCGGCCACGTGCGGGTCCTCGAAGGTGATCCAGTGGATCTTGTCGAGGCTCACGCCGTAGTCGTTGGCGAGGATGCCCCTGATCCAGGCGCCGGTCGTCGTCGTGAACGAGCGGATGCCGACGCGCTTGCCTTCGAGGTCGGATGGACCGAGCGTTCCCCGGGCGGGATTGTAGAGGGCATAAGAATGCTGGAAACGGCCGAGCATGGTCGCCGGCAACAGCACCAGCGGCTTGCCATGCGCCTTCGCCATCAGATAGGTGACGATCGCCATCTCGCAGACGTCGAAGGCCTGCTCCCGCACCATCGGCTTTAACGCGGGGTTGGTCGGCGTGTACTCGATGAAGTCCAGCTCAAGAAGATCGGAGCGCAGCGTGCCGCCCTTCACCGCCTGGACGTGGGGGTGACTGCCGAGCACGGCCTTCAGCTTGAGACGATCCATCCGCCCGCTCCGCCTCAGACGTCCTCGGGATTGTCGACATAGACGAGCCCGGCCTTCGCCAGCGCCTCGCGCATGTTGTACATGTCGAGACCCAGCTCACCCGAGGCGAGGCGCGTGCGCTTGCCGCCCTCATCCGCGTTGCGCTTCCTCGCCTTCTCGGCAACTTCAGCCGCATAGCGCTTCCCCACCACGACGACGCCATCGTCGTCGGCCACGATGACGTCGCCGGGATCGACATTGACGCCGGCGCAGACCACGGGGACGTTGACCGAACCGAGCGTCGCCTTGACCGTGCCCTTGGCCGAGACCGCGCGCGACCACACCGGAAACTTCATCTCGTGCAGGGCTTTGACGTCGCGGCAGCCGGCATCGATGACCAGCCCCTGCACGCCCCGCGCCTGCAGCGAGGTCGCCAGCAGCTCGCCGAACATGCCGTCGGTATTGTCGGTGGTGCAGCCGACCACGAGGATGTCGCCCTTCCTGCACTGCTCGACCGCGACATGGATCATCCAGTTGTCGCCGGGCTGCGCCAGCACGGTGACGGCAGGACCCGCAATCGCCGCGCCCGACCAGACCGGCCGCAGGTAGGGCTTCATCAGGCCGATGCGCCCATAGGCCTCGTGCACGGTCGAGACGCCGTATTCCGCCATTCCGGCAGGATCGGCACGCTTGATGTTGCGAACGACGACCGGCTTCATGCCAGCTCCTCCGCAACGGTCGGGAACAGGCGCTGATAGGCTTCGCCATAAGTCATGGGCACGCCCGTGTTGCGGCTGCCCTGGATGCCACGGTTCAGCGCAACGCGCTCGTAATAACCCCAGAGGTGCTTCTGTGCGGCCAGGATCTGGAACGCCTCGTACTTCTCTTTCCAGACCTCGTCGATCTTGACGATCGTGTCCGGCTTGTAGTTGCACTGCTCGGGCTGGTGCGGCTCGAACAGGAACACAGGGGGCGCGGAATATTTGTACTGCGCGCCGGGCTTGTGGCCCATCGCCTGCGCGACCACGCGCGTCTCCTGCGCGAAATGCGCCGCATTCGGATGGTCGAAATTATAGGGATCTTCCAGCGCATGCGTCAGCACGAAGCTCGGGTTGAGCTCGCGGTAGATGTCGACCATGCGATCGAAATGCGCCTCGGTGAGCTTCAGGGGATAATCGCCGCAATCGAAGAACTCGATCTCGGCGCCCAAAAGCTTCGCCGCCCGCTCCGCTTCGTCCTTGCGGCCGGCCTTGACCGATTCCAGCGTCGCGCCCTTCTCCTTCCAGGCGAACTGGCTCTCGCCGCGCTCGCCGAAGGACAGGCAGACGATCTTCATGCGATAGCCCTTCTTCGCATGCAGCGCGATGGCACCGCCGGCGCGCCAGACGAAATCGCCGGGATGGGCGGTGACCACGAGACCTGTCTTCATGGGACGAACTCCCCTCTTTCGTTCGTTGACTTTGTATCGATTGCCATCGTTGTCATCGACCGAACTCGAACAGGCGCGCAGGGTTGTCGACGAGAATCTTCTGTTGAAGCTCCGGCTCCGGCGCGAACAGTGGGATCAGATCGACAAGATCGCCGTCGTTCGGCATCACCTTGACGTTGGGGTGCGGCCAGTCGGTGCCCCAGATGACACGGTCGGGCGCGGTCTCGACGATCCTTTGCGCGAACGGCACCGCATCGGTAAACGGCGCGCCAGCGGATGATACGCGCTCCGAACCGCAGATCTTGACCCAGCATTTCTCGTCGCGCTGCATCAGCTCGATCAGGATCTTGAACGGAAGCTGGCCGAGTCCCTCGGACGCCTTCACGCGTCCCATATGGTCGATCGTGTAGCTGAGCGGCAACCTCGCCAGCATGTCGGCATAGTCAGACAGGTCGATCGCATCGAAATGCAGGTCGATATGCCAGCCGAGCGGCGCGACCATGGCAATGACGCGGTCGAACACGCGCTTGTCGGGCACGCCACCAAGATGGCGGACGAAATTGAAGCGGCAGCCGCGGAAGCCGCCCTCGTGCAGCACGACAAGCCCGCGCTCGGTGATGGTATCGTCGATATTGGCGACGGCGCGGTAGGCGCCGTTGCTCTCAGCGATGGCGTCGAGCGCCACCGTGTTGTCGGTGCCGTGCACGCTGGCATTAACGATGACCGCGCGCTCGACACCGAGCTTGGCATGGAGCGCCCTGAAATCCTCGAGCGGCGCATCCGGCGGCGTGTAGGAGCGATCAGGCGCGTAAGGGTATTTCGCGCCCGGCCCGAAGATGTGGCAATGCGCGTCGCAGGACAGTTTCGGCAGCTTGAACTTGGGCGTGCGCGTGTTCGGATCGGGCGGCGGAATGGTCGGCGTGTACATCATCGTCATCAGGTGAACTACCGAAAGCGAGGCCGCTTCTTTCAAGTCTTGCTGCTGACAACCGGCCGCCGCCGCGCCGGCGCGGCATGATCGAGCGGCGGCGCCTGGAACGAGGCGACCGTCGCCTGCACCAGCTGCTCGATGGCATTGGCGGCGTCGCCGCCGTCGGCCTCGCCGCGCGACAGGCGCGTGACGCGGTCCGGCGTCACCAGCGAATAATAGAGCGCGCCGAGCAGGAAGTGGCTGCGCCAGACGATGTCGGTGCGCGGAATCTGCGGCAGGCTTTCATGGATCGCATCGATGAAGGCATGGCTGGGGTCGTCGAAAGTCTGCGCGATGATCTTGCGCGCGACCTCGTTGCCTTCGGCCGACATCACCGCGCGCAGCCGCGTAAAGCGCGCTCCGCCGCCGGCAAGGTCGCTGCCCGAGGTGAAGGCCGGCACCACATAGGCGCGCACGATCGCTTCCAGCCGGTCCTGGAGATCGCGCACGCGCCGCGCGGCCGCGAGCAGTTCCGAACGGCGCAGGTTCATCGGCCCACAATGGCGCCGATAGATCTCGAGCAGCAGACCGTCCTTGGTCTTGAAATGATAGGTCACGCTGCCGGGATTGGCCCCGGCGGCTTGCGCGATGTCGCGCACCGAGACGGCATTGAAGCCGTTGGTGGCGAACAGCTCCTCGGCCGCAGCGAGGATCGCCTCGCGCATGTTCGGCTTGCGGGCCGCTTCCTTGCTGGTGGGCTTGCGTGCCATGTGATTTGTACTATCGTACAAAAGATCAGGTCTCGTCAACAAAAACCACCGGGGCGGCGTCCGAGACCGGGTTGTTGGAGACCGCCGCGGGCGCGCGAATGCCCTCAAGGAGTGCTGGGAATATGCTGGGTTTGAACAAGACGATCGGCGGGCTGGTGCTGGGTGCCGGTCTGCTGATGGGCGCCGCCACGCACGCTGCCGAAAATTATCCGAGCAAGCCGGTCCACATTCTGGTCCCCTATGCCGCCGGCGGCGCGGTCGATGTGCTCGCGCGCACCCTGGGCCAGGCGCTGGCCAAGACCTGGGGCCAGCAGCCGGTCATCGACAATCGTCCCGGCGCAGGCGGCATCGTCGCCTCGCAGGCGCTGACGCAGGCCGCGCCCGATGGGTACACGCTCATTCTCGTCGCGAGCGGCCATCCCCTGAACCAGTTCATCTATTCGAGTGTGCCCTACGACACCTTCAAGGATTTCACGGGCATCACGGAGGTCGCCTCCTCTCCGCTTGCGATCGTCGTGGCCAAGGACAGTCCCTACAGGACGCTCGGCGATCTCCTCGCCGCGGCGAAGAAGGAGCCGGACAAGCTCTCCTACGGCATGTCCGGCAACGGCACTTCGGCCCATCTCGCCGGTGAGCTGCTCAAGCACATGTCCGGCGCCAAGATCGTCGCGATCCCCTACAAGGGGGGCGCGCCGGCGCTGACGGCCGTGATCGCCGGCGAGATCCCGCTCAGCATCAATCCGCTCGCCGAAGCGATCGGCCAGCTCGAGGGCGGCCCGGTGCGCGCGCTCGCCGTGACCTCGGCCGAGCGCTCCAAGGCGCTGCCGAACGTTCCGACGGTCGCGGAAGCCGGCGTAGCCGGCTATGACGTCTCGGTCTGGTGGGGCGTGCTCGGCCCGGCCAAGATGCCGCCCGAGATCGTCGCGAAGCTCGAGACCGACCTGAAGGCGGCGCTGAAGGATCCAGGCGTCCTGTCGACGCTGGACAAGATCGGCGCAACGCCGGTCGGCTCCTCCGCCAAGGACTTTGACGCGTACATGCATGCGGAGGCGACCAAATGGGAGCCGGTGCTGAAGGCGGCCAATATCCGCGCACAGTGAAGGTCTCCAGATGAGGGCGTGCTGCAGCGAACTTTAATTCCGGTTGCTGCAAGTCAACGCAACAACATGGACAAAGCGTCATTTGTGTTTTGCACGGCTGTGCGCGAGCACGGCTGAGAGAACACTGAGGACGACGAATGAACAAGCCCGCCTTGTTGAGACTTCATCGCTGGATCACTCTGGTCTTCGCTCTCCCGCTGTTCGTGATCATCGCCACCGGCCTGATCCTGTCCATCGAGCCCCTCGTGCAAACGAGTGGCATTGGCGGCCCCGCGATCGACCCCGGTCGCGTCATCGAGCTGGTGAAGCGGTACGATCCCGACGGCAAGGCGCGCGGACTCTCCATCAACGCCGGCAGCCGCAGCATCACGCTGCAAGGCAGCAGTGCGTCGGCAATCGATCTTGCAACCGGCGAAGCCGCCTCGCCAGGCTCGACCCTGTCGAATGTCTTCCTCTGGGCGCGATTCACTCATGAACGTCTCATGGGACAGGCCTGGCTGGTGACGGCGTCCACGCTCGCCATGGTGATCATCCTGCTGCTCGGCATCGTCATGGGATTGCCGCGGCTGCGCAACACGCTCTCGGGATGGCACAAGGGAACGGCGTGGTTCACGCTGCCGCTGATCCTGCTCAGCCCGTTGACCGGCCTCTGCATGGCGTTCGGCCTCACCTTTCAGACGGCCCCCGCTTCCAGCGCGGGCGGTCGCCCCCTCGCCCTGCCCGACGCGATCCGCATGGTCGCAGCCTCGCATGAGCTGTCGCATGTGATCTCGATCGGTACGCGCGGCGGCCGCATGATGGCGAGACTTTACGACGGCGGCGAGTTGCGCGCCTACGCCATCACGTCGTCTGAGGTCACGCCGCTACCGCGCAACTGGCCGCGCCTGATCCACGAGGGAAACTGGTCGGCCCTGATCGCCTCGCCGCTCAATGTCGTGACGTCAATCGCACTGCTGACCCTGCTATCGACCGGCCTCCTGATCTGGGCGCGGCGAACGCTGCGCAAGCGGCGACCGCGCGCGGACGGTCCCGCCGGTGTCGCCATGGTCGGCAGCCGCTGATCGCATTGGGCGTCAATTGCGCGCGGCCGCCCGCACCTTCTCCGGTGTGCCGGCGCGCCGCAGGAGATCGGCATCATCGTCGGCCGACGGGATCAGGATCGCGCGATCGCGCGGCAGCGCCTCCGGCATCTCATCGCGAATGAAGGCCACGAGCTTTTCCCTGATCTCGCAGCGCAGGTCCCAGGATTGCGGCGCATTCCGCGCGCTGACCAGCGCCCGCAGCTCGATGGTGCGCGCATCCGCGTCGATCACCTGAAGATTGACCACCGCCCCGTCCCAGAGCTTGGACTGCTTCACCGCCTCTTCCAGCCAGCGCCGGATGCGCGGAACGTCGGCACGATAATCGACATGGAGCGCGATCACGCCGATCAGGGATGCGGTGTCGCGAGTCCAGTTCTGGAACGGCTTTTCGATGAAATAGGACAGCGGCACCACCATGCGGCGCCAGTCCCACAGCCGGATCACGACATAGGTCGAGGCGATGTCCTCGACCCAGCCCCACTCGTTCTCGATGATCACGACGTCCTCGATGCGGATCGGCTGGGGGATCGCGATCTGCAGGCCCGCGATCAGATTGCTCAGCAGCGGCCGCGCGGCAAGACCGACGATGATACCGGCGGCACCTGCAGAGGCGAACAGGCTGACGCCGTACTGCCGCACCGAATCGAACGTCATCAGCGCCGTGGACACCGTGATGATGACGATGATGGTGTCGGTGACGCGCTTGAACACGCGAACCTGCGTCACGTGCTTGCGCGCGACGAAATTCTCGGTGACATCGCGAAAATTCTGCAGGTAGCGCGCCGCGCTCATGTCGACGACCCTGATCGAGATCCAGCCGATCAGGGCGATGACGGCCACGACGAACAGGCGCATCAGCGGCGTTCGGATCGTGTCGTCGAGCGGCGCCAGCGGCAAGACCAAAGGGACGGCCGCCAGACATAGCGCCAGCTGAGCCGGGCCGGACGTGCGCGCGATGAACACGCCGAGCAGCGGAAGACGGGTTCCAAAGGCGCGGTTCAGCAGCCATGTCGCGACCCGGTAGAACGACAGCGCGAGCAGGATCGCGCCGACGACCAGGCTGAGGCCGACAAACCACGACGGTATCCAGCCGAGCATCCTGTCGATCTCGGCCATCAAGGCCTGCCAATGCATCGCCATTCCTCGTTGCCTTGCGGTAGCCCGCACAACGCCTTGCGGACCGGCTTCGCTCCCCCGTCCTCTGCAACGCAGCATTCCGCTGGTGCAACCGTCACCGAACTGGGCTAACTTGAGACACTCATGACTCGACGTAGCGGCAGCGCCGATCTTCCCTTGCACACCGGACGGGTTCCGCCCTGGCTGGCGAGCCGCATGGCCTCGCTCGGGTCAATCGTCACGCAGGCGATCGTGCATCATTACGGCCGCGATGCATTTCTGCAGCGCCTGTCTCATCCGTTCTGGTTCCAGTCGTTCGGCGCCGTGATGGGGATGGATTGGCACTCCTCGGGGATAACGACCTCCGTGATTGGCGCACTGAAGCGCGGGCTTGGGCCGCTTCAGGACGAACTCGGGATTTATGTCTGCGGCGGCCGAGGCCAGCATTCGCGCAAGACACCGGACGAGTTGATGCAGCTCGGCGACCGCGTCGGCTTCGACGGCGCAAAGCTGACCCGCGCCAGCCGCCTGGTGGCGAAGGTCGACAGCGCGGCCGTGCAGGACGGCTTCGACCTCTATCTCCACGGCTTCTTCGTGACCGCCGACGGCAAATGGACGGTGGTGCAGCAGGGCATGAACGGCGACAAGCGGCAGGCACGACGCTATCACTGGCATTCCGAGGCGCTGAAGAGCTTTGTCGATACGCCGCACAGTGCGATCGACGGCCCCCAGCAGGGCGAGATCGTCAATCTCACCGACCATCGCGCCGACGTCTCACGCAGCGCGCAGCTGGATCTGTTGGGCGATCTCGGCCCTGATCGCATCGTCTGCGAGTTCGAACGGCTGGTCGGGACCGCGCCCGAGCCGGCACAGGCCGTGCTGCCGCATCTGATCATGCCCGCGCATCACGACGTCAGGCCGAAGGACGTGTTCGCGCGCCGCCTGCACGGCACGCTGGCGGCCGCAGCCGAGCGTGGGCCCGTCGATTTTCCGGACCTGCTGCTGACGCCGGGCGTCGGCGCCCGCACCGTGCGCTCGCTCGCGATGGTCGCGGAGGTGGTGCACGGTGCGCCCTATCGTTTCAAGGACCCCGCGCGTTTCTCGCTCGCCCATGGCGGCAAGGACCGGCATCCCTATCCCGTTCCGATCAAGGTCTATGACGAGACGATCCGGGTGCTGAAGGGCGCGATCCAGAGCGCGAAGCTCGGGCGCGAGGAAGAAATGCAGGCGATCAGGCGGCTCGACGATCAGGCACGCCGGCTGGAGCGGACCGTGCACGGCCCTTCCGTGGACGCCTACATCGCCGGCGAGCGCGCCGCCTCGCCCGATCTCGACGGCCGCTCCGTGTTCGGCTGGGAGCGCGATCTTTCGCCCACAAAAAAGCGGACCGGCTGAACGCCGGTCCGCAAGTTGGCGGGAGGAACGCCCCTCTCAGGTCTCGTCGGCCTCCGGCTTCTCGTCGAGCCGGTTTGCTGAGTGGTCCTGATATTGTTCGGTCTGGATGGATTTGCCGTCCATGCCACGAATGTCCGAATGCTGTTTCTTGTCGCGGTTGGACAGGACCATGTTGTCGCCGATCATCTCCTTCGGCACGTCGGTCAATCCGCCAGTGCCGTCGCCCTTGCCATGCATGCCCGATCTGAAATGCGTCTTGCTGCCGTGCCCAGCTGGCATCCGTCTCTCCTCTTGCCGTGATCCTCTCTAGTGCTTCTGTTGCGCCGCCGTCGGTTTCGGCGGCTTGTGGCCGCTCTGGCCGGAATCGTTGTGCTTGTTGTGGTCGCTCTCCTGGTTGAGGCCGCCGCGGCTCACCGGAAACTCGCTGTGTCGAGCCTCCGGCCGCGCGCGATGAACGGCGGTATCCTCGATGTTGCGGCCGGAGGCCTGATCGAGCTCCCTCGCATCGGGAACGTCAGGCCTGCGCTCGAGGATGCGCACCTGCTGCTCGTGGGTCTTTTTGCCTTGCATGCTGATCTCCAATCGTCACCTACCGCCGCCCTTGCCAGCCTCATCGTGGGAGTGGTGGGAGTCGTGCTCGCCCCCGCCACCGGAGACGCGGCTGTGGCTGCGCTGCGAATTGTCCGCCGGCGGCTTCTTCACCTCCAGCGGCGCCTTTGCGTTCTCATGTGAAGCGCCTGGTCCGCCCTGGCGGATGCTGTTCGGAGTCTTGGTGGATGTCGACATGGATGTCGTCCTCCTCAGCGATCTTGCTGATAGCCTTGATTGGTCGTGTTCTGCTTGATGTTGCCCTGCTGTCCCTGCTGGTCCGGATTTTGCGCGCGCTGCTGGCCTTGTGGCGTCTGATCAGCGGACATCTGCTTGCGGTCGCCGGTTCCCTTGCGGCTCTGATTTTCCGGCGGAACAGGTGGCATCTTGCTGGTCATGATCTTGTCTCCCGTTCAGGCGACGGTCCGCGACACCGATGGCTGTGGAACCCCTTGCCGCGTCCGATGTGCCTGTGACAACAGCACGAATGGCAGACCGTTCCTGATCGATCAGGACCGACGAAGATTTTCCGAAAGGATGCGCTTTCAGCTCGCCGCGGTGAGGGAACGATCGATGCTCGCCTCACCGCGCGCAATCATCTGTGTTCCACGGCCCTCGGACGTGACGGGAAGCGTCGCGATTGCGCGCAAGCCCGGCCGCTTGCGCCAGTGGATCTCGGTGGGGTCGACGGCCAACGCAAGTTTCGGCCACCGCACAAACAGCGCTTCCAGCGCGCAGGCCGCCTCGATGCGCGCGAGCTGATGGCCGAGGCAGAAATGGATCCCTGTTCCGAACGAGATGTGACGGTTCGGCTTGCGTTCGAGATCGAGCCGCTCGGGACGATCATGCATCGCCGGATCCATGTTTGCGGCGGCGAGCATGACCATGACGCGATCACCCTTCTTGAGGTGCACGCCCTCGACCTCGACGTCCCGCCGCACATAGCGCGGCTTGGAGAACTGCACAGGCGAGACGAAGCGCAGGAATTCTTCGACGGCGAGGCCGACCCGGCTCCAGTCCTGTTCGAGCCAATCGCGCAGGTGGGGATTCCTGAGCAGCTCGTAAGCCGAGCCGCTGATCAGATGCGTGGTGGTCTCCGCCCCCGCCGCAAGCAGCAGAAAGACCATCGAGACCATTTCGTCAGGCGAGATCTGGCCGCCTTCGCGCTCGACCTGGATCAACTCGGCGATCAGCCCCTCGCCGCCCTGCTCGCGCGCGATCTGCAATTGTCGTTCGAGATAGGCGCGCATCTTGCGGAACGCGAACAGCAGGCGGAAAAAGCTGAGGACATTGGTCAGCGAGGACATCTCGTTGGCCCAGGCGATGAATCGCGGACGGTCGGCCGGCGGCAGGCCCAGGAGTTCGGAGATCACCGCGAGCGGCAGGATGCGCGCATAGCGCTGGACGAGATCGGCCGGATTTCCGTTCGCAAAGAGCTCGCCCGCGAGACCGTCGGCGATGGCCCGGATCCGCGGCTCCATCGCGACGATGGCGCGGCGACGAAAGGCCTCGTCCACGATGCCGCGCAGCCTGGTATGGTCAGGCTCGTCCATCGTCAGCATGTTGTTGGCGATGGTCCTGACGTATCTCGGCATCCACCAGCGCAAGCCGGCGACGTCGCCGTCCTCCTTGCGCAACGTGAAGGTCGCGCCGTCCTTCAGGACCTGCGCGGTGGCGTCATGGGTCGTGGTGATCCAGACGTCGCCGATGAGAGGGAAGTGTGTCGCGACCACGGGGCCGGACATGCGCAACGTCGCAATCGCCTTCGGCGGATCGCGAAAGAAGGCCTCGCTGGTGAAATCGAGGCGCACAGTCATGGGATCACCGGACTGATTGCTGGCGTCTCACGCAGATGGTGCGCGGTGTCGCCGGTGCAAGGGGTGCGGCGACGTGTCTATCCGCGTCCCGGCGAACGCTGCCCCGCCTTGCGCTGCTGTTGCGTGTAGGCGTCCCAATGGCTCCAGCTGCCACTACTGAGGCTCTGCAAATCGGTTGCGAGCGGCCGGCGCGTGCGCTTGTCGTGATCGGCGATCACCCGTTCGGACTGCGCGATCTTGCGCTTGAGTTCGGCGACCGCCTTTTGGGTCTGGCCGTTCCGCTTCGACGAGGCGATCTCCCCCATCGTGAAGCGCGCGGTCTCCAACGCCTTCAACTCGGCGCGATTCTTCTTCAACTGAACCCGGTGCCAGGCGATGTTGCTGTCGCTGTCCGCAACCATGTGGGAACTCCGCTGATTCGCTCCCACAGTGTATCAAGCGCCGAATCGGCGCCGCAACGCCCGCCTGGCGGCGGAAATACGGTCTTCTCGGGCAAGAATTGCGCGTTCAGCGCTCGGCAAAGGCCTTTTCGACCACGAACTGGGCCGGCTCACCGTGATTGCCTTCGGCAAAGCCCCGCTCCCCCAGGAGCACGCGGGTGTCCGCCACCAGCGCCGGGCTGCCGCAGATCATGACGCGGTCATGGGCGGCTTCCAGCGCCGGCAGGCCGATATCGGCGAACAGCTTGCCCGAGGTGATGAGGTCGGTGATGCGGCCGCGGTTGCGGAAGGGATCGCGGGTCACGGTCGGGTAGTAGATCAGCTGACCTCGGATGTATTCGCCCAGCAGCTCGTCCTTCGGCAGATGCTCGGTGATCATCTCGCCATAGGCGAGCTCCTTCACATGCCGGCAGCCGTGCAGCAGCACCACCTTCTCGAAGCGCTCGTAGGTCTCGGGGTCCTTGATGACGCTCAGGAACGGCGCCAGACCGGTGCCAGTGCCGATCAGGTAGAGATTGCGCCCCTCCTCGAGATTGTCGATCACGAGAGTGCCGGTGGCCTTGCGGCTGACGATGATCTCGTCGCCTTCCTTCAAGTGCTGCAGGCGTGAGGTCAGCGGGCCGTCCGGCACCTTGATCGAGAAGAACTCCAGCGTGTCCTCGTAATTGGCGCTGGCGACGCTATAGGCCCGCAGCAGCGGCTTCTCGCCGACCTTGAGTCCGATCATGGTGAATTCGCCGTTGCGGAAGCGGAAGGTCGGGCTGCGGGTGGTCTTGAAGGAGAACAGCGTGTCGGTCCAGTGGTGGACGCTCAAAACGCTTTCCTGATTGAAATTGCTCATCTCACCTTCCCTGTCGCGTCATTGCGGTTTTCGAGGCGGTCCAGCTATGCGTCGTTAGTACACGATCATTCGTATACTAATGAATAATCCTGCTTGATCCCGCGGTCAAGGCTGCCCAAGATCGAAAGCCTTGCAGTTAGGAATAAGGAGCCCCTTCCATGGCGCATGACGCCCCCCAGGCCGCCGGACCCTCGAAGCTCGTGATCCGCAATATCGGCCTGATCCTGTCCGGCGCTTTGGAAAAGCCGATCCTGGACGGCGACACCATCGTCGCCGAGAACGGCAAGATCACCGCGATCGGCCGCTTCAAGGACGTCGACATCGAAGGCGCGACCACGATCGTCGATGCCAACGGCACCACGGTCGCGCCGGGCCTGATCGACAGCCACGTCCACCCCGTCGCCGGCGACTGGACGCCGCGCCAGAACCAGATCAACTGGATCGACAGCTATCTCCATGGCGGCGTCACCACCATGATCTCCGCCGGCGAAGTGCACATGCCCGGCCGCCCCCGCGACGTCGTCGGCCTCAAGGCGATGGCGGTGTTCGCCCAGCGCGCGTTCTGGACGCTGCGTCCGGGCGGGGTGAAGGTTCACGCCGGCGCGCCGGTGATCGAATGCGAGATGGTGGAAGAAGACTTCAAGGAGATGGCGGCGAACGGCGTCAAGCTGCTCGGCGAGGTCGGCCTCGGCGGCGTCAAGGACGGCCCGACCGCGCGCAAGATGGTGGGCTGGGCGCGCAAATACGGCATCCAGAGCACGATCCACACCGGCGGCCCCTCGATCCCCGGCTCCGGCCTGATCGACAAGGACGTGGTGCTGGAGGCCGACACCGACGTCATCGGCCACATCAATGGCGGCCACACCGCTCTGCCCGACGACCAAATCCGCTGCATCTGTGAGGGCTGCAAGCGCGGGCTCGAGCTCGTGCACAACGGCAATGAGCGCTCCGCGCTGTTCACGCTGCGCACCGCGCGCGAGATGGGCGATCTGCACCGCGTCATCCTCGGCACCGATGCGCCCGCCGGCTCCGGCGTGCAGCCGCTTGGCATCCTGCGCATGGTCTCGATGCTGTCCTCGCTCGGCGAGCTGCCGGCCGAAATCGCGTTCTGCCTCGCCACCGGCAACACCGCGCGGATGCGCCAGCTCGATTGCGGCCTGATCGAAGTCGGCCGTTCCGCCGATTTCGTCATCATGGACAAGGCGCAGCACTCGCCGGGCAAGAACATCCTGGAGAGCGTGCAGCTCGGCGACCTCCCCGGCATCGGCATGACCATCATCGACGGCATCGTGCGCACCCAGCGCAGCCGCAATACGCCCCCGGCCGGCAAGGTGCCCGAGGTGGTGGCGAAGTGACGGCACTTGCCGTCATTCCGGGGCGCGCGTGAGCGCGAAGCCGGAATCTCGCGCAACGACCTCTGGATTCCGGGTTCACGCGCGATGCGCGTGCCCCGGATGACAGGGCGCATCACCGCAGCTTGTTCAACAACGCCATCAGCATCTCGCGCTCCTTGGCGTCCAGCGGCGCCAGCGTCTCACGGGTGACGGCGAGCGCATTCGGGGCAACCTTCTCCGCAAGCTGCTGACCGGCGCGCGTCAGGCTCACCAGCAGGCGCCGTCCGTCCTCCGGATCCTGGCTGGTCTCGGTCAGCCCCCGCGCCGTCAGGCGGTCGATCACGCCCTTGATGGTCGCGACGTCCATCGCGGTCAGACGCCCGAGCTGGTTCTGCGAGCACGGCCCGGTCTCGGCGAGCTTCGACAGCGCTGCCCATTGCGTCGGCGTCAAGTTGGTGCCGATATCGCGGGCGAAGATCGAGCTGTGGCGCTGCCAGACCTGACGCAGGATGAAGCCGACCTGCTCGTCGAGCACGTAAGCCGGTTTCCCCGGTTTGACGCCTTTCCTGGCCGCAACGCTTCTCGCCATCCGCTCGCCGTCCCTTCCCTTCGCCTTCACAACGACAGATGCGCGTCGCGGATATCAGGACGCGCGTCCAGCTCGACCATGGTGCCGCCAAAGCAGATGCGGCCGCGCTCGATGATGTAGGCGCGATCAGAGATGAGCCGTGCGAAATGCAGATTCTGCTCGGAGACGACGATGCTGACGCCCTCTTTCTTCATGGTCAGGATGGCCTCGACCATTTGCTCCACGATCTTCGGCGACAGGCCTTCCGAGGGCTCGTCGAGCAGCACCAGCGACGGATTGCCCATCAGCGTGCGGGCAATGGTGAGCATCTGCTGCTCGCCACCGCTCATGCGGCCGCCCGGACGGTTCTTCATCTCGCCGAGATTTGGAAACAGCGTGAACAGCTTCTCACGGGTCCAGTGCGGGGCGTTCGGACGCTTCGGCTGGCGGCCAACCTCGAGATTCTCCTCCACCGTCAGGTCGGTGAAGATTCGCCGTTCCTCCGGCACGTAGCCGAGCCCTTCGCGGACGATCTCGTGCGTCGGCCTTGCCGAGACGTCCTTGCCTTCGAACATGATGCGTCCGGTCCGCTGGGCGACGAGACCGACAATCGAACGGAACGTGGTCGACTTGCCGGCACCATTGCGGCCGAGCAGCGCCACCACCTCGCCCTCGCCGACCTCGAAGCCGATGTCGAACAGGATATGCGCCGGGCCGTAATGGCTGTTGAGGCCCTCGACAGTCAGCTTCACAACGATGCTCCCTCGCGATGGCGGGCATCGTAGACAAGGCCTTCGCCGAGATAGACCGCCTGCACCTGCGGATTGCCGCGCACCTCGGCCGGCGTGCCTTCGGCGATCAGCGTGCCGCGGTTGAGCACGATGATGCGGTCGGCATGCTCGAACACAACGTCCATGTCGTGCTCGGTGAAGAGCACGCCGATCGATTTCTCGCGCGCGATTTGCGCGGTGAGCCGCATCAGATCGACCCGCTCGCGCGGCGCCATGCCGGCGGTCGGCTCGTCCATCAGCAACAGCTTCGGCTGGTTGGCGAGCGCGACCGCAAGCTCGAGCCGCTTGAGGTCGCCATAGGCGAGCTCGCCGCAGGGGCGATCGGCATAGCCGCCCATGCCGACCAGCTCGAGCAGCCGGCCGGCCTCGTCGCGGTCGAACTTCGGCGCCGAGCCGAACAGATTGAACAGCTGCTTGCCGTACGAGATCAGCGCGACTTGCACGTTCTCGCGCACGGTCATGGTGGCGAAGGTCGCGGTGATCTGGAAGGTCCGTCCGACGCCCATGCGCCAGATCTCACGCGGCTTCTTGCCGGTGGTCTCCTCACCCGACAAGCGCACATGACCGGAGTCGGGCTTGTTCTGGCCGTTCAGCATGTCGAAGCAGGTGCTCTTGCCCGCGCCGTTCGGCCCGATCAGCGCCAGGATCTCGCCGGCGCGCAGCGAGAACGACACCCCGCGCACGGCGTGGATGCCGCCATAGGATTTGGTCAGGCCTTCGACTGCGAGAAGTGTGGGCGCAACGCTCATTCGGCGGACTCGATCGGCTTTGCAAGCAAGGGGGATCCCGGCGGAGAGGATTTCCGGCGGCGCTGCGCCAGCATTTCCAGCATGCCGACGATGCCCTTGGGAAAGACCACAACGATCAGCACGATGAAGCCGCCGAGCACGAGCTTCGACAGATCGGTCTGGCTGACCAGCCAGATGTTGAGCGCCTTGTAGACGATGGCGCCGATCACCGCGCCGGAGACCGTCTCGACGCCGCCGAGGAGTACCATGACGAGCGCGTCGACCGACAACGAGATGCCGAGATTATCGGGAAAGACGCTGCCCTTGAGGTAGGCGAACAGCGCACCACCGATGCCGGCGGTCGTGCCGGCGATCACGAAGGCCGTCCACTGGATGCGTTTGGCATCGATGCCGATCGCCTCGCTGCGCAGAAGCGAGTCGCGCGTGGCCCTGAGCGCATAGCCGAATGGCGAGAACACCATGGCCCGCAGCGCGATCGTCACCAGCGCCGCAACGCCGAGCGCCAGCCAATAGAAATGCGACGGGCTGGCCGCCCAGCTCGACGGCCACACGCCCAGTATGCCGTTGTCGCCGCCGGTGACGCTCACCCATTGGAAGGCGATCGACCAGACGATTTGAGCGAACGCCAACGTCAGCATCGCGAAGTAGACACCGGAAAGCTGGACCGCGAAGAAGCCGAACACGGCGGCCCCCATGCAGCCGAGCAGCGGACCGAGCAGCAGGCAGACGATCATCGGCAGCCCCGCCATCTTGGCAAGGAAGGCGATGCCATACGCGCCAAGGCCGAAATATGCGGCATGGCCGAACGAGGCGAGCCCGCCGACAGACATCAGGAAGTGCAGGCTGACGGCGAAGATCACGAAGATCGCGATCTCCGAGCCGACGGTCAGCGCGTAATTGCCGGCGAACAGCGGCAGCATCGCCGCGACGATCAGCGCCGCAAGCGCGGCCATCCGCTCGTTGGACGTCAAGGGCCGCCACGGATTGACGGTGAGCCCCGGCGTCTTGCGCGCGGGCGCCTCCGGCTTGCCGAACAGGCCCCAGGGCCGCACGATCAGCACCACCGCCATCACCAGGAAGACCAGGATGATGGAGATCTTCGGGAAGATCAGGATGCCGAAGGCGTTGAGCTCGGAGACCAGCACCGCCGCGACGAAGGCGCCGATGATGCTGCCGAGGCCGCCGATCACGACGACGACGAAGACCTCGACGATGATGCGCAGGTCCATGGCGTGATGCACGGCATCGCGCGGGATCTGGAGCGCCCCGCCGAGCGCGGCGAGGAAGACGCCGACGGCGAACACCGATGTGAACAGCCATTTTTGATTGACGCCCAGGGCTGCGACCATGTCGCGGTCCTGCGTTGCCGCACGCACCAGCACGCCCCAGCGCGTGCGCTGGAACAGCAGCCAGAGAATGCCGAGCACGACCGGTCCGAGCACGATCAGGAATAGATCGTAGCTCGGGATGTTCTGGCCGAAGAAATCGATGGCGCCCTTGAAGCCCGGCGCGCGGCGGCCGACGAGATCGTCAGGCCCCCAGACCAGCACGACGAGATCCTCGACCATCAAGGTCAGGCCGAAGGTCGCGAGCAGCTGGAACAGCTCGGGCGCATGGTAGATGCGCCGGAGCAGCACCATTTCGACGATGACGCCGATCAGCGCCACCGCGAGCGCGGCCAGCACGATGCTGCCCCAGAAGCCGAACGCGCCCGACAGGCGTTCGGTCAGCGTGAAAGCGATATAGGCGCCGATCATGTAGAAGGCGCCATGCGCGAAATTCACGATCCGCGTCACGCCGAAGATGATCGACAGGCCCGAGGCCACCAGGAACAGCGACGCTGCGCTGGCGAGACCGGTCAGAAACTGTACGACATAAAAGGCCATCGGCGGTCCGGGTTCGTTAAGTCTCAGAAATCGTAGGGTGGGTTAGCGAAGCGTAACCCACCGCCTTTTCTCGCGTGGCGCCGAAAGCGGTGGGTTGCGCCCCCCAGATGCGCTTTGCGCATCAGCAGGGCTAACCCACCCTACGGCAGCGAGCCCTCAATCCTTCGGGCGCAGCTTCTCGACTTCGGCATCGCCAGGCAGATAGTCGGAGCCCTTCTTGTAGGACGAGTCCACCATCACGCCCTTGCCGTCCTTCAGCGCGGTCTTGCCGACGAAGGCACCGAGGGTCGACTGGTGGTCGATCTTGCGGAAGGTGATCTCCCCGAACGGCGACGGCACCGAGAGACCTTCTGCCGCCGCGATCAGCTTCTCCGGATCGCTCGTGCCAGCCTTGGCGAGGATCGCAGCCGCCGACTTGATGGTCTGGTAGCCGACGATCGAGCCGAGGCGCGGATAGTCGTTGTACTTGGCCTGATAGGCCTTCAGGAAGGCGTCATGCTCGGGCGTCTTGATCGAGTACCAGGGATAGCCCGTGACGATCCAGCCCTCCGGCGTCTCGTCCTTGAGCGGATCGAGATATTCGGGCTCGCCGGTCAGGAACGAGACGACCTCGCGTCCCTTGAACAGGCCGCGGGTGTTGCCTTCGCGCACGAGCTTGACGAGGTCGGCACCGAAGGTGACGTTGAGGATGGCCTCGGGATTGGCGGCGGCGACGGCCTGCACCACCGGGCCGGCGTCGATCTTGCCTTGCGGCGGCCACTGCTCGTCGACCCACTGGATGTCCGGACGCTTCTCCGACATCAGCTTCTTGAACACCGCGACCGCCGACTGGCCGTATTCATAGTTCGGCGCGATCGTCGCCCAGCGCTTGGCCGGCAGCTTGGCAGCAGCCTCCACCAGCATCGCCGCCTGCATGTAGTTGGAGGGACGCAGGCGGAAGGTGTATTTGTTGCCTTTGGACCACGTGATCGCGTCCGTCAGCGGCTCGGCCGCGAGGAAGAACACCTTCTTCTGGTTGGCGAAGTCGCTGACCGCAAGACCGATATTGGACAGGAACGTGCCCGCGAGCATCGCAACGCCCTCGCTCGAGACGAGCTCATTGGCCGCGGTCTGCGCGTCCGCCGGCTTGCCGCCGTCGTCCTTGGAGATGACGACGAGCTTCTTGCCGTTGATGCCGCCGGCCGCGTTGACCTCCTCGACGGCGAGCTGCCAGCCCTTGCGATAGGGCTCGGTGAAGGCCGGCAGCAGCGAATAGCTGTTGATCTCGCCGATCTTGATGTCTTGCGCCAGAGCCGAATGAGCCATGCCGCCTGCCAGAAGCGCGAAGGCCGCGCCCACAAAATAGTTTCTCGCTCGCATCCCAACCTCCAGTTTTGAACTCTTGACGTCTTCAGCGTGACCTTGTCGGAGAAGCTGTGCCCGCCTCCCCGGCTCAAACCCTATCTCAGACCGTCCTCGCCCTTCACTTCCGCAACCGTGAGCCCGCCGACGCGCGGCAAAGGACGTCCGCTGTCGGTGACGGCGACGGCGACCATGATCTCGTTGGCGCGCGGCGCGTCATTGATCTGAACTTCCATGCCGTCGAAATGGCTGCGCACGAAGGCAGCGTCCTTGTGGCCGAGCGGAATGTCGAGCGTCGTCCCGGGCCCGCTGCGTTTCTTCGACGATGGGATCAGCGCCGCGCCCTTGGTCAGAACCTTGCGCACCGGCGCGCCCATCTTGGGGTGAAGGATCGCGGCGGCGTGTTCCAGCTCGCCGTTCTCGCCGACGGCCGCGGCCTTGCCGTAGCTCTGCGCCTTGGCGCCATCGACGCCGAGCGCAGCCACGGCGCGCTTCGCCAAGAGTTCGCCCAGCTCTTCGCCGATCGCGATCAGCGGCGAGAGATCCTCGACATACCTTCCGGCGAAGGGATTTTCGATCACGGCGATCGCCGCCGCGCGCCGGGTCGGCGGCGAGACCTGGCGGCCCATCTCCATCTGCGTCTCTTCGACGACGGTGACGATCTTGCGGATGATCGCGCTCATGTTTCGCTTCCCTGTTCAGGCACAGACCGCGTTCTCCGGCAGACGCGGACGCGTTCTTTGCTGTTCTATATCCTTGGGTCCGATGACAAGCATATCACCACAAAGCTGCAATACGGCCCCCTCGATCAAGCCGCGATCGAACAATTGACGTGCACATTCCGCGCCAGATTCGAGGGCGGCGGCGATCTCATTCTGTGACAGTTCACCGACATGTCGGGTGACGAGACGTGCGCCGAGATCGCTGTCGGGCTGAAGCTCGCAGGCCGGCTGCCTGGCGATGGCGGGATGCCCCGGCAGATCGACGGCGTTGGCGATGACCGTCGCCGCGGCGTCGGCCTGTGAAGCCGTCGCGGCCAACACCGTGACCGCGTCGGCAATCCCGAGCGAAAAGCTGCGGCCGTGGCGCCCGCTGGTCGCGACGCCCCCGACCTGGTCATCCGCATCGACCCGCATGGCTCGCATGACGCCGTCACGATCGGGGCGATCCATCAGGCCAATCGAAAAATGCTCGCCTCTGCCCAGATGAACGGCAATGTCGCCGCCATTGTTGACATAGGCCCGATCAAGGCCCGCAGCGCCCAACATGGCGCCGAGAATCTCCTCCGCCACACTGCCGGCAACAGCAGCCATCGGCGTGATGAAGCCATCAGCAGCAAAGGGCGCGACTGCGGCGTGCATCCGGCGCGCCACCACGCCCTTCAGGGAGGTCCGCGCCTCGGCAGCAGCGCGCAGCGTCGGCAGCTCCGCGCAGAGCTCGTCGAGCAGGCCCGTGAAGCGCCGCGCCGCAGCCTCATAGGCCGCATGAACCGCGTCCACGCGCCCCTTCGCCTCAATGATCAGATCGATCGGTCCATCCTGCAAATGCAGCCGCCGGCCATCTGACAGCAATGCGATTTGCGGGATCCTCGTCATGCCCGCGGCCCCGGAATCGGATTCTGCCAAGGCAGCTGGCGAACATCCTCGCCGTTCTGCACCTCGGAAAGCGGCTTCACATAATCCATGTGTCCGCCGAGCGCGGCGTAGTCGGACAGCTTCATCGTAAATTCGATCGGCGCGACCAGCGCCGGCGTCGGCACATAGCCGAACGCGCCCGCCGGCATCTGCGTGACATCGACCATGTAGGTGATGCCGCCGCCGGGCCAGACATAGACCGGCGCACCGCCGCTGGTGACGCGCGTCAGCGCGTCCTTCACCGAGCGCGTCAGCCGCACCGGATTGTCGGTGACGCCGGCGCGCAAGGAGCCGCCGGCGCCCGCCATGAACAGCACCGTGCACAGCGCCGGCTCGCAATTCTCCTGGATGCGCTCGACCGAGAACTTCAGGTCGGCAGGCATCTCGGTCTCGACCGGCTTCAAGGCCTCGTCCAGCACGTAATAGGACGAATGTTCCCCGGTGGTGGAAACCATCAGCATGGTCAGACCGGGCTTTGCTTCCTTGGCATCGAACGGCCCGAGGATCGACAAGGGATCGGAGATGTTGGTGCCGCCCCAACCCGTGCCGGGATCGGCGACCTGGAAATAGCGCCCGGGCGTCGACCGGCGGCCCTTCATCTTGATGCCGGTGTCGGCGATGTCGAGCAGCTTGCCGGCCTGGTGCTCGCTCAGCACGCCGGTGATGTGGTCGTCGACCACGACGACCTCGTCGACCTTGCCGTGCCATTGCTTGGCGAACATGCCGATCGTCGCCGAGCCGCAGCCGACGCGCATGCGCTCTTCCCTCACGCCGTTGACGATCGGCGGCTGACCGGCCTGCACTACCACCGCGGCCCCGCCGTCGATGGTGAGCTCGACCGCCTTGCAATTGGCGAGGTCCATCAGTGTGTCGCAGGTGACGCGACCCTCTTTCTTGGAGCCGCCAGTCAGGTGATGCACGCCGCCCAGCGACAGCATCTGGGAGCCATATTCGCTCGTGGTGACGTGTCCCACGGCTTCGCCCTGCGCGCGAACGGTCGCGGTCTCCGGGCCGAGATAGCGGTCGGTGTCGATCTTCACCTTGACGCCGCAATAGGAGAAAATGCCCTCGGTGACCACAGTCACCATGTCGACGCCGTCAACCTCCGCGGAGACGATGAACGGCGCCGGCTTGTAATCGGGATAGGTCGTACCCGCGCCGATCGCCGTGACGAAGGTCGAGGGTTCGTGGACGATCTTGCCGTCCCAATCTTCCGTGCGGCTGAACGGGACCAGCTTGCCGCCATGCGAGACGGTGCGTTCCAGGATCACGTGCGGATCGACGCGGACGAGCTTGCCGTCGTGGTTGGCGTAGCGATCGCAGGCCCCCGCCGCGCCCGGCTTGATGTAGCACATCACCGGACAAGCATCGCAGCGGATCTTGTCGATGACAGCGCTCGTCGTTTCAGTCACCATGTCGGAGCCAGCGGACATTTGCGGTTATCATTCGTACACGAACGATGTTGCGCGCGCTCCCCTGGCGCTGTCAAGCGGCGGTGCAGCGCAAAAGGCGCGGCTGCCGCATAAAACCTCATTTGCCTATCCACCCTGTCCACAAAGCAGGCAGCCGCGCTGCAGTGCGGCATGCACGGCTTGCACGTTTGTGTACAAACGGTATCGTCGCAATCGAAACTTGGCAGCAATTTGCCGCAGGCTTGAGAATGAGGATGACGCAGACACCGATCCGCCTCACCGTGAACGGCAGGATCATCGAGGTCGCGGCGGCGCCAGAGACGCCGCTGCTCTACGTGCTACGCAACGATCTCGCACTCAACGGCCCGAAATATGGTTGCGGCCTCGGCGAATGCGGCACCTGCACGGTCCTGATCGACGGCACAGCGGCGCGCTCCTGCGTGATTCCCGTCGGCGGCTGCGCTGGCCGCGACATCGTGACGCTCGAGGGGCTCGGCACGCGCGACAAGCCTGATGTCGTGCAGCAGGCCTTCATTGACGAGCAGGCCGCGCAATGCGGCTACTGTCTCAACGGCATGATCATGACCACCAAGGCATTGCTCGCGATCAACCCGCGGCCGACCGAGCAGGAGGCGCTGGCGGCGCTGCGCTACAATCTCTGCCGCTGCGGCACCCATGTCGAAATCCTGCGCGCCGTGATGCGCGCCTCCGGCCAGCTCACCGAGGCCGCAGATTGATGGCCTCCCCTGTTTCGAACGGAGCTGAGCATCCATCCGGTTCGCTCGTCGTCGCCCGCACCGTGGACGAGGTCACATCCGAGACCTTCGTGCGGATCACCGCGGACGGATCGGTCACGGCCTATAACGGCCACGTCGATCTCGGCACCGGCATTCGCACGGCGCTCGGCCAGATCGTCGCCGAAGAGCTGGACGTGTCCTTTGCGCGCGTCGTCGTGGTGCTTGGCGACACCGCCTTGGTGCCGAACCAGGGCGCGACGATCGCGAGCGAGACCATCCAGATCACCGCCGTGCCCTTGCGCAAGGCCGCGGCGCAGGCACGTCACTTCCTGATCGCGCGCGCGGCCGAGCGACTCGAAGTGCCGGCCGCCGATCTCCGGGTAGAAGACGGCCTCGTTCGCGGTCGCGACAACCGCAGCGTCAGCTACGGCGAACTGATCGGCGGCGAAGCGATCCGGCTCGAGCTTGCCGATGACGTCACCGTGAAGCCTGTCGGCGACTACTCCATCGTCGGCCAGTCGACGCCCCGCGTCGACCTGCCCGCCAAGGCCACGGGCGAGCTGACCTTCGTGCACGACGTCCGCGTGCCCGGCATGCTGCACGGCCGCGTGGTGCGTCCACCCTATGCCGGCGTCGACGCCGGCCCGTTCGTCGGCACCAGCCTGATTGCCGTCGACGAGTCCTCGGTGCGCGATATCCCCGGCATCATGGCCGTCGTGCGCCTCGGCGATTTCGTCGGCATCGTTGCCGACCGCGAGGAGAACGCGATCCGCGCGGCGGAGCAGCTCAAGGTGAGCTGGAAGCCGACGCCGACATTGACCGATCTTTCCGACGTCGAGACCGCGCTGCGCGCCAATCCGTCGACACCGCGCACGCTGATCGACAAGGGCGATGTCGGCGCGGCGATCGCCGGTGCGGCCAAGCCGATGCAGCGTACTTACGTGTGGCCGTATCAGATGCACGCCTCGATCGGCCCGTCCTGCGCCGTGGCGGATTTTCAGGACGGCAATGTCAGGGTCTGGTCGGGCACACAGAATCCGCACGTGCTGCGCAGCGATCTAGCGCTCCTGATCGAGCGACCCGAGAGCGAGATCGAGATCATCCGGCTGGAGGCCGCCGGCTGCTATGGCCGCAACTGCGCCGACGACGTCACGGCCGACGCACTGCTGCTGTCGCGCGCGGTCCGCCGGCCCGTGCGCGTGCAGCTGACGCGCGAGCAGGAGCATGCCTGGGAGCCCAAGGGCACCGCGCAGCTCATCGACGTCGATGGCGGGCTCGATGCCCACGGCGGCATCGCCGGTTACGATCTCGCCACGCGCTATCCGTCGAATGGCGCGCCGACGCTGGCGCTGCTGCTGACCGGCCGCATCGCACCGGAGCCGGCCGTGCTGCAGATGGGCGACCGCACCGCGATCCCGCCCTATGACTACGACAACATGCGCGTCGTCGCCCACGACATGCCGCCGATCGTGCGCGCCTCCTGGTTTCGCGGCGTCTCGGCCCTGCCGAACACCTTTGCGCACGAATCCTACATCGACGAGGCCGCAACCGAGGCCGGCGTCGATCCGATCGAGTACCGCCTGCGCTATCTGAAAGACCCGCGCGCCGTCGATCTCGTCAACGCGGTCGCCGAACGCGCGGGGTGGAAACCACGCCCCGTGCGCGAGGAGAAGGACGGCGAGGTCGTGCACGGCCGCGGCTTTGCCTATGCTCTTTACGTCCACAGCAAGTTTCCCGGCTACGGCGCGGCGTGGTCGGCCTGGGTCACCGACGTTGCCGTGAACAAGACGACCGGCGACGTCAGCGTGACCCGCGTGGTCGCAGGGCAGGATTCCGGACTGATGATCAACCCGGACGGCGTGCGCCACCAGATCCACGGCAATGTCATCCAGTCCACCAGCCGCGCACTGATGGAGGAGGTCTCGTTCGAGCGCGGCGCGGTGGCGGCGCGCGAATGGGGCGCCTATCCGATCATCCCCTTCCCGGACGTGCCCAAGATCGACGTGCTGATGCTGCCGCGGCAGGATCAGCCGCCGCTCGGCGTCGGCGAGTCCGCGTCCGTGCCGAGCGCAGCCGCGATTGCCAATGCGATCTTCGATGCCACCGGCGTGCGCTTTCGCGAGCCGCCGTTCACGCCGGAGCGCATCCTGAAAGGGTTGCACGGCGATGCAGCGGTAAGGCCGCAGGCGCTGCCCGCGCCGGCAGCATCGCCGCCATCTCGCATCTGGGCAAATCCATTCACCAAGCGCGCCGGCATCTTCGCGACGATTGCGGCCGTCTGCACGGCCGCCATCGGCGTCGGCGCCGCGGTGCTTCCTGGCCGCGCGATTGCGCCGATCGCACGGCCCGACGCGTCGGTCTATTCCGCGGCGACGATCGCCCGCGGCGCGCAGCTCGCGGCGCTCGGCAATTGCGCGGAGTGCCATACCAAGCTTGGCGGCGCGCTCAATGCCGGCGGGCGTGCGCTGGAAACGCCGTTCGGCACGATCCACAGCACCAACATCACACCCGATGTCGAGACCGGCATCGGAGCCTGGTCCTACCCCGCCTTCGAACGCGCCATGCGCGACGGACTGCATCGCGACGGACGGCCGCTCTATCCCGCCTTCCCCTACACGCATTTTTCAAAGACCAGCGACGCCGATCTGCAAGCGCTCTATGCTTACCTGATGGCGCAGCCCGCGGTGCGCGCGACGACCCCCGCCAACACGCTCGCCTTCCCGTTCAATCTGCGCCCGCTGCTGGCAGGCTGGAACGCACTGTTCCATCAAACCAAGGAGTTCAAGCCCGATCCCGCAAAGTCCGAGGCCTGGAATCGCGGCGCTTATCTGGTCGAGAGCCTCGGCCATTGCAGCGCTTGCCATTCGCCGCGCAACGCGCTCGGCGCCGAGCAGCGCGAAAGCTATCTTGCCGGCGGCTTTGCCGAAGGCTGGGAAGCACCGGCGTTGACCTCGCTCTCGCGCGCACCGATCCCGTGGAACGAGGACGAGCTGTTCGCCTATTTGCGCACCGGACATTCCCGCTATCACGGCGTCGCGGCCGGCCCCATGGCGCCTGTCGTCAGGGACCTCAAGGCCCTGCCCGACCAGGACATTCGTGCGATGGCGATCTATCTCAACGCGTTCAACGACGCGCCGATTGCGCCGCAGGACGCACTCGCCGCGAAGCTCGAGAGCGCGACGCAAGTCACCGTCGCCTCCTCGACCGGCGCCCGCCTCTACCAGGGCGCCTGCGCGGTCTGCCACGAGGTCGGCGCCCTGCCGCTATTCGGCAGCCGCCCCTCGCTCGCGCTCAACAGCAATCTGCACAGTGAGACATCGGATAATCTCGTGCAGGTGATCCTGCACGGCATCGCCGAGCCAGTGTCGAGCGATCTCGGCTATATGCCGGCGTTCAGGAACAGCATGAGCGACGCGCAGGTCGAGGAGCTCGTCAACTTCCTGCGTAGGCAGTTCGCACCCGGCAAGGCGGCCTGGACCGGCGTGCGCGAGACGATCGCACGCGTGCGGAGTTCAGCCCACTAACGTCATTCCGGGGCGCCGCGAAGCGGCGAGCCCGAAATCCATAACCCCGGCTGGTGTTTATGGATTCCGGGCTCCCTCGCTACGCTCCGGCCCACGAATGACGCTGAATGAAGCGCAGAGCCACAACGCTACCCGTGCTTCTTCACCTCCACCGGTGGCGTGCCGTGGGTGTGGAAGGACTCGATCGTCTTCAACCCCCAGGCCTGGCCCTTCTTGCGCTCCTCCTCGGTCCACACGATCGGCTTCCAGTCGGGCGCGAGAATCAGGCGGGCGCCGGCATTGGCGACCTCGACACGGTTGCCGCCGGGTTCGTAGACGTAAAGAAAGAAGGTCTGCTGGATCGCGTGCTTGTGTGGCCCGGTCTCGATGTGCACGCCGTTCTCGAGGAAGATATCGGCAGCACGAAGGATCTCCTCGCGGCTGTCGAGCGCGTAGGTGACGTGATGGAAGCGGCCCGGCACGCCTGAATGGTCGAGCGAATAGGCAAAGTCGTAGCTCTTGTTCGACATCGTCAGCCACATCGCCGCTTCCCGGCCGTCATTGAGCACGATTTGCTCGGTGAGGCGGCAGCCGAGGTAGTTCTCGAAGAACTCGCGGTTGGCCTTGATGTCGACGGCGAGGCAGTTGAGATGATCGAGGCGACGGACATTGACGCCGCGCGCGGGAAAGCGCTGCGCCTGGTTCTTCAGCGCGGGCCTCAGCTCCGGCGGAGCCTGGTACCATTCGGTCTCGTAATAGAGCTCGACGATGTGCCCGTCGGGATCGCGGCAGCGGAAGGTCGGGCCCTGCCCCATGTCGCCGTCGATCCAGCCGATGTCGAAGCCGGTTCCCTTGAGCGCGGCGACGCGGCGCTCGAGCGCCTGCTGGCTACGCGCGCGTAGCGCCATGTGACCCATGCCCGATGTCTTCGACGCCGTGAGCTTGAGCGAATAGCGCTCGTAATCGTCCCAGCCGCGCAAATAGACCGACTCGCCCTTCTGGCCGCTGACCGTCATGCCCATGACGTCGACGAAGAATTTCAGGCTCTCGTCGGGCCTCGGCGTCAGCAGCTCCATATGGCCGAGATGGGCGAGATCGAGGATCGGTTCGGGCTGCATGATTTCCTCCGGGACTCGGCTGCTGACCGACGGGGCCATTGGGGCACAACGACGCGCGCCCCTGCGCGGCAGCATTGGTTATGATTTCATTTGTACTAATGTACAAATGATTAGGTCCCGTCAACAAATCAACCGGCCCTCTCGTTGCGAATGGCTCCTCGGCTGCTCGCGTTGGGTCATTGGGACTGAGGTCAGCTTGCCCGGATGGTAAACTCTTCCTTAAGGCCGCCTCGCCTAAATCGCCTCGAAATGCCGTATTTTCCTGGCGTTTCGACCCAATATTTTGCATTTGCGACAAAGCTCCCGACCGAATTACCGCAGATTTAACGGAGCGGGCGCGCCCGGCGTTTAACCGTTTGTGCAGCGGCGGCCACACATAGTCTGGAACAAATTCCTCGCTCTTGCCCGGTTCATTGATCGTGACATCCTTTGGACGCGTGATTTCGGTACGTGGATCGCTCGCCCGGGTCGGGCTGTTGGCGACCGGCCAGATGCCGATCTCGGAAGTTCGTGCGACCGTCGGCCGCTTTGTCAGCATTCGCTGCGCCAGCTCGGTCATCGTCGCGATGATCACCGAGGTGTCCTGCGAGAATCTGTCGGGCGCGGACAATTACATCGCGATCGCCTCGGTCGACTTGCTCGGCGAGATCCTCAATGCCAGCGACAAGCCGAAATTCCAGCGCGGCGTCACCAATTATCCGACCATCGGCGACGCCGTCGATCTGATCACGAGCCAGGAGCTGCGCACGATCTACGCACCGACCGGCTCGGACCAGATCAATGTCGGCTTCCTGCAGCAGGACCGCTCGGTGGTCGCCTATGTCGACGTCGAGGAAATGCTGTCCAAGCATTTTGCGGTGCTGGGATCGACCGGCGTCGGCAAATCCACCGGCGTGTCGCTGCTGCTCAACGAGATCCTGAAGGCGCGTCCGAACCTGCGCATCTTCCTGCTCGACGTGCACAACGAATATGGCCGCTGCTTCGGCGACCGCGCGCTGGTGCTGAACCCGCGGAACCTGAAGCTGCCGTTCTGGCTGTTCAATTTCGAGGAAATCGTCGACGTGCTGTTCGGCGGCCGCGCCGGCGTGCCGGAAGAGCTCGACATTCTCGCCGAGGTGATCCCGCTCGCCAAGGGCGTCTACACCCAGTACCAGAACGCCGACCGCATCGGCCTCAAGCGCATCGATCCCAAGCAGGTCGGCTACACCGTCGACACGCCGGTGCCCTATCGTCTGGTCGACCTGCTGTCGCTGATCGACGAGCGCATGGGCAAGCTCGAGAACCGCTCATCGCGCATCATCTATCACAAGCTGATCTCGCGCATCGAGGCGGTGCGCAACGACCCGCGCTACGCCTTCATGTTCGACAACGCCAATGTCGGCGGCGACACCATGGCCGAGGTCATCAGCCATCTGTTCCGCCTCCCCGCGAACGGCAAGCCGATGACGGTGATGCAACTCGCCGGCTTCCCGGCAGAAGTCATCGATTCCGTCGTCTCGGTGCTCTGTCGCATGGCGTTCGACTTCGGCCTGTGGAGCGACGGGGTCTCGCCGCTGCTGTTCGTGTGCGAGGAAGCGCATCGCTACGCCTCTGCCGACCGCAACATCGGCTTCGGGCCGACCCGCAAGGCGGTCTCGCGCATCGCCAAGGAAGGCCGCAAATACGGCGTCTATCTCGGTCTCATCACCCAGCGTCCGGCCGAGCTCGACGCCACCATCATCTCCCAGTGCAACACGCTGTTCACGATGCGTCTTGCCAACGACCGCGACCAGGCACTGCTGCGCGCCGCGGTGTCGGATGCGGCCGCGAACCTGCTCTCCTTCGTGCCCTCGCTCGGAACGCGTGAAGTGCTGGCCTTCGGCGAAGGCGTCGCGCTGCCGACCCGCCTGCGCTTCAAGGAAGTACCGCCGCATCAATTGCCGCGCGGCGAAGCCACCATCTCGAGCGTGCCGTCCGTCACCTCGGGCCACGACATGCATTTCGTCAGCGCCGTGCTCGAGCGCTGGCGCGGTGCCACCTCGCAGCGCGACGTGCCGAACGATCCGGTGTTCTCGGCCCCGCCCGCCAAGACCATGTCCAGCGTCGAAGCCCCGATGCTGCAGCCGTCGATGGGCCTCGACCCCGACCGCTTCTCGCTGCTGAAGAAGCCGCTGCGGTAAGGGGCGGACACCACTTCCGCAAATTACAGTATCATGCCCCCGGCTTGCGCACCGCGTTGAGCCTCTCGCCCGCATAGACTATGTTTCGCCGGCGCGAACCCGGCGTCCCTTGCCACAGCAAGCCGGCATACGATCTCATGGGACGCGGCCGACGAGATGACGGACAAGATATGATCGAGCTGGATTGGCCCGAAATTTTGCTGCGCCTCGGCAGCGCCACGCTCGCCGGCAGTGCGATCGGCCTGAACCGCGACCTGCACGGCAAGCCGATCGGGCTGAAGACGCTCGGCATCGTCGGGCTCTCCACCGCAACCGTCGTGCTGCTTGCGGTCCAATTTGCCGAACCCGGCAAGATCACCGATGCGGCGAGCCGTGTGATCCAGGGCATCCTGACCGGGATCGGCTTTCTCGGGGCTGGCGTCATCGTCCACGAGAGCGACCGTTTTCGCGTGCGGGGCCTGACCAGCGCGGCCTGCACCTTTCTCGCCGCCTGTCTCGGCATTGCCTGCGGCGCCGGGCAATGGAAGATCGTCCTGATCGCGCTGGCCTTCGCCTTCGTTCTGCTCACGATCGGCCGCCGGGTCGAACGCTGGCTGCATCGGATGCTTGGCGGCAAGGACGAGAGACACGAGGTCGGCTACGATATCGAGGAGCACCATCTGTCGGAGCCCGATCGCCGGCCGTGACCCTCAGCGCGGATCATTCGCGCGGCACCAGCAGACGATCGTCAGAACGATCGGCAACGACAATGCCAGCCAGGAGAGTCCGTCCCACACGCCATCTCCGACCAGCGCGAACCCCAGTCCCAGGCCGCAGGCGACGTCGACCAGGAGTGGGATGCGGAAGACGTCCCATGCGCTCCTGTGAACACGAGGCTGGTTCGGGGCGGGAGTGGCCATGGGCTAAGCGCCGACCGCCGCGGTCGGGCCGCCGGCATCGAGCAGCTTGCGGCGCACGGAGGGCTTTCGCCTTGCCACCCAGAGATAGATTCCGCTGACGAGCACGACGATCGCGATGACGTCCAGCAGCGCCCAGATGATCTTCAGCGGAAGCCCGCCATAGTCGCCGAAATGCAGCGGACGCGAGACCTGAAGCGTCTTCAGATACCAGGGCACCTCGGGGGCCACGATCGTCCTGCCGTCATTGGCGTCGACCAGCATCGGCTGGAGCATGCGCGCCGTGAAGGGCGTCGCGCCCTTGGTCCAGACCACGAGGTGCTGCGGACTGCCGAAGCGCGCCGATGTCGGCATCGTCACCGAGGTGACCAAACGATCGGGAAATCTGGCGCGAACGAGGTCGACGGCGGCCTGGACCGAAGGGATCGGAGCCACGGGCTTGCCGAGATGAGGCGCCAGCAAGACCGGGATCAACTGCGCACGCCACAAATCAAACAGCGGCGTCGCCAGCGTGTTGATCATGCCGGTGAGGCCGACGACCATCGTCCAGGTCACGGTGACGATGCCGAGGAGATTATGGGTGTCGAGCCATTTGGCGCGAGGCGACGACCGCCGGCGGATCGTACCGAATTCGAGCCGTCGCATGAACGGCCAATACACGATCACACCCGATATGATCGACGCGGCGAAAACAAGCCCCATCGCACCGAGAAACAATTCGCCAGGCAGACCTGCGAACATGTCCTTGTGAATGCGCAACACGATGTCCATGACATCCTGATGCGGCGCTTCCTCCCCGAGCACCTTGGCCGTCCGGGCATCGAGCGTGAGGCGATGGAAGTTACCAGGTGCCGGAACAGCGGTCGGAGAAACCGCGACCGTCACCAGCGGCTCCGTCTGCTTCAGATTGAGAAGCAGGACATACTGACCGGGAAACCGGGTCTGAGCCGCGGCGATCATCCGGTCGAGCGAAAGCCGCGCCGTACCCTCCGGCATGACGGGCGCCGCAATCTCGTCCTCGAGCAGATCGTCGATCTCGTCGTGAAAGACCAGCGGAAGCCCCGTCACGCACAGCATCAGCAGGAACAGCATGCACACCAGCGAGGTCCCGGTGTGAATGCGGGACCATAGGCGGATCGTGCGTGCCTGAACCATGACGATCCCTACCAGCGATAGCTGACCGTGCCCGTGATGGTGCGCGGGCTGGTGTATTGGCAGCCGCCACTCGTCGTGCAGGCAAGCGTGACACGGTCGGCGATGTTCTTCACGTTCAGCGCCAGGTTCACGCCCTTCGGCTGGCGATAATGCAGGCCAGCATCGAACACGACGTAACCTTCGTTGACGATGGTGTTGGTGGTGTCGGCAAAGGTCGGTCCGTTGTAGCGGACGCCGCCGCCAAGACCCCAACCGTCCCACGTCCCACCCTGGATCGTGTAGTCGAGATAGGCCGACGCCATCTGGCGGGCCACCAGCGTCGGCACCTTGCCGAGGTCAGCGGCAGCGGTGGTTTGGGTCACCTTCACATCCTGATTGGTGTAGGTCGCCACGAGGTTTAGCCCGGGCACGATCTGCGCCAGCGTCTCGAACTCGATACCACGCGAGTTCACCTCGCCGAGCTGGACCGAGAAGCCGAGATGCGATGGATCGCTCGTGAGTGAGTTTTGCCGCGTCAGGTCATACAGCGCCACCGTCATCAACAGGGTTCGCGACGGCTGGTATTTAACGCCGATCTCATGCTGCTGCGCCGTCGTCGGCTTGAACGGGCTGCCCGAAAAGTCCGTGCCCGGGGTCGGCAGGAAGGATTCCGAGTAGCTGTAGTAAGGTGCCACGCCGGAATCGAACACGTAGGAGACGGCGCCTCGCTTGGTAAAGGCGGTGTCCTTGGTGTCGGTGGTCTTGTTGGTCGCCAAGGCGTAGGTGTTCTGCTCGGAGGCGTCGTAACGTCCGCCCAATGTAAAGATCCAGTTCTGGATCTTCATCTGGTCCTGCACATAGACGCCCACCTGGTCGATCGTCTGGTTCGCTGATGGAGTGACGACCGTAGTCGGAACCGCGATGGCTTGGTCGTAGACTGGATTGATCTTGCTGAGCGACGGCGCAATTCCGGAATAGGTCCGGTCCGTCATGTTGAACGTCAGATAGTCGACGCCGGAGACCACCGTGTGCTGAAGCGGCCCCGTGCCGAACTTGCTAATCAGGTGGTTGTCGGTCGACAGGGTATCGACTTGCTCCTGGATGCGCATCGCGCGACGCGGAAAGACCGTCGTCGTATCAAGCGGAGTTCCGATGAACGTCAGATAGCGATAGTCGAGCTCGGTGTGGCCGTAGCGAGCCTTCGATTCGAAGATCAGATTGTTGCTGAACCGATGCTCGAACTGATAGCCGACGCGCTCCTGCTCCTGGTCGAACCTGTTGTAGCTGGGGTCACCGAGGAACAGCGGCAGCGCCGTGATACCGGTGACCTTTCCGCCGCTGAGATGAGCCATAGACAGCGGAAAGGCGTTGCCGGTCAGATCGTGGGTATAGTCGGCGAGAATGGTCAGCGTGGTGTCGTTGGTCGGCTTCCAGGTCACGCCGGGAGCGATATAGGTCCGGTTGTCCTTCACGAAATTCGAGAAGTTGGCGATCTGCGCGTCGGAATCGCGGAACACGCCGGTCAACCGGTAGAGCAGCGTGCCGTCCTTGGTCGCGGGCCCGCCGAAATCGAATGCGCCCTGAAACCGGTCGTAATTGCCGAACTGACCGACGATCTCGCCAAAGGCCTTGTCGGTCGGCCGCTTGCTGATGACGTCGACGAGGCCGCCCGGCGCGCCCTGCCCGTACATGACGGAGCTCGGCCCCTTGATGACGTCGATGCGCTCGAAGCCGTAGGGCTCGTTGCGGAACAGCGACAAGAAGTTGGGATCGCCGACCTCGCGAAGTCCGTCGCGATAGGCGCCGTAGCCATTGTTGTCGAAGCCGCGGATGTAGACGTTGTCGAACCGCGGGTCCTTGCCGCCGGGCTGGATGGCGAGACCCGCGACATACTGCAAACCTTCGACCAGCGTCGTGACCGAACGGGCATCGAGCTGGTCGCGGCTGACGACGGAAACGGATTGTGGGGTCTCGAGGATGGGCGTGTCGGACTTCATCGCAGCCGAGCTGACGACGGGTACAAAACCCCTGACCGGATCCGTGCCGCGTTCCATTGCAGCGGCGGCCGGCTGAGAACCGGCCTGGGACGGCTGTCCAGCCGTGCGCGATCTCGCGCGTCGGGCCCCCAGGGATCGCGAGGTGCGCGATGTCGTGACCGAACGCTTGTTCGCACGGCTTTGCTCGACCACGACCGGCGGAAGATCAGATGCTCCACTCACGCTCTGGGCTCGCGCATCGTCGCCAAAGGCGATGGCCGGAGGAAGCGCGAGAAGACCGCACAGCACCGACACGCGTCCGCGCTTCGTTGCGCGTCCGTCAAACACGAATTCCAGCATTTCCAGTCCCCGAATTTACGGGGACGACCATGCAGAGACTCCGAGCGCATAATCAAAGTCTTTTGGGCGCTCGTGTCGTAGAATCTATTTAGACTGGATTCATTCCAATGAAATGACGCCGGCATCTCGCACGCGTCTTCCGCTGGCTGCATGAATTCCTGACGCTGACGATCCAGCCGCTGCGCACTGCGACGACTGAGCTGCCGCCCGGATTAGAATCGCAACCGCCGCGCCCAGATCGGTTTCAGCAATTCGAGCAGCGTGAGCACCAGCAATCCCGCGCCGAGCGTGACGATTAGATCGTCCAGATGCAACGGACCAAAACGGAACAGACCCGACGCCGGCGGCCAGAACAAGGCCGCAGCGAGCACGAGCGCGATCGACAGGAAGATCCAGAACAATGCCGGGTTCGGACGGAAGAAGGCCGACAAGAAGGATGCGCTGAAGGATCGGTTGACCAGCACCAGCGCGACGACACAGACGACGAGCGCGATGAAGGCGAGCGCTCGCGCCTCATCGGGCGGCATGCCGGAATGAAGCGCGACGACAAAGATCGCGGCGATCAATGCAAATGCCATGATGCCCTGGAGAACGCTCCAGCCGACCAAGGCCCACGAGAACAGCTCCCCATCGGCGCGCCGCGGCGGACGCGTCATGACATCGCGCTCCTCTCGCTCGGCTTCGAACACGAGCGAGCAGACGGGGTCGATGATCAGCTCCAGAAACGCAATGTGAACGGGACCAAGAACCAGGGGCAGCCCGAACACCAGCGGAAGCAGGGCAAGCCCCGCGATCGGAACGTGGACGGCGAAAATGAAGGCCATCGCCTTGCGGAGATTGTCGTAGATCCGGCGCCCGAGGCGGATCGATGCAACGATGGAGCTGAAGTCATCGTCGAGCAGGACGATCGAGGACGCCTCGCGGGCGACATCGGTGCCGCGCCCGCCCATCGCAATCCCGATATGGGCAGCCTTCAGGGATGGCGCGTCATTGACGCCGTCGCCGGTCATCGCGACGATCTCGCCGTTGCGCTTCATCGCCTGGACGATCCGCAGCTTCTGCTCCGGCAGGACCCGCGCGAACACGTTCACATGTCGGGCGCGCTCCGCGAGCGCCGCATCGTCGGCCTGCTTGACCTGATCGCCGGTCATGATGTCGCTGACGTCGAGTCCGGCCTGGTGCGCAATGGCGACGGCCGTTGCCGGATAGTCGCCCGTGATCATGATGACGCGGATTCCCGCCGCGCGGCATTCGCGAACCGCCTCCGGAACATGAGCCCGCAACGGATCGGCAAGCCCGACCAGGCCGACAAAGCGGAATGCGAAAGCCTCCTGGGACGTCGGCAGTGAAGCGTCCTCGCACGCGGCAACCGCCATCCCCAGCACGCGAAGCCCGTCCTTCGCCATTGCGCCGACAGCCGCCTGCACGGCCTCCCGGTCGGCGTCGTTCAGCCTGCACAGCCGCGCAATCGCCTCCGGCGCGCCCTTGGCGCACGCGACGAGGTGCGCGGCTGCGGATGTGCGCCAAACCTGGGTCATGGCCAGCAGCTCGGGACGCAGACCATAGGTCCGCACCAGCGTCCGCTCGGCATCCGGCACATCACCTTCCCGCAAGACACCCCGCGCAAACAGATGCAGAGCCTTCTCCATCGGATCGAACGGCTCCGCAGAGCTCGCCAGCGCCCCACAGCGCGCCAGCTCGACGAATTCGGGCCCGACATGATCCTGTCCGGACGCGGCCGCACGCAGGCGAGTCCCATCGAGCAGCCGCAGCTCGGCAACCGACATCTGGTTCTGCGTCAGCGTTCCGGTCTTGTCAGTGCACAGAACGGTCGCCGAGCCGAGGAGCTCGATGGCGGCGGCGCGCCGCGTCAGGACGCGGGCCTGCGAGATCCGCCACGCGCCCATCGCCATGAACACCGTGAGCACGACGGCAAACTCCTCCGGAAGCATCGACATGCCGATGGCGACGCCTGCCAGCAGCGCTTGCAGCCAGTCGCCGCGCAAGACGCCGTAGAGGGCAACGGCGGCCAGGCTGATCACGGCGCCGCCGAGAAAACAGAGGCGCACCAGCCTTGCGGTCTGTTGCTGAAGCCGCGGCCGCTCGGCCTGCAGGCCGCGCAGCGACAGCCCGATCTTCCCGATCTCGCTGCGCGGCCCGGTAGCCTCGACCAGCGCCAGCCCCTCGCCGCGCACGACGAGCGAACCGGAATACACGAATGGCTGATCCTCGCCGCCGGGGCGGTGATCGGCCGCAGCGACCTTGTCGGCGGTCTTCTTGCGGACGGGCACCGACTCGCCGGTCAGCAGGGACTCGTCGATCTGCAGGTCGCGCGCCTCGACGAGCGCGGCGTCGGCGGGAACGCGATCGCCTTCGCCCAGGACGAGAAGGTCGCCCTGCACGACCTCGCGGCCGGCAATCCGCTTGCGCGCACCGTCCCGCACCACCAGCGCGCGCGGGCTGGTCAGGTCGCGCAAGGCTTCCAGCACCCGCTCGGTCCGGGTCTCCTGCACCACCGTGATCACAATGGACATCGCCCCGAACGCCAGGAGGATCAGCGCCTCCTTGAGATCGCCGAGCACGAGGTAGATCAGCCCGCCGCAAAGCAACAGCAGCAGCATCGGCTCGCGCAGCACTTCCACCACGATGCGCAGGGAACTGCGTCGTTCCGGCCGGGGCAATTCGTTGGGGCCGTCCGCCGCGAGCCTCGCTTGAGCTTCTGCTTCGCTCAGCCCGACAGAACTATAGCGTTGCACCTCACTCACGACTTTCGCCGCAGGCTCCAGAGGCTGCCGACACCGACGACGGCGGTGACGAGCAGGACGGCGACGAAGGTCTGGATGATGGTGAAATTCAGCGCGTCACGCGCGACGAACAGCGCCGTGATCGCGCCGGCAAGGACAAAGAGGATGCGAAAGATGACGCTCATGGCCGTGCCTCCAAAATCTGCATGACTTGATCTGCATGACTTGGAGCCTTGGCCCTCGGCGTCGGGGCGCAACGCTGTCTCTGCAACCATGCAGGCACACGTTAGCCGCTCAGGGCGAGGCAGGTTTGCGACAGGTCAAGGCTGTCTCCGCCATCGCCGCTCGACAGGTGCGACGTGATGTCCGCGTCGGAGCGAGCAGCCGCTGCATCGCTTACGGCTGCGAGACGTGTGCCGCTAGCGCTTCGCCATCAACTCGAGCGCCGGAGCAAAGCGTTCCGCGAACGTCAACGTCTTGGCGTGGTGGACCGCGGCAAAGGATGCCGAGATTCCCGCCGAAGCGACCGCGAGCAAGGCAATTGCGAAAACCAGACGGCGCATGTTCGCCTCCTGTGTGAGCTCGACTACCCCATAGAGATGGGACGGCTTTGTTTCAGGACGGTTTCATGGGGGCGGAAATTGATTTCGCTCAAGCGGCTGTGATGAGATCCGGCTTATCTGGGCGCATTTCGTAACCAACTAACAAGGGTCGACGTGTTTTGCGGCCGTGTTGGGAATTTCGCACCCGCGACCGCGATCCCAAACACTGCGGCGACGAAGCAGCATTCGCTGGAATGGGAGTGATCGAGGACTACTCAAATGGAGATCGTGATCCAGAAGCTCAACGGCCTGTGGCACCTCATCGTCGGATCCTGCCAGATCCGAACGCCCTTCCTGGACACCCAGGACCGCGCGCTGGTGGTCACTTACGCCCGCCGCGCCTACCCCGGCGCCAGGATCTTCCAGCGCGACTGATGCCTGCGGCTGCGCACGGTCGTGCCTGAATGGAAGCGAGCGTCGGCCGCTTCAGATCTCACGGCCTTCCGCCCGATGGGGCCATATCGCTGCGCGGCCCCCGACAATCCTAATCATCGTCCTCCGGACCGCACCAGCCGGGCAGATAGATCGCATCCCTGCTTTTTGCCGCGGCCATCGCCTTCTCGAGCGCCTTGTCGAAATCGGCTTCCACCACCTTGCGCAAGAGTTTTCGGCGCAGGAAGTCAGCCCACAGAAATTCGGAGAACGGCGTGGTGTCCTTGGCGAAGCCCCCCATGCGGCGCAATTCGCCGGCAAGGCTGCGGAACGGATCGTCCTTGAGATCGGCGACCGATTTCGGCAGATCGCGGAACGACCTCCGCTCACCCTTGGCGTCGTAAGGGTAGACCCAGCGCTTGTTGTCCATCACGCCCCAGAACGCCTCGCGCTCGACCATGCGGAGGTCGCCGACGACGGTCACCAGCACCTCCTCGACACCTTCGTCGTGCAGCGCGCGGCCGAGATGATGATGGTCGATCACGTAATAGCGTGCGTCCGGACCGTAGACGACCGGGATCATGTGCTTGCCGAGCAGATCGGCCTGCTTCTTCCTGCCATGCTCGCGCCAGCGCTTGCGCTTCTCCTTGACCTCGCGCATGCCGACCGTCATCTGCGTCGGCCGGAGCGACAGGATCGGGACCGGATGCACTCTCGGCTCGCGCGCGTTGGTCGTGGTCATGGTCGAAAGGCCCTCGCATGGATGCAACTGACGGTTCGGGTTCCCCCCGACTATGACATGGGCCCTGCGGCGGCAAAACGTGTTCGGAAGGGCGTCGAGATCACAAGCCGATGTTGACGGGAACGAAGGCGTGAAGTCTCGCGGTCTCGCCATGCCGGTTATTGCAGCGCAGCGCCCCGCGCCCTGCCGCCGACATGACGGCCGTTCCGCGATCGTTGCACGCCAACCCGCGCACAAATAGTGCGCGCTCCGAATACACGCGGGCATTGAAAAGATTTTCTGCAACGCGTTCATCACGTATGCTATCTAAAATCGCTGCTTCGGAGTGTTCCCCGCCCCATGAATAACCAGCGGCCCATAAGCTCTGACGACGAGCACCGGGTGCTCCAGTTCAGGCCGCGCACCTCGTCCGCCCCGAAGGTCCACCGCGGCAACGGTACAGTGCAGCCGTTGCGCGCTGCGCCCGAACCGCTCGACCTGTCACGCTATGAGCAGCCTCGCAGCGAGCCGGACCATTTCCGTCACCGCATGCTCGCCAACATCGCGGCGCTGGCCTTCACCATCGCCCTGACCGCCATCGGAATTTGGCTCGCGGTCAGCATTGCGGATCTGCGCCGGACCCAGGATTGCGTGCTGATGGGCCGCCGCGACTGCGTCAAGATCACAACGCCGCATATCTAGGTCCGATCCGCCGCGGCCCGCGGCGGAAGCGGCTCAGGCGGGGCATCCCCAGCCCGATCTCCCTGCCGGCCCGGCTCCATTGAACTCAGGGCGGCGCTCCGATATACGGGCTTTCGACCCGGCCAGAGGGGGGTTTGAGGGCGTCATCAGGGGCGCGATGCCCACCCACCGTGCCACTCTGGAAAATCTGACAAATACCCGCAATATATCAAAGGCTTAGTGATGTCTTCCACATTCGATCAGGTCGCCACGATCATCGCTGAAACCTGCGACATCCCGCGCGACACGATCACGCCGGATAGCCATGCCATCGACGATCTCGGCATCGACAGCCTCGATTTCCTGGACATCGCGTTCGCGATCGACAAGCAGTTCGGCATCAAGCTACCGCTGGAAAAGTGGACCCAGGAGGTCAACGACGGCAAGGCGACCACCGAGCAGTATTTCGTGCTGAAGAATCTGTGCGCCCGCATCGACGAACTGGTTGCGGCCAAGGGCGCGAGCGCCTAAGCGCGCGGTCATGCAACTCGAATACTTCCACATGATCGATCGCATCGTCGACCTCAAGGTCGACGAGAAGACGATCGTCGTCGAAGCCCAGGTCCCGAAGGAAAGCACCATCTTCGAGGGGCACTTCCCGGGTTACCCCTTGATGCCCGGCGTGCTCCTGATCGAATCGATGGCGCAGGCCTCGGGCTGGCTCCAGCTCGGCGTGTTCAAGTTCGAGCGCATGCCGATTCTCGCCGCCGTGAAGGAGGCCAAGGTCCGCGGCTCGGTCTTCCCCGGCGATCTCATGAGCATCGAGGCGAGCCTCGTCCATGAGGGCTCGGGCTATGCCATGACCGAAGCCAAGATCAGAGTCGGCGGCAAGCTGCGCGCCAATTCCGCGCTCACCTTCACGCTGATCCCCTTCCCCAATGCGGACATGCGCGGATACATGGCGAAGGTCGCCGAACGCGTCGGCTTTCCGCAACAGGTCGTATCACCATGACTGACACAGCTTCGAAGCCCGGCCAGACGGAAGTCTGGATCACCGGCATTGGACTCGCGACTTCGCTGGGTGAGGGCCTCGAGGCCAACTGGGCCGCGCTTCAGGACAAGCGCATCAACGTCGATGAGAAGGGTTTTGCGCCCTACATCGTGCATCCCCTGATGCCGGTCAGCTTCGACGCCCAGATTCCGAAAAAGGGCGACCAGCGTCAGATGGAAGCCTGGCAGCGCATCGGCACCTATGCCGCGGGCCTCGCGCTCGACTCGGCCGGGATCAAGGGCAACAAGGACATCCTGTCGAAGATCGACATGGTGGTCGCCGCTGGCGGCGGCGAGCGCGATCTCAACGTCGACACCGGCGTCCTGACGGCCGAGGCCAAGGGGGCGAACGCGCCCGGCTTCCTCAACGAACGGCTGATGAGCGATCTGCGCCCCACCTTGTTCCTGGCGCAGCTCTCCAACCTGCTCGCCGGCAACATCGCCATCGTGCACGGCCTTGGCGGCACCTCGCGCACCTTCATGGGCGAGGAAGTGGCCGGCGCCGACGCTGCGCGCATTGCACTGGCGCGCATCGCCTCGGGCGAGAGCGACATCGCCCTCGTCGGCGGCCCGCATAATGGCGAGCGCAAGGACCTGATGGTCCTCTATGAATTCGGCGACTTCAACCTCAAGGACAAGTTCGCTCCGGTATGGGCGCGCAAGGACCACGCCGGCTTCGCGCTCGGCTCGGCCGGCGCGTTCCTGGTGCTGGAATCGAAGGCGCATGCCGAGGCGCGCGGTGCCAAGCCGTTCGCGAAGCTCACCAGCGTCGTTGCCGACCTCGCCCGGCGCAAGCAGCCCGGCGATATGGCCGCAACGCTGGAGCAGCTGTGGGCCAAGCTGCCCAAGCGCGAGGGCAAGGGCGCGATCATCACGGGCGCGACCGGCGCGGAGCCGGCGACCTCGGAAGAGCGGGGCTTCCTGAAAGGCCATGCCGATTTCCCGGTGCGCTCGACCGGCACGATGTTCGGTCACACCATGGAAACGCAATTCCCGCTCGGCCTCGCGCTCGCCGCGTTGTCGATTTCGCGTGGCGCGCTGTTCCCGCCGAACGATTCCACGGGGACCGAGATTGAAATGCAGGGGGCGCCCACCCAGATTGTGGTGGTGGGGGCCGGACACTGGCGCGGCGAAGGCATGGCGCTGGTCGAAGCTGTCGGCTGAGGCGCGGCGCGCTTTGGCCGGATGACGCTCTAGCTCTATCGGGGGATCGACATGACTGCACCACGCGACAAATTCGGGCGCCCCGTCGTCGTCGTCACCGGCATGGGCATCATGACCTCGCTCGGTGCCGGCAAGGCCGACAATTGGGCGAAGCTCGTCGCCGGCGAATCCGGCATCCGCACCATCACGCGCTTTCCGGTCGACGGCCTGAAGACCACGATGGCCGGCACCGTCGATTTCGTCAGCGTCGATCCGTTCTCGTCCACCGGCCTGTCCGAACGGATGGCCGAGCTGGTGACGCAGGAAGCGCTGGAGCAGGCCGGCATCGGCGCCAAGGCCGATTTCCCGGGCCCCCTCTTCCTGGCGGTTGCGCCGGTCGAGGTGGAATGGCCGCAGCGCCGCGAGCTCGGCCGCGCCGTCGGCAAGCCGGACTTCACCTATGACGATTTGCTGCGCATTTCCGGCGGCGGCAAGTACAGCGCCTATCATCACCGCTTCATGTTCGGCTCGGTGGCCGCGCATCTCGCCGAGACCTTCGGCACCAAGGGTTCGCCGATCTCGCTGTCGACGGCCTGCGCGTCCGGAGCCACCTCGATCCAGCTCGGCGTCGAGGCGATCCGCCGCGGCGAGACCGATGCCGCCCTGTGCGTCGCGACCGACGGCACCGTGAATCCGGAAGCGCTGGTGCGCTTCTCGCTTCTCTCTGCGCTGTCGACCCAGAACGATCCGCCGCAGGCGGCCTCCCGCCCCTTCTCCAAAAATCGCGACGGCTTCGTCATGGCCGAAGGCGCCGGCGCGCTGGTGCTGGAGAGCTATGAAGCAGCGACCGCGCGCGGCGCAAAGATCCTCGGCGTGATCGCCGGCTGCGGCGAGCTCACCGATTCGTTCCATCGCACCCGCTCCTCGCCCGATGGCAAGCCGATCATCGGCTGCATGAACAAGACGCTGGCCGACGCCGGCATGACGCCTGACCAGATCGACCACATCAACGCGCACGGCACCGCGACGCCCGAGAACGACAAGATGGAGTTCAATACGACATCGGCCGTGTTCGGCGAGCTCGCGCAGAAGATTCCGGTCACCTCCAACAAGTCGATGGTCGGCCATACCATCTCGGCGGCCGGCGCGGTCGAGGCGATCTTCTCGCTGCTCACGCTCGAGCATCAGCGCATCCCGCCGACGATCAATTACGAGACTCCGGATCCCACGATCCTGTTCAACGTGGTCGGCAACAAGGCGCGCGATGCCCGCGTCACCGCGGTGATGTCGAACTCGTTCGGCTTCGGCGGCCAGAACGCCTCGCTGATCCTGACCCGCGAACCGGCCTGACCGGGCGTATGGCGCTGATCTCTCTCGGCACGAAGATTCGCGCGCGGAATGCAGCCAAATCGATCAGCGGAGGCCTGATCGGCGCCGCCACTGTCGGCATGCTGCGCACCACGCGCTATTTCGATCCAATCAAGACCTCGGATTTCTTCGCGCGCGTCACCAGGACGATCGGCCCGCGCCTGCGCGAGCACCGCATCGGCCGCGCCAATCTCACCGCCGCCTTTCCCGAGAAGTCGCCGGAGGAGATCGAACAGATCCTGATGGGCGTGTGGGACAATCTCGGCCGCGTCGGCGCCGAATTCGCCCACATGGACCACGTCTGGGACTATGATCGCGAGCATCCGGAGAAGAGCCGCATCGAGCTGCCCCAGCGCAGCATCGAGCTGTTCGACCAGATCCGCGACGACGGCAAGCCGGCGCTGATCTTCGCCGCGCATCTCGCCAATTGGGAATTGCCGGCTCTCGCCGCCGTCGCGCACGGGCTGGACGCCGCGATCCTCTATCGCCGGCCGAACATCGCCTCAGCCGATCGCATCATTCAGGAGATGCGCCAAGTCAATATGGGCACGCTGATCCCGGCCGGCCGCGAGGCGCCGCTGCGGCTCGCCCAGGCGCTGAAGGATGGCAAGCACGTCGCCATGCTGATCGATCAGTACCTGACCGGCGGCGTCGAGGTCACTTTCTTCGGCCGCAAGACCCGCGCCAACCCGATGCTGGCGCGCCTCTTGCGCCAGGTCGAATGCCCGATCCACGGCGTGCGCATCATCCGCCTGCCGGGCTTTCGCTTCCGCGCCGAGCTGACGGAGGAAATTCCGCCGGTGCGCGACGCCGAGGGCAAGATCGACATCCAGGGCACGACACAGGCGATCACCAACGTGGTGGAAAGCTGGGTGCGCGAGCATCCCGAGCAATGGCTGTGGCTGCACAGGCGGTGGCGGTAGCAGCAGCGCCTCTGCCGTCATTCCGGGGCGGTCCGAAGGACCGAACCCGGAATCTCGAGATTCCAGACTCGATGCTTCGCATCGCCCCGCAATGACCTGAGCCTTACCGCCCCGTCTTCACCTTGGTCCAGAGCCGGTTGATGATGCGCTGGGTCGCCGGCTCGCGCGCTGTGATGACGAACAGTTTTGAAAGCGTCGCCTCGTCCGGATAGATGTTCTTGTCATCAAGGATTTTCGGATCGACCAGTTTCTGGCTGGCGAGGTTGCCGTTGGCGTAGGATAGGAAGTCCGAGTTCTTGGCGGCGACGTCCGGGCGGTAGAGATAGTTGATCAGCTCGTAGGCTTCCTTGACGTTCTTCGCGTCCGCAGGAATCGCGAGATTGTCGAAGAACATCTGCGCGCCCTCCTTCGGAATGGTGTAGCCGATCTCGACGCCACTCTTGGCTTCCGCCGCGCGCGCGCGGGCCTGCATGATGTCGCCGGACCAGCCGACCACGAAGCAGATCTCGCCGGTGGCGAGCGCGCTTAAATATTCAGACGAATGGAATTTTCGCACGGACGGCCGAACCTTGGAGACGATGTCCGCGGCCTTCTCCAGATCCGCCTGCTTGGTCGAGTTCGGGTCGAGTCCGAGATAGCTCAGCGCCGCCGGAAAGATGTCGTCGGCGGAGTCGAGCATGTGCACGCCGCAGTCTTTGAATTTTGCCAAATTCTCCGGCTTGAAGACGATGTCCCAACTGTCGATCTTGGCATCGGGTCCGAGGATCTGCTTCACCCTGGCGACGTTGTAGCCGATGCCGGTCGTGCCCCACATGTAGTTGGCGGCGTAGACGTTGCCGGGGTCGTAGGTCGCAAGACGCTGGGTCACCACCGGCCAGGCATTGCCAAGGTTCGGCAGCTTCGACTTGTCGAGCTTCTGAAAGATGTTGGCCTTGATCTGCCGCTGCAGGAAATAGGCGGTGGGCACCACGACGTCGTAGCCGGACTTGCCGGCCATCAGGCGCGTCTCCAACGTCTCGTTGGCGTCGAAGGTGTCGTAGACCACCTTGATGCCGGTCTCCTTGGTGAAGTTCTCAAGGACATCCGGCGCCATGTAGTTGGACCAGTTGTAGAAGTTGACGACGCGCTCCTCGGCCCCCGCGGGCGGGGAAAGCAACGTCAGCGCGGCGGCGATGGCAAGACCCAGACGAAACCCCGAACGGCCGACGTCCGTCATCTTCTTTCTACCTCTTGCGTCCACGCACAGCGTCCGACAGCCGCTCCAGCGCGGTGTCGAGCGTCTCATCCTTCTTGGCAAAGCAGAAGCGAACAACCGAGGTCACCGGATCCTGCTCGTAGAACGCCGACACCGGGATCGCCGCCACCTTGTAGTCTTTCACGATACGCCAGCAGAACTCTGTGTCGCTCTCGTTCAGCCCGAGCGGCGACAGGTCGACGGTGAGGAAGTAGGTGCCCTGCGACTTCAGCACGGGGAAACCGAGGCTCTCCAGCCCCTTGGCCAGGCGGTCCCTGCTCCGCGTCAAATCCTTGCGCATCGACAAGAAGTAGTCGTCGGACTTGCCGAGACCGTAGGCCACGGCGGCCTGCAGGTTCGGCGCGGTGGTGAAGGTCAGGAACTGGTGCACCTTGGCGGCGACGCGCAAAAGCGGCGGCGCCGCGCAGACGAAACCGATCTTCCAGCCCGTCAGCGAGAAGATCTTGCCGGCCGAGCCGACCTTGATGGTGCGCTCACGCATCCCGGGGATGGTGATCAGAGGGATGTGCTTGTGCTCGTCGAAGGTGACGTGCTCCCAGACCTCGTCGCAGATCGCGATGACGTCGAACTTCTGGCAGTAGCGCGCAAGCAGCTCGAGGTCCTCGCGCGGATAGACCACCGCCGACGGATTCAGGGGATTGTTGAACAGAACCGCCTTGGTCTTTGAATTGAAGACGCTTTTCAGCATGTCCTCATTCACCCGCCAGTGCGGCGGCTCGAGCCGGACCAGGCGCGGAATGCCGCCGGCCTGGCGGATGATCGGCAGATAGGAATCGTAGACCGGCTGGAAGCAGACGACCTCGTCGCCGGGCTGGACCACGGCGAGGATCGCCGAGGTCAGCGCCTCGGTGCCGCCGGAGGTCACCATCACCTCGCTCATCGGATCGAGCTTGAGGCCGTGCCAATGGCCGTAATGGGTCGCGATCGCCTGTCGCAGCTCCGGCAGGCCCATCATGGAGGGGTACTGGTTGTAGCCGTTCAGCGAGGCCTCGGCCGCGGCGCGGCGGATGTCCTCCGGGCCGGGATCGTCAGGAAAGCCCTGACCGAGATTGATGGCATTGTTGTCGCGCGCGGCCTGCGACATCGCCTCGAAGATGGTGACGGGAAGGTCGGCGAAGACCTTGTTCAGATTGGAGCTCTTCGACATCGGCCGGGTCAGCCACCGACCTTGCTGGGAAGACCCGCCGCCTTCCAGCCCAGCATGCCACCGGCCAGATGCTTGTCGTAAGGCAGGCCCGCCGCCTGCGCCGCGAGCGAGGCCGTCACCGAGCGCTTGCCCGAGCGGCAGGCGAACACGACCTGCTTGCCCTGGGGATCGGGGATCGCCTTGGGATCGAAGGTCGAGAGCGGCACCACGACGCCGTAAGGATAGGCCTCGGCCTGCACCTCGTTCGGCTCGCGAACGTCGACCAGCAGATAGCGCCCTTCCGCGACACCTTTGGAGACCTCGTCCGGGGTCAGATCCTGTACCTGGTTTGCCACATCATCCTCCAACGTCGCAGGGCCGTATGCCGGGGCGTCCCCGGCCGGCGGCAACCTCGCCTCTCGAGAGACGAAAATCAAGCGCTACAAAGGCTTGAGCCGCGCGGCGCAAGTTAAAGCTAAATCGCAGCGACTTGAAGTGCGGCTTTCAGGGCCACGCCCGGAAATCCAGCTTCACCTCTCGCCACCCGTCGGTGTCATTCCCCGCGCAGGCAGGGAATCCAGTACGCCGCGGCGGCTGTGGCGAGAGCGAGCTCTTCAACTCCGGCCTCTGGGAGGCTGGATCGCCCGGTCAAAGCCGGGCGATGACAGTACAGCGCGCCGGCTCCGGCCCTAAATCGCCACCTGGGTGCCGACTTCGACCACGCGGCCAGAGGGAATCTGAAAATAGTCCGTGGCGTCGTTGGCAGAGCGGCTGAGCGAGATGAACAGCCGGTCCTGCCAGCGCGGCATGCCCGAATGGGCGGCCGGCTTCAGCGCCCTCCGCGACAGGAAGAACGAGGTCGACATGATGTCGAACTGCCAGCCGAGCTTGCGGGCGATCGCCAGCGCCTTCGGCACGTTGGGCGATTCCATGAAGCCGAACTTCAGCGTCACCTTGGAGAAGGTCGGCGAGATCTGCTCCAGTTTCACGCGCTCGGACGGATCGATCCGCGGGGTCTGCGCCGTCTCGATGGTGAGAATGACGTTCTTCTCGTGCAGCACCTTGTAGTGTTTCAGACTATGCATCAGCGCGGTCGGCGCGCTGAGCGGATCCGAGGTCAGGAACACCGCGGTACCGGGCACGCGCTGCGGCGGCCGCTTCTCCAGCATCGCCACGAGATCGGCGAGCGGGAACTCGAGCTTGCGGGACTTCTCGAACAGCAGCCGGCTGCCGCGCCGCCACGTGTACATCAGAATGATCATGAGCGCGCCAAGCGCCAGCGGCACCCAGCCGCCCTCGAACACCTTGAGCAGGTTGGCGGTCAGGAAGGTCAGATCGAGGAACAGGAACGGGGCAATCAGCGCGCCGGCGGCGAGCGGCGACCACCGCCAGCCCTTCCAGATCACGACAAAGCCCATCATCGCGGTGACCACCATGGTGCCCGTGACGGAGATGCCATAGGCCGAGGCCAGCGCACTGGAGGAGCGGAATAGCAGTACCAGCAACACCACCGAGACCAGCAGCAATTGGTTGATGCGCGGGATGAAGATCTGGCCGGAATGGACTTCCGACGTATGGCGAATTTCGAACCGCGGCAGCAGCCCGAGCTGGATCGCCTGCCGCGTCAGCGAATAGGCGCCGGTGATCACCGCCTGGCTGGCGATCACGGTCGCCATGGTCGCCAGCACGACCATGCTGCCGCGAACAAAGCCTTGCGGGAAGAGCTGGAAGAACGGGCTTACGATCGCGCCGGGATCGCCAAGGACGAGAGCACCCTGCCCCAGATAATTCAGCGCCAGCGATGGCAGCACGATGAACAGCCAGGCGGTCTGGATCGGCCGCTTGCCGAAATGGCCGAGGTCGGCGTAGAGCGCCTCAGCGCCGGTGACCGCTAGGAACACGGCGCCCAGCGTCACGAAGCCGATGATGCCGTGGTGAAGCATGAAGGACACGGCGTAGAGCGGGTTCAGCGCGTACAGCACCTGCGGCTGCTGGATAATGGGATGGATCGCCGCCGCCGCAAGGACCGCAAACCAGACGCACATGATCGGGCCGAAAAAGGCGGCAACGCGGGCCGTGCCGCGGGACTGAACGGCGAACAGGCAGGCCAGGATCACGACGGTTAGCGGCACGATGTAAGGCTCGAACGTCAGGGTGACGTCCTTCATGCCCTCGATCGCCGACAGCACCGAGAGCGCCGGCGTGATCACTGCGTCACCATAGAACAGCGCACCGGAGATGATGCCGAGCAGCACGATGGTCGCCCCGCCGGTACCGACCGCGCGCTGGGCCAGCGCCATCAATGCAAGCGTGCCGCCCTCGCCGTTGTTGTCGGCACGAAGCAGGATCACGACGTATTTGAGCGTCACCACGACGATCAGCGCCCACAGGATCAACGAGAGAACGCCGAGCACCGCTGCTGGCGTCGGCACCCCCTCGGCGCCCGAGGCGGCCATCACTGCTTCGCGAAACGCGTAGAGCGGGCTGGTGCCGATATCGCCATAGACCACGCCGATACTGCCGAGCGTCAGTGCGCCGAAGCCGGCGGTGGTGTGGGCGTCGCCATGCCCATTGGCCGCCGCCGTTTCCGGGGCGGGAACTGCTACGTCGCTTGTCATGGGAGAGCCCGGTGGCCTCTAAAATGCTTCACTGCACAACGGCGGAAGAGCGCGCGGCTTATAGTCCTGCGCTACCGGCATAGCCTAGCCCGATTTCGGGCCCTTGCCATGCGAAATTTGCATAGACTTGCCAGTTGCGCTTCAAATAGTGACCTGGGTTCCAACTTCAACCACCCGTCCCGTGGGAATCTGGAAATAGTCGGTGGCATCGTTCGCGGACCGGCTCAGCGCAATGAACAAATGGTCCTGCCACAGCGGCATGCCCGACTGCGCTGACGCCTTCAGCGACCGTCGCGACACGAAGAACGACGTGGACATGATATCGAACTGCCAGCCCTGCTTGCGCGCGATCGCGAGCGCCTTGGGTACGTTCGGCTGCTCCATGAATCCGAAGCGCAGACGGACCTTGGAGAACTTGTCGCTGATCTTCTCCATGCGGAACCGCTCCGCGAGGTCGACCCGCGGCGTCTGCGCGGTCTCGATGGTCAGGATCACGTTGTGCTCATGCAGCACCTTGTTGTGCTTGAGATTGTGCAGCAGCGCGGTCGGCACGAACGCGGGATCGCTGGTCAGAAACACCGCGGTGCCCTTGACGACGTGCGGGGGCCGTTTCTCGAGGCTGCGGATTAGGTCGTCCAGCGGCACCTCGATCCGGCGCGTCTTCTGAATCAGAATCCCCGAGCCCTTGCGCCAGGTCCAGATCGTTCCCGCCATGGCCACGCCGAACAGCAGCGGCACCCAGGCCCCCTCGAGCAGCTTCAAGAGATTGGCGCTGAAGAAACTCAAATCGACGACGACGAAGGGCATGATCACGGCGGCAGCGGCGGCAGCGCGCCAGTTCCACAATTTCCAGATCACGACGAAGCCCATGATGCCGTCGGCGACCATGGTGGTGGAGACCGCGATGCCGTAGGCCGAGGCCAGATTGCTGGGGGTGTGGAAGAGCAGCACCAGCAGCATCACGCCGATCAGCAGCAGCCGGTTCACCCGCGGCAGATAGATCTGGCCGGCATGGGCCTCGGAGGTATAACGGACCTCGAAGCGCGGCAGCAGACCGAGCTGCACCGCCTGATAGACCAGCGAATAGGCACCTGTGATCACCGCCTGGCTCGCGATCACGGTCGCTGCAGTCGCGAGCCCGACCAGCGGCAGCACCAGACGCTCAGGGACCATGCGATAGAACGAGTGCTCGATCGCGCTGGGGTCGGACAGTACCAGCGCGCCCTGCCCGAAATAGTTGATCAACAGCGCCGGCAGCACGAAGAACATCCAGGCCGACTGGATCGGCTTTCGCCCGAAATGGCCAAGATCGGCGTAGAGCGCCTCGCCCCCCGTCACCGCCAGGAACACGGCGCCGAGCGTCACGAGGCCGATCGTGCCATGCGACAGCACGAACTGCACCGCGTAATAGGGATTGATCGCCGCCAGCACGGAGGGATCATCGACGATATGGACCGCGCCCATCACCGCGATGACGGTGAACCAGACTACCATCACCGGCCCGAAGGCCGAGGCGACCAGCGCGGTCCCCTTGCTCTGGACCGCGAACAGCAGCGCGAGGATGAGGACGGTGAGCGGCACGACGTAGTGCTCGAACGCGGGGGTTGCGAGCTTCAGGCCTTCGACCGCCGATAGCACCGAGATCGCCGGCGTGATCATGGAATCGCCGATGAACATGGAGGCGCCGATCACGCCGAGGGCCAGCAGGAACCAGCTCCGCCGCCCGAGGGCGCGCTGGCCGAGCGCCATCAGCGAGAGCGTGCCGCCCTCCCCGTTATTGTCGGCGCGCAGCAGCAGCAGGACGTATTTGGCGGTGACGACGATCAAGAGCGCCCACAGGATCAGCGAGAGCACGCCGAGCACGATGACCCGCGAGACCGGCTCACCATGGGCCGCGCCCCTGACAGCTTCGTGGAATGCATAGAGCGGCGAGGTGCCGATATCGCCGAAAACGACGCCGATGCTCCCGAGCGTGAGGGCCCAAAAACCTGATCTGACCGGCCCTTCCTGGGTCTCGGCCTGTGTGATGCTCGCCGTCATGAAGGTGGAAAACGTTTCGTCCCTGGAATTGATCCGGCGCCTTTTGACGCTTCCGGTGCCCCTGTCAATCGCCGCGCCACCATAGCAGGCGCCGAGACGGATGCTGTGACGCCGCAGCCACGCTCATCGCCAGCGCGACGACATGCCTCAGGTAAGATGGTAGCGCAAGAGGCCTTGGTGTCCGAGCCTGCTCTCGTCGGAAAACCGGTGCCCGCTTTACGCCAACGCGGCGCTTCGGGCCCGGATCATGCTCAGGGCTTCAGATTGGGCGGCAGCGGCGGATCTTCGCGCATCAGGGTGATGGTCACTCGCCGGTTGGCCGCGAGCGAAGGATCGTCCGGAAACAGCGGCTGGGTGTCCGCCTTGCCGGAGACGGCGAAGATGTGCGATGGCGGCAGGCCCTCGCGTTCGAGGATCTGACGCACGGCATTGGCACGGTCGGCCGACAGATCGAAGGCGCCGTAGTCGCTGCGGTTCGGCACGAAGCCGGCCGCGGTGTGGCCGGCGATGGAGACGCGCAGCGGCGTCGCCTTGAGCGGGATCGCGAGCTTCTCGACCAGACGGCGGGTGCGGTCATAGGGCACCTTGGAGCCGTCGGCGAACATCGAGCGGCCGTCCTGGTCGACGATCTCCAGGTTGAGACCCTGCTTGGTCTCCTCGAACATGATGTGCTTGGACATCTCGGTCAGCTCCGGCATGTCCTGCAGCGCCTGGCGCAGCGAGGCTGCGGCGAGCGCGAAATTGCGATCGACCTTGATCTTGGCGCCGGAGGTCTTGTCGCGGTCTTCCTGGTCCGGGGTCGGGGTGTTGGAGGCGTCCTCGGGCTGGATGTGATCGACGTTCTTCAGCCTCGGGCGCGTCGGCAGGCCGTCGGACTCGACGATGCCGGCATAGCGCGCCTCGCTCTGCACGCCGAAGGCGTCGCGCATCGAGCCGGCGACGATCTTCAGCTTGTTGGCGTCCTGCGTCGAGAACGCCACGAGCATGACGAAGAAGCTCATCATCAAGCCCATGAGGTCTGCGAAGGTCACGACCCAGCCGTGACCGCCGCCATGCGCATCGCCGCGTTTCTTCTTGGCCATGGCTGAAAATCCCGGCGGGCCGGCTTACGCCGGCACCGGCTCGCCCTCGGCGTGACGATGCTTCTCCGGCAGGTAGGCCAGCAGCATTTCGCGCACGAGCGTCGGGCTCTTGGAGTCGCGGATCATCAGGATGCCGTCGATGATCAGGGTGCGGTTGGTCTCTTCGTCAAGCAGCTTGCCATGCAGCTTATCGGCGATCGGCAGACAGAACAGGTTCGCAACCAGCGCGCCGTAGAGCGTCGCGAGCAGCGCGGTCGCCATGAACGGGCCGAGCTTGGAAGGGTCGGTCATGTTGGCGAACATCTGCACCATGCCGATCAGGGTGCCGATCATGCCGAAGGCCGGAGCGCAATCGCCGATGGCGCGGTAGATCTTGCTGCCCTCGTCGAGGTGCATCAGGAAGTTGTCGCGGTCGCGCTCGAGATTGTCTCGGATGAAGTCGAGGTCGTAGCCGTCGGCGACGTAGCGGATGCCCTTGGCGAGGAACGGCTCGTCGGTCTCGACCTTTTCGAGGCCGACCGGGCCCTGCTTGCGCGCGATCTCGGCGATGCGGGCGAGCTCGTCGACGAGGTCGTGCGCCGACAGCCGGCTCATGGTGAAGGCGAACTTGGCGCCGAGCGGAAGGCCGTGCAGCAGCGCCGAGAGCGGAAAGCGGATCATGGTGGCCGAGATCGAGCCGCCGAAGATGATGATCATCGCATGTTCGGAGATGAACATGTGAAGGTCGCCGCCCATGAAAATCATCGCCGTGATGACGATGATGCCGGCCGTGAGCCCAACGCCCGTCATGATATCCATGGGATACTCCAACGCGTACGCAACAACGGCCGTCCTGGCCGCTGGCGCGGCCCAACCCCGAACCGCATCGGAAACCCTAGAGCGCCGCCCTTAAAGCCGCGTAAAGGTTAAGTTGGGCAGGCCCGGCAGACCGGCGCAGCGCGCCGAAATGCGGCCGGCTTTGCCGACCGCCGTCAGGAATCTCAACGCTTTGCTAACCATGACTGCGGCCCCGCGCCACATCCGCGACGGGCGACGATGCAGTATCATCCCATGGGCTGCGGCCTGCTCGATCGCGGGAGCGATTTGCAATGTTGACGCTGTTCAGTCTTCTCACGGCGTTGCCGGCGGTGCTGGCGCTGCATCTGCTCGAGCCGGAGCTCGTCCTGCCGGCGTTCAGCGCCGTGCTCTTTGTCGAGGCTGCCTTCGCCGTCATCGCCGCGCGATTGATTCAGAGCACCGGCAGCGCGGACGAGATCACGCTGTGGGATCTCGCAGGCGGCTTCACCTTGATCGGATGCGCCGCCGCCGTGTTCGGAGAGCCGGATCAGGCCGCCCTGTTCCTGACCGAACAAGGCAGCTCGCGACCGGCCTCATCGCCGTAAGCTTCAGTGAATCTCCGCCGAGCGCTTCAGCGCGGCCTTCAGCTTCTCCAGCGAAAAGTCGGGACTGCGGGCGATCTCCAGGATCGGCGTCTCGCGGCGGCCGCAGAGCTCGGCAGCCTCGGGCAGCTTGGCCGCGACGTCGAGCGGGATCACGATGGCGCCGTGCTGATCGGCATGAATCAGGTCGTCCGACCTCACGGTCATGCCGGCGACGCGAACCTCGCCGCCGAAGCTTTCCGCATGCACCCAGGCGTGCGAGGGGCCGATCGAGCCGGCCAGCGCCTGGAAGCCGGGCGCCCATTGCGGAATGTCGCGGATCGAGCCGTCGGTGATGACGCCGAGGCAGCCGAGCGCCTTGTGCACGTTGCTCTGCACCTCGCCCCAGAACGCACCGTAGCCGACGTCAGGGCCGTCGATGTCCTGGATCACGGAGATGCGCGGACCATGGCCGGTGCCGACATATTCGTAATATTCGATGCGGCGCTTCGACTGTTCCTCGGCGGGAAGCGAGGACTTCAGCACCGAGCGGATGGCAACCGTGCGAGCATAGCCGACGATCGGCGGCAGGTCGGGAAACGGGCAGACCAGTTGCTTGGTGGTGTAGCCGATCAGCCGGCGCTCGGGCGCCACGATCTCCATGGCATTGCAGATCGTCGGCGTATCGTAGCGGCCCAGCGCTTCGAGGACGGCAGCGGGCAGCGGCCCGGTCGCGGAATTGGTCACGGCGTTCTCTCCCAGATTGGCGGCGGTTGATTGCGCGATGCCGCCGGCATCAGGGCGATATAGCCGAGATCGGGTCTCGACCCAACTCAGCGCGCCATCATGGCAGATATCCGCGAAAAAACGCTCAGTGCAGCCGCCCTGGACGGTCCTCCTGCGGCGGCTCCGCCACGTTCGCCAGCGTCGGCGCCGACGGCGGCGAGGCGACCTCGCCTCCCGTAGGAGCAGAGGCTTCCATGGCGCGCGCCTGGTCGCGATAGGATTTGTAGCCGAGCGGCAAAGCGAGGAGATAGAGCACCGTGCCGATCGAGAGCACGTGCCAGGGATAGGCGATCAGCAGCGCGATGAAGACGATCACCGCGACGAAGGCCGGCAGCACCAGCTCCGGCGGCACGCGCATGCGCTTGGTCTTGCCGGAGAACACCGGCAGGCGCGACACCATCAGGAAGGCGATCAGAAGCGTATAGGCCGCGGTCACCGCCGCAGGCATGCGGCCGAGCTCGAGGAAGGCGACATAGATCGGCAGCAGCACGGTGATCGCGCCGGCCGGCGCCGGCACGCCGGTGAAGAAATTGGCCGCGAAGGCGGGCTTGTTCGGGTCGTCCATGGTGGCATTGAAGCGGGCCAGGCGCAGGCCGCCGGAAATCGCGAACACCATGGCGGCGATCCAGCCGGCATTGCCGAGCTCGTGCAGCTGCCAGAAATACAGCATGAGACCGGGCGCCACGCCGAAATTGACGAAATCGGCGAGGCTGTCGAGCTCGGCGCCGAACTTGGACTGCCCCTTGATCATGCGCGCGATGCCCCCGTCGATACCGTCGAGCGCGGCCGCGAACACAATGGCATAGACGGCGAGCGAGATCCGCCCTTCGATCGAGAGGCGGATCGAGGTCAGGCCGGCGCAGATCGCCAGCAGCGTGATGACGTTGGGCACCAGCATCCGCACCGGTATCGGGCGGAACCGCCGGGGGCGCGTATCCGGGTATTTGAAGTCATAGGGCGTCATGGCTGTCCTCACCTCGAGGCGAGATATAGCAAGCCGCATCCCCCTCCGCCATTGCGGCGGAAGGCCCCTCGGGCCGACTTTCGTTAACTGGCGCGGTAGGCGCGGCTCGGGTCGTCGCCGGCGAGGGCCGCCAAGATGGTCTCGCCGGCGATGGCGATCTGCCCTTCCGAGACCAGCGCCTTAGTGCCGAGCGGCAGATAGACGTCGAGCCGTGAGCCGAAGCGGATCAGACCGAAGCGCTCGCCGGCGCCGATCGCCTGGCCTTCCCTGACGAAGCAGACGATGCGCTTGGCGACGAGGCCCGCGATCTGGATCACGCCGATGCGCGCCGTCGGCGTCGAGATGACCAGCGAGTTGCGCTCATTGTCCTCGCTCGCCTTGTCGAGCTCGGCATTGATGAAGAGGCCGGGCCGGTAGGCGATCCGATCCACCCTGCCCGCGATCGGACTGCGGTTCACGTGGCAGTTGAACACGCTCATGAACACCGAGATACGCGGCAACGGCCGATCGCCGAGACCGAGCTCGGCCGGCGGCAGCGCCATGGTGATCATCGAAACGCGGCCGTCGGCTGGCGACACCACCAGCCCCTCGCGCACCGGCGTCACGCGCACGGGATCGCGGAAGAACAGCGCGCACCACACCGTCAGGATCGTACCGATCCAGCCCAACGGCGACCACAGCCAGAACAGGATCAGGCTCGCCAGCGCAAAGCCGCCGATGAAGGGATAGCCCTCCTTGTGGATCGGCGGGGTCTGACGCTGGATCGAATCGAGAATGGACATCGCTATCTGCCGCTCGGGGTTAATGGCACGGGTCGTCGCGCGGGCCTGTTTAGGCCAGAGTTGGGACCGGAGACAAGGTCACTCCGCCGCCGCAGGCGCGGTCAGGGCGTCGCTGACGGGCGGCGGCTCCCGGTTGGGCGCCTCTTTGCTGTCGGCCATCTTGGCCAGCTTCTCCCGCGCCGCCTCGGCCTCGCGCTGCCTGTTCCACATGCTGGCATAGAGGCCGCCATGGGCGAGCAGCTTGGCGTGGGTCCCCCGCTCGGCGATGCGGCCCTGATCCAGCACGATGATCTCGTCGGCCCCGACGATGGTCGAAAGCCGGTGCGCGATCACCAGCGAGGTGCGGTTCTTCGCCACGCGGTCGAGCGCGCCCTGGATCTCGTGTTCGGTATGGGTATCGAGCGCCGAGGTCGCCTCGTCCAGCACCAGGATCGGCGGCGCCTTCAGCACGGTGCGCGCGATTGCGACGCGCTGCTTCTCGCCGCCCGACAGTTTGAGCCCGCGCTCGCCGACCTGGGTCTCGTAACCCTTGGGCGACATGCGGATGAAGTGGTCGATCTGCGCCAGTTGCGCCGCCTCTTCGACTTCGGCATCGCTGGCGTCCCAACGGCCGTAGCGGATGTTGTAGCGGATGGTGTCGTTGAACAGCACGGTGTCCTGCGGCACCATGCCGATGGCAGCGCGAAGGGAATCCTGCGTCACCGCGCGGATGTCCTGGCCGTCGATCAGGATCTTGCCGCCGGAGACGTCGTAGAGGCGAAACAGCAGGCGCGAGATGGTCGACTTGCCCGCGCCGGACGGGCCGACGATCGCGACGGTCTTGCCGGCCGGCACCTCGAAGCTGATGCCCTTGAGGATCGGGCGCGTCGGCTCATAGGCAAAGCGCACGTCCTCGAAGCGCACGGTGCCGGCGGAGATCACCAGCGGCTTGGCATCGGGCGCGTCCTTGATCTCGGCCTCGCGGCCCAGCACATTGAACATCTTCTCGATGTCGATGATCGCCTGCTTGATCTCGCGATAGACCATGCCCATGAAGTTCAGCGGTTGGTAGAGCTGGATCATCATGGCGTTGACCAGCACGAAATCGCCGACCGTGTTTGTGCCGTTGCGTACGCCGATCGCGCACATCAACATGGTCGCGGTCAGGCCCAGCGTGAAGATCACCGCCTGGCCGGTGTTGAGCACCGCGAGCGAGGTGTAGGTGCGGACGCTCGCTTCCTCGTAGCGCTCCACCGATTTGTCGTAGCGCTGCGCCTCGCGCGCCTCGGCCCCGAAATATTTCACAGTCTCGTAGTTGAGCAGCGAGTCGATCGCCTTGGTGTTCGCCTCGGTGTCGGAATCGTTCATCTTGCGGCGGATGCCGATCCGCCATTCGGTCGCGATATAGGTGTAGTACATGTAGACGGCGACCGTGATCAGGGTCGCGACAACGTAGCGCCAGTCGAACTGCCAGAGCAGCACGGCCATCAGCAGCGAGACCTCGACGATGGTCGGGATCAGCTGCAGGATCACCATGCGGACGATGACCTCGATCCCCTCGCGGCCGCGCTCGAGCACGCGCGTCAGCCCGCCGGTCTTGCGCTCCAGGTGAAAGCGCAACGACAGCTCGTGCATGTGGACGAAGGTGATGGTGGCGAGCTTGCGCACCGCGTGCATGGCGACGCGCGCGAAGATGCCGTCGCGCCATTGCGTCAGCAGCGCCATCAGGATGCGCATCACGCCGTAGCTCGCGGTCAGCAATAGCGGCGAGGCGATCACCCACAGCTGCCAATTGTCGGCCGCGACCGGCGCCGAGTTGGCGCCCGTCAGCGCGTCCGTGGCCCATTTGAAGCTGAACGGTACCGCGAGCGTGATCAGCTTGGCGGCGAGCAGCAGCACCAGCGACCAAACCACCCGCATCTTCAGGTCGAAGCGGTCGCCCGGCCAGATATAGGGCCACAGATGCGCGAGCGTGCCCATCAGCGTGGCCCGTTCCGGCGGGCCGCCGGCAGCATTGGGAACGTCGGCGCCGTCGAACGATTGAGGTTGGTCCATCAAGAAGCCTGAAAGCCCGCCGGATGCGAGCGTCGCCGCGATTTACGATTTTCGCCTGTCATATAGAGCCTTCCCGATGGCAGCGCACCCCGCCAGATGGCGAATCTTCGATTGTTTGTCGCCATTTACCGGTAAATTTCCGGCTCATCCGAATCACCTGAAGGGCTTGACGCCTCTTCGCTGCAATGCATCATGGCACCAATGAGCACGATCAAAACCGTCTGTGTCTATTGCGGCTCCGGCCCAGGAACCAATCCCAACTTCATCGAAGCGGCGAAAGCCCTCGGCAAGGCGCTGGCGGACAACAAGATCCGCCTCGTCTATGGCGGCGGCTCGCTCGGACTGATGGGGGCGGTCGCAACCTCCGTGCTGGATCACGGCGGCACCGTCACCGGCATCATCCCCGACTTCCTCCGGATGCGCGAGAACGCGCTGACGCGGGTGCAGGAGATGGTCGTCACACCCGACATGCACGAGCGCAAGCGGCTGATGTTCGAGCGCTCCGACGCCTTCGTCGCCTTGCCCGGAGGGCTCGGCACGCTCGAGGAGCTGGTCGAGCAGCTGACCTGGCAGCAACTCGGCCGTCACGCCAAGCCGGTGCTGCTCGCCAACATCGACAATTTCTGGGAGCCGCTGTTCTCCCTGGTGGCCCATATGCGCCAAACGGAGTTCATCCGCGCCGGCCTTACCGTCGACATCCTGAAGGCGGACAAGGTCGAGGAGATCGTCCCGCGGCTGCGCGCCGCGGCTGCGCAGATTCCCGACAGCCAGCGCGATCTCGCGCCGGAAGTGGCGCGCAAGCTTTAGTCTGCCGGAAACGTCACCGCCTCGATGCGGTTGCCGTCGGGATCGGTGACGAAGGCCGCGTAATAGCGTACGCGGTCGTGCGGGCGGATGCCGGGCGCCCCGTCTGAGGCTCCGCCTGTCGCGAGAGCTGCGGCATGAAACGCATCGACCTCGTCGGTCGTTCTCGCCCGCAGGCAGATGTGCACGCCGCTCTCCGCCGGCACACGCGGCATGGTCTCGCGCAGATTGATCCAGAACTCGGGATAGGCCTTGCCGAATCCGACCGTTCGGGGCCGCGTGACGAGACGCGTGAGGCCGAGGGCCGCGAGCGTGGCCTCGTAGAATCGTGCGGCACGCTCGAGATCGCTGACGCCGACGGAAATGTGGTCGATCATGCTTGCCCCCTCCCTGAGTCATTCCGGGGCACGCGAAGCGTGAACCCGGAATCGCGAGATTCCGGGTTCGGTGCTGCGGACCGCCCCGGAATGACTCCGCGATAGTTACGCCGGCGCCCCCGACTTCACCAGCTTGTAGATCACCGAATCCATCAGCGCCTGGAACGAGGCGTCGATGATGTTCGGGGAGACGCCGACCGTGGTCCAGCTGTCGCCGTTCTCGTCCTCGCTCTCGATCAGCACGCGCGTAACCGCGCCGGTGCCGCCGTTGAGGATACGCACCCGGTAGTCGATCAGCCTCAAGCCCTCGATGTATTTCTGGTACTTGCCGAGATCCTTGCGCATGGCAACGTCGAGCGCGTTGACCGGGCCGTTGCCTTCGGCGGCCGAGATCAGGTGCTCGCCGGCGACGTCGACCTTGACCACCGCGAGCGCCACGGTGACGCGCTCGCCGAGCGCGTTGTAGCGCTGCTCGACATTGACGTCGAACTGCTCGACCTCGAAATAATGCGGCACCTTGCCGAGGGTGCGGCGCGCCAGGAGCTCGAAGGAGGCATTCGCGGACTCATAGGCGTAGCCGGCGGCCTCGCGCTCCTTCAACTCCTCGACGAGGCGCGTCAGCTTCGGATCGCTCTTCTCGTAGGGAATGCCGGCACGGTCGAGCTCGGCGATGACGTTGGAACGTCCGGCCTGGTCCGAGACCAGCACCTTGCGGTGATTGCCGACCGACTCCGGCAGCACGTGCTCGTAGGTCTGCGGATCCTTCAGCACCGCGGAGGCATGTATGCCGGTCTTGGTGACGAAGGCGCTCTCGCCGACGTAAGGAGCATGCCGGTTCGGCACGCGATTGAGCATGTCGTCGAGCGTACGCGACACCTTGACGAGCGTTGCCAGCTTCTCCGCCGTGACGCCGATCTCGAAGGCGTTCGCAAACTCCCTTTTCAATTTCAGCGTCGGAATCAGCGAGCACAGATTGGCGTTGCCGCAGCGCTCGCCGAGACCGTTCAGCGTGCCCTGGATCTGCCGCGCGCCGGCACGCACTGCGGCGAGCGAATTGGCCACCGCCTGCTCGGTGTCGTTATGGGCGTGAATGCCGACATGATCGCCGGGGATGTGCTTCGTCACTTCGGTGACGATGGCCTCGACCTCATCAGGCATGGTGCCGCCATTGGTGTCGCACAGCACCACCCAGCGCGCGCCAGCATCGAAGGCGGCTTTTGCGCAAGCGAGCGCAAAACTCGAATCTTCCTTGTAGCCGTCGAAGAAATGCTCGCAGTCCAGCATGACCTCGCGACCGGCGGCCTTCGCGGCCGCGACGCTGTCGCGGATGGAGGCGAGGTTTTCCTCCTTCGTCGTCTCCAGCGCGACGCGCACCTGATAGGCCGAGGACTTTGCCACGAAGCAGATCGCATCCGCTTTCGCTTCCAACAGTCCGACCACACCGGGATCGTTCGAGACCGAGCGCCCGGCCCGGCGCGTCATGCCGAAGGCCGTGAAGCGCGCATGGGCGAGCTTGGGCTTAGAGCCGAAGAACTCAGTATCGAGCGGGTTGGCGCCGGGATAGCCGCCTTCGACGTAGTCGATGCCGAGATCGTCTAGCATCGCGGCGATGACCTGCTTGTCGGCCAGAGTGAAATCGACGCCGTTGGTCTGCGCGCCGTCGCGCAGCGTGGTGTCGAACAGATAAAGGCGCTCCTTGCTCATTGCGTCGCTCCGAGCGTCTTCTTCATGGTGGTGTTGGCGAGCCACTCGTCGTTGATGGTGACGCTGTTGCGCTGCTGGGCGGTGTAGCCGCGCTTGGCGAAGAAGCCCTGCGCGTTGTCGCTGGCATCGACCGACAGGCTCGTCGCGCCGCGGCCGCCGGCCAGTTTCTCCAGCGCGTCGACCAGCATGGTCGCAATGCCCTGCCCGCTGACGGCCGGATGCACATAGAGCATACGGATGTGATCGGTGCCGCGCAGCGAGGCGAAGCCCACGGGCGAGCCTTCGAGCGTTGCGATCAGCGTCAGGTCGGAGGCGAGCCGCTTGCCGAACTCCTCGTCCGCCGCGGCTGCCATCCAGGCTTCCTGCTGCGCCTCGCTATAGTCGTCGCCGGTCAGCTCCTCGATGCTGGCGGTGAAGATCGCGGCGAGCACCGGCAGGTCATCGGGAAGGAACGGCCTAAGTGCCGGCTTTGGCAAAGTCTGTCCCATCGTCCTCACCACATCCCATAGAGCTTGAGCACCAGCGCCACGGCACCCGCGAGCAGCGCGATCTTCAGCGCGATGTAATAGAGCCAGTGCCGCGGGAAAGGCGTGTCCGGCCGCTTCATCGCGCGACCTCCCACGTCGTTCCTTCCTTGGAGTCCTTGATCGCAATGCCCATCGCGGCGAGCAGATCACGGATGCGGTCGGACTCCCCAAAGTCCTTCCGTACGCGCGCAGCTGTCCGCTCGGCGATCAAGCGCTCGACCTCCTTGGCATCGACCCCGCTCGCCTGCTGCTTGCGCCCTTCCCACTGCGCTGCGCTCTCGGACAGGAAGCCGAGCAGGCGCAACGAGCCCGCCAGGGCACTGACGTCGCCGCCGCGCAGGCCATGCAGCGCCGCGATCGCCAGCGGCGTGTTGAGATCGTCGAACAGCGGATCGAGCACGGATGCGGCCGGCTTGCCGGGCGCGACGTCGGCTGCAACGCGATACCAGTCATCGAGCGTCTTGGCGCTCTCCTCCAGCGACTTCATGGTCCAATCGATCGGCGAACGGTACTGCGTCTTGAGCATGTTCAGGCGCAGCACCTCACCCGGCCAATCCCTGAGCAGCTCGTGAATGGTGATGAAGTTGCCGAGGCTCTTCGACATCTTCTCGCTCTCGACCTGCAAGAAGCCGTTGTGCATCCAATAATTCGCCATGCGCTCGCGGTGGAACGCGCAGCAGGTCTGCGCGACCTCGTTCTCGTGGTGTGGAAACACGAGATCGATACCGCCGCCATGAATGTCGAAATGCTCGCCGAGATGCTTCCATGCCATCGCCGAGCACTCGATGTGCCAACCCGGGCGCCCCTCGGCCGTGATACCGGCCGGCGACGGCCATGACGGCTCGCCGGGCTTGGACGGCTTCCACAGCACGAAGTCGGTCGCATCATGCTTGTAGGGCGCGACATCGACGCGCGCACCCGCGATCATCTCGTCGAGCGAGCGCTTGGACAGTGCGCCGTAGCGCGGCAGCGAGGAATTGGCGGCGTTCATCGCCTGCGGCGAGAACAGCACGTGATCCTCGGCGACATAGGCAAAACCGCCATTGACCAGGCGCTCGATGATCTCGCGCATCTCGCCGATATGCTCGGTCGCGCGCGGCTCGACGCTCGGCCGCAAGCAGCCCAGCGCATCGACATCGGCGTGAAACTGCTTGCCGGTCTGCTCGGTAACCTTCCGGATTGCCTCGTTCAGCGGCAGGCCGGGGAAATCGCGCGCGGCACGGTCGTTGATCTTGTCGTCGACGTCGGTGATGTTGCGGACATATTTGACATGCGCCTCGCCGTAGGTGTGGCGCAGCAAGCGAAACAGCACGTCGAACACGATCACCGGCCGCGCATTGCCGATATGGGCGTAGTCATAGACCGTCGGTCCGCACACATACATGCGGACGTTGCTCGCATCGAGCGGCACAAAGGTGCGCTTTTCCCTGCTCAGCGTATCGTAAAGGCGCAATTCCATGACAACCCATCCCTCTCGGCCGGGCGTCCAAGGCTCTCAATGTGTTTGAGAAAAGACGGCTCCAGCCAGCGAATCGCTAGCTCGTAATCTCGCGGCAAATGGCGCAAATGGCGAGGAGACCGTTCATGCGGAACATATGGGCCATCAGGCGCCCTTGCGTCAAGAGTACCGCGCAAACGCTTTCTTTCGCCCGTATAGCGCGCCGCCATCACAACGGTTCATGATGCCCTAACCATTTGAGCCCATTCTGGAACCGGCAGTTCCCCCTTTTTGCCCGGTGCCTTTTCATGCGATTTTTGCCCGCGCTCATTTGCGGCGCCGTCATCTTTGCGGCTTCCGGCGCCTTCCCCGAGACCCGTGTCTTCATCATTGCCAACCAATGCCTGGCCAAGGGTGACAAATGCGGCGCTCCGGCCGCGCACACCTATTGCCAGTCACGCGATTTTGCCCAGGCATCAAGCCATCGCCGGGTCGATCCCGACGAAATTACCGGCTCTGTCCCCAAATCCGGCACAAATTGCTCCCATGGCCATTGCGACGAATATGTCGCAATCACCTGCCAGCGCTGAATTCGCTCGGAGCTGGCGTAGCTTAGGCCGGTCCTTTGGCCCCCGAAACGACGTGACGATGCCGCCGGAAGCGGCTATTGGGAGGGCGCGCTTCGGCCCACCAAGGTCACATGGAAAGTCACATTGGGCCGTGACCTCGCTAGAATGGCGGATATGCCTGAATTCCTGTCTCTCTCCCCTGCTCGCCTTCGCCTTGCCTGCACCGTGCTCTTGAGCACGGCCGTGCTCGCCACCGGCGCTTTCGCTCAGGCTGGTCCGCCCGGCCCGCCGCCGCAAGCGGGCCAAAATGGCCTCGGGCCGAATCCGATGTGCGTGCGATTGGAGGGCCAGCTCGCCGCGCTGGACCGTGGCGGCGGTGGCGATCCCGCGCGTGAGGAGCAAATCCGCCGCTACCAGGACTCCCAGACCCGTCAGCAGGCGGAGCTCGACCGGGTCACCATGCAGGCCAAGCGCATGGGCTGCGATTCCTCCGGCTTCTTCTCGCTGTTCAACGGCCAGTCGGCCCAATGCGGCCCGGTCAACACCCAGATCCAGCAGATGCGCGCCAATCTGGACCAGATCACCGGCAATCTCGAGCGCCTGCGCGGCGGCGGCGGCTCCAGCCCGGAGCGCGACAACCAGCGCCGCTCGGTGCTGATGGCGCTGGCGCAGAACAATTGCGGCCCGCAATACGCCAACGCCGCACAATCGCAAGGCGGCGGCAATTTCCTGAGCAATCTGTTCGGCGGCAACAACGCGGGCAATCCGCAGGGCGCGCCGCCGCCGTCGGATCTCGGACCGCAATCCGGCACCTATCGCACCGTGTGCGTGCGCACCTGCGACGGCGCCTATTTCCCAGTTTCGTTTGCCACGGTGCCGGCGCGCTTCCCCGACGACGAGAAGGCCTGCAAGTCGCTCTGCCCAGCAGCGGAAGCCGTGCTCTACACCCATCGCAATCCCGGCGAAGACATGAACTCGGCGGTCTCGATCAGCGGCCAGCCCTACACGGCGCTGCCGACCGCTTTCAAATTCCGCAGCGAGTTCAACCCGTCCTGCTCCTGCAAGGCCGCAGGACAGACCTGGGCGGACGCGCTGAAATCGGCCGACGACAAGGCGACGGTCGAGCAGCAGGGCGACATCATCGTCACCGAGGAAAGCGCCAGGAAGATGCAGCAGCAGCGGCTCAACAAGGGCACGCCTGCGAATGCGAAGAAGGGCGCAGGCCCCGCACCGACGACCGCGACCGCACCGGCCGCGGCACCGCCGGCGGACACAGCCGCGCCTGCCAGCTCCGAGAACAAGCCGATCCGCTCGGTCGGCCCGACCTTCCTGCCGCAGCAGCAGAAATAGGTGTCCCCTTCTCCCCTTGTGGGAGAAGGTGGCGCGAAGCGCCGGATGAGGGTTCTCTCAGCGCTCACATCTGTGAACGCGGAGACAACCCCTCACCCGGGTGAGTTTGTTGCAGTTGCGGAGCTGCCCTCTCCCACAAGGGGCGAGGGCACAACAACGCTCATCTCGCTTGCGGCTCAGGAGGGAAGTCGCTCACCCCTCGAACGCGTCGATCGACGCCTTGCTGCCGCGCGACGCCAGCGCCTCGTCGGGCGCGGGCTGCTTCTCGCCCTTGTCGCGAAAGCGGTTGGTGATGGGATAGCGGCGGTCGCGGCCGAAAATCCTGGGCGTCACCTTCACGCCGGGCGCGGCCTGGCGGCGCTTGTATTCGGCGACGTTGAGCAGATGGTCGATGCGCGTGACGGTCTCGCGGTCGAAGCCGGCGGCGATGATCTGATCCAGCGGCTGCTCGCGCTCGACGAGACGCTCCAGGATGGCATCGAGCACGTCGTAAGGCGGCAGCGAGTCCTCGTCACGCTGGTTCTCGCGCAGTTCGGCGGTCGGCGGCCGCGTGATGATGTCGGGCGGGATCACCTCGCCGGCAGGTCCGAGCGCGCCGTCGGGCTTCCAGCTGTTGCGCAGGCTTGCCAGCCGGAACACCTGCGTCTTGTAGATGTCCTTGATCGGATTGAAGCCGCCATTCATGTCGCCATAGAGCGTGGCGTAGCCGACCGACATCTCGGACTTGTTGCCCGTCGTCACCACCATCAGGCCGGTTTTGTTGGAGATCGCCATCAAGAGCGTGCCGCGGGTGCGGGCCTGGAGATTCTCCTCGGTGACGTCAGGCGGCAGATTCTTGAAGAGGCCCGACAGGATGGTCTCGAACCCGTTCACGGCTTCCGCGATCGGCAAGACCTCGTAGCGGATGCCGAGATGGCCGGCGAGCTCACCGGCGTCCGCAATCGAGTGTGCGGCGGTGTAGCGATAGGGCAGCATCACGCCATGCACCTGGTCGGCGCCGAGCGCATCGACCGCGATGGCTGCACACAGTGCGGAATCGATGCCGCCGGAGATGCCAAGCAGCACGCCGGGAAAGCCGTTCTTGCTGACATAGTCGCGCAAGCCCAGCACGCATGCGGCGTAGTCGGCCTTGTCGCCCTCCGGCTGCTCTGCAATCGGCCCTGTGCAGCGCCAATCGTCGCCGTTGCGGGTGAAGCGCAGCGTGACGATGCTCTCCTCAAATGCCGGCAGCTGCGCCGCCAACGAGAGGTCACCATTGAGGGCGAAGGACGCGCCGTCGAACACCAGCTCGTCCTGGCCGCCGATTTGGTTGAGATAGATCAGCGGCAGCCCGCTCTCCGTGACGCGCGCCACCGCGACCGACAGGCGCACATCGTTCTTGTCGCGGGCGTAGGGCGACCCGTTCGGCACCAGGATGATCTCGGCGCCGGTTTCGGCGAGCGTCTCGACCACGTTCTCGTAGTCTTCGGACTCTTCCAGCCAGATGTCCTCGCAGATCGGCACGCCGATGCGCACGCCGCGCACGGTCACCGGGCCTGCAGCAGGGCCGCGCGAGAACAGCCGCTTCTCGTCGAACACGCCGTAGTTCGGCAGATTGCATTTGAAGCGCAGGCTCGCGATGCGGCCGCCGTCGAGCAGTGCGCAGGCATTGTAGAGCCTGCCGTCCTCGACCCAGGGCGTGCCGACCAGCATTGCCGGCCCGCCATCGGCGGTCTCGCGCGCCAGGGCTTCGATCGCGGCGCGGCAGGCCGCCTGGAAGGCCGGCTTCTGCACGAGGTCTTCCGGCGGGGAGCCGGCGATGAACAATTCCGGCAACAGCACGAGATCGGCGCCGTCGGCGATCGCCTGGACGCGCGCAGCCCGCGCCTTGGCGGCATTGCCCTCGATGTCGCCCATGACCGGATTGAGCTGGGCGAGCGTGACCGCGAATGCGTTGAGACGTTCGGTCATGGCCGCCCTTTTTCGATCCTTGCTAGACGAAACCCAACCGCTCGACGATGGCGAAGATCCAGAACGCGCCGGCCATCAGCAGCGCCACGCCGACCGCGGCCGAGCCCATGTCCTTGACCCGCCCAATCTGCTTGTCGTGGTCCATGGTCAGGCGGTCGGCGAGCTTCTCGATCGCGGTGTTGAGCAGCTCGACGACCAGCACGAACGCAACGGCACAAACCAGCTCGACCGCGCGCATCGCGGTCGCACCGATGAACCAGGCGAGCGGCACCGACAGCAGGAGCGCAAAGATCTCCTCGCGGACGGCCTGCTCCGATCCAAACGCAAAGGCCAGCCCGTTACGGGAATTGATCGTGGCCTTCCAGATCCGCAGCAAGGTTTTAGAGCCCCGCTGCGACCGGCATCGGCTGGGGCTTGCCGGCGCGCTCCTGCTTGAGGAGTTCCGCCACCAGGAAAGCCATGTCGATGGATTGCTCGGCGTTGAGACGGGGATCGCAGACCGTGTGGTAGCGGTCGTTGAGGTCCTCGTCGGTGATCGCGCGGGCGCCGCCGAGGCATTCGGTGACATCCTGCCCCGTCATTTCCAGATGCACGCCGCCGGCATGGGTGCCTTCGGCGGCATGGATCGCGAAGAACGACTTCACCTCGGACAGAATACGGTCGAACGGGCGCGTCTTGTAGCCCGACGTCGAAGTGATCGTGTTGCCGTGCATGGGATCGCAGGACCAGACAACCACCCGGCCCTCGCGCTTCACGGCGCGGATCATGTTCGGCAGATGCTCGCCGATCTTGTCCGAGCCGAAGCGGCCGATCAGCGTCAGCCGGCCGGGCTCGTTGTCGGGGCTGAGCACGTCGATCAGCTTCAACAGCTCGTCGGGCTTCAACGACGGGCCGCATTTCAACCCGATCGGGTTCTTGATGCCGCGGAAATATTCGACGTGTCCGTGATCGAGCTGGCGGGTGCGGTCGCCGATCCAGAGCATGTGGCCCGAGGTCGCGTACCAGTCGCCTGTGGTGGAATCGACGCGGGTCATGGCCTGCTCGTAGCCGAGCAGCAGCGCCTCGTGGCTGGTGTAGAAATCGGTGGCGCGCAGCTCCGGATGGCTCTCGAGGTCGAGGCCGCAGGCACGCATGAAGTTGAGCGCGTCCGAGATGCGGTCGGCCAGCTCCTTGTAGCGGCGGGACTGCGGAGAATCCTTGAGGAAGCCGAGCATCCATTGATGCACGCTGCCGAGATTGGCGAAGCCGCCGGTGGCGAACGCGCGCAGCAGGTTCAGCGTCGCGGCCGACTGGCGATAGGCCATCAGCTGGCGCTGCGGATCGGGGACGCGCGCCTCCCTGGTGAAGGCGATGTCGTTGACGATGTCGCCGCGATAGCTCGGCAGCTCGACGCCGTTCACCTTCTCGGTCGGCGAGGATCGCGGTTTTGCGAACTGGCCGGCGATGCGGCCGACCTTCACCACCGGCAGCGCGCCGGCATAGGTCAGCACCACCGCCATCTGCAGCAGCACGCGGAAGAAATCGCGAATGTTGTTGGCGCCGTGCTCGGCGAAACTCTCGGCGCAGTCGCCACCCTGGAGCAGGAAGGCCTCTCCGGCCGCAACGCGGCCCAAGGCCTTCTTCAGATTGCGCGCCTCACCCGCGAACACCAGCGGCGGAAACGTCGCAAGCTGCGCCTCGACGTCGGCCAAGGCCTTGGCGTCGGGATATTCGGGCACCTGTAGCACCGGCTTGCTGCGCCAGGACTCGGGCGTCCACCGCTCGGACATCGCAATCTCTCCGTGAAAGCAAAAAGCACAACCTGATCTAGGGGTTGCGAGGGCCGCCTTATACACAGGCTGGCACGACATCGCCAGTTGTAAATCCGCTTCGCACTGCAAGCCCTTGCAGGAAAAGCCAAATTCGCATTTGCTGGGAAACGGCGAAGAAACTGGCAGGATACCTTCTGCCCATGGACGCGGCACCGGACGACGTTTTCATCGACGAGATCAGCTTCCCGGCGACCGACGGGTATGCGCTCTCCGGCACTCTGTTCCTGCCGCGGGGCGGCAAGCGCCATGCCGTGCTGATCAACTCGGCGACCGCCGTCCCGCGAAAGATCTATCGTGGCTTTGCCTCCTATCCCATCGCGGCTGTGCGGTCCTGACCTACGATTATCGCGGCATCGGCGATTCCCGGCTGCCGGCGATGGTCGGCTACAACCGGCCGAAATCGCTGGTCGGCTTCAAGGCCTCGATGTCGGACTGGGCGGCGCTCGACGTCACCGCCGCGGTGCGCTGGATGCGCGAGCGCTATCATGGGCTGCCCCTTGCCTATGTCGGCCATTCCTTCGGCGGCCAAGCACTCGGGCTGATCGAAAACAACAGCGAAATTTCACGGGCCGCGTTCGTGGCCTCGCAGGCCGCAACCTGGCGGCTGATGACCGCGCCAGAAAAATACCGCGTCTTCGCCTTCATGAACTTCGTCGGTGTGCCGCTCACCCACGCACTCGGCTATGCGCCGGGCTGGGCCGGTGTCGGCGAGGATCTACCCAAGGGCGTCTTCCTGCAATGGGCCGAGTGGGTCTCGAGCCCCCGCTATCTCTTCGATTCCAAGCTGCCGACGCTGGAGAACTTCACGAAGTTCAAAGGCGAGCTGCGGGCATTGTGCTTCTCCGACGATCCCTGGGCGACGCGGCCGGCGGTCGAGCTGCTCGCGAGCGGATTCTCCGCGATCAAGCCGGAGGTGCTGACGGTGAGGCCGTCGGATGTCGGTACCAAGGGCATCTCCCATTTCGGCTTCTTCCGCCCCACGCACCGCGACACGCTGTGGCGCGGCCTCGCGGAATGGATTCAAGGCGAGTGAGGCGCGTTAGCGGATGACCGTGGCCAGAGACGAGTAGCGCCTGTTCGGTTTTGCATCGCTCGGCGCAAACTGTGCGAACGCCTCGCTGACCCGGGCGGCCGGCGTGATCCCGTCTGCAAACCGAAACTCCTTCGGCCGCGGCGCATAGAAGCTGGCGCTATAATAGTTGTCGTCGAAGCGCGTCTCGCCGACGCCGAACAATGCGTCGCAAGCGAGCAGGAGCGCGTAAACTCCCGCAACCGCCACGACGATCTCCCTGAAAATTGACATGATAATGCCCTGCCCTTTTGCGGGCAGGATGCAGGTTGGTTCCAAAGCTCTGGTTTAAGGCGCCGTGGTTCCTGTCGAGAGGGTTTGCGGCCGCTGAGCCGAATACAATCAATTTTATCGATCTCGAAAATGAGCCCGCCTGACCGAACGATCAGGCGGGCTCCAGTCGTGGCCGGTCGGGAGGTACTCAGACGGCCAGATTCATCCACACCGCCTTCGGCTCGGTGAAATTGTCGATCGCGGCGGTGCCGTGCTCGCGGCCGAGGCCGGAGTCGCGCTCCCCGCCCCAGGGCAGGCGAACGTCGGTGTAGCCATAGGTGTTCATCCAGACCGTGCCGGCACGCGCCCGCTTGGCGAAGCGCTGCAGCTTGCCGATGTCGCGGCTCCAGACCCCGGCGGCGAGGCTGTAGGCCGTGCCGTTGGCGATTCTCAAGGCGTCGGCCTCGTCCTTGAACTTGATGACGCTGACGACGGGGCCGAAAATCTCCTCCTGCGAGATCCGCATCTCGTGCGCGACATCGGCGAATACGGTCGGGCTGATGAAATAGCCGCGCTCGCCGACGCGCGTTCCGCCGGTGACGAGGCTCGCGCCCTCCTTCCGGCCGATATCGACATAGTCGAGGATCGACTTCATCTGCTTCTCGGAGATGACGGGGCCGAGCGCCGTCTTGCGATCGAGCGGATCGCCGATCCTGAGCGCCTTCGCGCGGGCCGCCAGCCGCTCGACCACCTCGTCATAGGCCCCCTCCTGCACCAGCACGCGGGAGCCCGCGGAGCAGACCTGGCCGGCATTGAAGAAGATGCCGGAGGCGGCAGCCTTGCTCGCCGCTTCGAGATCCGCATCGTCGAAAATGACGTTGGCCGACTTGCCGCCCAGCTCGAGCGAGACGCGCTTGAAATTGCCGGCCGCGCCTTTCATGATTCCGCGGCCGACGCCAGGCGAGCCGGTGAAGGTGACCTTGTCGACGTCGGGGTGATTGACCAGCGCATCGCCGACGACCCTGCCCGGCCCCGTGACGACGTTGAAGACCCCCGCCGGCAGGCCCGCTTCGAGCGCGAGCTCGGCAATGCGCAGCGCCGACAGCGAGGTCAGCTCGGCCGGCTTCATCACGATGGTGCAGCCGCAGGCCAGCGCCGGGGCGAGCTTCCACATCCCGATCATCAGCGGGAAATTCCACGGCACGATCGCCGCGACCACGCCGACCGGCTCGCGCATGGTGTAGGTCAAGGCATCGTCGCGCACCGGCACGACGTCGCCGCTGATCTTGTCGGCCCAGCCGGCGTAATAAATCAGCGTGTCGACCGCTGCCGGAAAGTCCTGGCGCGTCGTCGCAGCGATCGGCTTGCCGGCGTCGATCGACTCGAGCTCGATGATTTCCTCGGCGTTGCGCTTCAGCAACTCCGCCCAGCGCAGCAGGATCTGGCCGCGCTCGGAAGCCCGCATCGTCCGCCAGGGACCTTCGAACGCGCGGCGCGCGGCGGCCACCGCATGCTCGACGTCGGCCTCGCCGCCTTCCGCGATGGTGGCGATGACCTGCCCGGTGGCGGGATTGAGGGATGTGAAGCTGCGGCCGGAGCTGGCGGGAACGCGGCGGCCGTCGATCAGCAGATGCTGCGGCCGCGCCATGAACTCGGTGGCCGGCGAAGGCGCAAAATCATATGCAACAGACATCATATTTCCTCCGTTTCTGGTATTCCAGACTAGGCGCCTTTCAACCGGAGTAAATATGATATGTTCTGCAGATGGATCCCCAATATATGAAGTTGAATTCATAAGGAAGCCCCGATGCTTCAGATCGAGATCGAGGCCGTCTGGCGATTCCGTCGCGAGGGTAGTCCGCGGACCGTCGCCGTCATGCTCGGCGTGCTCAACGAAATCCGGAGGACCGGCAAGATCACCAGCGCGGCCAGCGACGCGCATCTATCCTATCGCCACGTCTGGAATCTCATCGAGCAATGGTCGGAGTTCTTCGGAACGCCCCTGGTCGAGACCCAGCGCGGCAAGGGCTCAAAGCTCACGCCGTTCGGCGAGCGGCTGGTGTGGGCCGGCGAGCGCATGCAGGCGCGGCTCGGGCCCCAGCTCGAAAACCTCGCGCAGGAGCTCGCCAGCGAGATCAAGCCGTTCCTCGAGCAGCGTCCGTCCGTGATCCGCGTGCATGCCAGCCACGGCTTTGCCGTGGCGAAGCTGCGCGAATTCCTCGACCGCGAGCCCGGCATCGGCGTCGACCTGCGCTATGTCAGCAACCAGCATTCGCTGGTCTCGCTGGCACAGGGCGCCTGTGACCTCTCCGGCTTGCATCTGCCGCACGGCGCGCTTCGCGCGCAAGGCATCAAGGCCGCCCGCGAATGGCTCGACCCGCGCGAGGACCGCATCATCAGCTTCGTCACGCGCGAGATGGGACTGATGGTCGCGCGCGGCAATCCGCTGCGCATCGCCTCGCTCGACGATCTCGCCAAGCCAGGCGTCCGCTTTGTCAACCGCGACCATGATTCCGGCACGCGCCTGCTGTTCGACCAGTTGCTTGCCGCCAACGGCGTCGACGAGAGCAGGATCAACGGCGCGCAGCAGATCGAATTCACCCACGCCGCGGTCGCGGCCTATGTCGCGAGCGGCATGGCCGACGCCTGCTTCGGCGTCGAGGCGGCTGCCCGCCAGTTCGGGCTCGATTTCATCCGGATCCTCACCGAGGACTATTTCTTCGTCTGCAAGCGCGCTTTCCTCGAGCCCGAGCCGATGCAACGCATCCTCGATATCGTCCGCAGTCACGATTTTCGCGCGGCAATCGCCACCCTGCCCGGCTACACCGCATCCGATACGGGCGAGGTCACCGGCGTGAAGGCGTTCCTGGAGATGCACGCCGTGCGATGATGTTGAGTGGTGCGATCGCTCTGTCCGCGACGGGCAAGAGCGGCACTCTCGTCGAGCAAGTCCAAGAGATGCCCGTCATGCCGCGTGCGAGCGCCAGACCACGTCCCCACGTCCGACGCCATAATCCACAGTGCTCAGCCGTGGCCGGACTCCTTGCGATGGCCGTTGTCGCTGAGACGATCGACCCAGGCGATGCCGATCGCCGAGATGATGAAGGTCATGTGGATCAGCCCCTGCCACATCACGCCGGTCTCGGTGAAATTGCTGCGCGTGGTGCCGAGATTGCCGGCCTCGATGAAGGTCCTCAGCAAGGAGATCGAGGAGATGCCGATGATCGCCATCGCAAGCTTGATCTTGAGCACGCTGGCATTGACATGGCTCAGCCATTCGGGCTCGTCGGGATGGCCGGTCAGGTTCAAGCGAGAAACGAAAGTCTCGTAGCCACCGACGATCACCATGATCAGAAGGTTCGAGATCATGACGACGTCGATCAGACCGAGCACGACCAGCATGATCTGCTGCTCGCTGGCGTCGAACGAATGCGCGACCAGATGCCAGAGCTCTTTCAGGAACAGCAGCACATAGACGGCCTGCGCGACGATCAGGCCGACATAGAGCGGCACTTGCAGCCAACGCGAGCCAAAGATGAGCTGCGCGAACAGGCCGAGTCGCGGTGGCGCGGCGGCCGCCAAAGGTGCTTTGGATTCAGACGACATGGATCACTCCGGATTGCAGACAGAAGGCGCCGCCTCAAAGACTCGCGATGACGGGAGCGAGTTCGAGCGAGCCGCGATAGATCATCTCGAAGGCGACGTAAATGATAATGGCGAGACCGATATAGGCGATCCAGCGCTGCTTCTGGAGCACGCGGCCGAGCAGATCGGCGGCGACGCCCATCATCGCGACTGACAGCAACAGGCCGAAGGCGAGGATGTAGGGGTGCTCGCGCGCGGCGCCCGCGACCGCGAGCACGTTGTCGAGCGACATCGAGACGTCGGCTGCGACGATCTGCACCGCAGCCTGGCCGAAGGTCTTTCGCTGCACCGGCGCAGCATCCGTGCCGCCGCCATGGCTGAACGCCAGCTGCCTTGAATGCGCCGCCTGCTCGCGCAGCTCGCGCCACATCTTCCAGCAGACCCAGAGCAGCAGCACGCCACCGGCGAGCAGCAGGCCGATGACCTGCAGCAGCTGGGTCGCGACGCCGGCGAAGACGATGCGCAGTGCAGTGGCGGCGGCAATGCCCACGATGATGGCGCGGCGGCGCTGCTCGAGCGGCAGTCCCGCTGCGGCGAGGCCGATGACGACGGCATTGTCGCCGGCGAGAACGAGGTCGATCAGGACGACCTGAAGCAGCGCAGTCAGCGCGTCGGGCGTGATGAATTCAGTCATGTTTGATCATTTTTCGATGCAGACGGATCGAGCCAATGCGGCTTTCGGCGCTCGATCCAGTCGAAGACCTTGGAGCGGGAGGACCGCAGCGCAGGCACGTCCTCGGCGAGCAGCGCGAGGCCGAGCGGCAGCATCCAGATGCCGAGCACCGGCAGGATGGACAGCACCCCGCCGACCACCAGCAGCGTGCCCGAGGGGATCCTCACCCAGCGGCTGGACGGCTTGAGCAGATAGGCGACGGTGTCGCCCATGCGCGGCGGCAGGCGGTGGACGAGCTTGTCGAAGCGCGGGTCTCCGCCGGCCATCTGGCCGGTGTTGCCCTCGGTTTTCGTCGTCCGCTCGTCCGAAACTGCGCTCATGCTTACTCCTTCAAGGCGGCCTGCCGTGCGGCGCCCGCCGCAGTCGCGACGACCGGCTTCGCGCGCGGCAGCACCAGCGTCAGCAAGCGCAACAATTTGATCGCCTGCACTTCGTGGGGATGGACGTCTTCGTCGGCAGCCGCGACCCTCTCCGAAAGTTCCATCAGATGCGACGACAACGGCATGTCCGAGACCGGCCGCAGCGTGTCGATCACGACGTTGGCAAAGTCTGGCTCCTCCAGCCGTTCGGCGAGCGCATCGAACATTGCAAACAGCCTCTCGTCGTCGAGATGCGGCGCCAACTTGCGATCCCGGATGAACCGGATCACCTCGTCGCGCTCGACCGGCGAGACCCGCCGGTCGGCCACCGCGACCAGCGCGCCAGCAATCACCAGCGCAGCCGCCGCCTGCTCGTTCAGGCTGGACGGCTCTGCGATCTCGATCGGATTTGAATGCTTGGGGTCAGTCATCGTTGCTCCCTAATCTTGCGAGATGGCCGCACGGAGCTGCGATGGGGACGATGAGGTCGGAGAGAACATTGAGGGCCCGACGATCGGCCAATCCATCGCATTCGCGCGGGACAGGTCATCCGACATCACGAGGTTTGCCGACATCGTCGGCGTCCTCGCCAGAGGGGCCCGGATTCTTGTTCGTGCCAGAGATAACGGCGGGTCTGTCGGAATCAAGGCGGTAGGTCTGCGACCAGCCGCCGCATCGGTTCCGAGTTGCTGTGCTTGGTTAAGAAGTCATGCGACCCATGGTCGTGTTCCGGAGGCCCAACTGCATGAACCACAGCTCTGCAGCGCCCCGCCGCCAACCGCGTCAACCTACCCCGGGCGCTCGACCAAATGCGCACGTGACGGCGCGGGATCAAACCGGTCGCCGAAATATTGCGTCTCGTGCGCCACCAGTCCGTCGCGAAATTCCATGATGCTCACGACGTAAGACGGCACACCATCATAGCTCAGCACGAATTCGCTCACCCAGAGATCACCGCCCCCAATGATCCGCCTGACCGTGAAGCGCTTCCGGTTCGGCTGCGCGAACCGGCTCTCCTGAATGTTCCTGCGGCCGCGGATTCGTTCGCCGGACTGCGGATAGTCGAGCACCGCATCCTCACGATAGATATCATGCTCGGCTTCGAAATCATTGGCATCCGAGGCGGACCAATGGCGCTGAAGCGCGGTCAATATGGCTTTATCGTTCATCTCGTTCTCCGATCTCCACTTCTCACATCGTAACACCGAAACCAGGGTTGTGATCTCTGCTTCGCACCGGGAACACGAGACCGCCACGCCGGTTAGTGCAATCACGACCCATCCGCCGTCTTCAGGAATTGCCATGTGCCGCTGGATCGCATACCGGGGCGAGACGACGTCTTTCGAGCCCTATGTCACCGAACCCGAGCATTCGCTGGTCGCGCAGAGCATCCGCTCGCTGCAATCCACGGCGGGCTCGAACGGCGACGGCTTTGGTCTCGGCTGGGACGGCGAGCATCCCGAGCCCGGCCTCTATCGCGAGACGCGCCCGGCCTGGTCGGACGAAAACTTGCGTTATCTTTGCCGGCATCTGCGGTCGCATTTGTTCTTTGCCCATGTGCGCGCGGCTACCGGCACGGCGGTGACGCGGCAGAATTGCCATCCCTTTGCCTGCGGCCACTGGATGTTCATGCACAACGGATTCGTCGGAAGCTGGAATCGGCTGCGCCGCAAGGTCGAGGCGCTGATTCCCGATGCGTTCTATCCGTCGCGGCTGGGCACCACGGATTCGGAAGCCGTGTTCCTGGCGATGATGGGGGCCGGTCTCGACAGCGATCCGCTTGAGGCGACGCGGCGCGTGCTGCAGGCCCTTATCGGCCTCGTCAATGAAGGCCACTTGCGCGAACGGCTGCGCTTCACCAGTGCAATCGCAAACGGCAAGGATCTCTTCGCCTTCCGCACGGCGGTCAACGATGCCGCGAACACACTCTATTTTCGCGAGGACGCCGGTCAGGTGGTCGTCGTGTCCGAGCCGTTCGACAAGGAAGAGAACTGGGCCGAAGTGCCGCCCAATCACGCGTTGATCGCGCGCGCGTCCGAAAGCGTGAAGATTGTTCCGTTCGACGTGACAATTTGCAGTAGCGCCGAGAGGGAACCCGCTCCTGCCAGAAGGATTAGTGCCCGCAGGTGATTTTTGCCGGGTGGGACATGACCTTTGCTTCGGACGTTTTGAAACTGCTGCGCCTCGATTCCTCTCACGACAGGCAGCACCTCGTCATTCGCTCGGCCGGCGCAGGCGGCAAGGCGGCCGAATATTCCTTCGGCATCGAAGAGGAATACTTCCTGGCTGACTGCCGCAGCTTCGAGGTTGCGATCCAAACTCCCAACGAGCTGTTCGAGTCGGCGAACTGGTCGACCGGCGGCCAGGCCATGCGCGAGATGCTGCAATCCCAGCTCGAGGTCGCCACTAACGTGCACGTCGACGTCAACGACGCCCGCGAAGAGCTTCGCTTCCTGCGGCGCGAGGTCGCGAACGTCGCCGCGCAATACGGCTTCGTGATCATGGCCTGCGGCACGCACCCGACCGCGGTGTGGCGCATGTCGCAACCGAGCCCGAAGCCGCGCTATGAGGAGATGATCGAGGACCTGCGCAGCATCGGCCATCGCAACATGATGTGCGGCATGCATGTGCATGTCCAGCTGCCCGATCCCGAGAGGCGCATGGCGGTGATGCGGGCGATGCTGCCGCATCTGCCGCTTTTCATCGCGCTGTCGGCGTCCTCTCCGTTTTGGAATTCGCACAAGACCGGACTGAAAGGTTACCGGCTCGCCGCCTATTCCGAGCTGCCCCGCACCGGCCTGCCCGAACTCTTCGAAAGCCGACAGGACTACGACGAATATGTCGGCGCCTTGCAGCGCTCGGGGGTGATTCCCGACGAAAGCCACATCTGGTGGGCCATGCGCCCTTCGATGCGGCATCCGACGCTCGAGCTCCGTGCGCCCGACACCTGCACCTTCGTCGACGATGCCGTTGCCATCGCCTCGCTCTATCGCTGCCTGACGCGCCACCTCTATCTCCGGGCTCATATGTCCCGCGAGGTCACGGCGGTCGAACGCGCGATCGCGGTGGAGAACAAATGGCGCGCTCAGCGCTACGGAACCGATTGCATCTTTGCCTCCAGAGACGGACCGGTCACGATCTCGGAGATGCTCTCCCGAATCATCGATGACATCGCCGAGGACGCGGACGCTCTGGGCTGCGCCGCCGAGATCGAGCATTGCCGCATCATTGTGGACCGGGGCAGCTCGGCTGAATTCCAGCTTCGCGTCTATCGCGAAAACGGCGACGACATCGCAGCCGTGTCACGATGGATCGCCGAATCGACGATCTCGGGAACGAGTGCCCCGATCGGGCAAAGTACCCCAGCGCCGTCATAGCGCCCGCGCAAGCTTCACGAGCGAGAACGTCATCTCTGGATTTCGTCGCCGTGGGGGAAAGTATGACTGACATTGCCTGGTGCGCCGGCTGCGGCCACAGCCTGGTCCCGATCCTGTCCGAGAACGGCCGCGCGCGACCGAGCTGCTTCTGGTGCGAGGGTGTCGATGCTCAGGCCATGGAGATGGCAAAATGGGCGGACAGCCCGGCCGGCAAGCCGGATCGGGCCGCGCCTCACGCTCTCGATTGAGCCGCGCTCCGCGTCAGGCCCGTGCCACGACGCGCGGACGAAACACGGACTCTACGGTCGGGGCAAGCGCGGCCGGCTTTCGCGTCGGCCGGCGCCGCGGGATGAAGAAGCTGTTCACGATGATCGGCTCCTGATCGCCGAGCGCGATCCGCTCTTTCGCGAGCAGGCTCATGACCGAACGCATCTTCATGACCTCCTGGGCCACGAAGCTGCAGTCCTCATCGCGATTGATCTGCTCGTGCATGATCGCTTCGGCTTCGCGCATGCTGATGCGCAGCGCTCTGATGGTTCTGCGAATTTCGCTGATGCGGTTGTCCATGGCTGCCTCCATCTCGGATGCAGCATAAGAACAAAACATGAACAATCTGTCAATCGCCGCTTCTACGGTGGCGATATTATCGCCGGGCGCAAGGGCGGCATCGCGCCGGCGCCGGCAACGCCGCTGCACGCGTCCTGATGAGGCTTGCTGACAAATTAGACAGGTCCCGTCGCTGCCCTGGAAGGCGCCGGCCCGCGCGCGGCGTCTCACGATCCGAACGGGCCGTCAACTAACGTCCCGTGCAACCTCCGGATTTTTCCCGCGCCGGTGCCTCCGCGTCACCCTGCTGGGCCCGTCTGCTGCCTTGCAAACCAACTGGCCCAAAATTCGCAATGACATTGCCGGCGAAGCAACGGCGCAGAGCGGAGAACGTCATGAACGTGCATGCTGCGGGCGATCTCAAGACGACCGGCCTCACCCATCCGAACGGCGCGCCGCTCCGCCTCAACACGCAGGACTTCGTCGCCATCGACCGCGACCGGAATGCGAAGTTCGAGGCGACCTATCGGCCGCAAGCGCTCTACAACCGCGCCAACGAAGGCTTTCACGCCAACAATGAACCCTTCCTGCTCCACGAGGTCGCGACGACCCTGCCGATCTATCGCCCCGACACCGGGCCGACCGACTTTCATCTGCATCTGCCGCCCGGCGGCTTTCAGCTCGTGTTGGTGACCTCGGGCGCATTCACCTTCGACTATGATGGCCGCTGGTACAATGTTGGCCCCGGCGCGGTGATGCTGCAAAGCGCGATCGTGCACCGCCAGCTGTTCTACACCTGGTCGGGACTGTCGACCGAAGAGAATCTGAAGACGCCGCAGACGGTGGTGCCCGATCCGATCTCGATGGGCTATTCCGGCAAATTCCTCGAAGCCTTCATCACCGATCCCACCACCTTTCCGAACCCGACCATCGTCGGTCCCGAGCAGATCAACGAGGACGAAACGCCGCGCGTGGCCTGGAGCCATCCGCTGCATGACCGCCCGGCCGATGCCGGCTTCTGGCTTCAGGATCCCCTGTCACTGGACGCGCTGTTCAAGCCGCTCACCGATGGTTCGGTCAAATCGTCAAAGCCCGTTTACGTGCGCGACATCGGCATCGAGATTCCGAGTGGGCATCTCGTTACCGGCCACATCATCGCGACCGACCCGCATGGCCACGCGCTCCTGCCGAAGAGCACGTCGAGCGCCGCGGACCCGACCTGCTTTGCCAAGGGCGAGGTCGTGATCTACCGCGTCATTCGCGGCACCGCCGAGTTCAGGAAGAAGTCCGGCGAGAGCTTCGAGCTCTCTGCCGGCGATGTCGTGACCGCGGGCAAGGAATCGATCAGCCTCATTGGCGTCGGTGAAAACACCCAGGTCCTCCGCCTCGGCCTGCTCAAGGGCATGAACGAGCTACGCAGCTGGACGCCGACGCAGCGTGACGAGATCGACGGACTCGCCGGCCAGATCATCACGCACAAGGACATCCGCCCCCTGCGCACCGAAGGCAAGCCGGTCGGATATCTGTACGCGTAGGCGCCGCCGCCCTACTCCGCCGCCTGGCGCACGTGCCGCGCGGTCGGCGTGCGCATGGTGACGAGTTCCTCGGCCGCGCTCGGATGCAGCGCGATCGTCGCGTCGAAATCGGCCTTGGTCGCCTTCATCTTCACTGCGATCGCGACCGCTTGCGTGATTTCGGCAGCGGCATCGCCGACGATGTGGCAGCCCAGCACGCGATCGGTCGTGCCGTCGACCACGAGCTTCATCAGCACGCGTGTGTCGCGGCCGGACATGGTCGCCTTGATCGGACGGAACGTCGTCTTGTAGATGTCGACGTGGCTGAACTGGGCGCGCGCCTCGGTTTCCGTCAAGCCGACGGCGCCGACCTCCGGCTGCGAGAACACGGCGGTCGGAATGTTGGTGTGATCAACCGTCACTTCGCGCTTGCCGAACACGGTGTCGGCGAAGGCATGCCCCTCGCGGATGGCGACCGGGGTCAGGTTGAAGCGATGGGTGACGTCGCCGATCGCGTAGATGCTGTCGACCGAGCTCCTGGAGAAATGATCGACCGCGATGCCGCCGTTCTCAGGGTTGATGGCAACGCCGGCCTTCTCCAGCCCGAGATTGGCGACCGCCGGATGGCGGCCGATCGCGAACATCACCTGGTCGGAGGCGAGGCTCGATCCGTTCGACAGATGCGTGGTGAACTCCTCGCCGTGCCGATCGACCTTGGCCACCGTGCAGCCGGTGAGGATGGTGATGCCCTGCTTCTCCATCTCGGCTCGGACATGGGCGCGCACGTCCTCGTCGAAACCGCGAAGGATGTTGTCGCCGCGATAGATCACCGTGACGTCGGAGCCGAAGCCGGCGAAGATGCCGGCGAATTCCAGCGCGATGTAGCCGCCGCCCTGGATCACGATCCGCCTCGGCAGCTTCTTGAGATGGAATGCCTCGTTGGAGGAGATCACGTGCTCGATGCCGGGAATCGCCGCGCCGTGATTGGGCGCGCCGCCGGTAGCGATCAGAATGTATCTTGCCGTGATCTTCCTGTCGTTCTCGAGCAGACGGACGGTGTGCTTGTCCTCGATCACCGCGCGGCTCTTGACGATTTGCGCGCCCGACTTCTCGACGTTTGCCGTGTAGGCCGCCTCCAGCCGCGCAATCTCCTTGTCCTTGTTGGCGATCAGCGTCGGCCAGTCGAAGGTCGCAGGCGGCACGGTCCAGCCGAAGCCTGCGGCGTCCTCGAGCTCCTGACGGACATGCGAGCCGATCACCAACAGCTTCTTCGGCACGCAGCCGCGGATCACGCAGGTCCCGCCCATGCGATACTCTTCCGCGATCATCACGCGGGCGCCGTGACCGGCCGCGATGCGGGCGGCACGCACGCCGCCCGAACCGCCACCGATGACGAAGAGGTCGACGTCGAATTCAGCCATTGTCCACTCCGACCTCTAAAGCATGGTTCGGACCCGGAGGGCCGCGCCAGCGCAAAGTGTGTAGCGGTTTTCCGAGAAGACCATGCTCAATAACAACCTGAAGCGCGATGACGCGCTCTAGGAACTCCCTGTCAGATAGTGTCTGTCAGATTTCCTTGCCACGCTTGCGCATCTCGGCGCGGAAGGCCCCCATCACGGTCTCGGAGAAGTTCTGGGCCCAGGAGTTCATGAAGGCCATGCTGAGCCCGATAGCGCGCGGCTCGGCCTCGATCAGCTTCTTGCCCAGCGGTGACTTGTAGAACGTGACGAGATCCTTCAGCTCCTGTTCGGTGAACTCGCTGGCATAGATTTGCGCCATGCCTTCGCCGATCTCGTTCTGGCGGCCGGCGAGCTGCTGGGCCACGACCGTCGCGACCTCGTTGAGGTCCTTCTGGTAGTTCAGATTCTGCTGGATCAGCGCGATCTTGGTCTTCTCGACGAGGCCGGGCACGGCGCCCGTATACATCGCGTTGGCGTTCTTGATCTGCAGGATCTCCTTGGCCGCCGCGATCGCCGCAGGCGAGGCCTTCGACTGGGCCGGCGCCGCGGGAGCCTTCTGGGCCGGCTGCTGGCCTGCGGCCGGGACGGCCGCGACGGCCAATCCCGCAGCGAGGGTCACGGCCGGCAAGAACTTCAAAACGCTCTTCATTCCTAGTCTCCTTTCGGCTTTCGCCGTTCAATCACGCGAATTCCCTCAGCACCCGCCAGAACGGCAGAGCTGGCCAAGCCGATGAACAGCCCGTGCTCGACCACGCCCGGAATCGCACTCAACGCCTTGGCGAGACCGGCTGGATCCTGGATCCGTCCGAGCTGGGCATCGACGATCCAGTGGCCGCCGTCGGTGACGAAAACGTGGCCGTCCTTATCCCCGCCTTTGGCCTTGCGGACCGCCATTTGCCCGGAAACGCCGCATTCGGCAAATGCCTTCTCGATCGCGCGGCGCGTGGCGCCAAGCCCGAACGGAATGACCTCGACCGGCAGCGGAAACTTGCCGAGGGTCGGCACCCATTTGGTATCGTCGGCAATCACGATCATGCGATCCGAGGCCGCCGCCACGATCTTCTCGCGCAGGAGCGCGCCGCCGCCGCCCTTGATCAGATTGAGCTCGGGATCGATCTCGTCGGCGCCGTCGACCGTGATGTCGAGATGGTCGACCTCATCGAGCGTGGTCAGCGGCACGCCGCAGCGCTCCGCGTCGGCCCGCGTCGCCTCGGAGGTCGGCACGCCGATCACCTTGAGCCCGGCGGCGACGCGCTCGCCGAGCAGCTCGACGAAATGCTTGGCGGTCGAGCCGGTGCCGAGCCCGAGCTGCATGCCGTCCCGCACCTCCTCGAGCGCGCGCGCGGCGGCCTGCCGCTTCAACTGGTCCATGTTCACGTCTGCGCCCGCCTCTCAAATCCGGGAGATGCGCCGCCGAAGGCGGCCGCTTTCGGCGGCCTATGTAGCCTCGTTTGCCTCGCGGGAACAGACCTATAAGGTGATCTTATGGGCCCGCCCCTTGCGTGGACACGACCGGGCCGGTAGCGCTGGAATCATGACCTCCCTTCACACCATCGTCTTCGATCTCGACGGCACGCTTGTGGATACGGCGCCCGACCTGATCACCGCGCTCAATTACGTGCTCGACCGCGAAGGCCTGCCGCCCGTGCCGATGGCCTCGGCCCGCAACATGATCGGCGCCGGCGCCCGCAAGCTGATCGAGCGGGGGCTGGAAGCGGAGGGCCGCTCGGTCACCCCTGCCGACATGGACCGCATGACCGCGGACTTCATCGCCTATTACGCCGACCATATCGCGGTCGAATCCCGCCCCTTCGAGGGGCTCGAAGCCGCGCTCGACCAGTTCTCGGCGCAAGGCCATCGCCTCGCGGTCTGCACCAACAAGCTGGAATGGCTGTCCAAGCGCCTGCTGGACCAGCTCGACCTCAGCCGCCGCTTCGCGGCGATCTGCGGCGCCGACACCTTTGGCGTCCAGAAGCCAGATCCGACCATTTTCCGCGAAACCGTGGCGCGCGCCGGCGGAGAGGTCAAAGCCAGCATCATGGTCGGCGATGCCGGAACCGATGTCGGCGTCGCCCGCCGGGCCGGGGTGCCGGTGATCGGGGTCAGCTTCGGCTATACGGACGTGCCGATCGCCGAGCTGAAGCCCGACCGGCTGATCCATCACATGCGCGACCTGCCGGCCGCCGCCAGCAGCCTGATGACGGCATAACGCCATCAAGCCATTCAAATTACGACACTATTCCGCGGCGCCCCGCGTTAACCATTCATTAACTATGCGTGCCCCGCCGGTTGCCTGCCCCAAGCGACGCTCCTAAGGTCCGCGCGGGGTTATGTGGCGGTTCGTCGCAGTTGAAGTGGATGGGTCATGCGTGGTGTCAGCGCGGTTGCGTTAGTGGGAGCGAGCGTCTTGGGAGCGGCAAGCCTTGGCGGCTGCTCCTCGATGTCCTGGGACATGTTCAAATCGGCGCCGCCGACCGTCCAGGTCCGGCTCGAATCCAATCCCCCGGGTGCCGACGCCACGACCTCGCTCGGCCCCGGCTGCAAGACGCCCTGCTCCGTCTCGGTTCCCGCCCCCGACGCCCCCTTCACGGTCGCTTTCGCGCTGCCGAAGTACCAGCCGGTAAGCGTCCCGGTGAACGTGATCAAGACTCCCGGCGATTTCACAACGCCCGCTTCGGTCACCACGGACCCGAATCCGGTCTTTGCGGAACTTCAGCCGGCCAGCCCGCCCAAGCCGGTTCGCAAGCCGCACCGGCCCCGGAAGCCGAAGCCGGCCGCAGCGGCACCTGCCGCAGCACCGGCTGAGGCGGCCCCGGCCGCGGCCTCGCCGTTCCCCGATCCGAACGCCGGCCGGCGCTGAACTTACGTATCCCCCCGATTGTCCTCGTCGCATCCGATGCTTAGATTGCGTCCCCGAGCACCGCTGAAGCAAAGGTGCGCCCGTCGCCGTAAGTGACAAGGCCTCTTCCATGAACGGATTCGCCGCGCTGTCGACCCCAATGACCGATCCGTTCGGGCGGACCATCAGCTATTTGCGCGTTTCCGTCACCGACCGCTGCGACCTGCGCTGCTTCTACTGCATGTCGGAAGACATGACGTTCCTGCCCAAGGCCGACCTGTTGACGCTGGAGGAGCTCGACCGGCTCTGCTCGGCTTTCATCGCCAAGGGAGTCAAGAAGCTGCGGCTCACCGGCGGCGAGCCGCTGGTCCGGCGCAACGTGATGACGCTGGTGCGCTCGCTGTCGCGGCATCTGTCGAGCGGCGCGCTGAACGAGCTGACACTGACGACCAACGGCACCCAGCTGGCGAAATACGCCAGCGAGCTTGCCGATTGCGGGGTCCGCCGCATCAACGTCTCGCTCGACACGCTCGATCCCAAGAAGTTTCGCGAGATCACCCGCTGGGGCGAGATCGACAAGGTGCTGGAAGGCATCGAGGCCGCGCGCGCCGCAGGACTCGCCGTGAAGATTAACGCGGTGGCCCTGAAGAATCTCAACGAGGACGAGCTGCCTTCGCTGATGCGCTGGGCCCACGGCAAGGGCATGGGCCTGACACTGATCGAGGTCATGCCGATGGGCGAGATCGGCTCGGGGCGGATCGACCAGTACCTGCCGCTGTCGCTGGTGCGTGCGCGCCTCGCCCAGCAATTCACGCTGACGGATCTGGCCGAGAGCACCGGCGGTCCGGCCCGCTATGTCAGCGTCGCCGAGACCGGCGGCAAGCTCGGCTTCATCACGCCGATGACGCATAATTTCTGCGAATCCTGCAACCGGGTTCGCATCACCTGCACGGGAACGCTGCATACCTGCCTCGGCCACGAGGACGCCTCGGACTTGCGCAAACCTCTGCGTGCATCTGACGACGACATGCTGCTTGCGGATGCGATCGACCGCGCCATCGGCCTCAAGCCCAAGGGCCACGATTTCATCATCGACCGTCGCCATGACCGCCCCAGCGTCAGCAGGCACATGAGCGTCACCGGCGGCTGACACCGTTGGACTACGGCCTTATTCCCCTTAACTATCAACAAACTTCCGATTGACTGGCGGCACGCCCGCTGATTTGGTGCGGCTGCCTCATGCCTGCGCGGCGAGATAAGCCACGCGCCCGCTCGGCGCAGTCAAGACGGCCGGGGCACAATCGGGGAGGACCTATCGTTGCAAGCGCTCCTAAAGCTGAGCCAAGGGATCGACGCGTTCACACGCTGGACGGGCAAACGCCTGGCGTGGCTGATCGTGGCCGCCGTCATCATCTCCGCGGTCAATGCGATCATCCGCAAGACATTCGACACCTCCTCCAATTCGTGGCTCGAGCTGCAATGGGTGCTGTTCAGCATCGTGTTCCTGCTCTGCTCGCCCTGGACGCTGCTCGACAACGAGCACATTCGCATCGACATCGTGAACAACGCGCTGCCGAAGACGGTCCGCAACGTGATCGACGTGATCGGTCACCTGTTCTTCCTTATTCCGCTGTGCATCGTCATGATCATCACGGGCGTGCCGTTCTTCCTGCGCTCCTTCCAGATCAACGAGCAATCCGGCAATGCCGGCGGCCTGCCGCAATGGCCCGCCAAAGCCCTGATCATGATCGGGTTCGCCTTCCTGCTCGTTCAGGGCATCTCCGAGCTGATCAAGCGAATTGCGGTGATGCGCGGCTTGATGCCGGATCCCCATGAATCGCAAGTGTCGGCGCTGGAGGCTGAAGTCGAGCACCTCGTCGAAGCGATCGAGAAGAAGTAGCCGTTGGCGACGGTTTAGGGGGAATCATGACTGCATTCATCATCGCCAATCTGGCGCCCATCATGTTCGCGTCGCTGGTCGTCATGCTGTTGCTTGGCTACCCGGCGGCATTCTCGCTCGGCGCCGTCGGCCTGTTCTATGCCATCATCGGCATCGAGCTCGGCGAATTCCGCCCGGACTTCCTCCAGGCCCTTCCGGAGCGAGTCTACGGCGTGATGAACAACGACACGCTGCTTGCAATTCCCTTCTTCACCTTCATGGGGTTGGTGCTGGAGCGGTCGGGCATGGCCGAAGACCTGCTCGACACCATCGGCCAGTTGTTCGGGACCATCCGCGGCGGTCTTGCCTATGCCGTGATCTTCGTCGGCGCGCTGCTTGCCGCGACGACGGGCGTGGTCGCGGCCTCTGTGATCTCGATGGGCCTGATCTCGCTGCCGATCATGCTGCGCTACGGCTATGACCGCCGCGTGGCATCCGGCGTCATCGCCGCATCCGGCACGCTCGCGCAGATCATTCCGCCCTCGCTCGTCCTGATCGTGATGGCCGACCAGCTCGGCAAGTCCGTCGGCGACATGTACGAGGGCGCCTTCATCCCGGGCCTCGTGCTCGCCGGCCTCTACGCCGCCTACGCCTTCCTCGTCAGCATGATCTTCCCGGCGGCGACGCCCGGCCTGCCGAAGGAGGCCATCGGCTTCCGCGAAGACAGCGGCAGCCGCGGCCTCGGTTCGCTCGGCGTGCTGTTCCTCGCCAGCTGCGTGTTCGGCTGGTTCATGATGCGCAATTCGAGCGTGCACGGCGCCGATTACGTCGTGCTGAGCATGTTCTACGGCATCATCTTCGCCTTCGCCGTCGCCGTGGTGAACTGGGTCATCGACAAGCTCACCGGCTTCCGCTTCCTGTCCAAGATGGCGCAGCAGACCACCTTCGTCATGGTGCCGCCGCTGTTCCTGATCTTCCTGGTGCTGGGCACGATCTTCATCGGCATCGCGACGCCGACCGAAGGCGGCGCGATGGGTGCCGCCGGCGCCCTCATCCTCGGCGCCGCCAAGCGGCGACTGAGCTGGGACCTGATCCGGCAAGCCACGGAATCCACCGCCAAGCTGTCGGCTTTCGTCGTGTTCATCCTGGTCGGCGCCCGCGTGTTCTCGCTGACCTTCTACGGCGTCAACGGGCACGTCTGGGTCGAGCACCTGCTCACCTCGCTTCCCGGCGGCCAGATCGGCTTCCTGATCTTCGTCAACGCGTTCGTCTTCGTGCTGGCCTTCTTCCTCGACTTCTTCGAGCTGGCCTTCATCGTGATCCCGCTGCTCGGACCTGCGGCCGAGCATCTCGGCATCGACCTGATCTGGTTCGGCGTCATCCTCGGTGTCAACATGCAGACCTCGTTCATGCATCCGCCGTTCGGCTTCGCCCTATTCTATCTGCGGTCGGTCGCGCCGAAGGAACGCTATACCGATCGCGTCACCGGCAAGCGGATGGAACCCGTCACCACCGGCCAGATCTATTGGGGCGCGGTGCCGTTCGTCGTCATCCAGATCATCATGGTCGGTCTGGTGATCGCGTTCCCCGCGATGGTCATGCACTACAAGGGCGTGCAGTCGACCATCGATCCCAACACGATCAAGATCGAGGTGCCGCAGATCGAGCTGCCGCCGCTGGATCTCGGACCCCCGCAGAAGTAGCGGGAACGACACACGCCGTCATGCTCCGCGCCAGCGGCGCATGACGCGCGATCGCGGGCGTGACAAGCTGCGGAAACGCAGGCATATCGGGCCATCCTCAGCCTCGTGGATGGCCGCTCATGCTCCGACCGCACCCTGCTCCATCACTCATCGCCCCGTTGATCGCCTCGCTCTGGCTGGCATGCGCCGCAACGATGGTGCACGCCGAGCCGATCGCCGACGTCCACATGCTGGCGCAAAAGGAGCAGCAGCCGCTGCTCGACACGCTGCGCGATCTCGTCAGCATCGAATCCGGCAGCAAGGACATCGACGGCCTGAACCAGATCGCCGAGCGCGTTGCCGGTCAACTCAAGCAGCTCGGCGGCACGGTGGAGATCCTGCACCCCACCGATATCTATCGGCTCCACGACACCCCCGAGAAGATCGGGCCCGCCGTCCACGCCGTGTTCAAGGGCACCGGAGCCACGAAGATCATGCTGATCGCCCACATGGACACCGTGTACCTGAAGGGCATGCTGAAGGATCAGCCGTTCCGCATCGACGGCGACAAGGCCTACGGCCTCGGCATTGCCGACGACAAGCAGGGCGTCGCGCTCATTCTCCATACGGTGGCGCTGCTGCAGAAGCTGAACTTCAGGGATTACGGCGCGCTCACGGTGCTCACGAATGGCGACGAGGAGATCTCCTCGCCCGGTTGGCGCAGCACCATCACCCGCCTCGCCTCGGATCAGGACGTGGTGTTCTCGTTCGAAGGCGGCGGCACGGACGGCACGCTGCGCCTCGCCACCAGCGGCATCGGCTCCGCCTATCTCAGCGTGCAGGGCAAGTCGTCGCATGCTGGCGCAAGGCCCGACGGCGGGGTGAATGCGCTGTACGAGCTCTCGCACCAGGTGCTGCAGATGAAAGACCTGTCCAAACCCGAGCGGGGCCTGAAGCTGAACTGGACCGTCTCCAAATCCGGAACCAACCGCAACGTGATCCCTGCGGACGCCGCGGCCCAGGCCGATGCGCGTGCGCTCAAGGTGTCCGATTTCGACGATCTGGAGAGGGAGCTGCAGGACAAGATCAAGAATCGTCTGCTGCCTGGCTCCAAGGTCGACCTGAAGTTCGAGGTGCGTCGCCCGCCGCTCGAGGCCAACGACGCCTCGCGCCGCGTGGCCGCCTACGGCAAGACGATCTACGGGGAGATCGGACTGTCCCTCAAGGTCGACGAGAAGGCGACCGGCGGCGGCACCGACGCCGCGTTTGCCGCGCTCAAGTCCCGCGGGGCCGTGGTGGAAGGCATGGGCCTGTCAGGCTTTGGTGCGCACTCCAACGATGCCGAATATGTACAGGTGGGCAGCATTGTGCCGCGGCTGTATCTGGCGACGCGCATGATCATGGACCTGTCCACCGGCAAGCTGAAATAGCGGGGCGCACTCTTCTTTCTCTCCTTTGCGGGAGAAGATGGCATAGGCGGCCTTCGGCCGCCGTTCTTAAGAACGCCGAAGCGCAGCTTCGGCTATGGCGCCGGATGAGGGGTTCTCTCCACGCGCTCAATTGAGAGTGGGAGTCGCGGAGAGAGCCCCTCACCCGTCTCGCCGCTACCGCGGCGCGCCCCCCTCTCCCACAAGCGGAGAGGGTGCAGCGTCACTGCTGCGCCAGTTGTTCTCAACAGCCTTTGCCACATCCGCCAGCCGAAACCGCAGCGTGAACTCCGCGCCGCCGCCGGGGAGGTTCTCCACCGCGACGGTGGCGGCGTGATCATCCGCCACGGCACGCACGATCGACAATCCCAGTCCCGCGCCATCGCTGCGCCGGCGGTCGGCGCGCCAGAAGCGCTGGAAGATCAGCTCGCGCTCGGCCTCTGCGATTCCCGGGCCGGAATCGCGCACGCGCACCGAACCGTCCTCGCCCACCTCGACGTCGACGGTGGTGCCCTCCGCCGTGAACTTGATGGCGTTTTCGGCGAGGTTGAAGATCGCGCGCTGGAGCATCTCCGAATTGCCGTGGATCCTGACCGGCGCGTCGGTGCCGCGCAGCGCGATGTCCTTGTGCTGCGCGATCGCGAACGGGGCAATCGAGGCGACCACCTCGGCACAGACGCCGCGCAGATCCGCGGTCTCGGCGGGATCGAGCACGAGGGGGTCGAGCTCGGCGATCTCCAGGAGCTGGGTGACGAGGCGGCTCATGGTTTCGATGTCGGCATGCAGGGCCTGCCGTGCCGCACGATCGTCAAGCGTCTCGATGCGCGTGCGCAGGATCGCGAGCGGCGTGCGCAACTGATGCGCGGCATCCGCCGTGAACTGCCGCTGCACCCGAAAGCCGCCTTCGAGGCGGTCGAGCGCCTGGTTGACGGCGGTGACGAGCGGCAGGATCTCGCGCGGGATCTGCTCCGTCGGCAGGCGGATGTCGGTGCGCGCCGGACCGATATTGCTGGCCTCCTCGGAGGCCTTCCACAGTGGCGCGATCGCACGGCGGAAGATGATGATGTCGGCGGCAAGCAGGACCAGGAGGCTCGGAATGGTGATCCATCCCACGCGCCGGAAGAAGTTGGAGACGATGTCGTCGATGATGACGTCGCGGTGCGCGAGGTCCTCGGCGACCTGGATGCGCACCGTCTTGCCGTCGATGTCGCGGGTGACCGTGGCACCGGAAATGCTGTCCGACGCGCGCGGTGCAGCCGCGGCGGGGCGCCGGTGCGAGGAGAACAGCAAGCGGCCATCGGCATCGCGAATGTCGTACTGATAGCGGCCATACGCGTCCGAGTAGAGGCCTTTGAGACTGTCGGGCAGATTGAACGTCAAAAGGCCGTCCGGCTGCGCCACGATGCGCTCCGCCAGCGCTTCAGCCTGGGCGCGCATGGCATCGCGATGCAGCTGGTCGATCTCGGAATTGAGCAGCCAGAACAGCACCAGCGGCAGGAAGATCGCGACCACCGCGACCGCGAGGATGTGCAGGAACACGATGCGCCAGATCAGCGATTTGAAGGTCGGCGACCTGCCATAGGACCCGATGCGGGCCACGTTATTTCTCCACGTCCATGAGATAGCCAACGCCGCGGATGGTGTGGATCACGACCTTGGCGCCGTGCTCTGCAAGCTGCTTGCGCAGCCGCGAGACATAGACCTCGACCGCGTTGGAGGCGACCTCGCCGTCCAGCCCGAAGATGTGGTCCTCGACGTTCTTCTTCGGCACCACCCGCCCCTGCCGGCGCAGCAGGATCTCGAGCACCGAGGTCTCGCGCGCGGAGATGATCCGCGGCTGGTCGTCGACGAAGATCTGACGGCTCTCGGTGTCGTAGACGAGGTTGGCGAGACTGAGCGAGCGGCCGAGCAGTTGGCCCGGCCGGCGCAGGATCGCCTCCAGCCGCGCCACCAGCTCCTCCATCGCGAACGGCTTGACAAGATAGTCGTCGGCCCCGCTACGCAGCCCGCTGACGCGGTCCTGCAACCCGCCACGTGCGGTCAGCACCAGCACGGGCAACGGCTCCATCTTGAGGCGCAGCTCGCGCAGCACCGACAGGCCGTCGCCGTCGGGTAGCCCGAGGTCGAGGATCATCGCAGCATAGCTGACGCTGCTCACCGCCTCGCGCGCTTCGGCCGCGCTGCCCACGATGTCGCTTTGGTAGCCGGCCGCCGCCAGCCCGCCCGCGACGAGCCGCGACAGCTCGGCATTGTCCTCGACGATCAAAAGGCGCATCGCATATCCGCCGGATACTCAGGTCGCCGCACGGCCCGCGCGGCATCTCCGCTCTCTTCCACCATTCGGGGCGCCTCGGCCAGCGAAAAAGCGCGGCCCTGGTCGCCTTGGCCCTGTCAGATTCATGTAAGCCGGCGCCGCCCACGATTCCAGCGGGCCCGCCGCTCGCATGTTTGGTTGGACATCGCCGCATCCGGCCCGTTGCGGGCCTCGGAGCGCTGCCCCATGATGGGCATCATGACCCCATCCTCGGCACTCATTGTGTTCGGCGGCCTTCCAGGCACTGGAAAGACGACGATTGCTCGCCAACTGACAATTCGTCTTGCGGCGACATATCTTCGTATCGATGCGATCGAACAGGCGTTGCGGGACACAGGTCTTCCTGTCGGCACGGAGGGCTACGCCGTAGCCAACGCGCTAGCTGCTGAAAATCTCAAGCTCGGACGGATCGTTATCGCCGACTGCGTCAATCCGGTGCTGGCGAGCCGCGCGGCATGGCAGCAATGTGCCTTGCAGGCCTCGGCACCCCTGGTTGAGATCGAAATGGTTTGCAGCGAACCGGCACGGCACCGGCAACGCGTGGAAAGCCGCACGCCCGACATTGCCGGTTTCAGGCTCCCGACCTGGAGTGATGTCGTGAGCCGCGCGTATGAGCCGTGGGATCGCGAGCATCTGGTACTCGATACGGCCGATTGCTCGATCGACGATCTGCTGGCGCGAGCAGAGACCTATGTTCGCAGCAAGATTGGCTAGCTCGACAATTCGTTCACGGCGGAGGTCAGCAAGCTGCGGCCAGGTCGGCCATCGATGTTAGCCCGACCTCATCAAATGCTCCTGAAAAGCGGCTCTCAGTGCGGCCAGTTGATCGCGTGTTGCTCCCAGCTCCGCATCGGCTCGGCTGGCCGGCAAATCCACATAAGCGATCGGCTGATCGAACTGGCTTGCCGTGAAGTCGTATCTTTTGCCTTCGATCCGATTGTAAAAATGATCGCCGGCCGGCAGCGGCGTCTTCAACAGCTCGCCGCCGAACAGTTCATGAATAAGCAGCGACGTGACGTTGCATTGTCCGGCCGCCGGATTGCTCGCGGTCCATTGGCTTGCTGTCGACAGCGACCATGCCTTCTGAAGCGATCTTTGTACGCCTTCGGGATCGAAGCTCATCGTCATCTCCAGCCAGGCATCGACGAACCTGATTTCGAATAATCCGATGATTGCGTCCTACGCCTGTTTTGCCCGACAGGTCAACTACAGCACTGCTTCGGCTCTCCGCCAATGCCGCTGGGACCGCAGATTCTTCGCTGACTTCTCAACCCGTTGGCTACTGTGCATGGGGTTGTTTTTCGCTTTTTGGGTCCGAGCCCTTCCAGATGCGACAACGCCCCGGAGCTTCCGCTCCGGGGCGTTGCCTGCGAGAGACGACGCGATCAGCTCTGCGAGCGCCGCGCCATGAAGATGTCGTAGCCGACCTCGGCGACCTGGAACCAGGCGTAGCCGTCGCTGGTGAACTTGGCGAGCGAGTCGTGCACCTTCTTGAAGCTCGGGTTGGTCGCAGCGACCTCGGCGTGCAGCTCCTTGGCGGCCTTGTGGCAGGCATCCATGATCGACGGCGAGAACGGGTGCAGCTTGGTGCCGCCGGCGAGCAGCTTCTTCAGCGCCAGCGGATTGGCGGTGTCGTAGCGCGCCATCATGTAGTTGTTGGCGTAGTGGCCGGCCTGCTCCAGCACGCTCTGGTAATATTTCGGCAGCGCATTCCACTTGTCGAGGTTGACGAAGGCCAGCAGCATCGGCCCGCCTTCCCACCAGCCGGGATAGTAGTAGTGCGGCGCGATCTTGTAGAAGCCGAGCTTCTCGTCGTCATAGGGGCCGACCCATTCGGCGGCGTCGATGGTGCCCTTCTCCAGCGCCGGATAGATGTCGCCGCCGGCGAGCTGCTGCGGCACCACGCCGAGCTTCTGGAGCACGCGGCCGGCGAACCCGCCAATGCGGAATTTCATGCCCTTGAGATCGTCGGGCGTGTTGACCTCCTTCCTGAACCAGCCGCCCATCTGGCAGCCGGTGTTGCCCGCGAGCAGCGAGACGACGTTGTAGCCCTTGTAGAACTCGTTGAGCACGTCGCGCCCGCCGCCCTGCATGTACCAGGCCTGGTTGATGCGCATGTTGGGGCCGAACGGCACGGCCGAACCGAAGGTGAAGGTCGGGTCCTTGCCGAAATAATAGTAGGAGGCGGTGTGGCCGATTTCGCAGGTGCCGTTCTGCACGGCGTCGAGCACCTGAAGGCCCGGCACGATCTCGCCTGCGGCGAAGATCTGGATCTGGAATTTGTTGTCGGTCGCCTCCGCGACCATCTTGCACATCATCTCGGCGCCGCCAAACAGCGTGTCGAGCGATTTCGGCCAGCTCGTCGGCATGCGCCATTTGATTTCCGGCATCGACTGCGCGATCGCGGGAGCCGCGAGCGTGGCGGCGCCGGCCGCACCAAGTCCTGTGACCTTGATGAAGTCTCTTCTCTTCATGATTTCCTGCCCTGATGTACCAGTGATTGTGAGCCTTCTTGCCGAGGCTTGACACCACCATGACGCAAGCCGCGGCCTAATTCCATCCCGATCGCACTGCGGCAAAGAAAAAGCCCGGCCTCCGTGGAGGCCGGGCTTTCCGGTTTTGCGACTTTCGGACGAGGCGATCAGCCGCGCGTGCGCGAGCGGATCATGAAGCTGTCATAGGTATATTCGGCTACCTGCCACCACAGATATTCGTCGGAGCGGTAGGCCTGCATCGCGTCGATCGACTTCTTGAAGTCGGCGTTCTTGGCCGAGATATCCGCCCAAAGCTCGTTGGTCGCCTTGAGGCAGGCTTCCAGCACCTCGTTGGTGAAGGGACGAAGCTGGGTGCCGCCGGCGACCAGGCGCTTCAAGGCCGCCGGGTTCTGCAAGTCGTAGCGCGCCGCCATCCAGGTGTTGGCGTTGGCCGTCGCGTTGGTGAGGATCGCCTGATAGTTCTTCGGCAGCGAATTCCACTTCTCCAGATTGGCGAAGGCGTGGACGGTCGGACCACCTTCCCAGAAGCCCGGGTAGTAGTAGTACTTGGCGACCTTGGCAAAGCCGAGCTTCTCGTCATCGTAGGGACCGACCCACTCGGCGGCGTCGATGGTGCCCTTTTCCAGCGCCGGATAGATGTCGCCGCCGGCGAGCTGCTGCGGCACCACGCCGACCTTCTGAAGCACCTGACCGGCGATGCCGCCGATGCGCATCTTGAGGCCGGAGAGGTCGGCGACGGTCTTGATCTCCTTGCGGAACCAGCCGCCCATCTGGGTGCCGGTATTGCCGCAGGGGAAGCCGATCACGTTCGACTTTTTGAAGAACTCGTTGCCGAGCTCCATGCCGCCGCCCTGATACCACCAGGAGTTCTGCTGCCGCGCGTTGAGGCCGAACGGCACCGAGGCGTAGATCGCCCAGGTCGGGTCCTTGCCGACATAGTAGTATGACACGGTGTGGCACATCTCGACGGTGCCGTTGGAGGTCGCATCGAGCGCCTGAAGGGCCGGAACGATCTCGCCGCCGGCGAACACCTGGATCTGGAATTTGTTGTCGGTCATCTCGGCGACGTACTTCGCCAGCTGCTCGGCGCCGCCATAGATGGTGTCCAGCGACTTCGGGAAGCTCGAAGTCAGGCGCCACTTGATCTCGGGCGAGGACTGCGCGATCGCCGGCGAGGCCACTGCGGTCGCCGCCGCGCCTGCTGCCGACACTTTCAGAAAATCACGACGCTTCATCTTCAGGTCTCTCCTTGCTGGGGCGTTTCCCCTTAAACTTCTCTTTGTGCCGCCGCTGATTCCGGAGACGCGCCAGGGGCGCGTCGAACCGAAGGGGCTTGACTGCGGTCGGCCTTTAACACGGAAGGCCCGGTTTCGGAACGCGACAATGGCATGATGGGGCTCTACGAAAGTCGCATGTCCCCCCAGAGAACGAGCAGGCGTGCCGCGGGCGGCCGCCTCAGGCCGCCGCGATGACCCCCTTGAGTTGGTCCCGGACCTGCCCTGCAATGGCGCGGTAGATCGCCGCATGGGGACCGTCCGGCTCGCTGTCGACGACGGGATTGCCGGCATCCGAGGTGGCGCGAATCGCCATGTGCAGCGGGATCTCGCCGAGGAACGGCACCCCGAGCTTCTCGGCCTCGTGCCGCGCCCCGCCATGGCCGAAAATGTCCGACCGCGTGCCGCAATGCGGGCACTGAAAATAGCTCATGTTCTCGACGATGCCGAGCACGGGCACGTTGACCTTCTTGAACATGGCAAGTCCCCGCCGCGCATCGATCAGGGACAGGTCCTGCGGGGTCGAGACGATCACCGCGCCCTTGAGCGGCACGTTCTGCGCCAGGGTGAGCTGGGCATCGCCCGTCCCCGGCGGCATGTCGACGACCAGCACGTCGAGCTTGCCCCATTCGACGTCGCGCAGCATCTGCGTCACCGCCGACATCACCATGGGACCGCGCCAGATCATCGCGGTCTCCTCCTCGACCAGGAAGCCGATCGACATGATGGCGAGGCCGAAGCGCCGCAGCGGAATCATCTTGCGCTCGTCGTTCAGCTCCGGCTTGTCCCGTAGGCCCGTCAGGCGCGGCACCGAGGGGCCGTAGATGTCGGCATCGAGCAGCCCGACCTTGAGGCCGAGGTCGCGCAGGCCCAGCGCCAGGTTGAGCGCGGTGGTCGACTTGCCGACGCCTCCCTTGCCGGAGGCGACCGCGATCACGGCGGCGACGCCCGGGATCTCCGACTGCCGCGCCATGGGGGATCCGCCGCCCTGTGGCGGCTTGTGGGCGTGGACCGGCTGCACCCCGGGAGCGCCGCGGCTCAGCTGCGGAGGCGGCGGTGGTGCGGAGCCCGGCTTGCGCTCGGCGGTCAGCGCCACCATGACGGTGGTGACGCCGGGGATGGTGCGCACCGTGGCCTCGGCCTCGGCCCGGATGGATTCCCAGGCCCTGGCCTCGGCGGCATCGACATTGATCGAGAAGAACACCTTGCCGTCGGAGGCGCTGATCGCGCTCAGCACATTGGCATTGGTGAGCGCGACCCCGCGGGGTGACTTGATCCTGGCGAGGCTTTCGAGAACTTGTTGCTGCGTCACGCTCAAAGTGCATCTCCTGAACGGAGCCTGATCCGGACCCGGCGGGCCGCCCCTGCGCAACGCGTGGAGCGGCTCTTCAGCAAGGTCAGGCTCGAGACTTTAGGATGCCCCATTAGAGCGGAAACGCCCAAAAGGCTACTGCCTGCCGATATCGTCAGCCATCTCGGCGGGCGCGGCCCCCTGCTCCCTGGCGGCCTCGTAATTCAGCTCGATCATGACCCCGTTGGGATCGTGAACAAAGATCTGCCAGAGGTCGCCGCCAGGCACCTGGCGGGAGTCGAACTTTATCCCCTTGGACGCCAGCCGCTGCTTCATGCCATCGAAGCCGCGACTGACAAAGGCGACATGATGGACGACGCCGGAATCCGGCTTTTGTGCCTCGGCCGTCGCAGAAATATCGACGAGGTGCACCACCGCCTTGCCCTCGCTGTACATCCAGGCGCCGGGGAAGGCGAAATTTGGCCGGGCGCCTTTTTCCAGGCCCAGCACGTCCTCGTAGAAGCGGACGGTCTCGGCCAGATTCCGGGTCCGGATGTTGAAATGATCGAGGACGCCAACGCTCACACCGCCCATGCTCTCGCTCCCTTTTTCGAAGTCCTTAGGTCCCGCCATCCTAGCACAGGGGGCCGCCAAACGAAGCCGTTGCCCTCCCGGCTTAACGGTTTATGGTGCGCCTCCGGTCCGCCCTCGCAGCGGAACTTCGAGGACGCCGCCCGGCGCCCTCCCGGCTACAACCGTAAAACTCAAAACTACGGACAAGGTACCACACATGGCTAAAGTCGCTTTCCTCGGTCTCGGCGTGATGGGCTTCCCCATGGCCGGACACCTCGTGAAAAAAGGGGGCCATGAGGTCACCGTCTACAACCGCACCGCGGCCAAGGCGAAGGAATGGGCCGACAAGTTCGGCGGCAAGACCGCACCAACCCCGAAGGCCGCCGCCGAAGGTCAGGATTTCGTGATGTGCTGCGTCGGCAACGACAACGATCTGCGCGCGGTCACGATCGGCGCCGACGCAGCCTTCGCCGGCATGAAAAAGGGGGCGACCTTCGTCGACCACACCACCGCCTCCGCCGAGGTCGCCCGTGAGCTGGACGCAGCCGCCACCAAGGCCGGCTTCAAATTCGTCGATGCGCCGGTCTCCGGCGGCCAGGCCGGCGCCGAGAACGGCGTTCTGACGGTGATGTGCGGCGGCACGCAGGATGCCTATTCCGGCGCCGAGCCGATCATCACGGGCGCCTATGCGCGGATGTGCAAGCTGCTCGGGCCCGCCGGAAGCGGCCAGCTGACCAAGATGGTCAACCAGATCTGCATCGCCGGTCTGGTGCAGGGTCTCTCGGAGGGCATCCATTTCGCCAAGAAGAGCGGCCTTGACGTCGCCGCAGTGATCGAGACCATCTCGAAAGGAGCCGCGCAGTCCTGGCAGATGGAGAATCGCTACAAGACCATGAACGAGGGCAAGTACGATTTCGGCTTCGCGGTCGAATGGATGCGCAAGGACCTCTCGATCTCGCTGGCTGAAGCCCGCCGCAACGGCGCCAACCTGCCCGTCACCGCACTGGTCGATCAGTTCTATTCCGAGGTCGAGAAGATGGGCGGCAAGCGCTGGGACACGTCGAGCCTGCTCGCGCGCCTGCAACGCTGAAGAGTGCGAGACGGTCGCTGCCGGGCAGCGGCGACCGACACGGGCCTTGACGCCGCGCCGGCGCCGCGAAGGCCTGACAAGCGCATTGAGCCGAGAACGAATTCCGGGGGGACTGACTTGCTGAGCGTGATAGCCGCCGTTTTCATCGTTGCGTATGCTGCCATCGCGCTTGAACATCCGCTCGGCGTCAACAAGAGCGCCTCGGCTCTGCTGGGAGCGGGCCTGCTCTGGACCATCTACGCGCTGTCCGTCGGCGACGCCTCGCTCGTCAACCACCAGCTCGACGAATCTGTCGCCTCGACCGCGCAGATCGTCTTCTTCCTGATCGGCGCCATGACGATCGTCGAGGTGATCGACGCCCACAACGGCTTCGAAGTCATCACCTCGATCATCCGCACCACGAAGCAGACTACGCTGATGTGGATCATCGGCTTCGTGACGTTCTTCCTGAGCGCAATCCTCGACAATCTGACGACCACCATCGTGATGATCTCGCTGATCCAGAAGCTGATCGGCAACAAGAGCGATCGCCTGCTGTTTGCGTCCATCATCGTGATTGCCGCCAATGCCGGCGGTGCCTGGACCGTGATCGGCGACGTCACCACGACCATGCTCTGGATCGGAGGTCAGATCACTCCCGTCAGCATCATGAAGTCGGTGTTCCTGCCGTCACTGCTCAACCTGCTGATACCGCTGCTCATCATCGGCTATTCGCTCAAGGGCAAGGACATCGTCCCGCCGCTACAGCGACAAGCGCAGGCTCTCAGGGTTGAGCTGTTCGAGCGCAATTTGATGTTCTATCTCGGTCTCGGTACCTTGGTTGCCGTTCCGGTTTTCAAGGCCGTGACGCACCTTGCGCCCTTCATGGGTATCCTGTTCGGGCTGGGCATCCTCTGGCTGGTCGGCGAGATCGTCCACCGCCACAAGGACGAGGATGTGCGCCGTCCCCTCACCCTCGTCCATGCGCTGACGCGCATCGACATGAGCTCGATCGTGTTCTTCGTCGGCATCCTCATGGCCGTCGCCTGCCTGGAGCACGCCCGCGTCCTCGAGCTGCTGGCGAAATGGCTCGACGCCACGGTCGGTCGCCTCGACATCATCGTCATCCTGCTCGGTCTCTTGAGCGCCATCATCGACAACGTGCCGCTCGTCGCGGCCACGATGGGCATGTACAATCTGGTGCAGTACCCCCCGGACAGCTTCATCTGGGAGTTCATCGCCTATTGCGCCGGCACCGGCGGCTCGATCCTGATCATCGGCTCGGCGGCGGGCGTCGCCGCCATGGGCCTCGAGAAGATCGAGTTCTTCTGGTACGCCCGCCGCATCGCAGGCCCCGCGCTCGTGGGCTATCTGGCGGGAGCGATGGTCTACATCGCGCAGCACGCGGCGTTGCATTGAACGGAACCGGCGAGGTCCAAATTAACGCCGGGTTAACGTAATTCTTTAGCTCCTTAAGTCACCTCTTAAGGATTTCTTGCCAGAGATAGACAATGCAGAAGGCCCGCGTCCGGCGCGGGCAGGAATCGTGTTGCTTGATGAGTAACCCCGCTGAAAAGCCTGAGGTTGTGCAGCTTCCGGCCGAGCCGGTGAGCGCTCCATCGGCGAGCAGCCGAAGGGCTGCGGCGCAGCGGGTGCGCGAGGCGCGCGACAAGTTAACGTCGACCAGCGGAACCCGGCCGGCCTTCGACGCCGAGATGCTGCGCCAATACGCCCAGACGCGGCTGTCGGCGTCCTATGTCGTGATGCTGCTGGTGGTGGCGACCGGCGTGCTGTTCGGCCTGTGGATGCAGCCAATCCCGGCTGCTGCCTGGACTGCCGGCATGCTCTGCATCCACGGCGCCATGATCCGTAGTTGCCGGCGCTTCCTCACCGAGCCCGCCTCGCCCACGGCGACCCGGGCGTGGCGGACACGCTTCGTCGTGCTCGACCTGCTCTACGGCTTGTGTTGGATGGCGATCCTGATCCATCCCGTGCTCGACATGGTCACGGAAACGCTGATGATGTTCCTGATGCTGCTGGTGATCGCAGTATCGAGCATGCTTGCCGCCAACCTGCCGATCGCAGCGCTTGCCGCCACCGCGCCGGTCGCGGTCGCCATGGCGCTGAGCTTCGCGATAACGGGCTCGCTGGACAATTACATCCTGGCCGCGCTGGCGCTCGCCGCCGAAGGCTATTTCGTGCTGCTGGCGCATCGGCTGCACTCCTCCACCTTCGCCACGCTGGAGGCGCGCGCCGAAAAGGACGCGCTGATCGGCGAGCTCGAACAGGCCAAGGCGATCTCGGATGAGGCCCGCCACCGCGCCGAATCCGCCAACGTCGCCAAGTCGCGCTTCCTCGCGCAGATGAGCCACGAGCTGCGCACCCCGCTCAACGCGATCCTCGGCTTCTCCGAGGTGATGAAAAGCGAGATCTTCGGCGCGCATGCCGTGCCGGTGTACAAGGAATATTCCGCCGACATCCACAATTCGGGCGTCCACCTCCTCAACCTGATCAACGAGATCCTCGACCTGTCGCGGATCGAGGCCGGCCGCTACGAGCTCAACGAGGAGGCGGTGTCGCTGGTCGGTATCGTCGCCGACTGCCATCATCTGATGAAGCTGCGTGCCTCCAGTCGCGGCATCACCATCCACGAAGTGTTCGAGCAGGCCATGCCGCGGCTCTGGGCCGACGAGCGCGCGATCCGTCAGGTCGTGCTCAACCTGATTTCCAACTCGATCAAGTTCACCCCGCAGGGCGGCGAGATCTGGCTCAAGGCCGGCTGGACTGCTTCGGGCGGGCAATATCTCTCGGTGAAGGATACCGGCTCCGGCATTCCCGAGGACGAAATCCCTGTCGTGCTCGCCTCTTTCGGCCAGGGGTCCAACTCGATCAAATCGGCCGAACAGGGCGCCGGTCTCGGCCTGCCGATCGCCAAGAATCTGATCGACCTGCATGGCGGCACGTTCACGCTGAAATCGAAGCTGCGCATCGGCACCGAGGTGATCGTCACCTTCCCGCCGGAGCGCGTGATGAGCGCGCTTGCGCCGTTGTCCGATGATTCTCCACCGCTCCAGCCGGAAAGTTCCGTACTGCCCGACGAGAAGCGCCGGCCGCGTCATAAGCCGATCATGAGCGCAGGCACGGGCTCTTAACCAGATGCTTGCAGACATGCCCGACAATCCCCCACTATGTCCGAATGAGCAAAGAAACGCCGTGCGTCGCCGTCTGCATGATCGATCCCAGGACCAAGCTGTGCTTCGGCTGCGGCCGGACCTTGCCCGAGATCGCGCGCTGGCACGCCATGGACAGCGCGGAACGGCTCCCGCTCATGACCCTGTTGCCGGCACGCATGACGGAAGCCGGACTGGAGCCGATCGCGCCATCGCCGAAGCGCTCCTGACCGGCCTGCGCGCCTTGGGAGGCGCGCAATGATCCGCTTCCTGCTCGTTTTCGTCATGCTCGCCGGCACGGCAGGCGCGGTCGTCGCCTATGGCGATCCCGAGCAAATCGCGCGCGCCGGCCACAAGGTCTCGCACATCTTCCGGGCGCAGACGGTGGCGCCTGCTCCCGCCGTGCAGATTCCGCGCGGCCAAGGCGGCGAATTCGCGCTGCGTGCGAAGATCAACGGTGTCGCGGCACCGATGGTAATCGATACGGGTGCGACCTCGGTGGTGCTGACCTGGGAAACCGCGAAAGCCATCGGATTGCCGCTCGAGATGCTCGAATACGATGTCGACCTCGAAACCGCGGGCGGCCATACCAAAGCGGCCCGTCTCACGCTCGACCGTGTTTCCGTCGGTCATCTCGTCGAGAAATCGGTGCCGGCCCTCGTCGTCCAGCGCGGTCAGATGAAGACCAACCTGCTCGGCATGAGCTTCCTCGACCGCCTGGAGAGCTGGGGCGTGCGCGCCGACAAGCTGATGCTGACCGGCTATCCCGAGCTTCAGAGCAGCCACCGCCGCTCGCGCACCGCGATCGATTAGCTCACAGCGGAACTGCGGCAGCACGGCGCAGGCTAGACATTTTAGGTTCTGATTGAATCAGAACCGAAGCTCCAGATTCTTGTTTTGACGCGTTTTCTTCACGCGAACCGGTGCCCACTTCGCTTGAAAACGTTCTAGACCTGCGGGGGGCCCTGCCGCAGGTTCATGTGCCGGTTGACGTCCTTGTAGAGAAGATAGCGAAACCGGCCGGGGCCTCCTGCGTAGCAGGCCTGCGGGCAGAAGGCGCGCAGCCACATATAGTCTCCGGCCTCGACCTCCACCCAGTCGCGATTGAGACGGTAAACCGCCTTGCCCTCGAGCACGTACAACCCGTGCTCCATGACATGCGTCTCCGCAAAGGGAATCGTCGCCCCCGGCTCGAACGTCACGATATTGATGTGCATGTCATGACGCATGTCGGCCGGATCGATGAAGCGGGTGGTTGCCCATCTTCCTTCCGTGCCCGGCATCGGTACGGGTTCGAGCGAATCTTCGTTGACCACGATTGCCTCGGGCTCGGCCAGCCCCGGCACGCGCTGGTACAGTTTGCGGATCCAGTGAACCTGCGCCGCACCCGTGCCGCGGTTGCGAATGCTCCAGGCGCAGCCGGGCGGGACGTAAGCAAAGCTGCCGGGCCTCAGCTCGAATTCACCATCTGCCAAATTGAGACTGAGCCGGCCGCCCACGACGAACAACGCCCCCTCGGCATCCCTATTCGGCTCCGGCATCTGGCTTCCTCCGGCCGGCGCGATCTCCATGAGATAGTAGGAGAACGTCTCGGCGAATCCGGAGAGCGGTCGCGCCAACACCCAGACCCGCGTGTCGTCCCAGTGCGGCAGGTGGCTGACGACGATATCGCGCTGCACGCCGTTGGGGATAACGGCATACGCGTTCGTGAAGACCGCGCGGCCGCTCAGCAGATCCGTCTGAGGCGGAAGCCCGCCCTGCGGTATGTGATAGCTGCGCGATGACATCATCAAGCCTCGTGAAGGTTACCGATGGGACGTATCAGCCTGCGGCCGACCAGAGAGCGAGTTGCATCTTCTCGCTCAGCCAGAATTCTTCGAGATTGTCGCCATGCCCCTTGCGGTCGACGACGAGGAACGCGCTTGTATCCTGGAGAACCAGGAGCGGATGATGCCAGCAGTTTCGGGCATAATTCACGCCCTGGTGGCCTCTTGCCGCGAACGCCCGATAGCTCGCGGAGACGGCAGGATCCGTGCAAACGACGACCAGCCACTCCGCTCCGTTGAGGGGCATGAACATCTGGCTGCCAAGCGGATGGCGCTCCATCAGTCTGATCGCGATCGGCGCGGGACGTGCCGAGGCGACGAACCAGCTGATATTGACCTGCCCGCCTTCCGCGGCGACGTCGATAGTGGCGAGCTCATTGTAGCGCGCCGCATAGCCCTGGTTGATCGACAGCGGCGTCTTCCCTTCCGTCTCGACGACCTCGCCGAACGGGGCGAATGCCTGTTTCGTCAAAGGCTCGATCGAGAGTGTCACCATCGCCAAACTTAAGCACTCCCGCGTCTAGAGGGTCTGCAGGCCCGCGACGGGACCATCCGTGCCGGCCGGATCCACTCGCAGATTCTCGGCTGAAGGGTCAATCTCGCCGTTCAGGATGCGATGCGCCTTGGCGTGATCGAGGTCTCCCTCCCATGAGGCGACCACGACTGCCGCAACGCAGTTTCCGACATAATTGCCCAGCGCGCGGGCGATGCCGATGAACCAGTCCACCGACAGGATCAGCACCAGTCCAATCGCCGGAATGGCCGGAATGGCGGACAACGTCGCGGCGAGCACGACGATCGCCGAACCCGGAACGCCATGGGCACCTTTGGAGGTGAGCAGCGCGACGCCGAGGATCGCCAGGAGGTCGCCCGTCGCAAGCGGCGTATTCGTCGCTTGTGCAATGAAGACGGCCGCCAAGGTCAGGTAAATGGAGAACGCATCCAGATTGAACGAGTATCCGGTCGGGATCACCAGACCCACGGTCGATCGCTTGATCCCGAGCAGCTCGAGCTTTCGCATGGTCTGTGGGAGCACGCTGTCGCCGGCGGCCGTGCCGAGGACGATCATCAGCTCTTCGCGCAGATAGGCCATCAGCTTGAACAGACTGAAGCCGGAGATCCGCATGATCGCGCCGAGAACGACGACCACGAACAGAACCACCGCCAGATAGAACAGGGCGACGAGGCCGCCAAGCTGCTTGAGCGAACCGATGCCGTATTTGCCGACGGTGAAGGCGATCGCGCCGAACACCCCGAGCGGGGCGAGCCGGACGACAAAGTTCATCATCTTGAAGATGATCTCGTTCACGCGCTCGACGAAATCGACGACCGGCTTGGCGCGTTCGCCGCACAGCGACACGGCACATCCGAACATGATCGAGACGATCAGGACCTGCAGAACATCGCCGGAGCTGAAAGCGCCGACCAGCGTCGAGGGAATGAGCTTCATCAGGAATTCGGAGACGCCGCCGCCGGCGACCTGGGCCGCCGTCTGGCTGAACCCGCTGAGCGCCTTGGCGTCCAACGCGCTCGGGTCGATGTTCATTCCGGCGCCGGGCTGGAAATAATAGGCGAGCGCGAGGCCGAACACCAAGGCGACGGTGGTGACGATTTCGAAGTAGAGAAGCGATCGAATGCCGACTCTTCCAACCTTGGAAAGGTCGCCGGCCGCCGAAATTCCCTGCACGACGACGCAGAACACGATCACCGGCACCAGCATCTTGATGAGCTTGATGAAGCCGTCGCCCAGCGGCTTCATCTGCAATGCGGTGTCCGGATAAGCCATGCCGAGAGCAATGCCGACGGCGAGTGCGACGACGACCTGGAAGAAGAGTGACTTGAACATCTTGGGCATCGCCTTCCTCGCTCGCTGGGCTTCCGTCTGGCTTGGTCGGCCGGAGCCTTCGCCATCGTTGTCGTTGGCGGCGAGCTGCGATCGCCGCGGAGGCAGCCTGCCGTCGCGACAGGATGGAGGCTGTATCGGCCATTCGTTGACCAGGTGCGAGATCAAGTCCAATATATAGAACGACACGATTGATAGGCTTTCGCTATGGATCTCCGCCAGCTCCGGTACTTCATCGCGGTAGCCGAGGAACGCAGCTTCACCATCGCCGCCCGGCGGTTGAACCTGTCGCAGCCGCCGCTCAGTCAGCATGTCCAGGGCCTCGAGGCGGAGCTCGGGACCCAGCTCCTCTACAGGACCAGCCGCAGGGTCGAGCTGACGCAGGCGGGCGAGGCCATGCTGGTGCGGGGACGCGCAATCCTGCAACAGGTCAAGGCTGCGGAGGACGAGGCTCGGTCGATCGGAGCCGGCCTGATCGGAACGCTCGACGTTGGAGCGACCGGCTCGATCCTGCGCGGCCGTCTCGCAGAGCTGCTTGCGGCCTATCGGGAGGGCGCTCCACTGGTCAAGATGACGGTGCATGAGCAGGCGCCGGCGCTGCAGATCGCAGCGCTGCTCGGCCGCACGACCAACATCTGTCTCATTCGCGGCATTCCGGCCGAGCGCGGCCTGACCAGCAAGCTTGCATGGCGGGAAGAGGTCGTCCTCGCAATGCCCCGCACCCATCGACTGGTGCGCCGCAAGCGCATCGCCCTCGGTGATCTGGCATCCGAGGATCACGTCATCCTCGATCCTGGTAGCTCCGACTTCGCACGATACGTGCAGTCGTGCTGTGTCGATGCCGGCTTCCTGCCGAAGGTGTCCCAGCAGGTCGTCGACGCCCAGTCGATCCCGAGCTTGATCGCCGCGGGTTTCGGCGTGGCGCTCGTGCCGCAGTCGATTGCGCGCTTCACGACCGACGACATCGTATTCCGTCCGATCAGGCCCTCACCGCCAACGGCCGACGTGTTTCTGCTCTTCAGGGAGGACGAGACGTCGATGGTGGTGCACAATTTCATCAAGCTGGCGCTGCGCTATCTGAATCATCGGAAGAGTCTGGGCTAGGAGCCATGATGTCGATATTGGCCCGCGTGATGTGTTCGGGCACGAGAGCGAAGTTATGGCAGGTGCTCTCTCCTCTCCGTCATTGCGAGCCAACGGATCCGCGCATAGCGCGGCCCGATGACAGGCTCCACGAAGCAATCCAGAATCTTTCGGCGGAGGGATTCTGGATTGCTTCGTCGCAAGGGCTCCTCGCAATGACGGAGGATGAGGTGGTGGCTCGCTCTCCAATTGACGCTGTCGTTCCCCGCGAAAGCGGGAAATCCAGTAGGCCGTGGCCTCTCGGTCCAATCACTGCCGTCTCGGAGTATTGGATCGCCCGGTCCTCGTGCGCAATTGCGCACTGGCCAGGCGATGACACCGATTGTGTGGCTATAGACATGCCTTCGCGTTCTCGCGGCACATTTCGCCCTAGCTTTGCTTCATCTCGCTACCCTCTTGAGCCAAGCGGCCGGATCGACAGAGGGCGACACAGGTAAGGCGCGGTGGCCCGGATGACTGGTCATCTGATCTCCTTAGCCGATTGAACGGGCCGCTGCGTCGAATTCAGGTTCAACTCGGCGCGAGACCATCCAACCTCTCCAAGATTTCACCGAGCTCAAATGCAGTTGACTTGATTCCGCTGCTCGCTCAGCGAAACTTCCTCCGCGCCGGCTGCCTGATTTGGAGGCCGGACACCGCGATGGATGGAGCCGTATCAATGCCGCAATTCGATCCTGAGCTCGTGTGCACCATGAGGACGGCCCTCGAGGAGGCCATGTTCAAGGTGCCTTCCGACCTGGTGACGATATCAACCAAGGCATTCCTCGCCGAATGCATTCTCAAGGCGGCGGCTCAAGGCCACACCAATTATGCCGATCTCGTCGCTGCGGCGACCGACCATATACAGGCGATCGCCTCGATGTTTTCGTGACAGGCCCGGCGCTGACCATTCGGCGGCCGCAAATTCTCGCTGCTGGAGCAGCTCCTTATTGCGGCGGCGACCTCACGAGGTGTCTTGCCCGACGGGCAACGCGGGCCTCATGCGCGAGTCGAACGCCAGTGCCTATGCCGCCGGCAACGCGAACGAGAATGTCGCGCCGCCCTCCGGACCGTACCCGGCGACCAGCTCACCGCCATGCTCGCGCACGATGCCGTAGCTGATCCAGAGGCCAAGTCCCGTCCCCTCGCCGACCCGCTTGGTCGTGAAGAACGGCTCGAAGATGTGGCTGATGTGATCCTTGTCGATCCCCGGGCCGTTGTCCGAGATCCGGAACAGGATTTCGTTTTCCTTGCGCACCGCCGACACGACCAGCCGCGGCGCTTCGGTGCCGCGCATCGCGTCGATCGCATTCTCAACGAGATTGACGATCACCTGGTGCAACTGCCCCTCATTGCCGGAGACCCAGAGCTCCGGCTCGACCTCCATCTGCAGGTCGATGCGCACCTGCTTGGTGCGTACGGCCCACAGCACCGCGGTGTTGATGAGCCGCTCGATGTTGACGCGCTCGACCTCGCCGAGCTTGCTGAAGGACAGCCGGCGCAGATTCTTCACGATCTCGCTGATACGGACCGCGCCTTCCAGGGTGCCTTCGATCAGCGGACCGAAATCCTCCAGGATCTCATCGATGCGGAGGCTTCGCCGCTCGGCCGCGAGCTCACCCTCCTTGGCCTCGCCGTGGACCGCGTCGAGATAGGCGGCGATCGCGGTGCGATAGCGCATCAGGGTGTGGACGTTGCCGTAGACGAAGCTGATGGGGTTGTTGAGCTCGTGCGCGACGCCTGCAACGAGACGGCCGAGGCTTGCCATCTTCTCCTGCTCGACCAATTGCCGCTGGGCGCGCTGCAACTCGTGATGCGCCTTGTGCAGCTCCTCATAGGCACGGCGGAGCTCTCCGATCGGCCGGCCCGTCAGCACCACGCCGATGAAGCGGCCGCGGTGGTCGTGACGCGGGGATGCGTTGATGGCGAACAGGTCCGAGCTGGCGCCCTCGCGCGAAAACCGCAGCTCGCCATCGACGACGTCGGAGGCGCTGCGCGGCTTCAGGAGCGGAACCAGCTTGGCCTTGTCCTGAACATCGATGACCTCGGCAATGTTCTTGCCGACGATGTCCGCGACGCTGCAGCCAAGCGTGTGCTGGAACGCGGAATTGACCTGCTGCACCAGCCCTTTGGCATCGCAGACGATGAGAATGTCGGAGACGGATTCGATGACGTTGGTGACGAAGGCCTGCGCCTCCTCCAGCTCCGCGTTCTTGTGCTCGAGGTCGACCTCATAGCGCAGGAGGTCCGAATAGACCTCATCCATCTTGCGGATGACCTCGATCCAGGCGCCCTCGCGCTCCTGATCGAGCTCCATCGCGCCGCGCTTGGTGATCAATTTGAGCAGCGTCTCCGGTTCGCCCGTTTCAGGAGAGTGCGTCACCTCAGGCATTCTTTCTCAAATCATACCTGGCCAGCTTGTTCCTGAGACCGACGCGCGATAGCCCGAGCTCGCTCGCGACCCGGCTGATATTGCCTTCGTAGCGCTCCAGGCAGCTGATGATAACCGCTTTCTCCAGGTCTTCCACCTTGTCCTTGAGGGTTGCGGAGCCGTTCAGCTTGCCGTGGACCGCGGCCGCCGGCGGCTTGCCGTTGCGCCGGCCCAGCAGCGGCGGGGCCTGCAATTCATCCGCGTCCGCCAGCACCGCCATGCGCTGGATCTCGTTCTGCAGCTCGCGGACATTGCCCGGCCAATGATATCTGGCAAATGCCTCGAGCGCCGACGCCGCGAAGCGCAGGCCAGGCCGATTGAAGGAGGTCTTCACCGACGATAGCACACCTTCTGCGATCAGTGAGACATCCATCGGGCGCTCGCGCAAGGCCGGCATGTGGACGGGAAACGCCGCCAAGCGATAATAGAGATCGCGCCGGAAGCGGCCGGCCTCGACCTCGGCTTCGAGATCCCGGTTGGTCGCGGCCACGACGCGGACGTCGACCTTGCGCACCCGCTGCGCGCCGAGGGGACGGATCTCGCTCTCCTGCAGGACGCGCAGCAGCTTGACTTGGAATGCCGGCGAGGTCTCGCCGATCTCGTCGAGGAAGATGGTGCCGCCATCGGCGACCTCGAACAGGCCGATCCGGTCCTGATAGGCGCCGGTGAAGGCGCCCTTCTTGCAGCCGAACAGCTCGCTTTCGAGCAGCTCGTCCGGCAACGCGCCGCAATTCTCGACGACGAAGGCCTTGTTGGCGCGCGCCGAGCCGTAGTGAATGGCGCGCGCGAGCAGCTCCTTTCCGGTCCCGGACTCGCCGGTGATCAGCACGGAGATGTCGTAGTCTGCGGCGCGCTTGCCGAGCTCGATCACCTTGTGCATGGGACTTTCGGAGGAGTGCACGATGCGGTCGAAATCGTAGAGCTGCTTGGCGACACCTCGCTTGACCGAGACGACCTTCTTGATATGCCCTGGCGTCGCCTTGACGTCGACGCCGGCCGTTTCCGTCTCCTTCTGGAGGCGATAGAGTTGCACCGCCTCCTTGACGATATCGACCAACCGATCCGGCTGCCACGGCTTGGTGACGTATTGATAGATGCCGGCCTCGTTGAGGCCCGCGATGATATCCTCGGAATCGGAATAGCCCGAGATGATCATCCGCACCGGATCGGGCCACAGCTCCCGCACACGCTTCAGGAAACTCACGCCTGATTCATGCGGCATGCGCTGGTCGCAGAGGATGGCGTGGACGATCTCGCCCTCCAGCAGCTTTTCCGCGTCGGCCGCATTGCCGGCGCAAAGCACCTCGAAATCCTCCCTAAGAACGCGCCGCAGCGCTTCCTGCGACCGGACTTCGTCGTCGACGACGAGAATGGTTCCCCGAACGCTCATGAGGGCACCACCATGGGTCTGGGCCGCTCGGCCGGCCGCCGCGACCGATGATTGGCGATGGTCAGCGGCGTGCGCGACTTCGGCACTTTATGGATGAAGTTGTAGCGCGCGACGTGATAGCTCGGATCGAAGCCGTAGAAATTGAGCCTCATCCGCCGCAGCTCCTCGTCGCGATAGGCTTGCAGCGGCTTTTTGGCCTCGTCCGCCGCGCGGCGGCTCTTCTTGTCGGCGAGGCGCGCCGCAAGGCCTTGATCCGCGCCCATCGCTGCAGCAAGTGCCACGAGACTTTCGCGCGCGAGCTCGCCACTTGCGAGGACGCGATCGACGATCCCGAGGCGTTGCGCCTCGGCGATGCCCATCGGCAGCCGGCACTGCGTGATCCGGGTCGCGTTCGCGGCACCCGCCCGGCGCGGCAGCAGATAGGTCCAGTATTCGGAGCCGAACAGATTGCCCATATCCTTGTAATGCGGGTTCAGCACGATCTGCTCACCGGCCCAGACCTCGTCGGCGGCCAGGCTCAAGAACACGCCTCCCGCTCCCGCATTGCCGCGAATGACCGATATCACCAGGCGGTCCGTAGTCTCGATGATCGCGCGTGCCAGATCGTCGATGGCATTGATGTTGCGCCAGGATTCATCGGCGGCGCTGTCGCCGGCCTCGATCTCCGCCAGATGAATGCCGTTCGACCAATAGTCGGAACCGCCGGTCAGAAGCAGCACCTTTGTCGGGCGCGCCAGCGCGGTCCGGTAGGCATGCAGCAGCGCTTCGCAGTCGCTCGTCGCCATGGCGCCGTTGTAGAAGGAGAACTGCAACTCGCCGATCTCGCCATGCTCGGCATACTGAATGGGAGCATAGCCGCAATCCGGCCGCCGCGGCAGGCCAGCTGCTTGCTCGGCGAAGACCTTTGCCGCGGACCGCTTCAGGCTCTTCGGTGCAAGCTGCCGCACATGGCCGATCCAGACCGCTCCGTCGACGGTCGCACGGGCCAAGGCACCATCGCATTGTGCGACGATCGTGCCGGGAATGCCGGAAATATCTCGCGCTTCGTGGACGTCGAACAGTCGCACGTCCTGGAAGAACAGGCTGTCGAGGAGGCCCGGCATGCCGTCGGCGCTGTTGATTTTGCGCAGAACGGTCTCGGTCGTGTCGTGCTGCCAGTCGATCGCCCGGTCCGACTGGTGGCAGGGCCCGCGCGCGCGAATGCGCGCGTCGCCCTCGCGCATCGGCTGCGGTGTCGGCCGTCCCGCCGCGATCGCATCGATCGCTTCCAGCACCGCTTCGACCGCGCATGAGGTCACCTCGTTGCGGTAGATGCTGGATTTTGCAGCGCGCCGCATCGGGAACGTGCGGAAGGCCCAGACTGGACCGGCGTCGAACTCGCCGTCCGCCTGCAACACGGTGACGCCCCACTCGGTCGCTCCCTCGAGAATGGCCCAGTCGAGCGCCGCCGGGCCGCGGTCGCCGGGCGGGCCAGGATGCACCACCAGGCAGCACACGTTGCGCCAGACATCTTCGGGGATCGCCCGTTTCAGGAACGGCGCGATCACCAAATCGGGCCGGTACAGCGCCACGCTTTCGCGCGTGACGTCGGCGTGGATGTCGAGCTCGACCGAGACCTCATGGCCGCGCTCGCGCAATTCAACATGGAGCCGCTGCGTCAGGCTGTTGAAAGAATGCGATAGCAGCAGGATGCGCATCATGATCGCTCAACAAATTCGCGGCAGTTGCTCGCCCGACAGCCAGTCGACGATCCGACCGCCACCAAAGCTCGTCGCCATCTGCACGAAATGATGGTCGTCGGCGACGGCCTCGCCGATGTCGGCGGCATCGCGGCCGAGCGGATGCCCCCGCATGGCGGCAAGCACGGCGCCGGCAACCTCGGGCGCGACGATCGCGACCAGCTTGCCCTCGTTGGCGACATGGAGCGGATCGAGCCCGAGCAGCTCGCACGCCGCCGCCACCCCCGGCTTGACCGGGATCGCCTCCTCCTGGAGGTGGAAACCGACATCGGACTGCAGGGCGATTTCGTTCAGTGTAGCGGCGAGCCCGCCGCGCGTGGGATCGCGCATCAGGCGGATGCCGCGCCCACCGGCAACGACCATCTTGGCGACAAGATCGTTCAGTGCCGCCGAATCCGACACGATCTCGGTCTCGAAGGCCAGATTCTGCCGCTTCGACATGATGGCAACGCCGTGATCGCCGAGGGTGCCCGAGATCAGGACGCGATCGCCGACCCGCGCGTTCTCAGCCGAGAGATCGAACCCATCAGGCACGACGCCCACGCCTGCGGTCGAGATGAACAGCCCGTCGGCCTTGCCGCGCTCGACCACCTTGGTGTCGCCGGTGATGATGTGGACACCGGCCGAGCGTGCCGCCTCCCCCATCGATTCCGCAATCGTCTTGAGGTCGGCGAAGCGGAACCCCTCTTCTATGATGAAGCTTGCCGAGAGATAGAGCGGCTTTGCACCGGCCATGGCGATGTCATTGACCGTGCCGTGGACTGCGAGCGAGCCGATGTTGCCGCCGGGAAAGAACAGCGGCGAGACCACATAGCCGTCGGTCGTCATCACCATCCGCCCCGCGCCGACATCGAAGGCCGACTGATCGTTGCCGCGCGCCAGCCATTCATTGCCGAACGCTTCGTGGAACAGCCCGGAAATCAGCTGCGCCATGGCGCGGCCGCCCGAGCCGTGGGACAGGTCGACGCAGCCGTTTCTGATATCGAGCTTGCGCTGATAGGCCTTCATGACGCCCGCCTCTGCTGATGGTCGCGGAAGCGGCCGTAGGTCCAATGCGCGGCGCAGGCGCCTTCAGAGGAGACCATGCAGGAGCCCATCGGCGTCTCCGGCGTGCAGACGGTGCCGAACAGCTTGCAGTCGACCGGCTTCTTCACCCCGCGCAGGATGGCGCCGCATTCACACGCCGGATTGTCGTCGACGCGAAGCTCGTTCATGCCGAAACGGACCTCGGCATCATATTTCGCGTAAGCGCGTTTCAGCTTCAGCCCGCTATAGGGAACCTGGCCGAGCCCGCGCCATTCGAACTGGTCGCGCAGCTCGAAGATGTCGGAGACCTCCTCCTTGGCGCGCAGATTGCCGTCGCGCGTGACCGCGCGGCTGTACTGGTTCTCGACCTCGTGCCTGTTCTCGTTGACCTGGCGCACCAGCATCAGAATCGCCTGCATCATGTCGAGCGGCTCGAAGCCCGAGATCACCACCGGCTTGCCGAACTCTTCGGCGAAGAACTCGTAAGGCGCGGTGCCGATGATGGTCGAGACATGCGCCGGCCCGACGAAGCCGTCGATCTCAACGCGGCCGATGCTGCGGATATCAGGGCTTTCCAGAATGTTCTGCATGGCGGGCGGGGTCAGCACGTGATTGCAGAACACGCTGAAATTCGAAAGCCGCTTCTTCTCGGCCAGCCGGATCATCACCGCGGTCGGCGGCGTCGTGGTCTCGAAGCCGATGGCGAAGAACACCACCTCACGCTCGGGATTTTCCTCCGCGATCCGGATCGCGTCGATGGTGGAATAGACCATGCGGATATCGGCGCCCCGCGCCTTTGCCTTCAGGAGCGAGGCGCCCTGCGAGCCGGGGACGCGCATCAGGTCGCCATAGACGCATAGGATGATCTCGCTCCGCTCCGCAAGCCGGATCGCCATATCGATGCGCCCGGCCGGCAGCACACAGACCGGACATCCCGGGCCATGGATCATCCGCAAATTGTTCGGCAACATGTCTTCCAGACCGTAACGCGAGATCGCATGGGTGTGGCCGCCGCAGAACTCCATGAAACGATACGGCCGTTCCAGATGGGTCTCTGCGCGAATCGTCTTCGCGAGCCCCAATGCGATCTCCTTGTCGCGATACTCGTCGGCATATTTCATGGCGCCACTCCCTGTCCCTCGACGCTCAGCTCGCGCAGCAATTCGAGCGTCCGCCGCGCCTCCTCCGGATCGATCTTGGTCAGGGCATAGCCGACATGGATGATCACGTAGTCCCCCACCGCGAGGTTCTCGATCAAGGCGACCGAGATCTCCTTGCTGACGCCGTCGATCGAGACGATGGCCATCTCATCAGACAGGAGTTTTGTGACCTCTGCCGGTATCGCGAGACACATCAGGCGGTTCCTTCCAGATCTTGCTGTTCGAAGAGTCGTAGCGCGGCAATCCAGGCCTGTCCCAGGCTGAGGCCGCCGTCATTGGGTGGCATCTGGGTTGGCAGCAGGGGCGAGAGGCCGGCCGCGATGCAGCCGCGCGCGATCGTGTCCGACAGGATGGCGTTGAGGAAGCAGCCGCCGCCGAGGGCAACCGTGGTGATGCCGGTCATCCGCGCCGCCTGCCCGATCCAGTCGATGCAGGCTGCGGCGAACGTGCTGTGGAACAGTTCGGCGCCTTCGACCGGATCGATGGTCCCGGTTGCCAGGCGCTCGAACAATGGAGCCAGGGACAGCTCGCCGCTCTCGATGATCCAGCCGTCCTGCGCGATGCGCGGCGCGCGCACCAGCGCCTCCAGCTTCATCGCAGCTTCCCCCTCATAGCTCTGCAGCGGACAGAGACCCAACAGTCCTGCCGCTGCATCGAACAGGCGGCCGGCGCTGGTCGTCGTCGGCACGCCCGGCTGGTCGAGCAGAGCGCCGAGGCGCGAGGCCTGCGGCTGCGCACCGAACCGCGTCGCGATCTCATCGCCTCGTCCGAGGCCATGCAGCGCGCTCGCACCCATGCGCCAGGGTTCGCGCGCGGCACGATCGCCGCCCGGCATCTTCATCGGCGCGAGGTGCCCGAGCCGCCGGAAGCGAGCACCGTCGCAGGCGAGCAGCTCGCCGCCCCAATTACCCCCGTCGCTGCCGTGGCCGAAACCGTCGAGCACCAGGGCCAGCGCCGGTCCGGCGATGCCATGCTCCGCCATCACGGCGGCCGCGTGGGCGTGATGATGCTGACCCGCGATCAGCCCCCTGCCGCTAGCTTGTGCGAAGCGGGTCGAGGCCATGTTCGGATGCAGGTCATGGGCAACGACGACCGGCTCGACGTCGAGCGTCGACAGCAAATGGTCGACCGTCTCCTCGAAGAAGCGGACGCCTTCCGCAGTGTCGAGGTCGCCGATATGCTGGGAGACGAATGCCTCGTTGCCGCGCGTGACCGTCACGGTCGACTTCAATGCGCCTCCGACCGCCAGGATCGGCGGCACGGGCCGCGCGAGGCGAACCGGCTCCGGCACGTAGCCGCGGGCGCAGCGGATGAATTGCGTCCGGCCCGCGACGACTGCCGCCACGGAATCGTCGGCCCGGGTGACGATGTCGCGATCATGGGTGACGACGAGGTCGGCAATGCCGGCAAGGCGCCGCTCGGCTTCGCGATTGTCGATCAGGAGCGGCTCGCCGCCGGGGGTGGCACTGGTGGCGACGATCGCCCAGCCTTCGCCGGCCCGTCCGTGCGCTGTGTTCAGTGCATCGAGGATCAGGTGATGGAGCGGCGCGACCGGCAGCATGACGCCGAGACGCGACAGGCCTGGCGCGACCTCTGGCGCGAGCCGATTGCGCGACCTCATCAGCACGATGGGCCGTGGCGCGGTCTCGAGCAGCGCAAGCTCGGCGACATCGGCATCAGCGATGTCGGCGACCGCATCCACCGATCCGACCATGACGGCAAAGGGCTTCTGGTCGCGATGCTTGCGCTGCCGCAGCTGCCGCACGACGCCATCGTCGCGGGCATCGCAGAGCAGCTGATAGCCGCCGAGGCCCTTGATCGCGACGATCTTGCCCGCGGCAATCGCGGCGGCAATGTCCGCGGTGTCATGGCTGAGCCTTGGGCCGCAAGCCGTGCAGGCAATCGCCTCAGCATGGAAACGACGACTGTTAGGATTGGCATAGTCGTCCGCGCAGGCGCTGCACATCGCAAAGCCCTTCATCGCCGTGGTCGGGCGGTCATAGGGCAGCCGCTCGGCAATGGTGTAGCGCGGGCCGCAATGGGTACAGTTGATGAAGGGGTAGCGATAAAACCGGCTGTTCGCGTCGAACAGCTCGCGCAGGCATTCCTTGCACGTCGCGGCGTCAGCGACGATGCGCGTCGACACCCGGCCCTGCTCGCTGGCGCGGATGCAGAATCCCTCGCTCGCCATCGCCCCGATCGGATGCACCGAGATGTCGTCGATGCGGGCAAGCGGCGGCTTTTCCAGCGGCAGCGCCGCGATGAAGTCGGCGGCGCGCTCGCCCTCGACCTCTATGACGACGCCGTGGGGATCGTTGGCGACGAAACCGTCGAGACGATAGCGCGTGGCGAGGCCGTAAACATACGGGCGAAATCCGACGCCCTGCACCGCGCCGCGGACATGCAGACGCAGTCTCCTCACCTCCGGCACGCTCGTCCCAGCGGTCATCGTCATCCCTGCGTCGCCATCTCGGCCCGCTTCGTCTTCGCCCAGCGCCTGCGGATCCAGGCATAGAAGGCCGAGAAGCCCTCGCCTGTGCGCGCCGACACCGTCATCACCTCGATGTCAGGGTTGACACGCCGCGCATATTCGACGGTCTTGGCAAGGTCGAAATCAAGCACCGGCGCGAGATCGATCTTGTTGATCAGCATCAAGGACGCCGCCGCAAACATGTCAGGATATTTGAGCGGCTTGTCCTCACCCTCGGTGGTCGAGAACACCACGATCTTGCAGGATTCGCCGAGATCGAACGCCGCCGGGCAAACGAGGTTGCCGACATTCTCGATGAAGAGAATGCCGCCGTTCAGCCAGGGCAGCCTGTCATAGGCCTGGCCGACCATGGCGGCATCGAGGTGACAGCCTTTTCCAGTGTTAACCTGGATCGCCGCCACGCCGGTGGCGCGGATCCGTTCGGCATCATTGGACGTCTGCTGGTCGCCCTCGATCACGCCAATCGGGAAGCTGTCCTTCAATTCCGAGACCGCGCGGACCAGCAGCGAGGTCTTTCCGGCGCCCGGGCTCGACACCAGGTTGAAGGCAAGCACCTCGTCGGCGCGGAAGCGCGCGCGATTGTCCGCGGCGAGCCTGTCGTTCTTGCCGAGAATGTCGCGCTCGACCTGGATGATGCGATCGCTGCTCATGCCGACGATCTCCTGACCCGCCGGATTGGCGCCGCAATCGAGCAACACCGCCTCGTCGGGACCGTGATCATGGTGGTGATGGTGAACATGGTCGTGGCTGTGGCCATGACCGTGATGATGATGGTGTCCACCGTGACTGTGGCCATGCTCATGGCCATGGTCATGATGATGATCATGCGCGTGTTCGATTGACGCCTTGCCATCGCTGCAGCCGCAGACCGTACACATCAGTCGACCTCCAATTCTCTTACGCGCATCTCTTCGCCGCCCGTCACCTGCAATTGATGGCCGCCGCAGGACGGGCACGGCTCGTAACGCTGCTTGATCTCGACGCTCTCCGAGCAGGCCATGCACCAGGCGATTCCCGGAGTCTCCACGATCTCCAGCCTTGCGCCTCGCGCGATGGTCTGCGCTGCGACCGCCTCGAAGCAGAATTTCATCGCCTCCGGCGCGACATGGCTGAGCGCACCGATTTCGAGGCAGACGACGTTCACCTTGCTGAAGGAACGCTTGCGCGCTTCCTCCTCGACGATACCGATGATGCCCTCGCACAGTGCCATCTCATGCATGGCCCACCTCGCGGAAGTCGAGCTTGAAACCGACGCAAGGGTCGAACGCGCCGATCAGCGTGCGAACGGCGTCCTGACCGCGCCGGCCAGCGGCCAGTTTCGCGCCCTTGAGGCTCCGGACCAGCGGCCCCCGGGCGTGAAAATTCCACTCGGTCGGCGCCAGGAATTCGAAATTGACGATGCGGCTTTCCTCGAGCGCGACCGCGTGGTAGAGCCGGCCCCGCGCGCATTCGACGGCGGCCGCCCCCTGGCTCGCGCGGAGCCGGTAGCTTGCGACGACGCCATCGTCGAGATCCTCTTCGCCGTGGTCGAGCCAGGCGCAGAGCCGCGCGACCTCGGCGATGCGCGCTTCGAGGCGCGCAGCCGGCCCCGCCGTCGACAAGACGGGTTCGCGCCGCGCCCACCGCGCCCAGACACCGGTTTCCGGAATTTTGCCGCAGAGCTCCGGCGCGTCGGAATAGGCTGCCCCGCCTGCCAGCAGACAATTCAAGACGTCGACGTCGTCAGCCGCCGTCAGGAATGATGGCTCGACCGGCGGCGGCAACAAGTCCTCACCCTCACAGCGCCCAAGATAGGCAGCGAGCGCGGTGCCCGGCACCAGAGCCCTGCCTTCGCCGGCGATGCCGAGCGCTAAAAGCGCGGTCTTGATCTTTGCCACGGCTTCGCGCCGCAACGCTTCCGACACGCCTTCGCTGGCCCCGCCGAGGACGGTGGTCGCCTGCATCATGGCGCGCACGGCGGCAGCGCTCGCGCCGTCGAGCGCCAGCCGCCCGATGAACAGGCTGCGCAGCAATTCGGTGAGCCGCTCGACCACGACCGCCGTGACGCGGCTGCGCGCTGTCGCCTGCGTCGCCTGCTGCCCTTGCGCGGCCTCGATTGCCGACAGGAACGCCACCTGATGGGCGACCGAGCAGAGCGAGAACAACCGCGGCAGCACCGGAAGCAGGGACTCCGCCGGCTTTCCCGCGAACAGCCGCGTCAACGGCGGCCGGCTGCGCGGCTGGACCGCGACGTCCGTGATCGTGCCGCCGGCAAGCCACACCGTGATGTCGATCTCGTTGCGGAAGGCCAGGGTCATCCCCGCCGCTCCGTCAAAGCACCGCGCAGGAAGTTACGCCGATCGATCGGGGTTGTCGCGGGCTCGCGGCGACGAACCGCCTCCTCGCTGTCCGCCGGCAGCATCAGCTCGGCGATTGCCGCTTCGGCCGTTGCCCGCGCGGCGGCCATGTCGGCGAACTGGAACATCGGCGAGAACAGCGAGCAGCTTGCGATGCGGCCCATCTGTCCGACTTCGCTGAGGGTGAACTCGATATCGCCTGCGGGAAAACGGATCTGCAGCGTCGTGCCCGAATTCTCCCACGCCGCGCTCGCCGGCATCACCACGTTCATGAACCACGGCGTGACCATGATGCCGACCATCGTGCCGTCGAACCGGCGGAAGCCGACCGCCTCGACGCCGAGCGCATCGTTGTAGATCGGCAGATCGCGCATCGCACGCTCGCCGATCTCCCGATAGCTGCCGGCCAGGAGCTCGCCCCACGCCACGGCATCGGCGTCGAGATTTGGCGCCCTCCCCGTCATGCCTCGATCGCCATGAATTTGGATTTCGGAGCATCGCAATTCGGGCAGTGCCATTCCTCCGGCAGCGCCGCGAACGGCGTGCCGGGCGCGATCTGCGCCACCTCGTCACCGTCGGCGGGATCGTAGACGGTCCAGCAGATGCCGCATTCCAGCCGCGTGGCCTCAGTGACGTCCTGACGGACGCCAAAATTCTCGAAGGCGCTCATTTGAAATAGGCCTCGATGATTTCCTGCAGCCGTTCGGCGGAGTCCTCGAAATCCTCGTCCGCGGCAAGCGCGACGGTCGGCACGCCGCCGACCTCGAGCGTATCGAGAATGATGGTGTCCATGGCGTTGAAGAACTGCACCGACCAGACATTGCGGATGCCCGTCGACAGCACCCGGCAGGTGCCATAGCCGCGTGACACGAGCTGGATCGGCCCGTTGCGGATCGTGTCCTGCAGAAAGCTCATGTCCACCGGGCTCATCGGCAGCAGCGTGAAATTGATGATCTGCGAGCGGATACCGGACCGCCAGGCCTGCGCGCGTTCGCGGATCTCGGCGAGCACCGGCAGAACGTTCATGGCGCCGTCCGGCACCGACCCGATCTCGAAATCGGCGGATGTGAGGTCGGCGGCCGCGCGCTTGACGATCTCCGGAATGGCGCCGATCTCGAGATATTCGGATGTGGCGTCGGTCTCGAGCCGCACGCGCCAGATTCCCGCCAGGACCGATTCCTGGATCTGGGCCAGCGATCCGTCGGGCAACGCCACGCCCCCGCCGACCTCGCCTTCGCCGAGCACGTCGGCGACGAGCTTGCTTTCGAGATCGTTCAGGTCGGCGAGCCGGAACAGCTGCGTCGGCGCATCGGCCTTTTGGCCGGCGATGGCCTGCGCGATCTTCGAGAGCAGCGCGACCGCATTCGGACAGCTCTTGGCAAGCTCGGCGCTGTCGAGCCTTGCAAGCTTTGCCAGCGCTCCGGCCGCCGTCAGGCTGCCGTTCGATGCATTGAGACTTTCCTCGCCGATCGGAAACACGCTGACCGGTTGCTCGGCGCCTTCGGGCGCATCCCAGAATCCGACCTTCATAGCTCGACCCCTTGTGCGCGATGCTGGGGAACGATGGTGACGGCGACCGCGGCGGCTTGCCCGCGCGGGCGGTCGATCAGCTTGGTGATGCGGTCGATATAGACCGACCAGTCCTGGATCTTGGCGATCAGCCCTAGCGTCTCGCCCTTGGCAATGAGGATCAGCGTCGGCTGCACCCGCACGCCGAAACGCTGGCCAAGCGTGCTCTCGTCGCCACAGGCGATGATCGCGCCGCGCAAGCGGCCATTGAACGCGGTGACCAACTCCGGCAGCACCACGGCGACGTCGATCGCCTCCGGAAACCGGTTCGGATCGCCCGCCGACAGCAGCACCGCGACCGCGCCAGCCTCGTCGGCCGCGCCAAGAAATTGATCGACCGTCGCGGCACTCACCTCGGACAGGCCGTGCCGCGTCGGATCCTGCTTCCGCACCTGGAATTCCATCAGACCTCCCCTGACAAGCTTATGGTTTTCGCTCGAGACAGGATTAGCAAGGCACATGCCAGGACATTCCAGCAGTTCTCTTCCGCTACATCATTGATCTAAATCAGATAATTCTTAGCACCCGGAACGGCGCATCCACCAAATGGTAAGATTCTTTCCAAGCTAGGTGGAAGATATCTTTGCAGATAGAAAGATCGCTTACAGGCAGCCTGCCCGTGAGGCCGATGCGGCGGGCGGCGATCTCGGCTGCAGAAGGCCGCTTATTCGGACCGAAGGTGGGCGGGCAATTGCGGCTCACGGTCGATCAGGTCGGCGAAGAAGCGGTCGCAATCCTCGCCATCGAGCGCAGCATCAAGCCCATCGATCGCAGCACCAATCAGCCGCGCCTCGTCCTGGTCCAGAAGCCGGATCGCAGTATCGATATAGACCAGCACGTGGGCGCCCACCGGCGGGGTGGAGAGCAGCAGCACGGAGACGCGGCGCTGCTCGCCGCGGAATTCGCATAGCGCCGACATTCCGTCAGTCTCGACGATCGTCATCGGCAAGCCGAGGCACATCGCGCTTTCTCCAAAGAAGGTCGCGCCAGTCAGGCCGGCCGCATCTCGTAATTGGCGTGGTCGATGTCATTGGCGAGCAACCGCTCGGTGTCCGCCAAAGGCTCGCTGCGGCGGCTCACCGCAACGCCCCACTCGGCCAATATCCGGCAGGCCAGATCGATCGCAGGCGCGATCTGGTCGCGCACCGGCGGCGTCAACGGCCCGCCCCAGTCTTCGAGATCGAGCGGCTGGCAGCCGATCAGCACGAGATGCTTCGGGCATCTGCCGAGCAGATCGGCTGCACTGATCACCTCCTGGAAGCCGGTCTGGTGGAGGCTCATCTTCTTGGCGCCGGTGAAACGCGGCACTTCGTCATCGCGCACCAGCTTCAACTCGCCGGGCTCGAGGCCGTAGTCGATGGCGTCGAACACGATCAGGCGATCGGCCTCTTCCAGATAGTTCACGAGGTAGAGGCCCTGCGTGCCGCCGTCGAGAATGGTGACGTTGTCAGGCACGGCGTAGCGGCGGTGGAATTCCTCCACCGTCCGCACGCCAAAGCCTTCGTCGGCCCACAGGATGTTGCCGATGCCGAGCACCAGGATGCGATTGTCTTGCACGGATGTCGGCATCGGTCACGTTCCCGTTTTCAATCGCGGAATTGCCGCTCGCCGGAGACCATCGAGGAGATGATGCTCTGGCGCGACATGATGTCCTCGCGGATGGCCGCGTAGATGTGCACCATCACGAACGTCACCAGTGCCCACATGCCCAGATGATGCCAGGTGTGAACGTCCTGGCTGTTCGGCCAGATCGCGAACACCCAGCCGAACAGCTTGTGCTGCCAGCTGTCGATGCCCATTCCTTCCGAATAGAGCGCAAAGCCGGTGACGATCATGAAGGCCACGAACAGCGTGAAACCCGTGAACATCGCAGTTTGCGCCAGCGGGTTGTGGCCGACATACATCTTCGGCTCGCGCTCCAGGAAGGCGTACCAGCGGATCTCGTGCAGCACCTCCTTCCAGAACTGCTTGCGATGAACGGGAATGTAGAAAATCTGCCGGGAGTGGTGATTGCCGACGAACGCCCACAGGATGCGCGTGAGGAAGAAAACCGCGAGCACCTGTCCGGCGGCGAAATGGGCAAAGCGGATGTAGCCCATCACGAAATTGTCGGACGCCTCGCCCGCGACCGTCGGCAGCGGCGATGCGATGAAATAGCCGGTCACCATCAGCACGAGAATCGAGAACGCGTTCACCCAGTGGCAGATCCGCACCGGCGCTTCGTAGACGTAGACGGTGGGGCGGCCCACCGCACGTTCTCCGGAAGCGTCGGCTGCGATCGCCGCGAGGTCCGGCCTTGAGTCCGAGCCGGGAGCAATGGCATCCATCATGACGGCCTCCTATCTGACCTTGACCTTGGCGAGCTCCTGACCGTCCGGACTCATGACATGCGTCGAACAGGCCAGGCACGGATCGAAGGAATGGATCGTGCGCAGGATCTCCAGCGGCTGCTCGGGATTGACCATCGGCGTGTTCATCAACGACGCCTCGAAAGCGCCGATGTTGCCCTTGGGATCGCGCGGCGAGCCGTTCCAGGTGGTCGGCACCACGCACTGGTAATTGTCGATCTTGGTGTCCTTGATCTTGATCCAGTGCGCGAGTGCGCCGCGCGGCGCCTCGGTGAAACCAACGCCCTTGGCCTCCTTGGGCCAGCTCTCCGGCTTCCACTTGTCGACATTGGCGGTCGAACTGTCGCCGGCCTTGATGTTGGCGACGAGCTTGTCCTGGAAGTAGCGCATCTGGCGTCCGGCCCAGACGGATTCGAGCGCGCGGGCCGCGGTGCGGCCGAGCGTCGAGAACAGCGCCGACGTTGGCAGGTTCAGATCCTTCAGGAACTTGTCGACGGGATCCTTGAACTCGGCCTTGTTCTGCGCGTAACCGACGATCCAGCGCGCCAGGGGGCCGACCTCCATGGCGTGCCCGCGCCAGCGCGGCGCCTTGATCCACGAATATTTGCCGGCCTCGTCGAGCTGCTCGATCGCGGTCTTCGTTCCCTTCGCGTTGGCGCCCAGCACGTAGTTCGGCTCGGTCACGCCGTCCCAGGGATGCAGGCCCTTGGTCTCGTCGGGATATTTGTACCAGGAGTGCACCACGAACTCCTGGATCTCGTCGGGGTTGGCGTGATCGACCGGAAACACCTCGGACAGATTGCCGTTGATGATGGCGCCGCGCGGCAGCTTCAGGCTCTTGGCGGAATAGTCGTTGGCGTGCTCGGGCACGTCGCCATAGGAGAGCACGCTCTGGCCCGACAGCCCGCCGCCATAGAGCCAGTCCTTGTAGAACGAGCCGATCGCCGCTACGTCGGGCAGGTAGACCTGTTCGTTGAACTCGATCAGGCGGTCGATGATCGAGGAAATCAGGTTCAGCCGCTCCATATTGATGGCGCCGACGGCGCCGGTGCCGTCGACATTGATCGGACAGGGCACGCCGCCGACGAGCCAGTTCGGATGCGGATTCTTGCCGCCGAAGATGGTGTGGACCTTGACGATGTCCTTCTGGAAGTCGAGCGCTTCGAGATAATGCGCCACCGCCATCAGATTGGCTTCGGGCGGCAGCTTGTAGGCCTTGCTGCCCCAATAACCGTTTTTGAAGGGACCGAGCTGTCCGGACTCGACGAACTTCTTCAGACGGGTCTGGAGGTCCTTGAAGTAGCCCGGCGAGGACAACGGCCAGCTCGAGATCGATTGCGCCAGCGTCGAGGTCGCCCGCGGATCCGCCGACAGCGCGGAGACGACGTCGACCCAGTCCAGCGCATGAAGATGATAAAAGTGGACGATGTGGTCATGCACCTGCAAGGCAAGCTGCATCAAGTTGCGGATCGAGTTGGCGTTCTCCGGAATGGTGATTCCGAGCGCGTTCTCCACCGCACGCACTGATGTCAGCGCGTGCGTGCCGGTGCAGACGCCGCAGATCCGTTCGGTGAACGCCCAGGCGTCGCGCGGATCGCGGTTCTTCAGGATCACCTCGATGCCGCGCCACATCGTGCCGGTCGAGACCGCGTTGCGGATGACGTTGTCGGCGTCGACATTGACCTCGACCCGCATGTGACCTTCGATACGGGTCACGGGATCGACGACGATGCGCTTGCCGGAATTGTCGAGTTTGAAGCCGTTGGGAGTCTGGATGCCCATGATTGCCCTACCCTAGTCTGTCACTTGGCTTAGCTGTTGTGGTCGGCGTCTTCGCGCTTCGACGCGAGCCGCTTCACCGCCGTCACGGCCGCATGTGCGGCCACCGCGGCACCGACGGCGCCGGCCGCCACCATGCCGATCTGATCGGCGTTCTTCTCGATGCCGAACTGCTTGATGTTGGTGAGGCGGTCGTAGAACGAGCCCTTGTCCCAGAAGCCGTCCTCGGAGCAGCCGATGCAGCCATGGCCGGACTGGATCGGAAACGAGACGCCGCCGTTCCAGCGCACGGTCGAGCAGGCGTTGTAGGTGGTCGGGCCCTTGCAGCCCATCTTGTAGAGGCAGTAGCCCTTGCGCGCGGCTTCGTCGTCCCACTCCTCGACGAATTGGCCGGCATCGAAATGCGGGCGCCGGTAGCACTTGTCGTGAATGCGCTGCGAATAGAACATCTTCGGCCGGCCCTGGCGGTCGAGCTCGGGCAATTTGCCGAAGGTGGTGATGAAAGTGACCACACCGGTCATTACCTCGGCGATCGGAGGGCATCCCGGCACCTTGATGATGGGCTTGTTGGTGATGACCTTGTCGATCGGGGTTGCCTGCGTCGGGTTGGGCTTGGCCGCCTGCACGCAGCCCCAGGACGCGCAGGCGCCCCAGGCGATGATCGCCATCGCATCCTCGGCCATCATCTTCAGCTTCTCGACGAAGGGCTTGCCGCCGTCGATGCAGAACATGCCGCCCTCGTTCAGTGGCGGATTACCTTCCACCGCAAGAATGTACTGACCTTTGTGCTTGGCGCGGGTCTCATCGAGAATGGCTTCCGCCTGGTGGCCCGCAGCTGCCATGATGGTATCGTCGTAGTCGAGCGAGATCATCGACAGCACCGCGTCCTTGACGAGCGGATGCGCCGACCGAATGAAGCTCTCCGAACAGCAGGTGCATTCGAGCCCGTGCATCCAGATCACCGGCACGCGCGGCTTGGTCTCGAGCGCATTGGCGATACGGCTTTCCGCCAACGGACCGAGCCCGAGGCTCGTCGCCGTCAGGCTGCAGAACTTGTGAAAGCTCCGACGCGTGATGCCTTGCCGCCTGATCACGCTGTAAAACGTTTCCGTCGCCGCGCCCATGAATCCTCCCGTCTTCGGCTTTGACTTTTCGATGACGCCAAAGACAGCAAGAAGCAGGCCAACAACCTGGAGCGATTCAAATGTAGAGAGATTCCAAAACGTTACGTCTTTGAATTGCTCTCATGAAGGGCAGCGAGGACAGCAAAAGCAGGAGAAGCGGAAACAACGCGATTTGCAGTCGGCAACGAAGTTTCCGGCTGCTTGAGCATAATCTTTCCGGAAAACCGCTTCGCACTTTTCCGGATCATGCTTTAGTGCGCAGTGCACACCATGCAGGGATCGAACGAGCGCACGATGTGCTGGATCGCAACCGCGCGCGCGCCGGCATCGCCGACATCGGTGCCGACCAGCGCCTGCTCCAGGGGCCCCCCGACGTCGAAAGAGTCCCGGGGTGAAAAATTCCACGTCGTCGGTGCGATGATCTGGTAGCGCGCGATCCTGCCGCCCCGTACCGCCATCCAGTGCCCGAGACTGCCGCGCGCCGCCTCGACCAGTCCGACATAGCTGCCGTCAGGGATGTCGCACGAATTGGTGCAGAACGGCTCCGACAGACGGAGCGCGCGCGTCCACTGCTCCATGGCAAGCGCGATGCGCGCGGTCTCGATCAGCCGCGCGATCACCCGGTTGCGCACATTCGTCCCGCTGGCCGACACGAGATCCGCAATCAACGCCTGCCCCGCCACGGTCTGACGCGCGATGGCGCCGACCTCGATCGGCTGACCGGACAGCCGCGGCGCCTTGCACCAGCTATAGGCGGCCGGCTTGTCGGGATCCGGGATCGTGCTGCTGTGGGCGGGATCGGCGGACGAGTCGCGCATCCAGGCGTGCGAGACGTCCTCCGTGATCTGCGCCAACGGCAGCGGCTCGATCGCAGCGCGCGGGCCGAAAAGGCCGCGCGGAAACAGCTCGCCGTCGGTGCCATGATAGGCGCCGTAGCTCATCATCAGGCCGGTGCCCCTGCCAAGCCCGCTCAGCGCGAGACTGTCGGCGAGCCGCAGGAAATGGGCGAAGTCGCCGCCGCGGCCGTCACGCCAGCGATCGAGCTCGTCCGCGGTGGTGATCGCGAGCACATTCTCCAGCGCATCCGCGAAGACGATACGCTCGAGGAAGCTGCGAAACGCGGTCGCGATCGACAGCAGGCGGACGCGCTCGCCGAGATCGATGGCACGCGTCGTACCGCCGGGCTGGAACGCGAGGCTGTGCGGCCATTTGCCGGCGATGATGCCCATGGTCTCGAGCAGCCGTGCCCGCGCCGGCAATGCGTCGCGCGCCGCACTACCGCGGGTCGCGGCAAAGCGCTCGTGCGTCGCGGCGTGCCAGTCGTGCGCGGCATAGGCTTCGCGGGCAAAATCCGGCATGAAGAAGATGTAGAAATGGGTGAGATGGTCAGCCGCGTTCTCCGCGGCATGCGCGATGCTGGTGGCGAGCAATCCATTCGGCGCCGCCTCGATCGCCATGGCATCGCGCAGCGCCGCGGCTGCGGCCACCGATTGCGAGACTGAGCAGATGCCGCAAATCCGGGGCGCCAGCGCCAGCGCGTCAAGCGGGGGACGCCCCTCCAAGATCTGCTCGAACCCGCGGTAGAGCGGCGCCGTCACCTCGGCGCGCCTGACGCGCCCGCTCTCGATGTCGAGGCGGACTTCGAGATCGCCCTCGACGCGGTTGAACGGGCCGATCGTGATCCGCGTCATGGCTTGGTCTTGGTCGTGGTGCGGCCCGGCGGCACGACGACGTGATCGGCGGTTGCGTTCAGCCGCACGCGTCGCGGCGTCGCGGATTTCGACAATGCGGCGAGCGCGACGAACCAGGCCTTCGGCATGTCGGTCGGCAAGCCGACCGGAATGCCGGCGAGCTTGGCGGTCTCCAGGAAGTTCTGGGCGCCCTCGAACCCCGGCGAGGTGCAGGCGATGCAGGCATAGCCGCCCTTGGTGCAAGAGCCGCCGCCGTTCCAGGAGCGCTGGTTGCAGTCGCCCACCGCCTGCGTCGCCTTGCAGCCGAGATGCTCCATCAGGCAGCCGCGCTCCGACATGGTCTCGGCACTGGCCTTGAACTCGTAGAACTCGTTGCGGGAGCAGCCATGATGAGCAAGATGATTGGCGACGAACTTCGGCCGGCCGTATCCGTCGAGGTCGCTCGCTGCGATATCCTTGGTGGTCAGTGCCAAGATGGTTTCCATCATCCAGCCCGGATGCGGCGCGCAGCCCGCGACGTTGATAACGGGAAGACCGAGCCGCGAGCGGAAAGCCGCCCCCAGCGCGCCACCGCTATCGGAGCCCTCGAACTGGAGGCCGACGGCATCGGTCGGATTCGATCCGGCGGCCGGCACGCCGCCATAGGCCGCGCAGCTTCCGATCGCGATCACATAGCCGGCATGCGGCGCAAGATCGAGCATCCAGCGATAGACGGAACGGTTAGTGCCGGCGAGCATGTTGAAGCGCCCGGTATCGCTCGGTCCACGGGCGACGGAACCTTCCAGCAGGAGAAGATCGAGCCGAACCTTGCCGTCGAGCACCGACTGCAGGATCTCGACCGCCTCCTCTCCCGTCTCCTCGCTCACGGACGGATGCCACAGCAGGTTGACGCCGAACTGACGCAGCTCGTCGAACCAGCCGGAGGCGCCGCTTTCGAGGATCGACATGGTGCAGCCGCCGCAGCTGGCGCCCTGCAGCCAGAGCACGTTGGTCATCGCATCGGATCGGCTCATCTCGTGTCTCCCGGTCGCTCTAGCTTCGACCGCTCGCGGGCGAAGCGCAAGAGGCTCGTTTGCGTCCTCAGTCGTGAGCGCCCGACATTTCGTCGTGCTTCAAGTGCCGCCTGCGGATGTTGCGGGTGACGATCCAGATCACCGCAACGGCGACCGGCACGAAGATTGCGGTCGCCAGCGAAGGCTCGACATGCAGGCCGCCGTCATGGGCGCCCTTGGCCAGATAGCCGAACAGGCTCACGACGTAGTAACCAATCGCCGCCACCGACAGGCCTTCGACCGTGCTCTGAAGTCTCAACTGAAGCCGGGTGCGGTCGTTCATCGAGCGCAGCAGATCGCGGTTTTGCTCTTCCAGCTCGACGTCGACGCGCGTGCGCAGCAAATCCGCGGCGCGCGCAAGCTTGATCGACAGATCGGCCTGCCGGTGCTCCATCGTCGCACAGGTGCGCATCGCGGGTGCCATGCGGCGCGCGAGGAAGGAGGACCAGGTCGGATAGCCTGCGATCTCGCCACCCTCGATCACCGCAAGGCGGGCCTGCACGATGTCGTTGTAAGCCCGGCTGGCGCCGAAACGAAACGAGCTGCCGGCAGCCTCCCTTTCGAGCGAAGCAGCTAGCGCGGTCAGTTCCGTCAGGAGATGATTGTTGAGCTTGAGGTCTTCGGCGCCTTGCATCTCCTCGAGCACTTCGACGAGCCGCCGGCCGATATGATCAACAGAGGGCGCAAGCTCGAGCGCAGTGGGCAGACCGAGCAGCGCCAGCGTACGATAGGTCTCGATCTCCAGCACGCGCTGCACGAGAGCACCGAGCCGGCCCGGCGACAGACCGTCGTTGCAAACGAGGATGCGAACGAAGCCCTGATCGTCCGTGCGAAAGTCGGATGCAACGACGGCGGGTCCGCTGCGGACCGCGGCGACGGCGAGGCTGCTCCTTTCGAAAAGCTGCTGCGCACGCTCCAGGGCCGCCGAGGTCTGCTCGACCTCGAGTTTGACCGCGACCAGCAATTGACCGGACTGGTGCAGCGACCGGACCAGCGCGGTGGACTCTGTGTCGATCTCACCGAAGCGGCGGGCGGACGTCTCGGAGCCGCCCAGGATCCAGGTGAAGGTGCTGAATTCCGAGTGCTGCTCCCAGCGGAGCTGCGTGGCGCCGATCGTCACCTGGTGATGTTTGGCCCCGTCCTCCGGCGGAGCCTGCCCGTGCGACATGCAGAACGCCACGAACTTCTGCCGGTCCGCTGCAGCGGCCTCGCCCTGACTAAGAAAAGCAAAGCGGAGCACCGTGACCGGCGCCGTCAACCGGGTGAATGGGCGAGCGTGCACCTCGGCCAGCACCGCACCACGTTGCGGATGCAGTTCAAAGTCGGCGAGATCGAGCTCACGGTTCATCGACGGTCCCCTGCTGCGCTTTCAGGCCGCGACGTGTCGCCACCCGGCCGTTCACTACCACAATACACCCATGCTCTAGCAATCCCGGATGGCAGAAGCGTCAATCGCCGCATCATTCGATTCGCGACCGGAGCGAGCCTAGAACACCCCCGCGATGGTGAGGCGGAACGTCAACGGCTCCACGGGGTGCAGCACATAGTCCATCACGCCATTCTGACAGACTCCCAATGGCGCAGTGCCAGATGTGCAGAGGCTATAGAGCGTGTCGGTCTTGAGCAGCGAGCCATAGGCATAGGTGATCTGGTTCGCCCTCGCATTGAAAAGATTGAGAACGTCGAGCTGGAGCCGCCAGCCATTGTCGATGCGATAGCCAAGCCGCCCGTTGAAGACGCTGGTCGCAGAGGAGCGGAATGCGTTGTCCTCCGTCAGCGGGCTCGACGCCAGATAGCGCCAGCGCAAGGTTCCGAACCATCCGGTCTTCTCGCCCAGCGTGACGCCGGCCGATGCCACCATCGCCGGCGCGTTCGGAATGTAGTTGCCGGGCGCGTTGCCGATCTGCGCCTCGGGATAGCCGGCGAGCGAAGCATGGACCTCCGCCTGCTCGCTGTCATAGCCGCGAAAACGCGCATGGGTCATGGCGAGATCGGCGTCGATCTCGATCCAGGAGATGGGCCGGTAGTGGTTGGTCCATTCAAAGCCGTAGCGGCGGCTGGCACGGGGCGCCGACGTGTCGCCAGCGTCGCCCGCGAACAGGATCTCGGAATCCTGATCGAGGATGAAGACGCTGAGCGAAGTGTCCAGGCCGGGCACGATCCTGCTGCGCACGCCGACCTCCGCACCCCTGGTCCGCACCAGCAGCGGCGACGGTGTGAGCCTCGTCGCAGGATCGCTCGGGTCCTCCGTCGTCGTCGCACCGCGGGCATCGTTGGAATGCATGCCGTAGCCGGCGCCGAAGAAGAACTCGGTTTGGTTGAACGGACCGAGCACCATGCGGAATTTCGGGCTGCCGAGCGATGCGTCTGCGCGGCCGGAATTGTTGACGCTGAACCGCGACGTGACGTCGGCGGCATAGTAATCGCCGCGCCATCCCACCGTCGTCCTCAGCCAATCGGTCCAACGCACCGTATTTTCGGCATAGACGCCGACGCTGCCCTCGCCGACCTTGTCGCTGCGGATGTTCGACAGGAAGCCACGCCGGAACGTGTTGGCGAGCGCCAGATCAATCGCGTCGTAGCGCGATTGCAGGCCAAAGGTGGTCTGCATCGGCAAATCCGCCAACGAACCGTTCAGCGTGCGTGAGGTATTGGCACCCAGCATCAGGCGGTCGTCGTGCTGGTGAAACTGGTCGCCGAGCACGGGATCGCTGAGGAAGTAGGTGAAGTTGTTGAAGAGATCGAGCTGGCTCTTCACCACATAGGCGTTGGCTTTCCACGAGCCGAGGTCGTCGCTCTGCGCGATGCGGCCAGAGAGCGCAAAGCGGTTGGTGTTGCCGCCATCGCTTGGATCTTCCGAGCCGAAGCGGCCGAGAAAACCGGCGGCGATCGCACGCAGCGGCACCTGATCGGTCGAATTCCATCTGTTGGCATAGGCCATGCCGGTGACGGACATGCCGTCGGTCGCGGTGCCCTGGCTGTAGCGCACCAGGCCATTGAGCTTCCGCACATTGTCCGGATTGTCCCACGGGCCGTTATAGGTGCCGATCTCGCCGGCCACGAGCAACGCGCCGCCACCCAGCTTCGCGGAGTCCATGGTGAGCAGGCGGCGATAGCCGAAGCTGCCGGCGGTGACCTGTGCCAGCCCGCTGGTGCGGTCGATCAGGCCGATGTGCACGCTTCCGACCGAGGCGAAGTCGCCTTCGTCGGCGAAGTACGGCCCCTTGCGCACGTCCACCGCGGTGACAGTTTCCGGGATCAGCCAGTTGAGGTCGGCATAGCCCTGGCCGTGCGCGTGGGTGCGCATGTTGACGGGAATGCCGTCGACGGTGATGGCAAGGTCGGTGCCATGGTCGAGATTATAGCCGCGCAAGAAATACTGGTTGGCTTTGCCCTCGCCGGAATGCTGCGTCACGATGAGACCCGGCACGGCCTCGAGCGCCTCGCCCGGCCGTGTGAAAGGGCGGGCATTGAGCTCTGCGCCGGAGATGGTGAGCTCGCTGGCCATGCCGGGCAGGCCGTTTGCGCGCGAGGCGGCGCTGTGTGCATCCGAGGCCTGCGTCGCCGCTGGATACACGAGGATGCGGTGGCCGGCGGCGGAGGGCTTGCCGGCGCGGCGCGATCCGACCGGCCTCTTGCGCTCTGGCGTCGCGTCACCGCCGACCTCGATGGGCGGCAATTCGTGCTGGCCGCTGTTGTTCTGCGCGAGAGCATGACTGTCATCCGCGAGCAGCACCAGGGCTGAGAGTGCCGTCAGTGCGCAGCCGCCACGACAGGGCTCACGCCGCTTCGGTCGCATCGGCGCATTCCAGCGCTTTCGTTGCGGCCCGGTGCCGGTTGCCCTCCAAGATGCGACGATAAAGCACGACCGAGACAAGCCATGCGATCGCAAACAGCGCGATCACGGCGAAACCGACATTGGCGAGCGACTCGTTGAGACCGTCGACCAGCGTCCACATGGTCCCGGACAGGCCGAGCCGGTCGGCGGCCAATCCGAGCGCCTCGATGCCGCCGATGAACAGCGCGACCGCCACGGACGCGCCGGTGATCGTGAGGTTGTACCAGAGCTTTCGCAAGGGATCGACGAAGGCCCATCGATAGGCGCTCACCATCAGCGCGGAGTCGGCCGTGTCGACCAGCGCCATGCCGGATGCGAACAGTGCAGGGAAAACCAGCACGTCTGCGACCGAAGCGCCGCGCGCGGCTTCGCTCGCAGAGATGCTGAGCAGGCTGATCTCGGTCGCCGTGTCGAAGCCGAGCCCAAACAGGAAGCCGAGCGGATACATGTGCCAGGGCTTTGTGACCATGCGGAATAGCGGTCCGAGCAGGCGGGCGAGGAAGCCGCGCTTGGCCAGCAGCGCCTCGAGCCCTTCGGCATCGTGAACGCCCTGCTCCCGTGCGGCCCGAACCGTTCGCCACAGGCCGACGAAGATGACGAGATTGATGGCCGCGATCACGAGCAGGAACAGCGCCGACACCGATGTGCCGATGAGGCTGCCGATCTCCTTGAGCAGGCTGTCGCCGCCAAGGCTCACCACGCCGAGCGCAAGCAATATGGTCGCGACCACAACGACGGTGGAATGCCCGAGCGCAAAATAGAGACCGACGCTGCGCGGGGCGCCGCCCGCCTGCATCAGTTTGCGCACCACGTTGTCGATGGCGGCGATGTGATCGGCATCGACGGCATGGCGCAGACCGAACACCCAAGCCAGCAGCGCGGTCGCCAACACCGTCGGCCGGTGGCCGAACAGCGCGAAGGCCCAGGCCCACGCGGCGATGTTGGCGGCGATGAGCGCCCCGAACAGCGCCATTGTCCCGGGCTCAACCGCCCGCAAAATCCGCCTCACCGCTTGCTCCATCCGCCCGATCCCGCAGTATGACGTTTATCAAGAACTCTCATACTGACAAAGAGCAAGAGCCGCGCCAGTTTCGGCCACGCGGCCGAAAGGCACCCGAAAATGGAGCTCATCGCATTGATTTAACGGAGTATTTTCCGCACACCTGTCGCGGCATCAGCGCAGGATGCGGCGCGGCTATTGGCAAGCGACTATCCACCTCGACAGTCAACTTGACCGGTCCGCAGAGGCGCGTTGGCCCCAACGGTTGCCACGACCGCGCCTTCACAAGCGTGGCCGCGTGTCACGCAGATGCAAGCGCAGCGATCACATGTCGACGGTCATCGACAGCAGATATGTGCGTGGTGCTCCCAGGAAGAACGTTCCGAACGACGCCACGCTGGACCAGTAACTCTCGCCGGTCACATTCTGGATATTGGCGCGGAAGACCGTTTTCCTGCCGTTGATCGCGGTGGTGTAGCGGGCGCCGAGGTCGAGTCGCGTCCATTCGGGAATCGGCTGCCTGTTCGCGCTGTCGACGAACTGCTTGCCGGTGTAGATGACGGCTCCGTTCAAGGTGAGGTCCCGCATCCACGGGAGGTCCCACTCTGCCCCGATATTGGCCTGAATGTTCGGCACGCCGATTGGCGTGTTGCCCACGTTGGCCGCGACGGCGGTCTTCGTCAGCGTGCCGTCCAGCAGCGAGATGCCTCCGAGCACACGCACATCCGGCATGATCTCACCGTAGACGTTGAATTCGAGGCCTCGGACCTGTTGCTCGCCCGTCGCAGCGAAGCGCCCGGCCGACAACTCGCCACTCGCCTTCGATATCTCGAAGGCGCTGAAGGTGGTCGCGATCCGGCCGAACTCAACCTTGATGCCGGCCTCGTACTGTTTGGCGACGTAGGGCTGCAGCACTTCACCGAAATTGGATGCGTTCTGGGGAGCCACGTCGCCCCGGGCGAGACCTTCGACATAGTTTGCGTACAACGAGACATTGTCCAGGGGCCTGACGACGAGGCCGACCACCGGCGTGACCGCGCTCTTGTCATAGGACGAGCTCAGCGTCCCGACATTGGAGAGATAATTGTGCGCCTCGATGCCCTGGCGCCGAACACCCAGGGTCAGCAGGACATGCTCGTCGAGCACGGACAAGGTGTCGGCAACCGAAAGCCCCGTGAGTTCGCTGTCCGAAAGCCGCGGGCGATCGCTGATCTCGTTGGCGAACTGTGTCGGCGCAACGTTCGGATTGTAGATGTTCGACGTAACCAGGCTGCCATTGGTCAGCCGCCGGTACAGTGCGTCATGATAGACCGAGGCCTGGACGACGACGGAATGATGAACGAAGCCGGTATCGAAACGGGCGCGAACGCCACCATCATATGTGGTTCGGTCGATGCTGAGTCCGAAGAACTGCGGCGTCGAGGTCGTGTCGCCGCTCGTATTGACGATCGTCGGAAGGCCGAAGAATCGCTCGACATTGGTCTTTGAGCCACCGATATCCGCGAACAGCGTGACCTGATCGCTGACGTCGTACTCGGTTCGCAGCAAGGCAGATTGGTCGTTGATGCGTGACCATTCCCAGGGCTGGGTCACGTTCAGCTTGCCGTCCGGCGCCTTCGGCACCTGCAGGCCGGGAGTTATCAGAAATGGACGTGACGGCGCATCGAACCGATCGGTCTGTGCGATGAGATAGAGCCAGGATCTGAATCGTTCGCCCTGATAGTCGAGGGCCAGCGATCCGACGCCCGTCGTTTCGGATTGGCGGTTGATGGGCGTGTCGCCGTCACGCACGCTCCCGGTGGCCCGCACGCCCCATTCCCTGCCATCGCCGTAGCGCCTCGCAACGTCCCAGTGACCGCCGAAGCGTGCGGTGGAGCCGTAACTTGCGGTCAAGCGGGTCAAATCCTCCTCGGCGCGCTTGGGCACGACATTGATAACGCCGCCGACGCCGCCATTGGGCGCCATCCCCGAGAGCGCGGCCGAGGGACCTTTGAGCACTTCGATGCGCTCAACGTAATCGGTGAAGATGCGATATGTCGGCGCGATTCCGTAAAGGCCCTCAAAGGCGAATTCGCCGTTGTTGCCTTCGTTGATCGGGAATCCACGGATGTTGAAGGAGTCCACCACGCCGCCCGTCGGATGGGAGCTTCGCACCGACGGATCGAGGATCAAGGCGTCCGCCCCCGTTGCCGCCTGCTGGTCCCGAATGAACTGGTCCGTGTAGCTCGTCACGTTGAACGGTGACTTCATGGTGCTGGTATTTCCGAGCACTCCCAGCCGCGCGCCTTGAGCGACCTGGCCGCCAGCAAAGGCGGGCACGACACCCGGCTGCCACCGCACTGCGACAGTTTGGACGGTTCGAGCTTGCGGCGCGCGCCGCGACGCCGATCGGGCCCGGACCTCGTTTCGCCTGGTTGGCGAGCGGCGGGACGATTGTTGCGCGGGAGCTTCGACGGTCACCGGTGGAAGTGAGCTGCCGCCCTGCGGTGTTTGGGATCGAGCAGGTAATTCGAACCACGTCAGCAACGCCACTCCACCCAGCAGCGCCGCTGCAAAGCGCGCTGCCGTCCCACCCCCACCCCGACGCCGCATTCCCAGAAAGTCCTTCCGTCAGTCAATTCCCCCCGCAGACAGGCATTCTCATCGACTACCTTCGACTCTTCGGCAGCATCCGATTTGCCTGCGTTCTGCGCATCGCCTCTTTAAGAAGACGCCATCGTGACGGCAACGCAAATGCGCGCGCCGCGACTTAGAATGCCTCGATCATCGCCGACCGTGAGGCAAATGTCTGGAACGATTCAAAATGCGCGTGGATGATTCCAAATCGACGCGGTCGAATGCCGCAGCAATGCCCGCAAGGAGTGCGCTTGTCGCTGTCAGTCGCGCTTGAGCCCGATCGACTTGACGATGGGGGCCATGTGGACCAGCTCGTCTTCGACCAGTCGCTGAAACTTGTCGGGACCCGAATCGATGTCCGGCTCCAGACCTTGCGAACGATAGCTTTCCTGCAATTGAGGATCGGCCATCACGGTGCGGGTCGCCGCAGCGATCCGTTCCACGATCGCATCCGGGGTGGCCCTTGGCGCGAACAAGCCAAACCAGCCGGCATAGCTGAGGCCCGGCATGCCGGATTCGATCACCGTCGGAATGTCCGGCGCGCCACTCAAGCGTCGACCGCTCGTCACGGCGATCAGCCGCAGCTTGCCTGCGCGATGCAGTTGCAGGAGCTGGCTCGAGACCACCGCAACCACCGCGGAGATCTGGCCGCTCACGAGGTCGTTGGTCGCGGACGCCATGCCCCGATAAGGCACGTGGACGAAATCCGCTGCGAGGCCGGATTGCAGCTTAAACATCTCCCCCACGAGATGGTTGCCGGTGCCGACACCCGGGGTGCCGTAGGAAAGCTTGCCCGGATTAGCCTTGGCAAAATCTACGAGCTCCCGCAGATCCTTCACAGCCAAGGAAGGATGAACCGCGAATGCAAGCGTACTGGTGATCAAGCGATAGATGGCGCGGAAATCACGGACCGCGTCGTAGGCGGGCTGCGCCGAAGACAACGGAATCATCACTTGGGTGCTGCCATTGCCGAGCAGAAGCGAATAGCCGTCGGGTGCGCTCTGCGCCACCGCGGCGGTGCCGATCGCACCGCCAGCGCCGCCGACGTTTTCGACATAGATCGGTCCCAGCAGCGAGGCAGTCCTTTCTGCCCAGGGACGACCGATCTGATCGCCCGCGGCGCCAGCTGTATAGGGAATGACCAGCCTTATGGGCCGGGACGGGTAATCGTCCGCAACAGCGCCGGCGGGCCAGACGGCCAGTGCCGCGACCCGCGCCGCCGTATCAAGCAGTCTTCGTCGTGAGAAGGGGGACATCGTCTGCGCATTCAGGACCGTGCTGACCATGTTACACGACTGAGAAGATCTGAAAATCCGCGCGGGGAGATCGCTGCCTTGCGCTGCCGAGGCAACAGGACCACATCGGTCGGGGGCCCCGAATCCCGGCGCCCGACAGATTGTTTAGGAAATTGGTAACGATACGAACCGCGTTGAGCGCATTAATGCAAAGCGCACGCCGCCAGTGTCTAGCTCGTAACGACCCTGCTATAAAGCGCGGCCACGGCTCGATCGATCCTCGCGAATTGTTGATTGCGCATGACCAAGCTTAGCAACACGTTCGACATCGCCATTGAGCCGTCGTTCGACTTCTTGTCTCCGGAATATGCCGAACTGTTCGGGCGCTCGGCCGCCACCGCGTTCCAGCATCCGATCTGGCTGCACAGCCTCTACACCAGGCTCGCGTCCGATGCGGGTGCGACACCTCTGGTCGTCGTGGTCCGCCACCGCACGACGAGAGACCTCGCGATGGTGCTGCCCTTGCTGCGGATCCGGCGCGGCCCGATCCGAACGGTCGAGTTCGCCGACCTGCGCGTCTCCGACTATCTGGCCCCGGTTTGTAGCCCGGACGTGTTTTCGCAGCTGCTCGACGACGCGGGCGCATGCGCGGAGATTCAGCGCCTCGTTCGTCCCTTCGATCTGTTCCGAATGACCAAGCTGCCCGACGGGCGGCTTCCGATCGAAAACCTTCTGGCTGCGCCCCGCCGCGTGTCGATGGGCACCAATGCCTATGCCACGGTTCTCGTCGCGCCGTTCGAGCAGTGGCGGACCAGTGCGATCGATCGCTCCTATCAGAAGGAGCTCGCGAAGAAATATCGCCAGCTCCAGAAGAAGGGCACGCTGAGCTTCTCGTGTTGCGACGACAGCGCCTCCATGCTCGAAGCACTGGAGGCGATGAAGAGATTTCGTGGTCCCCGCTTTCAGGCACAAGGCGACGGCGACCTGCTCCAGCGTCCCGAATATTTCCGCTTCTATTCCGACGTGGCCCTTCGTGGTCTCGGCAGCTTTGTGCGCCTCTACGCCATGAAGATGGACGGCGAAGTGATTGCCGCCGTGCTCGGACTATGCCATCAGGGCAGCTTTCTCATCATCATGAGCGCCTTCGACATTGCTGGATACAAGAGCCAGTCTCTCGGCGCGCTGATGTTCGAGCAGGTGACACGGGCTTGCATCGAGCGCGGAGATCAGATGCTCGATTTCACAATCGGTGACGAGCCGTACAAGAGATCGTTCGGCGCACGGCCCTCGCCGATGTGGGCGGTCACGCAGGTTGGCAGCACCGCGGGCGCCGTCGCCCTGTTCGCGCTGAAGCAGGCTCCCTGGCTGAAGCTGGCGGCCAAGCGGCTGGCGGATTGGCGGCTCCTGCCCGTCCGCACCCCGACGCCCACGCGCTGATCCGGCAGCGGGCGAAGCGCCGCGGCGCTCAGGCGCGCAGCGCGCCGCGAACGCGTCCAAGCCAACCCGGATGCATTTGATCGACACGGTGCGTCAGGCTGCGCCGCAGGAAGTGCAGCCGGCGCCGGACATCCCAGCCAATATCGTCGCGAGACGTCAGGGCCTGGCGGAAGCGCGCCATCTTCAGGGACTGCTCGTCCGCAGCGACCTTGTCGCGATCGGAATAGAACTGCGAAATCTTCTCCCGGCCCATGCCTGATGTCGTGAGCCATCGCGGCGCGTATTCGGTGCAAAGACGATCGACGTCCACCAGCAGGCGCGCAACGCCCGTGCCGGCCGCGGGGCAATTGGTCTGGAACGCATCGCCGATGAGCACGACGCCGGGCTGGAGGTGTGCTTCAACCACGGTCAGATCCATCACCCAGTTCTGGACCCGGTCGATGACGCTGAAATCGCCGAGATAGGGCTGCAATCCCGGCAGCAGACGCAAGACGGTCGCTTCCGGTTCGCGGCGCAGTTCGCGCATGATCGGATCGGTCGGGTCGCGGAACATGAAGAGATTGGCGCGCATGCCGACCCGGACTGGAAACAGGCTGAGATAGTCGATGCCGTCCGCCGTCCGCTCGCCATAGCAGGTCAGTGCCTCGAAATCGAACGGGCGACCGTCCCGGCGGGCAATCGTGAAACCGAACGAAACAGAGTGGCGCTCCGCCAGCACGCGACGCCTGATGCCCAGTTTGTAACCGAGAACTCCCGCCATGCCCGTGGCGAGAACGACGAGGCGCGCTGTCACGTGTCGTCCGGAGGCCAGCTCGACGTGCTGGAGGTCGTCGCTGCAGCTGATCGCAGTGACCTCGTCGACGATCAGGCTGGATGGATCGGGCATCTGGCTGCGTGCCATGGCCACCAGATCGGCATAGGGAAATCCGTAAGCCTGGCCGACGCTGACATCGATCACCTTGCCTTCCCGGATATTGAGCACCCGGTCATATCGACAGGCGGCATTCTGGAGCGCTTCGCGAAAGCCCAGCTTGCCGAGCATTGCGAGCTGAGGCCCGCCGATCTTTTCAACCCGGAACTCGTCCGGGTAGACCGCCCGCTTGTCGATCAGGGCGATGCGGTGCCCTGCCCGCGCCAGCACGGCCGCCGCGAGCGATCCGGCAAGGCCGCCGCCGACGATCGCGATCTCTGCAACGGTTCTCGAACTGTCGGTCGTGGCAGCCGGCTCGCTCTCAGTTCTGTCCGCCGTCATGATCCAGGCTCCCACGTCAACCAAAGTCGTACGTGCAATTCTCCGGCCTGATGTCGCATCGCAGGGCCAAACGCGATCATTTCTCGATATCGAGGTTAACAGAGCGGAGCGCGGCAATCCCGACCATGGCGGCACGCCCCTTGCTGGGGATTCCCCGTAAATTGCGGTTGCTGGCAGCGCCGGCTTGTCCCGGCGAACCATTCCGCATTCAAACGGCGGATCTCGGCCTTCTCGGCCATCGTTCGCGGCGGAACGCCGTCACACGGTCCGAGGCGGCCTTGCTCCATCCGGGACAATGAGGACGACGATGTTCCACTGTGAAGCAACGGGTCTCGCGACGATATCGTCGTTGGCAGGATCCTGGACCTTGCCCATTAACCCTCGCGATTTTTCGGCATGCTAGGTTGTCGCCAACATCGGAATATGTCTCTGCGGGAGAGAGCGGCTCCTTAAACTTCCATGATCGAATCCATCCTCCAGTTGTTGCGGCGTGACGTCACGCGCGGTGTTGTCGGGACCATCCTCCTCAAGGTCGGCAGCGGCGCGCTTGCGTTTGCGTTGTTCTCGCTGGCGGCACGAACGATGTCGCCCGACGGCTTCGGTATCTTTGCCACCTGGCTTTCGGTTGCCCAGATCGCCGCCGTCGTGGGACTGGTCGGCCAGGAATCGTTGCTGGTACGCTTCCTCAACGAGTATCAGGTCGGCGGCAGACCGGATCTCACCAAAGGCGTCCTCCTTTCGAGCCTCAAGATTGCCTCGGCCGCCATGCTGACCGTGACCGTCGGCATCGCCCTGGTGGCGAACATGAGAGGCGGCGGCTGGCTCCTCACACTTGCGGTGTGTGCCTACACGGCCGTGAACGCAGGCGTGATGCTCGGCAGTCAGGTTGCACGCTCGTTGGTCAGCATTCTCATGGGCGAGGGAAATCGCGAGTTCTTCTGGCGGGTCATCGTTGTCCTTTTTCTGCTCGTGATGCTGCTCGCGCACCGGCAACTCGATCCCGCCGAGTTGTTCGCGGTGATGACCATTGCCATGTCGGCCGGCCTGACTGCACAGATCATTTCGACCGTGCGCGCGCTGCCCGATTTGCGCAGCACCGCGGCCCGCTCCGAAACGTCCCGCTGGCGGTCGAGCGCCCTTCACTTCTGGCTCGCATCCATTCTCGAGGTCGCGAACCAGTATTTCGACGTGATCCTGGTCTATTGGATGCTGGATCCGACGACGGCCGGAATCTACTTTGCCGCCTCGCGCCTCGCCAACATCTTCGCCATGGTGTCCGCCGCGCTATACACTTTCGGCGCACGCCGGCTGCCATCGCTGTATTTTAGCAAGAACCATCTGGAGTTCGAGCGAACGCTGCGGCTGATGGCGGAAGTGACCGCGCTTTGCGTGGCCGCCGGGCTTGCCACGGTCTGGATCGGCGGCCCTTATCTCCTCAACCTGTTCGGACCTCACTTTACCGAACAGCATTCGGTCCTGATCGTGCTCGCAATCGGAACGGCCGTCCAGGCTGCGGGCGGCCCGTCCGCGGCGATCCTGCAGCTGACCGGCCATGAACGAATCTATGTTCCCGTCGTAGCCGCCAACGTCGCACTGCGGCTCGCGGGATTCCTCGTCCTCATCCCCTGGCTCGGCGTGCTGGGCGCGGCGATCTCGGCCACAGTGTCGCTGGCGCTCGCGACCATTGCCCTGAACGTGCTCTGCCGCCGGCGATCGGGGGTCGATCCTTCAATTCTCGTGCTGCTGCGCTTCACCGCCATGAAACGCGCCAACTACGCGGTCCGCGGCGCCGACTCCGCTGAGTAGCCGGCGTTCACGCAGCGGCGGCACGCGAGGCCGATTGGTTAACGCAACTCCCTGCTCGCCGTTCAGGAACAGGCGAAAAACGGCACGAACGACGTCGACGGGCAAGTCGCGCATTAACTTCGTTTGTTTCGGGTCGGTGTCCACGCGATACCCGCATGATAGGTACGGAGTTAAGAAGGTGAAGATTTCGTTTCTCTAACGGGTCGGGGATCCGTGCTCCACTATCAGCCGAACAAGAAACTGGGCGAGACGACCGCGACTGAGCTCGCGCGGTCGAACGGCGGCGGCCGAAAACTCCACGTGCTGCTCGCGCAGACCCAGGCCGAGAATGCCGGTGCGCAAGAGATCTCCAGGCTGCTCGGCGCCGGGCTGACCGCGCGCGGCTACCGCGTCACCAACCTCTTCTTCTTCCGCAAATCGGATTCCTTCGACGAGCCACCCGATACGCTCTATTGCACGCCGAGGCGGCCGGGCAACCCGATCGCGCTGTTGCAGATGCTGTGGACGCTCGGCCGTCATATCCGCACGATCAAGCCTGACGCCGTCCTGACCTTCCAGCATTTCGGCAACATCATCGCCGGCGGCGTGACGCGCCTCGTCAGTCGCGCACCGGTCGTCGCCAATCAGGTTTCGTCCGCGCTGGCGATGAGCTGGCCGGTCCGCACCGCCGACATCGCCATGGGCAGCCTCGGCTTCTTCGACCGCATTACGCTCAATTCGCAGGACATGGAGCGCGAATATTCGCGCTATCCCGGGGCCTACCGGTCGCGCATGGTGCATGTGCCGCACGGCTTCGATGACAAGGCCCTGACCCTGTCGAAGGAGGCGGCACGACGAGCGTTCAATCTGCCGCCCGACCGAGTCCTGCTCGGCTGCGCCGCAAGGCTGCATCCGCACAAGCGGCTCGATGCGGCGATAGGTCTGCTGCCGGACGAGCCTTCCTGGCACCTTGCGCTCGCCGGCCAAGGCGCCGACGAAGCCCGGCTGAGACAGCTGGCGGATGACCTGAAGGTGTCAGACAGGCTGCATTTGCTCGGGGAAATTCCTCCCAGCCGGATGGCGGACTTCCTCGCCTGTCTGGATGTGTTCGTATTCCCGACACAGGCCGAGACCTTCGGTCTGGCTGCGGTCGAGGCTGCCAATGCCGGAGTGCCGTCGGTCGTCACCGATCTTCCCGTCCTGCGCGAGGTGTTGTCCTACGAGGGGAAGCCGGCCGCTCTCTTCGTCGATGCCGCCGATCATGCGAAGCTCTCGACGGCCGTTTCCACGCTGCTGACGGACCACCGCTTGCGCGACGAGCTGCGACAAAACGCCAAAGGCCTGAGGCTGCGCTATTCGGTAGATGCCATGGTGGAGGAATACGTTCGAATTCTCGGCCAGGTCATTTGACCTGATACGTGGAAATGGGCTCGACATGATCATCGAGTTTCGCTGTGACCGACAATACGCGCGGCGATGGATGGACCGCGCGACGCTGTCGGTCGACGGCCGGGATGTTCCGGTTCAGATCGCGTGGGCGGCAACGGCCGAGCCGCGACCCGCGGGTCTCGACGCCCTGTTCGAGCTCGAACGCGTGGTGTTGCACAAGGGCAAGCCGAGTGGTGCCAACCGGCTGACCAACATTCCGGAACCGATGCGGGCTCGCACCGCGACTGCCGACGTGATCGTCGATTTCACCGGTGGCGCGCGCGATCCGAATAGTTCCGCCCGGCTCTATCTCCGTCCGCTGTTCAATGGAGTTGCAGGCGAAAATGCCGCGCTCGCTGCCATTCTGGCCGGCGACCTGCCGGTGATCGACATCGTCAATGAGGTCGATGGCTCGGTCGTCGATCGCGGCCATCCGTCCGGCGAAATTGCCGCAGGCCTCAGCGGCGCGCTCGAAACCGTCATGGCACGAACCCTGACCATGGTGGCGGCGATCCTGTCGGGAAGGCCGCGGATTGTGCCGCAGCTGGCGCGCCCCGCCGAAAATGACGCGCGACGCAGCCCCGTTGGCTACGTCGCGCGCGGCCTTGCCGCCTCGATCGCCAAGGAGATCTATCGCCTCTGCTGCTATGCCCCCCATTGGCATGTCGGATGGCGCTTCAACGACAATGCAGGCGTCTGGCAGACCGGAGATCTCTCCGGTCCAGGCTGGAACATTCTGGAAGATCCGGGCAACCACTTCTACGCGGACCCCTTTCCGATCACCTGGCAGGGGCGAACATTCGTCTTCTTCGAGGATCTCGACCACCGCGTCGGCAAGGGCATCATCTCGGCGATCGAGTTCGGTGCCAATGGGCCGACCGGCGAGGTCGTGCCGGTGCTGGAGGAGCCCTGGCACCTCTCTTATCCGTTTCTGATCGAAGACGGTGGCGAGTTGTGGATGATCCCGGAGAGCTCGATCCACGCCGACGTTGCACTCTACAAATGCGTGCGCTTCCCTGACAAATGGGAGCGGCACGCGACGCTGCTTTCGGGCCTCGAGCTGGCCGACGTCACGATCACGCGGCACAACGGCCTGCACTATTTGTTCGGAGCCTGGCGCGACGGAACCGGCGGCTACTCGGACTCGCTGGCGATCTATTATGCCGACCGCCTCCTGGGGCCCTGGTTGCCCCATGCCAGCAATCCGGTCCTGATCGACCGCGCGAGCACGCGGCCGGCGGGGAATTTCGTCACGATCAACAACAAATTGTGGCGCCCGGTCCAGAACTGCACAGACGGATACGGCGCGGCGCTCGCGCTGGCGGAGGTGGTCGAACTGTCGCCGACGACGTTCAAGCAGGTCGTCCGCCATTCCCTGAAGCCGGGACCGCTGTGGCCCGGCAGGAAGCTCCACACCCTGAACCGCTGCGGCCGGCTCGAGGTGATCGACGGATCGCACGTCCAACCCAAGACCCGCGCCTTCGCGAGCAAATCTCCGGCGACCGTTCCGTCTCCGCAAGCCAGCCCCTACACCGCCCGCTAACGCGAGCGGCAGCGGCTCGCACCATGCCCAAGCGCGCGGGCAAGCACCTGGCCGGTCAGTGCACGCGAATTTTCGGCGGACGGCGCCGATCAAGACCCCGCCCGCCGCCGCGTTGGCGACGCTGCCGCTACCGGACCGCGTTCTACTGAGAGCGATCCGAGGTCCAGCCCTTGTACTCGGCGACGTTGTCCCTGGTCACCAGCTTCGAGGGCAGCAGCTCGACGGTCGAGGCCGGCTTCTGGCCATTGAGAATGCCGACCCCGACCTGCACGGCCCGCCGCGCCATGAAGAACGGGTCCTGCGACGCAGAGGCCTGGATCTGCGCTGACTGCGGGTCCTTCAGCGCCGCCTCGATATCGGGCGCGCCGTCGACCGCCGTGATGACGATGCCCGTGCGGTTCTGCTGGCGCGCCGCAAGATCGGTGCCGATCGCCTGCGGGTCGTTGATGGCGAAGATGGCGTCGATCTTGGGAAAGCGGGTCAGGTAGCCCTGCGCGACGGTGAGACCGCCCTCGCGCGAACCCTTGCCGTCCTGATCGCTGGACAACACCTTGATGCCGGGGTTCTTCGCGAAGACGTTCTTGCAGCCGACGACGCGATCGATCACAGCGGAGACCTGCGGCCCGTTCTCGATGACGACGTCGCCCTTGCCGCCCAGCTTGTCGACGATGTACTGGCAGGAGATCTCACCGGCCTGCACATTGTTCGTGGTCACGGTGGCATCGGCGCCTTCGGCCGCGGTGTCGACTGCGACCACGACGATGCCCGCGCCCTGCGCCTTCTTGATCGCCGGCCCGATCGCTTTGGGATCGCCGGGATTGAGCAGGATCAGATCGACGCCGGCCGCGATGAAATTGTCGATCTGGGTGACCTGCTTGCCGAGATCGTATTCGAAGCCCACCGTCGTGATCTTCACATTGGGATTGGTCTTCTTCGCCTCGAACTCGGCGCCCTTCGACAGCGCGACGAAGAACGGGTTGCCCATCGATCCCAGCGAGACGCCGATCGACTTGAGCTCCTTGGCGAAGGATGGCGCGGTGGTCAGGGCAAGCGCCGCCGCGGTGCCGGCGAGCATGATCGTCTTCAACATGGACTTCCTCCCTGGTCTGTCTTCGTCTCCGGCGCGGCAGACCAGTTGCCGCAGCGGAATTCGCATCGAGCGGGCGCGCACCTAGGCTCTCAAGTCCTGGCAGAGCCTTGCAGCCGGTAACGATCCAGCGCCACGGCGCCGATGATCACGAGGCCCTTGATCACATATTGCCAGATGTCGGAAACACCGACGAGGATGAGGCCGTTCGACAGCACTGCGATGATCAGTGCGCCGACCAGCGTGCCCCAGATCGAGCCGATGCCGCCGACGAAGGAGGTGCCGCCGAGGATCACGGCGGTGATCGCGTCGAGCTCGTAGGACTGACCGAGCTGCAGGCCGTTGGCCGCGTAGAGCCGCGCGGCCTGCATGGCGCCGCCGAGCCCGGCGAAAAGCCCGGAGACACCGTAGACGAAGATCAGCACCGCCCAGACCTTGATGCCCGCAAGCCGCGCCGCGCTTTCATTGCCGCCCACTGCATAGATGTGCACGCCGAGCACGGTCCGGCGCAGCCCCAGCCACGAGACCAGGATGACGAGCAAGGCGATCACCGAGAGCCACGGGATCGAGGCGACGCCGGGAATGAGCGTCAGTGAGCCGTTGCCGATGAAGGCGTAGGGAATGGATGGATTGAACACGGTGGTGTCGGCCCCGAGCAGCCGCGCAAGGCCGCGCACCGCGGTCAGCGAACCGAGCGTGACGATGAAAGGCGGCAGGCGGAGCAGCGCGATCAGCGCGCCGTTGACAATTCCGAAGCCAAGGCCGGTGAGCAGCGACGCCGGCAGCCACATCATTCCGAGCTCCGGCAGCTTCGAGAGCGTCAACCCGGCCATCGCGGAGGCCGCCAAGATCGAGCCGACCGAAAGATCGATGCCGCCGGTGAGGATGACGAAGGTCATGCCTGCGGCGAGCACGGTGTTCACCGCGGCCTGCTGCAGCACGATGCCGAGATTTTGTCCGGTGAAGAAACGGCCCTCGGACAGGAAATGAAAGCCGATGCAGAGAATGAGCAGCACCGGCAGCATGCCAAGCGCGCTGATCAGCACCCTGACCCGCTGGCGCCTCGTCTCGGCGCCAGCACCGTTCGTCGTCGGGGCGGGCTGGGCCTTTGCAGCGCCATTGTCAGGCATCGAGATGCTCCATCCCCGTGGCAAGCGCCATGATGTCTTCCTGCGTCAGCGACGAATTGGGGCCGCGCGTCACCTCGCCGGCGATGTGCCCCATCCGCATCACGACGACGCGGTCGCAGATGCCGATGATCTCGGGCAGATCGGACGAGATGACGAGGATCGCGGTGCCGGCCTTGGCCAGATTGTCGATGATCGAATAGATCTCGGATTTGGCGCCGACATCGACGCCGCGCGTCGGCTCATCGAGGATCAGGACCTTCGGCGCAATGGCCAGAAGCCGCGACAGCAGCACCTTTTGCTGGTTGCCGCCGGACAGGCCCCCGGCGGGGACGCCGACATTGGCGGCGCGGATGCTGAGGCCTGCGAAGGCCCTGGCGGCGCGCTCGCGCGCTCTGTCGCGATCCAGGAACCAGCCGAGCTTCGCATCGCGGCCGAGCACCGCGAGGTTGATGTTGTCCAGGCACGACATGTCGAGGAACAGGCCGAGCGCTTTGCGGTCCTCGGTCAGATAGGCGATCCCGGCCTCGAGCGCCTCTCCGGGATTGCGAATCTCGACCGGCTGTCCCTCCAGCTCGAGCCGGCCGGAGGTCTTGGGCGACGCGCCGATGATGAGATGCGCAAGCTCGGTGCGGCCGGCGCCGATCAGGCCGGCGAGGCCAACCACCTCGCCCGCATGCACGGTAAGCGAGCAGCCCCTGACGCGCTGAGCGTCGGCCATGTCGATTGCCGCGAGCACGGGATGTCCCCGCCCCGCCTCGGGATCGTGGTCCTTCTTGTAGAACGAGGAGACGTCGCGCCCGACCATCAGCCGCACGATGGTGTCGGCGCGGATCTCGGGCTTGTCGAGCGAGCCGACCAACCGGCCGTCGCGCAGCACAGTGACGCGGTCGCCGAGCGCGTAGACCTCGTCCATGCGATGCGAGATGTAGATGATGGCAAGCCCCTCGGCGCGGAGCTGGCGGATCAACGCGAACAGCCGCTCGCTCTCGGCGGCCGACAACGCGGTGGTCGGCTCGTCCATGATCAGGATCTTTGATCTCGCGTGCAGCGCACGCGCGATCTCGACCAGTTGCCGCTGGCCCATGGAGAGATGCGCCACCAGCGTCGAGGGCAGGAAGTCCGCGCCGAGCCGTTTCAGGATCGGACCGACGCCTTCGCGCATGGCGCCGCGCGCCAGCAAACCTGATCGCGAGAGCTCCCGCCCGAGATAGATATTCTCGGCGACGCTGAGATTGGGCGCCAGCGACAGCTCCTGATAGATGATGGAGATGCCCGCGCTGCGGCCGCCGAGCGGACCTTCGATCCGTACCGGGTGTCCTTCGATGCGGATCTCGCCGCCGGGATCAGGCCTGTAGGCCCCGGACAGGATCTTCATCAGCGTCGACTTGCCGGCGCCGTTCTCACCCATCAGCGCATGAATTTCGCCGGCATAGACAGTGAGATCGACGGCCCGCAGCGCCTTGATGCCAAAGAAGGTCTTGGAGACCCCACGCATCTCGAGAATCGGATCGTTCATCGTGCCTCCCGGCGCACAATGCGTTTCCTACCCGCGTCTCAATCGTCTTGTCAGCGCGGCTCACCCATTAAACAAAACGCCGCAAGCCAGGGCAATACCGAACACCTGGGAATGCAACATCGCGGCTGGGCTAGTGGCGTGGGCGATACAGTTGGCGCCAGGCGGGAAGCCGCTCGGCATAGGCACTGGTCAGCCCGGCGTCAGGTTCGAACGTCGCGATGCGCTGCGGCCGCGTGCACACGGCGGTGATCGCCTCACCGGTGACAGCAAGTCGCCCCAATCTCGCCGCACCGAACGCCGCGCCGGTCTCGCCGCCGGCAAAGCGATGGACTGGAACATTCAGTACGTTGGCCAGCACCGCGAGCCAGAACTCCGAGCGCGAACCACCGCCGATGACGTCGGCTTCCGCAATCGCAATGCCGGCACCCGCGAGCGCGTCGCGGCAATCTGCCAGCGCGAAGGCAACGCCTTCGAGCACCGCCTGCACGATCGCAGCGCGATCGGTGCCATGGCTCAAACCATCGAGCATGCCGCGCACGGCGGGATCGTCGTGCGGCGTACGCTCACCTGCGAGATACGGCAGAAAGCTCACCGGCGACGGTGCCTGCGGGCGCGATCCAAGCGGTGCCAGCAACTCAGCCTCGCTGACGCCGAACAAGCGCGCGGCCCAGGTGAGGCAGGAGGCGGCGGAGAGGATCGCACCGGCCTGAATCCACATGCCGGGAATGGCGTGGCAGAACGTGTGCACGACACGATCGGGGTTGGCGGCTATTCTGTTGGTCGGTGCCAGCAAGGCGCCCGAGGTTCCCAGCGATACGAACGCGGTTCCCAGCTCGATCGCGCCGATGCCCATGGCGCCGGCCGGGTTGTCGCCGGCGCCACCCGCGATCACGGGCTGTCCGGTCATACCCCAGCGCTGCGCGAGCTCCGAGCGCAGCCTCGCCGCGGGCGCACATCCTTCAACCAGGCGCGGCATGTGCTGGCGCGACAGGCCGGTCGCTGCCAGTGCCGCATCCGACCAGTCCCGGCGCGCGGCGTGGAGCCATAGGGATCCCGACGCATCCGAAACGTCTTCGACGGCCTCGCCTGACAGCACCAGGCGCAGATAGGCCTTTGGCAGCAGCACGAGCTTCGTCGCCGCAAAGACGTCAGGCTCGTGCGTCGCGATCCAGAGCAATTTTGGCGCGGTGAACCCCGGCATCGCCTTGTTGCCCGTGGTCGCGCGCAACGCCGGCCAGCGCCGCTCCAGGATCCGGCACTCGGCGGCAGAGCGCCCGTCGTTCCAGAGGATGCAGGGCCGCAGCGGCTTCGCGCTCGCGTCGAGCAGTATCGCGCCATGCATTTGGCCGGACAGCCCGATCCCTTTGACCGCCGCCAGCGCGCCAGCATGCGAGGCCTTCAGGGCATCCAGCGTGGCGAAGGCCGCATCGATCCACAGCGCCGGGTCCTGCTCGGCATAGCCCGGCTGCGGCGAGGTGATCGTCAGCGGCCGGCTCTCGCTTGCGATCACGCGCTGGGCCTCGTCGACGAGAACGGTCTTGACTGCGGAGGTGCCGAGATCGATGCCGAGATACATGGATGCTTCCCGCTCACTTCGCCGCGTCGATCCAGATCCCCGGCTCCGAATGCTCGCGGATGTGGCTGACCAGGAAGTCCGAGAAGACCCTGATCTTGGCCGGCAGCCTGACGCGGTTCTGATAGGCGATGTTCATGGTGAGCAACGGCAGCTGCCAGTCCCTCAGGACGGGCACCAGCCGGCCGGCCGCGATATCGCCCTGCACGATGTAGAGCGGCTGGATCAGGATGCCGAGCCCTGCACGCGCCGCACCACAGATGATCTGGCCATCATTGCTGTCGAGCGTCGGCGCGATCCGAACCGTCTGGGTCGTGCTGCCCTGGCTCAGGCGCAGCGAATAGGGATCATTGGCGAGGTTGTAGATCAGCATGTTGTGACGGGCGAGATCCGCCGGATGCTCAGGCCGGCCGTGCTTCTCCAGGTATGACGGAGCCGCCGCGAGCACGCGGTGCATCTGGCCGATGCGGCGCACGATGATGTTGGAATCCGGCTCGTGCTCCCGCGTGCGGATCGCGACGTCGATGCCGGCCTCGATGAAGTCCAGATAGCGGTTCGCGCTGATGATCTGCACGCTGAGATCAGGATAGAGCGCGCGGAAGGCGGGCAGCATCGGCGCGAGGTAGATCATCGCGAAGGACAGCGAAGACGTCACGCGCAGCATGCCCTTCGGCGACAGCGCGCGGTCGGAGACCGCGTCTTCGGCCTCGGCAAGCTCGTTCAGCAGCGTGCCGCAGCGCTGCAACAGCTCCTGCCCTGCTTCCGTCAGCCATTGCCGGCGCGTATTGCGCTCGATCAGCCGGACGGCCAGGCGCTCCTCCAGCGCACTGAGATGGCGGCTGGCGGCCGCGTTCGACATCCGCAGGATTTCGGCAGCTTTGGACAGGCTGCCGAGCTCAGCGGTTTTGGCGAAGACCTCGAGTTGGAGCAGCCGGTCCATTTTTGCGTAAAAAGGAAAAGAGACTTACAAATTTTGGTCTTTATTTCCGATTTCTGCAAGGCAAAATAGTGCCAACAAAGCGCGATAGCAGGCGAGGAAATCAGGAAATGTCGGGCCCGATCAGGCACATCGTGATGTGGCGGCTACGCGGGGAGACCCCTGCGGAGCGCTCCGCCGCCCGGCTCAAGGTCAAGACCCTGTTCGAAGGCCTCAAGGGCCGGATCGACGGCCTCACCCATATCGAAGTCGGCATGGACGTCAGCGATGTCGACTACGCCTGCGACGTGGTGCTGTTCTCCGAATTCACTGACCAGGCGGCGCTCAGCGCCTATGCCAACCATCCGGAACATCTGCGGGTCCGCGAGGCCTTGGGCGACTTGCGGATTGGACGCTTTCAGGTCGATTATCCCATCAAAGAGACCGGCGCATGATCGGTTCGTTCACCTTTGAAAACCTGCCCTGCCGCGTCGTGTTCGGCAGCGGAACGTTGGCTAGCGCCAAGGCCGAGGTCGAACGGCTCGGCGGCAAGCGCGCGCTGGTGCTGACGACGCCGCAGCAGGAGGCTCAGGGCAAGAGCCTTGGCACCGCACTTGGCCCGCTCTTTGCCGGCATCTTTCCGGGCGCCACTATGCACACACCGGTCGATGTCACCGAGCGCGCGCTCACGGCGATGAAGGCGTGCGAGGCCGATTGCGTCGTCTCGCTCGGCGGCGGATCGACCACCGGCCTCGGCAAGGCGCTGGCCTTGCGCACCGGAATCAATCAGCTCTGCATTCCCACCACCTATGCCGGCTCGGAGATGACGCCGATCGTCGGCCAGACCGAGAACGGCCTGAAGACCACGGTGCGCGATGCGGCAATCCTGCCTGAGACCGTGATCTACGATGTCGATCTGACGCTGACACTGCCGGCGAGCCTGGCTGCGACATCAGGCATCAACGCCATCGCTCATGCGGTGGAAGCGCTCTATGCGAGGGATGCCAATCCCGTGACCTCGCTGATGGCGGAAGAAGGCATCCGTGCGCTGGCCCGCGCCCTGCCCGCGATTGCCGCCAGAAGTGACGACCGCGAGGCGCGCACCGAAGCGCTCTATGGCGCCTGGCTGTGCGGCGTCTGCCTCGGTACCGTCGGCATGGCGCTGCACCACAAGCTCTGTCACACGCTCGGCGGCACCTTCGATCTGCCGCACGCCGAGACCCACACCATCGTGTTGCCGCATGCGCTGGCCTACAACGCGCCTGATGTGCCCGACGCGATGGCGCGCATCTCGCGCGCGATCGGCGCGGCCGATGCCGCACAGCGACTGTACGACCTTGCAAAGCGACTGGGTGCGAAGCTGGCGCTACGCGACGTCGGCATGCCCGAGGGCGGCATCGACAAGGCGGCCGATCTTGCCGTCACCAACGCCTACTGGAATCCGCGTCCACTCGACCGAAACGCCATTCGCGACCTGATTGCACGCGCCTGGGCCGGCGAGCCCCCGGTCGCGATCAAAACGGCGGCTTGAGGCGATGCGGCGCACGCTGATCAGATCCGCCACCGTCATCACCATGGATGACGCGATCGGTGATCTCGCGACCTGCGACGTGCTGGTCGAGGGCAGCCGCATCGTCGACGTGCGCCCTTCGATCGATCTCGGCAGCGGGGCTGCTGAGACCGATATCGTCGACGGCACGGGCCGGATCGTCATTCCCGGCCTCATCAACGCGCATATGCACACCTGGCAGACCGGCTTGCGCGGCTTCGCCGCCAACTGGACCCTGCTGGAATATTTCCGCCGCATGCATGCGGGCCTTGCGACCGTGTTCCGGCCCGAGGACATCCACATCGCAACGCTCGTCGGCGCGCTGAACCAGATCAATTGCGGCACCACGACGCTGGTCGACTGGTGCCACAACAATCCGACGCCCGATCACACCGACGCCGCTGTGCGCGGCCTGATCGAGAGCGGGATCCGCGCCGCCTTCTTCCACGGCTCGCCCAAGCCTGAGCCGAAACCGGGCGAGCCGCATTTCTCGGAAGTGCCGCATCCGCGCCGCGAGGTCGAGCGGCTGCTGGCGGGCCCTCTCGCCGACCGCGACGGCCTCGTCACACTCGGGCTCGCCATTCTCGGCCCGCATTATTCGACGCTCGACGTCGCCATGCAGGATTTCCGACTCGCACGCGAGTTCAAGCTGATCGCATCGATGCATCAGGGTGGCGGCCCGGCCAAGACCCCCGGCGGCTGGGAGAAACTGATCGAGGCTGGCCTCGTCGGCCCGAGCGTCAACATCGTCCACGGCAACGATCTATCTGATGATCTGCTCGATCGTCTCGTGGATCTCGGCGTGTCGTTCTCAGTGACGCCCGAGAACGAGATGATCCAGGGCCACGGCTTTCCGATCACCGGACGTCTGCTCAAGCGTGGCGTCCGGCCGACAATCGGCATTGATCTCGAATCCGTGCTGGCCGGCGATGTCTTCTCCGCCGCGCGCATCGCGCTCTCGATGCAGCGGGCGCTCGACAATGCCGAGGCGCGCAAGACCAGCGGCACCATTCCGGCCACGACCACCATCCCGGTGCGCGAGGCGTTGCGCTGGATCACGACGGAAGGCGCCCGCATGCTCGGCCGCGAGCACCAGATCGGATCGCTGACGCCGGGCAAGCAGGCCGACCTCGTCATCATCAACGCCTCCGATCTCAATCTTTATCCGGTGCACGATCCCGTCGCGACCGTGTTGATGCAGACGAGCCTCGCCAACATCGAGGCCGTGATGATCGGCGGCGCCTGGAAGAAGCGGAACGGCCGGCTGCTGGCCGACGGACTCGCGACGAAGAAGGAGCTGCTGGCGCAATCCGGCCGGCGGCTGGTGCAGGACATCGAACGACAGGAGCGCGCCGCCTGAAGGCGCCAACGGACAACAACAATGACAGACGCTTCGAAGAATGTTGCTTTCATCGGGATCGGCAAGATGGGCCTGCCGATGTCCTTGCTCGTCGCCAAAGCCGGCTACACCGTCACCGCGTTCGATCAGAGCGCAGCGCGGATCAGCGAGGCTCGCGCCCAGGGCATTGCGATTGCCGCATCGCCCGCCGAGGCCGTGAGCGGCAAGGCCTCGGTCATCACCTCCCTGCCTGACGACGCCGCCTTGCGCGGCGCGCTGCTCGGCCCGACCGGCCTCATCGCTGCGATGGCGCCCGGTGCTGTTCTGATCGAAACCAGCACAGTGAGCGTCGAGGCCTCCACCGAAGTTGCTGCCACGGCGCAGTCCTGTGGCATTCTCTATCTTCGTGCACCGGTTTCCGGCAACGCCAGCATCGTTCACACCGGCGCCCTGACCTGTTTCGTCTCGGGGCCGAAAGAGGCCTTCGAGAGCGCAAAGCCGCTGGTCGCCGCTTTCACCCGCGCCCAGACCTATCTCGGCCCCGCCGAGGAAGCGCGTTATGCGAAACTCTCGGTCAATCTGATGATCGCCGTGTCGGCGGCGATGATGGCGGAGAGCCTGGCGCTGGCGCGCAAGGGCGGCATTGCCTGGCAGGACATCCTGAAAGTGCTCGACGACAGCGCGGTGGCCTCCCCCATGGTCAAGTACAAGACCGCGCCGCTGAGGACGCGCGACTTCGAGTCGACCTTCTCCTGCAAGCAGATGGCCAAAGACCTCGACCTGATCCTGGGTGCCGGTCACGCCGTCGGCGTCCCGCTCCAGCTCGCGGCCCAGGTGCGCGAGACCTATGGCTCGCTGGTCGCGCAGGGCGACGGCGACACCGACTTCATCGCGACGGTCAAGCATCTCGAACGGCTGTCCGGCCTCGGCGAGCCCAAACTCTGATCCACGGAGCCCCTATGCGCAACTTCAACGAGACCACGATCACGGACGCGGTGCTGGCGCGGATCGCCGGCGCGACCGACCCGCGCATCAAAGAGGTCAGCGAGGCGCTGGTCCGGCACCTTCATGCCTTCGTCCGCGAGGTGCGTCCGACCCAGAAGGAATGGGAATACGGCATCGAGTTCCTGACCTGCACCGGGCATATGTGCGACGACAAGCGCCAGGAGTTCATCCTGCTGTCGGACACGCTCGGCGTCTCCATGCTGGTCGATGCGATCAACCATCCAGTTCCGGAAGGCGCGACCGAGACCACGGTGCTCGGGCCGTTCTTCGTCCAGGCCGCGCCGGAGAAGAACAGCGGAGCCGATATCTCCGGCCCGATGGAGGGCGATCCGATGCTGGTCACCGGCTCGGTCTCGACCGTCGACGGCAAGCCGCTTGTAGACGCCATCGTCGATGTCTGGCACTCCGACGACGACGGCTATTACGACGTGCAGCAGCTCGACCAGATCGGCGATCTCGCCATGCGTGCCCGCTTCCATACCGACGCCCACGGCCGCTTCCATTTCTGGTCGATCAAGCCGGCCGCCTACCCCATTCCGCATGATGGGCCGGTCGGCGTGATGCTGGAGGCGCAGGGACGCCATCCCTGGCGCCCGGCGCATGTGCACTTCATGATCTCAGCGCCCGGTTTCGAGCAGTTGGTGACGCACGTGTTCGTTGCCGGCGACCAATATCTCGACAGCGACGTGGTGTTCGGCGTCAAGGATAGCCTGATCCGCGAATTCGTCCGTCATCCAGCCGGCCGTGCGCCGGATGGTCGCATGGTGGAGCGCGCGTATTTTCATCTCAACTACGATTTCGGTTTGAAGCCGGTTGCGAGCAACGCAAGAGCCGCCTAAGCCGGGCGGCAACGCAGCGGACCGGCAAGAGTCCGCGATCGAGGAGACAGGGAGCTGAGGATGGGACCGCGGGTCAGCACGAGCATATTGGCCGATCGCCTCACCGGCATGATCGGCCCGCGCGCGAGCGTCGCGCGCGGCGTGCTCGATCAGCATGGGCAGAGCGAGTCGCATTATCGGAGCCTGCCGCCCGACATCGTCGTTTTCCCCGAGACGACGCATGAGGTTGCCGAGATCGTGAAGCTGTGCGCGAGCGCGGGCATACCGATCGTCCCGTTCGGCGCCGGGACTTCGCTCGAGGGCAATGCGGCTGCGGTCGCCGGCGGCGTCTGCTTCGACTTCGCACGCATGAACAAGGTGCTGGCCGTGCACGACAGCGACATGGACGTCGTGGTGCAGCCCGGCATCACCCGCAAGCAGCTCAATGCCGAGCTGCGCAATACCGGCCTGTTCTTCCCGATCGATCCCGGCGCCGACGCCTCGATCGGTGGCATGACGTCCACCCGCGCATCCGGCACGATGGCGGTGCGCTATGGCACCATGAAGGACAATGTCATAGCGCTGGAGGTGGTGCTGGCCGACGGCCGCGTGATCCGCACCGCCAGGCGCGCGCGCAAATCGGCGGCGGGGTATGATTTGACCCGCATGTTCGTCGGGGCGGAAGGCACGCTCGGAATCATCACTGAGATCACGCTGAAGGTGCACGCCGTGCCGCAGGCGATCTCGGCCGCGGTCTGCAGCTTCGACACCCTGCACGATGCCGTGGACACCGCAATCTCCGTGATCCAGTCCGCGATTCCGGTCGCCCGGATCGAGCTGCTCGACGACGTCATGATGCGCGGCATCAACGCCTATGCCAAACTCGGCTACCGCGAGGCCCCCACCCTGTTCTTCGAATTCCACGGCTCGGAGAGCTCGGTCGCCGAGCAGGCCGAGGCCGCGCAGGCGATTGCCGCCGATCATGGCGGCCATGGCTTTGCCTGGGCCAAGGCACAGGAAGACCGCAGCCGGCTCTGGCATGCCCGCGACAACACGCTCTATGCGGGCCTCGGCCTGCGGCCCGGCGCCCGCGCCGTGATCACCGACGTCTGCGTGCCGATCTCGCGGCTGGCGGAATGCCTGACCGAGACGCGGCGCGATGCGGACGAGCACGGCTTCACCGCGCCGATTGTCGGCCATGTCGGCGACGGCAACTTTCACATGCTGATCCTGATCGACCCGGCCAAGCCGGAGGAGAGCGAAGGCGCCAAGGCGCTGCAGGCCCGCATGGTTGCCCGTGCCATCGCCATGGATGGCACCTGTACGGGTGAGCACGGCATCGGGCTCGGCAAGATCGAATATCTCACGGATGAGCTCGGCGAGGCCGTCGAGGTCATGCGATCGATCAAGACCGCCCTCGATCCGGACGGACTAATGAACCCCGGAAAGATCTTTTCAGGCGGAGCCAAGACATGAGCAACAAGTCATGAGCGACGCGCTCCCGATCGAGGTCACCTCGCCTACGCCGCTGCTGGAGCTGCGCGGCATCAGCAAGGAATTCCCCGGCGTCAAGGCGCTGGACGACGTGTCCTTTGCGGTCTACCCCGGCGAAGTGCACATGCTGCTCGGCGAGAATGGCGCCGGCAAGTCGAGCCTGATGAAGGTGCTGTGCGGCGCCTACCGCGCTGATGCCGGCGAGTTCTTCCATGAGGGCAAGAAAGTCGCGATCTCCTCGACCGCAGATGCGCAGAAGCTCGGCATTGCCGTGATCTTCCAGGAATTCTCGCTGGTTCCCTATCTCGATATCGCCCAGAACATCTTCCTCGGCCGCGAGCCGAAGGGCCGCATCCCCGGCACCATCGACCGCCGCCGGATCCTGGCCGACGCCAAGCGCGTGCTCGATACAATCGGCTTCGACGTCGATCCCTCCACGATCGTCGACAAGCTCGGCGTCGCCCAGCAGCAGATGGTCGAGATCGCAAAAGCGATCAGCCAGAATGCCCGCATCCTGGTGATGGACGAGCCGACCGCGGCGCTGTCCGACCGCGAGACCGAGCTCTTGTTCGCGCTGATCGCGCGGCTGAAGGCCGATGGCGTCGCCATCGTCTATATCTCGCACCGCATGGCCGAGGTGTTCGCGATCGGCGATCGCATCACGGTGCTGCGCGACGGCCGCCGCATCGACGGAGCTCGCCCCACCGACGTGACGCCGGACCAGCTCGTGCGCATGATGGTCGGCCGTAATGTCGACATGACTTATCCCAGGAATTTCGCCGACAAACCAGGCGAGGTGCTGCTACAGGTCAAGGGTCTGACCTCCTCGACCGGCATCTCCGACATCAATATCGAGGTGCGCAGGGGCGAGATCGTCGGCCTGTGTGGCCTCGTCGGGTCCGGCCGCAGCGAGGTCGCGCGCGCCATCTTCGGTGCCGATCCCGTGACGTCGGGCGAGATCATCTTCGACGGCAAGGCGATTTCCGGCGAGCCCGATCTTGCTGCCCGCCGCGGTATCGCGCTGATCCCGGAGAGCCGCAAGAGCGAAGGCCTCGCGCTGCTGCGCTCCGTCAGTGACAACCTCGTTGTGTCGGCGTTGAAGAAGTTGTTTCCAAGCGGGTTGTTCGACCAACGCGCGGCGCAGCGAACCGCCGACGGCCTGATCCGGCAGCTGCGGATTGCGACACCGAGCGCGCGGCAAACCGTTGGCCTGCTTTCGGGCGGCAATCAGCAGAAGGTCGTGATCGGAAAATGGCTGGCGGCCGGCTCAAAGCTCTTCATCTTCGACGAGCCGACGCGGGGCATCGACATCGGCGCCAAGTCCGAGATCTTCGCGCTGATCGACCGGCTCGTCGCCGATGGCGCCGCGGCGCTGATGATCTCGTCCGAGCAGATTGAGATCTGCCATGTCTGCGACCGCGCCTATGTGATGCGCGAAGGGCGGATTGCCGGCCATCTGACCCGCAACGAACTGACCGAGGAGAACATCGTGCGATTGGGGATGCATCATGCGTGAGGCCGCAGTCGCTTCAGAGCCCAATCCGCTGCAACGAATTCCCGGCGTTGCCATCGTGCTGGTGCTGCTGATCGCCCTGTTCGGCGCGATCGCGCCGGGCTTCCTGTCGGTCGCCAACCTCTCCAATGTGCTGGTGCAGTCGACCATCCTGACCATGCTTGCGCTGCCGATGACGCTGATCATCATGACCGAGGGGCTGGACCTGTCGATGGGCGCGGTGCTGACGCTGACCTCACTCTGCGTCGCCATCGTGTCGCTCGCGACCAAGTCGATGCTGCTCGGTCTTGGCGCCGGCCTGCTCGTCGGTGCGGCGTTCGGCATCGCCAATGGCTGGCTGGTCGCGATCGTCGGCATCCCGCCCTTCGTCGCGACGCTCGGCACGCTCGGTATGGCCCAGGGCCTGTCGCTGATCGTCAGCGACGGCCAGAGCGTGGTCGGCATCCCCCACAGCGTGCGTGACATCTATTCGGCGACGCTGCTGGGCGTGCCCGTGCCGATCGTGATGGCGCTGGTGACTTACGCGGCGTTCCACGGCCTGCTCTATCACACCCGCTTCGGCACCTACATCTTCGCGCTCGGCGGCAACCGCGAGGCGCTACGCTATGCCGGACTCTCGCCCAACAAGCTGCTGATCGCGGTCTACGCGATCGGCGGCGCCATGGCCGGGATCGCGGGCCTGTTGATGACCGCGCGGATGAATTCCGGCCATCCGACCGCCGGCCTCGGCCTGGAATTCGATGCCATCGCCGCCGTCGCCGTCGGCGGCACGTCGTTCGAACGCGGCAATGGCTGGCTGCTCGGCACCCTGCTCGGCGTCCTCGCCGTCGGCGTGCTGCGCAACGGGTTGAACCTGATCTCGCTGCCGTCATCGGTGCAGGTCGCAAGCGTCGGCGTACTCGTCATTGTTGCCCTGTTCCTCGACGGCCTCAGGAGCCGCGCATGACCGACATCACCAAAGAGGCGATGATGCCGCCCCGCTCCTTCCTGTCGCAGGATGCGATCCAGCTGTTCTATCGCCTGCTCGCGGCATTCCTGATCTGCGCCGTGCTCGCCGTGCTCAGCGATTCCTTCCTGAGCCTCGGCAACATCCTCAATGTGCTGAGGCAGGCGAGCCTGACCTTCTTCATCGCCTCCGGCCTGACGCTGGTGGTGCTGACGGCCGGCCTCGATCTCTCCGTCGGCGCCAATGTCGCGCTGTCGGCCTGCATCGCCGGCACCGTGATCCACAAGACCGGCTCGCCGGCGCTCGGCATCCTGACCGGGCTTGCCTGCGGCGGCATCGTCGGCCTGCTCAACGGCATCATGGTCACCGCGCTGCGCATCCCCTCCTTCATCGCCACCTATGGCATGCTCTGGGTGCTGAACGGCCTGACCTATTGGTACATGGCGGGCGAGACGCTGCACGGCTTTCCGGCCGGCTTCCGCCAGATCGGCAGCGGCTATCTGTTCGGCCTGCCGATCCCGGTCTATCTGCTCCTGGTGTTCCTCGGGATCGGAACGCTGTTCGCACAGCGCACGATCTGGGGCCAGGAGATCTATGCGATCGGCGCCAACCCGGTCGCGGCCCGGCTATCAGGCATTCCGGTCGCGCGGCGCCTGCTGTTGGTCTATGCCGTCTCCGGCATCATGGCGGGGCTCGCCTCGATCATCTTCCTGTCGCGACTCAATTCGGCCGAGGCCGACATCGGCGAGAGCCTGACGCTGCCCGCGATCGCGGCGGTGCTGATCGGCGGCACCTCGCTGTTCGGCGGCGTTGGCACCGTGTTCGGCACCTTCATCGGCGCGCTGATCCTGACGCTGGTGCTGAACGGCATGAACCTGCTCTCGGTCAGCGCCAACTGGCAGCCGCTGGTGACAGGCATCATCGTCATTCTCGCGGTCTGGCTCGACATGAAGACCCGCCGCCGCGCGCAATGAGTTCTAGCAATCCAACAAGCAAAATGAGGGATGGAGGCAACATGACACGGAAACTGGGCTATCTCGCGCTGCCGCTGCTGATGGCGGCGGCGTTCACCAGCCAGGCGCGCGCCGACGGCGAGACCATCGCCGTCTTCACCAAGAACCAGACCAACCCGTTCTTCCAGACGGTGCGGGTCGGCGCCGACAACATGGCGAAGACGCTGAACGCCAAGACGCTGCAGTACATCCCGACCAAGCCGGATTCGATCCCCGAGCAGCTCAGCCAGATCGAGGACGTCGTGGTGAAGAAGCCGAGCGCGATCGTGTTCACCCCGGTCGACTACAAGGCGATGGTGCCTGGAGTCGAGAAGATCAACGAAGCCAAGATCCCCGTCGTCAACATCACCGACCGTTCCGCCGGCGGCAAGTTCCTGTCCTTCGTCGGCGCCGATGATTACAGCCTCGGGCTCGAGACTGCGCGCTTCCTGCTCAAGACGCTCGGCGGCAAGGGCAACATCGTCATCATCGAGGGCGTCAAGGGCTCGCTCACCAATGTCGACCGCGTGCGCGGCTTTAACGACGCGCTGAAGGAAGCGCCCGGCGCCAAGCTCTTGGCCTCGCAGCCCGGCAACTACCAGCGGCTCCAGGCGCTCCAGGTCATGGAGAACCTGATGCAGTCGAATGCGCAGATCGACGGCGTGCTGGCCGCCAACGACGCCATGGCGGTCGGCGCGATCGAGGCGCTCGACGGCGCCAACCGCAAGGCGCAGGTGATCGGCATCAACGGCACCAAGGAGGCGATCGACGCGATCAAATCCGGCAAGCTGCTCGCCAGCGGCGACTACAACGGCTTTGCGCAAGGCTGCCTCGGCACCATGATGGCGATCCGCGCCTTGCGCAACCAGCCTGTGATCGCCGAGATCGTGCTTAAGCCCACCGTCATCACCAAGGACAATTATCAGCCGTTCGACGTGCCGCTGGAGCAGCGCACCTGCCCGACCTTCGAGGACGCCGGCAAGCTCGGCGCCAAGTAAATCCACCCCTCACATCCGGACGGCCGCCACAGCGGCCGTCCCAAGAACGAAAGCCAAGAAACGGAGATCACCATGCTGTTCGCCATTCACGCCATCGACCGCGCCGGTGCGCTGCCAACCAGGCTCGCCAATTACGATGCCCACAAGGCATTCCTGAGCGACACCTCGCGCTTCGGCGTCAAGATCGTGATGTCGGGACCGCTCGTCTCCGACGACGGCGCAACCATGATCGGCAGCCTGTTCCTGATCGAGGCGCCCAGCCGTAGCGAGGTCGAAGCCTTCAATCGCGCCGATCCCTTTGCCGCGGCCGGGATCTGGGAAAAGATCACGATCACCGGCTTCCTGCGCCGGCAGGGTTGAGGCCGCCCCAGTCAAAAGTGCGAAAACAACCCCATGCACAGTAGAATGGGGTTGTTTTTGCTTGGGAATTTCCGGCGTCAATCCCGCTCTTAGCTTCTCGTCGCAGCCGTCCCTTCATCGAGGTGACAGGCCACCCACTGCTCGGTTCCCACCGCGCGGAGTGTCGGCTCCTCGACCCGGCAGCGGTCGAAGACGAGTGGGCAGCGGGTGTGAAAGCGGCACCCCTTCGGCGGATTGATCGGGCTCGGCACATCGCCCTTGAGGATGATCGGATTTCGCTGAGCACCCGGCTCGGGCAGCGGCACTGCGGACAGCAGCGCCTTGGTATAGGGGTGCTTGGGTGCCGCAAAGATCTCGCGGCGCGGCGCGACCTCCACGATCTTGCCGAGATACATCACCGCGACGCGGTGGGTCATGTGCTCGACGATCGCGAGGTCGTGGCTGATGAACAGAAGCGCGAGGCCGAGTTCGCGCTGGAGGTCCTGCAGGAGATTGACGATCTGCGCCTTGACCGAGACGTCGAGCGCCGAGACTGCCTCGTCGCACACGATCAGCTCGGGCTCGGCCGCGAGCGCGCGTGCAATGCCGATGCGCTGACGTTGGCCGCCGGAGAACTCGTGTGGCCTTCGGTTCAGCGCCTCTCGCGGCAGGCGCACAGTGTCCATCAGCGACGTGACACGCACTTCGAGGTCTTCCGCCGACTTGGCGAGGCCGAAATTCCGGATCGGTTCGGCCAGGATGTCGCGCACGCGCATGCGCGGATTGAGGCTCGAGAACGGATCCTGAAACACCACCTGCACACGGCGGCGCATCTGGCGCATCGTGCCTGGCGCGGCATCGTCGATGCGCTGGCCGTCGAGGATCACCTGCCCCGCGGTGATGTCGAACAGCCGCAGGATGGCGCGGCCGACCGTCGACTTGCCGCAGCCGGATTCGCCGACCAGCGACAACGTCTCGCCGCGCGCGATCTCGAAGGACACGCCGTCGACCGCATAGACGAATTCGGACTTGCGGTTGAACAGGCCGCCCGTGACCGGAAAGTGCTTCTTGAGGTCGTTGACCTGGAGCAGCGGAGGACTCATGCCGCAATGGCTCCCTTGGCGGCGTAGTGGCAGGCGGCGATGTGGCGGGGGCCCTTCTCCTCCAGACCGGGCGCATATTGCCGGCAGAGGTCGGTCGCGAGCGCACAGCGGCCGGCGAAGACGCAGCCGGTGATTGGCTTGCGCAGGTCAGGCACCTGCCCAGGGATCTCGGCGAGCCGCGTCGCGGCGCCTGACAGCGAGGAGCCGAGCTTCGGCACCGCGCCCAACAGGCCTTGCGTATAGGGATGGCGCGGGGAACGAAACAGCTCGGCGACCGGCGCCTCCTCGACCTTGCGGCCGGCATACATCACCATGACGCGTTCGGCGATCTCGGCGACGACGCCGAGGTCGTGGGTGATCAGGATGATCGCCGCGCCCACGCGGCGCTTCAGATCCAGCATCAGCTTCAGGATCTGCGCCTGGATGGTGACGTCGAGCGCGGTGGTCGGCTCGTCCGCGATCAGGAGCTTTGGATTGCAGGCGAGCGCGATGGCGATCATCACGCGCTGGCGCATGCCGCCGGAGAGCTGGTGCGGATATTCGCGCACGCGCCGCTTCGGTTCGGGAATGCCGACCAGCGTCAGCATCTCGACCGCATGCATCTCGGCGGCCTGCTTGTCCAGGCCCTGATGGATCATCAGCGTCTCGCGGATCTGGCGGCCGACGGTCAGAACCGGATTGAGGCTCGTCATCGGCTCCTGAAAGATCATCGAGATGTCGTTGCCGCGGATCGCGCGCATCTCGCGGTCGGACAGTTGCAACAGGTCCCGGCCCGCGAAGCGAATGGCGCCCGCGATCCTGCCCGGCGGCTCCGGGATCAGCCGCATCAAGGACATCGAGGTCACCGACTTGCCGCAGCCGGATTCGCCGACGATGGCCAGCGTCTCGCCTTCATTGACATGGAAGGACACGCCGTCGACCGCCCGGTTGATGCCGCCGGGGGTGCGGAAGTGGGTCTGCAGGTTCTCGACTTCGAGCAGGGCCATCGCTATCAGCCTCGATCCATCACAGCCAACATCACAGACTCTTGGCCATGCGCGGGTCGAGCGCATCGCGAAGGCCGTCGCCGAGAAGATTCACAGCGAGCACGGTGACGGACAGGAACGCCGCCGGAAAGAACACGATGTAGGGCTTGCCCTGCCACAGCGCGCGGCCCTCGGCCATGATGTTGCCCCAGGATGGAATGGTCGGTGGCGTGCCGGCGCCGATGAAGGACAGGATCGCCTCCGTGATCATGGCGCTCGCGCAGATATAGGTCGCCTGCACCAGCATCGGCGCAACCGTGTTCGGCAGGATGTGGCGCAGGATGATCATCGGCGTCCGCGTGCCGCAGGCCACGGCGGCATCCACATAGGGCTGCTCACGCAGCGACAGCACCACGCTGCGGACGAGACGCGAAACGCGCGGGATCTCGGCAACGGTGATCGCCAGGATCACGTTGCCGACGCTGCCGCGAGTCAGCGCCATCAGCGCGATCGCCAGCAGGATCGGCGGGGTCGACATCAAGCCGTCCATGAAGCGCATCAGGATGCCGTCGGCCCAGCGGATGAAGCCGGAGACCATACCGATGGCCAGCCCCGCCGCGGACGCGAAGATCGCAACCGACAGGCCGACCGTGAGCGAGACCCGCGCGCCATAAAGAACGCGCGAATAGATGTCGCGGCCGAGCACGTCGGTGCCGAACCAGAAATCCGCGGACGGTGCGCGCGTGCGCTTGGCGGGCGCGAGCGCGGTCGGATCGACCGTTCCGAGATAGGGCGCGAACACCGCGATCAGGACCAGGATCAGCAGCATCGCGCCACCGATCGCGACGGTGGGATGGCCGCGCAAAAATCCGATGAAGCCGCGCCGGATCGTGACCGGCCGCAGAATCTCAGGCAGTTGCGGCGCGAGGACGAGCCCGGCCGGCATCGATTGCGGATTGACGGCGGTGTCGGTCAATAGCGGATCCTCGGGTCAACGAGCGTGTAAATGACGTCGATCATCAGATTGACGAGGACGTAGACGAAGCTGAACAGCAGCACGATGCCCTGGATGACGGGATAGTCGCGGCGCAGGATCGCATCGATCGTGAGCCGGCCAAGACCGGGGATCGCGAACACGCTCTCGGTGACGACCGCGCCGCCGATCAGGAGCGCGATGCCTATCCCGATCACGGTCACGATCGGCACCGCCGCGTTCTTCAGCGCGTGAATGAACAGGATGCCGCCCTGCCCGAGGCCTTTGGCCTTGGCGGTGCGGATATAGTCCTGCTGCAGCACTTCGAGCATGGCGGCGCGGGTGATGCGCGCGACCAGGGCGATGTAGACGCAGCCGAGCGCGATCGCGGGCAGGATCAAATTCTCCAGCCACGGCCAGAAGCCCGCGCTGAGCGGCGTATAGCCCTGCACCGGCAGCCATTCGAGCTCGAGCGCGAAGATGTAGGCGAGCATGTAGCCGACCACGAAGACGGGCAGTGAGAAGCCGAACACGGCAAAGCCCATGATGATACGGTCGATCAGGCTGCCTGCCTTCCAGGCCGCCACCACGCCGAGCGGCACCGCCACCACGATCGTCAGCAACAGCGTGACCATCATCAGCGACAGCGTCGGTCCGAGACGCTGCCCGATCATCGCCGAGACCGGCAGGTTGGTGAAGATCGAGGTGCCGAGGTCGCCGTGCAGGATACGCCAGACCCAGCTTCCGAACTGGACCAGGAAGGGCCGGTCGAGGCCGAGGCTCTGGCGGATGCGCTCCACATCCTCCGGGCTTGCCTGATCGCCCGCGATCACCACGGCCGGATCACCCGGCGCGATGTAGAGCAGGCTGAACACGAACAGCGCGACGATGGCCATGACCGGCAAGGTCGCGGCGATGCGCCGGAGGATGTAGGAGAGCATCTGGCCTCAACGCGCGATCATGCGGACTTCGACACGCCCCAGAAGAACGGCAGCGGCCCCTTGGTGATGCCGGAGACGTTCTTGCGCCATGCGGTGTACGTCAGGAAGAAGCCGGTCGGCGCGTAGACGACGTCCTCGATCGCGGCCTTATTGACCTTGCCGATCGCAGCCTTTTCCTCTTCGACATTCTTGGCCTCGAACCAGCCCGTGATCTCCTTTTCGGTATTGGGGCTGTTGGGCCAGCCGAACCAGGCTTTGTCGCCATTGGCGCGGATGGCGGTGTAGGCGGCGGGCGTGATGCAATCGGCGCCGGCATGCCAGCTGTGGAACATGTTCCAGCCGCCCTGCCCCGGCGGCGTCTTCTGCGCCCGGCGCGAGCCGACCGTGCCCCAATCGGTCGCGACGAAGTCGACATTCATGCCAAGCCGCTTCAACAGATCCGCGGTGACGTCTCCTTGCGCCTTGGTGATCGGCTGGTCCTGCGCCACGAGGCAGGTCACGGGCTGGCCGGAATAGCCGCTCTCGGCCAGCAGCTTCTTGGCCGCGTCGAAATCGCGCTTGCCCTTGAGGATCTCGCCGCCCAGCTCGTTGTAAACAGGCGTGTCAGGCGTGAAGAAGCCGGGCAGCGGCTTCCACAGCGCGTTATCGTCGCCGACGATCGCGCGCATATAATCTTCCTGGCTGAGCGCCATCAGCACCGCGCGCCGTGCCCGCACGTCATTGAACGGTGCGAACAGATGATTCATGCGGAAGGAGCCGATATTGCCGAGAGGATCGCCGATGTCGACGCTGATGTTCTTGTTCTTCTTCAGCACGGGCACGAGGTCAGCGATCGGGTTCTCCCACCAATCGACCTCGCCGTTCTGCAACGCCGCGGCAGCGGTGGCCGGATCCGGCATCACGATCCATTCGATGCGATCGAGCTGCATCTGCTTGCCGCCCGCGAGCCACGACGCCTTCTCCTGGCGCGGCACGTAATCGGCGAACTTCTCGAACACGGCCTTCGCACCCGGCACCCATTCGCCCTTGGCGAACTTCATCGGACCGGAGCCGACATACTCGGTGATCTGCTTGAAGGGATCGGTCTTCGCAATGCGCTCGGGCATGACGAAGGAACAGGGCGCGTTGTTCTTGGCGAGCGCGTAGAGCATTTTCGGGAAGGGCTGCTTCAGGACCCATTTGAAGGTGCGGTCGTCGACGGCGGTCAGTTCCTGCTGGATCGCGAGGATCATCAGACCCATCGGGTCGCGCGCGGCCCAACGCGACAGGCTCGCAACGACGTCCTTGCTCAGCACCGGCTCGCCGTCATGGAATTTGAGACCCGGGCGCAGCTTGAACGTCCAGATCTTGCCGTCGTCCGAGGTCTCCTCGGACTCGACCATCTGGCGCTGCGGCTGCAGCTGCGCGTCGATCCCGTAAAGCGTGTCCCAGACCATCGCGGCCGCATTGCGCACGACATATTGCGTGCCCCAGATCGGATCGAAATTGGCGAGATTGGCCTGCGGCACGAAACGCAGCGTCCGCGCGGATGCGCCTTGCGCGATGGCAGGGGCCGAGATGCCGGTCAATGCCAGACCGCCCGCGCCGGCCAGTCCCTTCAATACGGTCCTGCGATCCATGAAGTCCTCCCAGTAATGCCGTGATGCCGGCCATCGTTGGCCAAGAGCAGGTGAAACCAGAGCCCATTGGCCTGCAAATGGTATGCCACTAACCGGCCCTTCGCCAGCGGGATCTCATTGCGATCTGGGCCGGTTTTGAGCTTCAAGCCAGGCCTCAAAGCGCCGTCGCCAGCATCGCGCCGGTCTCGATATGCGGGATCGCCTCGACCAGCTTGCGCGTGTAGTCGGTCTTCGGATTGTCGAACAGCGCCCGGCTCTCGCCCTGCTCCACGATACCGCCGTTGCGCAGCACGATGGTGCGGTCGCAGAGCATGCGCACCACGTTGAGATCATGGCTGACGAACAGCAGCGCGATGTCGTTCTCGCGCCGCAAGCGGTCGAGCAGTTGCAGCACAACTGCCTGAACCGAAACGTCGAGCGCGGCGGTCGGCTCGTCCAGCACCAGCAGCCGCGGCCGACAGGCGATGGCCCGGGCGATGCCGACGCGGGCCTTCTGGCCGCCCGAAAGCTGGTGCGGAAAACGCGGCAACAGGTCCTGCGGCAACCCCACTTTCTCGGCGCATTCTTCGACGCGTTTGCGCAGAGCCTCGCCCGCGCGCATGCCATCGAGCCGCATCAGGGGGTGCGCGATACAATCGAAGGCCGTAAAGCGCGGGTTGAGGCTCTCGTTCGGATCCTGGAACACCATCTGGATGTCTTTTCGCAGGGGCGAACGGTGAAAGTCGCGTGAGGCCACGTGGCCGATCGAATGCCCTGCGAATACGATGTCGCCTTCGCTCGGGTCGATCAGCCGGCAGATCATCCGCGACGTCGTGCTCTTGCCGGACCCGGATTCACCGACGAGCCCGACGCTCTCGCCGCCGGCCATCGTCATCGAGAAATCGGCAACGGCCGCGGCGCCCTGGTCGAAGCGCTTTGCAAGCTTGCGCACTTCCAATAGCGGCGGCGTGCCGTGCGCAAGCTCAGGCCGGGGCTTGCTGATGACGGCCGCATAGCGCTCGCGTTCCTCCTCCGTCACGAGGTCCTCGATACGGGACGTCGCGGTCGGCGATGCCGCAACCAGCCGCCTCGTATAGGCATTCCGGGGCGTGCTGAACAGCGTCCTGGGATCAGCCTCTTCGACGATGCGGCCGCGCTCCATCACCGCGATGCGGCGGCAATAGCGCGCCGCGAGGCCGAGATCATGCGTGATCAGAATCGTGGCCATGCCGCGCGCCGCGGCGATGTCCGCGAGCAGATCCATCACCACTTTCTGGGTGGTGACGTCGAGGCCGGTGGTCGGCTCGTCCGCGATCAACAGCGCGGGATTGCAGGAGATCGCGATCGCGATCATGACGCGCTGGCACATGCCCCCCGAGAGCTCATGCGGATAGGCGTTCATCCGCGCTTCGGGATCGCGGATCTGGACGGCGCGCAACAGGTCCAGCGCCTCGGCGCGCGCGGCCTCCTTCGTTATCTTTTTGTGAGTGAGGATCGCGTCCGCGATCTGCAGTCCAATCGCGCGGATCGGGTTCAGCGCGGCGCGGGGGTTCTGGAAGATCATCGACATCGCGGCACCCTGGAGATGACGGAGGTCATCGCCGCGCAGCTTCGTCACGTCCTGACCGCGAAACAGGATCTTGCCGCCGGTGACGCGCCCGGCCGCATCGAGCAGCCGGGTCGTGGCAAAGCCGGTGACCGACTTGCCCGAGCCGCTTTCGCCGACGAGGCCGAGCATCTCGCCCTTCGCGACCGAGAGCGTCACTCCGCGCACCGCCTCGACCATGCCACGCCGGGTCGAGAACGTGACGTGGAGATCGTCGATCTTGAGCAACTCCTCGCTCATGTGCGCATCCGGGGGTCGAGAATGTCCCGCATGCCGTCGCCGAGGAGGTTGAAGCACAGCACCGCCATCATCAGCGCCAAGCCCGGAAAGGCCACCAGCCACCATCGTCCCGTCGAGATGAAGCGCGCCCCCTCCGCGACCATGATGCCCCATTCCGGCGTCGGCGGCTTGACGCCGAGACCGATGAAGGACAGGCCGGCGGCATTCAATATGGCCCAACCGAGATTGAGCGAGATCTGCACCGCCATCGCCGGCAGGATGTTCGGCAGCAGAAAGCGCAGCACGACAGAGAAATGGCTCTCGCCACAGGCGCGCGCCGCCTCGACCCAGCCGACATTGCGGCGGACGTTGACCTCGGCGCGGGCGAAGCGGATGTAGAAGGGGAGATTGATGATCGCGGTGGCGATCACGATGTTCTCGATGCGGTTGCCGAGGGCCGCGACCATCGCCATCGCCAGCACGAACAACGGAAAGGCCATCATGACGTCGACGAAGCGGCCGACGCCGCGATCGAGCCGGCCGCCGGCATAGCCGCAGAATGAGCCGACCACGGCTCCGATGAGGAACGAAATGCCGACCGCGGAGACGGCGATGGCAAGATCGAGCCGCGCGGCGATGACGAGACGGCTGAACACGTCGCGGCCGAGCTGGTCGGTGCCCGCAATATGCGCCGAACTCGGCGGCAGCAGGGCCTCCGAGACATTCGAGGCCACGGGATCGTAGGGTACGATCCAAGGCCCGAAGATCGCGACCAGCACGAACAGGAGCACGCCGGTCGCCGCAATTGCGGTCAGCGGGTTGCCGCGCAGGATCCAGACCGAATGGCGAAGGGTTGCGCTGGTCATCCGATCGACACCCTGGGATCGGCGATGCCGTAGCAGATGTCGACGACCAGATTGACGAGCACGAACAGGCTGGCCATCAGCAGCACGAAACCCTGCACCGGCGCGTAGTCGGAGGACAGCAGCGCATCGAGCGCATAGGAGGCGACGCCCGGCCAGGAGAACACCTTTTCCACCAGCACATTGGCGCCCAGCATGGTCGAGAACACGATGCCGGCGATGGTGATCACGGGCAGGATCGCATTCCGCAGCGCGTAAGTGACGACGACCTTGCGCCAGGACAATCCGACCGAGCGCGCCGTGCGCACGAAATCGCTGCCGAGCGACACCAGCATGGAGGCCCGTGTGATGCGCGCCAGCGGCGCGATCACGAACAGGGCCATGCTCACCGCCGGCAGGATCAACTGCTTGCAGGCCGTCCACCAGCCCTCGATGTCGCCGGCGAGCAGGAAGTCGATCAACAGAAAGCCGGTGCGCGGCGGCGGCACCGACGTGAACACGTCGATCCGCCCGGTCGGATCCGGCGCGAGCCCGAGCAGATAGTAGAACACGTAAATCAAGAGCAGGCCCGAAACGAAGGTCGGCACGCAGACACCGAGCGCGCAGAACAGCCGCACGCCGTGATCGACGATCGACCCTGGCCGCAGCGCCGCCAGCACGCCGAGCGGCACTGCCGCGATGAGCGCGATCAGGAGTGCGGTGAAGGTGAGCTCGAGCGAGGCCGGCAGCCGCTCGCGCAGATCCTTCAGCACAGGCTGCCCTGTCATCATGGAGCGGCCGAGATTGCCGTGGCCGATGTCGGAGAGATAGAACACCAGCTGCTCCGGCACCGATTTGTCGAGTCCCATCTGCTTGCGGATCTGCTCGATCTCCTCCTTGCCGGCATTGGGCCCCGAGGCGAAGAACACTGCGGGGTCGCCGGGCAGCACGCGCATCAAGAGAAAGGTGAAGACCAGCACACCGAACAGCGCCGGCAGCGACGACAAGAGCCGCCTGCCCGCCCGCACCATCGTTGCGCCAAGACCGGTCATCGCCGTTCAGAGCCTCCCTCGCCTACCGATATCACTTGCGACTGACATCGCGATAGTCGACCTGACGATGGAACTCGTAGGTGTAGCCCTCGATCGACGAGGCCATCACCGCGTCCTGGTTCGGCTGCCACAGCATCACCTGCGGCATCAGGTCGAAATGCATCGCGTTGAGCTTGCGGCCCGCTTCCTCGTACTGGGCCTTATCGGGCTCGAAGCGGGCTTCCTGCGCGATCGCGGCAAGCTCCGGGTTGTTGATCGAAGAGTAGTTCCAGCGCTGATTGCCGGTGTAGAAGTTGCGGTAGAAGTAATCGGTCGACGGCAGCCAGGCGACGATGCCTTCGGTAAAGAAGGGAAGCTTCTTCTCGTTGATCTGCGTCGACATCTGCGCGTCCGGCAGCTTCTGGATATCGACCTTGATGCCGATCTTGGCAAGCGACTCCTTGACCAGCGCCGCCATCGGCTCGGCGGTCGAGGCCTGGCCGACATTGAAGCTGAAGGTGGTCGAGAAACCTTCCGGCAGGCCGGCCGCCTTGAGATATTCCCTGGCCTTGTCGAGATCGGTCTTCAGCGGCTGCTGGAACGGATAGATGCCGTTGAGCGGCTTGCCATCCGGCCAGGTCGCGCCGAACAGCGGCGCGCCGCGGCCGAACAGGGCCGCCTTGAACATATCGTCATAAGGCAGCGCGAATGCGATGGCGCGGCGGACATTGACGTTGTCGAAGGGCGGGATCTGGTTGTTCATCGAGACGAAGGTGATCGAGTTGTATTGCGGCGTCGAGATCACCTTGAGCTTGCCCTTGGCCTCGAGCGATTGCACGTCGCTGGCCTGGAGGTCAACGACGAGATCGGCATCGCCGCGCTCGACCAGGTTGGCGCGGGTCGCCGGCTCCGGCACCGACTGGATGATCACGCGCTTGAAGAAGGCCGGCTTGTCGGGCGAGCCGCGGTTCCAGGCCTCGTTGCGCTTGGCGATCACCTGCTCGCCCGGCTTGAAGCTCTCGACCACATAGGCGCCGCTGCCGGCCGTATGCTCCTTCAGCCAGGCCGTCGCCCAGGGATCATCAGGCGTCGCGTGCTCCTTGGCGACCTTCGAGTTGATGATCATGGGATAGACGGTGGCGAGATTGGGGAGCGCGAGCTTGTCGGGCTTGGGCAGCGTCACCTCGATGGTGAGAGGATCGACCACCTTGAACTGATCAGCCGACGTCAGGGAGCCTGTGAGCAGCTGCGCCTTGCCGAGGATCGGCGCGGTGACGCAGCGATCGAGCGACCATTTCACGTCCTCGGCGGTGACGGGCGAGCCGTCCTGGAATTTGGCGTCCTTGCGCAGGCGGAATGTGAGCTTCAAGCCGTCGGGACTGACTTCGTAGGATTCGGCGAGCTCACCCGTGATCTTGTCGAGATCGAATACCCATTTGCCGTTGAGCTGCTTGCGGCCGAACGCCACGAGCCGGTCGTAGGTGCTCATGCTCAGGGCGAAGGATTCGCGCGTCGAGCCGGGGATGTTGGGGTCGAGCGTGTTAACCGACGCGCCGGTGACGTAGCGCAGTGTCTCGGCCCGGGTTTGCGCCTGCGAAGGCGCGGTGGCGATGAGCAACAGCGCGGTGGTGGCGAGCACGGAGGACGCCGACCTGAAAGACACAAAACGCATTGGTTTTTCCCTGAATTTCGTACGAGAGCGCCAGCAAGGCAGGTAAAGAAGGAGGCAAGTTGCGCGCCAGTCTCATGGCGCGCGCTTGCAGACGCGTCGTCGCGGAGGCGCATGGATGATCACTGCAATTCCTCCATTCTTCGCGCAGGCCGCGTAACCACGGCCTGCGGCACGTCATAGGCGCTGAGCGCGGCCCAGTGCCGCTCGACATCGGCGCGAAACAGGCCGCGCGTCAGGCCATGGACCAGCTTCGGCACCGCCGTCGTCATTGCGTTGATCGAGGATCCCGATGCACCAAAGCTCATGGTGGAGGCGATGGCGAAGAGATGGATGTCGGAGATCCAGGGTGTCTTGCCCGGCACGCGCTCGGTGAAAGCGTAATCGTCGGCGAGATAGGGGAAACGGCCGAGCCGTTCGTTGCGCTCGCCCGCCGGCGGCTGGTAGCGGTCGCCCCAGGTCGCGATATTGCCGGCGAAGCGGCTGAGCTCGCTGCGCCCGGCGAAGTTCATGTCGATGCCGGTGCCGCAGATGACGAAGTCGGCGGTGATGCTTCTATGCGGCGTCTGCAATTCGACCGCTTTGCCGGTCTCGCGCGCGGCTTCGACCGGCGCGCCCTCGCGCAATGTGAAATTGGCGTGACGCGCGCAACGATCGTAGGTTGCTTGCGGAAATCCCTCGCGCATTTCCAGGATGGTGCGCATGAAGCGCCAGCGCCAGGCATCATCGAGATCGCTGAGATGACGCAGGAAGCCGCGGAAGGTCAGCCAGCGATAGGGCTGGATCAGCTGGATCTGCGCGCGGCGGCAGAGCAGATGCACCTCGGCGGCGCCGGCTTCCAATGCAGTCGCCGCATTGTCGAAGGCGGATGCGCCGGCGCCGATCACCGCGACGCGCTTGCCGCGCAGGCCTTCGAAGTCGATGTCGTCAGCGACGGTCGCGACCTGGCCTGACGGCAGATGACGCAGCGGCTCGGGGGTGATCCAGCCGCCCATGCCTTCCTGCCCCGTCGCCAGCACGATCTTGCGGGTGTAGAGCGTCTCGATGGCGCCGGCCTGTTTCACGCGCGCGGCGAGCAGGCCGCCCGCCGCCGGCGCAATCTCCAGAAGCTCGCAATCATTGCGCACCGGCAAGCCGATCGTGTGCCGCACCCACAGCAGATACGCCGCCCAGTGCTCTCGCAAGATCAGCGCGAGCTGTTGCCAGCTCTCCTTGCCGAAGCGCGCTTCGTGCCAGGACTGGTAGGTCAGGCTCGGGATGTCGAGGTCCGGGCCGGTGTAGTCCTTCGGGCTGCGCAGCGTCGGCATCCGGGCATAGGTGAGCCACGGGCCCTCCTTCCCCTCCGCGGCCTTGTCGATCAGCAGGATGTTGCTGACGCGCGAGCGCATCAGACCGAAGCCGATGGCAATGCCGGATTGGCCGGCGCCGATGATGAGGACATCCAGCGCCGGCTTGCCGTCCGGCCCGGCCTTCGGCTCGAGCCATGCGGCGCAGGGATGCGCGATCCTGGCGAGATCGGCGCGAACCTGCGCCTCGAGGTGTGTCAGCGCTTCGCTCATGCCGCCAGCCAGCCTCCGTCGACCACGGCCACGGTGCCGGTCGTGAACGAGGACGCATCGCTGGCGAGATGCAGCGCGGTCTGCGCGATCTCCTCAGGCACCCCGAAACGTTTCATGGCGTGGCGGTTGCGCGAGGCTTCGCGCACCTCGTCCGGACTGGCGTGGCGGGCAAAGCTGCGGCGAAGCATCGGCGTGTCGATCGCGCCCGGCGCGATCGCGTTGACGCGAATGCCGTCGGCGGCGAAATCCACCGCCATGGTGCGGGTCAGGCTGACGATGGCGCCCTTGGCGGCGATATAGGCGCTGTTGCCCTTGCCACCGGCGATCGCGAGCTGCGAGGCCAGCGTGACGATCGAGCCGCGCTTTCGCCGCTGCATGTGCGGCACCGCCGCCCGCGCCCACAGCCAGGTGCCGCCGACATTGGTGCGGAACACCGCGTCCCAGTCTTCAAGGCTCGTCGTCAGCACCGTGCCGCCGCAGGAGAAGCCGGCGGCGGTCATCAGGACATCGACCTGCCCGTGGCTTCCGACGACGTCGCTGACGACGGTTTCGGCGAGACCGGCATCGCCGACGTCGCCGACATGGATCGTTGCCTCGCCGATCAGCCTAAGCGTCTCCTGAAGGCCCACCGCATCGCGATCGACCAGCGCGAGCCGCGCGCCCTCCTCCGCGAACAGTTTTGCGCTGGCGCGGCCGATCCCAGAGCCTGCTCCCGTGATGATGGCCGTGCGCCCCTGCAGCCGCATCTCAAATCTCCTCCTTGTGCTGCACCCACCAGGCGCTCATCGCGGCTGCCGATTCCGCGCAGCCGAACCGCGCACGCCAGCCGAATTCGTCGGCCATCCGCGCAACCGACATCGGCGCGCGATCACCGCCGTGGAGCTTGATGAAGGTCTTCTCTCCGGGCGCCGCGAGCCGGCACTGCAGCCCCGGATGCAGGGCCGCAAAGGTCTCACCCCATTGCAGCGCCGACCAGGCCACGCCGCTGGAGATATTGTAGAGACTATGGCGCGGCCGCTCGGCTTCGATCAGCACGGCCACTCCCTCGGCAGCGTCCGGCGCGTAGGTCCAGTCCTTCACCCCCGACGCAGGCAGCAGCGCCGGCTCCCCGCGCGCGAACGCGGCGAGGATCTGGTACTGGAGGCTCGGCGTATCGCGCACCGAGCCGGGCCGTTCCCACGGACCGAACACAGCGCTCAGCCGCACGCTCAGGAAATCGCCGCCAAAGAACTCGGCATGGCGTGCCACGGAGCGCTCCGAGGCGAATTTGCTGATGGCGTAGAAGGAGACGGGATCGCAGGGGGTCTCCTCGTCCAGCACCGAAACGCGCTGACCTGCGGCGCCGTAAGCCGATGCCGACGAGAGATTGACGAGGCGGCGAACACCATGGCGGATCGCCGCTTGCAGGATCGGAATCTGGGCCATGACGTTGATCTCGAGAACGCGCGCCGGCGATGCGCGTTCAAGCTCCTCGCCCGCGGTGACCGCGGCGCCCAGCACGATTGCGTCCCAGCCCTCGGCGATGAGAGCGTCGATGCGTTCTGCGTCGGTGATGTCGCCCTGCACGGTTTTGAGCCGCTCGCCATAGTCGGCCAGCGATCGCGGCGCTGTCGGCGGTAACGGCGCACGATCATACAGCGTCACCTCGTGCGCACGCGCGAGCAGCACCTCGGCCAGATTGAGGCCGACAAAGCCGGTGCCGCCGAAGATGACGATCTTCATCGCGCGCGATCCGCCGTCACAGCAATTTTGCCCCGAAATTCCGTTCCGGATCCATGTCGGCGACGAGCCTTCCGGTCGGCTTTGCCGCCTCACCGCCGCTGCGCGCGAGGAATTTTCCGCTGCCGGCGGATGCGAGGCACTTGTTGTCCTCGACGATCACGCGGCCGCGCGACAGCACCGATACCGGCCAGCCCTTCAGCTTGCGGCCTGCGAACGGCGTGTAGCCGGCAAGGTCGTGCATCATCTCGTCCGCGATCACGGTCTCGCGGTTGGGGTCCCAGATCGCGATATCGGCATCGGCGCCGACCGCGATCGAGCCCTTGCGCGGATGCAGATTGTAGATTTTTGCCGGCGCGGTCGCGGTGAGCTCGACGAACTTTTCCAGGCCCAGCCGTCCCTTCGACACCATCGCGTCGAACAGCAGCGGCAGCCGCAGCTCCAGTCCCGGCAGTCCGTTCGCGACCTGCTTGAAGTTCGGACTCGGGCCAGCGCGCAGCTTGCCGGTCTCGTCATAGCGATACGGAGCGTGGTCCGACGAGATGGTCTGGAGATCGCCGAGCGAGAGCGCCTGCCACAGCGCCTCCTGGTCCGCATGCGTGCGCGGCGGCGGGCTGCACATCCATTTCGCGCCCTCGGAGCCGGGCTTGTCGAGATCGTTGGCGGTCAGGAACAGGTATTGCGGACAGGTCTCGGCAAACACCTTGAGCCCCTGCCCGCGCGAATCCCGGATCACCTTGGCGCCTTCGGCGGTCGAGACATGGAAGATCATGATGGGCTGGTCGATCAGCGCCGCCATGCCGATCAGCCGGGTGAAGGCCTCGGCCTCAGAGACGCGGGCGTGGCTGACGGCGTGGGATTTCGGCATGGTGTAGCCGCGCGAAAGCAAGCGCTTCACCATCCAGGCGATGATGCCGTGATTTTCGGCATGGGCGCACAGCATCGCGCCGGACTGGCGCGCGGCCAGCAGAATGTCGAGCAAGGGCTCGTCGTCGACCTTGAGGCGGTCGTAAGTCATGAAGATCTTGATCGACGCATGGCCCTGCTTCACCAGCGCGGGGATGTGCTCCTCGACCGTCTCCCTGGTGGCATCCGCGATGATCATGTGAAAGGCGTAGTCGATCACCGCGCCCTTCCTGGCCAGCGCATGATAGTCCTCCACCACCTGCGGCAGCTTCATGCCGACATGCTGGGCCGCGAACGGGATCACCGTGGTGGTGCCGCCGAACGCGGCAGAGACGGTCGCGCTCTCGAACGTGTCGGCATTCATGATGCCGGCCGCGGACAGCTGCTCGATATGGGCGTGGCTGTCGACGCCGCCGGGCAGCACCAGCTTGCCGCGCGCGTCGATCTCGCGCTTGGCGGGGGGAAGCCCGCGGCCAATGGCCGCGATGGTCTCGCCTGTGATGGCGACGTCGGCCTCGAAGACGTCCGTGGTGGTGGCGACGCGGCCGCCGCGGATGATCAGGTCGTAAGCGGGTTCAGTCATGAGGCACTCCGTGATAGGCTCAAGGCACGTTCTCGAAATTTCTTAGGAAAAACCGACATGTCCCGGCCGCGCATTCTCGTCATCAATCCGAACTCCACCCCCGCCGTCACGCAAGGGCTGGAGGATGCGCTGAAGCCGCTCGAGTTCGAGAGCGGGCCGGAAGTGGTCTGCCGGACGCTGGCGGAAGGTCCGTTCGGGATCGAGAGCCAGGCCGACGTCGACAGCGTCGCGATGCCGCTGCGAAAGCTGGTCGAAAGCGACAACAGCTCGGCGGCCTTCGTCATCGCCTGCTACAGCGATCCCGGGCTTCAGGTTTGCCGCGAAGGCACTGACCGGCCCGTGTTCGGTATTGCCGAGTGCGGCGTGCTGACGGCGCTCGCTCGCGCCGAGACTTTCGGCGTCATCGCGATCGCCCAGCGTTCGATCCCGCGTCACATGCGCTATCTCAGGCAGATGGGATTGACGGAGCGACTCGCCGGCGAGCGGCCGCTGAATATGAGCGTCGCCGAAACCGCATCGGGCGAAGGAACGCTGGCGAAGATGATCGAGGTCGGCCGCGCGCTGCGCGACGAGGACGGCGCCCGGGCCATCGTGATGGGCTGCGCCGGCATGGCGCGCCACCGCCGTCCGCTGGAGGACGCGCTCGGCATTGCCGTGATCGACCCAACACAGGTGGCCGTCACCATGGCACTGGGTACGGTGCAATTCTCGGTTCACTAGGCGTCCTTCAGCTCTTTGGTGCCCCGCCGCGCCAGCCATTGCGCATGGCTCTCGCGGGTCAGTGAAAACGTATCCCGCTGGGTCGTGTAGAGATTGCCGAACATACGGCCGACCGGCCGGTAGGCGTCGAGGTCGACATACATGTTGGCCTCATCGACCAGCCCATCGCGGGCATGGACCCTGAGCACCTCGCCAACCAAGAGCTCGCGATCCGGCGAGAAGGTCAACACAATTTGGCGCCGGCATTCGAGCGCGAAGGGCGCAGCGGCAAGGCGCGGCACCTTCACGTCCACCGAGGCGAGCGTGGCAAGTCCGGTCGCAGTAACCTCGCTGTCGCCGGAGGGAAAATCGACCGCGCAGTCGTTCATCGCTACCGACAACGCCTCATCCACCATGTGAACCACGAACTCGCCATCGCGGTGGATGTTGCGGGTCGTGTCCTTGGGCGAGTGATCCGGCTTGTGCTGGAGCCCGAGCACGATCAGTGCGGGGCTTTCGGAGAACACGTTGAAGAAACTGAAGGGCGCGGCATTGATGGCCCCGTTCGCGTCGAGCGTCGTCACCAACGCGATCGGCCGCGGCACCACCACGCCGCAGAGCAGCTTGTAGCGATCCCGCGGGTCCAGTTCGCGCAGCGATATGCCCTTGCCTGCCATCGGCGTCACTTCTCCGGCGGCGGCACCGCGCCGGTCTGACTGGTGATCAGGCCGTAATGCTCGATGCGGCGATGCCGTGCGAAATCGAAGATCGTGGTCTTGCCGAAGATCGTCGCATCGAGGTCGCAGGCGTGGACCAGAACCTCGTCGTCCTCCGTCTTGGCTTCCGCAACGATCTCGCCATTGGGATCGACGATCAGGCTGCCGCCGAACAGCGGGTGGCCGTCCTCATTGCCGGCCTTGGCGACCGCGACCACCCAGGTTGCGTTCTGATAAGCGCCGGCCTGCACCGACAAGCGATTGTGGAACAGGCGCTTCTCGACGCCCTCCTCGCTCTTCTCCGCATTCACCGACGGCGTGTTGTAGCCGATCAGCACCATCTCGACGCCCTGCAGGCCCATGACGCGATAGGTCTCCGGCCAGCGCCGATCGTTGCAGATCGCCATGCCGATGATGCCGCCAAGCTCACGCCAGACCTGAAAGCCGAGATCGCCGGGCTCGAAATAGCGCTTCTCGAGGTGCTGGTGCGAACGCTTGGTGTCGTACTCGACATGGCCCGGCAGATGCACTTTGCGGTATTTGCCGACGATCTTGCCGGACTTGTCGGTGAGGATGGCGGTGTTGAAGTGATGGCCGTCGGGCGTCAGCTCCGCATAGCCGAAATTCATCGCGATTCCGTGCTGTGCCGCGCGCTCGAACAGCGGCCTCGTCGCCACGTTCGGCATCTCGCGCTCGAACCAGATGTCGAACTCGGAACGGTCTTCCGCGTACCAGCGTGGGAAGAACGTCGTCAGCGCAAGCTCGGGATAGACGACCAGGTCGGCGCCCCTGCTCTTGGCTTCATCCATCAGGGCGATCATGCGCTTGACCACGGCCTCGCGGCTGTCGGCCTTCTGAATCGGACCCATCTGGGCGGCGGCAACATTGACGATACGCATCAGCGATTTCCTGGTGATCTCTCGGACGAAGCCGCAGCTTCAGCGACGTGCCGGCGCGTGCAGCTTAACGCAGCCTCGCCCGGAATTTCCAGCCGGACGCCTGCGCGCCGGCATGATGTGCATGGCATGATCCGCACTCACCGGTGCTCCTCATCGGCAATGTCGAGGCCATGGTCGAGCGCGTCCAGAAGCAGCTCGGTCTCGCGCTCGGAGATGACAAGCGGCGGGGCGAGGAACAGCGAGGTCTGCTCGCCGCTGGTTCCGATCACGGCACCGGCCTCCAGCGCGCGCTCCGCAACACGCGAGGCGATCGGCACCTCGGTGGTGTCGGCATGCCAGGAGCGCCAATCCGGTCCGTGCAGCTCGACCGTCCAATGCAACCCCTGCCCCGCGGCGCGCCGCACGCTGGGATGCTTCTGCGCGATCGCGAGCAGGCGGCGGGCGAACAGCTGCTCGAGGCGCTGCACGCGCTCCAGAATCTTCTCCTCGGTGACAACCTTGAGATAGGCGCTGACGGCGGCCATGCTGATCGGATGGCCGCGCAGCGTGCCATAGTTCTGCCAGCTCGTGCCCTTCAGCCGCTCGACGATCGCCTTCGACACCACGACGGCGGCAACGGCGGCCGCGCCCCCGCCGAGCGATTTTCCAAGGGTCACAATATCAGGGCGACTTTGTGCCCCTTGAAACGCGAACCAGCGCCCGGCACGGCCCGCGCCGGTGACGACCTCGTCGGCGATCCAGTACGAGCCCGCCTGTCGCGCGCACTTCGCCACCTCGTCCTGATAGGCGCCATCGTAGTAGATGCCGCCTTGGGTGTAATCGATGATCGCCGCCGCCGTATCCGACAAGAGGCGCGGCGCGTCTGCAAGATACTCGCTGGGCGGCGTATTGTTGGCCGGCGCGCCGTAGATCGCGCCATCCGGTGCCGGCAGGATCCGCACCGGCGCCATCGGCGCCGGCAGCTTCGAGCCGCCGGCATGCACCGCAAGGCCGCCGTGCCATTGCGGCTGCACCGTCGTGCTGCGCGACAGGCCGGTGATGCCGTGATAGGCGCGCTCGCGCGTCGCGAGCGGTGCGCGCTGGGTCAACGCCTGGCAGAGCGACAGCGCCATGTCGTTGGCCTCGCTGCCGCTGATGCAGAAGCGTACCGCGCCGACCCAATCGTCTTCGCCCTTGAACGCCGTGGCCATCAGATCGTCCGCTGCCCGTTCCCGGCCAACCCAGGTCCAGCCTTCGTTGACGACGGGCGTGTCCGCCGCCCGGCGGATCGCCTCCACCATGGCGGGATGGCGGTGCCCCAGCCCACCGCCGGTATTGCTGCCGTCGATCAGCTTGCGCCCGTCCGCAAGATGAAAATAGACGCCCTCGCCGCCGACCACGGCCATGGGCGCGCTGTCGCCAGCATTCAGCCCGGTTCGCAACAATCGGCTCATGGCAATCCCCTCATTCCGCGGCTCCAATGCCGTAGCCACCGCCGCCGCAGGTCTCGACGGTCAGGAGATCGCCTTGCTGCAACACCAGGTTCGACTTGCCGTCGATCGCGACGTTTGCGCCATGTCGGATCAGGGAGATGCGGCATGGCTTGCCGGGCTTTCCGCCCTGCATGCCGAACGGCGGGATCACCATGCGCTCGATGCAGGTGGTCAGATGCATCGACGGAGCCAGAATGCGGTAGACGCGCACGACGCCATCGCCGCCGCGGTGGGCGCCGGCGCCGCCGGACTGCCGGCGGATGGACTGCTGCTCCAGGCGGATTGCGTAATTCGCCTCGATCACCTCGACCGGCGTGTTCGAGGTATTGGACAGATGCACCCGGGTTGCCGAGATGCCGTCCCGATCATGCCGCGCGCCTTCGCCGCCGCCATGGACCTCGTAGAGCATCTTCCAAGAACCGTCCTGCCGCGGCTGCGCAAAGAACAGGACACCAGCGGTGGTCGCCCCGCCCGCCGACAAACGTTCGGGAATGGTGTCCTGCATCGCGCGGAAGATCGCATCAACGATGCGCATCGAGGTTTCGTGATTGCCGGCGGCGACGGACGCCGACCAACCCGGTTCCAGGATCGAGCCCGGGCGCGTGATGATGGTCAACGGCCGGAGCGCGCCCGCGTTCTGCTGCATGTCCCGCCCGCTCATGATGCGCGCGGCATAGGCGACGGCGGAACGCGCCATGAACGGGGTCGTGTTGCAGAAGTTCGAGACGCGGTCGCAGCTTCCGGAGAGGTCGAAGGTCGCCTCGTCGCCCGCGATCGTGATCTTGACATGGATGCGCGCGGGCGCGTTGTTGTCACTGCCGTCGTCCAGATAGTCCTCGCCCTCGTAGACGCCGTCCGGCAGCGCGCGGAGCGCCTCCCGCATCTCGATTTCGGAGAGGTCGTGCAAGCGCGACTGCGTCGCCATGAACACCGCCTTGCCGTGCTCGCGGCAGAGATCGACGATGCGCCGCTCGCCAGCCTTGGTCGCCGCGATCTGGGCGAGCAGATCGCCCTCGCAGGATTCGGGGTCGCGGACATTGGCCTTCAGCAGCTGCACGATCGGCGCATTGACGCCGGCCGCGGTCGCGATCAGCACCGGCGGAATCCGCATCGCCTCCTGGAACGTGTCGATGGCCTTGGAAAAATAACTGCCGGGCCAGGTGCCGCCGATATCGGGCCAATGTGCGAGGCTGACCGCGAACGCCACGATCTCGCCGTCGACAAAGACGGGCCGCACCACCTTGACGTCATTGAGATGATTGCCGCCGAGCGCACCGACATTGTAGATCACGACGTCGCCGTCGTTCAGGCTGTCGCGCGGCATCACCTTCAGCAATTCAGGAATGGTATAGGCCATCGCGCCGAGATGGATCGGGATGTCGCGGCCCTGCCCGACCAGGCCGCCATGGCCGTCGGTGATCGCGGACGACAGATCGCCGGCCTCGCGCAGCAGCGGCGAGCGCGCCGAGCGCGTCATGACGAGGCTCATCTCCTCGGCCGCCGCGGAGAGCCCGTGCCTGATAACCTCGACGACGAACGGATCGAGCGTCATGCGGCCCTCCGCCTCAGGAACAGATTGCCCGCGGCGTCAGGCTTCGCCTGCCAGCCGGGCGGCACCACCACGGTCGACCACGCATCTTCGATGATCGCGGGACCGCTGACGATATCGGTCATCGCGGCGCGCTCGACGATCGCGGTCTCGATCCCATGCAGGTCGTCGAACGAGCAGGTTCGCGTACCTGATGACACTGTCCTTACCGCCGTCGCCGGCCGGCTCACGACGGTCGTGGATGGGCGGCGCGCCTGCACCCGCACGGATTCGATGACACAAAGCTCGCTGGTGGCGTAGCCGAACAGTTCGTGATGTCGCGCCAGAAAGTCTTTCTTCAGCTTCGCCACATCCAGCGGCAGCGTAAAGGAGACCGGAATGGCATCGTTCTGCGCCGCGTAACGCATCAGCGCCACCAGCTCGACCTGGACCTCCGCCTTCATGACGCCGTTGGCGATCAGCGGCGCCGAGGCATCGTCGATCAGCGTCCCAATACGCTCCGATACGCGCGCCAGATCGATGCCGTCGAGGGCCGCGCGCAGGGTCTGCTGCTGCAGGAAGCTGAAATCGGCGGTGAGACAGCCCAGCGCCGAGAACGCGCTCGATGCACTGGGCACCACGACCTCTGCAATCCCGTAGAGATCGGCGAGGCCGGCGGCATGCATCGGGCCGCCGCCGCCGAAGGCGAGCAGCGTGCAGTCGCGTCCATCGATGCCGCGCTCGACAGTGACGCGGCGCAGCGCGCGGGCCATCGTCGCGTTCGCGACCTTGATGATGCCAAGCGCGGTCTTGGTCAGGCTCATGCCCAGGGCATGCGCGATCGGCTCGATCACGCGCCCGGCGGCTTCGAGATCGATGCCGATCCGATCGCCGAGCTTGGTCGCGGGATTGAGATAGCCGAGCACGGCATTGGCATCGGTGATGGTCGGCTCAAAGCCGCCTCGGCCATAGCAGGCCGGCCCGGGCTCGGAGCCGGCGCTCTCCGGTCCGACCGTCAGGCCGCCGGGACCGTTGCGGACGATCGACCCGCCGCCCGCGCCGATCGAATGAACCGCAAGCATCGGCTGGCGCAGTGGCTTGTCGCCGAGCATGCGGCCGTCGGTCATCTCGGCCTGGCCGTCGACGATCAGGCAGACATCGGTCGTGGTGCCGCCCATGTCGAAGGTCAGCATGCGCGAGGTGCCGAGCTGGCGGGCGATGCTGACCGACGCCGACACGCCGGCCGCAGGGCCCGACATCGCCATCACCAGCGGCCGCCGCTTCACCGCCGAGATCGGGATCATGGCGCCGGCGGAATGAAACACCTGCAGGCCCGGCCCGATCGGCAGCCGCTGCTCCAGCTCGCTGAGATATTCCACCGCGATCGGCATCGCGGCTGCGTTGAACACGGTCGCCGAGGTCCGCTCATATTCGCGCGCCTCGGGATTGATCTCGTGCGACAGCGAGACATGGGCGACGACGTCCTTGAGGCGCTCGCCGAGCATCTTCTCGTGCACGGGGTTGGCATAAGCGTGAAGCAGAGCCACCGCCACGCTCTGAACGCCGGTCGCCTTCAGCCAGACCAGCAGACGCTCGATCTCAGCCTGCTCCAGCGGCTTGAGGACCCTCCCCTCGTGATCGAGGCGCTCGGCCAGCCCGAAGCAGCGCTCCGGCGGCACCAGCGGCGGCGATTTTGGCGGAATGTCGAGACGATAGAGATCGCGGCGGCGGTAGCGCGCGATCTCGAGCACATCGGAAAACCCTTCGGTCGCGACCAGCGCCACCTTCGGCAGACGGCCCTCGACTATGGCGTTGGTCACGCGCGTGGTGCCGTGGACGAAGCGTTTGACCTCGCTCTTGCGCAAGCCCACCGCCTCGATCGCCTCCAGCATCGCCTGAACCGGGGCGTCGGGGCGCGACGGCACCTTTGCGATCCGCGCCTCGGCAGAGTCGCGCCGGATCGCGATGATATCGGTGAAGGTGCCACCGATATCGGTGCCGACTTCCCAGTGATTTTCGGAGGAGCTCATGTGTGGGGTCAGCTACGTGCGACGTCCGAACCGGACGCCGGGTCGTTCCCGTTCATCGCAACCTCGTGCGCGCTCATCATGCATGGCCTGTCATGCCACCGTCTGCGAGCGTGCGACAGAGTGATGGGCGCGGGATAGGGCCAGCGGTGCCGCAATCCACTGCGCCAGCGCGCGGTCGGCGTGGCGCGCCGCGCCCCGCCCTGCACGTTTTGGTGCAGCGCTGCCTGCGCAGACGGCACGCCCATGCGACCCTCGTCCCTCCCGGAAAAGTGCAGCGCACCATGGATTCCTCCGCGAAAAACGTAATGCTCGCTGCGCTGCAATCGGAGGGGTCGAAATGATCTGTCTAATTTGCAGGCGACCAAGCGGAGGTGCGGGATGGCCGAGCGCCCACGAGCTATGCACGGTGGTCGGCTCTGCCTCTCTTTATTGTACGATCAGTAAGAGAGAAGATTCCAGCTCAAGGAGAGGTCGAGCGGCGCCCCGATCAGACCAGGCTCGACTTGCCCCGGCTGAGCACTTCGCCCGCGCCCTTGTCGCCGACGATCCTGCCCTGCTCATACACCACGCGGCCCCGCGCGATGGTCGTGACTGGCCAGCCGGTGACCTCAAAACCTTCCCAGGGCGTGTAGTCCGCGCCGTGGTGCAGATCGGCCTGCCGGATCGGCTTCGTCAGTTTGGGATCCCACAGCACGACGTCGGCATCGAAACCGATGCCGATCGAGCCCTTGCGCGGATAGAGACCATAGATGCGCGCATGGTTCGTCGCAGTCAGCTCGACAAACTTCTGCAGCGTGATGCGCCCCTTCGACACGCCCTCAGAGAACAGGATCGGCAGCCGCGTCTCAACCCCGGGGATGCCATTCGGCACCCAGCGGAACGAGGTGCGTGCATTCGGCGTCAGCTTGTCCTTGGGGTCGTCGTAGCGGAACGGGCAATGGTCGGAAGAGAAGGTCTGGAACACGCCTGTCGTGATGCCCTCCCAGATCGCCTGCTGGCTCTCGACATCGCGCGGCGGCGGAGAGCAGACATATTTCGCGCCCGTGATGTCCATGTTGAGGCCCTTCATGTCGTCGGCGGTGAGCGTGACGTATTGCGGACAGGTCTCCGCATGCACCGGCAGGCCGCGCTGCTGGGCCCAGCGCACCTGCTCCATTGCCTCGCGGCCGGAGACGTGGACGATCATAATGGGCACGCCGACGATCTCGGCATGGCTGATGGCGCGGTGCGTTGCCTCGCGCTCGACGGCCTGTGGCCGCGAGGTGCCGTGATAAAAGGGCGCGATGTGGCCTTCACGCTCGAGCTTGGTGGTGAGGAAACGGATCGCGTCATAGCCCTCGCAATGGACCATCACCAGCGCCTCCTCGCGGCGCGCCACGTCGAACACCTCGAGCAGCTGCTTGTCGCTGAGCACGAGGTCGTCATAGGTCATGAACACCTTGAACGAGGTGTAGCCATCCTTGACCAGGGCCGGCAGTTCCTGTCCGAGCACCACCGCGGTCGGATCGGAGATGATGAGGTGGAAGGCGGTGTCGATGTAACACTCGCCCTCGGCGAGCTTGCGGTAACTCTCGACGCACGCGCGCAGCGAGGTCCCCTTCTCCTGCAGCGCGAAGGGCAGCACCATGGTGTTGCCGCCGGCGGCCGCCGCACGCGTCGCCGAGGCAAAGTCGTCGGCCATCACCACGTCCGGGCCGGAGGGCTGCGAGATGTGAACGTGGCTGTCGATGCCGCCAGGCAGCGCCAGCAGCCCGGACGCATCGATCTCACGGGCCGCACCCTCGATGCGATCGGCGATGGCGACGATGTGGCCGTCGCGAATGCCGATGTCGGCGCGAAACTCGTCGCTGGCCGTCACGATGGTGCCGCCGCGAATGGCGAGATCGAGCTGCGTCACATGCGTCTCCGTCACTTGATGACCGGCAATGTCTGGAAGATCCGGCCCCATTCGGCAAGAGCCCCGATGTCGCCGCCGGCGAGGCCGAGCGTCCGCCACAGCGTGACCGCGACCGAGTCAAGCACTGCGATATCCAGCTCACGCTCAAGCGGGGCGGCCAGCGCAGCGCCATCGAAATTGGTGCAGAGGACGACGACGGCATCCGCGCCCTCCCTAGCGACGGCCCGGATCATATCCGCGATGGTCGCAGGCGGGACTTCGCCGAAGCAAAAATTGTCCCGCAGACCGAGGTGCTGCTCGGCCTGCGTGGGGATCCCCTCCTCCGCCCAGACATCCACGATGCGCCGCTGCACATCGTCCATGTAGGGCGAGACGAGGCCAACACGCTTGGCGCCGAGCGCGCGAACGGCGTCGATGCAGGCGAGCGTCGAGGTCGTCGCCGGCACGCCGGTGCGCGTGGTGATGGCGGTGCAAAGGCTTCTGTCGCGGCCAATGCCGAGCCAACTTGCCGAGGTCCCGTTCCAGGCGACGGCATCGACTTTGGCGTCCGCCAGCAATTCGGCCGCCGGCAGCATAACCGATGCGTCAAACTGGCTCAGCGCCGCGGCGTCCAGCGCGATCTCGGTGACGCGGAATCGCGAGAAATGCGCACTGACGCCGTCAACGCCCTGCAGCATGGCGCTGGTGACCGGCTCCAGCACCGAGTTGGAGGACGGCGTGATCATGCCGAGACGTTTGCGCAAGATTGCCATCGATCACATTCGCTCCGATGCGACGAAGCGCGGCGACGCTCCTTCCGCGATCATCCGCGGCCGACCGCACCGGCGCAACCCCGCAATTTGCATGCTGCGTATAGATTATATGCGCGTTAAGCCGCAAAGGTCGAGCGCAGGCGTCGCCATCCGATGACGATGCCGGTGACGGAGAACATCAATCCAAGGCAGCAGAGCCCGACGATCAGGATGTCGCGCAAACGCGGATGCGCCATGAGGATCGGAAAATCGAACGTGTGGAGGGCGCTGTAGAACCAGCGATAGGCGCGCCGCGAGGCGTCCAGCCGTTGCAGCACACGGCCGTCGGCAGCGTCGATGTCGAACCAGAGCTCGCCGCAGCGGGCGCGGTAGACCGGGGCGCCCGGAAGTGCCGATTGAGCGCGGTAGTCATCGTCGGCAGCGAGAACGGACGGCATATCGCATCCGGGCGAAAGCCGGCTCGCGAGGCCCCGAGCTTCCGGCGCGCTGATGAATTTCGCGCGTCCATCGCGTGGTGCTTCGCGTCCTCCGACCAGGATCTGCCTGTCGAGGCCCACGCGCTCGCGACGGTAGAGATTGCCGTTGAAGGCGAACCATTCGACCTCGTGGGCCGAGGACGATATCGGCTCTCGATCGAGCGATGGAGCCGCGGTCCAGTCCGGCACGGCGTTTATCGCGCCAGCTTCGGCGGGGGCCGGGTCCCCGCGCGAGAATAAGCGGCCGTGGTCCATCGAGAGCCAGCCGCTGAAGATCCAGGTCAGCACGAACAAAGTGGCCACGAGGCCAAGGAGATGATGCAGCGCATGCCAGCCGCGATAGGGTGAGGACATGCGGCCTCCGCGCACCCTGATCTGCAGGATTCCGAGCAATGCCCCAAGCATGGCCGCGACCAGGGCCAGCAGCGACAGCGTCCAGACGACGGGGTCCCACAGGGACCAGTTGCTGCGCAGGATCGTTGGATAGATCCAGTGCAGCACACTGCCGGCCCAATTCCAGCCGCGCTCGCCTCGCGTCGTATCGAGGACGACCTCGCCGGTGCGCGACGAGACATAGACCTCCGTTCCCGCGGCGTCTCCGACCGCGATGCGGAACAAGGGCCGATGACGATCGAAGCCGTTCGGTACGCTCCATTGATCATGGTCGGAGCGCGCGATGAACGCGGCCCGGCCGGCGTCGAGACCACGGCGGCGGGCGTAATCCTGCGCGATCGCCAGCGCGACGTCGATCGATGCCAATCGTGCGTCCTGTCCATCGGAGGCGCGGACCGCGCGCACGCCCGATTCTCCCGACACGACGTAGGCCGGCCCGTCACTCCGCTGGATCAGCCGAACGCGCGTGGCATCCTTGATCGCGCCGGCAGCCACCGCGTCGTCGACCGCCATTCGGACCTGCCCACGATCCACCGGCGCAAGGCCGGCAAATCGCTCCGCTTCGGTGAGTGACGGGAACGGCACGAAGTGCATCACGATTCCCGTCGCAAACCACATCGCGAACAGCAGGCAGAACGCGATCCCGAGCCAGCGGTGCACCAGGACGATCGTGCGCATCATCCGCTCAGCCGCCCTACCATTTGAACGCGGCCGAGAGCTCGTAAGTCCTGGGCGCGCCGAGCAGGATCTGGTCGGGATAGAACGGATCGCCCCAGATCGCGTAGCGCTTGTCGGCGATGTTGCGCACGCGGAAGGTCAGGCGGGCCTGCTCGACCGCATTGAACACCGTCTTGGGGATGTCGACGAAGGCATAGACGTCAGCCACGGTGTAAGCCTTCATCGTGACCACATTGGCATCGGTGTTGTAGCGGTCGCCGACATGGCGGCCGGTGATGCCCAGCTCCACCGGCCAGGGCGTGAAGAAGCGGTAGGACGCGCCGGCATTGGCGACGACGCGCGGCACGTTGGGCGGCGTGTTGCCCGAGAACGAGCCGCCGGCGAAATTGTAGTCGGCATAGCGCGCATCGACATAGGCGATGTTGCCCCAGAGCCGCAGCGGCTCGATCGGCCGCACCGCCGCGGCAAGCTCGACGCCCTTCGATTCCTGCCGCCCGGCGATGTTGAGCGCCATGCCGTCGGCCGCGGCATAGACGTTCTTGCGCTCGATGTCGTAGGCCGAGAATGACCACTCCGCCCTGTTGTCCCAGAACAGATGCTTGACGCCGGTCTCGTAGGTGCGCGACGTCGTCAGGTCGAGCGGCTGGGTCGGCAGCAGCAGGAAGATGTTGTTGGCAGAGACGTCGGCGCCGGTCGCGTACTGGCTGAAGAAGGTCAGGCCCGGGACGGCCTCCCAGGTATAGCCGATGCGCCCGGTCACCGGCGCCCAGTCCTTCGAGAACGGGAAGCCCGCTTTCTCCAGGCCGTTCTTGTCGGTCGAATTGCGGTCGAGCCCGATATGCTCGACACGCACGCCGCCGACCAGTGCGAAGCTGCGCGTCAGCTTCAGCCGGTCCTCGAACGACAGCGCCTCGTTGTCGATCCGCGCGGTCTGTTGCTGCGTCGTGAGCAGGCCGTAGAAGCCACGATTGGGATCGACCAGCGAAACGGAATCGCCGGGGAAATTCGCGGCGCCCGGCCTGGCGAAATCGAGATAGCTTGACGACAGCGTCGTCACCAGCCGGTTGTCGAAACCTGCGATGTTCGCGTCCCAGATCAAGTCGGTGATGTTGCCGACGAGGCGCTGGCGGTGTGCGACGTAGAAGCGCTCCCGATCGACCAGGTTCGTCCCGGAGTTGAACGCCTCGACCTCGTTGTTGAACCAGCTGCGCTCGGCGCCGTAGCCATAGGCCTGGCTCTTCAACGTCAGGTCAGGCGCGAGTTTCAGCTCGAAGCCGCCGCGCAGCCACACCTCCTGTGCCACGTTGCGGTTGTCGAGGACGTTGTAATTGGTGTTGAAGGTGCGGTCGTCGATGGTGACGGCACCGAGATTGGTTCCGTTGTAGTTTGAGACGTAGTTGCCGGAGACGATGCCGCTCGTCGCGTGCGAACCGCTGAAGGCGACCGGCACCAGCGGCGCGCCCCAATAGGCCTTTCCGCGATCCTCGCGGTACTCGATCGCGCCCCAGATCTTGAGACGGTCGGAGATCCGGTAGTTCATCTGCCCGGAGACGTCGAACGTCCTGGTGTTGGTGTCGTCGACAAAGCCGTTGAGCGAGGAGCGGCTGATGTCGAAGCGGTAGTCGAGGCCTTGCACATTGGTGCTGCCGCCCGAGCCGTAATGCGTGCGGAACGAGTTCAGGGAGTCGTACGAAAAGTCCGCCTCATTGCGGATCGGACCGATGTGCGGCTGCCTGGTGACGAAGTTGATCGCACCGCCGGCGGCGCCCTCGCCCGAGATCAGCGAGGCCGGGCCTTTGAGGAATTCCACGGCCTCCAGATTGGCGGTGTCCATGATCCGCGAGGTCATGTTCTGCGGACCGATCTTGATGCCGTTGTAGAGCGTGTTGATCTGGCTGTTGGTGAAGCCTCGCATCGAGAAGCCCGCCGGCTCCCCGGGCGCGTCGCCGGAGGTGACGCCGACCGCGCCCTGTGCCACCTCGGACACGGTGCGATAGCCCTGCTCGCGCATGGCCTCGGCGGAGATCACCTCGACGGTCGCGGGCGTCTCGCGCACGGTCAGCCCAAGGCGTGAAGCGCTTTCGGCCACCGCATTGGTGTTGAGCGGCGTCTGCGCCGGCGCAGCCGGCACGACGGGTTTTGGCGCTGCGGCTGTAGCGCCCGGGCGGCGCGCGCTCTGCGCCTCGCGGGCAGTCGGCTTGGCCGGCTTGCGGGATTGTGGTGGCGACACTTCCACGGGCGGCAGCGGCTCGCGGGCCTGCTGCGCCCACGCGGAAGGCAGATCGAGAGCGACGAGGGATGTGAGCGTGGCGGACGCGAGCAGGACGCTGGGCGGTCGTACGATACGAATGGAAAACACAGTTCGGACCTCGGTATGACGTCAGTGGCACGTCACAGCGAACGAGGTCTCACCTGTTGGCCTTGCAGCCGTCCGATGAAGCCGAATGTCTGTACTCCCCGACCGACATCTTCGCGTGTGACCACGGCTGACGGCAGGTCTCCTGGCTCGCGGGGCATCACCGCTTCGTCGCCTTCCCGGGACCGAGGACCCAGTGGCTTGTGACGAAGGATTATCCGCTCACAGTTGCGGGGGCAGCCACGGCATTGGGGACAAATTCCCCGCACCGCATTCCCTTTTCATCCCCTCTCGGGGAAACCGTCGCGAGCATCTAGGATTACCATCACAACAGAGTCAATGTGGCAGTTGCGGCGTTAGGGCCACAGCGACCAACTTCCTTGGAGAGACGAGCATGGAAGGCGAGACCTTGCTCTGGCTGATACGGCATGCGCCGGTCGACGGCGTCAAAGGGACGATCCACGCCGCCGACGCGCCGGCCGATCTCGGTGATCGCGCGCAGCTGGACGCTCTGCGGCGGCATCTGCCCGCGAATGGCTCCAGCTATGCCAGCCCGTCGCGGCGGACGGTCGAGACCGCACGCGCGCTGGGGCTCGAACCGGAGCTCGTCGCTGAATTCCGCGAGCAGGATTTCGGCGACTGGACCGGCCATCGACACGACGCGCTCTCGGCCAGCGGCGGCGAGACTTACGCGCAGTTCTGGAATGATCCGGCCGGCGGACGGCCGCCGGGGGGCGAGAGCTTTGCGGACCAGGTTGCGCGCGTCCGGCCGGGTCTGGCGCGGATCGGAGCTGGCCCCGCCACGCTCGTCGTGCATTCCGGCACCATCCGCGCCGTGCTCTGCATCGCGCTGGATCTCACGCCGCAGGCCGCCTTGCGCTTCGTGATCGATCCGCTGTCGCTGACCCGGATCGATCGCCTCGCCAGCGGCTGGCGCATCGTTTCGGTCAATCAGCGGATCAGCTAAAGCATGATCCGGAAAAGTGCGAAGCGGTTTCCCGGAAAGATCATGCACAAACAACAACCTAAAGCGCGATGACGATTCATCTAAATCTCATCGCGCTTGAGGTCGATCCGGCACATTGGCCTCCGCAAAGGTCGCCATGCCGTTGTGAAGCGCGCAGGCAATGCGCACCAGCGGCAGCGCGATCGCCGCACCCGATCCCTCCCCGAGCCTGAGATCGAGGCTGATCAACGGCTGCACGTTCAGCGCGCGCAGCACCAGCCGATGCCCCTGCTCCGCCGATTGATGCGACGGCAGCAGGAACGGCCGGCACGACGGGTTGAGCCGCACGGCCGCAAGCGCGGCCACCGATACGATGAAGCCGTCGATCAGCACGGGAATGCGGCGCTGCGCGGCCGCAATGATCGCACCCGAGATCGCCGCGATCTCGAAGCCGCCGACGGCGCACAGGATCTTTTCCGACGAGGCGCCCGCGACACCATGATGGGCGATCGCCGCATCGATCACCCGCGCCTTGTGCGCACGGCCGGCCGCATCGACCCCGGTGCCGCTGCCTGCAATCTCCTCGGCGCTCACGCCAAGCAGACTCGCGGCAATCGTCGCCGATGTCGTGGTATTGCCGATCCCCATCTCGCCGAAGATCAGCAGGTCGGGCTGCTCGATGGCCGCGCGCGTAACCGCGCGCTGGCCGGTCTCGAAGGCGAACGCCAGCTCCGCAGGCAGCAGAGCGGCCTCCACGCTGAAGTCCCGGGTGCCATGGCGCGGCTTGTCGGTGATGATATCGGGCATCGCCTCCTGCGCCAGCGTGCCGGCGTCGACCACTTCCAGACGCGAGCCCAGCTCGCGCGCCAGCACCGAGATCGCCGCGCCCCCGGCAGCGAAATTCGCCATCATCGCGATGGTCACGCCTTGCGGATACGCCGAGACGCCCTGCGCGACGATGCCGTGATCGCCGGCGAAGACGATGATCGGCACGCGTGCCGCGCGCGGCTGCTCGGTCGCCTGCAGGCCTGCGAGCTCGATCGCGAGCTGCTCCAGCCGTCCGAGCGCGCCGGTCGGCTTTGTCAGCTGCGCCTGTCGCGCAATCGCAGCCTCGCGATGGAGCGCGGAGATCTCGGGGCAATTCTGGGTGACCCATTCGGGGAGCATGCTGCCTCGCTTAACGCATACGCTTGAGGATATAGCTGTCCATGATCCAGCCATGCCGCGCGCGCGCTTCCTGGCGCGCCGCGACGATGCGCGGGCCGATCTCGGCCAGCACGCCGGACATGATGATCTGATCGGGCATGCCGAGATAGGCGCCCCAATGGATTTGAAGCCCGGCCGGATCGAGCGATTGAAACGCCGCGCCGCCGTCGAGCATCACCACCACAGTGTCGACGCCCAGCGGCCAGCCACCTTCGCGCAAGCGCCGTCCCGTCGTGACCAGAAACGGCTCGCCGATGTCGTTGAGCGGCAGCGCATGCGCCGCGCACAGCGCCTGGATCGAGGTGATGCCGGGCACGACCTCGATATCAGGCAAGGGATCCAATCTTCGCGCGATGCGCAGCGAGGAATCATAGAGCGAAGGATCGCCCCAGATCAGCAGCGCAACCCTGCCTTCGCTCCCGAGATGATTTGCAATCGCTTGCTGCCAGGTCGCGGCAACCGCATCGTGCCAATCGTCGACGCCCTTGCGGTAGTCTGCTTCACCGGCCTCCCGCACCGGAAGATCGAACTCGGCGACAACGGTCCTGTCGTTGGTCAGCACATCCGCGCAAATCGTCCGCCTGAGATCGGCGAGATCGGACTTCGCCGTTCCCTTGCGCGGGATCAGGATGAGATCGGCGGCATTGATGGCCTGAACGGCGGCGCACGTGAGCTGGCCAGGATCGCCGCAACCGATGCCGATCAGGGAAAGCGTGAGCATCGCGCGCGTGGGGCGGCCATGACGGCCGCCCCTTGTCTCTTCAGGCCGCGTTATGCAGGCGCGGGGTGACGAAGCCCGGCGCGGTGACGCCGCGCAGCGACTTGGCCAGCGCCAGCACGGCGAGATCGGCGAGCGGCTCGATCACGATGACCAGCGCGTAGGACGCCGCGAACGTCGCGATGTTGGCGAGGTTGGTCATGGCAAAGCCGGAGCCATAGAGCGCCCAGAACGCCACCCAGCCGATCACGCCGGCCTGATAGGTCGTCGACAGCGCCAGCGCCTGGCGATACCTGAGGTCGACATAGGCGGTGTTGCGCGAGATGATCCGCGAGGCGATCGCCTGGATCGCGAACAGCGGCACCAGCAGAGTCGTGACGTTCATGCCGTATTGCGGCAGGTCGGCCGGCTCGAACAACACGCCCTGAAGCAGCAGGCCGAACGCGAGGCCGAAGGCCGCGGGCGCCGCGCCGAACAGCAGGAACAAGGTCGAGCCGAGAATGAAGTGCACCTCGGACACCCCGACCGGGAAGTGCGGCAGGATCTCGAAGAAGGTGAAGACGACAGCGGTGGTGGCGAGCGTCCGCGCCGCGAACGAGCCGATGCCCTGCTCGCGCACGGTCTCGGCCGCGAGCTTCAAGGCAACGCCGCCTGCGGCGATGCCGGTTGCGTAACTCAACACGAGCTTGGCGCCCGTCACGATGCCGGGTTCGATATGCATGGCTCAGATCCTTCCTGCCGTCACACCCGACGGCCTTGGCCTCAAAACGTGCAGGGCCGGTCTCCTGGCTGGCGGCTCACTTGCGGTTCTCCGGCCTTCCCGGGCCTTGCGGCCCAGTGGCTGATCGGAGTCCCTCACCGCTTACAGTCGCGGGGGCGGCTGGGGGTTTGGGCGCCGCAACTGGGTCCGCCCACCCCCATTCCCGATTATGCTCCGGCGCTTTGCGCCACGTTGAGCACCATGCCGCTCCTGTGTGCCCCTTTCGCCGCGCCTGCGTCAAGGGGCGAGGCGCGGCCGGGGCGATCATGACGGATAATCCCCTGCCAGCGCGCCAAACAGGATCACGGCGGCGGTCGAAGCGGCGCCGCCACGGGCAAGCTGCTCGGCAAGCTCGGCAATGGTGGTGCGGACCAGCCGCTCGTCAGGTCGGCCGAGGGATTCGGCGAACAGCGCCGGGGTGGTTGGCGCGAGGCCGTGGGCAATCAATTTTGCGGCAAGCGCCGGGAAAGTGCGCCGGCCCATATAGACCACGGTGGTCGCTTCAGGGTCGGCCAGCGCCGCCCAGTTCAGATTTGGCGGCAGCTCGCCGGTGACGTCGGCCCCGGTCACGAACTGCACCCGGCGCGAGGTGTGACGCCGGGTCAGGGGAATGCCGGCCCGGGCCGCCGCCACGCAAGCCGAGGTGACGCCGGGAATGATCTCATAGCCGATGCCGGCCTCGCGCAGCGCTTCCAGCTCTTCCTCGAGCCGACCGAAAATGCCGGCATCGCCCGACTTGAGCCGCACCACGCGCGCGCCGGTTGCGGCATAGTCGACCAGGAGGCGGTTGACGTGATGCTGCTTGGTCGAAGGCCGCCCTGCCCGCTTTCCCACGGCGACCAGATTGGCATCCCGCCGGGCGAGATCGAGGATCGCGCCCGAGGCGAGATCGTCATAGAGCACGACGTCGGCCTCGCGCAGCCGCGCGGCGCCCTTGAGCGTGAGCAGCTCGGGATCGCCGGGCCCGGCGGAGATGAAGGACACGAATCCGCTCACCGATCCTCCGCGATCAGATGAAAGAACGTGCCGGTGGCACGGCCGCGGCGGGAGCCGGTCTCGGCGATGACTGCGCCCGTTGCATCATGCACCACCGCGAGCGGCGCATCAGGCTGGGCAAGAATGGTCGAATAGTGGAACTCATGGCCGCGCAGGCGCGCACCGGAGCGGTGTCCCGGCATCGGCGCGGCGAGCGTCGCGAGACGATAACCCAGATGCATGCGGCGTTTGGCAAAGCTCGTCTCGAGACCAAGCAGGCCTGTCATCTCATGGCGGACACCGTCCGCATCGGTCAACGCAGTTCCCAGCACCATATAGCCTCCGCATTCGCCGTGCACCGGCCGCGTTTCGGCGAAGCTGCGCAAGCCGCTGCGAAAACGGAGATTGGACGCGATCCTGCCGGCATGAAGCTCCGGATAGCCGCCGGGCAGCCAGCAGACATCAGCGCTGGCCTCAGGCGTTTCATCGGCCAGCGGCGAGAACGGCAAGATCTCGGCGCCCGCCGCGCGCCAGGCTTCCAGCATATGCGGATAGACGAAGGAGAAGGCGGCATCGCGCGCGAGCGCGATGCGCTGGCCGGGCGGCGCCACGTTCAAGCGGCTCGCCGCCGGCTGCGGCGACCAGCCGGCCGCGGAGCGCAGCACCGCGTCCAGATCGACATGCGCGGCAACGAAGCGCGCGGCTTCCTCGATCAGCTTGCCGATCTCCGCCTGCTCCTCGGCCTGCACCAGGCCGAGATGCCGCGTCGGCAGGCTGATCTCGGCATGACGCGGCAGCGCGCCGAACACGGCAATGCCGGCATCGTCGAGCGCACGCCGCACCAGGTCCTCGTGGCGCGGGCTGGCGACGCGGTTGAGCACGACACCCGAAAGACGCACGCCGGCGCGGTAGTCGCGAAGGCCCGCGGCGACTGCGGCTGCCGTCTGCGCCTGCCCCGAGGGATCGATCACCAGCAGCACCGGCCAGCCCAGCATCTCCGCGATGTCGGCAGTCGCGCCGGTGCCGGAGACGCCGCGCGCGGCGACGCCATCGAACAGGCCCATCGATCCCTCGGCGAGCACGACATCGGCGTCCGCACCGCGGCTGACGAGATGCGCGATGGCAGCACGATCCATCGCCCAGCTGTCGACGTTGACGGAGGCGCGTCCCGTGGCGGCGGCATGAAAGGCAGGATCGATATAGTCGGGCCCGCTCTTGAAGCACTGCACCTCCAAGCCGCGATTGCGCCAGGCACGCGCGAGCGCCAGGATCAGCGTGGTCTTGCCGACACCGGAGGCAGGCGCGGAGATGACGAGCCCTGCCGGCATCACGACGCCTCCGGAAAGCGCGGCTCGGAGCCAACCGGCCGATAGCGGCGGGCGTAGTCGGCAGCATAGAGGCGGCTCTCGTCGAAATCCGCGGCGCCAAGCGTCTTGCCGACCAGGATCAGCGCCGTGCGCTCCATCTCGGTGCCGATGGCGGCATCGAGCGTTGCCAGCGTCGCACGCACGATGCGCTGCTCCGGCCAGCTGGCGCGCCAGACGATGGCGACAGGGCAATCCGCGCCGTAATGCGGCGTGAGCTCGCCGACCACCTGGTCGAGCAGATGGATCGAGAGGTGGATCGCGAGCACCGCGCCGGTCGCCGCGAATGCGGCCAGCTTCTCGCTTTCAGGCATTGCACTGGCGCGGCCCGGCGTGCGCGTCAAAACCACCGTCTGGGCAAGCCCCGGCAGCGTCAGCTCGGCTTCCAGCGCTGCCGCAGCGGCGGAGAATGAGGGAACGCCAGGCGTGACAGTATAGGGAATGCCGAGCGCACGCAGGCGTCGCAGCTGCTCGCCCATCGCCGACCAGATCGAGAGGTCGCCGGAATGCAGCCGCGCGACATCCTTGCCCTCGGCATGTGCAGAGGCGATCTCCGCAACGATCTCCTCGAGCGACAGCGGCGCCGTGTTGACGATGCGCGCACCGGGCGGGCAATGCGCTAAGACGCCTTCGGGAACCAGCGAGCCGGCATAGAGGCAGACAGGACAGGCCGCGATCAGGTCGCGGCCGCGCAGCGTCAGCAGATCGGCAGCGCCCGGCCCGGCGCCGATGAAATGCACCGTCATGTGCCGTCTCCTTCGGCAATGGCGGCCGTCGCGGTGCGGTCCTGCGAGACCACGCGCGTCGCAATCAGACGCGCGCGAGGGCCCGCGGCCGCGAGCGCTGCGGCTTCCGCAACCGATCCGATGCCGAACCTTTCTGCGACCAGCCTCGACCGGGTCGGCGTATCGATCTTCGCGAGCACATCGGCCGGAACGGCCTTGATCGGCACGCCGCATTCGCGCGCGAGTTGCTGCAGCGCTTCCGCATCGGCCTTGTCCTTGACAGTCGCTACCGCCGCGAGGCCTGCGGGACCGCCAGCCGCCTGCAACGCCTCACGCAGCGAAGCCAGCGTGGCGTCCTTTCTAAATCCGAGCCCGGCGATCTTCATCGCACCACACTCCACTGCACCACCGGGCGTGCTACCTCCCACGACCGGTAGCGGCCGAGCGGGGCGGCGTGCGCGATCTCCACCCGCATCAGCTCGCCGCCGTGGTGCTGGTGCAATTCGCCGAGCAGCGCTTCCGTCTCCAGCGTCACGGCATGCCCCACGAGCCGCGTCCCGGGCGAGAGCCGCGACCAGATCGCATCGAACGTCGCGCGATCGAGGCCGCCGCCGATGAAGACGGCATCCGGCGGGTCCAGCGCGGCCAACGCTTCAGGCGCTGTGCCTCCGATGACGCTGATTCGATGCGCCAGGCCGAACGCCGCTACATTCTTGCGGATGTTCGCGACGCGATCCTCGCGAGCCTCGATTGCGGTCGCCGTCCCGCCGCACAGCGCCCACTCCACGGAGATCGATCCCGATCCAGCCCCGATGTCCCACAGCCGCTCTCCCGGACGCGGCGCCAGCGCCGAGAGCGCCAGTGCGCGAACCGGCCGCTTGGTGATCTGGCCGTCGTGGACGAAGAGGTCGTCCGGCAGGCCCGAGCTGCGGGGGATACCCTGTCCGCCCTTCGCCTCGACGGCGACGGCGACCAGGTTTTCAGCGGTATCGCCGGCAAAACGATCGGCGCGCCACTCCCTAATGCTTTCGCGCGGGCCACCGAGGGCGGCGAGCGTCCAGAAGGTCGACGCGCCCCAGCCGCGCCCGCTCAACCATCCTGCGAGATCGCCAGCCGCTTTCCCGTCGCGCACGAGACAGATGATGCGCGCTCCCTGCGCCAGATGCGGGACGAGACGCTCGAACGGTGCGGCGTGAAGCCCGAGGCAGATGGTGGTTTCGAGCCGCCAGCCCAAGCGCGCGGCGGCGAGCGAGAAGGTCGACGGCCCAGAATGCGCGATCCACTCGCCGGCTCGAAGCTTCTCCGCAAGACTCGCGCCGGCGCCATGCCAGAACGGATCGCCGGAGGCGAGCACCACCGTCGGTCGGTCGCGGCAGCTCAGCACGACGTTCGCATCGAAAGGTACCGGCCACGCACGGCCGCGGCTTCCAACGTCGGCAAGCGCAAGATGGCGCTCGCCGCCGAACACCGTTTCGGCCTTGCCAAGCGCCTTTCGGCTTGCCTCCGACAGCCCGGCAAGGCCATCTTCGCCGATACCGATGATGGTCAGCCAGGGATCAGACATGATTCGCGCCCTCATACTGGGCGGAACGGCCGATGCGAGCTTGCTCGCCGCGGAGATCGCGCGCGCCGGCATCGACGCCGTCTATTCCTATGGCGGCCGCACCCGCGCGCCGGCCGATCAGCCGCTGCCGACCCGCATCGGCGGGTTTGGTGGCGTGAGCGGGCTGGCCGACTGCATCCGCCGCGAAGGCATCACGCATGTGATCGACGCGACGCATCCCTTCGCCGCCGAGATGAGCCGCAACGCCGTTGCGGCTTGCACCGAGACGGGCACGCCGTTGATCGCGCTGGAGCGCGCGCCCTGGACCAGGGTGTCCGGCGACAACTGGATCGAGATGGCGAATATCAACACTGCCGTCGCCGCGCTGCCTGACGCCCCGGCAAACGTGTTCCTCGCCATCGGCCGCCAGCATATCGCCCCGTTTGCGACGAAGCCGCAACATTCCTACACGCTGCGCTTCGTCGATCCGCCCGAAGCGCCCCTGCCCTTTCCAGCGGATGTGATCGTGTCGCGCGGACCGTTCACGCTTCATGGCGAGCTCGAGATGATGCGCACACGCGGCATCTCCTGGATCGTCGCCCGCAATTCCGGCGGCGATGGCGCACGTGCGAAGGTCGACGCGGCCCGCAGGCTCGGCCTTCCCGTGGTCATGATCTCGCGGCCGCAGCTGCCCGAAAGGTTGCGGGTCGAGAGCGTCGCTGAAGTGGTGCAGTGGCTCGGTCATCGGACCCGCCTCGGCGCATAGACCCAGTGGCCGACGCGGCGTGTCCGCGAATTGCCGACGATCACCAGCGTGCGCATGTCGGCCATCTCGGGTGTCGCTTCATCCAGCGTCACTGTCGTGATCTTCTCGTCAGCCGTGCTGATCGCGCGCGCAAAGATGACCAGGCGCTCGCCGCAGCCGGCCTCCTTCAGCACCGCGAGCGCGCGGCCAAATCCTTCCGGCCGGCTTGCCGAGCGCGGATTGTACATCGCAATCGAAAAATCGGCCTCTGCGGCGAGCCGCAGCCGCTTCTCGATGACGGCCCATGGCTTGAGATTGTCCGAGAGGTTGATCGCGCAGAAATCATGACCGAGCGGCGCGCCGGCACGCGCGGCCGCCGCCAGCATCGCTGTGATGCCGGGCAGCACGCGGATCGGCAGGTCCTGCCATTGCGGCGCCTGTTCGAGTGCCTCGAACACCGCGGAGGCCATCGCGAAGACGCCGGGATCGCCGGAGGACACGACGACGACCTGCCCGCCTTCGGATGCAAGCCGCAGGGCTTCGTTGGCGCGATGCAGCTCCTCGCGATTATCGGAGGGATGCAGGGTGAGGCCCGGTCGCGGCGGCACGCGCGAAACATAGGGCACATAGCCCAGAATATCGGTCGCCGCGGCCAAGGCAGCGGTGACCTCCGGCGTCACCAGCGCATCGCTGCCGGGCCCGAGACCCGCGATGGTCAAGGTGCCCGTCATTCGGCGGCGTCCAGATGCCGGCCGTTGCCGTGCACCAGCACGATCGCGAAATAGGGACAGTCGGCGCCGTCGATCTCGGCGAGCCGCACGACGCGCTCTCCCGGCATGGTGCCGCGCTCGACCAGCCAGGCATCGTCGAGCCGGCCAGCGGAATCGAGCGCACGGCGTACCTTTGCGAGGTTGCGGCCGGTCTTCATGATGACGAGCGCATCGGAATCGCGCATGCGCCGTTCGAGCTCGTCTTCGGCAAGCGTCCCCATCAGCACCGTCGTCACGTCGTCGCCGAGCGCGATCGGTTGGCCGACGCCGTTCCAGCAACCGACCATGCCGGGAATGCCCGCGATCACCTCGATCTCGACACGTCCCTGCAGGCGCGTGTGCAGATGCATGAAGGAGCCGTAGAAATAAGGGTCGCCCTCGCAGAGCACGACGACGTCGACCGCGCGCGACAGCCGCACCAGACGCTCGGCCCATTCGTCGTAGAAGCCGGCGAGCAACTGGACGTATTCGGGACTGTCGAATGCGATCTCCGTCGTGACCGGATATTCCATCGGATATTCGGCGACGCCGGCTGCCAGCATGCCCTCGACGATGCGCCGCGCCTGGCCCGGCCGGCCCTTCTTGCGGAAATAGGCGACGTGTTGTGCGGCACGCACGGTCCGATCGGCGCGCACGCTCATCATGTCAGGGTTGCCGGGGCCGAGACCACAACAGATGATGCGTCCCATCGCTATTCGCTCCGGCTCGCCAGTGCATTCACCGCGGCAACGGTGATCGCCGATCCGCCAAGGCGGCCCTCGACAGTCAGCGCCGGCGCCGGCGGATCGGCCATCAGCGCGGCCTTGGACTCGGCTGCGCCGACGAAGCCGACGGGACAGCCGATGATCGCCGCCGGACGCGGACAGTCTGGGTTCTCCAGCATGTTGAGCAGATGAAACAGCGCGGTCGGCGCGTTGCCGATCGCGACGATCGCGCCGCCCAGATGCGGCCGCCACAGCTCGAGTGCCGCGGCCGACCGGGTGTTGTGCATGGATTGCGCGAGTGCGGGCACGGTCTCGTCGGAGAGCGTGCAGATGACGGCATTGGATGCGGGAAGCCTTGCGCGCGTGATGCCCTCCGAAACCATGCGCGCATCGCACAGGATCGGCGCGCCTCTCTGCAGAGCGGCGCGCGCGGCGGTCGCCATGTCAGGCGTGAAGTGGATGTGCGCCTCCAGGCCGATCATGCCGGCCGCGTGGATCATCCGCACCACGACTTGCTCCTCATCAGGCGAAAAGCGCGCAAGATCGGCCTCGGCCCGGATGGTGGCGAAGGATTGGCGGTAGATGGCCGCGCCATCGGTCTCGTAAGCGTGCGGCATCAGTTCCCTCCGACCAGGATCGAGGGATCGCTGACGATGTCGGCGCCGTTGAGTCCGCGCAGGACCGGCTCGTCGCGCGTCGAGCCGTCGCGGACGAGATCGAAGCCGGCGCGCGTCGCAACCAGCGTGACGTCGGTCGCGCCGGAATGGGCGCACCCTTTGCCGCAGCCGGAGACGTGGAGCCGCGCGTCGGCGGCGATGCGCGGCGCGAGCGCCGCGGCCAGTGCGCGGGTATCGGCATGGGCATCGCGGCAGCGCGGCGCGCCGCTGCAGGCGATGACGCGCAGCGCGGGATCGAACGGCTCGGTGATGAGACCGGCTCCGCTCGGCATCTCCCGCTTGCCCTCGCTCAGCACCATCCGCCACGGCGTCATCCGTAGCGCGTGGCCGCAACCGGCGAATTGGCCGAGCGTCGTGTGCAGCAACTGCCCGAACGCGACGCCGACCATCGCGCCTTGCGGGTAGTGCCCGGGCCGCGAGGCGGCCATCACCGGCGCCGGCTCGGTCTCGCCACGCAGCGATGCAGGCAATGCCGCGCCGGAGGCGATGTGGGCGGCCATCCGCCCGCGCCCGCTTCGCGCGCCGCCGGAGACCAGGAACCAGCTCGCGAGCGCCAGCACCGTGCTCACGGCCTCGCCGCGCGCGACGGAGCGGCCGAGCCGTGCACCGTCGGCCCGCACCAGGAGACGGCCCTCGCGGTCGCGCTCGATACGAATGTCGGCGGAATCCCCCGCCAGCACCCGCGATCGTCCATCGTCGATGGCGAAGCCGAACTTGGTGGGAAGCGCGAGGCCGCTATCGGCAAGCGCCTCCTCCAGCTCGGCGGCGAGCGACTGTGTTTCGTCGCCGCCGTTCCAGAACGGCATCACCAGAATATTGCGCCGGGCTTCGATATCGGCGTCGGGGTCGAGCAGCGTCAGCTGCGCAAGGCCCTCGAGCAGCGGCCGATGGCCTTGCTCGCTGACACCCCGGATCTGGAGATTGGCGCGGCTCGTCACATCGATCAGACCATTGCCGTGTCGTCCGGCGAGCTCGGCAAGCCCGGCGATTTGTGCGGCTTCAAGCCGCCCGCCGAACGGACGCACGCGCACCACGAGCCCGTCGCCCGACAGCATCGGGCGCAGCGCGCCGGGACACCAGCCCTTGACCGTGGCCGCGTTCATGAGGCCTCCCGCAGCGCCGCCGCGATCGAATTGCGGCGCGTTTGCCAAAGCGCGGCATCATGCAGGCGCGCAAAGCAGGTTTCCATCGCGGCGAGCGCCGACGGATTCTCACGCGCCATGAAGGCGCGGACGTCGTCATTGCCGAGCGTCGCCTCGTAGTAGAGATCGAACAGATGCGGCGGCACGGCGCCGGCGAGGTGTGCGAAGGCTGCCATGTGCTCCAGCGTCGCGGTGATCTCGGCCGCCCCGCGAAAACCGTGCCGCATCATGCCGGCGATCCAGGCCGGGTTGGTCGCGCGTGCGCGGACAACGCGCGAGATTTCCTCGGTTAGAGTTCGCGCGCGCGGCTGCTCGGGGCGCGTCGTGTCGAGATGATAGAGCGATGGTCCCGTCGCGCCGAGATGCGCCGCGGCCGCCGCAACGCCAGCTTCATGCGCGGCATAATCGGCGGCGAGCAGCAGATCGGTTTCGGGCAAGTCCTGGGCATGGACAAAGGCATCCGCCGCAGCAAGACGCTGCTCGATGCCGGCGCGATCGTTTTGTATCTCGCCGGCAGCCGAGAACGCCCAGGACGAGGCCGACAACCAGGCTTCGCCGGCGGCCTCACGCGTCTCCGGCGTGAAGGCATCGGAGATTGCCGACAGGCCGACGCCGTATTGTCCGGGCCGCGGCGCGAACACGCGCGAGGCGCGGTGGCGGTATGGATTCTCCTCGCCCTCGTCTTCGCGCGTCGAAAGTGCCTCGGAGGCGGCCTCGAACAATTGCGCAAGGCCTGCGAAGACGTCGCGGAACAGGCCCGACACCCGCAGCGTGACATCGATGCGGGGCCGGCCGAGCTCGGCCGGCGCGATGATGTCATAGCCGGTGACGCGGCCGGACGCGTGATCCCAGCGCGGCGCGAGGCCAGCCAGATGCAGCGCCATCGCGAACTCCTCGCCGGCCGTGCGCATCGTCGCCGAGCCCCAGAGGTCGACGACGAGGCCCTTCGGCCAGTCGCCGTGATCCTGCAAATGGCGGCGCAGCAGTTCCTCTGCGAGTCTTATCCCCTGCGCATGCGCCGATGGCGTCGGCACCGCGCGCGGGTCGACCGCGAAGAGATTGCGCCCGGTCGGCAACACGTCGGTGCGGCCGCGATAGGGCGAGCCCGACGGCCCCGGCGCGACGCGCTTGCCGGCGAGCGCGGCACGCAACGCATCGCGCTCCGCCTCGCCACAGGCGCCGCGACCGAACACGTGCAGGCCGTCGCCGAACTGGCTTTCCTTGAGGTCGCAAACGAAGCGGTCGATACGCGGAATCGCCTCGGCCGGCGCCGCCGATGCGTCGAGGCCGAGATCGTCTTCGAGACCTGCCGCGCGCGCCTCGTCGCGGATCGCGGCAATCAGCCGCTGGCGGCGTGCGGGATCGAGACCATCGGCGGTCGAATATTCGTCGAGCAGGCGTTCGAGCCGACGTAGCCCCTCCGGCACCGCGGATTGCGCGAGTGGCGGTGGAAGATGGCCGATCGTAACGGCGCCGATGCGCCGTTTCGCCTGCGCGGCCTCGCCGGGATCGTTGACGATGAAGGGATAGACGACGGGGAGATCGCCGATCAGGGCTTCCGGCCAGCACACAGACGACAGCGCCACGGACTTTCCAGGCAGCCATTCCAGCGTGCCATGCGCACCCATATGCACGATGGCGTCATAACGCTGCTGCCGGAGCCAGAGATAGAACGCGACATAGGCATGGCGCGGCGTGCGGGCGAGATCGTGGTAGTCAACATCGCGCGCGGTCGCATCGCCGCGCTCGGGCTGAACCGCGATGACCGACCGGCCACAAACGATGGCCGCGAAATGAAACGCGTCGTCGCGGCAAGCCGGATCGCTCTCCGGCGCGCCCCAGGCTTGCGCGAGGTCATCCTGCAGGGATTGCGGCAGGCGCGAGAGCGCCACGCGGTAATCGGCAATGCTCCAGGTCAGATTCTGCTTGAGCAGCGTCTCGCCGAGCGCATGGACCGGCGCGACATTGAAGCCGGCTTTAGCGAGATCGGATACTAAGGATTCGACCGAAGCCAGTGCATCGAGTCCGACCGCGTGCGCGATCTGGTGCGGACGCCCCGGATAGTTCGAGAGCACGATGCCCAGCCGCTTCTCGCCGGACGGCTTCTCTGCGAGGCGCCGCCAGGCCAGGACGCGCGCAGCAACAGCCTTCACGCGCTCCTCGTCGGGCCCGTGGGCCAGATGCGAAAACTGCAAATCCGGATCACGCATCGCGGCCGATTTGAAGCTCACTACGCCGGTGAACAAACGACCATCGACCTCGGGCAGCACCACATGCATCGCGAGATCGCCGGGCGACAGGCCGCGTAGCGAGGTAGCCCAGTCCTCGCGCCGCGCCGTGGAGAGCGCGATCTGAAACACCGGGCAAGACGCAGCATCGAACGGCGTCGTGCCGTCGTCGCCCAGAGCCGAGAACGCCGTCGCATTGACGATCGCGGCCGGAGGATGTTGCGCAAGATGCGCGCGCAGCCAATCGGCGACGCCCGCGGCCTTCAGCGAGGTGACGAACGCGCCGTAGGCGTCAAAGCCCTGTTCGCGCAGTGCGGCGATCAGAGCGTCGACCGGGCCGGTGTCGGCGGCGGTGAGATAGGAGCGATAGAACGTCACCAGCGCGCGCGGCCTGCCCTCGCCGTTCGCCGGCCCGGCGATGACGCCGCCCGCGGGATCGTAAAAGCCCATCTCAGGCACGCTCATCTCGCCGATGACGGGCCCTGCGTACAGGCCCGAAGCCAGCGCGAGCTGCGCGATCGCCGCCTGCGCCGCAACCGGGCCGCCGGAGTCGCAGAGCACCTTGAGCCGTCGCAGCGTCGAGACCGGCACCGTCGAACACTTATCGAGCCGCGTGTCATCGCGACCGTCGGCCGGCAGCACGGCAAGCGCGATGCCCCGGTCCTTGGCGAGCCGCTGCAAGGCCGCCAGCCCATACGCCCAGTAGGACTCCCCGCCGATCAAGCGCACCAGAATGCCGCGCGCCTGCGACAGCGTGCGCTCGACATAGGTGTCGACCGATAGCGGATGGCGCAGCTCCGCGAGATTGGCGAGCCGCAGCGACGGCAGGCTGCCCCGGCCACGGCGCCAGCCGGCCGCAAACGCGGCAAGGTCGGAATCCGAATACGAGAGCACCACGAGGTCGGCCGGGTCCTGGCCGATGTCCCTTGGCGTCGCGGTCTCCTCCAGACCGCGGCTCTCGCGGAAGACGACGTGCATCAGATGCCAGATCCTGAGATACCAAGTCCTGCCTTGATCGCGGCCTCGTCGATATCGCCGTGCTCGCCGATCACGACGAGTTTGGACTGCCTGAGACCTGCGCCCCAGGGCTTGTCGAACTGATGGCGCACGCGCTCGCCGACCGCCTGCAGCAGCAGCCGCATCGGCTTTCCCGCGACCGCGATATAGCCCTTGGCGCGCAGCACGTTCTGCTCGCGCGCCAGACGCTGGACGGACGCAACCAACGTGTCGATGTCGGCGACCTCCGGAAGATCGATCACAACCGAGGCGAAATCGTCGTGCTCATGCTCCTCCTCGCCGTCGTGATGCGAGGGGCGCGCGGCCAGATCGTTCTCGGCGGCGGCACCGAGGCCGAGGATGACGCGCGCGTCGATGGCGCCGTCGGTGACGGGCAGCATCGGCACGCGGCGCGGCATCTCGGCGGTGATTGCAGCCTTCGCAGCTTCAATGCCGGCGACGCCGGCAAGGTCGGCCTTGGTCAGCAGCACGATATCGGCACAGGCGATCTGGTCCTCGAACACTTCCGACAGCGGCGTCTCGTGATCGAGATTGTCGTCTGCGGCGCGCTGCGCCTCGACCGCCTCCGGATCGGGGGCGAAACGGCCCGCCGCCACGGCCTCGGCATCGGCCAGCGCGATCACGCCGTCGACCGTGATGCGCGAGCGGATCTCCGGCCAATCGAACGCCTTCAAGAGCGGCTTCGGCAATGCCAGGCCCGAGGTCTCGATCAGGATGTGATCGGGCCTCACCGGGCGCGCCAGCAGCTGCTCCATGGTCGGAATGAAATCGTCGGCGACGGTGCAGCAGATGCAGCCATTGGCGAGCTCGACGATGTTCTCCTCGGGGCAGTTGGCGTCGGCGCAGGATTTCAGGATCTCGCCGTCAACGCCCTCGCTGCCGAACTCGTTGACGAGCACGGCGAGCTTCTTGCCACCGGCGTTGCTGAGCAGATGCTGGATCAGCGTCGTCTTGCCGGAGCCGAGGAAACCGGTGACCACCGTGACCGGGACTTTTGCGAGCGAATTCATTCGGCGGCCTCCGGCGCGACAGGAATCGGGGGAATTCGCGCAAGCGACTGCTTGCGGAAGATCTCGGGACGGCTGCGCCAGGGCACGAGCCCGTCGGGTGCCGCCGCGTAGGCGGCAGCGCCCGCGACCACGTCGTACGCATTCGCATCCGACAAGCGGCCATAGACATAGGACCAGCGGCCGGGCGCGGTCAGCGCCACCGAGCAGCCCTGGCTGCACGCCGACAGGCATTCGACGGGAACCACATTGACACCCTCGGGCACGCCGGCCTCGAGGATCGCGCCGTGCAGGCGCTTGCCGGGCGTCGTCTCGCCCTCGCCAAGCGTCTGGCCGGCACGGCAGGGGATGCAGACATGAAGTGTGACGGTCATCGCCTCTTCCAGATAACAGCGGGAGGCGATGAGGCACACGGACCATTCTTCAGAAGGCCCGTTTCCCCGTCGCGGAACCCCCCGTCCGCCGGTCCAAAACTCGTCCGCGCTGGCAGGTCTCCCGGCTTGCGGAGCAGGGTCTTGCCCTTCGATCCCCGCCTTCCCGATTCCGCGGGGAATCAGTGGCTTCGGGCATCTCTCCGGTCACGGTCGCGGGGGCGGCTGCATTTTGAACCCAAATCTTGCCGATTCGGACCCTATCGCATTCCCTCTTCGCCTGTCATAGGACAGGAACCAACGCCGGGCCACCATTTGCCGGTGGCCGCCTCTTGTCAAGCCGAAGGACCGGGTCCCATGACGTCTGAACCGGATACCCAAACCACCGAGGATACCGACATCAGGCACGCCCATAAGATGGCGAAGAAGAAGGCCGCCCGCGACAAGATCATGGCGACCAAGAGCGGCGAAAAGGGCCTCATCATCGTCCACACCGGCGCCGGCAAGGGCAAGTCCTCCTCGGCCTTCGGCATGATCGTGCGCTGCGTCGCCCACGGTTTCCCTTGCGCGGTGGTGCAGTTCATCAAGGGCGCCTGGGACACCGGCGAGCGCCGCCTGCTCACCGGCCATTTCGGCGAGCTCTGCCAGTTCCACGCGATGGGCGAAGGCTTCACCTGGGAGACGCAGGATCGCGCCCGCGACATCGCCGCCGCGCGCGCCGGCTGGGAGAAGGCCAAGGAGCTGATCTCGGATGCGAATTTGCGCATGGTCGTGCTCGACGAGATCAACATCGCGCTGCGCTACGACTATCTCGACATCGCCGAGGTGATCGATTTCCTGACGAGCTCGAAGCCGCCAATGACTCACGTCGTGCTCACCGGCCGCAATGCCAAGGACGAGCTGATCGAGATCGCCGATCTCGTCACCGAGATGACGCTGGTGAAGCACCCGTTCCGCTCCGGCATCAAGGCGCAGGCCGGCGTCGAGTTCTGAGTTCGATGGCACGCGCGCTGATGATCCAGGGGGCCGGCTCGGACGTGGGCAAATCGCTCATCGTCGCCGGCCTCGCCCGTGCCTTCACGCGGCGGCACTTGCGCGTGCTTCCGTTCAAGCCGCAGAACATGTCCAACAACGCGGCCGTCACCGTCGATGGCGGCGAGATCGGTCGCGCGCAGGCATTGCAGGCGCTGGCCGCCGGCGTCGAGCCGCACACCGACATGAACCCGGTGCTGCTCAAGCCCGAGACCGATGTCGGCGCGCAGGTGGTCGTCCATGGCAAGCGCATCGCGACCGCACGCGCGCGCGACTACGCGGCGATGAAGCCTTCATTGATGGGCGCCGTGCTGGAGAGTTTCGAGCGTCTGAAGGCGAAGGCCGATCTGGTGCTGGTCGAAGGCGCCGGCAGTCCGGCCGAGGTCAATCTGCGCAAGGCCGACATCGCCAATATGGGTTTTGCGCGCAAGGCCGACGTTCCCGTCGTGCTGGTCGGCGACATCGACCGCGGTGGCGTCATCGCCCAGCTCGTCGGCATCAAGACGGTGATCGACCCCGAGGATGCTGCGATGATCTCTGGCTTCGTCATCAACAAGTTCCGCGGCGATCCCACGCTGTTCGACGACGGCTACAAGCTGATCGAGCAAAAGACCGCGTGGCGCGGCCTCGGCGTGCTGCCCTGGTTTCCGCGCGCCGGCGAGCTGCCGGCTGAGGATGCGCTGGGCCTCCGCGACGCGCGCAAGCCCGGCCAGTGCAAGATCGCCTGCCTCGCACTGTCGCGGATCGCGAATTTCGACGATCTCGATCCGCTCAGGCTCGAGCCTTGTGTCGATCTCGTGATGGTGCGTCCCGGCGAAGCCATCCCGGGTGACGTGCGTCTCGTCATCATCCCCGGCTCCAAATCGACCCGGGGCGATCTCGCCTTCCTGCGCGCACAGGGCTGGGACATCGATCTGCTTGCACATCACCGCAGGGGTGGCCATGTGCTCGGCCTCTGCGGCGGCTATCAGATGCTCGGGCGCAGCGTTGCAGATCCCGATGGCATCGAAGGTCCCGCAGGCGACACGCCGGGCCTCGGGCTGCTCGACGTGGACACGGTGATGAGCCCGCAGAAGACGCTGACACGCGTCACCGCCGTACATGCCGCCAGCAGGCAGCCGATCGCGGCCTACGAGATCCACATCGGCCGCACCGATGGGCCGGATCGCGCGCGGCCGTTCGCGACCCTGAACGGCGAGCCGGAAGGCGCGATCTCGCGCGACGGCCGCGTGCAGGGCAGCTATCTGCACGGCCTCTTCACGTCGGACGACTTCCGCAAGGCGTTTTTGGCGAAGCTCGACATTCAAGCAGGCGCCGGGCCCTATCATGCGAGGGTCGAGAGCGCGCTCGATGCGCTGGCCGATCACATCGAAAAGCATCTCGATGTCGAGGGCCTGCTCGCGCTAGCGCGCTAGCGCCTCGGCAAGTCGGCGCCATTCGGCTTCGCTGCCCGGAAGCCGGAGCCGCAGCCATGTCGGCCTCTTCGCGAACACGCGCGACCAGATCCGGGCACGCGCGAGCATGTCCTGCGCGGCAAGCGCGTCATGCGTCTCGTAGAGGCGAAACAGCGACGCGCCGCCGACAAGCCGCCAGCCTTGCGCTCGCGCCATCTCGTCGAGGCGAGCACAGTCCTTCGCAAGCCGCGCGGACGTAGCTTCGGCCCAGGCATCGTCGCGCAAGGCGCGGCAGCCGATCGCGATCGCTGCACCCGAGACCGGCCACGGGCCGGACATCGCCGCGAGCCGGTCGATATCGGCGGCATTGCCGGTCGCAAAGCCCAGCCGCAGGCCGGCAAGGCCATAGAACTTTCCGAAGGAACGTAAGATCAACAATCCCGGCCGGTCCGCCTCAGGCGCGAGCGACAGTTGCGGAACGGCGTCGACAAAGCTCTCGTCGATCACGAGACGGCCGACGCGCGGCAACAACGTCAGCAAATCCTTTGGCGTATGACGCCGGCCGTCGGGATTGTTGGGATTGACGAGGATGCCGAGATCCGCGCCTTCGAGCGCGTCGAGCTCGCTGACCTCCAGCACCTCCCAGCCCGCGGCCGACAGCACCCCTGCATATTCATTATAGGTCGGCGCGAGAATGCGCGCGCGGCCGGGTGGCGCGAGCTGCGGCAGCAACTGGATCGCGGCCTGCGCGCCACCAAGCGCGACGATCGGCGCGCTGGTGCGGTACGCGTGTCCTGCGGCGCGGTGCAGGGCCTCGATCTCCGCGCGCGAAGGCAGCGCACTCCACGCGTGCGCGCTGACCTCACCCACGGGATAAGGCAGCCGGTTGATGCCGGTCGACAGGTCGATCCAGTCTTCGGCGCGTCCGCCAAAACGCTGCTGAGCTTGATCCAGATTTCCACCGTGCTCGCGCATGCCCCGTTCTTTCACGCGAAGGCGAGGATCGCAAGCGTGCCGGCGAGCAGCAGCATGGCACGCCGGTAGACTGTCAGTCCCTCGTCAATGTCGGCGGCGCGCGGATCGCGCGCGCCCTCGTTCAGCCAAGGCTCGTTCGTGATGCTGCCGTGATAGATACGGGGGCCGCTGAGTCGCACGCCAAGCCCGCCGGCCATGGCGGCTTCCGGCCAGCCGGCATTCGGCGAGCGATGCCGCCGCGCATCGCGCGTCATGCATGCCAGCGCCTCCGACCGGTGCGGTGCCAGCAACACGAAGAGAAACCCGGTCAGGCGCGCCGGAATGAAGTTGGCGACATCGTCGATGCGCGCAGCCGCCCAGCCGAACGCTTCGTGGCGCTCGTTGCGGTGACCGATCATGGAGTCCAGCGTGTTGATCGCCTTGTAACCGAGAATGCCCGGCAGGCCGAACAGCGCGCCCCAGAACACCGGCGCGACGATACCGTCGGAGGCGTTCTCCGCAAGGCTCTCGATCGCCGCACGCGCGATCCCGGCTTCATCGAGCGCTGAGGGATCGCCCCCGACGATGCGCGAGACGGCCTCACGCGCGGCGGCGATATCGCCAGCCAGCAAGGGACGAGCGACGGCTGCGACGTGATCATGCAGCGAACGCAGCGCGACCAGCGGCCAGGCAAGGACACCGACGAGCACGATCTGGATCGAGCCCGGGGGAAGCAGGGACTGAAGCAGCCAGCCGATCACGACCGAGAATCCAATCACCAGAAGCGCTCCGGCGATGCCGGCTGCGCGGCGCAGCGCCGGCGGGTTGGAGGCGCGATTCCAGCCGCGATCGACGGCGCCGATCAGCCGCCCAAGCCACGTCACCGGATGGCCGATCCGCGCAAACAGCCACGACGGCCAGCCCAAGAGGGCATCCGCCGCCATCGCCGCTACCATCGCGCCCGCAAAGCCCAAGCCTACGTGCAAAGAGCCTACCTGCAAAGCCTGCCTCCTGCCCCGCCCCTGTTGCGCAAAGCAAAGCTGGAGCGCAAGCCCCTATCCGCCGGATTTCGGCTTTGTCTTTGCCCGCAATTGGTGGTTAGTCAGGCCCTTGAGGAGACCTTCATGGCCGTCATCTTGATCACGGGCGGAGCGCGATCGGGCAAGAGCAAGCGTGCGGAAACGCGCACACGCGCCTTTCCCGGGCAGCCCGTCTATGTCGCGACGGCCGAGGCGCTCGACACCGAGATGGAGGCGCGCATCGCAAAGCACCGCGCGCAGCGCGGAACCGACTGGATCGAACGCGAGGTCCCGCTCGATCTCGTCAAGGCGCTGGTTGCAAGCGATGGCGGCGGCGCAAGGCTGGTGGACTGCCTGACGCTATGGCTCTCCAATCTGATGCTCGCCGAGCGCGACTGGGAGCGTGAAGTGGCCGAGCTCGCCGCGGCGCTGCCTCGCTTGAAGAGCCCCGTCGTCCTCGTCACCAACGAGGTCGGCCTCGGCATCGTCCCCGACAACGCGCTGGCGCGCAGCTTTCGGGACGCCGCCGGGATCATGAACCAGACGATCGCTGGCGTTGCCGACGAAGTCGAGTTCGTGGTCGCCGGCCTGCCCATGAGATTGAAATGATGCCGCGCGCCGAGCTGCTCAAAGACATCTTCGTCGATCTCAGGATGGCGGCATCGTTCGTGACGATCCTCCCCGTGGCCTCCTCGAAGCCTGCGGGCGACGGCGCCGTCGCGCGAGCGACCTGGGCCCTCCCCGTCGCTGGGCTGCTGGTCGGCCTTGCCGGTGCTTTCGTCTACAAGGTCGCCATCCGCTTCGGACTGACGCCGAACCTTGCCGCCCTGCTCGCCCTCGCGACCACCGCCCTCGTCACCGGCGCGCTGCACGAAGACGGCCTCGCCGACACCGCCGACGGGCTCGGCGGCGGCCGGACGCGCGAGCGCAAGCTCGAGATCATGCGCGACAGCCGGATCGGCACCTACGGTGTCTGCGCGCTGATCCTCTCGTTCGGCCTGCGCTGGAGCGCGCTGGCGACCATCGCCAATCCCTTGGCCGTCACGCTCGCACTGTGCGCCGCGCACGTTGCTGCCCGTGCAGGCGTGCCGGCCTTCATGTCGCTGGTCCCGTCGGCGCGGCCGGACGGGCTTTCCGCGAGCGCCGGAGTGCCGCCGGGCCGCAGCGTCGCCATTGCGTTCGCGCTTGGAACGCTCGCACTCGCCCTTGCGCTCGGGCCGGGCAAGGCGCTTGTCAGCCTGATCCTGCTGTCGCTCGCCGGTCTGCTCCTGGCGCGGCTCGCCCTTCGCCAGATCGGCGGACAGACCGGCGACATCCTCGGCGCGTTCGAGCAATCCGGCGAGATCCTGATCCTGCTGGTCGCCGCTGCCTTCCAGATGGGACGCTGACCTCATGGCCGAGTTCGACGACATCTTCCGCCGGCAATTGCACGAGCTGTTCGTGTGGCGCCGCGACGTGCGCCGTTTCCGCAGCGATCCGCTGCCGGAGGACGCCATCGCGCGGCTGATCGAGACCGCCTGCCTGTCGCCCTCGGTCGGGCTCAGCCAGCCCTGGCGCTTCGTCATTGTCGACGATGCCGCGCGCCGCCGCGCCGTGATCGAGGATTTCAAGGCCTGCAATGCCGATGCGCTGAACTGCTATTCCGGCGAACGCGCAGCACGCTATGCCACGCTGAAACTGTCGGGGCTGGAACAGGCGCCCGGCCATCTCGCCGTGTTCGCCGACAAGACCAGCGACATCGGCCACGGCCTCGGCCGCGCCACCATGCCGGAGACGACCGAATATTCCGTCGTCGCTGCGATTATCGCGATGTGGCTCGCCGCGCGCGCGGACGGCATCGGCCTCGGCTGGGTGTCGATCCTGAACCCCGCGCGCATCCACGCCATTCTCGACGTGCCCGAGACCTGGAAATTCATCGCCTATCTCTGCATCGGTTATCCGGAAGCCGAGTGCGACCAGCCGGAGCTGGAGCAGGCGAAGTGGGAGCATCGGCGCGGCGCCGACGAGTTTACGCTGCGGCGTTAGCGAGAAGCGAGGACCTCCTCGCGGCCGAACCGCTCGACGAGGAAGTCGATGAACAGCCGCACCTTCACCGACAGATGCCGCGTCGGCGGGTAGACCGCGTAGAGCGCGAGCGGTGGCGCGGAATAATCATCCAGCACCGTCCGCAGCTCGCCTTTCCTCAACGCATCCGCCGCGATGAACTCCGGCAGCAGCGCAAGTCCCCTGCCCTTGATCGCGACGTCGCGCAGCACCTCGGCATTGTTGACGCAGAGCGACCAGGCCGGCTGGATCCAGTGGTCGCCATCCGCGCCGCTAAGCTTCCACTGGTTGCCTGTGAGCAGGAAGCCGTAGGTGAGCGAGGCGTGCTCGCGCAGATCCTGCGGATGCCTGGGCGTGCCGTGCCGGGCCAGATAATCCGGCGAGGCGCAGATCATGCGCGGCACCGGCATGATTTTTCGCGCAATCAGGCTGGAGGATTCCAATTCCGCGATCCGAAGCGTCACGTCAAAGCCGTCCTGCACCGGATCGAGCAGGTCGTCGCTGAGCACGATCTGAAGCTGAAGCTCGCCATAACGCGCCATGAAATCGGCGAGCGCGGGACCCAGCCGCATCGTGCCGAACGACATCGGTGCGTTGACGCGGAGCAGCCCGCGCGGTGCCGACTGGGCCTGCGTCACCGCCTGGTCGGCCGCCTCGACCTCCGAGAGGATGACGAGCGCGCGCTCGAAATAGCGCTGGCCGTTCTCGGTCGGGCTCGCATGCCTTGTGGTCCGGTTCAGCAGCTGGACCCCGAGGCTCTCCTCGAGATCGGCGATGTACTTGCTGATCGCCGAGCGCGACAGCCTGAGCTGCCGGCCCGCCTCGGCAAAGCTGCCGCTTTCGACTACCTTCACGAAGGCCCTGAGGCTGCCGAGCTTATCCAAGGCCGGCCACCGCGGATTGTTTCCAAATCGTAGACATAGCCGTCATATTTGCACGGATTGTCTCCAATCCAAAGCGGAACAATATTTCCGCCAGAGCAAGACGCTCCCCGAACTTGGAGGACGACAATGTCTGGACTGCACCATGTCACCGCGATTGCCGGCGACCCCATCCGCAATTTCGGCTTCTACACGCGGGATCTCGGCCTGCGCTTCGTCAAGAAGACGGTCAATTTCGACGATCCCGGCACCTATCACTTCTATTACGGCGATGAGACCGGCCGGCCCGGCACCATCCTCACCTTCTTTCCCTGGGCCGGCGTTCCCTCGGGACGCCGCGGCGTCGGCGAGACCCACCAGACCGCCTTCCGCGTGCCGCAGCGCTCGCTCGGCTATTGGACGCAGCGCTTCACCGAGAAGGGTATCGCCTATGAGGCGCTGGAGAAGCGCTTCGGCGAATCCGTGCTGCCGTTCACCGACCCCGACGGCATGGCGCTCGCGCTGGTCGGCGTGCCGGGCGCGGAGAACGAGCCCGGCTGGAGCAACGGCGACGTGCCGGCCGAGCACGCGATCCGCGGCTTCCACGGCGTGACCCTGCTGCTCGACAGCGCGGCGAAGACCGCCGCCGTCCTCACCGACGTGTTCGGCTTCAAGGAAACGGGACGCGAGGGCTCGGTGATCCGCTTCAAGGCGCCCGGCGATGTCGAAGGCAGCGTCGTCGACATCTACGAGGCCAAGGGATTCCTGCGCGGACATCAGGGCGGCGGCTCCGTCCACCACATCGCCTTCCGCGCGGCCGACGATGCCGAGCAGGGCAAGATGGCACAGAAGCTCGTGAGCAATCACGGCCTGCATCCGACCGAGCAGCGGGACCGCAACTACTTCCGCTCGATCTACTTCCGCGAGCCCGGCGGCGTGCTGTTCGAGATCGCGACCGACATCCCCGGCTTCGCCGTCGACGAGCCCGTCGCGACGCTGGGACGTGACCTCAAGCTGCCCGCCTTCCTCGAGCAGCACCGCAAGCAGATCGAAGGCGTGCTGCCGAGCCTGGAAGAGACCGCGTCATGACCGAGACTGCCTTCATCCATCGCTTCGAGCCCGCAGGCGACGCGGGCTCCGCTCCACTGCTGCTGCTGCACGGCACCGGCGGCGACGAGAACGACCTGCTCGGGCTCGGCAGGATGATCTCGCCCGGCTCCGCCCTGCTCTCGCCGCGCGGCCGTGTGCTCGAGCACGGCATGCCGCGCTTCTTCCGCCGTCTGGCCGAGGGCGTGTTCGACGAGGAGGACGTGCGACGTCGCGCGGACGAGCTCGGCGAGTTCGTCGTGGAGGCGCGAAAGCAGTACGGCATCGCCGCACCCGTTGCGGTCGGCTTCTCCAACGGCGCCAACATCGCAGCCGCGCTGTTACTGCTGAAGCCGGACGTGCTCGCCGGGGCGATCCTGCTGCGTGCGATGGTGCCGCTGTCGGCTCCGCCGAAAGCCGAGCTCGCCGGCAAGCCGGTCCTGCTGTTGTCGGGACAGGCCGACCCGATCGTGCCGGCGAGCAATTCGGCAAAGCTCGCGGCCCTGCTCTCGCAAGCCGGCGCGAGCGTGACCCACAGGGTGCTGCCGGCGGGCCATCAATTGTCGCAAGCCGACGTGACAATCGCCCGCGACTGGATCGGCAATTTCGCCGCGGAAGCCGCATGAGAGGAGCGGCGCATCGTTTCGAGGACGGTGCGCCGCTCGCTTTTCGAGCCATTGTCGCAAATGACAAAGAAACGAGACAGGCCCACGATCATGCGGCAGCGGAATATGCCGCGATAGGCCAGAAGCCAACATCCCGTTGTCTTTCAATCCTTGGAGTGTGCAACACTTGGCGGTCGCCTGCACACTGGCTCATGGAGCGTCCTTCGGCAGCTCCTTCTGGGCAACGATCCGCACCGGCGGAAAAGTGACGCAATCGATCACGTCGAAAACAACTTCGATCCGTCGGTCGAATGACTGCGCAAAGGCGATGGCGCTCTTACTGTTCCCGTCCAGGATTCGCGTGCCGAGCGTGCAATGGGGCGTCCAGGCGCCGGGCCGATAATGCGGCCGACAATGGACCGGGTCGATGGCCGCGCTGATCGAAGCGTGCCACCTTCCGAGGGTTGAGTTCGCCTCAGGCTCGGCCCATAGCACGAGAGGCGGGCCTGCGAACCATCGAATCCGTCTGAAAGCGATGGAGAGCTGTGCTTCGCCTGCAGTTGCACGGAGCATTGCGTCCCACGCGATCTTCTCTTCGATGTCAGGCGATTCATAGATGGCGAATGTGAGATGTGGCCGATAAGCCAGGACCCGCATCGATGGCTCATCCTCGAAAACCGCAACCTGATCCCACAGCCGCTCGATCTCGTTGGCGGACGCGTTATCGGCTCGAATGTTAATGGCGACCGCCATCGAGGTCCTGCTCAAGCTGAGAAGCTCCGTCATCTTGATCGGCCGGTCGGCGGTCCGCAATGGTCAACGGCTCACCAGCCCCATTCGCATCGCCCGGCCCGGCTCACTTCAAAGAAGCGCAGCTCGGGGCGCACCGAGCCAAGGTCAGGCATGGGCCGATTGGCGACACCTTCTGTTTGACCGTGGTATATTCGGACGACCCCAACGGAAAGGGACACGGAATAGCGGAGTAGATCATGCCTGGTTGGCTTTTGCCTCTGCTCGCCCTCCTCGCGATCGTGGGATTTATCACCTTTGCCTTTCGGCAGGGTACGAAGGTGAGACCCGACAGAAATAACAGCGATAACTGGGACCAATTTGGTGGTCCTCCTGATAGTCATACGGGGTCTGGAACGTAGTTTCCGAGCATCAGCCTAAAGTCAGCTTCGAGCCCACAAGCCGACAATCGGCAAGCCGTTCGGCGACGCTATGGCCAATTGCCGAAGTGAACGGCTCCGTTGTAGGCTCGAGTGACTTTGCGTGGGCGCATCCGATCCAGATGGAAAAGAGACAGAAGCTTCTATGCGACTTGGCCGATCGCCTCGTCGTGACCTCGCCAGATCGAACGGTCCGCGTCGCCATCGACGGTGTCGACGGGGCTGGAAAGACCACATTCGCCAATGAACTCGGAAGCCTCGTTGCGACCAAGGGGCGGCCTGTCATCCGAGCATCGGTCGACGGATTTCATAATCCCAGGGCGGTCAGATACCGGCGCGGGCGGCATTCACCGGAAGGCTTTTTCGAGGACTCCTACAACTACCCGGCATTGAAGCAATACCTGCTGGACCCGCTAAGGCCCGATGGTTCTCGCCGCTATCGTCGGGCATTCTTCGATCATGTGACCGATGAATTTGTGCCAGCTGATGATCTCAAGGCCGAGCCATCGTCCATCTTGCTGATCGACGGCATCTTCCTGCACCGGCCCGAACTGCTCGCCTATTGGGACGCTTCAATCTTTCTCCGCACGGACTTTGCCGTGTCCGTTGCGCGGTGCGCTTCGCGCGACGGCTCGTCACCCGACCCTGCGGCTGTATCGAACCGACGCTACGTTGAGGGACAACGGCTTTATCTTCGGAGTTGCCAGCCGGAAGCGAAGGCCACGATCGTAATCGATTACAACGACCTTTCAGCTCCCTCGATCGTCATCTGATCGGCTCAAGCTGGGAGGTAGGTCCGCATCAACTGCACGGAGAACGGCAAGCGGTCGTCGATCGTTCCCCAACGGTCCAGGGGGACCGCCTCGCGCCGGAGAACATCTGCCGGCGGAGAAAGACGAAACGGCCGTCTCGCCCCGCTGGAGGCGGGGCGAGATCGTTGCTCCCAGCGCAACGCGCTCAGATGAGAAAATCGGTCGCGTGCAGGCTCGCCGTCTGGACGCCGTCGAGCGTGATGGTGTCGCTCGCCGACAGATGGATCACGGCGTCGCCGGCGGCATTGTCGCTGATCAGGCTCGACAGCGCCGCCCAGTCCGCAAATCCGTAATCGTGCACATTGATCAGGTCATGCTCGGTCACGGTGCTGCCAACTGCCTTGTTGCCCTGATCGAAATCGGTGATCAGGTCATTGCCGGAGCCGGTGTTGAAGACGAAGGTGTCGCTGTTTCCTCCGCCCGAAAGCTGGTCATCGCCGGCGCCGCCGTTGAGAATATCGCGGCCGCCTGTGATCGAGCCCGGCGTTGCGGGGGTATAGACCGCCGCATCGCCATACAGGTAATCACGGGTTACCCCGCCGGTGAGAATATCGTTGCCGCCATGGGCATTGCCGGACATGGCAGGAGCATCGCCGTAGAGTGTCGGGGGCGTAAAGTGGAGGGGGTCGGGGACATTTGTCTCAAGTGTGAGCATGTCATCTCCCCCTTGGGCATTGTCGGTTAGTGAGGTCGCCGAATCTCCGAACCCAAAGCCGGCGGTCCAAATGATGTCGCTGTCGAAGGTGAAGGTGATGTTGTCGTTGCCGCCATGGGCATCGCCGCTGATGGAGCCGATGGCATCGCCGCTGGCCTGCGCTGTGCCCTCCATGGTGTCCACACTGATGTTGAGCGTGTCATTACCGCCCTGCGCCGTGCCGCTCATGGAACCACCGGCATCTCCGGCGTACACATTATCGTAGCTCCGCCAGCCCACCGCGCCGGTGATGACGTCGCCGCCGCCGTGTGAATTGCCCGACATGTCGCCAGCGACGTCGCCGAAAGCATGAGCGTTGGTGTACAGCGAATCGTCCTCGACGCTGATCGTGTCGTTGCCGCCGCTGGCGTCGTCGGTCATGGCCTGGGCGTCGCCGACCACGAGGGCCGCGTTCCAGCCGTAGTTGAAGTTGACCGTGAGCGTGTCGTTGCCACCATGGGACTGACCGTGCAACGTCGTGTTGTCCTCGCCGAAGATCGTGACCTCTGCTTCGGGCTGGGTGATGGTTGCCGTCACGGTGTCGTTGCCGCCCCAGGCATCCGCGGTGGTCGGAAAGTTCGGATCGCCGTAGATGGTTTCGATTTGACCAAACTGGTCGAGCAGGACGTCGATGGTGTCGTTCGGCAGATGCTGCATGGCGTAACTCCCATTTCATTGTCGGAAGCGGGCCTGACGCCTGCAGAGTTTTCTTGCAAGACGCGTTGTTGACCACGCTTCACGGAGACGAATCTAGTTTTGGTCGATGGCGAAGGTTTGCCGGAATTCGGGGCAGAGCTTGATCGCGCCAAGTTTCCGTCGCCGCGCGGCAAAATTCGTCATTGCGCCGTCGCAATCGCGACGCCGCCGCTCTTGCTCTGCGTCCTCAGATGATGAAGTCGGTCTGATGCAGGTTCGCCGCGTGAACCCCGTCTAGCGTGATCGAATCGTTGGCGGAAAGATGGATCACGGCATCGCCGGCGGTGTTGTCGCTGATCAGTTTCGACAGCGCCGTCCAGTCTGCGAAGCCGTAGTTCTGCACGTCGATCAGATCCTGTTCCACCGCGGCGCTGCCGAGGACCTTGTTGCCCTGATCGAAGTCGTTGATCGTATCGTTGCCGGAGCCGGCGTTGAAGACGAACAAGTCGCTGTTTCCCCCGCCCCACATCTGGTCATCGCCGGCTCCGCCGTTCAGCGTGTCGACGCCGCCAGTGATCGCGCCGGGTGCGGCCGGTTCATAGCTCCGCGCATCGCCATACATGAAATCGCGGCCCACGCCGCCATTGAGAACATCGTTGCCGCCATGGGAATGGCCTGCCATGGTCGGAGCATCGCCGTACATCTGCGCGACGGCATCCGTGTACAGGCCGGCGAGCTTGGCGGTGAGCACATCGTCGCCTCCCTTGGCGAAATCCATCAGGGATGTCGCCGAATCCCCGAACAAGGTTCCGCCTGAAATGGCGCTGTCACCGTTCAAAGTGATGGACAGGGTGTCGTTGCCGCCCTGCGCGAGCCCTCGCAGGGACCCGATGGCGTCTCCGCTGACGGTCGCCCCGCCGTCGATTGTGAGCACGCTGACATCGAGTGTGTCGTTGCCACCTTGCGAGGTGTCCATCATGGAACCGCCGGCATCGCCGGCGAACAGGTTGGCGCCGCCGCGCCAGGCGATCGAGCCGCTGATGTCGTCATGGCCGCCTTGCGCATTGCCCGACATGTCGCCCGCAACGTCCCCGAAGGCCGAGATCGTTGTGTAGACGGTGCGGCCGGCATCCGCGACGATGGTGTCGTTGCCGCCCCGGGCGTCATCGATCATCGACTGGGTATCACCGATCACGACGGCGGTGTCCCAGCCACCGTCGATGTCCGCGATCAGCGTGTCGTTTCCGCCTTGGGAATGACCGAGCAACACGGTGTGGTCGTCGCCGAAGATCGTGAGTCTTGCATTGAGCGCGTCGACGTTGGCCGTCACGGTGTCGTTGCCGCCGACGACGTCGGTGGAAGCCGGAAAGGCGGGGTCTCCGTCAATGGCCGCGATTTGACCAAATTGGTCAAGCGTGACGTCGTAGGTATCGTTCGGCAGATGCTGCATGGCGTACTCCCATTTCATTGTCGGAAGCGGGCCTGACGCCTGCAGATTTTCGTTTCTTGCAAGACGCGTTGTTGACCACGCTTCACCGGGAGCGAATCTACCTTCGGTAGATGGCAGAGATTTGCAGGAATTCGGGAGAGAGTTTGCGGATGGAACTTCAGCTAGCGTCGTTGCGCTCGAAGCCGAGATCCGGCTTGTCGGTACGTGTGATCCGCAGCACCTGTTCGCTGGCCAGCGCGGGAGCCGTGAAGTCTCGGTCGATCAGCCTCGCCCGGCGGCCTTCCGAACCATGAGGCCGCGCTGATGATCGATTGCCGCTGTTTTGCCCGACGGATCAAGCTCCGGCGCCCCCGTCTCGACCATGAGCTGCGCCACGCGCAAGCCATTGAAATGACTGCGCCCGGCTACTGTGCATGGGGTTGTTTTTCAGTTTTCTGTTTTGGACGGCCCAAACGATTGGCCTCCCCCGATGGGAGAGGCCAAGATTGAAGCGACAGACCCCACGCGATCGAGCGTTGCTACTCCCAGGCCCAAGTCGAGAAATCGTTCTCGAACTGCGGAACTTCCTTCCAGACGCCCTTCAACTTCTTGTTGATGACGGTGGGCCATTGCGGCTGGAACAGGTAGGCGGACACGGCATCGGTGGCCAGCATGCGCTGGGCGTCGCCGAGAAGCTTGGCGCGGGCAGCTTCGTCCGGCGTCGACACGATCTGTTTGTAGAGCGCGTTGAACGCCTCGTTGTTGTAGCCGAGATAGTAGTCCGGCTCGGTAATCTTGACGAGGTCGAACGGTTCGACATGGCTGACGATGGTAAGGTCGAAATTGTGCGGACCGTTGGGTGCGAACACCTGCGACAGCCACTGTGCCCATTCGACGTTCTCGATCTTGGCGACGATGCCGACCTTGGCGAGCTGGGCTGCGACGATCTCGCCGCCCTGCCGCGCATAGGGCGGCGGCGGCAGCTTCAGCGACAGCTCGAGCGGCGTGGTGACGCCGGCCTCAGTCAGCAGCTTCTTGGCCTTCTCGGGGTCGTAGGGGTTGACGCCGGTGGTGTCGACATAACCGAGCGATCCGGGCGTGTAGAAGCTGCCGATCGGGGTGCCGAAGCCTTCGACCGCGCCATCGATCAAGGCCTTGCGGTCGATCGCAGCGAGGACGGCGCGGCGGACGCGGACATCGTCGAGCGGCTTCTTGCGATGATTGATCGCGACGATGGTCTTGGCCCTGGATCCGCCGATCAGCACGGTGAATCGCGGGTCGCTCTTGAACTGAGCGACGACGCGGGTTGCGATGCGCGGAAATGCGTCAACGTCGCCCGACAGCAGCGCCGCGGCCTGCGCGGCCGGATCGGAGATGAAGCGGATCGTCACCTTCGAGAGCTTGATCGCGGAGGCGTTGCGGTAGTCGGCCCATTTGGTCAGCGTGATCGAGGAGCCCTTGGCCCAGGCCCCTAACTGATAAGGTCCGGTTCCGACTGGCTGCGTGACGTTGGTCGCCGCGCTCTTCGGCTCGACGATCGAGCCGCTCGCCTGCCCGAGCAGGAACGGCAGGTTCGGCTCGGAATATTTCAAGGTGAGCACGACCGTGTCGGCATCGGGCGCGTCGACCTTCTCGAACGCCTGGAACAGGCTCTTGTCCTTGTTGGTGCTGGTCGGTGCCGCGTTGCGTTCGAACGAGAACTTCACCGCCGCGGAATCGAACGGCTCGCCATTGTGGAATTTGACGCCCTTGCGCAGCTTGAACGTGTAGGTCTTCAGGTCGGGCGAAGCGGTCCAGCTCTCCGCCAGCAGCGGCGACGTCGAGCCGTCCTCGTTGATCTTGGTCAGGGTCTCGTAGATGTTGTAGAGCGTGACCTCGGCGATCGCTGCGGCGGCGGCATTGGTGGGATCGAGCCCCGGCGGCTCCAGCGTCATCGCCATGACGACGCTGTCCTTCTTGCTCTGCGCCAGCACCGGCAAAGGCGCCGCGGCAAGCACGGCGGCAAACGCGACGATCGATAATTTCCTGAACATGCGCAACTCCCCGGCCCTGTTCTGTTCTTAAGCCTACGCCAATCCAGCTCCGGACACTAACCTTCCATGGCCGCCTGCGGCAACGCCATCACGGCCTCCGCCCTATGGCAGGCGGCAAGGTGTCCCTCGCCGACCTTGCGTAACGCAGGCAGGGCCTCGCGGCAATGCTGGTCGGCAAGCGGACAGCGGGCCACATAGGCGCATCCGGCCACTGCGGCCGATTGCGAGGCGATCGCCTGGCCACCGCGGCGGCGCCGGACGCCTCCGGCGCACGCCCGCGGCACGGCCTCCAGCAGCGCCCGCGTATAGGGATGGGCGCAGCGCTCGAACAGATCCTCCGGCCGGCCCTGCTCGACGATGCGGCCGAGATACATCACCGCGACCTCGTCGCAGAGATAGTCGACCACGGCGAGGTCATGGCTGATCAGGATGTAGCTGAGACCGAACTGCTCCTGGAGATCCTGCATCAGGTTCAGCACCTGCGCCTGCACCGAGACGTCGAGGGCGGAGACGGGCTCGTCGGCAACGATCAGCTTGGGCTGGGTGATCAGCGCGCGCGCAATGGCGATACGCTGGCGCTGGCCGCCGGAGAATTCGTGGGGGTATTTGTCCATGTCGGCATCGCGCAAGCCCACCTGGCGCAACACCGTGGCGACGCGCTCGCGGAAGGTGGCGCGGTCGGCCCCTTCCAGCACCGTCAGCGGCTCAGCGACGATGCGGGCGATGGTCTGGCGCGGATCGAGCGAGCCGTAGGGATCCTGAAACACCATCTGGAAATCGCGGCGGGCGCGGCGCAGCTCGTCGGCCGGCAGACAGTTGAGATCGCGGCCGAGCAGCGCGACCTGCCCCGAGGTCGGCCGCTCCAGTGCCATCACCACGCGCGCGAAGGTCGACTTGCCCGAACCGGATTCGCCGACGATACCGAGGCTCTTGCCGGCCTGGATCTGCACGCTGACGCCGTTCAGCGCGCGCACCTGGCCCGGCGGGCGAAACAGACTCTCGCGCGGCAGGGCGTAGCGCTGTTCGAGATCCCTCACGTCGAGAAGCGGTACGGCGGTCATGCGGTCAGCGCTCCGACGCGTTCCGCCATCGAGACATCGGTCCTGATGCAGCGGACGAGATGTCCGGGTCCGACCTCGACCATCGCCGGAAGCGCGGCGCGGCACTGATCGATCACAAGCGGACAGCGGTCCGAGAATCTGCAGCCGGACGGCAGATCGGCAAGCTCCGGCACAGTGCCCGCGATCGTCTTCAGGCGTGTGCCCTTGCGCGCGCCGAGCTTTGGCCGGGCGCGGAACAGGCCCTGCGTGTAGGGATGGCCCATGCGGCGGAAGACCTCGTCGGTCGGCCCGCTCTCGACGACGGTGCCGCCATACATCACCATCATGCGCCGCACGTTCTCGGCGATGACGCCGAGGTCGTGTGAGATCAGGATCATCGACATGCCGCGCTCCTCGACGAGATCGGCGATGAGGTCGAGAATCTGGCCCTGGATGGTGACGTCGAGCGCGGTGGTCGGCTCGTCCGCGATCAACAGATCCGGCTCGCAGGCGAGCGCCATGGCAATGGTGATGCGCTGGCGCTGGCCGCCGGAAAACTGGTGCGGATAGGCATCGATGCGCTTGGCCGGATCGGGCAGCCCGACGCGGTCGAGCAAGGCGATCGCCTCCTTGCGCGCCTGCGCCGCCGAATGCTTCTTGTGACGTTGCAGCGGCTCGGCCACCTGATGCCCGATCGTATGCATCGGATTGAGCGCGGTCATCGGCTCCTGGAAGATCATGCTGATGCGGTTGCCGCGCAGGCGGCAATAATCCGCATCCGGCAGCCCCGCGAGCTCGTTGCCGTCCAGTTTGATGCTGCCGGAGACCACCGCGCTATCGGGTAGCAGCCCCATCAGGGACATTGCAGTGATCGACTTGCCGCAACCGGACTCGCCGACGAGTCCCAGCGTCTCGCCGCGCTTCAGCGAGAAGCTGACGCCGCGCACGGCCTGCGCCGGCCCGCGGTTGGTATTGAGCCGGACGCCGAGATTGTCGACCTCGATCAGCGGCATGCCGGAGCGTTCGCCCATCGTCATCGCTCCCGCGCCAGTCGTGGATCGAGCAAATCGCGCAATCCGTCGCCGAGCAGATTGAGGCCCAGCACCGCGACCGCGATCGCAGCGCCCGGATAGACCGCGAGCATCGGCGACTGGAACAGCAGCGTCTGCGCATCGTTCAGCATCCGTCCCCAGGACGGCTGCGGCGGCTGCGTGCCGAGGCCGAGATAGGACAGAGCGGCCTCGGCGAGAATGGCAAGCGCGAACTGGATGGTGACCTGCACGATCAGGATCGACAGGATGTTGGGCAGAACGTGCTCGATGGTGATGCGGAAGGCGCCCTTGCCCGCAGCGCGCGCGGCCAGCACGAATTCGCGCGCCCAGATCGCATTGGCCGAGCCGCGCGTCAGCCGGGTCAGCGTCGGGATCTGGAAGATGCCGATCGCGACGATCGAGGTAACCATGCCGGGTCCCACGACCGCGGCAAGCATGATCGCGGAAAGCACCGCCGGAAAAGCGAAGGTGAAATCGGAGAAGCGCATGATGATCTCCTCGGTCCAGCCGCGCCGGGCCGAGGCGACCAGGCCGAGCGTGACGCCGAAGGTGAGACCGATGCTGACGGCGATGACGCCAACCATGATGGTGGAGCGGGCGCCGGCGAGCAGCAGCGAGACGATGTCGCGGCCGAAGGAATCGGTGCCGAGCCAGTGCGCGGCCGACGGCGGCCGCAGCTTCGAGGCGATATCGATCTCGTACGGCGACCACGGCGTCCACACCAGCGACAAGAGCGCCGAGCCCAGCACCAGAAGGCTCAGCATGCCACCGAGGACGAAGCTGCGGTGGCGCAGCGCGCGGCCCCAGAACGTGCGCGCCGGCAAACGGCGCGCTGCCACCGGAACGTCAACCGGCGTGGTCAGAGGCGCGCTCACAGGTCGTGCACCTTGATGCGGGGATCGATGAAGGCATAGAGCACGTCGACCACGAAATTGACGATGACGACCATCGTCGCCAGCAGCATCACACAGTTGCGCACCACGATCAGGTCGCGGTTGGCGATCGACTGGAAGATCAGCCGGCCGAGACCCGGCAGGTAGAACACGTTCTCGATCACGATGGTGCCGGCCAGGAGATTGGCGAATTGCAGCCCCATCACGGTCATGACCGGAATCATCGCATTGCGCAGCACGTGGCTCCACAGCACCTCGCGCTTGCCGAGCCCCTTCGCGCGCGCCGTTCGAACAAAATCCTCGCGCAGCACTTCGAGCACCGCCGAACGCGTGACGCGCGCGAGGATCGCGGCCTGCACCACCGCGAGCGAGATCGCCGGCAGCAGCAGCGACTTCACGCCGAGCCAGATGCCGTCCTCCCAGCCGGCAAAGCCGCCCGCGGAGAGCCATTGCAGCCGCACCGCGAACAACAGCACCAGCAGGATCGCGAACCAGAAATTCGGCAGCGCGATGCCGACCTGCGTCAGCGACATTACGCCGACGTCGCCGAGCTTGTTGTGGTTGGCGGCGGTGTAGATGCCGGCCGAGAGCGCCAGCGTCACCGTGATCGTCATGGCCATGATGGCGAGCGGAACGGTCAGCGCCAGCCGCTCCGCGATCAGGCTGGCGACCGGCGTGCCGTAGACATAGGAGCTGCCGAGATCGCCGACGAGGAGACCCTTGATCCATTGCAAATAGCGAACCGCCAGCGGCTGGTCGAGCCCGAGCTTGACGGTGAGCGCGCGCACCGCATCCGCCGAGGCATCCGCGCCCATCAGCATCTGCGCGGCATTGCCGGGAAGAGCATCCAGCACCAGGAAAATGATCAGGGACGCGCCGACCAGCGTCGCCAGCAAGGTCACCAGACGTCGGAGGAGAAATACGCTCATGCGCGCTCGGCTTCAGGGCTCAACCGCGGCACGAACATCATGTCCGGACGCCGGAGGCAAGCTCTTTGCTGCATGCCCATCTCCTCAAGCCGGCCGGCGGGACAGAAGGTCGCTGGACGCCTCGAACAGCGCGCTCACGCGCAGCAATTCCGCATCGCCGCGGAAACGGCCGACGAGCTGGAGCCCGATCGGCAGGCCGTCGCGGCCAAAGCCGCAGGGCACGCTGATGGCGGGGGGGCCGGTCATGTTGAACGGCATAGTCCAGGGGAACCAGTGCGGCCGAACGCTGTCGAAATGTCGGCCATCAATCTCGATGCTGCCAAACAGATCCTGGCTGATCGGCAGCGCCGTACGCGTCAGGGTCGGCATCGCCAGGATGTGCCCGCGCGCAAGCAGCGATTCCACGCGGCGGAACAGCGCGGTCCGCGCGAACATCGCCTCCTGGTAATCGACGCCGCTCACCTCAGTGGCGAGCGCGAGCTGCTTGAGGAAGGCCTCGCTCAACTCATCCTTGTGCTCGGCGGCGAGCCTGGCAAAGCGCGTGCGCCAGACCGTGTGGTTGATGGCGCGCCAGATCGGCTCGATGTCGAAGCCATCGCCGGAGAATTCCTCCAGCTCGGCGCCGAGGCCTGCCAGCCGGTCGAGGCCGGCCTTGAAATTGGCCGCGACTTCGGCGGACACCGGACGGCCCGGCGGCGTCGGACAGTATAGGATCCGTTGTCCGCGCAGATCGCCCCCCGCCGCAATCGCGCCGACGAAATCGGGCACGGGGAGACCGATCGACCAGGGATCGCAAGGGTCTTCGCCGGCCATCGCCTGCATCATCAGCGCGGTGTCGGCGACGGTGCGGGTGGTCGGCGTGACATAGGTCTGGTTGCCGAACACATCCAGCGCCTGGCTGTGCGGGATGATGCCGTTGCTCTGCTTCAGGCCGACCACGCCATTGCAGGCGGCGGGAATCCGCGTCGAGCCGCCGCCGTCGGTCGCGATCGCAAGCGGCGCGATGCCGCTCGCCACCGCCACCGCCGCGCCGCCGCTGGAACCGCCAGAGGAACGGCAGGCGTCCCAGGCATTGCGGGTACGGCCGAACAGCGGCGAATCCGTCAGGCACTTGCTGCCGAATTCCGGCGTCGTGGTCTTGCCGATCAGGATCGCGCCTTCGCTGCGCAACCGCGCCACCGCGACCGCATCCTCGTTCGGCACATTGTCCTTGTAGGGAACGGCGCCGAAGGTGGTCTTGACGCCCTTGGTGTTGACGATGTCCTTGACGGTGACGGGGATGCCGTGCAGCAGGCCGATGGGCTCACCCGCCATCACCTTGCGCTCAGCCGCGCGCGCCTGCGCCATCGCCTCCTCCCCGCAGAGCGTAATGAAGCAGTTCAGCTCGGGCTGGAGCGCCTCGGCGCGCGCGAGCACGGCACTGATGATCTCGACGGGCGAAATCCGCTTGGCGGCGATGAGGCCGCGCAGCTCGGTTGCGGACAAGAGACAGGGATCGCCGTTCATCGTCACATCACGCTCCGCAGCTGGCCCTCGTTGGCCCAAGGCATTGACAGCGAGAATGACAGTTTTGTTAACTCGCCGTCCAATACGATTTTGGTCGCCAACCCATACGCTTTCGGTATGCCAATGGATCTCCGCCGGCTCCGCTATTTCGTCGCCGTCGCCGAGGCGCGCAGCATCGGCAAGGCCGCCGAGCGGCTGCGGAGGGCGCAGCCGCCGCTCTCGGTCCAGATCCGCAAGCTGGAGGCCGAAATCGGCGCGCCGCTGTTCCGGCGCGGCACCCGTGGCATGGACCTGACCGAGGCAGGCCAGGCGCTGCTGGCGCGCGCAAGCGAGGCGCTGGCGCTGGCCGTCGACGGCGCCGAAGCGGCGCGCGCGGTCGCCGCCGGCAAGCGCGGGCGGCTCTCGGTCGGCTACATGTTCGTGCTGGCGAATGCGATGCTGCCGCGGCTGATCCCCGAGCTGCGCCGCTCGGTTCCCGGCGTCGACCTCGAATTCGCCGAGCTCAGCGCTTCGACGCGGGAGGCGCGGGTGCTCGATCGCAGCGTCACGGTCGCGCTGTGCATGCCGGCCATCAACCATCCCGAGATCCAGGTGGCGCGGATCGGTGCGCAACGCTTCATGCTGGCGATGCCGAGCAGCTCGCCGCTTGCCCGCCTGGGCTCCGTGCCGATGGCGCGGTTGCAGGGCCGGCCGCTGATCGCACTGCCGCATCCGGATCATGGTCCCGCATCGTCCGCCGTGGTCCCCCTGCTGCGCCGCCACCAAGTGGTGATGCCGATCGCGAGCCGAGTGGAGACGGTGCATTCGGCGATGAGCCTGGTTCTGGCTGGCGAGGGCCTTGCCATCCTGCCGGCCTGTGCGCAGCTTGGCGCGCCGCGCGGCATCGTGTTCAGGCCGCTGCGCGATGCCACCGACTCCCTCGACATCGCGGTATGCTGGCGGCGGGATTCCCAGAGCCCGCTGATCGCGACCTTCATCAAATGCGCCGAAAAGGCCGTCGCGCGGATGTGAGGTAACCCTACCAACTCCAATGGATCTCGTGGCTCCAGGGCGGATCGGCGCCCGGGCGCGTGCAGGTCAGGCCGGCGCACTTGGCGGCAAAGGACAGCGCGCGGCGAAGCTCGTCGGCACCGATGTTCTTTAATGCTTGCCGGGCGATACGACCCTGCTTGTGCAGAGCAAACAGCAGCGCCGCCTGAAAGCTGTCGCCGGCACCGATGGTGTCGGCGACCACGACCTGCGGCGCTTGCACCTCGATCTGCCCTGCCCCCGCGTGCCAGGCGACCGCGCCATTGTTGCCGCGGGTGATGACGACGAGGCTGGTGCCCTGCCCCAGCAGAGTGCGCGCGCGCTGCTGATAGGGCTCGTCGCCATGGAGATAGGCGAAATCGACGTCCGACATCTTGACGAGGTCGGCGCTCGCGGCGAACTCCGCCATCCGCGCCAGATAAGACGGCTTGTCCTTGACGAGGTTGGGTCGGCAGTTCGGATCGAAGGAGATCGTCGAGGCCACGCGCGCATCCGCGATCAGCGCCTTGGTCTCGGCGGCCCCCTGGTCGTTGACCAGCGTGGTCGAGCCGACATGGACGGCCTCGATGTCAGCGAACGGAATCGTCCCGCGCCGATAAGTCCAGTTCCGCGTCGCGGTCTCGGCATCGTAGAAGGCGTAGTGCGACTCGCCGGCGACGATGCGGACGAAAGCGAGCGTGGTCTGGTGTTCGCTGCGAGTGGCGAGGCTGAGATCGACATGCGAGGCTACGGCGTGGTCCGCGATCATCCGCCCGAACAGATCGGTCGAGATGCCGCCGACGAAGCCGGCCGGCGCACCGAGCCGCGCCATGCCGATCGCGACGTTGAGGCAGGAACCGCCGACCGCCGGCATCACGGCCTCGCGCCCCTCGGCGTTACGCGTCGGCACGAAATCGATCAGCGCATCGCCGCAGGCAATCAGCATGTTCCTCACCCTCTCGCGATGCCGCCCATGGCGGCACGGCTGCCGCGATCGACTTCGCGCAGCAGCTTGTAGACCTGACGCTTGCGCGTGTGAAACGCGGCCATGTCGGGCGCGGTCGGCTCGCTCTTCCCTCCCAGCGCCGACATCCCAGCCATGGTCTCGCCGATCGAAGCATAGGCGCCGCCCGCTACCGCCCCCAGCATCGCCGCACCCAGCAGCACCGGCTCTCTGGTCTGCGGCAGCGCGACTGTGAGGCCGGTCGTATCCGCCATGATCTGCCGCACCAGCGGACTGCGGCTCGCACCGCCACCCATGATCATGATGCTGGAGCGCACGCCATGCGCGGCAAAGGCCTCGATCACCTCGGCGAGCCCGTAGGCGAGCCCGCACAGGCCGGCGATGAACAGCCGCTCCATCGAGGCAATGTCGGTGTCGAGATCGAGGCCGGCAATGACCGCGCGGGTGTCCGGATCGGCGTAAGGCGAACGGTTGCCGATGAACTCGGGCAGCACATGGATATCGCGGGCCAAGAGGGCGGCGCGACTTGCATTGCCGGCGCGCGCGATGATGCGGCGCTCGAGGAAGTCGATGAGGTCGAGGCCCTCGCTGCGCGCTGCCGCGCTCGCCTCGGCATGAGCCGGATGCGACTTGAGGAGATGGTCGATCGCCGCGCCTGCCGCCGACTGGCCGCCCTCGTTGAGCCAGAAGTCCGGGACCATGCCGGAGTAATAAGGTCCCCACACGCCCGGCACGAAAAAAGGCTCCTTCGTCGTCGCCATGATGCAGGCCGACGTTCCCATGATGTAGGCGAGGCGGCCACAGACATCGCTCGCCCCGCCCGCGCCGTCGCGGCCGCCGATCGCCCCGATGCCGCCGGCATGGGCGTCGATCAGCGAGGCACCGACCGGTATGCCCGCCGGCAGGCCAAGCTCGGCCGCGGCGGTGCGGGTGAGACCGGTGCCGAGCCGCGTGCCGGGGGCGACGATTTCGGTGCCGATGCGAGCATATTTCTCGTTGACGAAGTCCGACAGGCCGATGCGCTTGAAGAATTGCGCGCTCCAGCCGCCGCCGTCATGGGCGAGGTAGTTCCATTTGCAGGTGACGGTGCAGGTCGAGCGCTGCAGCGAGCCGGTCGCGCGCCAGGTCAGATAATCCGAGAGATCGAAGAAGTGGCCGGCACCGTCGAAGCTCGCACGAAGGTGTCGCTTCAGCCATAGCAGCTTCGGCATCTCCATTTCGGGCGAGATCGAGCCGCCGACATAGCGCAACACGGCGTCCTCGGTCTCGTTGATCAGCCGCGCCTCGGCAACGGCGCGATGATCCATCCAGACGATGACATTGCGTTGCTTGTCGCCGGATGCGCTGACGGTAAGCGGCTCGCCCTGCCTGTCGAGCACGACCAGCGAGCAGGTCGCGTCAAAGCCGATACCGCCGACGCTGTCGGGCGCGATCGCTGCGTCCGCCATCGCCGCACGCACCGATCTGACGCAGGCCTCCCAGATGTCCTGGGACGACTGCTCGACGATGTCTCCGGCCTCGTGCCAGATCCTGATCGGATGCCGAGCGGTGGCCAAAAGCGTGCCCGCCTCGTCAAACACCCCTGCCCGCGTGCTCGTGGTCCCCACGTCGACGCCGATATACGCTCGCGGCATTTTCGCTCCCGGTCGCTTTCCGTCTGTTTTGACGGTGAGCCTACCAGCAAGTGTAACCGCCATCCACCAGCACGATGCTGCCGGTCATCAGGCTCGCGGCCTCGGACGAGAGGAACAGCACGACGGAGGCGATCTCCTCGACCTGTCCCATCCGCGCCATCGGAGTTCCACCGATCCAGGCGTCGTACATTTTCGGATTGCTCTTCACGAAAGCGTTAAGCGGCGTCTCGATATAGGTCGGCGCCACCGCGTTGACGCGGATGCCACGCGCGCCCCATTCGGCGGCGAGCGACTTGGTCAGATGATGCACCGCCGCCTTGGAGGCATTGTAGAAGCACTGCTCCTGCGGCTTGTTGACGATGAAGCCGGACATCGAGCCGACATTGACGATAGCGCCGCTCTTCGCTTTCAGCATGTGCTTGCCGAATTCGCGGCAGCACCAGAAGGTGCCGTTGAGATTGACGTCGATGACGTTGAGCCAGTGCTCGTCGGTGACGGTCTCGGCCGGGGTCTCACTGCGGGCGATGCCGGCATTGTTGACGAGAATGTCGACCTTGCCATGGCGGGCGACGAGGGCGTTCGCGACCTCCGCCACCCGCTTGGTGTCGGTCACATCCATGATCGCGGTCTCGACGTCGAAGCCCTTCGCCTTCAGGCTGGCCTTGGCGCTGTCGGCGATCTTGCTGTCGCGGTCGCCGATGACGACCCTGGCGCCGGCTTCAGCCAGCGCTTCCGCGCAGCCAAGGCCGATACCCTGCCCGCCGCCGGTGATGAACGCGGTCTTGCCGTTAAGCTTGAATTTTTCCAGGTACATGGTGGTCTTTCCGTACTATTGCCGTTTCTTCTCAGCTTCGAAGCGCGTTGCCGGCCTCGTCGAAGCGATGGATGCGCGCGGGGTCTGGCAGCAGCGAGACACGGTCGCCGGCATGCAGACTCAATTCGCCGACATAGCGCGCCGTCAGCATGCCGAGCGGGCCGGCATCGACGTAAAGAAAGGTGTCGCTGCCGAGATGTTCGGCGACCGAGATCGTGCCCTGCCAGCCGCTGGCGCCGTCGCGTTCGATCTTCAGATGCTCCGGCCGGACTCCGATAGTGGCCGCGCCGCGTTGCAGGGCATTCTCGCCGGTGACGAAGTTCATCTTGGGCGAGCCGATGAAGCCGGCGACGAAAAGATTGGCGGGCCGCTCGTAGAGCTCAAGCGGCGAGCCGTATTGCTCGATCTTGCCGCCGTTGAGCACGACGATCTTGTCGGCCATGGTCATGGCCTCGACCTGGTCGTGGGTGACGTAGATCGCGGTGGTACCGAGCTGCTTCTGAAGCCGCGTCACCTCGATTCGCATCTGCACGCGCAGCGCGGCGTCGAGATTGGACAGCGGCTCGTCGAACAGGAAGGCCTTGGGCTCCCGCACGATGGCGCGGCCGATCGCGACACGCTGGCGCTGGCCGCCGGAGAGCTCGCGCGGCTTGCGGTCGAGATAGGGCGTCAGGTTCAATGTGGCGGCCGCGGCCTCGACCTTGCGGTTGATCTCGTCCTTCGGCAGGCCCGCCATCTTCAGGCCGAAGCCGATATTGCCGCGCACGCTCATATGCGGATAGAGCGCGTAGGATTGAAACACCATCGAGAGGCCGCGCTTGGCCGGAGGTGTATCGACCACATTTCTGCCGTCGATCAGGATGCTGCCGCCGGTGACGTCCTCGAGCCCGGCGATCAGCCGCAGCAGAGTGGTCTTGCCGCAGCCCGATGGGCCGACGAACACGACGAACGAGCCGTCGGCAATGTCGAGGTCGGCGCCCTTGATGATGTGCACGGGACCGAAGGATTTTTGCACGCCCTGAAGTGTGATCTGACCCATGGCAGCCCCCTACTTCACCGCGCCGAAGGTGAGCCCGCGGACGAGCTGCTTCTGGCTGAACCAACCGAGGACGAGAATGGGCGCGATCGCCAGCGTCGATGCCGCCGACAGCTTCGCCCAGAACAGCCCTTCCGGGCTGGAATAGGAGGCGATGAACGTGGTGAGCGGCGCAGCGTTCGAGGTCGACAGATTGAGCGTCCAGAACGCCTCGTTCCAGGCCAGGATCAGATTGAGCAGCAGCGTGGACGCCAGACCCGGGATCGCCATCGGCGTCAGCACGTAAACGAGCTCGCGGCCAATGGTGGCGCCGTCCATGCGCGCGGCCTCGAGGATGTCGCGCGGGATCTCCTTGAAATAGGTGAACAGCATCCAGATGACGATCGGCAGGTTTCCGAGGCACAGGATGAAGACGAGGCCGATGCGGGAATCGAGCAGGCCGAAGCTCTTGTAGATCAGATAGATCGGCACCAACACACCGACCGGCGGCATCATCTTGGTCGAGAGCATCCAGAGCAGGACGTCCTTGGTGCGCTTGGTCGGCGAGAACGCCATCGACCAGGCCGCGGGAATCGCGATCAGCAGCGCGATCAAGGTCGAGCCGCCGGCGATGATGATCGAGTTCATCGCGTGCAGGACATAGTCGCTGCGCTCCTGCACGGTCGCATAGTTTTCCGTGGTCCAGTGGAAGAACAGGAACGACGGCGGGATGGCGAAGGCCTCGAGCTCGGTCTTGAAGCTCGCCAGCACCATCCACAGGATCGGGAAGAAGATCAGGAAACCGAAAAACCACGCTGCGATCGTCGAGACCACCACCCGCCGCGTCGTTGCCATTCGTGCCATGCTCTAGGCCTCCAGATTGCGGCCGACGATGCGGACGAGGAAGAAGGCGACGACGTTGGCGATCACCACGGCGACGAGGCCGCCCGCGGAGGCACTGCCGACGTCGAACTGGATCAGCGCCTGCGAATAGATCAGGAAGGCGATGTTGGTGGTTTGCAGGCCCGGCCCTCCCCCGGTGGTGACGAAGATCTCGGCAAACACCGTCAGCAGGAAGATGGTCTCGATCAGGAGCACCACCGTGATGGGACGCGCCAGATGCGGCAGCGTGATGTAGATGAAGGTCGAGACCGCACTGGCACCATCCATTTCGGCGGCCTCTTTCTGCTCCTCGTCGAGCGACTGCAGCGCTGTGAGCAGGATCAGCGTCGCGAACGGCAACCATTGCCACGTCACGATCAGGATGACCGCAAACAGCGGCACATCGTTGAACCAGTCGATCGGCGTCAGGCCGAACAGAGAGGCCAGCCAGGCGAACAGGCCGGACACCGGATGCATCAACAAATTCTTCCAGACCAGCGCACTGACCGTCGGCATCACGAAGAACGGCGCGATCACCATCAGCCGCACGAAATTGCGTCCGATCACCGGCTGGTCCATCAACAGCGCAAGGGGAATCCCGAGCAGGATCGTCAGCGCCAGCACCGAGCCGACCAGCACCAGCGTGTTCTGGAGCGAGGCGAGGAAGGCCGGATCGGTGAGGAAGTAGCGGAAGTTTTCCAGCCCGATGAACGACTCGGAGCCGGGATCGAGCAGGCTGTAATGCAGCGTCGAGAAGTAGATCGTCAGCGCCAGCGGGACGATCATCCAGATGAACAGCAGCCCGACGGCCGGCGTCAGGAGCGAGCGCGCAAGGAACTGCGTCTGCCGGGTTGCCATCAACGCTTCTCCGCTGGCGGGAAGAAGGCGGCCATCCATGATGCCGGATGGCCGCAAGTCGGAGCTCAGGAGGAAGAGCTCGGGTTCATTTGATGTAGCCGGCGCGCTTCATCTCGCGCTCGGTCGCCGATTGCGCCGCGGTGAGCGCGGCATCGACCGTCATCGATCCCGCGAGCGCGGCCGAGAATTGCTGGCCGACCTGCGTGCCGATGCCCTGGAATTCGGGGATTGCGGCGTATTGCACGCCGACATAGGGCACCGGCTTCACCGTCGGCTTGTTCGGATCGGCGGCGTCGATCGAGGCCAGCGTCAGCTTCGCGAACGGGGCGACCTTCAGGTAATCCTCATTCTTGTAGAGCGAGGTGCGCGTGCCCGGCGGCACGTTGGCCCAGCCCTCCTTCGACGCCACGAGCTTGGTGTAGTCCTTGCTGGTCGCCCAGGCGATGAACTTCTCGGCCGCTTCGGTCTTCTTGGAGCCGGCCGGGATCGCGAGGTTCCAGGCCCACAGCCAGTTGGCGTTCTTGCCGAGCCCGGTATTGGGCGCCAGCGCAAAGCCGACCTTGTCGGCGACCTTGGAATCCTTGGGGTTGGTGACGAAGGACGCCGCCACCGTGGCGTCGATCCACATCGCGCACTTGCCGGCGTTGAACAGTGCCAAATTCTCGTTGAAGCCGTTGGAGCTCGCGCCGGGAGGACCGGCTTCCTTCATCAGATTGACATAGGTCGTCAGCGTCGTCTTCCATTCCGGCGTGTTGAATTGCGGCTGCCACTTCTCGTCGAACCAGCGCGCACCGTAGGAATTAGCCATGGCCGAGAGGAACGCCATGTTCTCGCCCCAGCCGGCCTTGCCGCGGAGGCAAATGCCGTAGGTTCCGGCGTTCTTGTCGGTGAGCTTCTTGGCCGCATCGATCACGAAATCCCAGGTCGGCTTTTCCGACATCTTCAGCCCGGCCTTCTCGAACAGATCGGTGCGATACATCACCATGGAGCTCTCGCCGTAGAACGGCGCGGCATAGAGCTTGCCGTCGGCGGTGACCGCATCCTTGATCTTCGGCAAGAGGTCGGCGACGTCGTAATCGGCCCCTAAATTGGCGAGCGGCACCAGCCATCCCTTCTTGGCCCAGATCGGCACCTCATAGGTGCCGATGGTGAGCACGTCGAACTGGCCGCCCTTGGTGGCGATGTCGGTGGTGACGCGCTGGCGCAGCACGTTCTCCTCCAGCGTCACCCATTTCACGGTGATATCGGGGTTCTTCTTGGTGAATTCGCCGGTCAGCCCCTGCATGCGGATCATGTCGCCATTGTTGACGGTGGCGATTGTCAGGGTCGTCTCGGCCATCGCGGAGACGGCCAGCAAAAGTGCAGATGCGCCGCAGACGGCGCCCAGGACGTGTTTCACGGTGACCTCCCTTGGACTCGCGCTTTTGAGCATATGCCCACGCGTTGGGCGTATGTTCAACAGAGCGACGGTCATTGTCAAGCAGGCGCGCGGGCGTTCCAGCAACTTATGAGTGCTGCGGTGCGGGAGTGATGGACGGTCCTGCGGGCGGAAGCGATGGCATTTGTTGGGAATGAACGCCGCAGCTTGCTCCTCCTCTCCCGCAAGCGGGAGAGGAGCGCAGTGTCGATTGCCGCGCGAACGCGTTGCTACCGCTCTAGAATCGCCCTTGCCGTCGTCTCGTCCGTGATCAGGCCATTGATCAGCCCGCCGTTCAGCGCCGCGGCGATCGCCGTCACCTTCGCCGCCCCCACCGCGGCGCCGATCGTCGTAGCCTTTGCCGGCACTTCCGGCGGAATGCTGGTGAGGCGCTTGTTGGTGCCGGCCTTGAGCAGGCGCCCCTTTGAATCGTAGGCCCAGCCCGTGATCTCGCCGATGGCGCCCAGCCGCATCATCTCGAACAATTCGTCGCGGGTGACGAAGCCGTCGATGTGAACCTGCGCTTTCTGGTCCATCTGGCCGATGCCGACGAGACGCAAATCCGCCTTGGCCGCCACCGCCTTCACCTTGGCGATCGGCTCGATGCGGACCATCTTGTTGCGCTCGTCCTCGGACGACATCAGGAACGGCAGCGGCATCGGATAATGCCGCGCGCCGGTGCGGTCGGCGAGCCGGCCGACGGTGTCGTAGAAGCTCGCCGAGCCGTCGGCGGAGATGTTGCCGACCAGCGAGACGATCTGGTGATTGGGCCGGTCGATCGGCGTGACGCGCTCGACCGCGGCGCGCACTGCCCGGCCGGTGCCGAGCGCAACGATCACGGGCGTCTCCGAACGCAGCGTCGAATCGAGCAAATTGGCGCAGCGTTCGGCGATGCCCGCAGTGGCCTGCGGCGCGGCGGGATCGGCCGGCACGACCTCGCAATGGACAAGGTCGAAACGCTGCTTCAGGCGCGCCGCAAGCTCCATGCAGGCAGCAATCGGGTGCTCGAGCCGGAACGTGATGAGGCGCTCGGCGAGACACAACGACACCAGCCGCTGCGCCGAGGCGCGCGAGACCTGCAGCATCTTGGCAATCTCGTCCTGGGTATGGCCGGCGATGAAATAGAGCCAGCCGGCACGCGCGGCATCGTCAAGTCGCGATCTGTCGTTCTCGGCGGCCATGCGGGCCTACGCCTCCCAGAAATCGCTCATGCGCGCGAAGACTCGGTCGGCCCCCGCGCCGGACAATATAGCCTCTCCCTCGCGGCTGCGGTAATGGCCGCCGCCGACAAATCCCCAGACGGTCATGCCGGCCGCCTTGGCGGCCTTGACGCCGCTGACGCTGTCTTCGATCACCAGCGTGCGCGCAGGCTTCGCTCCCATCTTCTCCGCCGCGAGGAGAAAGAGGTCGGGCGCCGGCTTGCCATGCCTGACCATCTGCGCGGTGTAGATCCGCTCGCCGAAATGCGCGCGCAGGCCGGTAACATCGAGTGAAAGTGCGACACGGTCCATGTCGCTGGACGAGGCCACGCAAAACGGCACAGACAAGTCGGAGATCACGCCGGCAATGCCGGGGATCGGCTGCAGCGAAGCCGCGAAGGTCGTGAGCACCTGCGACTTCAAGCGCGGCAGAAAGCCGTCCGGCACGATCTGCCCGAGGTCGCGATAGTGCTGCTCGATCGCCTTGGTGCTGCGTCCGAGAAAGAGCTCGAGCGCCTGCTCCTGGCTGAGTGCGATGCCGAACTCGGCCAGCACCTCCGACAGGCAGCGGCAGCTCAACAGCTCGCTGTCGACGAGCACGCCGTCGCAGTCGAAGATGATCAGATCGGGTTTTGGCCGGCCCTGCTCCATCTGGTCATTCGATCATATACTCACGATATGAGCAATAGTTCGGCCAAAACGGAACGATGCGGCGTTGACCGTTCCAGTATCAATGCGCGCCCTGCCGGTATATCGCCGGCAGCGCGGCGGGCAGCCGCTTGATATTGCCGAGGATGGCGTAGCCGCCGCGACCGAACAATGTCGGGAAGTAGGATTGGGCGGTTGCGTCCACCGTGACGCCGAAGGCTGCGATGCCGAGCCGGCGCGCCTCCTGCACCGACTTGCGGGTGTCCTCGACCGCGAAGCGGCCCTCGTAGTGGTCGACGTCGTTCGGCTTGCCGTCGGTGAGGACGATCAGCAGCTTCTTGCGTTGCGGCTGGCGAGCGAGCTCGGCGGCGGCGTGGCGCACCGCCGTGCCGATCCGGGTGTAATAGCCCGGTTTAAGCGCGCCGATGCGGCGTTCCACCACCGCGCTCATCGGCTCGCCGAAGGCCTTGACGGTTTCGAGCCGCACCCAGGATCGCCGGCGCGAGGTGAAGGTCAGGATGCTGTGGTGATCGCCGCAGGCCGAAAGCCCGTGGGCAAGCACCAGCAGCGCCTCCTTCTCGACATCGAGCACGCGGCAGCCGTCGACCCAGGCATCGGTGGACAGCGAGACGTCGACGAGCAGCGTGACGGCGAGATCGTGCCCTTGCGGGCGCATCGCGACATGGATCCGATCAAGACCGCTGCCGCCGCTGCCGGCGCGCAGGTCGCACCGCGCACGCACCAAGGCGTCGAGATCGAGGTCGTGTCCGTCCGCCTGGGCGCGCATCAGCTCGTGGCGCGGCCGCAGCACTTCGAAGCGACGGCGCACCTGGCGGATGTGCCGGCGCATGGCCTCGTCAGGCGTCCAGCTCTCGCCTTGCTCGGTGGCCGCGGCCGCGAGCACACGGCAATGGTCCGGCAGATAGGAGGCGCTGCGATAGTCCCATTCGGGATAGGTGAGGTCCGCATTCAGCCGCGATGGATCGAGGGCTTCCGGCGGCAGGTCGAGATCGAACTTGAACCGGCTCGCCGGCTTGCCGGTGCGGCGGCTGAGCGTGATCTCCTCGAGATCGTCGGCCGCCTTCTGCGCATCCTCGTCGTCGCTGTCGTCGGCCGGACGGTCGACATTGACCATCTCGGCCATCGCGAGGATCTTCTCGAAGCGGTTGAGCACGAAAGGATCGCGGCGGTTGGCATTGTCCTCGCGCTCGCGGACGGCAAAGCGTTTGCGATCGTCCTGCGCCGCGGCTTCCGCGCCCGGCGCACACTCGTCCTCGCCGGCATGTGCAGCCGAGAGCTCGCGCGTCCAGCAATCCCCCCAGAGCGGACACGGCAGGATCGAATGATAACCCGGCGGCGCCTTGTCCGGCAGCGAACCCGTCCCCATCATCGCCGGCCACAGTTTGCCCGCGGGTGCCTTGCCGGCTCCGAGCAAGGCGACGACGATCTGCTCGACCTCCTGCTCGATGCGCGGCAAGGGGCGGCGGGGCCGGGCCTCGGCCGTTGCCGCGGCGAGGTCGGCATAATCCGCGACGAGGCCGGGAAATTGCGTAAGCACGAAGACCGCCGTCTCGCTTGCCCGGCGCAGCACCAGAAGATCCCGCCGCAGCGGATCGCGTTCCGTGACCGTCTCGATCGGCGCCGCCGCGAACCACGCCGCAAGCCAGCGATAGAGCGCCGCGTTCAACGCGCGATCGGGAAAGATCGCAATGCGATCGGGAAGGAAGATGGTCGCGGCGTCACGGCCCGGCTGCGCGAGCCGCTCGTCTCCCAGACCGATGCGCTGGCGCCAGCCGAGACGGTGCCCCGATTTCCGCGCACCTGCGCTCGCGATCTGGACGCCGGTCTCACCGCCGAGCGCACGGAACATCACCGCGAGGCGTCCCCTCACCTCGGCAAGAGCGACAGCGTGATCGTCGTGAACCGGATAGCTCGCGGTGCCGCCGACCATCCTGTGCCAGGCGCGGCCGACCGTCTCCTCCAGTTCGAGGAAATCGAGCATGGCGCGGCCTCACCCGATGACGGCGCGGGCGACGTCCAGCAGCGCCGCCTTCACGTCGGCGTCGTCGGTGAGCGGCTCGATCATGCCGGCCAGCACGGCATCGGCGACCGCCGTACCTGCGGCAATCAGGGTCGCGCAATAGACAACGAGCCGGGTCGACACGCCCTCCTCCAAATCGTGGCCCTTGAGCGCGCGCAGCCGCCCAGCCAGCCCCACCAGCGGCCGCACGCGCTCCGGCGACAGCCCGCTTTCGGCGGACACGACGCCGATCTCCTGCTCTGGCGGCAGGAAATCGAATTCGATGGCCACGAAGCGTTGCCGCGTCGAGGGTTTCAGCGCCTTCAGCAGCGTCTGGTAGCCGGGATTGTAGGAGACAACGAGCATGAAGCTGCTCGGTGCCACCAGCTCCTCGCCGGTGCGTTCGAGCGGCAGGATGCGACGATCGTCGGTCAGAGGATGCAGCACGACGGTGACGTCCTTGCGGGCCTCCACGACCTCGTCGAGATAGCAGATGCCGCCCTCGCGCACGGCGCGCGTCAGCGGACCATCGGTCCACACCGTGTCGCCGCCCCTGAGCAGATAGCGGCCGGTGAGATCGGCGGCGGTCAGATCGTCGTGACAGGCGACGGTGTGGAGCGGCAGTCCCAGCCGCGCCGCCATATGCGCGACGAAGCGCGTCTTGCCGCAGCCGGTCGGCCCCTTGAGCAGGACCGGCAGACGCCGCCGCCAGGCATGCTCGAAGAGCTCGCATTCGTTTCCGGATGGAACATAGGCCGGCAACTCAGGCGCTGAGGTCACCGTGTGAAGGGCAGCTTTCATGATGTCTCTCCGGACTTTCCAGGAAGCAGGCGGTCGCGGCGAACCGCGGCCGCCCTCTCTCGTCTACTCAGCCGGCTGCAGAGCGGCGGGAATCACCGCCTTCTTCACGCGGCCCGGCACCAGCACGGCCCAGACGAACATGAGCGCAGAGATCGCAACGAACACGCCGGAGCCCAGGCGGACCCAGTAGAACATCGCGAGCTGATCCTGCACATCCATGTAGCCTTGGCCGAGCACGCGCTGCAGGTGAACCTGGACCACGCCCGCGAAGGTCAGCGCGAAGGTCATCACCATCATGGCCGTGCACATGATCCAGAAGCTCGTCATCGAGAGCCACTGGTTATAAGGCGCACGTCCCTTGAGCTGCGGGATCGCATAGGCCATCACCGACAGGTTCAGCATCACATAGGCGCCGAAGAAGGCGAGATGGCCGTGCGCGGCGGTGACCTGGGTGCCGTGGGTGTAGTAGTTCACCGAGGACAGCGTGTGCAGGAAGCCCCACACGCCGGCGCCGAGGAACGCCATCACCGAGCAGCCGACCGACCACAACAGCGCGGCGCGGTTCGGATGCTTGCGGCCGGCCTTCCAGGTCATCTGCACCGTGAAGATCACCATGGTGAAGAACGGCGCGACCTCGAGCGTGGAGAACAGGGAGCCGATCCACTGCCAGTAGCCGGGCGCGCCGATCCAGTAGAAATGGTGGCCGGTACCGAGAATCCCTGAGAACAAGGCAAGGCCGATGATGACGTAGAGCCACTTCTCGACGACCTCACGATCGATGCCGTTGAGCTTGATCATAAGATAGGCGAGCACCGAGGCCATGATCAGCTCCCAGACGCCTTCGACCCAGAGATGGACGACGTACCACCAGTACATCTTGTCGACGGCAAGGTTCGCCGGGTTGTAGAAGGCAAACAGGAAGAAGATCGCGACGCCCCACAGCCCAAACAACAGGATATTGGTGATCGTGGTCTTGCGCCCCTTCAGCGCCGTCATCGTGACGTTGAACAGGAACATCAGGCAGACGACGACGATACCGACCTTGATGATAAAGGGCTGCTCGAGGAACTCGCGTCCCTCGTGATAGTGGAAGAGATAGCCGACCACGGCGACACCGGCTGCGCCGAAGAACATCCAGAACTGGATCTTCGCCAGCAGCGGGCTGTAGAGCTCGGTCTCGGTCTCCTCCGGGAGCAGGAAATAGGTTGCGCCCATGAAGCCGATCAGCGACCACACGATCAGCGCGTTGGTGTGGATCATCCTGACGATGTTGAACGGCAGGAGGGTCGACAGGGTGTTGGGCAGCACGTAGATGGTTCCGGCGAGAAGGCCGAACAGGACCTGGGCCAGGAACAGGGTCAGCGCGCCGTAGAAATACAGCATCGCGACTTTCTGGGTTTGATATTTCATCTCGGGTTCTCTCTGTCTGGAAAGAGGAAGGCAGCCTGTTTTGCTTGTTTTTTGAGCATGATCTTTTCGGAAAACCGCTTCACACTTTTCCGGATCATGCTCAGCCGGCCTTGTTCGGCGGCCATTCCTGCCGCTTGATCTTGCTGGTCCATTGCAGGAAGTCGGCGAGATCGTCGAGCTCCTGGTTGGTGAGGTTGAACTGCGGCATCTGCCGCCGGCCCGGCGCGCCCGAGGGCTGCGACTGCATCCAGGCCTTCAGTGTCTCGCGCGCTGCGGCCGGATCCTCATTGCCGCCCCAGCGATCCCAGACGTTGCCGACCTCAGGGGCGAAATAGGCGCCTTCGCCGAGCAGGGTATGGCAGTTGATACAGGAGTTCTTCTCCCAGACATGCTTGCCGCGGGCGACCGACGACGTCAGCATCGTCGCGTCCGTGGACGTCGTGGCCATGTAGTAATGGCTGTGCGCCGTCAGCCCTATGAAGATGGCGAAGAAGAAGGCCGAACCGCCATAGAACACATTTCGGGCGGCCGACTTGGTCAGGCGTTCAGCCATTGCCAATCCTTTCCGGTTTCAAGTCGATAAAATCTGTGATGCGATTTATTGCCGATCGCCGGGAGGCGCTCTTTGTCGAAGCGCAACGAGTGCGACGGTGTGCAGCGCCCCAGTCAGATCAGGGCGACGATGGCGGATGCGAGCCAGGCGAACAGCACCACGATGACGACCCAGGCGCTGACGAGGCCCCGCCAAAGCGCGGGCGCGGCACGAAGGTCGAGGAAATCGAGCACGATACGGCGGCCCTTGACGGCGGCGAAGGTCAGCAGCAAGGCATTGGCCAGCAAGGGATGCGACACCAGCGGCGGGACCAGAACGGTCGCGAGCGCGAGTCCGATCAATGTGATCCAGGCGATGTCGAGACGGTCCGGAATCACGCATGCACCAGATAGATGATGGGGAACATGACGATCCAGAGCAGATCGACCATGTGCCAGAAAGCGGTTCCGGTCTCGACGCCCGCTGCCCGGCCTCCCCGGGAAACTACCGCCAGGATCACGATGCCGAGGCCGACATGCAGGAGATGGAAGCCGGTGAGGAGGAAGTACAGCGTGAAGAACGGACTGGTCTCCAGGCCGTTTCCTGACGCAATCTCACCGGCATATTCGAACAGCTTGACCGCGATGAAGACGCCACCGAGCGCCATGGCGCCAAACAGCCAGCCGCGCGCACGCGCCCTGTCGTCCGCCCGTGCCGCAGTTGTCGCACGCGCGGCAGCCCAGCCACTGGTCACGAGCACGATGGTGTTGATTCCCGCCAGATGCGCGTCAAGCGTCGCCTGACCGGCGGCGAAGACCACCGGCTGAAGCGCACGAGCGATGACGAACGCACCGAGGAACAGGCCGAAGGCGGCGAGCTCGCTGAAGATGAGCACCCAGATCATGGGATCGCCGGGAAGATCTTCCAGGATGCCCCAGCCGGTTCCCTGTTGCTCGCAATCCGTCGCCGACATCTGCCTTCCGTCCCAACACGCGAAACGGATATCCCTGCAGCGCGATCACGACTTTGTCGCCGGTCAAATAGTGCAACGGGTTAGAAGCGCGTTTGCGTTACCGCAACGTCCCGCCAGGTCCGCCGTCATAGGCTGGATTCATCCGACGGTTCCGCAAAATGGCGAGCGATGAGATGAGCGATGCACAAATCGGTCTGATGACCGCGACCCCCATCATCATCGCGTTCGCGATTGCGCTGCGGCGAATGGGGGTGCTGTCGACGGTGGCAACCGTATCGGCAGTGAGCCTTTCCGTCGCGATCGCAGCAGTGCTGTTCACGACGCAATCACCGCTGCCGTAGGGTGGTTAGGAGCGTAACCCGCATGGAGCGCAGCGCAATGCGGGACAGCTTCACTGAGGGACCAAACCCGGATTGCGCTCCGCTACATCCGGCTACGAGGACCTCAACGCCGCTGGTTATACACGTCGATGCACACCGCCCCCAGCAGCACCAGGCCCTTGATGACCTGCTGATAGTCGATGCCGATGCCGAGGATGGACATGCCGTTGTTCATCACGCCCATAATCATGGCGCCGACCACGGCGCCGCCGACGCGCCCTCCCCCGCCATAGGCCGAGGCACCGCCGATGAAGCAAGCGGCGATGACGTCAAGCTCGAAGCCGAGGCCGGCCTTTGGCGTCGCGGTATTGAGGCGCGCCGCGAAGACGAGCCCGGCGAGCGCGGCGAGCACGCCCATATTGACGAAGGTGAGGAAGGTCAGCCGCTCCGTCTTGATGCCCGACAGTTTCGCCGCCTTCGCATTGCCACCCACCGCATAGACCTGACGGCCAATCACGGTACGCCGAGTGACGAAGCCATAGAGCGCGATCAGCGCGGTCATGATGACCAGCACGTTCGGCAGGCCGCGATGCGAAGCAATCAGATAGGTGAAATAGAGCACGGCGCAGGCGAGCAGAACACTTTTCCCGAGGAAGAACGCATAAGGCTCGACCTCGATGCCATGCGATTGCTCGCGCGAGCGGCCCTTGGCGCTGGCATAGACGAGGCCGAGCGCGAGCACCGCACCGATCAGCATGGAGGTCGGATGCAGCGTTCCGGCCTCGGGCAGCAGCTCCGGAATGAAGCCGGAGGACAGCTTCTGGAAAGTCGGCGGGAACGGGCCGAGGGACTGGCCCTGCAGCCCCGCGAGCGCGAGCCCCTTGAACACCAGCATGCCCGCCAGTGTCACGATGAAGGACGGAATGCCGAAAAAGGCCACCCAATAGCCCTGCGCCGCACCGATTGCCGCACCCAGCAACAGGCAGGCGATGAAGGCAAGCGTGTAGTCGATCTTGTACGTCACCATCAGCACGGCGGCCACCGCGCCGACGAAGCCGGCGACCGAGCCGACCGAAAGGTCGATATGGCCGGTGACGATCACCAGCAGCATGCCGAGCGCCATGATGACGATGTAGCTGTTCTGCAGCACCAGGTTCGTCAGGTTGAGCGGCTGCAGCAGCGTGCCGCCGGTCATGACCTGGAAGAACAGCATGATCGCGATCAACGACATCAGCATGCCGTAGTTGCGCAAATTGTTCTTGATGAAGCTGCCGTGCCGGCGCTCCTCGGGCAGCGACACCGTCTTGTCGGTCATGGCTGCGATCCTCCCATCTCCGCGGCCGCGGGCGCGGCGTTCCCATTATTTCGTTCGTTGCGCATGATCGCGCGCATGATCTTCTCCTGCGTCGCGTCCGCGCCCTTGAATTCGCCGACGAAGGCGCCGTCATTCATGACGCAGATGCGGTCGCAGATGCCGAGCAGCTCGGGCATCTCCGAGGAGATCACCACGACGCCACGGCCGGCCTCGGCCAGCTCGTTGATGATACAGTAAATCTCGTATTTGGCACCGACGTCGATGCCCCGCGTCGGCTCGTCCAGGATCAGGACCCTGGGGTCGGTCATCAGCCATTTCGACAGCACCACCTTTTGCTGGTTGCCGCCGGAGAGTTGGCCGGTCTCCTGATAGACGTCGGAGCAGCGGATGCGCATGCGGGTGCGATAGTCGCTGGCGACCTTCAGCTCGGCGATGTCGTCGATCACCCGCTTGGGTGCGACCTGGTCGAGGCTGGCGAGCGTGATGTTCTTGCGGACGTCGTCGGCGAGGATCAGGCCGAGCTGCTTGCGATCCTCGGTGACATAAGCGAGACCGGCGTCGATCGCCGCGGCGACGCTCGGCAGCACCATGTCTCGGCCTTCGAGCCGGAGGCTGCCGCTGATATTGGTGCCCCAGGAGCGGCCGAACAGGCTCATGGCGAATTCGGTGCGGCCAGCGCCCATTAGGCCGGCAATGCCCACGACCTCTCCGCGCCTGACGCCGAAACTGACGTTCTTGATCACCTGCCGCTCGGGATGGATGGGGTGATAGACCGACCAGTTCGCAACGTCCAGCACGGGCTCGCCGATCGTCACGCTGCGCTCCGGGAAACGGTGAGCCATATCGCGGTTGACCATGCTGCGGATGATGCGGTCTTCCTGGATCGGCTCGCTGCGGCAATCGATGCTGTCGACGGTGCGGCCATCGCGCAGCACCGTGATGTGGTCGGCGACCTTGGCGACCTCGTTGAGCTTGTGCGAGATCAGAATCGAGCCGATGCCCTGCTCGCGGAAGGTCATGAGGCGTTCAAGCAGCGCGGCGCTGTCGGCCTCGTTCAGGCTAGCCGTCGGCTCGTCCAGGATCAGCAGCCGCACCCGCTTGGACAGCGCCTTCGCGATCTCGACCAGCTGCTGCTTGCCGACGCCGAGATCGGTGATCAGGGTATCCGGGGATTCCTTCAGGCCGACCTGAGCCAGCAGCTCGCGCGTACGCCGGTACACCTCGTCGCGGTCGATGACGCCGAGCTTCGACGGCGGGTGCGACAGGAAGATGTTTTCCGCGATCGACATCAGCGGAATCAGCGCCAGCTCCTGGTGGATGATGATGATGCCGAGCGCCTCGGAATCGTTGATGTCGCGGAAGCGCCGCTCCTCGCCCTCGAAGACGATGGTGCCCTCGTAGCTGCCGTGTGGATAGACGCCGCTCAGCACCTTCATCAGCGTCGACTTGCCGGCGCCGTTCTCGCCGACAAGCGCGTGAATCTGCCCGGCGTGAACCGAGAAGTTGACGTCGCGCAGCGCCTGCACACCGGCAAAGCTCTTGCTGACGTTGCGCATCTCCAGCATGGCGGTCATCGTGTCATGTCCCTAAATCGCCGTCGTTCCGGGTTCGATGCTTTGCGTCGCCCCGGAACGACGGAGCAGTCATTTACTGGAACTGCGCCTTCTTGTAGTAGCCGCTGTCGACCAAGACCTTCTCCCAATTGTCCTTGTAGACCACGACCGGCTTGAGCAGGTAGGACGGCACGGTCTTGATGCCGTTCTCGTAGGTCTTGGTGTCGTTGACCGCGACCTGCTTGCCGCCGAGCGCGGCGTCGACCATGTCGGCGGTCACCTTGGCGAGGTCGCGGGTGTCCTTGAAAATGGTCGAATACTGGTCGCCGCGCAGCATCGCCTTGATCGAGGGCACCTCGGCATCCTGCCCCGAGATGACCGGCATCGGCTGGCCGGCGCTGCCGTAGCCGACGCCCTTCAGCGAAGAGATGATGCCAATCGAGATGCCGTCATAGGGCGACAGCACGGCGTTGATCTTCTTGTTGCCGTAGTAGGCGCTGAGCAGATTGTCCATGCGGGCCTGGGCGGTGGCACCGTCCCAACGCAGCGTCGCGACCTTGTCCATGCCCATCTGGCCCGAAGCGACGACGAGCTTGCCGCTGTCGATATACGGCTTCAGCACGCTCATGGCGCCGTTGTAGAAGAAATAGGCGTTGTTGTCGTCGGGCGAGCCACCGAACAATTCGATGTTGAACGGGCCCTTGCCCTCCTTCAGCCCCAGCCCCTGCTCGATCGACTGTGCCTGCAAAACGCCGACCTGGAAGTTGTCGAAGGTCGCGTAGTAATCCACGTTCGGCGTGCCGCGGATCAGGCGGTCATAGGCGATCACGGTGATGCCTTTTGCCTTCGCCTGCTTGAGCACGTCGGACAAGGTGGTGCCGTCGATCGCCGCGATCACCAGTGCCTTCGCACCCTTGGTCACCATGTTCTCGACCTGCGAGAGCTGGTTCGGAATGTCGTCCTCGGCGTATTGCAGGTCGGTGTTGTAGCCGCGCTCCTTCAGCACCTTGACCATGTTGTTGCCGTCGTCGATCCAGCGGGCGGACGACTTTGTCGGCATGGCGATGCCGACGGTCGGCTTGTCCTGGGCGGAGGCAGGCGCGCCCGCGATCAGCATGGCGGCGCTCGCGACAGCGATCGCGAGGAACGTCGTCTTCAGTTTCAGCATGTTTCACTCCCTTTGGGTGTCAGACTGTTTCTTGGTTTCGTCGAGAACGTCGGTCGTGGGCTCTTTCTGGTCTCCTATGCGAGCTTGACGTCGGGCTCCGCGCGACCGCGCGCGGAGGCCTCCAACAAGAACGTGCGGCCGGCCTGGGGATCGGCAGCGCGGGCTGCCGCGTCCATGTCCTGCCAAGCCGAGGTGACGAGCAGGCGCGACAGGTCGGGGCCGACGAAGGCCGGGCAGCTCGCCTGCTTGGCCGGCACGCCGAGCGAGCGCAGGCGCTCGCCTTGCGGCGAGTAGACGTCGATCCGACTCGCCCCCCAGCAGGCGTTCCAGATATTCCCGTCGGCATCGCACACCGAGCCGTCGAGCCCGCCGATGCCGGTATGACGCAACAGCACCTCCGGCTCGCCGCGCGGCAGGCCAGTCGCGGGATTGAGCGGCACTGCATAGAGCACGGCGCGCGGGGGGTCGGTAAAATAGCCGGTGGCGCCATCCGGCGAGAAGCAGATCGAATTGGGAATGCTGATGCCGGGAAACAGCGTCGAGATCTTGCCGCGATGGAGCGCGTAGATCGCCCCTGCTTTCGGCTCGGCCTTCTTGCCCATGGTGCCGATCCAGAACGTGCCGGACTGGTGCACACGGCAATCGTTGGAGCGCGTGGTGGGATTGTCCGCTTCGAGCGGACAGAACAGCGTCATCCCACCGTCAGCGAGCTTGCGGACATAGAGACCGTCTTCGGCGACGATCAACTGCCGCTCGGCATCGATACGCCCGAGCGCGCTTGCCATGCGGCCGAGCGCATGGATACGGATGCTGCCGCTGCCAAGCTGCGCCTCGAACAGCCGGCCTTCGCGGATGTCGAACCACCAGGCGGTGTCGGTGGTCGTGTCGTAGGTCGGTCCCTCGCCAAGATGGCAGGGATCGTCGGAGAGAACGGAGGTTGGTACCTGTTCGATCATGGCGCCCTCGCTGCAAAGCGATAGACCGTGTGATGCCGATAGACTCCGCCAGGATCGAGGCGCGGGCTCGGAAAGTCCGGCCGGTTCGGCGCATCCGGCCAGATATGCGGCTCAAGGCACATCGCATCGGACTGACGGATCAGCTTGCCGCCCTTTCCTGAAATCGTGCCGTCGAGATAGTTGCCCGAATAGACCTGAAGTCCGGGCTGGTCGGTGAGCAGCTCCATGACGCGTCCCGAGCGCGGTGCCTCCAGCCGGGCCGCAAGCGCAAGCTTGCCGTCACGCCGGAGGCAGTAGGTGTGGTCATAGCCCCGGCCGTTGCACAATTGCTGGTCGCCTTCGCGGATGCGCTCGCCGACGGGACGGGCAATGCGGAAATCGAACGGCGTGCCCGCCACCGCGCGCGGCGGCTCCGGCAGCGGAATGGCAGTGGGGTCGATGGCGAGGAAATGCTCGGCAGCGACCGTCAAGCGGTGGTCGAGAATGGATGTGCCTGACGTCGCGCCCTCGAGATTGAAGAAGCCGTGATTGGTCAGGTTGACAATGGTCGGCTGGTCGGTCCGAGCTTCCATGAGCAGCGACAGTTCGGTCGGACCAGTGATGCGATAGGTCAAGCGCACATCGAGCTTGCCGGGATAGTTCTCCTCTCCGTGTGGGCTCGTATAGATCAGCGTCACCGCAGGCGCAGGACCCTCGTCGATCTCCGCGATCTCCCAGAGCTTGCGGTCGAATCCATCGAGGCCACCATGCAGCGCATTCGGGCCGTTGTTGACAGCAAGCTGCACCCTCTCGCCGTCAAGCGAAAACCGTCCCTTGGCGATGCGGTTGGCGTAGCGGCCGACGGTGGCGCCGAAGAATTTTCGTTCGGCGAGGTAGCCGGCGAACGTGTCATGGCCGAGCACGACGTCGTCATGGCCGCCGTTCGCATCCGGCGCAATCAGTGCCTGGAGCACCGCACCATACGTGATGACGCGCGCTTCGAACCCGCCTGCCCCTCGCAGCACGATGCGCTCGACATCGCGGCCATCAGGCAGCTTTCCGAACGGGTCTCTTTGGATTTTTGAGCCAGCCATGCCTAATCCACAAACGGTTCGACAATCGTGCGCCTGCCAAGCAGGAAGGCATCGGCGACGAGGCGAAGCGGTGCCAGATCAACGTCGCTCACGCCGGTCGCCGCGAGCTCGACGAAGCGCCGGTAGAGCCCCCGATATTCCTCATCAGGCGCTTCGGCAAGCACCTTGCCGTCGACCGCCATGCGTGCGCCGCCGCTCGACAACGTCAACCGGCCCCGATCAGTGTCGACGACAATATCCCAGCTTTGCGGCCCGGTCTGACGAAAGTCGAACTCGGCGGTCATGGGCAGTCCGTTGATGTCGGTCAGCGTCAGGTTCGCAGCGATTGGCGCCTGGCGATTGGCGGGAAAGGCAAGTTCGGCCGCGGAGACGAACACCGGTGTCGGCAGGATTCGTGTCAGGATCGACAGCGCATTGATGCCGGGGTCGAATACGCCAAGACCGCCCGGTTCCCAGATCCAACCCTGACCGGGATGCCAGACGCGGACGTCCTCCTTCCAGCTGATGTGCACCGATTTGATGCGTCGCTCGGCGAGCCATTGCCGGGCCGGCTCGACCGCCGGCGCATAGCGCGAATGCCAGGTCGCAAACAGCGTGCGCCTGGCAGCAGCCGCCATCGCGATCAGCGGATCGAGCTCGGCAACGCCGGCGCCCGGCGGCTTCTCCAGCATGACATGCTTGCCGGCATCGAGCGCGGCGGCGGCCTGGGCACGACGAACCTGCGGCGGGGTGCAGAGCGAGACCGCGTCGATCGGCGGTCCCTTCTCCAGCAACTCCTCGACGGTCGCAAAACGCGGCAGCCCCGGCAGCGAGGCGTTGCGGCTGGCGACCGCCGCCAGCGTCACGCCCGGCACCGCGGCGATCGCGCCGACATGCTGGTCGCGCGCGATCTTGCCGAAACCGACAATGGCGATGCGAAGTTCGGTCACGCTTGCTCTCCAGTATTCGCAGATGACAGCGGGTCTGCCAGGGCGGTCTCGATCACCGTTCCCTCGTGACGGCTCATGCCGTTGTGAATGACATAAACCATCGCCTCCGAGGCGGCCTCGGCGTCGCCCGCTGCGATGGCATCGACGATCTTCTGGTGCCACCGCAGCACGGCGTCGCGGTCTTCCGGCTCGACCGGAGCGCTGAGCAGGAACGAGGCGCGTAGCGCGGCCTCGATGACGTGGCCGATCGAGCGCATGAAGAGGTTGCCCGAGGCACGCGCCACGGCGACGTGCAGCGCGAGGTCCGCATCGGCGAAGCCGGCGGAGTCCGATGCTTCAAGCCGCATGCGTTCCATGCTGCGCCGAAGCTCGGCGAGATCCTCCGCCGACCGCCGCGTGGCGGCCAGCATCGCCGCGCGCGGCTCGACCGCGAGACGGATCTCGGCGAGATCGTTGAGGAAGCGCTTGTCGATTCCGGCGTCGAGGTGCCAGGCCAGCACGTCGGCGTCGAACATGTTCCAGGCGCCGCGTTCGCGCACGACGGTGCCGACCCGCGCCTTGGTGGTGAGCAGCCCCTTGGCGACCAGGGTTTTCACGCTCTCGCGCAGCACCGGGCGCGATACGCCGAACATCGCGATCATCTCGGCGTCGCCCGGCAGGCGCGTCCCCTCCGCATAGCGGCCGGCGATGATGTCGACGCCGATCGAGCGGGCCACCTCCGCATGGTTGGAATGAGCCCGCCGGGTCGGGATGACGACGATACGCGAGGTCATGTGGCGGCTCCTGCGCTCTTCGTCACCGGCCGGCGCGCGAGCGCGACCAGTCCCTGCTGCAAGGCGATGAAGGCGAACAGCAGGATTCCGGTTGCGATCTTGGTCCACCAGCTCGACAGCGTGCCGTCGAAATTGATGTAGGTCTGGATCAGGCCCTGGATCAATACGCCGAGGAAAGTGCCGATCACCGAGCCCTGCCCGCCCGTCAGCAGCGTGCCGCCGATCACGACAGCGGCGATGCTGTCGAGCTCGACGCCGACGGCGGAGAGCGAATAGCCGGCGCTGGTGTAGAAGGAGAAGACGATGCCGGCGATGCCCGCAAGCAGGCTCGACAGCATGTAGATCTTCACCGTCATCTTGCCGACGGCGACGCCCATCAGACTCGCTGTCGCCCGGCTGCCGCCGAGCGCGTAGACATTGGCGCCGAACCGCGTGAAATGCAGCAGCAAGGCGCCGCCGATCACGATCGCGATCATGATGATCGCGATCGCCGTCAGCCGCCCGCCGCCGGGCATCCGCAGCGCGAAGTCCGACACGGTCGAGTAGACCGGTGCCGTGATCGGCACAGATTCCGTCGAGAGCAGAAAGCTTGCGCCACGGGCCAGGAACATGCCGGCCAGCGTCACGATGAACGGCGGCAGATCGAAGGCATGGATGACGGCGCCCATCGCCGCACCAAAGGCCGCCGACAGCGCAAGGATAGCGACAAAGGCGACCAGCGGCGGCACGCCCCAGCGCTCGATCGCCAGCGCGACGAAGACGGTGGTGAAGCCGATCACCGAGCCGACCGACAGATCGATGCCGCCGGAGATGATGACGAAGGTCATGCCGGTCGCAACGATGCCGAGGAAAGCGTTGTCGGTGAGGAGATTGCCGACGACGCGGCTCGAAGCGATGTTGGGAAACTGCGCCGCGCAGGCCGCAAAGCCCGCGACTAGCACGATCGCCGTGATCAGGGCGGGCGGCGGGCCTCTCATGCTTTGGTCCCCCGCAACCAGGTCATCACACCGGCAACGCCGGACAGCTTGGGCGATTGCAGCAGCAGCACAGCGAGCACCACCACCGCCTTGACCAGCAGGTTGAACTCCGGCGGATAACCGGACAGGAGAATACCAGTGTTCATGGTCTGGATGATCAGCGCGCCGAGCACCGCGAGCACGAGGCTGAAGCGACCGCCGAACAGCGAGGTGCCGCCGATCACAACGGCGAGGATCGCGTCGAGCTCGAGCCACAGGCCGGCATTGTTGGCATCCGCGCCCATGATGTCGGCCGCCGCGATCACGCCGGCCAGCGCGGCGCAGACGCCGCACCAGACATAGACCGAAAGGACCATCGCACGGGTGCCGACGCCGGCGAGCTCGCTGGCCCGCGCATTGCCGCCGGTCGCCTCGATCAGCAGCCCGAGCGCCGAGCCGCGCACCACCGCGCCGGTGAGGATGAGCATGCTAAGTGCAATCCCCGCCGGCACCGGCAGGCCGAGCACCGAGCCATTGCCGAGCCAGACCAGATCAGGCGAGGAGAAGGTGACGATGCGCCCTTCGGTGATGAGCTGGGCGATGCCGCGCCCGGCCACCATCAGGATCAGCGTCGCCACGATCGGCTGCATGCCGAGCACGGCGACGAGAAATCCGTTCCACAATCCGCAGGCGAGCCCGGCGCCAAGCGCGGCCGCGAGCACTACGGCTAAGCCGTGACTGTCGGCAAGGCTCGCCGCGATCGCGCCTGCGATCGCCATGACGGCTCCGACCGACAAATCGATGCCGCGCGTCGCAATCACCAGCACCATGCCGAGCGAGAGCAATGCCACCGGCGTGCCGCGGTTGAGCACGTCGATCAGGCTGCCGAACAGCCGGCCGTCCTGGAGTCGCAGATCGAAGAATTGCGGCGACACCACGCGATCGACCGCGAGGATGACGATCAGCGCCAGGATCTGGGCAAGGCCGCGGCGCGGCAAGAGCGCTGTCATGTGTGGGCCTCAAGCGCAACAGTGACGCTATCGGCGGCGATGGCGGCGAGAATGTTGCCGACGTCGATTGCCTCGCCCGTGAGCTCCTCGACATGGGCGCGGTCACGCAGCACGATGACCTGGTCGGAATAGGTCACGATCTCGTCGAGCTCGGAGGAGATCACGAGCAGCGACAGACCGTCGTCGCAGAGCTCGCGGATCAAGCGGATGATCTCGGCATGCGCGCCGACGTCGATGCCGCGGGTCGGCTCGTCCAGCACCAGGAGCCGCGGGGAGGTCGCAAGCCAGCGCGCCAGCAACACCTTTTGCTGATTGCCCCCGGACAACAGGCCGACGGGACGCTCGGGATCGGCCGGACGAATGTCGAGCATCTTGACATAGCGGCGCGCGATCTCGTCCTGCTCGCGGCGTGACAGCGGCCGGTGCAGCCCACGCTTGGCCTGGAGCGCCAGCACGATGTTCTCGCGCACGGTGAGCTCGGCGACGATGCCGTCGGTCTTGCGCTCTTCCGGGCAATAGCCGAAACCATGGCGGACGCCATCGCGCGGCGAATGGAGCCGCACGGGCGCGCCCTGCACCTTTGCCTGCCCGCGATCGGCGCGCTCGGCGCCGAACCCCAGCCGCGCCGTCTCGGTACGGCCCGAGCCGAGCAGGCCGGCAAGGCCGATGACCTCGCCATGGCGCAGCTCGAGATTGAAGGGCGCGACATAGCCGGCCTTGCCAAAATTCTCAAAGCTTGCGCAGACCTCGCGCTCCCTGCGTTCGCTCGCCGCCGCCCGCGCCCTGGTCGTCTCCGCAAGCTCACGGCCGAGCATCATCCGGATCAGTTCCAGCCGCGGCAAGGAGGCGGTCTCCCGCTCGCCCACCAGGCGGCCGTTGCGCAAGACGGTGATGCGGTCGGATATCTCGTAGACCTGGTCGAGAAAATGGCTGACGAAGACGATGCCGATGCCGCGCCCCGCGAGCTGACGCATGATGCCGAACAGGATCTCGACCTCATGGCGGTCAAGGCTCGCGGTCGGCTCGTCCAGGATCAGCACGCGTGCGGAGAGATCGACGGCGCGGGCAATCGCGGTGACGTGCTGGATGGCCACGGAATAATTGCCGAGCGGCGCGGCGACGTCGATGTCGAGGCCGAAATCCACAAGCAGCGCCTTGGCACGGCGGCGCATCTCGCCCTCGCGCACGATGCCGAAGCGCATCGGCTGGCGGTCGAGGAACAGGTTCTGCGCCACGGAAAGGTTCGGCAGCAAATTGACTTCCTGGTAGACGGTGGCGATGCCGGCCCCGAGCGCCGCCTTGGCCGAACGCGGCGCAATTTCGTCGCCGTTGATCCTGACGATGCCGGCATCGCGTGGGAACACGCCGGTCACGACCTTGATCAGCGTGGACTTGCCAGCGCCGTTCTCGCCGAGCAGCGCATGGATCTCGCCGGCGCGGAGCGTGAAATCGACCTCCTGCAGCGCGCGTACCGCGCCGAAGCTCTTGCTGACCCCGCGCACCTCCAAAAGCGGCGGAGCAGGATCGGGGCTGTTCTCCATGGCGACGTCACTCCCACCGGCGCCCGCTGACGTTGCGGACACCCAGCCTATTCGTTCGCGCGGCGGTTTCGAAGGGGGCGCCGGACCGCCGGGGAGCGGTCCGGCGCGATGTCCGGCCTCAGTAACCGAGACCCTTCTTGCTGTCGTAGATCTTCTGCGGATCGTCGGCGGCGGTATAGAGCTTGGACTCGGTCTGGATCCACTTCGGCGGAACCGTACCCTTGTCCTTGAAGGCCGCGATGGCATCGAGCGCCGGGCCCGCCATGTTCGGCGTCAGCTCGACCGTTGCGTTGGCTTCGCCGGCGGCCATCGCCTTGAAGATATCGGGCACCGCGTCGATCGAAACGGTCAGGATGTCCTTGCCGGGCTTGAGGCCGGCCTCTTTCATCGCCTGGATCGCACCGACCATCATGTCGTCGTTGTGCGCGTAGACCGCACAGATCGACTTGCCGCCGCCTTCGGCCTTGATGAAGCTCTCCATCACCTCCTTGCCCTTGGCGCGGGTGAAATCGCCGGTCTGGCTGCGCACGACCTTCAGGTTCGCGTGCTTGGCGATGGCGGTGTCAAACCCCTTCTTGCGGTTGGTGGCGACGCTGGCGCCGACCGTGCCCTGCAATTCAACGATGTTGCAGGGCTTGCTGCCAACGGTCTTGGCGAGCCAGCCGCCGGCAACCTCGCCTTCGTGCACGCTGTCCGAGGTGACAGCAGTGAGATAGAGGTCCTTGCCGGAGGGATCTATGTCGCGGTCGAGCAGCACGACCGGAATCTTGGCTTCCTTGGCCTCCTTCAGCACCGAATCCCAGCCGGTCGACACGACGGGCGCGAGGAAGATCGCATCGACGTTCTGCGCAATGAAGGAGCGGATCGCCTTGATCTGGTTCTCCTGCTTCTGCTGCGCGTCGGCGATCTTGAAATTGACCTTCCGCTTGGCGGCTTCCTGCTTGGAGACCGACGTCTCGGCCGCACGCCAACCGGATTCCGATCCGATCTGCGAGAAGCCGATTGTGAGCTGACCGGCCTGGGCCGGCAGCGCGAGCAGCAACGCGACCGTGGCGCTGACCGCAGAGAGAGCTTTGAAGGTCATCAGGCGTGTCTCCCAAGATGTTTATCCGGGGCGCCTATTGGTATCTCGGCACCCTCAGGCCTGCCATTGAGGCGGCGGGAGGGACTATTTCATGGAAGTTTGGTTCCGACTAGTCATATTATTTGACTATTCTGCGAAATGATGCGGCGGACGGCCGGGAGCGTGAATGACACGCCAAGCGCGACTTTGTTCCAGCGATGCAACGGGAAGATGAAGGAAAATTGTGCGGTACGGTGGGTGCCACACGCGTCATGGCCGGGCTTGTCCCGGCCATCCAACGCCTTGGGATGCGGCAAGAAGAACGTGGATGCCCGGGCCTTCGGCTCGCCGAAGCGGCTTCGGCCGCGCAGGCGGGGCACGCCCGGGCATGACGACGACCTTCTGCAAGCGGGCTTGTGCGACTTGAAGGCAGAACGAACTAAATCAGCTTTCGCTGCGCCAGGTTCTTCATCAGCGCGCCGATGCCAAAGGTCCAGGGCTCGCACGCGTCGCTGGTGCGCATGCGGTTGACGAGCTTGCCGAGCTCCGGCGCGGAGATCGTGACGATGTCGTCGCGCTTGTGGGTGAAGCCCTGCCCCGGCGCATCACGATCCTTGACCGGCGCGAACATCGTGCCGAGGAACAGCACGAAACCATCGGGGTATTGATGGATCTTGCCGATGGTCTGCGCGACCAGATCGGTCGGATCGCGGCTGATCTTGCTGATCGAGGAATGACCATCGAGGACGAAACCGTCGGTGCCCGTGACGTTCAGGCTGATGTCGAGCTTGCGCGCGTCGTCGAGCGTGAAGGTGTCGTCGAACAGGCGTAGCAACGGACCGATTGAGCACGAGGCATTGTTGTCCTTGGCCTTCGACAGCAGCAGCGCGGAACGGCCCTCGAAGTCGCGCAAGTTAACGTCGTTGCCGAGTGCGCCGCCGACGATCTTGCCGCGGCTGGAGATGAACAGCACCAGCTCCGGCTCGGGGTTGTTCCAGGTCGACTTCGGATGCAGGCCCGCATCCATGCCGGTGCCGACCGAGGACATGGTCGGGGCCTTGGTGAAGACCTCGGCGTCGGGACCGATGCCGACCTCGAGATACTGGCTCCAGGCGTTCTGGTCGATCAGCACCTGCTTCAGGTGCATGGCCTGGTCCGAGCCCGGCTTGAGCTTCGACAGATCGTCGCCGATCAGCCGCGTCACCTCTTTGCGGATGGCCTCGGCCGAGGCCGGATTGCCCTTCGCCCGTTCCTCGATCACGCGTTCCAGCATCGAGATAGCAAAGGTGACGCCGGCAGCTTTCAGGGTCTGGAGATCGACCGGCGCGAGCAGCCAGGGCTTGTTGGAATCGCGACCATCGGGGGCGGTATTGGCCACGATGGCTTCGAGATCGCCGATGCGCTCGCCCTTGGTCGCACCAAGTGCCTTGGCCGGGTTGTCCTCCTCGCACAGCGCGCTGACGGTCGGAAATCTTGCGGTGACGTCAAACACGCCGTCACCACGCACGGCGACCACGGCCGGACCGCCGACCTGCGGCAGCCAGACGCGGCCGACCAGCGTCCCCTTCGTTCCATCCTTGGGGAGAAGGTCTTGTACCGTCAATGTCGTCATGGCCGCGTCCTCACTGTTTCTAGGGACCGGCCGCGTTCGCAGCCGCCGGTCCCATTAGCGAAGACCAATAAACGTCTGGCAGGGGAAGTCCAGAGTGGCCGTGCCGCGCGGCTATGCCCCTGCCCGCGCCTTTATGCGCCCGCGCGCGCTTTGCGCGCCGCAATCTGGTGTAGTGCCCAACGCGCATTCTTGCGGACATCGGGATCAGGATCGTCGGCGATCACGGCCAGGAAGGCCTCGCCATCGGGACGGGCGATCTCTCCGAGCGCGGCGGCCGCCTCTTTGCGCAAGTTCGCCTGGTCGTGATTGACGCAATTGCCGATCGGCCGCACCGCGCGCTCGATCTTCATCTTCCCAAGGCTGCGAATCGCCTTCAGCCGCACCTGCCAGAACTCGTCGGCGAGGCACGCGACCAGTTGATCGGCGGCGAGCGAACCGTTGACGTTGAGGCCGAGCGTTTCCGCCGCCATCTCGCGGACCATCCAGTCGGCATCCTTCAGCGCGCGCGTGATCGTCTCGGCCGCCGGCTTCATCTGCGAGAACGCCAGTGCGCTCACGGCGGCACGGCGCACATGGGCATCGGGATCGTTGATCAACGCGGTCAGCGCTGGAATCGATTCCTCGAGCTTGAGGAAGCCGATCACGCCGATCGCCTGCACGCGCACGGCAGCGTCAATGTCCTGGAGCGCTTCCAGCGCGGGTTTGAGTGTATCCTTGCAGCGCAATTCTTTCAGCGCGCGCAGCGCGCCCATGCGGACGAAGGCATGGGCGTGTTTCACCAGCGGCAGGATTACGTCGGCGCAGGCGGGATCCTTGAACTCGGCCATGCTGTCGGCCGCGGCCGCCGCCACGATTCTTTCGGGATCGACCAGCAGCTTCACCAGCGCGTCCGCAGCCTCCGGCCCGTCGAACTCGCCCAGCGCCATCGCGACCTGCTGGCGCACGCCCGCATCGGGGTCCGCGACCATGTTGGCGAGATGGCCGACCGCGGCGGGATCGCCGGAATGGCCGAGCGCGATGATGGCGACGCGGCGTTCGGCGGGATCGGCGGCCTGCAGCCGCTCGTCGGCGTCTTCGAGATCGTCGTAGGATTCGAACGGGCTCGACATGCTCACCTCAACAGATAGGGAATGTTGACCGTAACGGCGCCGGTCGGGCAGTCCGCTTCGCAGGGCATGCAGTACCAGCACTCGTCATAGGCCATGTAGGCCTTGCCCGTCATGTCGCTGATCCGCAGCACGTCGAGCGGGCAAACGTCGACGCACACCGTGCAGCCCTTGTCCGCGATGCATTTGGCGTCGTCGACGACCACCGGAACCGATGTCTGATAGGACGCGAGAGGCATCAAGAGTCTCCTGTTGCTGTTTTCTGGTGGATCAGGCCGAGGCGCGGATGCGCTGCTTGTCATAGAGGTCCTTCTCGTCGTCCGCGATCGGCACGACGTAAGGCTCCACCGCGCGCTTCTCGCTGGTCATCTTGCCGTCCTGCTTGCTGAGCAGCGTGTGGCAGAACCAATTCTCATTGTCCTTCTCCGGGAAGTCCGTGCGCCAGTGATAGAGGCCCCAGCGGCTCTCCTCGCGATAGAGCGAGGCGTGCGCAGCCATGTCGGCGCAGTCCATGATCGACTGCACTTCGAGGGCGCGGAGCAGCTCGTGCGCGTTGCGCGCGATCATGCGCTCCTGCATGTCCTCCCGCGCTTCCGCAAGGCGCCGCATGCCGAGCTCGTATTTGCGCGTGACCTTCGGCGGCTGGAGATAATCGTTCACCAGGCGCCGGGTCTTGTACTCGATCTGGTTCGGCGGAATGCCGTCCTCGCGCTTGGTCGGCGCCATCACGCGCTCGCGCTCCAGCGCGACGTCGGCCGCGTCGAACTCCGCAAAATCGTGACTGTCGGCGAACTCCATCGCGTCGATGCCGGCGACCGAGCCGTTGGTGAAGGCGCCGAGCATGTAATTGTGCGGCACGCTTGCCATGTCGCCAGCGGCGTAGAGGCCAGGCACGGTGGTACGGGCATTGTCGTCCACGAACACACCCGAGGCGCTGTGGCCGGAGCAAAAGCCGATCTCGGAGATGTGCATCTCGATCGACTCGCTGCGGTAGTCGACGGCGCGCCCTTGCTGGAACAGGCCGCGCGTCGGACGCTCGACCTTGTGCAGCGTGGATTCGATCTCGGAGATGGTGTCGGGGTGCAGATGCTTGAGCTGGAGGAACACCGGGCCCTTGCCGGAGAGGAGCTCGTTGTAGAACTCCAGCATCATCTGGCCGGACCAGTAGTCGCATTCGATGAAGCGCGATCCCTCATTGTTCGCCGTATACGCGCCGAAGGGACCGGCGACATAGGCGCAGGCCGGCCCGTTATAATCCTTGATCAGCGGGTTGATCTGGAAGCATTCGAGGTTCGCGAGCGCGGCGCCGGCATGATAGGCCATGGCGTAGCCGTCGCCGGAATTGGCGGCGTTCTCGTAGGTGCCGAACATGTAACCCGAGGTCGGCAGGCCCAGGCGGCCGGCGGCGCCCATGCAGAGGATCACGGCCTTGGCCTTGATCACCAGCATCTCGGCGGTGCGGGTATTGACGCTCACGGCCCCGGCGATGCGGCCGTCGGCGGATTTCAGCAGCCGCGTTGCCATGTAGCGGTTGGAGATCAGGATGCGGGCGCGGCGGAGCTGGCGGTACAGCGCCTTCTTCACGGTCTCGCCGTTCGGCATCGGCAGCACATAGGTGCCGATGTGGTGCACCTTCTTGACGGCGTAGTCGCCGTTCTCGTTCTTCAGGAAGCGGATGCCGAAACTGTCGAGCTCTTCGATAATGCTGTAGCAGCTCTGCGCATACTTATAGACCGCCTTCTGGTCGACGATGCCATCATTGGCGATGGTGATTTCCTTGGTGTACTGCTCCGGCGTCGCGTAGCCGGGGATAACGGCGTTGTTGAGCCCGTCCATGCCCATCGAGATCGCGCCGGAGCGCTTGACGTTGGCCTTTTCAAGCAGGACGACATTGGCCTTCGGGTTCTTCAGCTTCGCCTTCAGCGCCGCCATCGGGCCGGCCGTGCCGCCGCCGATCACCAGCACATCGCAGCAAACCTCCGAAAGTCCGTCGACGATCTGATCTAGTGCCATCACTTGCTCCTGGTTCGCCGATCCCCGGCGCCTTTGCGTCAGATTTGTTCAGGGGGCGTCGCGGCGATAGCAATTAGTTGTCGCCGGGACGCGATTTGCGCCTCAGCGCTCGACGAAGGCCTTCTCGATGACGAAATGGCCGGGCTGGCTGTGGCTGCCCTCGACAAAGCCACGTGCGGAGAACATGGCGGGGAGCTCCTCGAGCATTGCCGGGCTGCCGCACAGCATGATGCGATCGGTCTCAATGTCGAGGCCGCCCTGCGCGATGTCGTCGAACAGCTGGTTGGAGGCGATCAAGTCGGTGATGCGGCCGCGGTTCCGGAACGGCTCGCGGGTGACGGTCGGGTAGTAAACCAGCTTGTCGCGGATCAGCGGCCCGAAGAACTCGTGGCTGCGCAGGCCCTCTACGACGTGCTCGCCGTAGGCGAGCTCCGAGACCTGGCGGCAGCCATGGGCCAGCACGATGGTCTCGTAATTCTCGTAGACGTCGGGGTCCTTGATCAGGCTGGCGAAGGGCGCAAGGCCGGTTCCGGTCGAGAGCAGCAGCAGGCGCTTTCCGGGAATCAGATTGCCGGTGATCAGCGTTCCCGTCGCCTTGCGGCCGACCAGGATGATGTCGCCTTCTCTGATCTTCTGGAGGCGCGAGGTCAGCGGGCCGTCCTGCACCTTGATCGAGAAGAATTCGAGCGCCTGCTCATGATTGGCGCTCGCCATGCTGTAGGCCCGCATCAACGGCTTGCCCTCGACTTCGAGCCCGATCATCGCGAACTGACCGTTCTGGAAGCGAAAGCCGGGATCGCGCGTCGCGGTGAAGCTGAACAGCGACTCGGTCCAGTGCCGGACCGACAAAACCGTTTCCTTCTGAAATGCGCTCATGATCTCTCCTTCTCGATGACGCCACGGTCTCGAAGAGAGAAGAGTCCGGCAATTCGGAAATGACATTCCCGGTCGATTAGTTTCACATTTCGCGCTTAGTGATCGAACAGCAGGCACGCGGTCGTGCCCGCGCCGGCAATTAGTTGCTAGCCGCGAGCGACCGCACCGGCATAAACAGAGGTCGGAGATTCGTCATGACCATGACCGCATTGGTGGCACCGACCGTAGCCGACTACGAAGCCAGCACCGATCTCGGCGCGCTTCTCGTCCGCACCACGCAGGACGACGCGCTCAGTGTCCCCGCCGAAACACTCCGCCTCTCCTGCAAATGCGCCCACTGTACCCGCGCCCGCTTCGACGGCCGTTTCCCGCAAGCGTTTCCAGGCATTGCGATCACCGAGATCGGCGATCTCGGCTATGGGCTGAACATCTCGTTTTCGGATGGGCACAACAGGGGGATTTACCCGAAGCCGTATCTATTGAGCCTGGCAGGGGCGATAGGCTCTTAGATCGTTCGACCACCCCCACTGTGATGCCCCGGATTGACCGGGGCATCCAGTACGCCGCGGCGGACGTGGCGAAGGCGAGCGCTCCAACACCGGCCTCTGGAGTACTGGATCGCCCGGTCAAGCCGGGCGATGACAGTCGAGTAAATGGCAGAGCGCGCCACTAGCGAGCCGCGAGCACCCCAGCTGGCACGGACATTGCTCCTCTTTAGAACGATTTGAACGTTCCGGAGGCAGACGATGTTGCAGACGGCGAATGGGGTTCGCAGGGCCGTTCCCCCGGCAGTCCGGCCTGCGGGCAGCTCCTCGCTGCTGCTGACCGAGAACCAGCAATGGATCGGCGGGCCGCCACCGCTGATGGACAAGCTCTCGCCGCGCGAGCGGGAGCTGGTGCTGAAGCAGGGGCGGCGAAAAGTGCTGAACCGCGGCCAGACGCTGTTCAGCCAGGGCGGCAAGCATGACGGCATCTGGCTGATCGAGAGCGGCCGCATCCGCGTGTTCTACACCTCGCCGCTCGGGCGCGAGATCACGCTGGCCTATTGGCATGTCGGCAATTTCGTCGGCGGGCCCGAAGTGTTCGAAGGCACCGTGCACCAATGGTCCGGCGTCGCGTCCAGCAATTGCAGCGTCGTGCACCTGCCCGGCAAGGAGCTGCGGTCCCTTGCCGCGGAGATCCCGAACCTTGCCATCGGCCTGATCGAGGGCCTCACCTTCAAGGGCAAATGCTATTCGGCCCTGGCGCAGATGCTGGGCACGCGCTCGATCACCCAGCGCCTTGCGCATCTGCTCTTGCACCTCGTCGAGCTCTACGGCGTCGACGATGCCGACGGCACCGTGATCGCCGCGGCCTTCACCCACGCCGATATCGCCCACATGGTCGGGGCCACCAGGCAGTGGGTCACGATCAGCCTGAAGCGCATGCAGGAGAAGGGAATCGTACAGGCCAAGCGGTCGCAGATCGTGGTCTGCCGCACCGACGTGCTGGAGGAGATGCGCGGTCACGCATCTGACTAGAGGAATTTGCGGCCAAGGCCGGTGCACAGGCAAGCGGCTTTATAGTGCAGGACTGCCCAAGGAGTATGCAATCAGTCTTTCCCGGCAACTAATCGACTGCGGTCATCATTCCGGATTTGCCCTGCCCCCTCCCTCACCCAATCATGGCAACCACAGCACATCCAACCGAATGAGGATGAGAATGGTCCGCCATCTTCCCACGCTCTCGATCGCGATGTCGGTGACGTCGCTGGCGTTATCAATCGCGCAGCCGGCCTCGGCGGAAACCGTTACGCTCGGCATCGGAACGCAGGACACCACGACCAACACCGTGACCGCCGGCGTCGTGATCCGCCAACTCAAACTCTTCGAAAAATACCTGCCGAAGGACGGCAAATATTCCAACATCAAGTTCGAGCTGGAATGGCAGAACTTCACCTCCGGTCCGCCCGTCACCAACGCGATGATGGCGAACAAGCTGCAGATCGGCATGATGGGCGACTATCCGCTGATCGTGAACGGCTTCACCTTCGAGAGCAATCCCGAGAGCAAGAGCAGACTGATCGGCATCGCCGCCTACAGCCTCTCCGGCTCAGGCAACGGCCTCGTCGTCCACAAGGATTCGCCCTATTACGACCTCGCCGATCTCAAGGGCAAGCTGGTCAGCGTGCCCTTCGGCTCAGCCGCGCACGGCATGGTGCTGAAGGCAATGCAGGATCGCGGCTATGCGTCAGATTTCTTCCAGCTCGTGAGCCAGAGCCCGGAAGTCGGTTCGACCAATCTCCAGGAAAAGAAGATCGACGGGCATGCCGACTTCGTTCCCTTCGCCGAGCTGCTGCCGTTCCGCGGCTTTGCGCGCAAGATCTTCGACGGCGTCGAGACGAATCTGCCGACCTTCCACGGCATCGTGGTCCGCACCGATTTCGCCGAGAAATATCCGGAGGTCGTCATCGCCTACCTCAAGGCGGTGATCGCCGCCAACCGGTGGCTGCGCGACGATCCAAAGCTCGCCGCCGAAAAAATCCAGGAATGGACCGGCATCAGCAAGGAAGTCGTCTACATCTTCCTCGGCCCCAGCGGCAACATGACCACCGATCCGACGATCAAGCCGGCGCTGATCGATGCCGCCACGACCGATGTCAAGGTGCTGCAGAATCTCGGCCGCATGAAGGAGTTCGATCCGAAAAAATGGGTCGACGACAGCTACATCCGCAAAGCCTACGCCGAGATGAAGCTGGACTATGACGCACAGCTCGCCAGCACCAAGAATTACGAGATCTCGGGCGAAGACACCTTCTGCAAGAAGCCGATCGCCGATCCCCGCAAGGCCGGAGAGGTCTGGGTCGATGATGCCGGCATCATCCCCTTCTCGTCCGCGGCTTGCGCGCTCGGCGCCTACGCAGACTACAAGGCCAAAGGCAAGAAGATCAACGTCGCCTACGTCTTCGACACCACCCGCGGCATCAAGCTGTTCGCCGACCAGGCTTTCTTCGCGGTCGGCGATGGTGACGTCGCGCCCTTCCTGCTGAAGAAGGATGCCGAAGTCTATGCGGCCAAGATCGGCGGCAAGGTGCTCGGCTTTGAGGATGCGGTGAAGGCGGCGGTCGGCGGAGGCAAGACGTGAGCAGTCCCGCCCTCGTCCGACATCCCGAGGACAGCATGCCGGTAACAGCCATCGCAGAGGCGGGCCCCGCGCCCGCCGTCACGCCACCCGCCACCCCGCCCTCCTTCGGCACGCTCGCGCTGCGCTGGTACCGGCTCAATCGGGCAGGGCTGCGCGCGACCGCGATCGGCGTCATCTCGCTGCTCGCTTTCCTTTTGGCCTGGCACCTGCTCACGACCTATCGCGTCGTGTTCTTCGTGCGCTTCACCAACGTGCCCTCGCCGCTAGCGGTCTATGCCAGCTTCAGCAAGGCAATCCACGATCCCAAATTCCTGATGCATATCCTGCTCAGCTGCCGGCGCATCTTCATCGGCTTCTCGCTTGCCGCCATCGTCGGCGTGCCGCTCGGGCTGATCATGGGCCGCTTCAAGCTGGTGCATGAGATCATCTTCCCCGTCGCCGAAGTACTGCGGCCGATCCCGGCGATCGCCTGGGTGCCGATGGCAATCATGCTGTGGCCGACCAACGAGCAGAGCATCGTCTTCATCACCTTCCTCGGCTCGTTCTTTCCGATCCTGGTCAACACGCTGCACGGCATGTCGCTGGTCGACCCCGTGCTGGTGCGCGCGGCGCAATGTCTCGGCGCGCGCGAGCGCTCGATCTTCCGCGAGGTGTACTTTCCGGCCTCGCTGCCGCACATCTTCACCGGCCTCACCGTCGGCATGGGCGTCGCCTGGGTGTCGCTGATCGCGGCCGAGATGATCTCGGGCCAGTACGGCATCGGCTATTTCACCTGGGAAGCCTATTCGCTGGTCCAATATGCCGACATCGCGCTCGGCATGATCGCGATTGGCGTGCTAGGCCTCGGATCGAGCCTGCTGATCCGGGGCGCTGGACAACTGGTGATGCCGTGGAGATCGACATGAGCGAGTTGGTTGCGAACACGTCGAAGGGCCATATCGAGGTCAGGAACTTCTCCCTCGCCTACGAGACCATCGAGGGACCAGTCCAGGCCGTCACTGATACGCAGATCCATGTGAAGCCCGGCGAGTTCGTCTCGATCGTCGGCCCTTCCGGTTGCGGAAAATCGACGCTGCTCAACGCCGTCGCCGGCTTCCTTAACCCCACCACCGGCATCGTCACCGTTGACGGCGAACGCGTGAACGGCCCGAGCGCCGAACGCGGCATGGTGTTCCAGCAATACTCGCTGTTTCCCTGGAAAACAGTGCGGGAGAATGTCGAGTTCGGCCTGAAGATGCGGGGCATGCCGCGCTCGCAGCGCGAGCGAGCGGCACGCACGCTGCTGGGGCTCGCCGGGTTGGAGGCCTTCGAAAAGCACTACCCGGAAAAGCTCTCCGGCGGCATGAAGCAGCGTGTCGGCATCGTCCGCGCGCTGGCGACAGGACCTAAAGTGCTGCTGCTGGACGAGCCGTTTGGCGCGCTCGACGCGCAGACGCGCGTCATCATGCAGCAGATCCTCACCAACATGTGGCAGCGGCTGAAGATCTCGGTGCTGTTCGTCACCCACGACATCGACGAAGCCATCTTCCTGTCCGACCGCGTCTATTGCATGACCGCCCGCCCCGGCTCGATCAAGGCGGAGATTCCAATTCCCTTGGAGCGGCCGCGGCAGCAATCCATGATGATGTCGTCGGAATTTTTGGCACTGCGCCGCGGGCTGATGTCGCTGATCCGCGAGGAGAGCCTCAAAGCGATGGGCGGCGAGATCAACGACATGGGCATGCAGGGGTTGAACATCGAGCTTCACGGACACTCGCTGGCGGATGTGATTTGACTTAGCCCTTCCGCTGCGATGACGGTCTCGTAGGGTGGGCAAGGCGAAGCGTGCCCACCCTGTCGCAATTTGAGAGAGATCGTGGGCACGGCGCTTCGTGCCTTTGCCCGCCCTGCGGCAGTGTCGCCCTGGTTATTTGAACCAATGCACCAGCGCGATGCTGATCCCCAGCAGCAGCATCAGCGACAGCGTCACGGCGGCGGTCACTCTGCCGCCGACATTGGCGAGCACGCGCACATCGACGCCGAGGCCGAGTGCTGCCATCGAGACGACCGTCACGAAGCTCGTGATCTTCGTCACCGGTCCCACCACCGTGGCGGGCACGATCTCCAGCGACCGCAGGGTGGCGAGTACGAGGAAGCCGAGGATGAACCAAGGGACCAGGCGGAAGAACCCGACATTGGTCTTCTTGGCGTTGCTCTGCCAGCGCGAGGCGACGAGCGACAGGCCGACGACCACGGGCCCAAGCATCAAGACGCGCATCAGCTTCACGAGCGTGCCGATCTGCGTCGAGACGAGGCCGGCCGGAACCGTCGCGGCCAGCACCTGCGGGACCGCATAGACGGTGAGGCCTGCGAGGATGCCGTATTGCGTGGCCGACAATTGCAGCAGCGGGATCAATAGCGGCAGGCCCAGCACCATCATCACGCCGAGGATCGCGGTGAAGGAGATCGAGGATGCAATCTCGTCATTATTGGCGCCGATGATCGGCGCCACGGCGGCGATCGCGGAATTGCCGCAGATCGAGTTGCCGCAGGCGATCAGGATCGAGAGCCGCGTCGACAGACCCAGCATCCGGCTCAGGCCGAATGAGACGCAAAGCGCGATGACGACGATGGCGGCGATCGAGGCCAAAAGCGCGATGCCCGAGGCGGCGATGGCCGCGAAGCTGATGGAAGCGCCCAGCAGCATCACCGCCACTTCAAGGAGCTGCTTGGCGCTGAAGGCGATGCCGGCCTGCCAACGCGGGGACGGCTTCCAGAAGCTGCGCACGGCCATGCCCAGCAGGATCGCCATCACCAGCGCCTCGACATAGGGGTGCTCGAACACGCCCAGTTCCGCCCGCTCAAGCAGGGCCGAGACGCCGCCGACGGCGATACAGAGGAGAATGCCGGGAATCAGCGCGACGACGCGGCTAGTGGCTGTGATCGGCTTGGCGTCGGCCGGGCTGGATGCTTGATTCTGCGACACAAATCTCTCCCAGAGGAGAAGGATTTATACGCATCGCGATCCGATTGGGGAATAAGTTTTCGGCATATCAGGGCCGAGGGAAGTTCTATCCTCAGCCCGGAGCAAAGCGGCTCAGAAAATCAGGCTCTTGGCGAGCGAGGCGAACCGGGTGAAGCCATCATAGATGCCCGGCTCGAAGAAGGCCGCACGGGCCACCACAATGCCGGCGACAAGCGACCAAAACAGCGTGGTGCCGACCCGCAGGAGGAGCTTCGAGGCGCGCGACTTCGGCTGGGCGTCCGTTGCGGACACCAATTGCTCACCGAAGGGCTCAAATGCGGTGCGTTCCATAGCTGCCGATCCATCAATTTCTGACAGAAATGTCGTCGTTTCGGCGCGAAACAGCAATGGAAGCGATTGGCGTTTTTGCCCTCCGGAGGGAAAACTCCTTCCTCACGGCAGGATCACGGCAACAGTTTTCTTCTTCCGGCCTATTTGGGCACCGGCGGCGCGGGCTACAGGGCCAGATAACGCCGCCGTATGCCGTCGTTGGCCTTCAGCTCGTCGATCCCGGCCGCATAGACGATCTGGCCCTTGTCGATGATGGTGGCGTGGCTCGCCAGCCCCAGGCAGAAATGCATGTTCTGCTCGGCGATCAAGACGGTCGATCCAATGCTTCGAAGCTGCCGCAACAGCTCGCCGATCCGCTGCACGATGATCGGCGCGAGCCCCTCGCTCGGCTCATCCAGCAGCAGCAGCGCGGGGTTTCCCATCAGCGTGCGCGCGATCGCCAGCATCTGCTGCTCGCCGCCGGAGAGGCGCCCGGCGATGCGATGGCGCAGCGGCTCCAGCAGCGGGAAGACCTCATAGATGCGCTTGATCGGCCATTCGTCCTGCCCCTCCGGCCCGCGCTTCTTCCCGATCACCAGATTGTCCTCGACACTGTGCTCCGGAAAGATCTGGCGATCCTCCGGCACGAAGCCGAGGCCGGCACGCGCGATCGTATGCGGCTTCTGGCCGGAGATCACCGAACCGCGCAGGCTCCCCCTGCCCCGCCGCGGCGGCGCCAATCCCATGATCGCCTTCATCGTCGTCGACTTGCCGGCGCCGTTGCGGCCGAGCAGCGCCATGGTCTCGCCCTGCCGCACCGACAGGCCGACACCGAACAGGATCTGGCTGGTGCCGTAATAGACGTCGAGATCGGCGACTTCGATGACAACGGCGCTCATGCGGCGGCTCCCGCATGCTCGGTGCCGAGATAGGCGTCGATCACCGCGCTGTCGTTGCGAATCTCGTCCGGCGTGCCGGTGGCGAGAATGCGGCCATAGCAGAGAACGACGATCTTCGGGGCGATCTTGAACACGATGTCCATGTCGTGCTCGATGAAGACGACGGTGATCTTCTGCGTCTCCCAGAGCTCGCGCACCTTGTCGATCATGCGCCAGCGTTCTTCCGGCCCCATGCCGGCGGTCGGCTCGTCCAGCAGCAGCACCTTTGGCTCGAGCACCAGCGCCAGCGCGATGTCGAGCAGCTTCTGGTCGCCATGCGACAGCGTCGCGGCGGTGCGATGGCGCTTGCCGGCAAGACCCAGCAGCTCCATCACATGCTCGGCGCGGTCACGCGTCTCCGGCAGCGGAAAGCGCCTGTGCAGCACCGCGGCGGAGCGCTGGTCAGCGCTGACCGCGGCGAACATGGTCTCCTGCACCGTCAGCGATTTGAAGATGCTGGCGACCTGGAAGGCGCGGCCGATGCCGTGACGCACAATCTCTGGCGGCGAGCGGCCGACGAGATCGACACCGTCGAGCAGCACCTGTCCGGAATCGGGCTTGAGCGCGCCGGTGATCAGGTTAAAGAACGTGCTCTTGCCGGCGCCATTCGGTCCGATCACGGCGGTCAACGAGCCGTCGGGGAAATCGAGCGAGACGTCGTTGGTCGCCCTCACGCCGCCAAAGGATTTTGCGAGGTTGCGGATCTCAAGCATGGCTAGCGTCCCTCGCCTGCGTCGCGTCGGTGTACGAACCATTCGGCGACGAAATCGAGCAGGCCTTTGCGCAGGCCCAGCGCGAAGAACAGGATGACCACACCGAGCACAATGCCGTGGTACTCCGTGAACCGCGTCACGGTGTCGTTGAGCAGCAGCAAGAGCACGGTGCCGACCATCGGACCGAGGAAAGTCGACACACCGCCGAGCATGTTGATGAAGATCGCCTCGCCCGAGATGGTCCAATAGGCGAACTCGGGATAGGCGCCGGAGACGAACAGCGCCATCACCATGCCGCCCATCGCGGCGAACAGCGCCGCCAGCACGAACACGGTGAGCTTTGCGCGCCAGACGTCGATGCCGAGGAAGCTCGCGCGCGCGGCGTTGTCGCGGATCATGCGCAAGGTGTAGCCGAACGGCGATTGCGCGATCTGGCGCATCGCGAGCAGGCCGAGGATCAGCAGCGCACAGCTAGTGACGTAGAGAGGGACGTGGTTGGAAAGATCGATGCCGAAGAACGCTGGGCGCGGGATGCCGCCGCGCAGGCCCTGATCGCCGCCGGTGAAAGATGCCCAGGACAGGATGGTCGAGTGGATCAGCATCTGGAAGGCGAGCGTGACGAAGGCGAAATAGATCTCTTTCAGCCGCACGCAGATCGCGCCGATGATTGCCGCAACGACCGCGGTGATCGCCAGCGTCGCCACGAAGGCAAGCGGAACGGGAACGGCGAGCTTCTGCATGATCAGGCCGAAGCTGTAGGCGCCAAGCCCGAAGAACATGCCATGGCCGAACGAGGTCAATCCGGTGTAGCCGACCAGCAAATTGAGCGAGGTGGCGAACAGGCCGTACGCCGAGCAGCGGATGACGAAATCGAGCAGCGCCTTGCTGCCCGTGAACAGCGGCAGGCTCGCCAGCACCGCGAAGGCGGTCAGGGCAATCAGGACGTCGCCATAACGATGAAGCGCCGCCCCGCTGCGCACTGGCGCCAGCGTCTCGGCGCGTCCGGCCTCCAGCTCGGTCATGCCGCCTCCTTGCCGAACAGTCCGGTGGGTTTTGAGACCAGCACGATCACCATGAACAGATACATCAGGCCTTCGGTGAACAGGGGGAAGCCGAGCGAGCCGAACGAGCGGATCAGGCCGAGCAGCAGCGCGCCGATCAGCGCGCCCAGGATCGAGCCCATGCCGCCGATCACCGTGACGATGAAGGACTCGATCAGCACCGAGAATCCCATGCCGGGGGTCAGCGACCGCACGGGCGCGGCGAGCGCACCGGCGAGGCCCGCCAGCATGCCGCCGAGCGCGAACACGCCGCCATAGATCAGGCCGGTGTTGATGCCGAGCGCCGAGACCATGCCGGGATTTTGCGCGGCCGCGCGGATCACCTTGCCGATGCGGCTGCGCGACAATCCGATGCCGAGCACGACAGCCGCGACCAGCGCAACGCCGATCAGCAGCAGATAATAGGGTGGCACCACGCCGCCGGCGATGAACAGCGGCATGACCTGGAATGCGGACGGCATGCCCATCGACTTGAACTCGGGCCCCCAGATGATGCGCACGACATCGTCGAAGATCAGCACGAAGGCGTAGCAGATCAGCAACTGCATCAGGACATCGGCGCCATAGACGCGGCTCATGAAGACGCGCTCGAAGATCAGGCCGAGAACCGCGGTGCCGGCCGCCCCCGCGAGCATCGCGAGCGCGAAGCTTCCCGTGAGCTGATAGGTCGTCATCGCGAAATAGGCGCCGAACATGTAGAAGGCGCCGTGGCTGAAATTGACGACCTTGAGCACGCCGAAGATCAGCGTCAGCCCGACCGCCACGAGAAACAGGAGCATGCCGATGATGAGGCCGCTGGTGGTCTGCGTCACCAGGCAGGCGGAGCTGGCAAGGCAGCCGGCAAGCGCGTCGATGTCCACGGAAGCACTTTCATTGCAGCGCGCCTGACGCGGCGCGAAGAGGCAAACGAAAACGGCGGAGACGGCCATTCGTCTCCGCCATGGGTCGGATCAGGTGTAACCCTTGCTCTTCTTCCACTCGGCCTCGAGCTCGAAGATGGTCTTCCAGTCGCCGGCCTTGACCTCGGGCACATAGGGCTCCTGCGGAATCGTGGTGCCCCAGCCGATGGCGTAACCGACCAGCGTGTGGTCGTCGCCGCGCATGGTCACGGTGCCGTCGGCGCCGAACGGGCACTTGATCGTGAGGCCCTTCAGGACTTCGGCGATCTTCTTGCCGTCCGCCGAGTTCGCCTTCTTTGCAGCTTCGGCCAGGAACATCACAGCGGTGGCATTCTGCCATGACCAGTTGGTCGGATATTCGTTGTACTTGGCCCTGTAGGCATCGCCCCAGGCGGCGTTCTCCGGCGTGGTCGGAAAGGTCTTGATGTAGCGGTTGCCGGAGTGAATGCCCTTGGGCAGGTTCTTCACCACCGTGAGCGCGGTGTAGTCGGCCATGTTGACCGCGAACACCTCCATCTGGCTGAACATCGCGTAGATGTTGGCCTGGTCGATATAGGAGGTGAGATCGCCGCCCCAGAGACACGAGTACAGCGCCTGCGGCTTGGCCTGCAAAATCTTCGTCACCACCTCGGTGTAGTCGGGCTGGAACAGCTTTGGCCAGGACTCGCTGATGATTTCGACGTCGGGCGCGAAGCGCTTCAGATACAGCGTGAACTCACCGGTGGTGTCGCGGCCATAGGCGTAGTCGGGCGAGCACGTCGCCCACTTCTTCAGGCCCTTGGCCTTGGCGATCGAGGCGGCGTAGCTGCCGCCGACGATGGAATCGTGAATGCCCTGGCGCACGCAGCGGAACGCATTGGGGATATGCTGCTTCGGATCGGCCGTGAGCGAGGACGCTTCCGAGCAGGTGTGGATGCAGAGCACGCCGAGATCGCGCGCGACCTCGTGCACCGCGAACGAGCCGGACGATGCCTCGCCGTCGAGCAGCAACTCGCAGCCGTCGGTGTTGACGAGCTCGCGCGCGACGCGGGCGGCTTCCTGCGGCTGGCCTTTGGAGTCGCGGATCACCATCTCGATCTGGCGTCCGGCAAGGCCGCCGGCAGCGTTGACCTTCTCCACCTCGAGCATCACCGCATTGCGCGAGGACGTGCCGAGCTGCGCCACACGGCCCGACAGGATCGTCGGCATGCCGATCTTGATGGTCTTGGCTTTCGCACGCGCCACCCACGGCGCGGCAAACGTCATCGCACCGGCGCCCATCAGCGCCAGTGTTGAACGGCGGCTGATGCCCGGCGTGCGGGTTCGCTTCATTTTCCCCTCCCTCTTTCGGGTCGGCGTTTCCTGATCCCTGCCGGAGATCGTCTCGTCTCCGTGTTCCGAGGATTTCAGAGGGTGGGGGGTGACGTCAAGCCAAAGATGAATTACGAGTCAGAATTCATCGAGGCAGGAATCGAGGCCTGCAACAGGCCCAACATCCGCGAAATGACCAATCTTTCGAGCTTCATCGCCTTTCATGCCCGGCGCTCGCCGGATCGGCCCGCGCTGAAATATCGCGGCGAGGAGATTTCCTACGCGGCGTTCGATGGACGGGTCCGAATGGTGGCGGGCTGGCTCGCCGCGCAGGGCATCGGCGCCGGCGACGTCCTCGCCGTGCTCATGAAGAACAGCGCGGCCTTCCTGGAGCTCGTCTTCGCCACCAGCCACCTTGGCGCGGTGTTTCTGCCGATCAACTTCCGCCTCTCGCGCGAGGAGGTCGGCTACATCGTCGGCAATGCCGGCGCGCGGCTTCTGATCGTCGATGAGGAATTGGCTGCCAATGCCGCGGGCACTACGATTGTGGTGCTCGACCAAGCCGCGCAGCAGAGCGCCACGCATCTTGCAGCCGATGCCCCGCCCGCGCCGATGCATCGCCGCGCGCCCCCCGATCTGATGCGGCTGATGTACACCTCGGGCACGACCGACCGCCCCAAGGGCGTGACGCTCACTTACGATAATTTCTACTGGAAGTCGGCGGATCAGACCATCGCGCTCGGCCTCAATGCCGGCACGCGCCTTCTCGTCGTCGGTCCGCTCTATCACGTCGGTGCGCTCGACCTGCCCGGCATCGCCGTGCTCTGGCATGGCGGTTTCATCCGCATCGAGCGCAGCTTCGAGCCGGAGACCGCGCTAGCTGCAATCGCCGAGGACAAGCTCAACGCCGCCTGGTTCGCACCTGTGATGACCACCGCGATGCTCACCTGCCCGGCACGTGACCGTTATGACGTCTCCAGCCTGCAATGGGCGATCGGCGGCGGCGAAAAGACACCGGAGGTGCGCATCCGCGCCTTCTCCGAATACTTCCGCAAGGCGCGCTACATCGATGCTTACGGCCTCACCGAAACGGTGGGCGGCGACACTTTCATGGAGGCCGGCCGCGAGATCGAGAAGATCGGCTCGACCGGGCGCGCCATCGCCCATGTCGAGATCGAGATCCGCGACGAGGATGGCAAGACCTTGCCGCCGCACGTCAACGGCGAGATCTGCCTGCGCGGACCCAAGATCACACGCGGCTATTGGAATGACCCAGAGAAGACGGCGTCCGCCTTCTTCGGCGATTGGTTTCGCAGCGGCGACGTCGGCTATCTCGACGACGAAGGCTTCCTGTACCTCACCGACCGCAAGAAGGACATGATCATCTCCGGCGGCGAGAACATCGCCTCCTCCGAGGTCGAGCGCGTCATCTATGAATTGTCCGAGGTGCGCGAAGTCGCGGTGATCGGCCTGCGCGACGCACGCTGGGGCGAGCGGCCGGTCGCCATCGTGGTCTTGGCGGAAGATGCCGCGCTGGAGCTCCCTGCCCTCACCGAGCACTGCCGTGCCCGGCTGGCGAGCTTCAAGGTGCCGAAACAGCTAATCATCCGCGACAGCCTCCCGCGCAACCCATCAGGAAAGATCCTCAAGCGCGTACTGCGCGCTGAACTGGAGACCGTGGCATGACGCAAGGGCCAGCCACCGCGAAAATCACAAAGCTCAACCGCGTCGAGCGCAACGCCTGGACCAAGCAGAAGATCTTCGACGCCGCGACCAAGGTCGTCGGCAAGCACGGCTATGCCGAAGCCTCCGTCGCCCGTATCACCGAACAGGCTGGCGTCGCGCAAGGCACCTTCTACAATCATTTCGAGAACCGCCAGGAACTGCTCGACCAGCTGCTGCCGAAGATCGGCCTCGACATGGTCCAGTTCATCCGCGCCCGCACCGGTAATGCGCACGCGGCGCGGCAGGAGATCGAGCGCTTTTCCGCCTTCTTCGACTTCATCCGCGAGGTGCCCGAGTTCCTGCGCATCCTCAACGAGGCCGAGTTCTTTGCGCCGATTGGCTATCAGAAGCATCTCGACAACATCTCGGTCGCCTATGTCCGCATCCTCAGGCGTGCGCGCCTCGCCGGCGCCATCGAGGACTTCAGCGACGAGGAGTTCGAGGCGATCGTCCACATGCTGATGGGCGCGCGCGGCTATCTCAGCCGTCGCTACTCCTACTCGGCCGGCGGCGTCACGGCGGTGCCGGACCACGTGATTTCCGCCTATCGCAAGCTGATGACACGCGGCCTCTTCAATCCGCCCGGAGACCAGGACACGCCATGAACATCGACTCTCCGCCCAGGGCGCTTGACCTTGCCTCGGCCATTGCAGAAGGCGACATCCGCTGCCTGCTGATGGTGTTGGTGCACATGACCGGCGACGAGAAATGGCTGGCGCCGCCGTACTTGCCCAAGCGCGACATCCGCCTCATCCCCGATCCCGAGGCCGGCGTGCCCCGCCATATCCAGGACGAAATCCGCGCCGCGGTGGTCGAGCTATTCTCCAACGGTACGCCGAAACCCGTCATCACCGATCCCGGCGAAGAGCTGCTGCTGAAGATGATGCGTGCCTGCCTCGGCGAAAACGTCGCGCCGGAATATGCCCCACTCATGCGCGAGGAGATGGGCTTTGTGCCGCGCGAGGCGCGCTGGACTAGCCGCCCCTCCGACCAGAAGCTCGCCGAGCAGCACGTGCTGATCGTCGGCGCCGGCGTCTGCGCCATTGCGCTCGGTGTGGCGCTCGGCCATCTCGGCATCCCCTACACCATCGTCGAGAAGAACGCCGAGCTCGGCGGCACCTGGTGGATCAATCGCTATCCCGGCTGCGGCGTCGATACGCCGAACCATTCCTATTCCTACTCGTTCGGCTCCGGCAATGCATGGACGCGCTATTTCTGCCAGCGTGAGGAATTGCTCAGCTATCTTCAGAAGGTCGCGGAGGAATACGGCATCCGCAAGCATCTGCGCGTCAACACCGAGCTGACGGCGTCGCGCTGGGACGACGGCAAGAAGCGCTGGATTTCGACGCTGAAGACCAGGGACGGCGAAGAGACTTTTGAATCCACCGCGCTGGTCTCGGCCATCGGTCAGCTCAACGATCCCTCCCGCGCGCGCTTCAAGGGCGAGGACAGCTTCAAGGGCACGCTCCTGCATTCGGCGCTGTGGTCCGGCGATATCAACGTCGACGGCAAGCATGTCGCGGTGATTGGCACCGGTGCGACCTCGATGCAGCTGGTGCCGTCGATCGCCGGCCGCGTCGCCTCGATCACGGTCCATCAACGCAGCGCGCAATGGGCGCGGCCGGTGAAGGGCTACGCCGATCCGATCAACGAGGGCGCGCGCTGGCTGCTGGCGCACCTGCCCTTCTATGTGCAGTGGTACCGCTTCAACATGTTCTGGCGCTACGGCGACGGCCTGCTGCCGTTCCTGCGCAAGGATCCGGCCTGGCCGCATCCGGAGCGCGCGGTGAACAAAGGCAACGACCGGCACCGCCAGGAGCTGACGGACTTCATCTTGTCGGAGCTGCAGGGCCGACCCGACCTGATCGGGAAATGCGTGCCGACCTATCCGCCCTACGGCAAGCGCATCCTGCTCGACAACAACTGGTTCAAGACCTTGAGGCGGGACAATGTCGAGCTCGTCACCGACACGATCGACCATTTCGACGAAACCGGCATCGTCACTGCAGACGGCAAGCACCGTCCCGCCGACATCATCGTGGTCGCGACCGGCTTCAAGGTGACGGAAATGGCGGCCCGTCTCAACATTACTGGCCGCGACGGTAAGGATTTGCGCGAGGCCTGGGCCAACGACAATCCGACCGCGTTTCTCGGCCTCACCGTGCCCGGTTTCCCAAACTTCTTCTGCATGCTCGGGCCGAACTCTGGCCCGGCCCATGGCGGCAGCGTCATCTTCCAGTCCGAATGCCAGAGCCGCTACATCTCGGCGTGCCTGGTCGACATGATCGAGAAAGGCGTCACCGCGATCGACGTCCGCCAGGACGTGCTCGACGATTACGTCCGGAAGGTCGACGCCGAGCACGAGGCGATGATCTGGACCCACAAGGGCATGAGCACCTACTACCGCAACCGCAGCGGCCGCGTGTTCTCGGCGATGCCCTGGCGCTTCGTCGATTATTGGCGCATGACGCACGACCCGGATCTGCGGCAATACAGACTGACGAAGGGGTAAGAGATTGAGGCGCTGATCGCCACTACGACATCGGTGCACCCTCTCCCCTTGCGGGAGAGAGTGGCTTCGCAAAGCGAAGACGGGGGAGGGGTTCTATCCTCACCAACAGTAGCGCGAGTGGATAGAACTCCTCATCCGGCGCTTCGCGCCACCTTCTCCCGCAAGGGGAGAAGGAAGAACGCCCCGCTTCGCAATGACGGCCTTGTCAGGCCGCCAGCCCGCTCTCCACCGGGGCGAACTCCAGCCCGAGGCTCTCCGCCACTGCCTTGTTGGTGATGCGGCCGCGATGGACGTTCAGCCCATTGCGCAGATGCGGATTTTCCAGCACCGCGGCAAAGCCCTTGGTCGCCAGCATCAGGCCGAACGGCAGCGTCGCGTTGTTCAGTGCCTGGCTCGACGTCACCGGCACCGCGCCTGGCATGTTGGCGACGCAATAGTGCACGACGCCGTCCACCTCGTAGGTCGGATCGGCATGCGTAGTCGGATGCGAGGTCTCGAAGCAGCCGCCCTGGTCGATCGCGACGTCGACCAGTACCGCGCCGGGCCGCATTGATGTCAGCATGGCGCGCGTGACCAGCTTGGGTGCGCTGGCGCCCGGCACCAGCACCGCGCCGATCACGACGTCGGCGGCAAACACTTCCTCCTCGACCGACTCGATCGTGGAGAAGCGGGTGCGCACCCGTCCGGCAAAGAGATCGTCCAGCTGGCGCAGACGGGGAAGCGAGCGATCGATCACCGTGACTTCCGCACCAAGGCCCGCGGCCATGCGGGCCGCCTGCGTTCCGACCACGCCGCCGCCAAGCACGACGACGCGGGCCGGCTGCACGCCGGGCACGCCGCCCAGCAGCAGGCCACGCCCGCCGGCTGACCGTTTGAGCGCGGCGCCGGCGGCCTCGATGGCGAGGCGGCCGGCGACTTCGCTCATCGGCGCGAGCAGCGGGAGGTGACCGTTCGCGTCCGTGACGGTTTCATAGGCGATCGCGGTGCAGCCCGAGGCAAGCAAGCCCTTGGCCTGCTCCGGATCCGGCGCAAGGTGAAGATAAGTAAATAGAATCTGGCCTTCGCGAAGCTGAGCCCATTCGCTTTTCTGCGGCTCCTTCACCTTCACGATCATGTCGGACTTGGCGAAGATGTCGCGGGCGTTCTCGGCAATGGTCGCCCCCGCCCGCCGATATACCTCGTCGGACGCGCCGATGCCGCCGCCGGCGCCGGTCTCGACGGTCACCTGATGCCCGGCCGCGACATATTCACGGACGGCCCCCGGGGTGAGCCCGACGCGATATTCCTGTAGCTTGATCTCCCTGGGAACACCGACGCGCATCTTGAGCTCCTTCGCCAACGCATTGATTCCGCTTCTCATCGTAGCGACCGGGGCGGTTTGGTTTCGTGCAAATATCCGCTAGTTTCGCCCGGGCCGCGCCGGTTTCCGGCGCCGAACTGCCCTTTCACGCTGGAAACGAAACCTTGGCCCTCGACCGGAAAGACCTCGCGATCCTGGCGGAACTCACGACCAATGCGCGCGCCAGTCATACCGAGCTGGCCAACAAGATCGGCTTGTCCAGCACCGCCCTGGCACGGCGACAGAAAGCGCTCGAAGACGACGGCTACATCCAGGCCTACCAGGCCGCGCTCGACCTCGCCCAGTTCGGCCTCACCACCACCGTGCTGGTTCGCATCGCGCTGGAGAGCCAGAGCGACGAGGCGCTCAAGGCCTTCGAAGCCGAGGTGGTGAAATGCCCCTCCGTCGTGCGCTGCTTCCTGATGTCGGGCACCGACGACTACATCCTCATCGTGCTCGCCCGCGACATCCAGGATTTCGAGCGCATCCACCGCACCGAGCTGTCCCGCCTGCCCCGCGTCGCACGCGTGCAGTCGAGTTTTGCCCTGCGCGAGATCGTCAACCGCGCGGTGCCGACGGTGGTGTTCGGCGAGGCGAAGCGCTGACCTCGTCTGTCTGACCGCAAGAAACGATCAGGAACCAAGCAACCCGTCATCCGTTGGGCGCTATCGGCCAGCGGCGGCAACGCAGTCTCGCGTCACGTCCCAATCTCTGCCCAGCTCGGCCTTTTCGCAGGGAAATCAAAGATGGCCGACATTGCGATCCCCGAACGCATTCCGATCAACCTCATCGTCAATGGCGAAAGGCGCACCCTCGAGGTCGTGCCATGGACCACGCTTCTGGATGCGCTGCGAGACCGCCTGGAGTTGACCGGCACCAAAAAAGGCTGCGATCACGGCCAATGCGGCGCCTGCACCGTGCTGGTTGATGGAAGACGGGTCAATTCCTGCCTGACGCTCGCGGTCATGAAGGATGGCGCTGAGATCACGACGATCGAAGGCCTGGCCAGGGACGGCACGTTGCATCCCCTGCAACAAGCCTTCATCGACCATGATGCCTTTCAGTGCGGCTATTGCACGCCGGGACAGATCTGCTCTGCCGCGGGCCTGTTGGCCGAGGGCCGTGCGCGAGATGCCGACGAGATCCGGGAGCTGATGAGCGGAAACCTCTGCCGCTGCGGCGCATATCCCAGCATCGTGGCAGCGATCGAGCAAGCCATGAGCCGGTCATGAACAACTTTCATTATTCCCGCGCAAGCGACGTTGCCGACGCCATTCGCCTGCTTGCCGCCGATCCAGGCGCAAAGCTGATTGCCGGCGGCACCAACCTGATCGATCTGATGAAGGAGAATGTCGAACGGCCCTCCCGGCTCATCGACATCTCGCGCCTGCCGCTCCGCGATATCGAGGAGACGGCCGACGGCGGTCTGCGCATCGGCGCCTTGGTGCCGAATTCAGACCTCGCCTACCATCCCTTGATCAAGCAGCGCTATCCGCTCCTCGCCAGCGCGATCCTGGCCGGCGCCTCCGCGCAACTGCGCAACATGGCCTCGGTCGGCGGCAATCTGATGCAGCGAACGCGCTGCCCGTACTTCTATGACACCACGACGCCTTGCAACAAGCGAAGCCCCGGCACGAGCTGCTCGGCAATCGATGGCCTCAATCGCAACCACGCAATCCTCGGCGCCAGCAAGTCCTGCATCGCCACCAATCCATCCGACATGAGCGTGGCGCTGGCCGCGCTCGGCGCGCGGGTGCATGTCGCAGGCCCCTCGGGTCAGCGCAGCATCGCGCTGACGGACTTCCACCGGCTTCCGGACGATACGCCGCATCTCGACACGAATCTGGGCAAAGGAGAGATCATTACGGCAATCGAGCTGGCGCCGCACGGCTTTGCACGGAACTACAGCTATCTGAAGCTCCGCGATCGGCTGTCCTACGCCTTTGCCCTGGTCTCGGTCGCAGCCGCGCTCGAACTGGAGGGCAACGCGATCAGCGAAGCGCGCCTGGCACTGGGGGGCGTGGCTCACAAGCCCTGGCGAAGCCCTGAGGCCGAAGCAGCATTGCGCGGCCAGGCGGCGACACCGGATCATTTCGGACGCGCCGCTGACCTGCTGCTGCAGGGGGCAACTGCTCGATCTCATAATGGATTCAAGATCGAGCTGGCCCGCCGAGCGATCGTGCGTACGCTCATGCAAGCCGCAAGTGCCACGCCGCAGTCACAAGCTCACAAGAAGATCGCATGAGGGGCCGATGAACGCCTATGTCGGAACACCAGCGTCGCGCGTCGACGGCCGGGCCAAGGTCACCGGAGCTGCGAAGTACGCCGGCGAATTCAACGCCAACGGCCTGGTCCATGGGTTCGTGGTCGAAGCCACCATACCGCGCGGTCGTATCGTGCGGCTCGACACCCGCGAGGCTCTGAAGATTCCCGGCGTTCTCAACGTGCTCACGCATGCCAACCGTCCTCCCCTGGCGGAGAAGGACGAGGCCTGGAAGGATGAAGTGGCCCCGGAGGGGTCGCCGTTCCGGCCGCTTTATGACGACAGGATCAAGTTCAACGGACAGCCGATTGCTCTCGTCGTCGCCGACGAATGGGAAACCGCGAAGTTCGCCGCGACGCTGGTGCGGATCGACTACGAGCAGGATGGGTTTGCGACCGATCTGGAGGCCGAACGCGGCAGTGCCAGCGAGATGGACAAGCCGCACAAGCCGCGCGGCGACGCCAAAGCAGCGCTCGCGGCCGCAGCCGTCCGGCACGAAGCGGACTATCTCATTCCGACCGAGCATCACAATCCGATGGAGCTCTATGCGACGACGACCGTCTGGGAAGACGACGGCAGGCTCACGGTCTACGACAAGACGCAAGGCGTTCAGAACGTGCATAAGTTCCTCTGCGGCGTTTTCGAGAAGAAGCCTGAACAGATCCGCGTGCTTTCGCCCTATGTCGGCGGCGCGTTCGGCTCCGGTCTACGGCCACAATACCAGGTGGTGCTGGCAACGATGGCCGCGCTCGCCCTCAAGCGCTCCGTCCGCGTCGTGCTGACACGACAGCAGATGTACGGGCTTGGCTATCGGCCGATGACGATAGAGCATGTCGCGCTGGGGGCAAGGTCCGACGGTACCCTTGATGCCGTTGCCCACGAGGCGATCGCCGTGACCTCACGTTATGAAGACTTCTCCCGCAATGACACGGGGTGGGCCGAGCAGCTCTACAGAAGCCCGAATAGCTACTTTTCCCACAGACTGGTCGACCTCGACGTCTCGACGCCCTGCGACATGCGCGCGCCGGGTGCGGCAACGGGCGTTTGCGCTCTCGAATGCGCCATGGACGAATTGGCTGTCGCGCTGAAGCTGGATCCGATCGAGCTGCGCCTGAAGTGCTACTCGGATCGCGACCAGAGCGAGGACCTCCCTTACACCAGCAAGCAGTTGCGCGAATGCTACGCCCGCGGCGCCGAAGCCTTCGGCTGGAGCCGGCGCAGTCCAGCGCCGCGCTCCATGCGCGACGGCAAGGAACTGGTCGGCTGGGGCATGGCGACTGGGGTCTGGGAAGCACTGCAGATGCCGGTCGCCGCCCGCATCGTCCTGACGGCCAACGGCCACGCCGAGGTCTCCTGCGCCGCCTCCGACATCGGCACCGGCACGTACACCATCGTGGCACAGGTAGCGGCCGATGCCCTCGGGCTTCCGATCGAGAACATCAGCGTGCGGCTCGCCGATTCGACCTTGCCGCAAGCCCCCGTCGAGGGCGGCTCCTGGATGGCGGCATCCAGCGCGCACGCGGTGTTGGGAGCGGCCGAAGACATTCGCCAGGAGCTAGCACGTCTCGCCAAGGCCATGCCCGGCTCGCCGCTCGCTGACCTCGACGCCGCCAATGTCATCCTGGCAGACGGCATGATCGCCAGCGACGACAGGCGCGGGGCTGCTGTCTCGGTTGCGGATGTCATGCGCTACAGCAAGCTTGAGCGGATCGAAAAGGAGAAGCTCAACCAGTTCACGGAGGATAAGTCGCATGCCCGCAACACGCATTCGGCGGTCTTTGCCGAGGTAAAGATTGACGAGCAGTTGGGAATCATCCGCGTCACGCGGATCGTCAGCGCGATCGCAGCCGGGCGCATCCTGAACACCAAGACGGGCCGCAGCCAAGTCATGGGCAGCGTGGTCTGGGGAATTGGTATGGCGCTACACGAGGAGACGATGATGGATCACCGCTTCGGCCGCATCATGAACGCTGACATCGCCGAGTACCACATTCCCGTGAACGCCGACATTCACGACATTGACGTCATTTTCGTCGACGAAACCGACAGCCGCATCAATCGACTGGGCGTCAAGGGTCTCGGCGAAATCGGCATCGTCGGCGTACCTGCGGCGATCGCGAACGCTGTCCATCATGCGACCGGCAAGCGCATCCGGCGCTTCCCGATCACGCTAGACAAGCTGCTGGCCTAAGGGGGCGGGCCAGCCCTACTGCGGCAGTCGGGCCTGTCATCCAGGTGTCATCGAATGTGCAGAGAGCTGTATCTCCTGCACATTCGGGACACGCCATGGACTATTTCAAGCGCTTCAACTTCCTGTTCGCCGCACCAATGTTCGACGCCGACGATCTCGAAGGCGTCCGCTTCAACCAGATCATTGAGGAGATCCAGCGCTCCGGCTTCGAGGTGGTCCGGGCCCGCAGGCTCGAGGACGCCGAGATCGCGGTGCAGACCGATGCGGCGATCGGCTGCATGGTCGTGGACTGGGGCAAGAAGGGCCTGGAGGGCAAGACCTCGGCGCTGATCAATCTGATGCGGCGCCGGGGCCTCGACTTCCCGATCATCCTCCTGATCCGACGCAAGCGCTTCGAGGACCTCCCGGTCGAGGTGCTCGACTTCATCGACGGCTACGTGTTCCTGTCAGAGGAAACCCCGCCCTTCATCGCCAAGAACTTGATCAGCCGTCTCAAGCAATATGCCGAGACGCTGAAGACGCCGTTCTTCGGCGCGCTGGTCGACTATGCCGAGGAAGGCAACCAGCTCTGGACCTGTCCCGGTCACAATGGCGGCTCGTTCTACAGCCGCAGCCCGATTGGCCGCGTCTTCGTCGAGCATCTCGGCGAATCCGTGTTCCGCGACGACCTCGACAATTCCGTGCTCGATCTCGGCGACCTCCTGACCCACGAAGGGCCGGCGCTCAAGGCGCAGAAGGAAGCCGCCCAGATCTTCGGCGCCGAAAAGACCTATTTCGTGCTCAACGGCACCTCCACCTCCAACAAGGTTGCGCTCGGCGCCCTCGTCACCGACGGTGATCTCGTGCTGTTCGACCGCAACAACCACAAGGCCGCCCATCACGGCGCGCTGATGATCAACGGCGGCATCCCGGTCTACGTCCCGACCATCCGCAACGCCTGGGGCCTGATCGGCCCGATGCGCTGGGACGCGCTCGACGAGAAGGCCCTGCGTGAGGCGATCCGCAACCATCCGCTGGTCAGCGACAGGGACGCCTGGCGCAAGGGGCGGCCGTTCCGCGTCGCCGTCGTCGAGCAGTGCACCTATGACGGCTCGATCCATAGCGCCGAGATGATCATCAAGCGCATCGGCCATCTCTGCGACTATATCCTGTTCGACGAGGCCTGGGCCGGCTTCATGAAGTTCCATCCGCTCTATGCCGGCCGCTTCGCCATGGGCCTTTCCAACCTTCCCCCGGAGGCACCGGGCATCATCGCGACGCAGTCGACCCACAAGCAGCTTGCCAGCTTCTCACAGGCTTCGCAGATTCACATCAAGGACCGCCACATCCGCGGCCAGAAGCGACGCGTCGAGCACCGCCGCTTCAACGAAAGCTTCATGCAGCACGCATCGACATCTCCCTTCTATCCACTCTTCGCATCACTGGATGTGGGCGCGCAGATGATGAAGGGCCGCTCCGGCGAAGTCTTGTGGGACGACACGATCCGTCTCGGCATCGAGCTGCGCAAGAAGATCCGCGCGATGCGCCGGGAGTTCGAAGAGAAGGAGCAGACCCCCGATCGGCGCTGGTTCTTCGAGCCCTTCGTTCCCGACCGTATCGCCATTCCCGACGTCAGCCGCCCCGGCGCGGTGCACAACGTCGCCTGGGAAACCCTCTCGACCGACGAGCTCGCCACCAATCCCACGCTCTGGCAGCTTTCCCCCGATGGCAATTGGCATGGCTTCCCCGGCCTCACCGAGGGCTTTGCCATGACCGACCCGAACAAGCTGACGCTGCTCACGCCGGGCTTCGATCGTGCCACCGGCGCCTATGCCGAGCACGGCATCCCCGCCCCCGTGGTCGCGCAATACTTGCGCGAGAACCGCATCGTCCCGGAAAAGAACGACCTCAACTCCCTGCTCTTCCTGCTCACCCCCGGGGTCGAAGCAAGCAAGGCCGGCACGCTGATCTCCGGGCTCGTCGCCTTCAAGAAGCTCCACGACGACAATGCGCTGCTGGAGGACGTCATTCCCGAATTCTACCAGCGGCGGCAAGCGCGCTATGCCGGCGTGCGCCTGCGCGATCTCTGCGGCGAGATGCACCGCTTCTTCCGCGCCGCCGACGTCAGCGCGCTCCAGGCGCGGCAGTTCATGCCCGAGCACATGCCCGAGATCGCGATGTCCCCCCGTGACGCCGCGCGGTACCTGTTCCGCAACGATGTCGATTATCTGCCGATCGAGGCGATCGCGGGCCGCGTCGCCACCACGCCCTTCGTGGTCTATCCGCCCGGCATCGCCACCATCGTTCCGGGCGAAAGGCTTAACCAACAAGCCAGGCCTATGATCGATTATCTCAAGATGTTCGAGACCTGCTTCAACACATTCCCGGGCTTCGACGTTGAGATCCAGGGCGTCTACAAGGAGATCGACGCCCACGGGCGTATCGGGCTCTATACGTACGTCGTGGCCGAGTAGGTGCGAATGAACGACACCGCAATTGTACGTCCAGATGACGAACCCGTCCTGGTCCGCACCTCACGCGAGAGCGATGTCGAGGCGATGCTGGCGATCTACCGCCATCACGTCCGCAATGGCGTGCCGCGCGATGTCGAGGGAACCGGCGCCCCCGAGCCGGACGATCTCCGCGACCGGCGCAAGAACCTGAAGCAGACCCGCCTTCCCCATCTGGTCGCGACCTTTCGCGGCGAGGTGGTCGGCTATGCCTACGCCGTCCTGTTTCGCAAGCGGCCGGCCTATCGCTACACGGCCAAGCATTCGATCTACGTCCACCACGCGCAGCTCGGCCGCGGGGTTGGACGGCTGCTGCTGCAGGAATTGGTCGATGCTTGTGCGGCGGCGGGCTTTCGCCAGATGATCGGCTATATCGACGCCGACAACGCCTCCTCGCTGGCGCTGCACGAAAAATTTGGCTTCGCGCGCGCCGGCCTGCTCTGCGGCGTCGCCTATCGCCACGGCCGCTGGTCCGACACGGTCATGGTGCAGCGCTCGCTCGGCGCGGGAACGACGGCGCCCCCGCCAGTCACGGCGCCCGGGCGTTAGCCCTACGACGGAAAGTCGGCCGGCTTCACATGGATGCGGTCGGCATGCAACGACCAGTGATGCAACGCCTGGTCCTTGCAGAACTTCGCTTTCGCCCGCTCCGTGGCCTCCTCCTCGTCGGCGGCATCGATCTCGAGCGTGCCCTGGCAGACCTCGCACTGTCGGCCGTACTCGCCGAGCACGTTCTTCATGAACCTGACGACATAAGTAGCCATGGGACCTCCTGCTGCCATCGCAGCACCTTAGTCCCATTTAGGCCGGGCGGGGGAAGGAGATTTTGACGCGGATCAAGGCCGGGCAGCCCTGACGGAAGATCCGTTGCGGAACCCGCCGCCCGGGTTTATGGGCAAATGCCGGTCGCCCATGAGGATCTTGCCTTGCACTTTGTCTCCGATACCGAAGTCACGAGAGTTCTGACGTTTCCGATCCTCATTGCGGCGCTGGAAGCGGCGCATCGCCGGCCGAAGATGGAGGTGCTGGACGCCTTCCTGGGCGATGAGAAGGGACAATACGTCATCCGCAGCGCCGTCGATCCCGGCCGTTACATGGCGAGCAAGATGTTCACCAGCTTCCCCAGCAATCTGGCAGAGGGCAAGATGCCGGCGGTGCAGGCCGTGTGCGTACTGTTCGACGGCACCAACGGACGGCCGCTTGCGGCGATGGACGGGACCGAGATCACGCACTGGCGCACGGCCGCCGATTCCGCACTCGGCACGAAATTGCTCGCCGCGCCCGCCCCCGAGACGCTGCTTTGCGTCGGTGCCGGTGAGATGTCCGAATGGCTGATCCGGGGGCATCGGACGGTGAGACCGTCGCTCGAGCGCGTCCTGATCTGGAATCGAAGCCCGGAGCGGGCTTCCGACCTCGCCAGGCGGTTGGCGGAAGGCGGCGTGAAGGCGGAAACGACCTGGGATCTCGACGCCGCGACGCGCGAGGCTGATGTCATCACCACCTGCACGAGATCGCATCAGGCGCTGATCAAGGGCCGCAATTTGCGGCCGGGCGCGCATCTGGATCTCGTCGGTGGCTACACGCCGCAAACCCGTGAAGCCGATGACGAGGCAGCAAGGATGTCGCGCGTGTTCGTGGACCGCAGGGAATCCGCCTTCCACGGCGTCGGCGACATCCTGCAACCGATCGCAAGCGGTGCGATCAGCGGGGCGGACGTGCTGGGCGATCTCTACGATCTCGCCGGCGGCCGTGTGCAGGGACGCGTCTCACCGTCCGACATTACCTTCTTCAAGAATGCCGGCGGCGGTCATCTCGACCTCATGACCTGCGAGGCCGTGTTCCAACAGCTCGGCGCAAAACTTGGGTAGACGACCGGAGCAGGCGAGCAGGAGGCTGGCGAAGGCAAGGCCGAATTCAGCCGTCAGGCCTTGATGTCGAGGAGCGACTCTGTCGTTTCCGCGTAGGCCTGAATGACCTTCGCATTGGCAATGAAGCTGTACTTGGCGGCCGCCAGTTGAACGAACTCGCCCGCGATATCGACATTCGGGGCTGCGACCAGGCCATCCTGGTTTGCAAACGGGGCACTTGGGTCGGATTGCGCGGTATAGCTCGGCGAAACCGTCGACACGGTCGCGGTCGTGCCGCCCGGCGCCGAGCCGCTGGATTGATCGACCTGATCGACGCGCAACGGCACGTAGGCCGCAGGAAACGTCGGAGCAATGCTCGAACTGCCTGTAACGGCCGACGTGCCCGACGACGCGCCTGATGCGGGCAGCGGGCCCGTCGTACGGACATTGGCAATGTTGCTCGCGGCAACGTTCGCGCGCAAGCTCGCCGCGGAAAGTCCGGATGTCGCAATCGAGAATATGCTCATGGACTTTCAATTACCGGACAAGTGATACGCGTTCACTTACCCGGTCGATAAGATGCGGCGCTTTGCCTTTCCGTCGTGGTAACCAGTGATGGGAGGGCAATCAGATTGCGCGGCCCCCTACCCCGGCATCACGCCGAACGCCTGCTTGAAACGCTCCGCATAGCGCGGCCAGACCTCGGGATTGATGATGCGCGGAGGACGCTTGCCGTCGAGCGTGTCCAGCACCTGCTCGGCCGCGATCCGGCCCATGTTCTGACGCGCCTCGATCGTCACCCCCGCGGTATGCGGGCTTGCCAGCACGTTGTCGAACTGCAGCAACGGATGCTCCGGCGGCGGGGGCTCCTTGGACCAGACGTCGAGGCCGGCACCGGCGATGCGCTTGTCGCGCAGCGCCTGCAGCAGCGCATCCTCGTCGTGAATGAAGCCGCGCGCCGTGGTGATGAAGTAGGCGTGCGGCTGCATCAGGGCGAACTCGCGCGTGCTGATCATGTTGCGGCTGCCCTTGTCGAGTGGGCAGGAGATCGAGACGAAATCGGCGCGCCGCAACAGCTCGTCGAGCTCGACTTTCTCGCCGCCCCGCTCGGCCATCACCTCGGCCGACAGATAGGGGTCGTAGGCCAGCACCTTCATGCCGAGCAGGCCCTTGCACAGCGCGGCGATGCGGCGGCCCACATTGCCGAGGCCGATGATGCCGACGGTCTTGTGCTCGACCTCGTTGCCGACCAGCTCGTTGCGGTTGACGTCGCGCTCGCGACGCAGGCGCCGATCCGACTGGATGATGCGTTTGGACAGCGTTAGCATCATCGCCAGCGCGTGCTCGGCAACCGAATGGGCATTGCCCCCCGACTGATTGACGACCAGCACCCCCGCAGCCGTGCAGGCCTCGACATCGACAGGGTCGAAGCCCGCACCGTTGCTGGAGACAAGCACCAGGTTCGGCGTGCGCTTCAGGAAGGCGCCATCGACATGGAAATGGGGGGCGAGTTCGTCCCGGGCCGCGCCGATCTGGTAGACATGCGCCGCCCTCAGGATCGGCGCGTAGAAATCTTCGGGACTCTCGTTCTCGATGCGGTCGAGCCGGACATCGGGCCGCGCCTTGAGAATATCGACATAGATCGGATTGGCCAGGTATTTGACGTAGAAGACGCGCTTGTTGTTGACGGACATCAGGACCCTTCCGGCTCTCTCGTGGGAGATCCGCAAGGTCAGCGCGATGCGCGCCCGTCCGTGCCCCCTCCCGTCTTCTGGTTATAGCCGCTTATGCCATGGCGGCGCCGGCCACGGCAGGCCGTCTGGCGCAGATCACGGTGCCGGCCCGGACATGTTGACAATCCCGCTGCCTGCGTCAAGTTCGGCAGACCGCCGCGACGGCCACAACCAAGAAGCATGCGCGGCTCGAGGGAGAACGCAATGGCGATTGCGGAACAGCAGACTCAGGCGCCACCTGGATCCAGCGACAGGAGCTGGCACAGCATCGTCCTGCAAAGCCTGAAACGGAACGAGATCAGCCTCGTCCCTTACGTGCCCGACCGCGTGCTGACCCCGCTGATCAAAAACCTACACGCCGATCCCTTCTTCACCACTTTCGCCACGGCGCGCGAAGAGGAGGCGGTCGGCATCGTCTCGGGCGCCTGGATGGGCGGCCGGCGAGGCGCGGTGCTGATGCAGACCTCCGGCTTTGCCACGCTCGCCAACGTGCTCGCCTCGCTCGCGGTGCCCTACCAGATCCCTCTGATCATGTTCGTCTCCGAACGCGGCACGCTCGGCGAATTCAATTACGGCCAGTCGCTGGTCTGCCGCACCATGCGCCCGGTGCTGGATTCGCTGGCGCTCGAGCACCACACCATCACCCGGCTCGACGAGCTCGAATTCATCACCGACCGCTCGATCAAGCAGGCCGTCACCACGCAGGCGCCGGTGGCGCTGATCCTCAACCCGCTGCTCACCGGCGGCAAGACGTTCGACAAGTGAGGTCGGCCGTGACTATGCGCAACACCAAGGTGATGAACCGCTTCGACCTGACCTCGCGCTTGATCGGAAAGCTGAAGCACGAGGAGGCCGTGATTGGCGGCATCGGCAACACCAATTTCGACCTCTGGGCCGCCGGACACCGGCCGCAGAATTTCTACATGCTGGGCAGCATGGGTCTCGCCTTCCCGATTGCGCTCGGCGTCGCGCTGGCGCAGCCCGACCGCCGCGTCTTCGCGCTCGAAGGCGACGGCTCGCTGCTGATGCAGCTCGGCGCACTCTCGACCATTGCGGCGTTGAAGCCGAAAAACCTCGTCATGGTCGTGATGGACAACGGCATCTACCAGATCACTGGCGCACAGCCGACCCCCGCGGCGAGCGTCGCGGACATCGTTGCCATCGCCATCGGCTCCGGCCTCGCCAACAGCGCCTGGGCCGCAGACGAGGAGGATTTCGAGCGTCTGGTCGACGCCGCGATGTCCGCTACCGAGCCCAGCCTGATCGCGGTCCGGATCGACGACAAGCCCGGCGTCGGGACCACAAGGCGAGATCCCGTGCAGATCCGCGAGCGCTTCATGCACGGGCTCGGCGTGCGGGAGCCTCTTTAACGCTTCGTCATTAACTACACGGCGATCTGATGGGACGATGGTGCCGGCTGGCTGCAAATCTGTGCTAAGCGGGCCGAATGTCCATTTTGGTTCGATCCATTGCCTGGCTGCTCGCAGCCGCCGTTACGTTCGCCACCCTCGGTCCCCCCGGCCTGCGGCCCCATTCCAACCTCGGCCGGAACGGCGAACACGCGCTCGCATTCATCCTGGTGGGGCTGACCTTCGGCCTCGCCTATCCGCGCCGGCGCCTGCTGATCGCGGCGGCCGCGATCGTCCTGATCGGTGTGCTCGAGCTGATGCAGTTTTGGGCGCCCGGACGCCACGCCCGGCTGGAGGATTTTCTGGTCGACGCGCTCACCGCCTGCATCGGCTTTGCGCTCGCGGCCGCGGCCGACTGGTTGCTCACGCGCTTTCGCCCTGGGCCCGCCCTGACGAGCGAAGGCCCCGCGGAGTGACACTCCGCAGGGCCCATCTTCTCAACGCCTGGGATTGCCGAGGGGTCAGTCGATGATCTTGACGACGCGACGCGTGCGCGGCTCGACGATCACGCGGCGGTCGTTCACGACTGCATAGCGGTACTCGGTGTAGTTCGGCACGGGGCGCAGCACCACGGTCGGCGGCAGCGGCTCGCCGACGACGACGCGCTCGTGGATGACCACTGAATCATCGCGCGGAATTCCGCCCAATACGGCATTCGGAATTTCCAGACCGGCGCCGACGGCCGCACCGACGGTGCCGCCGACCATCGCGCCGATCGGACCGCCGATATCGCCACCCGCACGCGCGCCATCCGCTGCGCCCTGGGCGGTCGTCGACTGAGCAAAGGCTGCACTCGACGCCAGCAGCGACGCGGCAGCCAACGAAATCGCAAGACGGGTCTTCATGTTGTTTTGTCTCCAGTGATTGTCCTGCGCCTTCAACCGCGGGGCCGGATCATTGTTCCGGTTCCCGCGTGCCGAAGAACGCACCAAAGCTGGAGAGTGTTACGGCGTAACAGTTCAGGCTGCGGCGATCTCGTGGCCGGCCATCAGTTCCAACGCTCGCACCATCGCCGAATGATCCCAGCCCTCGCCGCCATGGGCGGTGCAGGCCGAGAACAATTGCTGCGCCACCGCCGTACTCGGCAGCGAGAGACCGAGCGAGCGCGCGCCTTCGAGCGCGAGATTGAGATCCTTCTGGTGCAGCTCGATGCGGAAGCCGGGATCGAAATTGCGTTTCACCATGCGCTCACCATGCACTTCGAGGATGCGCGAGGAAGCAAACCCGCCCATCAGCGCCTTGCGCACCAGCGCAGGGTTTGCGCCGGCTTTCGATGCAAACAGCAGCGCCTCGCTCACAGCTTCGATGGTTAGCGCGACGATGATCTGGTTGGCGACCTTCGTAGTCTGGCCGTCGCCATTGGCGCCGACATGCGTGACGTTCTTGCCCATCTTGTCGAAGACCGGCTTCATGGTCCCAAAAGCCCGCTCCGGCCCGCCGACCATGATGGTGAGGCTCGCGGCTTTCGCCCCGACCTCCCCACCCGAGACCGGCGCGTCGAGATAGTCCGCCCCGAGCGCCTCGATCTTCTTCGCAAACTGCTTCGTCGCCAGCGGCGAGATCGAGCTCATGTCGACGACGATCTTGCCGTTCGAGATGCCGCTGGCCACCCCGTCCTCGCCGAACAGTACGGCCTCCACATGCGGCGTGTCCGGGACCATGATGATGACCGCATCGGCCTCCTCCGCGACCTGCTTGCCGGACTTGCAGGGAATGCCGCCCGCCGCGATCAGCTCCGGCGCAACCGGCGCGACGTCATGCAGCAGAACATGGTGCCCCGCCGCTAGGAGATGGCCGGCCATCGGCCGTCCCATGGTGCCAAGCCCGATGAAGCCGATGTCGATCATGTCTGCGTTTCCCTCAGTTGCATTGGCAAGATTTCATCCGCACGCCCGGTGCCCCTCTCCCGCACGCGGGAGAGGGAGCGCACTGTCACTGCGTTCGGTATCCCCTACGTCTCGAATGTCTGCGCCGCGTGCCAGGCCAGCCCTTCCAGCGTCGTGGTGCGCGGCTTGTATTCGCATCCGACCCAGCCGCGATAGCCGATCGCGTCGAGGTGGCGGAACAAGAAGGGATAGTTGATCTCGCCGGTGCCGGGCTCGTGACGGCCGGGATTGTCGGCGAGCTGGATATGGGCAATCTGGGGCAGATATTCCTGCATCGTGCGGGCGAGATCGCCCTCCATGATCTGCATGTGATAGATGTCGTATTGGATGAAGAGGTTGTTCGAGCGCACCTCCGAGATCAGCTGCACCGCCTGCTCGGTGCCGTTGAGGAAGAAGCCGGGAATGTCGAGCGTGTTGATCGGCTCGACCAGCAGCCTGATGTTCTCCCGTGCCAGCGTCGAAGCGGCAAAGCGCAAGTTTCCGACCAGCGTCTCCTGAAGCTCGCGCGGGTCGGCATCGACGGGCGCGATGCCGACGAGGCAGTTGAGCTGCTCGCAATCGAGCGCCTTGGCATAGTCGATGGCGCGGAACACACCGTCGCGGAATTCGGCGGTGCGATCGGGCAGGATCGCGATGCCGCGCTCGCCACCCGCCCAGTTTCCGGCCGGCAGATTGTGCAGCACCTGCGTCAACCCGTGCGCCTCGAGCTGCTCGCGCAGCTGCGCCTTGTCGAAATCATAGGGGAAGAGATACTCGACCCCGACAAAGCCTGGCGCCTTGGCCGCAGCGAAGCGGTCGAGGAACGGCATTTCGTTGAAGAGCATGGTGAGGTTGGCGGCAAATTTCGGCATGATGTGGTCCTTCCCTATTCCGCCGGCTGCAGCACGCCAGGGCGCGCCCGCTCGACCTCGTCGAGCGGCAGGGCCAGCACCTCCTCGAACTCGACGATGTTGTCGATCTCCGTGCCCATCGCGATGTTGGTGACGCGTTCGAGGATGAACTCGACCACCACGGGCACGCGATGCTTGGCCATCAGTTCGCGCGCGGTCGCGAACGCCGCTTGAGCGTCCTTCGGATCGGTGACGCGGATCGCCTTGCAGCCGAGGCCTTCGGCGACGGCGACATGGTCGACGCCGTAGACGCCGATTTCGGGCGCGTTGATGTTCTCGAAGGAGAGCTGAACGTGATAGTCCATGTCGAAGCCGCGCTGGGCCTGTCGGATCAGACCGAGATAGGAATTGTTCACGACGACGTGGATGTAGGGCAGATTGAACTGCGCCCCGACCGCGAGCTCCTCGATCAGGAACTGGAAGTCGTAGTCGCCGGAGAGCGCAACGATGTCGCGATCCGGGCATGCGGCACGTACGCCGAGCGCTGCGGGCAATGTCCAGCCGAGCGGCCCCGCCTGCCCGGCATTGATCCAGTTGCGCGGCTTGTAAACGCCGAGGAACTGCGCGCCGGCGATCTGCGACAGGCCGATCACGGTGACGTAGCAGGTGTCCCGGCCGAAGGCCTTGGTCATCTCCTCATAGACGCGCTGCGGCTTGATTGGGACGTTGTCGAAATGGCTCTTGCGCAGCATGGTCTTCTTGCGATCGCGGCAGGCCGCGGGCCACGCCTGGCGCTCGCGGAGCCTGCCTGACCGCCGCCACTCCCTGGCGACGGTGACGAACAGCTCGAGCGCGGCCTTGGCGTCCGAGACGATGCCGAGATCGGGATTGAACACGCGCCCGATCTGCGTCGGCTCGATATCGACATGCACGAAGGTGCGGCCCTTGGTGTAGGTCTCGACCGAGCCGGTGTGGCGGTTGGCCCAGCGATTGCCGATGCCGAGCACGAAGTCGGATTCCAGCATGGTGGCATTGCCGTAGCGGTGGCTGGTCTGAAGACCGACCATGCCGGCCATCAGCACGTGGTCGTCCGGGATCGCGCCCCATCCCATCAGGGTCGGTACCACAGGCACATTGGCGATCTCGGCAAATTCGACCAGGAGGTCCGAAGCGTCGGCATTGATGATGCCGCCGCCCGCGACGATCAGCGGACGCTCGGCGGCGTTGAGCATCTCCAGCGCCTTCTCGACCTGCTTGCGGGTCGCTGCGGGCTTGTAGACCGGCAGCGGCTCGTAGGTCTCGTCGTCGAACTCGATCTCGGCGAGCTGCACGTCGAGCGGCATGTCGATCAGCACCGGCCCCGGCCGTCCTGAGCGCATGATGTGAAAGGCCTGGCTGAACACGCGCGGCACCAATGCCGGCTCGCGCACTGTCACCGCCCATTTGGTCACAGGCTTTGCGATCGACTCAATGTCAACGGCCTGGAAATCCTCCTTGTAGAGCCGCGCCCGCGGTGCCTGGCCGGTGATGCAGAGGATCGGGATGGAATCGGCGATCGCGGAGTAAAGCCCGGTGATCATGTCGGTGCCGGCCGGCCCAGAGGTTCCGATGCAGACCCCGATATTGCCGGCCTTGGCGCGCGTATAGCCCTCGGCCATATGCGAGGCACCCTCGACATGCCGCGCCAAGATGTGGCGGATCGAGCCGCGCTTCTTCAGCGCCGAGTAAAGCGGATTGATCGCAGCACCGGGAACGCCGAAGGCAGCCGAGATGCCTTCCTTCTCCAGGATACGCACGGCTGCATCGACGGCTCGCATCTTCGCCATATCGGACCTCGCTTGGTTCAAGTCAGCGAGCGAGATCATCAGGTGCGCAGAAGCCGATCTCAACGAGATCGATTTTATTTTCCACGATGCGGCAGCCACGAGAAAATCGTGGGCGTCTCAAGCGGTTAGATCACGAGATGCGTGAAAGCCGTTTCACTCGAACAGCGGCGCCAGTTCCATCTGCGGCACCAGCACGAGGCCCTTGTCGGTGATGCGAATTTCCGGAATGACCGATAGCGGAATCAAATTGAAGCCCATGTACGGGATGGTGCAGCCGGCCTCCGCCCACTCCTTTTTCAGCGCCTTGACTTCCTCCGCCACTTCGGTGACGCGCTTGTCGGAGAGCAGCCCCGCGATCGGCAGCGGAACAAGTGCCCTCACCTTGCCGTCGGCAACGACGCAAACGCCGCCCTGGTGCGTCTTGATGGCGGCGATGGCGACCTGCATGTCGGCCTCGTTGGTTCCGGCCACGATGATGTTATGGCTGTCGTGGCCAACGCTGGAGGCCACCGCGCCGCGCTTCAGGCCGAAATCCTTCAGCAGACCGTAGGCGACGTTGCCAGCCGACTTGCCGTGGCGCTCGACTACCGTGACGAAGCACAGGCCGTAGCGCGCGAACAGCGACGGCCAGTCCTTTGCGGGCTCGATCGCCACCTTCTCATGGATCAGCGTGATACCGGGCAGCGCCGTCTTGATCGCGTTGACCCTACACGCGTTTGCCGGCAACTCCGGTGTGAGCTTCACCTTCTCCGGCAGCTTCACCGTGACATAGGCCGCCTTCGGATATTGATAGCGCTGCGAGAGCGCTTCATCGAGGCGTGGCGTGATCTTGCCATGCTCGACCACGAGCTCGCCGCCATACCAGGTGCATTGCGGCTTGAGCTGATCATCCATCAGCACGAGATCGGCGCGGCGGCCGCCGCCGAGCCCACCGATGTCGCCATCCATGCCGAAGCGCGTCGCGCCATGCAGCGAGCCCATCGACCAGGACTGCTCCGGCGACATGCCCGCCTTGACAGCTTCGCGCACCACCCAGTCGAGCCCGAACAGCAGCAGATCGTCGGCGTCGCGGTCGTCGGTGCACACGGCCGCGCGCTTGTGCGAAGCGCCGAGCTCGGTGATGGTGCGGATGGCCTGCGGCAGCGAATGCCATGGCGTCGTCGGCGGTCCGCCGCGCAAGAACACCCAGACGCCGGCATCGAGCAGATCGTCGGCGATATCGCGGTCGATTGCCTCATGCGTGTCGGTGACGCCGCTCGCCGCATAGGCCGCGACGAATTCGCGGCCGTAGACGTGGCCGGACACCGGACGGCCACGCTGCAACGCGGCCGCGAGGATCGCATGGCTGCGCTCATCACCCATCGTCACCGGCACAAAGTCCATCTTCTCGCCGAGTGCGACGGCTTCGGGCCAGCGGTCGAACAGGCCCGCGATCTTGTCCGGCGTGAGATCGCCGCCCGCCGTCTCGAGCTCGGCCGAGGTCGCCGGGACCGTCGAAGGCACCGTCAGGAAGATCGAGAGCGGCGCCTCGCGCGCGTCCTCCAGCATCGCCTCGACGCCGGCGACGTCCATGACGTTGCCGATCTCGTGGCTGTCGCAGAAGATCGTCGTGGTGCCGTTGAGCAGCGCGGCCTCGGCATAGGCGCAGGCCGTCACCATCGAGGACTCGATGTGGATGTGCGGGTCGACGAGGCCCGGCGCAATGATCCCGCCGGCGGCATCGTACAGCGGAACATCGCTCCAGACCTTCTTCGCTGTGCCAGCCGGCTTCACCGCCGCGATGCGGCCGCCGGTGATCCAGACCTCTCGCCCCGGATGGATCCGCTCCGAATAGGTCGAAAGCGCCCGCGCGCCCGAGATGACGAGATCCGGCGCGAGGCGGGCCGAGGCGACATCGGCCAGACGCCGCGTCATGCTGTGCAGCGGCGCGACGGAGAAACGGGTGAGTTTGGTCATCGGGACTCTCGCGTGGCGTTACGGGCGAGCGATGGTTACGCCCCGCGCCAAACCGGGCAAGCGCAAATATGACGGCAGGCCCTGCTTACGTCTTAGGCGCCGAACTGCCTGCCGTCCCCGACCCGGCAGATCTCCGCGAGTTCCGCCGCCGCGGCGGCGGTGCGGCAGTAGGCTTGACCCGGATTCGCATCGACCGGCCCTTTGCCTCATCGATCTCGAACGAATTCGTCTTTCGCACGAGATCACTCAGCTTGCGGAAGCCGAACGTCCTCGGATCGAAATCGGAAGCCAGGTTTGCAAGCTGCCGCCCGACTTCTCCGAGCGTGACCCAACCGTCCTCACTCTCCATCTGGGTGATGACCTTCTTGATGATGGGCGTGGCTGCATCGGGCGGTTGAAGCGGTGCAGACCTCGAGGCGGCGTCCTGGGTGGTCGTCGTGCCGGCCAGCAGGTTCTCTGTGTAGACGAACCTTCGGCAGGCCTGCCTGAAGCTTTCCGGCGTTTTCTGCTCGCCGAACCCAAAGACATCGATGCCCTGCTCCCGGATACGGGCGGCAAGCCGGGTAAAGTCGCTGTCGGACGAGACGAGGCAAAAACCATCGAACCGTCCGCTGTGCAGCAGGTCCATCGCGTCGATGACAAGGGTAATGTCCGACGCGTTCTTTCCTGTCGTGTATGCGAACTGCTGCTGCGGGATGATCGCATGTTTGGACAGGATGTCGGCCCAGCCCCTGGAACGCGCATTGGAGAAATCGCCGTAGATGCGGCGAACGCTGGCCTCGCCGATCTTGGCAATCTCCTCGAACAGTCCGTCCGCGATCTTTGCGGAGGCATTGTCAGCATCGATCAGGACAGCGAGACGGGGCGAGCGAACTTCAGACGGCATGGCATGTCCCCACGAGATGGACGCAACATCAAAAGATGCATGCGTCGGAACCACTAGTCCTCGTTCGCCTTGAACCGGCCAAGCCCCTTCAGCACGAAGGGCGCCAGCAGCGCGATCAGCGCGACGCCGAGCAGCGTCGCCGAGATCGGGCTCTGCAGCAGCGCCATGGGATCGCCGAGGCTGATCGCGAGGGCGCGGCGCAGCTGGCTCTCGGCGATGGGGCCGAGGATCAGGCCGACGACGACAGGCGCGATCGGAAAATCGAACCGGCGCATCAGGAAGCCGAGCACGCCGAAACCGGCCAGCATCGACAACTCCACCACCGACGGCTTTGCCGCAATAGTGCCCATGGTCGCGAACACGAGGATGCCGGCATAGAGCCAGGGCTGCGGGATCGCGAGCAGCCGCACCCACAGGCCGACCAGCGGCAGGGTCAGCACCAGCAGCATCACGTTGGCAATGAACAAGCTGGCGATCAGGCCCCAGACGAGATCGGGCCGTTCGGCGAACAGCAGCGGCCCCGGGTTGAGGCCGTATTGCTGGAACCCCGCCAGCATCATCGCGGCGGTGGCCGAGGTCGGCAGTCCCAACGTCAGCAACGGCACCAGCGTGCCGGCGGCCGAGGCGTTGTTGGCAGCTTCAGGGCCGGCCACGCCTTCGATCGCACCCTTGCCGAATTCCTCGGGATGTTTTGTGAGCCGCTTCTCGGTCGAATAGGACAGGAAGGTCGGAATCTCCGCACCGCCCGCCGGCAGCGCGCCGATCGGAAAGCCGAACAGGGTGCCGCGTAGCCACGGCTTCCACGATCGCTTCCAGTCCTCTTTCGTCATCCACAGCGAGCCGCGCACCGGCTCGAGCTTCTCCTCGCTGTGGTGGCGGCGCGAGGCGACGTAGAGGGCCTCGCCGACCGCAAACAGGCCGACCGCAAGCGTCGTCACCTCGACGCCGTCGAGCAATTCAGGAACACCGAACGCAAGCCGCGCCTGACCTGTCAGCTTGTCGATGCCGACGAGGCCGAGCGTCAGGCCGATGAACAGGCTGGTCAGGCCGCGGATCGGTGAATCGCCGAAGGTCGCCGACACCGTGACGAACGCAACGCACATCAGCGCGAAATAGTCCTCGGGGCCGAAACGCACGGCGAAATCGACCAGCCATGGCGCGAGGAAGGCGAGACCGATGGTGGCGATGGTTCCGGCGACGAAGGAGCCGATCGCGGAGGTCGCCAAAGCCGGCCCGCCACGGCCGGCCTTGGCCATCTTGTTGCCTTCGAGCGCGGTCGCCATCGAAGCGCTCTCGCCGGGCGTGTTGATCAGGATCGCGGTGGTTGAGCCGCCGTACATGCCGCCATAATAGATGCCGGCAAACATGATCAGCGAGCCGCCGGGGTCGAGCTTGTAGGTCACGGGCAGCAGCAGCGCGACCGTCAGTGCCGGGCCGATGCCTGGCAGCACCCCGACGGCCGTGCCGAGGAACACGCCGATCAGCGCATAGAGCAGGTTTATCGGCTGGACGGCAACGGCCATGCCGTGGGCCAGCGCCGCAAAAGTGTCCATCACAGCAGTCGCTCCAGCGGGCCGGTCGGAAGGCTCAGCGTCAACAGCCGGTCGAACGCGAGATAGATCAGGGTCGACATCACCAGCGCGATGATGGCGTCGACGAGGATGGCGCGGCGTCCGAACGCCGCCGACGTCGTCACGAACAGCGCCGAGGTCGCCAGGATGAAGCCGCCGCCGAAACCGATGATGGCGATCAGCAGCGCAAGGCCGATGAGAATCAAGACCACCGGCACCGGGTCGGCGCTCTCGCGCGCCGGCAAATTGCCGCGCAGCGCATCGATGAAATTGCCGATCGCAAGCAGCGCAAGACCGCTCGCGACCACGACCGGCATCGCCTCCGGTCCCATTCCGTACATCGCGGCAGATTGCAGGCCGCGCGCGTCCCAGACCAGCACCGCGGCGAGACCTGCGAGCAATGCAGCGATGACGAGGCCGGCGCGATCCACGCGCCGCGGCGGCTGAGCCGGATCGCCCGAGGTCATGACTTGACGAGGCCGACCGATTTCAGCACGTCGGTGACGCGCACCGTCTCCTTCTTCAGGAAGTCGGCGAAGGCGTCACCGCCGAGATAGGCATCCTCCCAGCCCTTCTGCTTGAGGATCTCCTTCCAGGCGTCCGACTTCACCATCTTCTCGACCGCATCGCTCAGCGTCTTCTTCTGCTCCGGCGTGATGCCGGGAGGCGCGACCACCGAACGCCAGTTGGCGATCACGAGGTCGATGCCCTGCTCCTTGAAGGTCGGGATGTCGCTGCCGGCGATGCGCTTCTCCGAGGTCACGCCGATCGCGCGCAGCTTGCCGGACTTGATCTGCCCTTCATATTCGCTGAGGCCCGAAATGCCCGCAGTGACTTTGCCGCCGAGGATCGCCGCGAGCGATTCGCCGCCGCCGGAGAACGGGATGTAGTTGATCTTCTTGGCGTCGGCGCCGACTGCGCCGGCGAACAACGCCGCCATGACATGGTCGACGCCGCCGGCCGAGCCGCCGGCGAAGGTCACCTTGGCAATGTCGGCCTTCACCGCAGCGGCCAGATCCTGCGCGGTCTTGATCGGCGAATTGGCGGGAACCACGATCACCTGGATTTCCTCGGTGAGGCGCGCGATCGGCGTCACCTGCTCGAGCGTCACCGGTGACTTGTTCATGGCGAGCGCGCCCACCATGACGAAGCCGTTGACCATCATCTGGTTGCCGTCGCCCTTGGCGCCGTTGACGAACTGGGCGATGCCGACGCTGCCGCCCGCACCGGGAACGTTGGTGACCTGCACGCTGCGCGCGACACCGGAGGCGACAAGCGCCTGCTGCATCGAGCGCGCGGTCTGATCCCAGCCGCCGCCGGGAGCCGCCGGCGCCATCAGCTTGAGCTCGAGCTGCTGGGCAAAAGCGGCCGTCGCCGCTGCAAGGGTCAGCGCGACGGCTGCGCCGGCAAGGCGCGCAAAAAATTGGAACATCAGGACGCTCTCCAGGCTCATGCGGACGGTTGCCGCATTGTGTCGTTTGGCCGCATATCAGCCAAAACGGCCCATGCTGTCCAGCGACCGCGCCCAGATTTCCGAGTTAGTGGGGCGGCATCACCCCACCCAGCGCGACAGTCAGCTCGCCCGCGACGTCGCGTACGATTTGGCCGACCTCAGGCAATCGGTCGTCGGTCAGGCGGCTGGTCATGCCCGAGACCGAGATCGCCGCGAGCGGCTCGGCGCAGTCGTTGTATACCACCGCGGCGATGCAGCGCAGGCCCATGCACGCCTCCTCGTCATCGATCGCAAAGCCCTGCTGGCGGATCTTTTCGAGCTCCCTGAACAGGTCGCTCGGCCGCACGATCGACTTCTCGGTCAGGCGGGGCATGCCATGGTGGCGAATGACCGCGCCGACATCCTCGTCGGAATAGGTCGCGAGCACCGCCTTGCCGACGCCCGACGTCACCATGGCGACGCGGCCGCCGACCTGGGTCAACGAGCGCATGATCTCACGGCTCTCCATGCGGGTCAGCAAGATGATGAATTCGTCGTCGACCACGGCGAGGTTGGCGGTCTCGCGGGTGAGATCGCGCAGCTTGCGAAGATAGGGAATCGCCTGCGCGGAGAAATTGCGCCGCCGCGCAAAGCTCGCGCCGACCGTGAAGGCACGCGAGCCGACGTGCCATTTGGATTCGGCGCGGTCGAACTGGACGAAGCGGCGGCTTTCCAGGGTTGCGAGCAGGCGATGCACGGTCGAGGCCGACAATCCCGTGCGGATCGCCAAGTCTCTGAGGCGATAGCCCTCGTCATCCTCAGCCAGCGTTTCCAGGATCGACAGCGCGCGGTCGACCGACTGAACGCCGCCGTCGCGGGTCTCGTGCTCGGCGTCGGCAGTCGATCTGGGCTCGAGCGATTTGCGCCGGATCACGTTCTTGCTCATCGCGACCTGCCGCTTGTGCATCCGTCGTTCCGGGATGGTGCGCCGGGACTGCGCGCAGCGCGGGCCTGGCGTACCAGACCCGGAATCTCGAGATCCTCAGGTGCGCAAGTGCGCACCATAGTTCGATGCTCCGCATCGCCCCGGGGATGACAGGAGAGTTAGGCTCAGAGCAGCCCTGCCCCGCGCGCCCATTTGTACTTGGCGCCAAGCACCTCGACCGGCAGCTCGGTCGAGTAGGCATAGGCCGGGATGCCGTTCTGGTAGAGATATTCGGCGGCCTCCTCGACCTCGACGTCGCCGGCGAGCGAGGCGACCATCGGCTTCACAAAGCCCTTGGCCTCCATCTCCTTCTTCACCTCGACCATGTTGCGGGCGAACACCATCGGCGGGGGGACGATGGTGTGCCAGTAACCGAGGATCAGCGCGTGGATGCGCTCGTCCGACAGACCGAGCTTCACAGTGTTGACGTAGGTGATCGGCGGCTCGCCGCCGGTGATATCCACAGGATTTCCGGCCGCGCCGAACGGCGGGATGAACTTGCGGAACGCCGCATCGAGATCCGGCGGCATCGACATCAGCGACAGGCCGTTGTCGACACAGGAGTCCGACAGCAGCACGCCCGAGCCGCCGGCACCGGTTATGATCAGCACATTCTCGCCCTTCGGCGTCGGCAGCACCGGCACACCGCGGGCGAATTCGAGCAGCTGCCGAAGGCTGCGCGCGCGGATCACGCCGGACTGCTTGAACACATCCTCGTAGATGCGGTCGTTACCGGCGAGCGCGCCGGTGTGCGAGGACGCCGCCTTGGCACCCGCCGAGGTGCGGCCGGCCTTGAGCACGACGACCGGCTTCTTCTTGGAGACGCGCTTGGCGGCTTCCGCGAAGGCGCGGCCGTCCTTGAGGTCTTCGCAGTGCTGGGCGATCAGGTTCGTGTTCGGATCCTGCTCGAAGAAGGCGAGCAGATCGTCCTCGTCGATATCGGACTTGTTGCCGAGGCCGACGATCGCCGAGACGCCCATCTTCGCCGAGCGCGAGAAGCCGATGATGGCCATGCCGATGCCGCCCGATTGCGACGACAGCGCCGCGTGGCCCTTCACGTCGTAGGCCGTGCAGAAGGTCGCGCAGAGATTGGCGGGCGGATAGTAGAAGCCGTAGATGTTCGGCCCCATCAGGCGGATGTCGTACTTCTTGCCGACCTCGACGATCTCGGCCTGCAGCTCCGGCGCGCCGGCTTCGGCGAAGCCCGACGGGATCAGCACCGCGCCCGGAATTTTCTTCTCGCCGCATTCGGTGAGCGCGCCGGCGACGAATTTCGCAGGGATCGCGAACACCGCGACGTCGATCACGCCAGGCACATCCTTGACGCTCTTGTACGCCTTGTAACCAAGAATCTCGGCGGCCTTGGGATGGATCGGAATGATCTCGCCCTTGTAGCCGCCGTTGATGAGGTTCTTCATCACCGAATTGCCGATCTTGCCGTCCTCCGCGGAGGCGCCGATCACGGCGACCGCCTTCGGCTGCATGATGCGGTTCATCGCCACGACGATCTCTTCGGTCGGACGCGGCTTCGGCCTCGGCTTGTAGGCGAAGTCGACGACGATGCGCACGTCGGCGGCGGTCGCCCCCTTCGGCGTCGCGAACACCGGATTGAGGTCGAGTTCGACAATCTCGGGGAAATCGGTGACGAGCTGCGAGACCTTGACGATGATTTCGGCGAGAGCATTGCGGTTCACCGGCTCGCTGCCGCGTACGCCCTTGAGAATCTCATGCGCCTGGATGCCGTCGAGCATTGAGAGTGCGTCTTCCTTGGTCGCCGGCGCGAGGCGGAAGGTGATGTCCTTGAGCACCTCGACCAGCACGCCGCCGAGGCCGAAGGCGACCAGCTTGCCGAACGAGCCGTCGGTGATCGAGCCGACGATGACCTCGGTGCCGCCGGTCAGCATCTGCTGCACCTGGACGCCTTCGATCTTGGCATCGGCCTTGTACTTCTTGGCGTTGCCAAGAATGGTCTCGTAGGCCTTCTCGGCCTCGTCAGCCGTCTTGAGGCCGACGATGACGCCGCCTGCTTCGGTCTTGTGGAGAATGTCCGGCGAGACGATCTTCATCACCACCGGGAAGCCCATCGAGGAGGCCATCTTGCCGGCCTCGCCCGCCGACTTGGCCACGCCCTCCTTCGGCACCGGAATGCCGTAGGCGTCGCAGACCAGCTTGCCTTCCGGAGCCGTCAGGCTGGTGCGGTTGTCCGCCTTGACCTGGTCAAGCACCTTGCGGACGGCATCTTTGGAATTGGACATGTGGCTTCTCCCTTGACCTCAGTTCGTTCTTTTCAAAGCGCGCGCGTATTTGCGGCTGCCCGTGATGCTTGCCATTCGCCGCGCTCTGTTCCATGTCGCGGGCCGGAGCGGCATGACGCCTGAGACTACTCCGCCGCCCTGGATCAAAAATGGCTGGCGATGGCATTTGGTATGCCAGAAGCCAACTTGTCAAGCCGCTGCATGCCGCAGAACACCGCAAAAAATAGGCAGCTTGACATTCTGGCATGTGGTATGCCAAAAACTTTCCAGCCAATATTCCTGTAAAAGACGACTCCCACTGGAGGAGATTCGTCGTGTCACTACGGAAACCAACCAAGGCGTTGCCGAACATGGCCGAGGCAGACATCGCAATCGTTCGTATTGCCCCGGAGAGCAGCTTCAAGAACAAGGCGTATGACGCCTTGAAGGAAGCGATCCTCAAGATGGACATCTATTCGACGCCCGAGCCGGTGATGCTCGACGAGCGCGCTTTGTCCGAACGCCTCGGCGTCAGCCGCACCCCGATCCGTGAAGCCATCGCGATGCTGGAACAGGACGGCTTCGTGAAGACGGTACCGCGCCGCGGCATCATGGTGGTGCGCCGGACCAAGAGCGAGATCGTCGACATGATCCGCGCCTGGGCGGCGCTCGAGAGCATGGCCGCGCGCCTCATCACCACCACCGCGCGGAAGAAGGACATCACGGCGCTGCGCGACTTCTTCAAGGATTTCGGCAAGGACCGTCTGCCCGAGGATCATGTCGAGGAATATTCCAAGGCCAACATCGCCTTCCACCAGGCGCTGATCTCGCTGTCGGAATCGCCGGTGCTGGTCGACCTCACCAACGACCTCTTGCTGCACGTGCGCGGCTATCGCCAGCTGACCATCGGCCGCAAGGACCGCACCGCGACCTCGCTGCCCGAGCATCTCGCCATGATCGAGGCGCTGGAGGCACGCGACACCGAGCTCGCCGAGAAGCGCGCCCGCGACCACACTCTCGGCCTTGCCGCCTACGTCGAAGCGCACGGCCAAGAACTGTTCACGTAACTCTTCACTTAGCAACGTTCACCAGAAGGGCGAAAAATTCGCCCCACTATCTGAGACCAGGGAGACAAGGCCCATGCTGAATACCGCGACCAAGTCCGAGGCACCGGGCACCGAGCAAGAACTGACGGATGGCTTCCATCTCGTCATCGACGCGCTCAAGCTGAACGGCATCAACACCATCTACAATGTGCCGGGCATCCCGATCACGGATTTGGGCCGCATGGCGCAGGCCGCCGGCATTCGCGTGATCTCTTTCCGCCACGAGCAGAACGCCGGCTACGCCGCAGGCATCGCTGGCTATCTCACCAAGAAGCCCGGCGTCTGCCTCACGGTCTCCGCGCCCGGCTTCCTCAACGGTCTCACCGCGCTCGCGCACGCCACCACCAATTGCTATCCGATGATCCTGGTCTCCGGCTCCTCCGAGCGCGAGATCGTCGACCTCCAGCAGGGCGACTACGAGGAGATGGACCAGCTCGCGATCGCAAAGCCGCTGTGCAAGGCAGCCTATCGCGTGCTGCACGCCCAGGACATCGGCATCGGTTTCGCCCGCGCCATCCGCGCCGCGGTCTCGGGCCGTCCGGGCGGCGTCTATCTCGACCTGCCGGCGAAGCTGTTCGGCCAGGTCATGAACGCCGACGCCGGCCAGAAGTCGCTGGTGAAGGTGATCGATGCTGCGCCCGCACAGATCCCCTCGCCCGCTTCGGTGAAGCGCGCGCTCGACGTGCTGAAGAGCGCCAAGCGTCCGCTCATCATCCTCGGCAAGGGCGCGGCCTACGCGCAGGCGGATGAAGAGATCAAGAGCTTCGTCGAGAAGAGCGGCGTTCCGTTCCTGCCCATGAGCATGGCCAAGGGCCTGCTGCCCGACACCCATCCGCAGTGCGCCGGCGCGGCCCGCTCGACCGTGCTGAAGGAGTCCGATGTCGTCATGCTGATCGGCGCGCGGCTGAACTGGCTGCTCTCGCATGGCAAGGGCAAGAGCTGGGGCGAGACGCCGAAGAAGTTCATCCAGGTCGACATCGAGCCGAAGGAGATGGACTCCAACGTCGAGATCGTCGCGCCCGTCGTCGGCGACATCGGCTCGGTGGTCTCCGCCTTCAATCAGGCGATGGGATCAGCCTGGACTGCCCCGCCAGCCGACTGGACCAAGGCCGTCTCGACCAAGCGCGAAGAGAACGTCGCCAAGATGGCGCCGAAGCTCATGAACAATAAATCGCCGATGGACTATCACGGCGCGCTCGGCGTGCTGAAGAACGTCATCAAGGAATATCCCGAGGCGATCCTCGTCAACGAGGGTGCCAACACGCTCGACCTCGCCCGCGGCGTCATCGACATGTACAAGCCCCGCAAGCGTCTCGACGTCGGCACCTGGGGCGTGATGGGCATCGGCATGGGCCAGGCGATCGCGGCCGCACTCGAGACCGGTCATCCCGTGCTCGCGGTGGAGGGCGACTCGGCCTTCGGCTTCTCCGGCATGGAGGTCGAGACCATCTGCCGCTACAACCTTCCGATCTGCGTCGTCATCTTCAACAATGACGGCATCTATCGCGGCACCGACGTCAACGGCGCCAACGCCGACCCGGCAACCACCGTGTTCGTCAAGGGCGCGCGCTACGACAAGATGATGGAAGCCTTCGGCGGCGTCGGCGTGAACGCGACCTCGCCCGACGAGCTCAAGCGCGCCGTCAACGAGGCGATGAAGTCCGGCAAACCGACACTCATCAACGCGGTGATCGATCCGGCCGCGGGCTCGGAGAGCGGCCGCATCGGCAACCTCAATCCGCAGAGCGTTCTGCAGAAGAAGAAGTAAGTCCACCCCTCAACCCTTTATTCCCTGCGGGTGCAGGGGCAGACACAGTGTACGGAGCAACATGATGACCAAAGCGCTCACGGGCGTTCGCATTCTCGACTTCACCCACGTCCAGTCCGGACCGACCTGCACGCAGCTGCTGGCCTGGTTCGGCGCCGACGTGATCAAGGTGGAACGCCCGGGCGTGGGTGACATCACCCGCGGCCAGCTGCAGGACATCCCGAACGTGGACAGCCTGTATTTCACCATGCTCAACCACAACAAGCGCTCGATCACGCTCGACACCAAGAACCCCAAGGGCAAGGAAGTCCTGACCGAGCTGATCAAGAAGTGCGACGTGCTGGTGGAGAATTTCGGCCCCGGCGTGCTCGACCGCATGGGCTTCCCCTGGGAGAAGATCCAGGCGATCAACCCGAAGATGATCGTCGCCTCGATCAAGGGCTTTGGCCCCGGACCCTACGAGGACTGCAAGGTCTATGAGAACGTCGCCCAGTGCACCGGCGGCGCCGCCTCCACCACCGGCTTCCGCGACGGCCTGCCGCTCGTGACCGGCGCGCAGATCGGCGATTCCGGCACCGGCCTGCACTTGGCGCTCGGCATCGTCACCGCGCTCTATCAGCGCACGCATTCGGGCAAGGGCCAGCGCGTCACGGCTGCGATGCAGGACGGCGTGCTCAACCTCTCCCGCGTCAAGCTGCGTGACCAGCAGCGCCTCGCCCACGGCCCCTTGAAGGAATACAGCCAGTTCGGCGAAGGCATTCCGTTCGGCGATGCCGTGCCGCGCGCCGGCAACGATTCCGGCGGCGGCCAGCCCGGCCGCATCCTGAAGTGCAAGGGCTGGGAGACCGATCCCAACGCCTATATCTACTTCATCACCCAGGCCCCGGTCTGGGAGAAGATCTGCGACGTGATCGGCGAGCCCACCTGGAAGACCGATCCGAATTACGCCAAGCCCGCCGCTCGCCTGCCGCGCCTGAACGAGATCTTCGCCCGCATCGAGCAGTGGACGATGACCAAGACCAAGTTCGAGGCGATGGAGATCCTCAACAAGGACGACATCCCCTGCGGTCCGATCCTGTCGATGAAGGAGCTCGCCGAAGACCAGTCGCTGCGCGCGACCGGCACCGTGGTCGAGGTCGACCACCCCACCCGCGGCAAGTACCTCTCGGTCGGCAACCCGATCAAGCTGTCGGATAGCCCGAGCGATGTGCAGCGCTCCCCGCTGCTCGGCGAGCACACCGACGAGATCCTGCGCTCGGTGCTCGGCTTCAGCGATCACCAGGTCGCCGAGATCCACAAGTCCGGCGCGCTCGACCCGCCGCAGAAGCAGGCCGCCGAGTAAGCGGCATCACCTTGGACGAGACGAAAGGGCCGCCCGAAGGGGCGGCCCTTTTTGCGTCGGCAAGGCCATGCTGTCGCAGGCCCAAACTCAAAAACTGAAAAACAACCCCATGCACAGTAGCCAACGCACTGGCAGCAAAGAGATTTCGTATTCGCGAATCGCCTTTGCGCCGTCGGGCAAAACACGGGTACTATGCCAAGGTCGGAGAAGCCGAACGTCCTGCTCCCCACGGCATCACCCCCGCAGCCTTCGGCTGCAGCGGGCTCTTTTGTTGATGCCAAGCGAGTTGCCCCGGGAGCTCTGAGGAAGCGCCAACGCCGAATTGAAGCCGCCTGAAAGGAACGGACGGGGTTCCGGCTCGTTATCTCCTGCACCGGCGCCCGCTTGGAGCGCAGCCGGCCATCCGACGACAAGTCAGACGCTACCGGCCCGCGAGCTGGACACGCCGGTCAGGCGCGTTTCGAGATCGCGCCCATTCGCCGACATCGAGGTCGACATGACGAGAGATCATCCCGCGTCCCGGGCTCTGCGGGAGGCCAACAAGGCATTCAAGCCGGTCGAGACCAAGAAGCCGATGACCGACTATGCAAAGGCACAACAATCCCATGACGAAAATCGCGAGCGCCTGAAAGCGGAACGGCTGGCGCGAGAGGCCAAGCAGGGAAATCGTCGTACATAAAGGAATGCCGGTGCCGCATTATTACTTCGACATCAGGGACGGCCAGACACTCTCTGTGGACGAAGAGGGACTGACCCTGGCGAACCAGAGGGCTGCCGAGATCGAAGCTGCGCTGTCGCTTGCGGACACCGCCAAAGACCTCGTGCCGTCCGCCAGCAGCGGCAGCCTGGCGATCGAGGTTCGCGATGACGATGGACCGATCTTTCGGGCGGCATTCCTGTTCGGGACCGCACGGTCGAACGGTTGAGATCGCAGGCTTCAGAGCATCGAGAGGACGATGACGCCGTCCTCGAGCTCTCCGGAGGCGAGCTGTGCCCGCGCGATGCGCTCGAACTCCGTCCGATACTTCTGAAGATAGCTGAAGGCCTGCTTCTGCGTCCGAAAGGTCGTCGCAAGACGGCATAGCTGTCTGCCTGCGCCGAGCGCAAGGAAGAAGGTGATTGTGCCGCCACCATCCGGTTTGATCCTAGGCACGACCTGCACTCTTTCGCATGTGAACGGCCCTTATCAGATTGTCGCCTGCACGATCGAATGCGGCTATCTCGGCAATTTCCTCCGGCGCTTCTTCGCTGCAGGCGCCGGCGACGATGCGGGAAGACTGGCATCGGCCGCTTGCTCGGCTGCTTCCTCGGCGGCTTCCCTGGCCTCACGCAGCTCGCGAAGCCGCGCCATGTTCTTGCGGACGTCGACAGCGTGCCTTTCGACATCGGCGATCGCGCGCGCTCCCTCTTCGGCGGCCAAGCGTTGGCGCTCGGACCGAGCGATGGACTCGGGCGACCGTTCGGCCGATTTCTTGCCGCTCATCTCGTCGCGCTCGCCTTTCGCCTACCCGGCAACGGAGAGAACCCGCTCAATCCCTTACGATCGAGCGGGTTGCATAGCCGTTCCAGTACATCCGTGAAACGGCCGTACAGAGCTCAAGCCAGCGAGAGATTCTCTGCGCTGACCTTGCCCCGCATCTTATCGGTCTTGGTCTCGAAGTTGACCTTCTGGCCCTCGGCGAGACCTGCAAGACCAGCCCGCTCGACCGCGCTGACGTGAACGAACACGTCATTGCCGCCGTCGTCGGGTTGAATGAATCCAAAGCCCTTCTGGCCGTTGAACCACTTCACAGTACCTGTCGTCATTCTCTTCTCCAAAGCGCACAGACGCGCGTTCCGCGTGACGATCACGCAGACCCAATTCAATTCGTCGATGTCTCTGGAAAAGGAGCCCGCAGGCGCATTCAACAAGCACAGCGGTGAACGAACAAGAACGAGCGTATACCTCGCCATCGACCTTAGCAAGGCTTCCTGCGGATTTAATCGCGCGGCTTCTTTGGAACCTTCGCAGGCCAAGGGATTCGCCGCGGCAGTCAGCGGCCTCCACCGCCAAGTTGCTCGCGAAAGAACTGCAGCACCGCCGCGTTGAACTCGCGATGAAAGCCTGCACGGTCGAAGCCTACCGGCACATCGGTGCAGATGCGCGGAGCAGCCGCGGCGAGATCGGCCGAGCACGGCGCGAGGAACGCATAGTGGCCGGCCGGCACGACGTGAATGTCGGGCTTGCCGGGCAGGCCCTCCGCGACGCGCGCGTTGCCCGAGCCATCGCCGACGCCGGGTCCGCCGAACTGCGATCGCCAGAACTGGAAAGGGACTTTGACCAGGGCGAGGTTCTCCCGCGTCAGGACGGCCGGCACAGGATCAACGATGACGGCAGCGCGGATACGTGCATCCCGTATCGGCTCAGGCGGCGTCTCGCCGTTGTGAAGTTGTGCGCACACGCCGGTCGTCTCCTTGCAGAGGCTGGCGACCCTGGCGAAATCCGGCGTGGTCCCCATCAGTACGAGACCAGTCGCCCCTCCGAGCGAGAAGCCGAAAAACCCGACCCCGGCGGAATCGATCGCCGCCCGGTCCTTCCAGTCGTTCAACAGAAAATCAAGCAGGCGCACGATGTCCGCCGGGCGCGATCCCCAGACCGACAGGGTATCGCGCCTTGAGGAGTCGCTGAACGTATCGCCGGGATGATTGATGGCGGCGACGATGAAGCCGGCATCGGCCAGCGCCTCCGCTGTGTCATGCTGCTGGCCGAAAAATCCGCCCCGGCCGTGCGAGTAGATGACCAGCGGCAGCTTCGCACCCGCGACAGGACAATCCTTCGCGCCCTTCAGGCCGAAATCGGCGCCAACCGACAAACTGCCCAGCGCCACCCGCGTCGGCTCGCTCGCGCACGGATACCAGATTGCACCCGACAGGGCCGGATCGGACTGGAGAAGCTGAATGCCTGCAGCCTGCACAGACGAGCCGAGACAGCAGAGGATGACGGCAACAGCCCAAAGCGTGCAGCGCAACGAAAGTCCCCCGATTTCGCGCTGGAGCTGAGCGGGGAACGATAGCGGAATTGTGGCTGATTGATCAGGAGCGCATCCTGAAGCAATCTGCGGGACGACGAGAGGGAGGTCAGCATGTCACTGCTCGGCAAGGCCGCCGTCGCAATGTGGTGGAGCGTTCGCCCCGCGCAGCGCGCCGCGTTCGGCGACTGGCATTCGCATGAGCACTTTCCGGAGCGGATGAGCATTCCGGGCTTTCGGCGCGGGTCGCGATGGACCAGCACGACCGACGCCGAAGGTTTTTTCGTGCTCTACGAGCTCGAGCATTACGACGTCCTCACATCGAAAGGCTATCTCGACCGGCTCAACGCACCGACGCCATGGTCGATGAAGATGATGCCGCATCATCTCGGCATGATCCGTAGCCAGTGCCGGATCGTTGCCAGCTTTGGCGGGGGTGTGGCCACTTCGCTCGCCACCATCAGGCTGTCACCGGAGGCCGGACGGGAAGCGGCGCTGCAGGCGCGCCTTTCGGAAATGCTCGGCGCGCTGGCGCAGCAGCCGGGGCTGACCGGTGCCCACCTCCTCCTCACCGACACGCCCCGGACGAATGCGCCCACCACCGAACAGCAGATCCGCGGCAAGGACGGCGCTGCCGACTGGATCGTGCTGCTGTCGGGTTACGATGCCGACGCCGTCGAGAGTGCGGTAATCGCACAGTTGGCGCCATCGGTGCTGCATGCGGCGGGGGCTCAAGATCACCCGACGGTCGGCCGCTACCGGCTGGCGTTCACGATGACGCCACAGGACGTGGCGGCGATTTGACATCGAGCAAGATCAGCCGCCATCTGACTAGAGGCCACGGGCGGCTCTCTTCCCGGCTCATCTATCGCTTGAGCTCCCTGATGAGGTTCGCCAATCGTGGATCGTCAGGCCGGAGCAACGCCAGTCGCTCGGCATAACCCAGCGCGGCAGCCATGTCTCCCTTCTCCCTGCTGACGTTCAAGGCGGCTGAAAGCAGCTCCAGATTGTTCGGATGCTCCCGCAGGCTCTGGTTCAGCGCGGAAAGTGCATCGTCACGCCGGCCCATTCCATTCAGTCCGACGGCATAGACGTAGGCGTACCGCATCTGGCCGGGGTCGAGAGAGGCAGCCCGACGCAGCTCGTCGAGCGCCTCCTCGCTCCGCTTCAGGCGCACGAGTGTCAGCCCGAGCGCGTGGTGGAGAGATGCGTCCTGCGCCGACGCGGAGAGCGCTTCACGCAGGACTCTTTCCCCGTCACTGTCGCGTCCGAGCTGCCGGTACAAGTCGGAGAGGTTGATGGCGGCTGCCGCAAACGAGGGATCGAGCCTGAGGGCAGCGCGGTATTCGGCCTCCGCCGCGCCGGGATTAACCTGGCGCAGAAAGAAGTTGCCGAGCGCCGTTCGCGAATCCGGTCGATCCGCATTCAGCTTGTGCGCAGCGACGAATTCGGCAGCCGCCCGCGTGAACTTGTCGCGATCGGCCGCGGGCTGGCGCGCGGAAGGCACGGCGGCCAGAAGCTCGGCGGCACGAATGCGCACACCACGCACGGGATCGTCCAGCTGCGGCGAGGCGAGCGGCCAGAGTTGATCGGCCGGCGCTCCTTCGAGCCGATCGAGCGCGCCGAGCCTCACGAGCGGATCGGAATCGGAAAGCCCATGCCGGATCAGATCGGGAATCGGTGCCGGAAGCTCCGCCAGCGCACTGGCGCGGACGATACCGGGAACGTCAGCCGATGCAGCAATCGCGGCGAGTTGCGCTTGCGCGTCGGCAGCCTCGCTCCAGGCAGCATGAAACGCACGCGCATAGGTCTGGTGGCCGCGCCGCTCCGGCCCGAACCAGCCGTCGATCTGATACGCTGCCCAGGCCGCCGACTTGTCGCGATGGCAATCGTTGCACGCATTCGGTGCGCCCGCCTGCAGCGACAGATCGGGACGCGGAACGCGAAAGCCGTGGTCGTGGCGGCGGTCGACCACCATGTAGCGGCGCTCTGGCATGTGGCAGGACGCACAGCCTGGTTGCGGCGACACATCGGCATGATGTCGGTGCGCCACCGATTCATATTTGGCGGGCGCATGGCACTGCGAACAAACGCCGTCTCCGGGCGCCTTCAACGCTGCACTGTGCGGGTCGTGGCAGTCGCTGCAGGTCACGCCCTTGGCGAACATCCTGCTCTGCCTGAACGGCGCATAGTTGTAGGTTTCCTCATCGTCGCGCATCTGGCCGTCAGCATGAAAGCGCTCGCGGTGGAGCAGCGATACGCGGTGCGTGTCAGAGAGCGGTCGGCCCGGTATCCAGTCTTCCGAAAGCTGCCCGCGGCGCGCGTGGCACCGCCCGCAGGTCTCGACTTCCTTGCGCAAGCCGGGTGGCGGCGCGCTGCGTACCGGCGTCAATGTGCCGGCAGAGGCGGACCAGGTGATGCCGGTGCGCTCGTCGAAGCGGACCAGCAGGCCGTTATCGTCGCCGCGCGCCGCCGGGTTGATACCGGCCCAAGTGACGTGGCGTGAGCCGGCGCCGTGGCACGCCTCGCAGCCGACGCTGATCTCGGAAAATGTCGTCGCGAACCTGTCCTGCTCGGCTTCGTAGCCCTTGTGCACATTCGTCGAATGGCACTCCGCACACATGAAATTCCAATTCTGGTTCAGCTTGGTCCAGTGCAGGGAATCGCTGCTGGTGATGGCGCTGTCCGGATAGAGATGAAACCAGCGTTGACCGCCCTGCTGTTTCGGCCGCGTGTCCCAGGCGATGGACAGAGCCTGGATGCGCCCATCCGGGAATTGGATCAGATATTGCTGCAGCGGCTCGATGCCGAAGGTGTATTTCACCTCGAAGGTCGCGAGTCGGCCGTCAGGTCCATCGGTCTCGACCAGAAACTTGTCGTCCTTGCGGAAGAAGCGCGAACGGGTGCCGGCGTAGTCGAACGTCGCGTCGTTGAAATCGGCGCGCACGGACTGCGCCGTCGCGTGATCCATGGCGCGGCGATGCTGCGAGGTCCGCCAGAGTCTTGCTTCCGTTTCGTGACAACCGGCGCAGGACTCGCTGCCGACGAAAGCCAATTCGGCAGGGGCCGACGTCTGGACCGGAGCCTTCGAGGGTTCGAACCAGAGCAGCCCGACGGCGATTGCGGCAACGACTGCGCTCGCGCCGGCGATCCAGCGCCGCGTGGCACGGTGAGAGACCCGCGGCGGATGCGGCACTGATTGCACCGGTTTGGGCGACGGCGCCTTGCGGAGCTTGCCGTCATTGCGCTTGTTTCGCGAGCCTCGTGCCACGTCTGCTTACCGCCCCCAACGTCCCGCCTATACGCGAAGGTCATTGTCGTGAAGCGCAATTCTGGTTTCGCGCGCGAGATCGACGAGGGCGGCGCTGAACATCAGCATCGCCGCCATGAACAGGATCGCCACCCCATATTCGTGCGCGATTCGCAGGAGCGCGCTGACGAATGCAACGAAGATGATGAGAGCCGTCAGGATCGCCGCGACGATGGAACAGAACAGCGACCGGTTCAGAAGCCTCGCCCTCCGCCGCAGCCGCGGCAAATCGGCTTTCAGGAAGACTCTCGCAGAATCGGCTGCAGGAATGCCTTGAATGAACTGCGAGCGGTCGATCACCCGGTTGATCCGCGAGATCACGACCGAGATGAAAGCAGCAACCGCGCCGAGCAGAAAGGCCGGAGCGGCGACGTTGGCGATGATGCGGCCAAGTTCGTCGATCGAAGGTGTGATTGGGATCAGATCGGTCACGCTTTGCATGTTACAGCCGTTCGATGCCGGGGCGCGCGCGTCGTCACCGGAGCGGTTCGACCTTGGCGGCCATGTCCGGTGCGCGGCTCACCCGATAGCTCGCATTGCTGCATCTGAGTACCCAGACCGCATGATCGGCCCTCGAGCGCGCGGTGTCCTTCGTCGCGCCGAGCGCCTTGTCACACGTAAAACCCTGCGAACGGATCTGGGCGGCGAGCATGCCCTGCACTGTCTCTGCCGCACCCTGCGCCGCGGCGCGGCTGGCAGACGAGACGTCGATCAGTGCGAGCGCCGAAAGGAATATCCAAGGACCGTTCTTCATGAGAGCTTCTCCGATTGCGCATCAGTGCATCCGGCCGCCGGAAAGCCGATTGGCTTCCCGGCGATCCCGCGCCGCACTATTGCCGGACACATTCCTCAACGAACTTGACCCGGTCCACGACACCGAGGTCCTTTGCCTCGGCCTGCTTGCGGCAGCCTTCGCGCTTGTCGATCCGCAACTGGATCTTGTCGACGAGGCCCAGGCCAATGTTGCTGGAGACCTGCGGCTCCGCCGAAGCCACCTTCCCGGCATCGGCTGTGGGACCATCGCCCGCCGCACGCGCGGCTTCCTGCAACCGCTTGATGTCCTCCGGGCTCAGCTTGGGCCGATCGATGTCGAGAGTGATCCTGTTGATCTTGCCGGTGAAGGCGAACGGCGTCTGATAGTCGCTGTCATCGACCGGCGTGCCGGTGTCGGACCCGATGTCCATCGCCTCATCCCATTGCAGGATCAAGGGAAGGGTCTGCTCCATCTTCTCCGAAGCCACCAATTTACCGTCGATCTTCAGCGTCCCCGTGCCACCTTGTCCGATGCCGCTATAGTTACCGAACAGCATCGTCGCCGCGCCGAGGCCGTCATATTTGAAGGCAAACTCAATCACGTGCTTGCCGGGTGTGAGCTCCGGCCCCTCCCAGCGCACGCGTTTGAGGTCAACGAGATTCCAGGTAAAGACGGGCTTGTTCTTGAGCACATAGAACCCATAGCCGCCGAAACGGCCGCCCTGCGTTACCAGCATGCCTTCGGCGCCACCCCGAGGAATCTCGACGTCCGCCTTGAAGACATAGGACGAGTTGAGCAGGCTCGGCGCGTCGCCGTTCGGCGTGCCGGATATCGGCCGCGTCCAGGCGAAGCTTGTCCGGCCGGCGCTGAGGCTCGGACGCGGCGTGAGAAGCCGGGTCGCCACGGAGCCATCGAGCGGCAGCACCTGATATTTTTCCGCCTCCTTCCAGAACAGCGCCTGCAGCTCCTTCAGCTTGTCCGGATATTTGGTCGCGACGTCATCCGCCTGCGTCCAGTCGTTCTTCAGGTCATAGAGCTCCCACGGATAATCGGCCGGGTTCGGCAATTTGACGCCTCCCGTCACCCACGGCGGCCGCAGCACCTTGGTGCTTGCGATCCAACCGTCATTGTAGATCGCGCGATCCGCGAACATCTCGAAATACTGCGTCTTGTGGGTCGAGGCTGCCTTCGCATTCTTCGCGTCGAACGTGTACATCATGCTGACGCCCTCGATCGGCTTCTGCTTGATGCCGTCGACAAGGTCAGGCGCCTTGATGTGCGCGGCCTCGAGGATGGTCGGCACGACGTCGATGACGTGGTGGAACTGAGTGCGGACGCCGCCCTTGTCCTTGATCACGGCCGGCCAGGAGATCGCCATGCCCTGGCGCGTCCCGCCGAAATGCGAGACGATCTGCTTGGTCCAGGAGAACGGCGTGTCAAAGGCCCAGGCCCAGCCAATCGACATGTGGTTGTAGGTCCGATCGGTACCCCAGACGTCGTAGAAATATTTGAGCTGATCCTCCACCGACGGGTTGATCTGGTTGAACATCGCCACTTCGTTGGGCGTGCCGTTCGGCTGACCTTCCGCGCTCGTCCCGTTATCGCCCTCGATATAGATGATCAAGGTGTTGTCGAGCTTGCCCATGTCGTCGATCGCCTGGATCACCCGGCCGATTTCATCGTCGGCATAGGCCACGAAGGCTCCGAACACATCGGCCTGACGGATGAACAGCTTCCTCTCGTCAGCTGTCAGCTGATCCCATTCCTTGATCAGGTCCTTTGGCCACGGCGTCAGCTTGGCATTCTGCGGAATGACACCGAGCTTCTTCTGGTTCGCGAAGATGGTCTCGCGCAGTTTGTTCCAGCCCTGATCGAACAGGTGCATATCGCTGATCTTCTTCACCCACTCCTTGGTCGGATGATGCGGTGCATGCGTCGCGCCGGGCGCGAACTTGATGAAGAACGGCGTATCGGGCGAGAGCGCGTTCATGCGATTGACATAGTCGATGGCATCGTCCGCCATCGCCGTCACCAGATTCCAGCCGGGATTTCCCTGGTAGGGATAGATTGCCGTGGTGTTGCGAACGAGATTGCCCGGCTCCCACTGATTAGTATCGCCCCCCATAAAGCCGTAGAAATACTCAAAGCCCATGCCGGTCGGCCACTGGTCGAACGGACCGGCCTGACTCGACTGATATTCCGGCGTGTTGTGGTTCTTGCCGAACCAGGCGGTGTGATAGCCGTTGTCAGTCAGGATGCGGCCGATCGTGGCCTTGTCCTTGGTGATAATGCTGTCGTAGCCGGGATAGCCGGTGGCCTGCTCGGCGACCACGCCGTAGCCGGCCGAGTGATGATTGCGGCCCGTGATAAGGGCCGCGCGCGTCGGCGAGCACAGCGCAGTCGAATGGAAATTGGTGTAGCGCAATCCGCTCTGCGCAATGCGGTCGAGCGCCGGCGTTGGAATGACGCCGCCGAACGTGCTCGGCACGCCGTAGCCGGCATCATCGGTGATGATGAGCAGCACGTTCGGTGCGCCCTTGGGCGGCACCACGCGCGCGGGCCAGAAAGGCGTCGAATTGCGCGCATCGCGCTCGATCTTGCCACCGAACTTCTGCGGCGGCGGCGGCAGCTGATTGCCGGGGATGGTGATGGTCGCGGCGGGCGAGCCCGGAGGCGGGGCGGCTTGTTGTACTTGCTGTGCGAATGCTGGCGCCGAAAATGCAAGGGTCAGTGAAAACGCGACACGATGAAAGGACCGGGCAGTGCTCATTGCAATTCCTCCCGTCAAATGAGCCGCCATCATTTTGCGGCGGCCCGAAAAAGGGATTGATATGGATCAACAGATCGGGATTACGGATCGGTAGCGGACATGCTGGAGACGGAGGAGCGCCCCTTTTCCGTAAATTCCCGGAGCTTCATTTCCATCAGCTGGTATCATGGCGCGGTAGTGTTGTTCTCGCGCTACACCTGACTGCCAAAAATTCCCGATTCATCGACAACTATGGCAAGCCCGGTCGGCTGGGTCATATGATCAGCAACATATCAGGCGCTCCCACTGAGCGAAGCTCGTGGTTCGGGAGGAGTTTTCATGCGATTGGCGAAAGCGTTTGCCGCTATTGCATTTGCGGCGCTGGCATCAATACCGACCAAGAGCCTGGCCGACGAGAGCGGCATCAGCTTCTGGATCCCGGGCATGTTCGGCAGTCTCGCTGCCACACCTCAGCAACCGGGCTGGACGGCCGCTGCGATCTACTATCACACTTCGGTCTCGGCCGGTGGTGACGTGGCGCGTGCGCGCGAGATTCAAATCGGGCGAATTCCGGCGAACCTGACAGCCACGTTGAGCGCGAACGTCAATGCAAACGTGGATCTCGGGCTGTTGAACGCGACCTACGTCTTCGCGACACCCGTGCTCGGCGGTCAGGCCTCGGCCAGCCTGATCGGAATCTACGGTGCCAACACCACTTCGCTCAACGGGTCGGTGACGGGGACGCTGGCGACGCCGCTGGGCTCGATTCCCTTCTCGCGATTCGATTCGATCAGCGATTCCGTGACCGCCTTCGGCGATGTGATCCCGCAATTCGCGCTGCGCTGGAATGCCGGTGTCAACAACTACATGACCTACATCACGGGTGACATTCCGGTCGGGGCTTACCAGTCGACCCGGCTCGCCAATATCGGGATCGGACACGGCGCGATCGACGCGGGCGGCGGCTATACCTATTTCAATCCGCAGACCGGACATGAGCTGTCCGGCGTGCTCGGCTTCACCTACAATTTCAAGAACACCGATACGCAATATCAAAGTGGCGTAGACATGCACTTCGACTGGGGTGCGTCCCAGTTCCTGAGCAAGCAGGTGCAGGTTGGTCTCGTCGGCTATTTCTACCAGCAACTCGGCTGCGACAGCGGATCCGGCGATCGCGTCGGCTGCTTCCGCTCGCGGGTGGGCGGGATCGGCCCGCAGATCGGATTCATCTTCCCGGTCGGCGACAAACAGGGCTACCTCAACTTCAAGGCCTATAAGGAATTTGCCGCCGAACACCGGCCGGAGGGCTGGAACGCGTGGGTGACGTTCGTGATTTCGCCGGTGGCACCGCCGCCCGCAGTGACGCCGACGAAACACATCATCACGAAGTGACGGGCGTTCACGATGCCCCGTGGGGTGGGGGCCGTTTCGCGGCTCGCGTCAGACCATCTGCCGCCGGCGTCCCCGGCAAAAAATCTGCAAGGCTGTGTCGGATCGGCGGCTTGCCCGTCGTCCTCGTGACATGAATGGGCCATAGACGCCAAACTCGGGCCCATCAATCACCGAGGATAACAACCATGCCCAGCACTGTCCGCCTACACCGCGTTCTCGCCACCAGCCCGCAGAAGGTCTACCGCGCCTTCCTCGAGGCGGACGCGATGGCGAAATGGCTTCCGCCGAACGGCTTTACCTGCACCGTGCATCATTTCGAGCCCAAGGTCGGCGGCACGTTCAAGATGTCGTTCCGGAACTTCACGACGGGCCACAGCCATTCGTTCGGCGGCGAATATCTCGAGCTCGTGCCGGGCGAACGGCTCCGCTACACCGACAGGTTCGACGACCCCAATCTGCCGGGCGAAATCCAGGTGACCGTGATCCTGAAGAAAGTCTCGGTCGGCACCGAGATCGACATCACCCAGGCCGGCATCCCCGACGTCATTCCGCTGGAGGCCTGCTATCTCGGCTGGCAGGAATCGCTGCGCAATCTGGCGAAGCTCGTCGAGCCGGAGATCAACCAATAGGGCGCATTCGGCGCCAACGACGAGCGGATGCCCGGTGGAGGCACCTCGAGACTTCACTCGATCACGCTGTCCGCACTGACGAGAATGGATGCCGGGAGGGTGAGGTTCAGTGCGGTCGCAGTCTTGGTATTGGCGATCAGCTGAAAGCGCGTCGGGCGTTCGATCGGCAGCTCGGCAACCGAGCTGCCCTGCAACACCTTGCGCGTCATGAAGCCCGCTTGCGTGAACAGGCTGGGCAGATCGGGCCCGTAACCGAGCAGCCCGCCGCTCGCAGCGAACTCGGGAAAGGTATTGATGGCCGGAAGACGATGACGCAGCGTCAGGTCGGCCAACAGGCCCAGATTGCCAGCGAAGAGCGAAGACGACAGCATGATGACGCCCTTGACGTCCGATTTTGCCATCGCAGCGATGGCACCCCCCAGATCGCCGACGCTGTCGACCTCGAAAATATCGAGCGTGACGCCAAGACTGGCTGCCGCACCCCGCAAGGCGCCGAGCTGAAGGGATCCGCTTGGGCGGTGCCACAGCACGGCAACGCTTCGGATGCCCGGCACGATCTCGCTAAGCAATTGCAGAGTCTTCGCGTTGAAGCCGGGAATGTCGAGGAAGATGCCGGTGACGTTACCACCGGGATGCGCGAGGCTGGCAGCCCAAGCGCTCGCAACCGGATCGCTCTCCAAATCGAGCGCGACGATCGGGATCGCCGCGGTCGCCTGCCGTGCCGCACGAACCGCGGGCGGGGAAATGGCGCAGATGGCCTGGACTCCCTGCCCGACGAGATCTGCGGCCATCGGGGCCAGCCTGTCGATCTGGCCATTGGCCCTGCGCTCAAGCACCTCGATATTGATAGCGTCCTGGCCGCGGCCGATGACCCCTTCGCGAAATGACGCGACCCGGCCGTCGACCAGCGGAGACCGATCGGCGCCGAGCGTCAGAAAGCCAACACGCGCGTTGCGCGGGGAAACCGCTCTGACCGACAACGGCAAACCCGCGGCCATAGCGGCTGCGATCCCGATGAAATCGCGGCGCCTCATGACGCCCCGTCTTGCATCGCGATCCCTCAAATTCCCAATCGTCATGACAATCCAGAATGTAATGCGGACAGGTAACCACGTCGCCATCAGCCCTGGCAAGGCCGGCGGCTGAGCCGGCGACCCACGAGGCTGCATGGTAGCGACGCTGTTCGTTCTTCCGCGGCCACACTGTGTCTGCGGTCTTGATGTGCGTCAAACTGTCAGAAGGACAATGCGGCTACGAGACAGAAGTCTTCCCTGCAGGCGTCGGAGGCGAGATGATGAGATCTGCTGTCGAATGGTTGATCATTGCCGGGCTTGCCGCCGGTTTGGCCACTGCCGCCGGGGCCGAGGAAGTTGATATCGGCAGGGCGGAATTTCAGTCTTCGTGCGCGAGTTGTCACGGTCTCGATGCCAAGGGCAACGGACCGGTCAGCGGACAGCTCAAGACGGCGCCTTCCGACTTGACCGTGTTGACCAAGAACAACAACGGCGTGTTTCCCACCAACGCCGTTTACGAAACCATATACGGGTCGAAATCAGTCCCAGCTCACGGCACCCGTGAAATGCCGATCTGGGGCGAGCGGTTCAACCCCATCGTCAACCTGCCTCACGCCGTCGATTCCTATTATTGGCAGAAGGCCGGGCCGCAGCAAAACCCGGAGGTCGTCGTGCGGACCCGCATTCTCGCCGTGATCGACTACCTGAACCGAATTCAGCAGAAATAGCGACTGAACAGCCTCCTAAAGCGCGATGACGATTCATCTAAGTCTCATCGCGCTCTACGCCTTCGCGGCGAGCCCGCCGCTTGCCGTCCAGCGGTCCGGGTCCGGACTGTGTCCGATCAGCGCAAGCCCATAGGCGATCGACTCGAACTGGTCGCCCGACATCAGCCGCTCGTTGCCGAACCGTTCGGCGAACAGCTTTCGAACGGCGGGCACGAAAGAGGTGCCGCCGGTCAGGAACACCTTCTCGACCTCGCGCGCAGTGATACCGGCTTCGGCCAGCACCTTGTCGACGGTGGCCCCGAGCCGGGCGATGTCGTCGGCAATCCAGGCTTCGAAATTCTTCCGCGTGACGGCCGCGCCGATGTCGACGCCGCCGCCCTTGAAGCGGAAATCCACCTCGTCCCGCGCCGAGAGCGCGACCTTGGCATCGGACACTGCGCGGTACAGCGCAAAGCCGAGGTCGAGATCGACGATGGTGATGAAATCCTCGAGCAGGTCGGGCTTCAGCGCGGTGCGCGCGAGCTCCCGGAGCTCGCGCAAATCGCCGTTGCTCTTCATCATCGCCAGCTGATGCCAGCGCGCCAGATTGGTGTAATGCCCGCTGGGAATCGGCAGCACCTTGTCGAAGGAGCGGAAGCTGGAGCCCTTGCCGAGCCGCGGCGAGACGATGTGGTCGACGATGCGGTAGTCGAACGTATCGCCAGCGATGCCGATGCCGGCGTGTCCCAGCGGCTCGGCGCGCAGGCTGCCTCCCTTGCGCGAGAAGCGCATCACGGAGAAATCGCTGGTGCCGCCGCCGAAATCCGCCACCAGCACGGTGGCATCGCGCTCCAGCCTTCGGGCAAAGGAGAACGCCGCGCCTACGGGCTCGTAGACATAGCGCGCGTGGCCGGCCCCGAGGCGCTCGAAGGCGGCGTGGTAGCGCTGCATCGCCAGCGCCTCGTCGGGATTGCCGCCGGCAAAGCGGACGGGGCGGCCGACCGTGATGGTCGAGGTCTCGAAGCCGAACTTCTCGCCGCCATGGCGCGCCAATGTCCGCAGGAACGCGGCCAGGATGTCCTCGAACTTGAAACGCTGCCGGAAGACTTGCGTGGTGTTGAAGCTGCTGCTCGCGGCGAAAGTCTTGAACGACTGCAGGAAACGGTAGACGTGACGCCCTTCGAGGAACTGCTCGATCGCCCAGGGGCCGCCCTCGGCCTGGGCGCCGGCGCCCGGCCGGTCCTCCCAGAAGCACAGCGCCGACACGTAGACGCTGTGGCGCTGTCCGCCGTGGTCGAAGCGGATGGCCTCGACCCGGCGGTCGTCGGCCGCAAGGGCGACGACCGTATTGCTGGTCCCAAAATCGATGCCGATCGAGACGGCGGGCGAGGCGCTCGACATGAACCACTCTGACAGTTGATTGGATAAGGGGGCGGACCACTAGCCGCTTTGCATGACCCTGCCAAGCCTTGAACCTGCCAAGCCCTTAGGCCTTGTTCTGTCCCGGTTCCCGCCTCAGGGCGCGTCGTTTGCCCTTGATTCCGCATCGTTGCGCGTCCGAGCGGACCACGACCTGACTTTCCGAGCGATTTAGGCCCGAATCGGTCACATTAACCCGCTATAATGTTGCAATGCGGCGCGCCGCATGCTGCTATGCAAACAAATACGTAGACGCTGGCATCTGGTATACATAAATTGTCCCCCGAAACGAGACGCCAAGCCTGTCCGTCTCAAGAAAGGGAATTCCGATGTCCAAGACCGCTTCCGTCGCCTTCGCCCCCCCTTCCTCGCTGTTCGCCCGCTTTCTGGCCGCGGTGGACCGTTTCCTGATGGCGAGCGCCGAGATTTCGAATCACAACGGCGACCTGCCGCGTTTCGGCCTGTAACCCCGGCACTTTCCCGCGCTGCCGCAGAGCGCGGCGGTTTCAGAACGATCCACATGCTACTTTTGATGAATGGCCCCGCAACGCGGGGCCATTTCTACTTGCACTGTCCCGAGTCACAGCCGCAGCCGGCAAGGCCTGCGACATTTGCGCACGGTGGCCGGACCAGCGCTTGAAGCTTGGCATAATGCATACAAGAATGCCACTCCAGCGCTCGCATAAAAATTAGAGGCGCCACGGGAGGCTTTATGACGGACATGGTGCAGGCAACCGCCCCTACAACCGCGCGCGTTAGCGACACGTATCGCTGGGCGCAATTGGCGATCGGTGTAGGCGCGATGGTGATGATCGCCAACTATCAATACGGCTGGACGTTCTTCGTCCCTGACATCCAGAAGAAGTTCGGCTGGGATCGCGCGTCGATCCAATGGGCCTTCACCCTCTTCGTCCTGTTCGAGACCTGGCTGGTGCCGGTCGAGGGATGGTTCGTCGACAAATACGGCCCGCGCATCGTGGTGCTGGTCGGCGGCGTGCTCTGCGCCATTGGCTGGGCGATCAACGCGCAGGCCACCACGCTCAACGGCTATTATCTCGGCATGATCATCGCGGGTATCGGCGCGGGCGGCGTCTACGGCACCTGCGTCGGCAACGCGTTGAAATGGTTTCCGGACAAGCGCGGTCTGGCCGCGGGCATCACGGCCGCAGGCTTCGGTGCAGGCTCCGCGCTGACCGTCGCGCCGATTCAGGCCATGATCAAGGACAGTGGCTTTCAGACCACCTTCCTCTATTTCGGCCTCGGCCAAGGCATCATCATCTGCATCCTCGCCTTCTTCCTGCTGGCGCCGAAGGCGGGCCAGGTGCCGAACGTGGTGGCGAACGCCAACCTGCTGCAGCCCCGCCGCAACTACCAGCCAACCGAAGTTCTGCGTCAGCCGATCTTCTGGCTGATGTACTTCATGTTCGTGATCGTCGGCGCCGGCGGCTTGATGGTGACGGCCAACCTGAAGCCGATCGCGGCCGACTGGAAGGTCGACAACGTGCCGGTGACGCTGATGGCGGTGACGATGACCGCAGTGACGTTCGCGGCCACGATCGACCGCGTGCTCAATGGCCTGACGCGTCCATTCTTCGGCTGGATCTCCGACATGATCGGCCGCGAGAACACGATGTTCATCGCCTTCGGCATGGAAGGCCTCGGCATCTGGATGCTCTATCTGTGGGGCCACGATCCGGTCTGGTTCGTGCTGCTCTCGGGCTTCGTGTTCTTCGCCTGGGGTGAGATCTACTCGCTGTTCCCCTCGACCTGCACCGACACCTTCGGCGCCAAGTTCGCGACCACCAATGCCGGCCTGCTCTACACCGCGAAGGGCACCGCCGCGCTGCTGGTGCCGATCGCCAACTACATGCAGCAATCCTCGGGCACGTGGGACAGCGTGTTCATCATCGCGGCGGGCGCCAACATCCTGGCGTCGCTGCTGGCGATCGCGCTGCTCAAGCCCTGGCGCAAGGTCGTGGTCGCGAAATCGACGATCTGACCCGCCTCACCAACAGCGGTTTCCAAACACCGACGCCCGGCCTCGCGGCCGGGCGTTTCGTTTTGGCGAGGTCCAGGCGCCCCCGACTGAAAGGGAACCGCAGATTTTGTGACAACCCCCGCAGTTAGGGCTTGCCATCTGGAATATGGTATACCAATCTGCACGCCGCGCTTGCGACGATAAGCCACAACATTTGCGACACTGGGTCATCTTGCAAGCCAGAGTCGCACTCAATCAGGCGCGTTGGGAGGTTCTTATGATTTCCAGCACGGATGGCGCCGTCACGGCCGCGCCACTTCGCACCGGCTTCCGTTGGCTCCAACTCGCGATGGGCATCGTCTGCATGGCGATGATCGCCAATCTGCAATATGGCTGGACGCTGTTCGTCGATCCGATCGATGCGGCCCACCATTGGGGACGCGCCGCGATCCAGCTCGCTTTCACCATCTTCGTCGTCACCGAGACCTGGCTGGTGCCGGTCGAGGCCTGGTTCGTCGACAAATACGGCCCACGTGTCGTCATCATGTTCGGCGGCGTGATGATCGCGCTGTCCTGGATCCTCAACTCTTACGCCGACAGTCTGACCCTGCTCTACACCGCGGCGATCATCGGCGGCATGGGCGCGGGTGCGGTGTATGGCACCTGCGTCGGCAACGCGCTGAAATGGTTTCCCGACCGCCGCGGCCTCGCCGCCGGCGCAACCGCCGCGGGCTTCGGCGCGGGCGCAGCGCTCACGATCGTGCCGATCGCGCAGATGATCGCCGAAAGCGGCTACCAGCACGCCTTCTTCACCTTCGGCATCGGCCAGGGTCTGATCGTGTTCGTGCTCGCCTTCTTCATCCAGCCGCCGCGGCTCTCGATCCCGCCGAAGAAGAAGCAGCTCAATCTGCCGCAGACCAAGATCGACTTCCCCCCGCCGCAGGTGCTGCGCAGCCCTATTTTCTGGGTCATGTACCTCGTTTTCGTGATGGTCGCATCCGGCGGCCTGATGACCGCGGCGCAGATCGCCCCGATCGCGCACGACTTCAAGATCGCCAACACGCCCGTCACGCTCGCCGGCTTCCAGATGGCGGCGCTGACCTTCGCGATCTCGCTCGACCGCATCTTCGATGGCTTCGGCCGGCCCTTCTTCGGCTTCGTCTCCGACACGATCGGCCGCGAGCACACCATGTTCATCGCTTTCGGCACGGCCGCGCTGATGCTGTTGACGCTGTCGGCCTATGGGCACATCCCCATCGTGTTCGTGCTGGCGACCGCGCTTTACTTCGGCGTGTTCGGCGAGATCTACTCGCTGTTCCCCGCAACCTGCGGCGACACCTTCGGCTCGAAGTTCGCAACCACCAACAACGGCATGCTCTACACCGCGAAGGGCACCGCCTCCCTGCTCGTCCCGCTCGCAAGCGTGATCTCTGCAGCGTACGGCTGGAAGGCCGTGTTCGTGGTCGCGGTGGCGTTGAACGCAACGGCGGCACTGATGGCGCTGTTCGTGATCAAGCCGATGCGACGCTCCTTCATCCTCGGCAAGGAGGCCGAGAGCGCTGAGGCGACGACCGGCACAGCCAAGACCGAGACGGCGTAGCCACCAAGCGCATCCGCACCAAGCGAAAGGGGCGCAGCCGTGCGCCCCTTTCTTTTTGTCCCGTCGACAAACGTCAGTATCGCTGTCGCAAGATTTTTCGGATCAGCCAAAACCAGCTCTTGACGATTGGCATTATGTATACCACACTTCCCTCATCGTTCACCCAGGGAGGTTGCAATGCTGGTCGGAGACATTCTGCGCAAGAAGACGCCGCGCGTTGTCACGGTGCGAATGAACGAAACGGTGGGTATTGCCGCCAAGCTGATGCGCGCCAACAACATCAGCGCGCTGGTGGTCAAGGACGTGGTCCGCTCCGAGGGCAACACCGCGGTCGGCATGTTCACCGAGCGCGACGTGGTGCGCGCCGTCGCCGAGCACGGCGCCAACGCCGTCAACATCAAGGTCTCGCAGCTCGTCTCGGTGCAGCAGCTGGTGTCCTGCACCTCGAGCGACACGATCGAGCACGTCCGGCATCTGATGAACCGGCATCACATCCGCCATCTGCCTGTCATCGACGATTACAGCCTCGTCTCCGTCATCAGCATGCGCGACATCGCCGCGGCCGTTGACGAAGCGACCAACTCGACGCCGCAAGCCGCCTAAAGCGACACACTTCCCCTGCGACTGCCGGCCCCGGCTCGGATCCTTCCGAGCCGGACCGGATCTTTCGTCCCAAATTCCGGCTTCGGCTCCCTTCGCGAGGATTTCATGAAGATCTGCATCTACGGCGCCGGCGCGATCGGCGGATATCTCGGGGTTCAGCTCGCGCGCGCAGGCGCCGACGTCAGTCTCATCGCGCGCGGCGCGCACCTTGCCGCGATGCGCGAGCGCGGCCTGACGCTGCTCGCGGGCGGGGAGACGCACACCGTGCATCCGCGCTGCACCGACGACCCCGCCGAGCTCGGCGTGCAGGACTTCATCATCATCACCTTGAAGGCGCATTCGATCACCGGCGTGATCGAGAGGATGCAGCCGCTGCTCGGGCCCCACACCCGTATCGTCACCGCCGTCAACGGCATTCCCTATTGGTACTTCTACAAGCACGGCAACCAATACGAGAACGCGACGCTGGAGAGCATCGATCCAGGCGGGCGACAGTGGCGCGAGCTTGGGGCCGAACGCGCCATCGGCTGCATTGTCTATCCCGCGACCGAGATCGAGGCGCCCGGCGTGATCCGCCACGTCTACGGCAACAATTTCCCGCTCGGCGAGCCCTCCGGCGAGATCACGCCGGACGTGCAGCGCCTCGCCGACCTGTTCGTCGCAGCCGGGCTGAAGGCCCCGGTGCTCGACCGCATCCGCGACGAGATCTGGCTGAAGCTGTGGGGCAATGTCTGCTTCAACCCGATCAGCGCGCTCACGCACGCAACGCTCGACGTGATCTGCACCGATCCGGCGACGCGGGCGCTGTCGCGCGCGATCATGGTGGAGACACAGGCGATTGCCGAGACGTTCGGGGTCAAATTCCGCGTCGACGTCGAGCGCCGCATCGAGGGTGCGCGCAAGGTCGGTGCCCACAAGACCTCGATGCTGCAGGATCTCGAGCGCGGCCGCCCGATGGAGATCGACCCGCTGGTCACCGTCGTACAGGAGATGGGCCGCCTCACCGGCATCCCGACGCCGGCGCTCGACTCGGTGCTGGCGATGGTGACCCAGCGCGCCCGCATCGCCGGCCTCTATGACGGCGTCTCGACGCCGGCCGATCCCCGTGCACTGGCGGTGGCGTGATGACGACCGCGGTGAAGAAGTGGCTGCGCTTCCGGTGCAAGGGCGCGACCGGTTTCGGCACGCTGACCTCGTCGGGCATCAGCGTGCACGAGGGCGAGATGTTCGGCCGCCATGCGCCCACCGGCAAGACGCTGGCCCTGTCGGACGTCGAGCTGCTCGCGCCTTGCGCGCCCAGCAAGATCGTTGCGCTCTGGAATAATTTTCACGCGCTCGCGGCCAAGCTCAACCAGCCCGAGCCGCCGGAGCCGCTCTATCTGCTCAAGGCCACCACCACCGTCACGACGCCGGGCGCCGTGATCCGCCGGCCCTCTTATTACGACGGCAAGACCACCTACGAAGGCGAGCTCGGCATCGTCGTCGGCAAGACCTGCGCCCGCGTCTCGCTAGATGAGGCCGACAGCTTCATCTTCGGCTACACCTGCGTCAACGACATCACCGCCAACGACATCCTGACCAGCGACCCCACCTTCCCGCAATGGGCCCGCGCCAAGGGCATCGACGATTACGGTCCGTTCGGCCCCGTGATCGCAACCGGCCTCGATCCCGCAAAACTCACCGTCCGCACCATCCTGAACGGCACGGAGCGGCAGAACTACCCGATCTCCGACATGATCTTCAGCGCGCAGGAGCTGGTCAGCAAGATCTCCCACGACATGACCCTGCTGCCCGGCGATCTCATTGCGGTGGGCACCTCGGTCGGCGTCGGCGTGATGAAGGAGCCCCTGAACACGGTGACCGTCGCGATCGACGGCATCGGCGAGCTCACCAACGAGTTTCGGCTGTAGCTGAGAGTGCAGTGCCGCAAGCCTGGATAAAGTGATATCCGGGACGCTCTGCGGGTGGTGCCTCATGTCGCTCCGCTCGCGCGGGCCGCTTACTTATTCTCGCCGCAGCGCGGCAAAATTGATCCGGCGCAAATCGCGTCGGCACGGCTGTCTTATCCTTCCCGACAATCAATTTCTGACGCCAGGGAGGATGCCATGACAAATGCAGGTAACGCACTTTTATGGACGGCTCTGTACTTTGCTCTCGCGTTCGGTGCGATCTTCGTGGTCTGGTTCGCCGACAAGATGCGCTCGAATTTCCTCGGGAAGTGATCGCGCGCACGATGCCGTAGCCCGGACGAGTGGAGCGACATCCGCGACGTATCCAGACACATCACATCTGCGCGCGCCCGATCAATGCCGCCAACATGTCCCACACGCGCCGCAACTTGGACGCATTCGGTCGCCCTTTTGGGAGGCGTGTCTGGGGGCACGGCATGGCCGTGTTTGGACCAAACCTTCTAGGGGTATCGCTGTGAAGAAGATTGTATTTGCTCTGGGTGCCACGCTTGTTCTGGTGACGGCCGCGAACGCTGCGGATCTGCCGCGCCGCCAGCCGGTGCCGGTCTATCCGGCGGAGCAGGCCCCGATCGGCAAGATGCCGATTGGCAAGAGCCCGGTCGGAAAGGCCCCGATCGGCAAGGCGCCGGGCCCGGTCGCGGCGCGCTACTGACGCGCTCGCGCAAAACCAGCGTAAGCGGCCGACAGTCGAGGGGCACAGCGTGACGAACAGACCTGATCGATCGGGATCCTGCATCCTTGCCGGACTCGCCCTCGCGGCGATGATCGCCTGCCTGATGCCCTCGGCTTCGGCGCATGAAGCCAACAAGCGCGCTGCCGACGCCGGCGCGCTTGCCACCACCGACTCCGCGTCACGTCCGACACCGCAATCGACGCGGCGCTTGGTCGCGCGCGCGGAGAAAGGTCCCTACTACGTCGATTTCCGCGCCCGCACGGCCGCGAGCTGGGGCCATGCCTTCGTCTGGTATGGCAAGACCAGCGAGAAGGCGGTCGAGGTGGCAGGGCTTACGCCGGCCGGCGACACGCTCGCTTACGTGCTCGGCCACATCACCTTTGTGCCGTCGGAGACCGGCGCCAGCTACGGCGATCTCGATCCCGAATATCTGACCGCGAGCTATCGCGTCTATCTGAACGAGGCCGACGCCAAGCGCGTGTTCGCCTACATCAAGAAGCTGCAGGCGAACTCGCCGGTGTGGAACGCCGAGACCGCCAACTGCACCGGCTTCATCGGCGACATCGCCGAGTTCATGGGCCTCGAGGTCCCCAACCGCTGGCAGCGTCCGGAGAACTTCGTCAACCGCCTCAAGGAAATGAACGGCGGCCGCCAGATGGTGCGGCTGTCGGCGGAGTAGCTCCGCTCTCACTGTCATTGCCCGCGTAGGCGGGCAATCCAGTATTCCAGAGACAGCGAGGCTAGAGCCGAGAGGCCGCGGCGTACTGGATACCCTGCCTGCGCGGGTATGACGGCGGAGTTTGAGGAAAGGGCTTGCCCTCTCATCAGGCAGCGGCGCGCCTCAATTATCCGCCCCGCGGAATCACCCCCGCCGCCCGCATGACGCCCCGCCTCCATCGCACACCCCCGCAATAGACATTTCCCGACCCCGGCGGCATCCTTCCTGTCATCAACGGACAACAGAGCCTGCGGGCCACCCAGGGGGGAAGCACATCCATGTTGCAGACACGGTTCACTGAGCTCGTCGGCGTCGAGCACCCGATCGTTCAGGGCGGCATGCAGTGGGTCGGCCGCGCCGAGCTGGTCGCCGCCGTTGCCAATGCCGGCGCGCTCGGCTTCATCACGGCGCTGACACAGCCGACGCCCGAGGATCTGACCAGGGAGATCGCGCGTTGCCGCGACCTCACCGACAAGCCGTTCGGCGTCAACCTCACCATCCTGCCCGCGATCAAGCCCCCGCCCTACGCCGAATACCGCGCCGCCATCATCGAGGCCGGCATCAAGGTGGTCGAGACCGCCGGCAACAAGCCGCAGGAGCACGTCGACGAGTTCAGGAAGCACGGCGTCAAGGTCGTGCACAAATGCACCAGCGTGCGCCACGCGCTCTCGGCCGAACGCATGGGCGTCGACGCCATCTCGATCGACGGCTTCGAATGCGCCGGCCACCCCGGCGAGGACGACACGCCCGGTCTGATCCTGATCCCGGCCGCCGCCAACAAGATCAAGATCCCGATGATCGCCTCGGGCGGCTTCGCCGATGCCCGCGGCCTCGTCGCCGCGCTGGCGCTGGGTGCGGACGGCATCAACATGGGCACCCGCTTCATGGCCACCAAGGAAAGCCCGATCCACCAGATGATCAAGGAGAAGATCGTCGCCAATGACGAGCGCGAGACCGAGCTGATCTTCCGCACCATGCGCAACACCTCCCGCGTCGCCAGGAATGCGATCTCGACCAAGGTCGTCGCGATGGAGAAGGAAGGCGCCAAGTTCGAGGACATCCGCGAACTCGTCGCGGGCGCCCGCGGCAAGATGGTCTACGCGACCGGGAATTCCGACGAAGGCATCTGGTCGGCCGGCCAGGTGCAGGGCCTGATCCAGGACATCCCGAGCTGCGCCGAGCTGGTCTCCCGCATCGTGCGCGAGGCGGAGGCGATCATCCGCGGCCGGCTGGAAGGCATGATCGTTCAGCCGCAACGCGAAGCTGCGGAGTGATCGTTCTTTCCCCTCTCCACGCAAGCGGGGAGAGAGGAAGAACGGCATCGCTCTTCATCTACAATCTCAGGTGAGTTCGAGGTAACGCATGAAGGCCTACGTCTATGGTCCTGATGGGGCTCAGATTTCCGAGGTCGCTCAACCAAGACCGAAGGGCACGCAGGTGCTGGTTCGCGTCCGCGCCTGCGGCCTCAATCGCGCCGACACCGGCATGCGCAAGGGCCACGCCCATGGCGCCGCGGGCGGCGTCGGCACCGTGCTCGGGATGGAATGGGCCGGCGAGGTCGCAGAGCTCGGACCGGATGCCAAGGGCGTGAAGATCGGCGATCGCATCATGGGCTCGGGCGGCGCGGCCTTCGCCGAATACACGCTGGCCGACCACGGCCGGCTGTTCCATGCGCCCTCGAACATGAACTTCGAGGAGGCAGCCACCCTCCCCGTCGCGCTCGCGACCATGCACAACGCCGTGGTCACCGTGGGCGGCGTGCAGCCCGGCCAGAGCGTGCTGATCCAGGGCGCCAGTTCCGGCGTCGGCCTGATGGCGATGCAGATCGCAAGGCTCAAGGGCGCCAAGCTCGTGATCGGCTCCTCCACCGACGTCTATCGCCGCGGCCGGCTCAAGGAGTTCGGCGCCGACCTCGCCGTTGATTCCTCCGATCCCAAATGGGTCGACGAGGTGCTGGCGGCGACGAACGGGGACGGCGTCGACCTCATCGTCGACCAGGTCTCCGGCAAGGTCGCCAACCAGAACCTCGCCGCGACCAGGGTCAAGGGCCGCATCGTCAATGTCGGCCGGCTCGGCGGCACTCATGCCGATTTCAACTTCGACCTGCATGCGGCGCGCCGCATCGACTATGTCGGCGTCACCTTCCGGACCCGCACCATCGAGGAGGTTCGCGAGATCTTCGAGGAGGTCAGGAAGGACATCTGGGGCGCGGTCGAGTCGCGCAAGCTGCAGCTGCCGATCGACAAGGTGTTCGCGTTCGACGACATCGACGGAGCGTTCGCGCACATGGAGGCGAACAAGCATCTCGGGAAGATCGTGGTGACGCTATAGGGGCCACCGTCATTCCGGGGCGGTCCGCAGGAACGAACCCGGAATCTCGAGATTCCAGGTTCGCCTTCGGCGCCCCGGAATGACGTGTTGAGTGCTCCTGCAAGTCACTCGCGACTACGGGCTGTGGATCATCGCTTGATGTCCTGCACTGGGCTGCTAAATCCCCGCCATGACCTCCCAGCACGACAAAACCTCGGTCGCCGCGATCTCGATCTTCGCCAGCGGCGGCATGGCGGCGGCCAAGTTCGTGGTCGGCATCGCGATCGGCTCGCTGGCGCTGATCTCCGAGGCCCTGCACTCCTCAATCGACCTGATTGCGACCATCATCACCTGGGCGGTGGTGCGGGTGTCGGACAAGCCGGCGGACGAGGAGCACCATTACGGGCACGGCAAGCTGGAGAGCGTCTCCGCGCTCGGCGTCACCGCCCTGCTCTACGTGCTCGCCGGCGGCATTTTGGTCGAGTCCTATAGCCGGCTGAGCGAGGGAACCCCGCCGCCGACCATTTCGGCCGTGCCCTTCGTCGTGCTGGTGATCGACATCGTCGTCAATCTCTGGCGCGCCCGCGCCCTGCACCGCGCCGCGCGCGAGACGCGAAGTCAGGCGCTGGCGGCCGACGCGCTGCATTTCGCCTCCGACGTGATGGGCTCGCTGGCCGTGATCGTGGGCCTGATCCTCGCCGGCCTCGGCTTCTGGTGGGGCGATGCGGCGGCCGCGGCCGCGGTCGCGGTGATGATCGCAGCCCTCGGCCTGCGCATGGCCGGCGCGACCGTGCAGACGCTGGTCGATCGCGCCCCCGAGGGCGCGCAGGAGAAGGCCACGGCCGCGATCCGCAGCGTGCCCGGCGTGATCGACGTCGAACGCTTGCGCGTGCGCATGGTCGGGGCGACCACCTTCATCGACACCATCGCAAAGGTGCCGCGAACCTATCCGATCGACCGGGTCGAGGAGATCAAGCGCAGGGCGCATGCCGCCGTCGACCAGGCGTTCGGGGATGCCGACCTCTCCTTCACTCCCGTCCCGGTCGCGCGCGACAACGAGACGGTGCGCGACCGCATCATGGTGATCGCGCGCAATTCGGGCCTCGCCATCCATCATGTCACGGTGCACGATCTCGGCGCCAAGCTGATCGTCGGCATCGACCTCGAGGTCGATGGCGGGATGCAGCTCGACGCCGCGCACGAGATCGCCAACACGCTGGAGCGCAATATCCAGGAGGAGTTCGGCGAGGACGTCGAGGTCGACGTCCATATCGAGCCGTTGGAACCGGGGCTTCCTTTCGGGATCGATGCCACGCCGGACCGGGTGCGGACCATCGCCGCCGCGCTGGCGGAATATGCCGCCGGCAGCGAGATCCACGACATCCACAATGTCCGTGTCCGCAACACCGATGCCGGCGAGATCGTCAACTTCCACTGCCGCGCGACGCCATCGATGAGCGTGATCAAGGTGCACGAGCATGTCGACGCGATCGAGCGCGCGCTGCGGCGCGCGTTTCCGAGCGTGAAGCGCGTGATCAGCCACGCCGAGCCGCCGCGCGCGTGACGAAAGAGACGAAGAACGCGCGAGGAGTCACACGTTCCCGTTTCGGACTCCGCGCGTCCGTGAGTTTGCGGACGCGCGATGCACAAACTGCGCGTTGGATAAGAATAATTTCGCGTTAACGATTCGTTGACTCTCGACAGCCCGCGAAAACTGGATTCAAATCAGTGTGATTCGGAAGCGACGTGGGGCTGCTTCCGGACTTCAGTTGCAAGCTGGTTTTCAGGGGGCCGAAGGCATGTCGCGTGCAGACGCCGCGAACGCGTGCGTCCAATCCGATTCAATCAAGGGATTGGCGCAGTCGATCGCGAAACCTGCCTATCATCGGCTCTTGATCGCGGAGCCAGCGCTTCGTCGCGCCGTGCCGACGCTCATCATCGCATTCCTGATCACGATCTGCCTCGGCGCGTTCGTGCAGGTGGTCGACCAGACCCGTCAGAAGCGCCTGGTGATCCGTCACGACATCTCGGCGCTCGCCGATCTGCTCGCCGAACGCATCGACCGCCTCACCTCCGTACGCCAGGAGCGGCTGAGGAACATCGAGAGCCTGCCGACGCTGCTGCCCGATCTGATCCCGTCCTGGGGCACGGCCTCGGGCCGCCATGTCATCGTCACCTCGGCCGGCATCGACCGCCGCATCCTCGCCCGCATCCCGGTCGACAGCGATCCCTCCGGCAACGACCGCCTGCTCGATGCCATCACCACGGCGCAGCTGCTCGCCTCGCCACCGCGCGACGGCGACATCTCCGATATGACGCTGCCGAACGGCAACGCCGCGATGGCGACCTCGCGGCAGATCAAGTCGCTGCCCGGCTTCGTCACCGTGATCCAGGAGCGCAAGGAGCCGATCTGGGGCTCGGACGCCGCGCTCTCGGTGACGCTGTCGGCGACGACAGGCTTCGTCGTCCTGATTCTCGGCTTCGCCTTTCACTGGCAGTCCACCCGCGCCCGCGAAGGCGATCTCATCAACGACGCCGTGCGCGGCCGCATCGACACCGCGCTCAACCGCGGCCGCTGCGGGCTGTGGGACTGGGATCTGTCGCGCGGCCGGATCTTCTGGTCGCAGTCGATGTTCTCGATGCTCGGCCTCGACGGCCGCAACGAGCTCCTCACCTTCGGCGAGGTCAACGCGCTGGTGAAGTCCGACGACATCGACCTGTTCGCGATCGCCGACCAGTTGATCTCCGAGAAGATCGACCATATCGACCAGACCTTCCGCATGCAGCACGTCGACGGCCACTGGATCTGGCTCCGCGTCCGCTGCGAGAAGACCCGCGGCGCGACCGATTCCAGCGTTCACCTGATCGGGATCGCCGTCGACATCACCGAGCAGAAGAGCCTTGCCGAGAGGACGGTGGAAGCCGACCTCCGCCTGCGCGACGCGATCGAGACCATTCCGGAAGCCTTCGTGCTGTGGGATGCGAGCGACCGCCTGGTGCTCTGCAACTCGCACTTCCAGCGCCTGCACAAGCTGCCCGATAGCGCCGTCATCCCCGGCACCTCGTACGAAACCGTGCTGGAAGTCGGCCGCATGCCGGAGGTGCGCACCCGCCACAACGAGACCGCGAGCCAGGGCCCGGGCGCGCGCACCTTCGAGGCGCAGCTCGACGACGGCAGTTGGCTGCACATCAGCGAGCGTCGCACCAAGGATGGCGGTTACGTCTCGGTCGGCACCGACATCACACGGATCAAGGAGCACGAGCAGAAGCTGGTCGACAACGATCTGCGCCTGCGCGCCACCGTCATCGACCTCAAGCGTTCGCAGGCCGCGCTGGAGCGCCAGGCGGTCGAGCTCGCCGATCTCGCCGAGAAATACCAGCGCGAGAAGACCCGCGCCGAGGAAGCCAACCAGACCAAGTCGAAATTCCTCGCCAATATGAGCCACGAGCTGCGCACGCCGCTCAACGCCATCATCGGCTTCTCCGAGATCATGGGCTCGGGCATGTTCGGCGAGCTCGGCAGCGAGAAGTACCAGGAATACTGCCAGGACATCCTGACCAGCGGGCACTATCTGCTCGAGGTCATCAACGACATCCTCGATATGTCCAAGATCGAGGCGGGCCGCATGAAGCTCGACATGGAAGAGCTCGACCTGTCGCGGACGCTGGCGGAATCCTTGCGCGTCGTGACCGGCCGGGCCGAGGACAAGCACATCACGCTCGACGCCGACATCGCAAAATCCATCTCCGTCGTCGCCGACCGCCGCGCCACCAAGCAGATCATCGTCAACCTGCTCTCCAACGCGGTGAAGTTCACGCCCGACGGCGGACGTGTCGTGGTGCGCAGCCGGCAGCTCGACGACAGGATCGTGCTGATGATCGCCGACACCGGCATCGGCATCGCGCCGCATTCGCTGGCACGGCTCGGCCGCCCCTTCGAGCAGGTCGAGAGCCAGCTCACCAAGACCTATCACGGCTCAGGCCTCGGCCTTGCGATCGCCCGCTCGCTGGCGCAGCTCCACGGCGGCTCGATGCGCCTGCGCTCGAAGATCGATGTCGGCACGGTGGTGCGCGTGACGCTGCCGCGCGACGCGGTCAAGGCGGCCGGGATATCGGCTGCGGCTTGAGGCCGCGCGAGCTGCGTGCCTGCGGCCATGCTTCGAGACGTCCGCCTGCGGCGGACGAAGGACGAGGCGCTTGCTCGTCCTATGCCAGCAGGATCTACAATTGCAGCGTTGGCGCGACCTCACGCGCCACATTGACCAGCGCCGCGATCAGCGGCGTCATCGGGTCGCGCTGCGGGATCACCATGCCGATGCTGTAATTGACGTCGGGCTCGACGATCGGGATCGAGCGCACGGTGTCGGAGAGGCCGAGCGTCTCGGCGAGCTTGGCCGGCATAACGCTCGCCCAGCGCCCCGTCTTCACATGCGTGAACAGCACCAAGAGCGAGTTCGAGGTCAGTGTCGGCGTCGCCTCCGCGCCGACCGAGCGCAGCGCGCGGTCGATGATGCGGCGGTTCTGCATGTCGGGCGTCAGCAGGCATAGCGGCACCTGCCCGACCTCCTTCCAGGTCACCGTCTCGCGGTCACCGAACATGGCATCCGGCGCCGTCAAGAGGCGATAGCTCTCGTTGTAGAGCGGAATGGTGCGCACCTTGCCGATCGGCTCGTTCTCGATATAGGTCAGCCCCGCATCGACCTCGAGATTTTCCAAGAGTCCCAGCACCTCGGACGAGGTGGTGGACTGGATGCGGAAGCGCACCTCCGGATGCCTGGCGCGGAACGGCGTCGTCAGCGCGGCGACCATGCCGAGCACGGTCGGGATCGCCGCGATGCGAATCTCACCGGACAGCTGATGCTTCAGCCCGTTGATCTCGTCGCGCATCGCGCGGGCGTCGCCGACGATCCGCCGCGCCCAGTCAAGCGCCCGCTCGCCTTCGGGCGTAAACCCCTGAAAGCGCGAGCCCCGCTGGACCAGCATGACGCCGAGAATCTCCTCGAGCTGCTTGAGCCCGGTCGACATCGTCGGTTGCGTCACGCCACAGGCTTCCGCCGCGCGGCCAAAATGCCGCTCCTTTGCCAGCGCCAGCAGCAGTTCAAGCTTGTCGATCAACCGGTCGTCCCCTCGGATTCTGTCGTGGCATGCAAGCTAGCATGCCGGGCCTGCACCAACACGCAAAAACCCGCAACCGATACAACTTTCATTGGCAATTCGTATCGATCGATCGCGGTTGCAAATCGATCTGAATTCGCGATCGCAGCATGAGACAGCTTTATTGATCTTCGAATGATTCCAAATAGTTTGCGGTGAAGGAACGCTCAGGTTGAGAACCAAGAATGACAGCCACTTACGAGTCTCGTTACGAGCCTTGGGACGAAACGCGCGGCGCCGAGATCATCGCCGAACATGCCGAGCAGGAAGGCGCGACGCTCGTCATCCTGCATGCGCTTCAGGACGCGTTCGGCTACGTGCCGGAGGCCGCCATTCCCATGGTGGCGCAGGCGCTGAACCTCTCCCGCGCCGAAGTGCACGGCGTTTTCACGTTCTATCATGATTTCAGGCACAAGCCGGCCGGCCGGCGTGTGCTGAAGCTGTGCCGCGCCGAAGCCTGCCAGGCTGCCGGCGGTGATGCGTTGGCGGCGCGCGCCGAAGCCAAGCTCGGCGTGTCGCTCGGCAACACCACGCCCGACGAACGCGTCACGCTGGAGCCGATCTACTGCCTCGGCCTGTGCGCGACCGCGCCATCCGCAATGCTCGACGGCCGACTGATCGGCCGGCTTGACCAGAAGCGCCTGGATGCGCTGGTTGCGGAGGCCCAGCGATGAGCATGCGTCTATTCGTCTCACGCGATGCGGGCGCGGTCGCCGTCGGCGCCGACGAGGTGGCGCTGGCGCTGGAGCTGGCCGCGGCCAAGCGGGGCGTCACCGTCGAGATCGTCAGGACCGGCTCGCGCGGGATGTACTGGCTGGAGCCGCTGGTCGAGGTCGCGACCCCGCAGGGCCGCATCGCCTTTGGCCCGGTGACCGAGGCCGATGTGCCCTCTCTGCTCGACGCGCTCGCCAGCAACGCGCCGCATCTGTTGCGGCTCGGCGCGACCGACGAGATCCCCTGGCTGAAGCGCCAGACCCGCCTCACCTTCGCACGCTGCGGGGTGATCGACCCGCGCTCGCTCGACGATTACCGCGCCCATGGCGGCTACAAAGGTTTTGAGCGCGCGCTCTCGCTCGGACCTGATGCGATCCTGAACGAAGTCGCGGCGTCGGGCTTGCGCGGCCGCGGCGGTGCGGGCTTTCCGACCGGCATCAAGTGGAAGACGGTCGCGCAGGCCAAGGCCGACCGCAAGTTCATCGTCTGCAACGCTGACGAAGGCGACAGCGGCACCTTCGCCGACCGCATGATCATGGAAGGTGATCCCTTCCTGGTGATCGAAGGCATGACCATCGCCGGCATCACTGTCGGCGCGACCAAGGGCTACATCTACATCCGCAGCGAATATCCACGCGCGGTCGAGGCGATGAACGCGGCGATCGCGGCTGCGAAGCGCGGCGGCTATCTCGGCGACAGGATCGGCGGCTCCACCACCAGCTTCGACCTCGAGGTCCGCGTCGGCGCCGGCGCCTATGTCTGCGGCGAGGAGACCTCGCTGCTGGAGAGCCTCGAAGGCCGCCGCGGCATCGTGCGGGCCAAGCCGCCGCTGCCGGCACACCATGGTTTGTTTGGCAAGCCGACCGTCATCAACAACGTGCTGTCGTTCGCGGCCGTTCCCTTCATCCTCGCCGAGGGCGCCAAGGCCTATGCGGATTTCGGCATGGGCCGCTCCCGCGGGACGATGCCGATCCAGCTCGCCGGCAACATCCGTTACGGCGGCCTGTTCGAGACCGCCTTCGGCGTGACGCTCGGCGAGCTGGTTGACGACATCGGCGGCGGCACCTTCACCGGCCGCCCCGTGCGTGCGGTGCAGGTCGGCGGGCCGCTCGGCGCCTACTTCCCGCGCGCCCTGTTCGACACGCCGTTCGACTACGAGGCGTTCGCCGCGCGCGACGGCCTGATCGGCCATGGCGGCATCGTCGTGTTCGACGACAGCGTCGACATGCGCAAGCAGGCGCGCTTCGCCATGGAGTTCTGCGCGATCGAATCCTGCGGCAAGTGCACGCCGTGCAGGATCGGCTCGACCCGCGGCGTCGAGACCATCGAGAAGATCATCAACGGCGAGCGCGTCCACGAAAACCTCGCGCTGGTCGAGGACCTCTGCAACACCATGAAATTCGGCTCGCTCTGCGCACTCGGCGGCTTCACGCCCTACCCCGTGCTCAGTGCATTGAAGCATTTCCGGGAGGATTTCGCACCCATCCCGACAACGCTTCAGGCCGCGGAATAGGAGAGCACCGATGTCTCTGATCGAAGAAATCGACTACGGCACGCCACGCTCGAAATCGGAAACGATGGTCACGCTGACCATCGACGGCAATCAGGTCACGGTGCCCGAGGGCACCTCCATCATGCGCGCCGCGATGGACGCCGGCCACCAGATCCCGAAACTCTGCGCGACCGACATGGTCGACGCATACGGCTCCTGCCGGCTCTGCCTCGTCGAGATCGAGGGCCGCGCCGGCACGCCGGCCTCCTGCACCACGCCCGTGATGAACGGCCTCGTCGTCCACACCCAGACCGAGCGGCTGAAGAAGCTGCGCAAGGGCGTGATGGAGCTCTACATCTCCGACCATCCGCTCGACTGCCTCACCTGCGGCGCCAACGGGGACTGCGAGCTGCAGGACATGGCGGGCGCCGTCGGCCTGCGCGACGTACGCTACGGCTATGAGGGTGAGAATCACGTCTTCGCCAAGAGCCACGGCTGCGACAACGACCATTGGATGCCCAAGGACGAGTCCAACCCGTACTTCACCTACGATCCTTCCAAGTGCATCGTCTGCTCGCGCTGCGTCCGCGCCTGCGAGGAGGTGCAAGGCACCTTCGCGCTGACCATTTCCGGCCGCGGCTTCGACAGCCGCGTCTCGCCCGGTATGAGCGAGAGCTTCCTCGGCTCCGAATGCGTCTCCTGCGGCGCCTGCGTCCAGGCCTGCCCGACTGCGACGCTGACGGAGAAGTCGGTGATCGAGATCGGCCAACCCGAGCATTCCGTCGTGACCACCTGCGCCTATTGCGGCGTCGGCTGCGCCTTCAAGGCCGAGATGCGCGGCGAGGAAGTGGTGCGCATGGTGCCGTACAAGGACGGCAAGGCCAATCGCGGCCATTCTTGCGTCAAGGGCCGCTTCGCCTGGGGCTACACCAATCACAAGGAACGCATCCTCAAGCCCATGATCCGCGAGCGGATCGAGGATCCCTGGCGCGAAGTCTCCTGGGATGAGGCGTTCTCCTTCGCCGCCGCCAAGATGCGCGGCATCCAGAAGAAATACGGGCGCGACGCCATCGGCGGCATTACCTCGTCCCGCTGCACCAACGAAGAGACCTATCTGGTGCAGAAGCTGATCCGCGCCGGCTTCGGCAACAACAATGTCGACACCTGCGCCCGCGTCTGCCATTCGCCGACCGGCTATGGCCTCGCCACCACCTTCGGCACCTCCGCCGGCACGCAGGATTTCGACTCGGTCGAGGACACCGACGTCGTCGTCGTGATCGGCGCCAATCCGGCCTCCGCCCACCCGGTGTTCGCGTCCCGCCTGAAGAAGCGGCTGCGCCAGGGCGCCAAGCTGATCGTGATCGACCCGCGCCGCACCGAGATGGTGGAATCGCCGCATGTGAAGGCGCTGCATCTGCCCCTGATGCCCGGCACCAATGTCGCGGTCATGACCGCGCTGGCGCATGTCATCGTCACCGAGGGCCTCGTCAACGAAGCCTTCGTGCGCGAGCGCTGCGACTGGAGCGAGTTCGAGGAATGGGCGGCGTTCGTGGCCCAGCCGAATAACAGCCCGGAAGCCACCGCCATTCTCACCGGCGTCAATCCGAAAGACCTGCGCGAAGCCGCCCGCACCTACGCCACCGGAGGCAACGGCGCGATCTATTACGGCCTCGGCGTCACCGAGCACAGCCAGGGTTCCACCACCGTGATCGCGATCGCGAACCTTGCGATGGCGACGGGCAATATCGGCCGTCCCGGCGTCGGCGTGAACCCGCTGCGCGGCCAGAACAACGTACAGGGCTCCTGCGACATGGGCTCGTTCCCGCACGAGCTGCCCGGCTACCGCCACATCTCCGGCGATGCCGTGCGCGACCAGTTCGAGGCGCTGTGGAACGTCAAGCTCAACCCGGAGCCGGGCCTGCGCATTCCCAACATGTTCGACGCCGCGGTCGAAGGCACGTTCATGGGGATCTACGTGCAGGGCGAGGACATCCTCCAGTCCGATCCCAACACCAGCCACGTGGTCGCGGCGCTGTCAGCGATGGAATGCGTCATCGTCCACGACCTCTTCCTCAACGAGACCGCGAACTACGCCCACGTCTTCCTGCCCGGCTCGAGCTTCCTCGAGAAGGACGGCACTTTCACCAACGCCGAGCGCCGCATCCAGCGCGTCCGCAAGGTGATGACGCCGAAGAACGGCATGGCCGATTGGGAGGTCACCATCGGCCTTGCCAAGGCGATGGGCTTCGAGATGAAGTACAGTCACCCCTCCGAGATCATGGACGAGATCGCGGCGCTGACCCCGACCTTCGCCGGCGTCTCCTACGCCAAGCTGGATGAGCTCGGCTCGGTGCAGTGGCCCTGCAACGACAAGGCGCCGGAGGGCACGCCGGTGATGCATATCGACGGCTTCGTCCGCGGCAAGGGCAAGTTCGTCGTCACAGAATATGTCGCGACCGACGAGCGCACCGGCCCGCGCTATCCGCTGCTGCTCACGACGGGCCGCATCCTCAGCCAGTACAATGTCGGCGCGCAGACAAGGCGCACCGAGAACGTGGTCTGGCATTCCGAAGACCGCCTCGAGATCCATCCGCACGACGCCGAACAGCGTGGCGTGCGCGACGGCGACTGGGTACGGCTGAAGAGCCGCGCCGGCGAGACCACGCTGCGCGCGGAGATCACCGATCGCGTGGCGCCGGGCGTCGTCTACACCACCTTCCACCACCCGGACACGCAGGCCAACGTCATCACGACCGACTATTCCGACTGGGCGACCAACTGCCCCGAATACAAGGTCACCGCGGTGCAGGTCTCGCCCTCGAACGGCCCGTCCGACTGGCAGAAGGCCTATGACGCGCAGGCGCGGCATCCCCGCCGCATCGCGCCGGCCGAAGCCGCGGAGTAACGGCATGCACGTGCCGGTCCAGGCCATCGACCGACAAATCTGGCGCGACGGCGTCGCGTTCGAAGGCACGCGGCTGATCCCGGAGGAGACACCACTGGCGCTGACCTATAATGGCGGCACCTATGCCGTCATGATGGGAACGCCGCAGAACCTGGAGGATTTTGCCGTCGGCTTCAGCCTGGACGAAGGCATCATCAAATCGGTCGACGACATCAAGTCGCTCGAGGTGGTTCGCCTCGACGACGGCATCGAGCTCAGGATGTGGCTGGGGGCGGAAGATGCCGCACTCATCAGCGAGCGTCGCCGCCACATAGCAGGGCCGACCGGGTGTGGCATCTGCGGCATCGAGTCCATTGCCGAAGCCGTGCGCCCCGCCGCGGTCGTACCGCACGGCCAGGCCTTCACGCCGGAGGAGATCATGGCGGCGATGCAGGCCATCGCGCCGCTGCAATCTATCAATTTGCAAACCCGCGCCGTTCATGCTGCGGCGTTCTGGTCCCCTGCCGGCAACATCGTTGCGCTGCGCGAGGACGTCGGCCGCCACAATGCGCTCGACAAGCTCGCAGGAGCGCTCGCGCGCAGCCGCACGGACCCGCGCGGCGGCATGGTGCTGCTGACAAGCCGTGTTTCGGTCGAGATGGTGCAGAAGACTGCCGCGATCGGTGCGCCGGTGATGATCGCAGTGTCCGCGCCGACCGCGCTCGCGGTGCGTACGGCGGAAGCCGCCGGCATCACGCTGATCGCCATTGCCCGCCAGGACGGGTTCGAAGTGTTCTCGCATGGTGACCGGGTTGTCGCCCGCCATGCCACGGAGGTTGCCGATGTCGCCTGACCGCCTGATCTACATGGCCAACCAGATCGGCAAGTTCTTCCAGAGCCAGGGCCAAGACAAGGCCGTAACGGGGATTGCCGAGCACATCAAGAAGTTCTGGGATCCCCGGATGAAGCGCGCGATTTTCGCTCATCTCGATGCCGGCGGCGCGGGCCTGGAGCCCAACGTGCGGGAGGCCCTCACCTCGCTGAAGCAGGCTATGCCCCTTCCAGCAGCGCCCTGAACACGCGCCGCACCTCGCTCTGCGTCTCCTTCACCCGCGCCTCGAGCGAGGAGAAATCCGGCGCATCGCCGGCGCGTGCCATCACGCGCTGCAGATCGTTGCCGGCCGTTTCGGGCTTGAAGCGGTCGCTGACGCAGAGTCGCAGGATCTGCGTCAGGTCGTGATAGAGCCGCGCGGCCGCACGCAAGATCTCGGTCTCCGATTGTCCGAGCACACCGATCCTGCATGCGTTTTCCAGCACCTGCATCGTGTTGACGTCGAGGATCTCGGGCTTGTCGTGCGCGTGCACGAGCTGGAGATATTGCGCGATGAAGTCGATGTCGACCATGCCGCCGGCGGCATGCTTGAGATCCCAGCAATCGGCCTCGCCCTTCTCCTGCGCGATCGCGCGCCGCATGTCGGCGACGTCGTTGGCCGTGATGGCGGGGTCGCGGCGGCGGGGCAAGACGTCGCGGATGACGCGTTCGATCCGCATCCGGAATTCGGGCGAAGCCGACACCACGCGGGCGCGCGTCAGCGCCATGTGCTCCCAGGTCCAGGCCTCATTGGCCTGGTAATCCGCGAACGAGACCAGGCTCGAGGCCACGGGACCGGCGCGCCCCGAGGGACGCAGCCGCATGTCGATTTCGTAGAGCACGCCGTAATTGGTGCGCGTCGTGAACGCGCTGATCAGGCGCTGGGTCAGGCGGGCGAAATAATGCGCGCCTTGCAGCGATTTCGGCCCGTCGGAGTCAGGATTGTCGCTGTCGAAATCGTAGAGCAGGATCAGGTCGAGATCGGACGAGGCCGTCATCTCACGGCTGCCGAGCCGGCCCATCGCGATGATCGCGGTCTCCTGCCCCTTGATCCGGCCGTGCTGGGCGGCGAAGCGGTCGGCGACCAGGCCATGCACGGTATGGACGATGCCTTCGGCAACGTCGGCAAAGGCCGTGCTCGCCTGCTGCGCCGAGACGGTGCCGGACAGGATGCGCGTGCCGATCAGGAACAGGCTCTCCTGGCCGAACAGGCGCAGGCGATCGAGGAACTCCTCGTAGGAGCCGGCGTCCTGGACCGTCGCAGCCAACCGTCCCGACAATTCCTGCCTGTCCGGCATGGCGCCGAAGAAGCGCGGGTCGATCAGGCCATCCATGAGCTGCGGCTGTCGCGCCAGCATCTCGCCGAGCCGCGGCGCGGCGCCCAGCACCAGGGCCACCAGCGCGACCAGCTCGCGGTTCTGGCCGAGCAGCGTGATCAGCCGGCCGCCGCGCTGCAGCGCGCCCAGGAAATGATCGAATGCCACGACCGCGCGATCCGGCTCTTCGGCATGGGCTAGGCCGTCGATCAGGGCCGGCACGAATTCGACGAAGGCGTTCCGCGTCGCCTCGTTGCGGAACACGCGATAGTCGCCGGTGACCCAGTCGCGCACAGTCTGCGCGACGGCGGCAGGCTTCTTGAAGCCGAGGCTCGCCAAATGCTGCAGCAGGCGCGGATCGTCGGGACCGGCGCTGTAGTCGAGCGCCGGCAGCTTGGCCGTGCCGGTTGGGTCGTCGCCCTCGAACAATTTCTCGTAGTGCCCCTGCACGATCTCGAGCTGCCGCAGCAGGTCGCTCGCAAAGGCTTCGCGATCGGGATAGCCGAAGAAGCGGGCAAAACGCTCGACCGCGTCCTTGTCCTCGGGCAGTGCGTGGGTCTGCTCGTCGGCGATCATCTGGAGGCGATGCTCGACCCTGCGCAGGAATTCGTACGCCGTGGTCAGCTCGTCGCGCGCAGCTGGGGTGATCCAGTTGCTGGAGGCGAGAATGTCGAGCGCCCTCAGCGTCGGCCGCACCCGCAACTCCGGATGACGGCCGCCGGCGATCAATTGCTGGGTCTGGGCAAAAAACTCGATCTCGCGGATGCCGCCGCGACCGACCTTGACGTTGTGCCCCTCCACGGCGACCTCGCTCTGGCCGCGATAGGTCTGCATCTGCCGCTTCATGTCGTGGACATCGGCGAGCGCGGCGAAGTCGAGATGCTTGCGCCAGACGAAAGGTGCGATCTCGGCGAGCAATGCCTCGCCCGCCCTGAAATCGCCGGCACAGGCACGTGCCTTGATCATCGCGGCGCGCTCCCAGGTGCGCCCTTCCCGCTCATAATAGTTCAGCGCGGCGTCCCGCGAGATCGCCACTTGCGTCGAGGACGGATCGGGCCGCAGGCGCAGATCGACGCGGAAAACGTAACCGTCATAGGTGCGCTGCTGGAGGATGCGCGCCATTCCCTGCGTGACCCGGACGAAGAACGGCTGCGGCTCGATGTCCGCCGCCAGCGTCGTCGCGTCGGGATCGAAGAACACGATGAGATCGATGTCGCTGGAATAGTTCAGCTCGCCCGCACCCATCTTGCCCATGGCGAGCACGATCAGCCCGCAGCCCTCTTCGGGCGCCTCGGGGTTGGGCGGCGAGATCTTGCCACGTGCGGCTTCCTGCCGCAGCAGGTATTGGAGCGCCGCCTGCACCGAGGACACTGCAACATCGGTCAGCGCAGCCGTCACCCGCATCACCGGCCAGACGCCACCGATGTCGCACAGGGCGGTCAGGAGCGCGGTTTCCGCTTTCATGCGGCGAAGCAGCCGCATCACCTCGGCCTCGTCAGGCGCGGCGAGCACCGCCCCCCTCGCCTCCGCGATCAGCGACGCCAGATGCACATCCGGATCGCATTCGAGCAGCCGGATCAAGCGCAAGGCGTCGGCGCGCACGAGATCGAACAGATAGGGCGAGAATTCCGCAATCCCGGCCAGGATATCCCGCGCGAAAGGATGAGCCAGCAGCGCTTCGATACGGGCCGACTGGGCCGGCTCGAGCTCGGTCAGCCAGCTCTCGAAACGTCGTTCGTCGGTTGTGGAAGCGGCAATATGGGGAGCTTCCGCAAAGCGCGCGGCGAGTCTCTCACCATGCTTGTCCGCGTTTCCCGGCGCGGGATGGTTCATGCCACCTTCTGTGGCACATCCGGTATTGGCGGAGCAACCCTGTCGCCGGCGCGCACGGGGAGCACCAGCGTGGCGACAAGACCGGGCTGGGCGTCGGCCAGTCTCAATTCACCACCATGCAATGTCGCAACCGCCGAGGCGAGGCTGAGACCGAGCCCGGAGCCCGGCAGCGTGCGGCTCGCTTCCAGCCGCACGAATCGTTCCACGGCGTGCGCGCGATCGGCCTCGGGGATACCAGGACCGCGGTCGGTGACGCTGAGCAGCACATGCTCGCCCTCGCGCCTGGCCTCGATCGTGATTTGCCGGGAGTCCATGCTGATCACGGTTCCGCCGGTCTGCGCGACCGGCTTGCCATATTTGATCGCATTCTCGACCAGATTGGCGAGCGCCTGACTGATCAATTCGCGGTTGGCGTGAATCGGTGTCGGGTCGGCCTTCACCTTCAGGGTCATGCCGTCCTCTTCGGCGAGCGGCTCATAGAGCTCGTGGATGCCGTTGGCTACGTCGGCCGCGTCGAAATCATCCATGTTGCCGCGCGCTTGTCCCGATTCGGCGCGCGCAATCATCAGCAGCGCGTTGAAGGTGCGGATGAGACCGTCGGATTCCTCGATGGTACGCTCCAGCGCCGCCCGGTAATCGGCCTCGCAGCCCGATTTCGCCAACGCCTCCTCGGCGCGGTTGCGCAGGCGCGTCAGCGGCGTCTTGAGATCATGGGCGATGTTGTCGGAGACCTCCTTCAGCCCCGCCATCAGCGCCTCGATCCGCTCCAGCATGGCGTTGAGGTTCTCGGCGAGGCGATCGAGCTCGTCGCCGCTGCGCCCGACCGGCAGGCGCTCGCTGAGATCGCCGGTCATGATCCGCTGTGCGGTGCCCGTCATGGCGTCGATGCGTCGGAGCACACGGCGCGCGACGAAGACGCCACCACCGAGGCCGAGCACGACGACGATCAGGACCGACCATTGCGCCGCCTTGGCGACGATGCCGAACAGCCGCCGCCGCTCGGCAAGGTCGCGGCCGATCAGCAGGCGGAAGCCATTCTCGAGCTCGGTGACGCGCACCAACGCACGATGGTCGCGGTCGTCGGCGTCCTCGATGCGCCGGTAGGCGGTCTCCGACCAGCCGCGCGTCGCCATCACGCCGGGCGCCAGCGAGCCGACATTGCCGGCAATCGCCTGCCCGGTCGGCGTGGTCACGAGATAGAGGTTGGCACCCGGGCGCAGCGCCCGATACTCGATCGCGAGCACGAGGCTGCGCAGACCGCGGCGGCCGTAGATCTCACTGATCTCGGAGGTCTCGGCATTCACCGTCTGCGTGATCTCCTCGGTGATCAGCCGCCGCGTATTCCAGGCGAAATAGGCCAGCAGCGAAGCCGCGAACATCGCGAACAGCAGCAGATAGACCAGCGTCAGCCGGAACGCCGTGGTGCGGACGAGTTTACCGAATGCCGTCACGGATCATGTATCCAATTTCAACAACGCGCCTGCCATCACGTGCATGGTAACTCAACGTATTTCGCTTTGTTTACAATAACATAGCCTCGTAAATTGTCACACCTGCGCGCAGGTCGCTTGTGGAACGAGGAACGTGCAAAGCATCCGTGACGACGGGTGATAAGCGGACGAGGAACGTTAAAGGGGCACCCGATCGGAACCAAGTTAATTCCCCGCAAGCTGGGTCCATGGAGACGGGGGAAGCCTGCGGGAGCCGTGATCGGCTGTGGGCCTTTCCTCCCGACCACGCTGAGGAACATCAGCCGCTTCAGGCGGAAGCCCTTGTCGGCGGCAACGAGCGCAATGCCGTCGAATCCGCCGGTTTAAAACACCTCGGCAGGCCGCTGATGAGATTTCGTCCGGCCGGGAAGCTGCCCAGCTCCAATGCCGGCCTTCACCGGGACGTTGGTCCTGGTCTCGGATACCTGGATCTGCGTCCTACATGGGATGCGCGATACCGGGGCGCGCCCTCACACTTCCAGCCATTGCGCGCGAACGCTGCTGTTTGACCTCAATTGCTCGGGCGTACCTTCGAAGACGACACGACCGTGCCCCATGACGTAAACGCGGTTGGAGATCTTCATCGCAATCGACAGCTTCTGCTCGACGAGCAGAATCGCGACGCCGGCCTGCGCAATGCGGGCGATGAGATCGCCGACCTGCTGTACGATCAACGGGGCAAGACCTTCGGTGGGCTCGTCGATCATGATGAGATCGGGATCGCCCATCAAGGTCCGGCAAGTCGTGAGCATTTGCTTCTCGCCGCCCGACAGCACCCCTGCAGGCGTATCGGCCCGCGCGGCAAGATTCGGAAACATGTCGAGCATGTCCTGAAGCTGCCATTTGCCGGGACGTCGCGTATCCTTGATGCCGAGGAGCAGATTCTGGCGGACCGTCAGACTCGGAAAGATGTCCCGATGCTCCGGCACATAGCCGAGACCGAGGCGCGCGATCCTGTAGCTCGGCAGCCCGGCAATGTCCTTGCCTTTGAAGCGGATCGTGCCTTGCGGAGCAACCTCGCCCATGATCGCCTTGACCGTGGTCGAACGTCCGACGCCGTTGCGACCGAGCAGGCTGACGACCTCGCCCGCAGCAACGTCGAGATCGACACCCTGGAGAATGTGGCTCTTGCCATAATAGGCGTGCAGGTCCCTGACCTCGAGCATCAGTGCGCCTCCTCGCCGAGATAGGCTTCCTTGACTTTCGGGTCGCGCCTGATCTCTTCCGGTGTGCCGGAAGCGATGATGTGGCCGTAGACCAGCACCGAAATGCGGTCGGCCAGGCCGAACACGACACTCATGTCGTGCTCGACGATGACCAGGGTCTTGCCCTCGGTCAGGCGCCGGATCAGGGACACCGCGCGGTCGGTCTCGGCGTGACTCATGCCCGCCGTGGGTTCGTCCAGCATCACGACGGTCGCACCGCTGGCGATGGTGATGCCGATCTCGAGCTCGCGCTGCTCGGCGTAGGTCAACAAGCCGGCCGGAACATCGCGACGATGGGTCAGATGGATGTCGTCGAGGATCTGCGCGGTCCGCTCGCGCACTTCCGGCAGGCTATCGACGTTCTTCCAGAAGGCGTAACGGTGACCCGTCGCCCACAGCACCGCACAACGGACGTTCTCCCAGACCGACATGCGCGCGAACACGTTGGTGACCTGGAACGACCGCGACAGGCCACGCCGGTTGATCTCGAACGGCCTCATGCCGGAGATCACATCGCCGTTCAGCCTCACCTCGCCCGAGGTGGGCTTGATATGACCGCTGATGAGATTGAACGTCGTCGACTTGCCGGCACCGTTCGGACCGATGATGGCGTGACGCTCACCTTGCGCGACACTGAGATTGAGATCGCGGATGATGCCGACATTGCCAAAGCGCTTTTCGACAGCGCGGACTTCGATCGCTGCCGTCATGCCAAATCCCCCCGGTCGCGTGCGACCGTCGCCGCGCGGTCCCAAGCATCGCCGACCCGCCGCCAGCTCAGGCGCGCGACGACGAAGCCGCCGGCGACGAGGACCGCCGCACTCGCCCACGTCATCGGCGACGCCGGATTGAACGCAATGCCGAACAGGTTGATCGGGTTGCCCTGACCGCTATGCGTGCGCGCGATCGATTCGATCGCCAGAATCACGCCGCAAGCCAGTGCCATGGTTGGCACCGCTGCGAGCAGATAGGAAGGGACCACGGTCGGCAGAGTTCCGGCGCGAACCAGCGGCCGGTGCATCATCACCAGCCCCGCGATGCCGCCGGGGGACAGCATCACGATGCCGATGAAGATAATGCCGAAATAGAGTTGCCACACACCAGTGACGCTGGTCAGCCCGAGCTGAAGATAGGTCACGAGGATTGCACCCAGGATGGGTCCGAAGAAAAAGGCGACGCCACCAATGAAGGTCGAGAACAGCACGAGGCCGGATTGGATCGCGCCGAGATAGGCGGCGTTGGCGATCTCGAAGTTGATCGCAGCCAATCCCCCTGCCACACCGGCGAAGAACCCGGCAAAACAGAAGGCGATATAGCGGACCACGTGCGGGTCATAGCCGATGAACTGGACGCGCTCGGGGTTGTCCCGCACCGCATTGCTGATCCGCCCCAGCGGGGTCCGCGTCAGCGCATACATCGCGATGGCCGAGATCACCAGCCAGAACGCGATCAGATAATAGACCTGAAGCTGTGGGCCGAAACTCAACCCGAGAAGCTTCGGCAGAGCGGTGCGGTCGGTCGAAATCCCGGATTCGCCGCCAAACACCGATCGCAGGATGAGCGAGGAGGACGCCACCAGCTCGGCAATGCCGAGCGAGATCATCGAGAACACTGTGCCGGCCCGCTTGGTCATCAGCCAGCCGATGATGATCGCGAAGACCAGGCCGCCGAGCCCACCGAACAGTGGTATGAACGGCAGCGGGATCGGCCAGCCGTGCGAGACCACCGCATTCATCATGTGGCACGCGGCGAAGCCGCCGAGGCCGTAATGGACCGCATGGCCGAACGACAAGAGGCCGGTCTGGCCGAGCAGGATGTTGTAGGACAGCGCGAACACGATCGCGATGCCGATCAGGCTGAAGGACGTCAGCGAGCCGCCGGAGGAGAAGATCAGCGGCAGCAGGATCAGCACGGCAATGCCGGCAAGCCATATGCCGTAGAAACGCAGGCCATCGCCCGTCGGCTTCTCTGCGATCGTCGATGTCGATGTCGCCGTCGATGTCGTCTTGGCGTTCATGTCTCGCGCGTCCCCATCAGGCCCATGGGGCGTACGATCAGGATGATCACCAGCAGCAGGTAGGGCACGATCGGCGCCACCTGGGCGATGGTCACGTTCCAGATGTCGGTGAGCACAGAGGGCCCTGCCGACGGATCGAGCGGACCGAAGGCGCTTGCGAGCGAACCGTTCAGCGCCACCGCAAAGGTCTGTATCAGGCCGATGACCAGCGAGGCGATGAAGGCGCCGGGCAAGGAGCCCAGGCCGCCGAACACGATGACCACGAACAGGATCGGTCCCAGCGCCGCGGCCATATCGGACTGCGTCACCAGCGCCGGACCGGCGATCACGCCGGCGATTCCCGCCAGCGCGCTGCCGACGCCGAACACCAGCATGAATATGCGTCCGACATTGTGACCGAGATGCCCCACCATGTGGGGATGCGTCAGCGCGGCTTGAACGATCAGGCCGACCCGCGTGCGCTTGAGCACCATCAGCAGCACGACGAAGATCAGGATCGACACGGCCAGCATGAAGATCTTGTAGGCGGGATAGTTCGTCGAGAAGATCGTGAAGGCCGGAAAGTCGAGCAGCGCCGGCACGCGATAGTCGACGGGGCTCCTGCCCCACATCATCGCCACGATTTCTTCGATCGCGAATGCAAGACCGAATGTCAGGAGCAGCTCCGCCACGTGGCCGTGTTTATGCGTATTGCGCAGGCCGTAGCGCTCGACCGCCATGCCGATCGCGCCGACCAGCAGCGGTGCCAGCAGCAGCGCCGGCCAGAAGCCAATCCATTTCGTGAGCTGATAGCCGAAGAAGGCGCCGAGCATGTAGAAGCTGGCATGGGCGAAGTTGAGCACGCCCATCATGCTGAAGATGACGGTCAGGCCGCTCGACAGCAGGAACAGCAGCATGCCGAACAGCAGACCGTTCAGCGTCGATATAACGATCAGTTCAAGCACAGTATTCACACCTATGGCCGGGACAGAAAAGCCGGCACGCTCGTCGGTCCACCCGCAACAGCGACCTTCCCGCGAGCCGCTGCCGGCCGCGGGAAGGCAAAGCTGGTCCAGCTTACGGCCGGGTCATCTTACAGGTTGTGGGAACCATCGTCTTGGAGGTGTCGACCTTGGAAACCAGGTGCCATCCCCAGCCGGTGCCTTCCTCGTCGAACGGCTCGTTTGCAGCAAGCTTGCCGAAGGAGGAGATATAGATCGGCTGGAAGAACTGGTGATCGTCCTTGCGCATGACGCCCTCTCCACCATCCAGCACCTCGAACTTGAGGTCCTCTAGGGCCGCTGCGACCTTCACGGGGTCGAGCGAGTTGGCCTTCTCGGCCGCGGCCTTGAACATGCGCATCTCGTTGACCGCACGCGGATACCAAAGCGACATGTTGACCTTGGCGCGGAAAGCCTTTTCGAAGTCCATCGCCGGCTGATGGCCAGAATTGGCAAAGCCCTCGGTGATCTGGAACACCTGATGGTCGAGACCGGTCTGCTTGATCGCGGTCGGACCGCCAGCGCCGCCGGCATAGTAGGTGTACCAATTGACCTTCAGGCCGGCATCCGCAGCAGCTTTGAGCAGCAGTGCGATGTCCTGGCCCCAGTTGCCGGTCACGACGCTATCGGCGCCGGAAGCCTTGATCTTGGCGACGTAAGGCGAGAAGTCTGTGATTTTCAGCAGCGGATGCAATTCGTCACCGACGATTTGGATGTCGGGACGCTTGGCGCCCAGCATCTTGCGCGCGTCGGCGCGCACCGACTGGCCGAAGGAGTAATCCTGGTTGATCAGGTACACCTTCTTGATCGCGGCAATATCCTTCATATAGCTGGTGAGCGCCTCCATCTTGATGTCGGAGCTGGCGTCCCAGCGGAAATGCCAGTAGCTGCACTTTTCGTTGGTCAGGCTCGGATCGACGGCGGCGTAGTTGAAGTAGAGCACTTCCTTGCCGGGATTGCGCGTGTTGTTCTTGGTCACGAAGTCGGACAGCGCTGCGGCGACCGACGAGCCGTTGCCTTGCGTGATGAAGCGGGCGCCGGCGTCGATCGCCTTCTGCGCCTGCACCAGGCTTTCCTGCGGGTTGGTTTTGTTGTCGAGCGGCAGGATCTCGATCTTGCGGCCCAGGATGCCGCCCTTGGCGTTGATCTCGTCGGCGAGATACTGGAACGTCTTCAGACCGCCTTCACCGACACTGGCGCCACCGCCGGACAGCGGATCGATGTAACCGAACTTGATGGTTTCCTGCGCGAATGCTGCTCCTCCGACAATCGTCAGCGCTGCCGCCGCAGCAATTACGAGCCTATGCATCCCTGGCTTCTCCCGTTTGTATGTTCTTGTTCCTTGGCGATCGAAGCTGACTCACAACGTCGATCGCGTCACCTTTCGCTACTCCAACATTGAATACTGTGTAAAGTTTTGGTGCAAGAAATAATTGCAACATAAGCATGAAGATTGCCGCGCGCCGCCCGGAATATTGAATTCACAGGCAACTTTTTGAGACCAAGAGCCGCGCTCGATCTGCGGCAGACATGAGGCCCAAACAGGAGAAGGATGAAGATCGCGACCAGGGCCCTCGGATTGGTTGCTTTATACCACCCAGCGACGGGGCTTGAGCCCCGCGAGGAATAGCCGCGAAAAATGATCGGCAATCTGCATCGGAGACCAGCTCCGCTCGCCCCTGAACCAGATCGGGTACCAGTGTCCCATTCCAGTCAGAACGCGTTCCGCGAAGTAAGTGTCGACGCTGCGGAAGTATCCCGCGTCGATCCAGCGCTGATGATTTCTCTGGTCCTGCCGGATCGTTGCAAGCACCTGTCCGACATAGTGCTTGCGGTCGACGTCGTTGAGATAATTGATGTTGTGGTAGGTCGCCTTGGGGCCGCAAGGAGTATCGTGCAGCATCAATAGCAGCCGCACTCTCTGAACGATGTAGTCGAACGCGCCGAGGCCGAAGTCCTGCAAATACTCTCGAATGCCGATCTCACCGGCCAGACCTCTTCGCAAGCAGGCCAGCAAGAGGCGTTCCTTCTCGCGGAAATGATAGTAGATGCCGGCCCGCGTCATGCCTGCCTCCCCCGCGATGCTCTCGAGCGACGTGCCGGACGCGCCCCTTCGGTTGAAACTGTCAGAGGCAATCGAGAGCATCCTGTCCAGCTTCGCGGCGCGCTTGTTCAATTTCGAGCGGGACTGGAGAAACGGCGCCAGGCTCGGCGCTTCGGGCATGTCCGGCAAGGCAATTTCACGCCGATAGACTCCATGCGTGATGATGTCATCGATGGCATCAATCGCCTGCTGGCGCGAATAGTAGTCGCGGTCGGAGAACCAGAACGGAACCCAATCCAGGATGGAAATGAGGGCGACGGCCGTAAGCAGCGGCTCCTCGCAGGCTATCGAGCCGTCGGCAACGCCGCGCTTCAGAATGTCGGCGAGCAGAGCGGCATTCTGCCAGCGCCTGGCGTGCACGTCGTTGCTGTAGGACGCAGCCAGTGCATCGATGTCGGAGAATAGGATCATGCGCTGGCCTTCAGGCCGCAGCCGGGCTCGTACGAAGCGCCTGACGATTTCGAGCCCGTCGATCCCGGGCTCGGCCGCGGTCTCGATTTCATGCCTGTAGATGGCAAGGCCGCGCAGGTAGCAGTGAAAGATCAGGTCTTCCTTGTCGCGGAAGTAGTGGTACAGCGCTCCCGGCACCGATCGAACCGACGCTGCCACCTGTTCCATCGTCACATTCGCATAGCTATGGCGGGCAAAGAGCCTGGAAGCCGACACGAGGATCTCTTCAGCTCGGTCGGACGGGAAGGCGGCGACTTGCAAGCTTGAACACCCTTCCTCATCGTGGACGGATTCATCCAGGTGAGATCCCCCTACCACACATCGGATATTCTTGCCATCGGATGAGGCGGGCTCCGCGCCAGGACTGTCGGCGCGTTTCCCAATCACCTTAATGCTTCGCACCTTTCCGGATCATGCTTTAGACGACCTCGGAACCGTCGACTGTGAGGTGGCACACATCGCGTGAGGCAATCTGGTTGTATCCATGGTGTCGGATGGGCATGGCAGACGGAGATACGCATGAAACGCCTCATGCTCTCGCTCATTGCAACCTTGCTTCTCGCTGGTGCAGCCACCGGCGTGCTCAGATCGCATGGACTGTTCCATGACGGTCGAAGCGGCATGCCGTCCATCCAGGAACTGCAGACAGGTCAGGCCAACAAGCTTCCTGAACAACAGATGCAGGATCGCTCGGTCTTGTTTACGAAAGAAGCGGCACCATAGAGCGGACCGTCCTCTTTCGGGCTCTTCGCGTTACTCGGCCGCCGCGGTCGCAGGTTGAGACTGTCCATCGTTTGGACCGGTTCGTGCCTTCTGCTTGTCGAGCCAGAGGCTATGGTGCTCGCGGGCCCAGTTCACGTCGACCTCGCCCGAGCCCATGGCCTCGAATGCACCTTCCATTCCGATCGTGCCGATATAGATGTGCGCGATCATCGCCGCGATGAACAAAACCGCGACGATGGAGTGGACGATCTGCGCCATTTGCATGCCTTCGATTCCCGTGCCGTAGAATGGGAACATCAGCGCATAACCGCTCGTCGCGACGAGCCCACCGCCGATCACGACGATCCAGTAGATCATTTTCTGGCCGCCATTGAAGCGGTAGGCCGGCGGATGGTCATGTCCAATCAGGCCGCCGCCGCGCTTCGCCCATTCGATATCCACCTTGCTGGGAATGTTACCGCCGATCCACATCAGGAAGATCAGGACGACCCCAAGCGTGAACGGGAAGCTCAGATAATTATGGGCGTATTTCGCCCATTGCGACCATTCGGAGAAGGCCTCGAAGCCGATCAGCGGCAAAAGCAGCGGCCGGCCGAAGGTGATGTTGAGGCCGGAGATCGCCAGGATGACGAAGCAGGTTGCCGTCATCCAGTGCACAAAGCGCTCGAAACCGTTGAAGCGAACGATGGTGCGGCCCGATCGGCCGCTTTCGAGCCGAACCATGCCGCGGGTCAGATAGAAGATCATGATCAGGGCGACCATGCCGAGGATGGCAATGCCGCCGATCCAACGCAGCGTCACATTGCGGAATTCCCGCCATTCCCGCCCCTGTGGCTGCTCGAGCACGCCGGACCGCTGATCCGGGATGCTGACGCGCCCCTGGATCCGGTTCAGCTCCTGGAGAAGCTGCTGCTCCCTCACCGAGCTTGCCGTCGGATTGACCTGCTGGGCAGTCGCGGGCGCCGCCATCACCACGAGAAGCAGCGTGCAAAAGCCGACAGCCAGGCGAATGAACCTTCCTAATGACGCCATCACGTCCTCCCCGGTATTGCGCGCCCTTCTGTTGCCGCGTCAGGACTCGATCGTCTCGCGATAGGCGGTCTTCCAGCCCCATGCGCCCGAGCCGTAGCCGCGCTTCATGACACGCTCCTTGTAGATCTGAGCGATGATCTCGCCGTCGCCCGCAAGCAACGACTTGGTCGAGCACATTTCCGCGCAGAGCGGCAGCTTGCCTTCGGCCAACCGATTCGCGCCGTATTTCTCGTACTCCTCCTTGCTGCCGTCAGCTTCGGGACCACCGGCGCAATAGGTGCATTTGTCCATCTTGCCGCGCGAGCCGAAATTGCCGACCTTCGGGTATTGCGGCGCGCCGAACGGACAGGCGTAGAAGCAATAGCCGCAACCGATGCACAGGTCCTTGGAGTGCAGCACCACGGCATCCGCAGTGGTATAGAAGCAGTTCACCGGGCACACCGCCGCGCAAGGCGCGTCGGTGCAATGCATGCAGGCCATCGAGATCGAGCGCTCGCCCGGCTTGCCGTCGTTGATGGTGACGACGCGGCGACGATTGATGCCCCAGGGTACCTCGTGCTCGTTCTTGCAAGCGGTGACGCAAGCGTTGCATTCGATGCAGCGGTCAGCGTCGCAGAGAAATTTCATCCGAGCCATGTTCGTTGCTCCCTCAAGCCGCGACGATCTGACAAAGCGTGACCTTCGGCTCCTGCATGCCCGTTGCGGGATCGTAGCCGTAGCTCGTGATCGTGTTGGCGCTCTCGCCCAGCACGATCGGATCGGTGCCGGCCGGATAGTTCTTGCGCAGATCGGCGCCGCCGAGCCAGCCACCGAAATGGAACGGCATCCAGGCAATGCCCTTGCCGACCCGTTCGGTCACGAGCGCCTTCATCCTGGCCCGCGAGTTGTTCTCGGCGCCGCTCACCCAGACCCAGCCGCCATCCTTGATGCCGCGATCGGCGGCGTCGGCCGGACTGATCTCGATGAACATGTCCTGCTGCAATTCGGCAAGCCACGGGTTGGTGCGCGTCTCCTCGCCTCCGCCCTCATACTCCACCAGCCGGCCCGAGGAGAGAATGAGCGGAAACTGCTTCGCGATCCCCTTCTCGACCGCGGCCTTCTGCACCGAGAAGCCGATATTGGGCAGACGGAACTGCCTGGCGTCCGGCAGGGTCGGATATTTTTCGACGAGGTCGACGCGCGGCGTATAGATCGGTTCGCGGTGCACCGGAATTGGATCGGGCAGACCGAACGCATTCATGCGCGCCTTGCCGTTGCCGAAGGGCACGCAGCCGTGCTTCAGCGCGACTCGCTGGATGCCGCCCGAGAGATCCGTCGCCCAGGAGACTGCATCCGGATTGGCCGGATTGACCCTCTGGATGGTTGCCATTTCGGCCTCGGTGAGATCCTTGTCCCAACCGAGCTTCTTCAGGCTCGCCAGCGTGAACTCGGGGTAGCCGTCCTCGATCTCCGAGCCCTTGGAAAAGGACTTGTCGGCAAGCAGGCTGACTTTCCGGGTCGTGCCGTCCGGCAGCTTTTCCTCGCGTTCGATGCCGAACCGGGGCCGGAACGCGCCGCCGCCGTCCATCACATGCAGATTGTTGTTGTAGAGCAACGGGGATCCCGGATGCTTCACCTCCGGCGAGCCCCAGCACGGCCACGGCAGACCGTAATAGTCGCCGCCGACTTCCGGATCGTCCTTGGGCGCGCGCATCGTCACCAGATCGAACTTGTTCTGGTTCTTCATGTGCGCCTTGATCCGCTCGGGCGACTGCCCGCAATAACCGGTCGACCAGCTTCCACGGTTGATCTCGCGAAGCACGTCCTCGGCGACGGGAAGATTGTTCTCGACCTTGATGTTCTTGAACATCTTGTCGGCGAAGCCGAACTTCTTCGCCATCAGATAGATGATCTCGAGATCGTCCTTGGATTCGAAGATCGGCTTGACGATCTGCTCGCCCCACTGCATCGAACGATTGGAGGCGACGCGCGACCCCGTGCACTCGAACTGCGTTGCTACGGGCAGGATGTAGACGCCGTCTTTTCGTCCCGCCTCCACTGCCAGAGCCGCCCAGGTCGTCGGGTGCGGATCCGCGATCACCAGCAAATCCAGCGCTTTCAGACCCTTCATCGATTCCGGAATGCGGGTGATGCTGTTGCTGGCGTGGCCTTGGACGAAAACGGCCTTGACGTTGTCCTTCTGTGCGACATCCGCCTTCGGCAACAGCGCGGCATCGAACCAGCGCGTCAGCGGGATGCCTGGCGTCTCCATCTGCTTCTTCTCGTCGAAGCGGGAGACCAGATAGTCGTAATCCACCTCCCAAACTCGCGACCAGTGCTTCCAGGCGCCCTCCGCGAGGCCGTAGTAGAACGGCAGAGTCACGATATCGAGACCGACATCGGTCGCGCCCTGCACGTTGTCATGGCCGCGCAAGATGTTGGCGCCAGCGCCGGACTTTCCGATGTTGCCGGTCATCAGCAGGGCGATGCAGCTCGCCCGCACATTGGCGGTGCCGACCGTGTGCTGGGTCTGGCCCATGCACCAGATGATGGTCGCCGGCTTTTGCGTGGCAAACATCTTGGCAACGCGTTCGAGCTGAGCTGCGGGCACGCCGGTTACGCGTTCGACCTCCTGCGGATTCCATTTCTCGACTTCCTTGCGCAAATCGTCGAAGCCATAGACGCGCTGCGCGATGAACTCCTTGTCTTCCCAGCCATTCTTCAGGATGTGCCACATCATTCCGTAGAGCACGGGAATGTCCGTGCCCGGGCGGATGCGGACATAGTCGGTGGCATGGGCCGCGGTACGGGTCAGGCGCGGATCGAAGACGATGAAGTTCGCCTTGTTGAGTTCCTTGGATTCGAGCAGGTGCTGCATGCTGACGGGATGCGCTTCCGCTGCGTTGCTGCCGATGAACAGCATCGTCTTGGAGTTGCGCATATCGTTGATGCTGTTCGTCATCGCCCCATAGCCCCAGGTGTTGGCGACGCCGGTGACGGTGGTGGAGTGGCAGATGCGGGCCTGATGGTCGGTGTTGTTGGTCCCCCAGAAGGCGCCGAGCTTGCGGAACAGGTAGGAGCCCTCGTTGGTCATCTTGGCCGAGCCGAGCCAATAGACCGAATCGCTGCCCGACTTCTCGCGAACCTGGAGCAGCTTGTCGCCGATCTCGTTCACCGCCGTGTCCCACGACACGCGCGTCCATTGCCCGTTCACGAGTTTCATCGGATAGCGCAGACGGCGATCGCTGTGCACGAGCTCGCGGACCGAAGCGCCCTTGGCGCAATGCGAGCCGCGGTTGATCGGGGAATCCCAGCTCGGCTCCTGCCCGATCCAGACTCCGCGGAGGACTTCCGCGGTGACCGTGCAGCCCACCGCACAATGCGTGCAGATGCTCTTCTTGACAACGGCACCGGCGGCAAGCGGGCCGGCAACGGCCGCTTCAGCCTTGCGTACACTGCCGATCGGCATGGTCCCCAGCGCGGCGAGAGCGCCGCCGGCCAGGCCCGACCTCCGCAGGAAGGTGCGACGATCAAGTCCCCCGCCCTGCGCCGCAAGGGATTCGGCGACGGAACCGCGGTGATCGGAACGCTGGTGTGTTCGCTTGATAAGCACGGGCAGCCTCCCTCTCAGGCCGGATAACGGTTGACGCGGTAGTATGCCTTCACGTGATCGGATTCCTTGTAGCGCGCCTTGCGCTTCTCATCGTTGTTCTCACTGTCCGCCTGCGCGGAGCCGACCAACGGCGTCGCAAGCGTCGCGCCTGCACCGACGGTGCCGATACCGACCTGGCGAAGGAAGTCGCGGCGCCTGACCTTTGCTTTCGTCTCTTCACTCATCGCGTCTCTCCCGGACCGACGTCCGTCGATCAATTGGCGAATGTGAACGCTTCCGTCTCGATCTCGATGAAGGTGCGGCCGAGCGCACCAACCGCCCGATAAAAACGCGCATGATCTGCGCTCTCCATGTCGGCGAAGAGCCGCCCCATCCAGGGCGACACGTGCTTGTCGAAGAAGGCACGCTGAGCCTCGGGCGAGGCATCCAGGCAACCATCGGCAAGGCCAGACATGATCTCGCACAGGATCGCAGCGTGATCCTCGGGCTCGGAATTATTGGCAATCCGCTCGATGCCGAGCGCAGCCATGTCTGTGCGCAGGCGCGACAGCGGCCGTTCGTTGAGAAACCCGGTGAGATAGTAGGACGCGTAGGGAAGCAATTCGCCGCGGCCGAGCCCCACAAACAGATCGAAATATTCCCGCTCCACCTGACTTGGAACCGCGATCGCGGCGGCGTCGGCCAGCGCGGCATGCGCGTGTCCGAGCGGCGTTGCGTCACCAGTCAATGCCGCAAGCTGCTCGATCAACCGTTTCGACGGCGGCGCACACAGCAACGTCGCCAGCAACGCATATTCCTGCCCGCGCGCTGCATCGACGGGGTCGATGGGCCGTGCGGGCACGGCCTGTTCGTAGAGATCGGGCCGCAGGTCGTTGCGAGGAACTCCGGTAGCGCTTTCGACTGCAATCACCCGTTGTGCAGGCACACGGGTCCATGTCGAGACGGAAGGCTGACTGATGCCTATTTTGCGCGCAAGCTGAGCGATGCCGCCTGCGGCATCGATCGCGCGCTCAAGCCCATCATCACGCACGTGGACCTCCCATCCAAGAGTCCCGTCTGCTGATTATTGTCAGTTCTTACAAAGCACTAGACCAAGGGTAGTCTTGGTTCCACGGACCGTCAATCGCGCCCATAGCCGGAGCCTATAGCCTTTTGGTCTATTGTTCAGCGCGGCAGTGCACCACCATGCGTGTGCGGTCTGACAGGTTCGACAAGATCCACAAACTCCTCCGCCACCGCCGGTTTCACTGCAACAGGGATTTTCGGCCATTCCGTCTGAGCCGGCGGCTCCGTGACACCGGATGGCTCTGAAGCCCCGGCTTGATGAAATTCCGCGGAAGAATCCGCTGTTTCAATCGACGCTTCGGAGGAAGACTGCACTGCCTCACGCACGCCGCCGACGATGCGCTCGACCAGTGCGGCCAGTTCCTCAGAGGTGCAATCCAACGACCCAAACCCCGTCATCGCGGTCGGATCGTTGAAGTCCCAGGCATTCTCCGCAAGACCGACGAAGTCGCGGATGGCCGGATCAGCCGCCCAAGCGCGGCGAAGAGCCGCACGGCTCAAGTCCTGTGGAATACCCTTGCGCAGGAACGTGGTGATGTCGGTCGCGGCATCGATTTCGTCGATCGACGGCAGGCTCGACAGATCGAGCTCATTTTCGTCGTCCTTGACCTCGGGCGGCGGCGCGGACTGCGCTGCAGCAGGGTTCGCCGGCTCCGCTCGCGACTCGCGCTTGCGGCGGGGCCAACGGGCAAGGAAATCCTCCTCACTCATTCCTGTCCGCCCTCGTGTTCACGTCGCGCCAGCGCCTCCGGGTCGGCACGGCGCCGCTTGCGCTTGACGAATTCCCGCTCGACATGGTGCTCGGCCACGAAGCTTTCAATTGCCGCGCGCAGCACCTCCGGCATCGGCACGGCCTCGACAAGATTGTCGGCAGCTTCGGTAAAGCTCTCGCCCTCCGCGGGATCGGCGGTCACCGCGGCAACGCTATAGGGCCAGGCGCCTTCCGACGGCGACAGCACGGTCCATATGCTCGGATTGCCGGAGGCGAGATTCTCCCGATAGCGCGCCGTCTCGGATGGATAGAGATCCACGGTCGCACGTCCGGCGTAGAACAGGGTCGAGCCGTCCTGCTCGCGAAGCACGGTCCAAGGGTGTGTGGCCGGCTCGTCCGGCAGGACGGCGATCCCACGCCAGACGAAATCCACCCAGGGCGAATCCGCCTTGCGCCGCTCGACCACGACACCAACCGCAATCGACAACAAGGGGCGTGCCGCAGGGCTCATGTCACCATCTCCAGCCCCTTCACCGGCAGCCCGGTCAGCAAGTTCTGCGGCTTCAACCGGAGCTTCTGGTCCGCCGTCATCGACAAGATCAGGTAGACGGGCTCGTCCCTGACATCGTCAAGCGCGCGGCTTGAATCCGCAAAGGTCAGCCGGAACAGGGCGAGCACCCGATCGGCACTGCGCTGGTCGAGCTCCTCGCCGTGCCAGAGGCAGTCGCCGAGCCGGGTGGAGTCGGCATCGAGCCCGACGTACCAAGTAAGCCTTTCGCCCTGCAAGGCGCGCAACGGCTCGATCATGACGTCGATGCCGAGCAGGTGGGCGATCCAGCGCGTCATTCCCTGCGCCAGCGCGGCCGGTCCGCGTCCGCCAGCCGAGAGATCGAGGGCCATATCGAACTGGTCGCTGCGCTGCCAATATGCCCCGGCATTCTCTTCGCTCAACACGTCGACCACCGCATCGGTGGTGGCTCCCAGCATCGACATCAGGGAGAGAACGGGGGTCGGATTCCGGCCGCCGACGATTTCCTCGTCGCCGAGCAGCACGGCTTGTTCATGCGGCAGGACCCGCTGGATCCGGAAGAACAGCTCGGCCGCGCGCAGCACGAGCGAATCGTCACAGCCGTCGAGTGCATTGCGCAGGATGACGTGAACGAGCTGGTTGACGAACAGCGGCGGCAGGTCACTCGCGCCGGATCGCACGGACGCAAGATAAGCGGCTTCGAGCGTTGGATGCCGCAACAGCAGGTCGCGAAACGCCAGCATGAACTGCCAGTTCTCCCGCGCGTCGGGATCGGCAATCCCCGCAATTTCGTTCGCGCCGACCGACTGACGCGGATTGGCGAGCAGTCCGCGGTGCAGGCGGCGTTCGACCGGGCACGCATCCTCCGGCGGCATCAGCTCGGGACGGGCGAAATAGGCCTTGAGGAACTCGTCGGTGACGCGCAGCCCGCCGCTCTCGTCGAGATCGAGCAGATGATGGCCGCAGGCGAACCAGAAATCGTTCATCTGACGGCTGGTCCCCGGCCGAGATCCGCAAGCCTGAGACTGCCGTCAGGCTCCACCTCATCCTCCATTTCCATGAACGAGAACGCCTTCCCGTGCCGCTGCCCCTCGCGAAGCTGCAGCCGGCGGAAACACTCGCGGACCTCGCCCTCGTTCGCGACCCGGTGCACGGCAACGAGCGAGCCGATTGGATGGCTGCAAAGCGATTGCGCGAACGCCCCCTCGTCTTCGGCCGCCGCTCTCGCGGTCGTCACCTCCGGCGCACCGAAGCGATCGACGAGTTGCCTGGCCAGGAGATCGACCAGGCTGCGGTAATCATCCTCGGTCGCTGGAACGATCTGCGCCAGCGTCGACCAGCCCCAGGATTGCACCCCGAGGAAACCGCCACGAAACGCCGCACGGACCTTGCCCTCGAGCGACGCAGCATCGCAATCCCAGAAGCGGAAGGCTCCGGAAACGGCCCATTCGCCTGGTTCTGCCGCCACGTCAAACACGAACGTGTCGGACGGATCGAGCGCGATGGTACGCAGGAGCTTCACAGCCGCGGCCCTCCAAGTGCCGGATCGAGCCAGGATGGGGTCGCGAGCGCCCGCACGAGGTCGCGACGTGCGACCGCGCCCGCCCCAATCCGGCGCGCGAGGAGATCGCCGCGATCGTCGATGCGCTGGACGGTCTGCCGTTCGCGCGGCATCCGGGAGAGATATTCGCGCGCAACGCCGTCAAAGCCGTCCGCGCGCCAGCCGTCGAATGCCAGCATCAGGTGCCGGGCAAAGCTCTCGGTGATCTGCGCCGCGCCGGTCTCGCCAAAGCCCTCCTGGTCGAGCGCCGAGGCAAGCGGGTGGACACCCGGCTCGTCGTTCATCGCCACCGTCCGGATCATCGCGCCGAACACCACCCATGGCGGCACCTCCTCCTCAGGGGCCGCGAGAGGCCATCCCAAGCGACCGCCGCCAATCAGGCCTCCGTCGATCCTGACCGCGTCCGGCCACCCGATCATGATGGGCTTGCTGGGCGGCGCGTAGGCGCGTAGGGCATCGGTGAGCGCGACCATGCCGGCGTAGAACGCGCGCCGTGCGCTGCGTAACGGCTCGGCCGGCTCGAGCACCACCGCGAACTCAGCGAGGTCAAAGCGGCCGACATAGACAAGCGTCCCGGCGCCACTCTTCTGTGCAATGCGGCATGCATGGGCAAAAGCGTCACCACTCTCGCGGAGCCGCACCAATGTGAACGGCGGCGGCAGGTGGATCGGTTCCGCCACGGACAGTTCGCTGATGGGGGTCGACGGCAGGTCGTCCTCCGCTTTCCTTTTCTTCCCGATCGATAATGTCTATACGAGGCGAAGGGCCGGCGCGAGTCCGCCGTCGTCCGAATGGCGGAGGGATCAACCTGGAGCAGCCATCGAAGACCGTCCTGATCTGCTCGTGCGAAGACACGATGCAGCTCGACATGGCCGCGATCAAGCGCGGATGTTCCAACAGCGACATCAGGAGCTTCCGCCATCTCTGCGGTGCCGAGCTCGATCACTTCCGCAAGATCGCCGCGACCGAGCGCGCGCTGACGGTCGCCTGCACGCAACAGGCGACGCAGTTCTCGGAGGAGGCCGGCGAACGGCCTAATCCGATCAGCTTCGTCAACATCCGCGAAACGGCGGGATGGTCCGGGGACGGCGCCCGCGCCGGTGCAAAGATGGCTGCCCTGCTCGCATCGGCGGCAATCCCGGTGCCGGACTATCCCCTCGTCACCTTGTCGAGCAAAGGCGTGATCCTGATCTACGGGCGCGACGAGGCCGCGATCGAGGCCGGCCGCCTGCTTGCCGATCACCTCGACGTCACGGTGATGCTGAAGCAGATTGGCGAGATGATGCCGCCCGCTGCTACGGTCTTCCCGATCGTGAAGGGCACGATCCGCTCCGCGAAGGGGCATTTCGGCGCCTTCGAGCTTGCAATCGACGATTATGCGCGTCCTCGCCCCTCCTCGCGCGATCGCTTCATGCAGGACGCGCCGCGGAGTGGGGTAACCTCGCGCTGCGACATCGTGCTCGATCTTTCCGCCGGCACGCCGCTCTTTCCTGCCCACGAGCTGCGCGACGGCTACCTTCGCGCGGATCCGAACGATCCCGCGGCGATGCTGCGCGCCGTGCTGAGCGCGCGCGACCTCGTCGGCAGCTTCGACAGACCGAAATATATCGACGTCACGCCCAGTCTCTGCGCGCATTCGCGCTCGGAGCGCACGGGGTGCCATCGCTGCCTCGACCTCTGCCCCACCGGGGCGATCACCCCCGCCGGCAATCATGTTGCAATCGATCCCAACATCTGCGCGGGTTGCGGCCAATGCGCCGCCGCCTGCCCGACCGGCGCGGCATCCTACACGCTGCCGCCCGCCGACACGCAGCTCCATCAGATTCGAGCCATGCTGCTCGCCTACCATGCGGCTGGCGGAACGGATGCTGTGCTGCTCTTTCATGACAGCCCGCACGGTACCCCCCTGATCGAGGCGCTCGCCCGACATGGCAACGGCCTGCCGGCGAACGTGCTTCCCTTTGCCGTCAACGAGCTCACGCAGCTCGGACTGGAGGCGATCACCGGCGCGTTTGCCTATGGCGTATCGGCTGTGCGGTTCCTGCTGCGGGCAAAGCCGCGCCACGACGTGACGGGATTGTTGCAGACGATCGGCATGGCCGAGGCGATCCTCGGCGGCCTCGGATTTGCCGGCCGCCGCCTCGCCACCATCGAAACCGACGATCCCGATGCGCTCAGCGCGCATCTGACGGAGATCGGCCGGCTCGGCGCCGTCGCAACGCCCGCGACCTTCAAGACAGTCGGCAAGCGGCGCGACCTCTTGCGATTTGGACTGAGCGAGCTGCACCGTCTGGCGCCAACTCCCGTCGCCGTGATTGCGTTGCCGCCGGGAGCGCCGATCGGCGCGATCACGGTCGATACGGACGGCTGCACGCTGTGCCTCTCCTGCGTCTCGGCCTGTCCGACCGGCGCGCTTCGCGACGATCCCGACCGCCCGGTGCTGAAATTCATCGAGGACGCCTGCGTGCAATGTGGCCTGTGCCAGAGCACCTGTCCGGAGAAAGTCATCAGCCTCAAGCCGCAGATCGATTTCCGCGCGACCCGCGCGTCAGCCGTGATCCTCAAGGAAGAGGAGCCCGCACTCTGCGTCCGGTGCGGCACGGCTTTCGGCGTGAAGAGCACGATCGATCGCATCGTGGCCAAGCTCGAGGGCCGCCACTGGATGTATCCCGCCGGCGACAAGCGAATCGAGACGCTCAGGATGTGCGCCGACTGCCGTGTCATCGTCACGAGCGAGCAGCAATTCGATCCGTTCAAGGGCGTTCCCGAACGAACGCCGCCGCGCACCACGGACGACTATCTGCGCCAGCGCGAGGCCAAGGACAACAACGGATAATTTCGCGAGGTCGAAAACCAAGGAAGCATCACCATGTCTCGTTTCATCGCAGCTCTCTCGACGTGCATGATCTCGGTTGCTCTCGCCGGCGGATCGGCCGAAGCCGCCGCTCCTCCCCTCACCAAGGCGCAGAAGACCGCCGTGAAGCAGGCGATCATCGCCTGCAAGGCCGAAGCCAAGGGCAAGAAGATCGCCTGGCTGTCGCGCCGGAAATACGTCAATCACTGCGTTGCCGAAGCGCTGAAGGAGCATCCCACCATCGACGTCATTCAGATCCTCAAGCAGCATCCGGAGATGAGGGATCTTCCGATGGACAATTGGGAGTCGATCTGAGAGGCGGCTATCGCGACGTTGCGCGGCCAATGAAGTCGGTCAATGCACGGCGGTCCTCGGCTGAACCGATGCGCTGCTCCGGCATCTTCGTCCCGGGCGTATAGCTGTTCGGTCCGACTTCGAACAGCTTTGCGACCGTCTCCGGCGTCCAGACGATGTCCATCGTCTTCAGCGCGTCGGAAAAGCGATAATCCGGAAGCGATGCGATCCTGCGGCCATACAGTCCCGCAAGCGTCGGTCCCGCACGCTGGCCCTCCTTGTCAGACAGCGTGTGACAGGCAACGCACGCGCGAAACACCTCCGCCCCGTGGTCGCCAGCATAGGCCGCGAGCGGATCGGCGGATTTGCCGGACGGGACAGTGTTCGGCTCGCCCGTGCGCGCATTCCAGCGCCGGATCTTGCCGTCCGCACCACCCGTGATCAGCGTCTCGCGATATGAAAGGAAAGCTACCGACCAGACCGGCAGCCCCGGCCCGATCAACGTACGCAGCAGGCTGCGCGACTTGCGGTCGACGATCGCGACGGTGCCGCCGATGCCGGCCGCAGCAATCAACGTACCGTCCGCCGAGATCGTCACGGCTACCACCGGTGTCGTGACGGCCGCAACCTCGCCGCTGATCTTGCCGTCCGCAGTCAGCATGCGCAGCATGCCATCGACAGCACCCGTGACGATTTCGCCGTCCGGCGCCACGGCCACAGCGTTGAGCGGCGCCGGCAAGGTGATGATATCGGGCTTGCTGTCAGGCAAGTGCCAGATGCGCAAGGTCAGATCATAGCCGACGCTCACGAGTGACTTGCCGTCCGGCGAGAATGCGACGCCGTTGACGTTCTGTGAATGCCCTTCCAGCACGCGCGAGGTCCCGTCCGACAGCGACCACAACCGCACTGTCCGATCCCATGACGCCGATGCGAGACATGCGCCGTCGGGAGAGACCGCGAGCGCGACAATTGGGCCGACATGTCCCTCGAACACTCGCTCCGGCTGCGGCCGGCCCGTCATCCAAACAGCAATCCGTGCATCGGCCCCGGCCGTGACGATGCGGCCGTCCTTGAGAAAGGCGACCGCGTTGACGGCATCCGCATGGTACCGCAGCACTTGCTCCGCCGTGTCCGTCTCCAGCGACCAGCGAATGGCTGCCGTATCGAAGCTGCCGGACAACAGGCCGTTCCCATCGGGAGAAACAGCGAGCGCCCGAACGGGTCCGCCGTGTCCCGCCATGTCAGCGTGCACTGTCGATACCGATACTGGGGACATGACCCACAGGACTGCGGCGCCAACTGCGCAGAAAGGTAACCTCATTGCCCGTCACCGCCCTGGTCGCGTTCACGCCCTGGAGATTGCCAGAACGGCCGGCGGAGATGAATATCCGATCTACTTCGCTGGTGCCGTCGTGACCTTGGATGATCCTTCAGGCGCGGGCTGCATTCCCGGCGGACTCTGCCCCTGGGGACTTTCGGCGGGCGCGCCACCCGAACCGGTATTGATCGGACCGGTCCAGCCTTGCGGTTGGGGCTGGCCCTTCTCCTCCGGAGCAGTTTGCGTGGCAGATGAGTTGGATTGCGCGGGCTGGGCGGAGGCGTTCTCAAAGAGGCAGAGTGCTGCAAGGCACAAACTCGTCGTCAGCAATTTCACGTTCGTTCCTCCGGTTCACGGACCAAACGAGTTGCCTCCGCTTGGGTTCCGGCAGGTGAGCCGCGACAGACTGACCTTACGTGTCGCGCTCAAGTCTCTTGGCCTGATGGGCAACGCGTTCTCTGCTGACCCGATCTTCAAGAGCCCTTGAGATCGCTCGTGCTCTGACGCAACCAACGAGTTGCTCGCCGCTGGCCGTATCGTATAAACATTGGATATCTTGTACGGGAGGCTGCGGATGAAGGCATTTCTTCTTGGCTGCGTCGCGTCCCTGGTGATCGCAGCTGCGGGAATGACGCTCTTGAATCGGGTCCAGGAGCCTGTCGCTCATGCGTTTGCCACGACCGGCGTACGTCTCTGAGGCGGCCAAGTCGCTCGCGAGGCGTAAGGTCCGGAGATCGCGGTGAGATGATCCCAGCTCGACCGTGAACGGCCAAGCAGCCGCAGGATTTGAGAGCGTGGCTTGAAGCGTTACCTGAGGCCCGGAAGCCGACTGCAGAAAGCCCCGCTTAGGGCGGGGCTTTTATTTTGAACGCGCGGCCCAACGAAGCGGTGAGAATCTGGCAATCAAGAATCAAAGCACCTGAAAAATCCCAATAGATTCCGTTTCTTACCTGATCCCGTCACGGATCATGTATCCGGCGCCGCGGATCGTGTGCAGCAGCGGCCGCTCGAAGCCCTTGTCGATCTTGGAGCGCAGCCGCGAGATGTGCACGTCGATCACGTTGGTCTGCGGATCGAAATGGTAATCCCAGACGTTCTCGAGCAGCATGGTGCGCGTCACCACCTGGCCGGCATGCTTCATCAGGTATTCGAGCAGGCGGAATTCGCGCGGCTGCAGCGTCAACTCGTCCTTGCCGCGGGCGACGCGATGGGAGAGCCGGTCGAGCTCGAGATCGCCGACACGGTAGAGCGTGTCCTCGGCAGGTCCGCCGCGGCGGCGCGACAGCACCTCGACCCGGGCCAGGAGCTCGGCAAAAGAATAGGGCTTTGGCAGATAATCGTCGCCGCCGGCGCGCAGACCCTTGATGCGGTCGTCGACCTGCCCGAGCGCGGATAGAATCAGCACGGGCGTGGTGTTGCCCTTGTCGCGCAGCGCGCCAATCAGCGACAGGCCGTCGCGCTTGGGCAGCATGCGGTCGACCACCAGCACGTCGTAATCGCCGCTCTCGGCCATAGCGAGGCCTTCCTCGCCGTCGGCGGCGTGATCGGCAATGTGTCCGACTTCGCGAAACGCCTTGACGAGGTAATCGGCGGATTCGCGGTCGTCTTCGATGATGAGGAGGCGCATCGTGCGTTCGGCGGCGGTCAAGGAGGTCAACCTTCTCTAAACATGGCGCGAGCGGCAATCGCATGCAAGCCGAGTGGGAGACTCTGGCACGGAGAAAAAGGCGGGCGGTGAAGCTGGGGGGACCTCACCGCCCTAGGCCTTCCGACGGAGGGGGGCGTAATTCCACCGGAAGGTAGACAGGGGAAGCGGACGTTACGCTGCTTCCCCGAAGGACGCCGGCGGCGGGGGCGACTGATGCCGGCCGACACCCTTCATCTCAAAAGCCTCCTGAGGCTTATCCCTTGGCGATGGGCACGGCGACGAAGCGCGACTGGCCGCCGCTCTTCACGCGCATCAGGACGCTGTTCTTGTTGTCGGTCCGGGCCGTATTGATGGCATCGCGGACCTCGCCGGCGGTGGCGACGCTCTTGCCGCCCACTTCGAGAATCACGTCGCCTTCCTTGAAGCCGCGTTCGGCCGCGGCACTCTTCGGATCGACCTGGGTGACCACGACGCCTTCCTTGCCGGCACCGGCCACGGAATTGGCGGGCGCAACTGTCATGCCGAGCCTGGGCACGTCGGTGCCGCGGTTCGCACCCTTGCTGCCGCTGTCATCGTCGGTGTCGGCCTTGGCCTCGACCGTGTTCGGCAACTGGCCGAGGGTGAGATTGATGACCTTGTCCTGGCCCTTGTGCAGCACGTTGAGCTTCACGGTCGCGCCGGGCGCCATGCCGCCGATGGTGCGGGCAAGCTCGCGGGCGTCCTTGACGGATTCGCCGTTGACCGACGTGATCACGTCGCCGGACTCGATGCCGGCCTTCGCGGCCGGACCATTGGCCTGAGGCTCCGCCACCAGCGCGCCTTCGGCCTTCTTCATGCCGAGGCTGTCGGCGATGTCGGACGTCACCGGCTGGATCTGCACGCCGATCCAGCCGCGGCTGACCGAGCCCTTGTCCTTGAGCTGGGCGACCACGCTCTTCACGGTGCTCGCGGGAATCGAGAACGCGATGCCGACGCTGCCGCCGGAGGGCGAGTAGATTGCGGTGTTGACGCCCATCACCTCACCATTGGTGTCGAAGGCCGGACCGCCGGAATTGCCCTTGTTCACGGGCGCGTCGATCTGGATGAAATCGTCATAGGGACCATTGCCGATGTCGCGGCCGCTCGCCGAAACGATGCCCGCGGTCACGGTGCCGCCGAGCCCGAAGGGATTGCCGACCGCAAGCACCCAATCGCCGATCCGCGGCTTGCTGTCGGCGAGCTTGGCGAACGGGAAGTTCGAGCTGCCCTCGACTTTGATCAAGGCGAGGTCGGTGCGCTGGTCGGTGCCGATCACCTTGGCGGTGTAGGTCTTGCCGTCGTCGGTGGTGACCTCGACCTTGTCGGCGCCGTCGACCACGTGGTTGTTGGTCACGGCATAGCCATCGGCCGAGATGAAGAAGCCGGAGCCCTGGCCCTGCACGACGCGGCCACGGCCTCCCTTCAGGCCCGGGAAGCCATCCGGACCGCCGAAGCGGCGGAAGAAGCGCTCCATTGGCGAGCCCGGCTGGAACGGCGACTGTGCGTCGTCGCCGTCATCGTTGCTCGCGGTCTTCTCCTTGATGTTGACCTTCACCGAGATCACCGAGGGTTTTACGCGCTCGACGATGTCGGCGAAGCCGATGGGGCGTTCGATCTTGCGAACCTCGTTATTGACCTGCGCATGCGCCGGGCTCGAGAACAGGTCGGCCGGCGAGGTCGATGGGCTGAAGCCATAGACGGCCGCACCAAGACCCGCGACGACCGAAGCCATCAGCGCGAACTTGCGCGCGGAGAACACCGACCGGCACGGTTTCCGGTAGGAGGGGAGGTTCGAGAGGTCGATACGGTCGCTCATGCAGAAATCTCCGGGCCCTTGAAATCCATTCGGTGCCGGATGCCAGCACCTTGCGGACCTGAAGATGGGGTCTTCCGCCTTACCGTGCGCTGGCGGCGGGGTTAAACTTTTGTAATGAAGGCAGGAGGTAGATGCGGCAGTTTAGCGCAGAGCGAAAATTGTGATCTCACAGGAACTTAACCGGGTTCCCGTGACGGCGCAGGCGGCGCGTTTTGGCGCGCTCAACTGGCTCTGACGCTAACGATGAACTCGTCGACTTCGCGTTTCAGGGTTTCAGCCTGCTGCGACAGGTCGACCGCGGAATCCCTGGCTTCGGCGGCCATACGGCCGGTCTCCGCGGAGGTCGAGGTGATCTGGACGATGTGGTTGGAGACGTCGAGGGTGCCGCGCGCGGCGTCTTGGGCGCTGCGCGTGATTTCCTGCGTAGCGTTGCGCTGCTGGGCGGTGTCGACCTCGATGCCGGACATGATGGACGAGATCTCCGACAGCGTGTTGGAGATGCCGTCGATCGCGCCGCGCGTCTCCGCGGTGATGCCCTGGATGCTGGCGACGTGCGAGGTGATCTCCTCCGTCGCCTTGCTGGTCTGATGCGCCAGATTCTTCACCTCGGAGGCGACCACCGCAAAGCCCTTGCCGGCCTCCCCTGCCCGTGCCGCCTCGATGGTGGCGTTCAGTGCCAGGAGATTGGTCTGCGATGCGATCGCTTGCACGAGCTGGACGCCCTCGCCGATCTTGTCGGCGGCATCCGATAGCGTGTGGATGGTGTCGCGGCTCTTCTCCGCCTGCGACGCGGCGCCCTCGGCGCGCTGGGTCGCGTCCGTGACCCGGCGGCTGATCGTGCCGATCGAATTCGTCATCTCGCCGGCAGAGCCTGCGACCGTCTGCACGCTGGCGCTGGCCTGGCTCGCGGCGCTCGCCACCGCATTGGCCTTGCTGCTGGTGTCGTTGGCCGTCCGCGACAGCGTCTCGGCATTGCTCTTCAGATGCACGGCCGACGACGCCACGCTGTCGACGACGCTGGCGACGAGATCGTTGAAGCGCTTGATCCTGTCGTCCAGGAATTTCGATCGCTCGGCCTGGTGCTGCGCTTCATGCAGCTGCCGTTCAGTGAGGTGGCGCCGCTCGAGGCCGTTGGTCTTGAAAACCCCCAGCGCGCCGGCGAGCAGGCCGATCTCGTTGGAGCGGCCGAGCCCCGGAACGGGTGTCTCGAACTTCTGGTCGGCGACCTCGCGCATCGCATGGACGATGGCGGCCAGGGGACTGAGGATGCCGTTGCGCACGGCGAACCAGGTGGTGAGGCAGATCACGGCGGCGAGGACGGCGATCACGCCGCAGGCGGCCAGGAAGTAGGAGAACGCAGCCTGCGCCTGCTGATAGGTCTGCATGGCGTGGTCGCGTGCGGGGCCGCTCAGCGCAGCGAAGTCCGAGGACAGGCTGGTGATCTCGTTGTTGAGATAGAGCACGGCGATGAAGCCGGTACCGCCACCGATGCCCAGCAGAAACAATAATGCAGCGACGACGGCGCCGACCAGGAAGCGGATCGTCAGATTGCTGTTCGCGAACATCGTGAGGGACTCTGAGTCTGGAATCGAATCTTGCGACAAGCTTCCAGACAAAGGTCAATATAGCATGAAGCGCGAGGCGGCCGGCGACTACGTAGCACTGCGTAGCCAGGACGCCGCCTCGCTAGGGAGATTTGGGCTCGTCGGACATCAAGGCCGCGAGCCGCGCCTGTTCATCCGGCGTCAGCGGCGGCGCTGGTACGTCGGCACCGCTGCGCGCGCGGCGCCGGATCTGCAGCCACAGCGCCACGCCGCCCCCGATCAGCAGCAGCGGCCCGAGCAACCACAGCAGCAGGGTCTGACGCTCGAAGCGCGGCTTCAGCAGCACGAACTCGCCATAGCGTGCGACCAGGAAGTCGAGCACCTGCGAATTGCTGTCGCCGGCGCCGATGCGCTCGCGCACCAACAGCCGCAGGTCGCGCGCCAGCGGCGCATCGGAATCGTCGATTGACTGGTTCTGGCAGACCATGCAGCGCAGCTCGCGCGACAGCTCGCGCGCACGAGCTTCCTTGGCAGGGTCCGACATGATCTCGTCGGGTTGCACCGCATGCGCCGCAGGCAAGGCCAGCAGCATCAGCAGGGCGAACGCGGCCATCATCCGGCGCATCGGATCACTCCGCCGGCTGCAGACGCTGCTTGGCCCGCGCCGGCTTCGGCGCGCCGACCCGCAGGCGCCGGTCGGACAGCGACAGCACGCCGCCAAACGCCATTAACACCGGTCCCCACCAGATCAGGAGCACCAGCGGCTTGTGATAGATGCGCACGGCAATGGCGCCCTCGGCCGTGGCGTCGCCGAGCGAGATGTAGAGCTGGCTCGCGCCGCGCGTCAGCAGCGCGGCCTGGGTGGTCGACGAGCCGCGGGTGGTGAAGCTGCGCTTGGAGGGCGTCATGACGCTGAGGGGCTCGCCATCGCGGCTGATGTTGAACTGGGCGATCATCTCGCGGTAGTTGGGCCCCTGACGCTGCAGCAAACCGTCGAGCTTCACGTCGTAGCCGGCGATCTGGGCGACGTCGTTTTGCTTCATTGTCGCGATATATTCGCTGTTCCAGGTGGTCTCGCAGACGATCCCGATCAGCGCCACGCCGAGGCCGGCATGTGCGAGCGCCGTGCCCCAGGCCGAGCGCGGCAGGCCGTGTGCCCGGTGCAGCACCGTTGCGAACGGCAACCGCACGAGGCCGGTCCGCTCGACGATGTCGGTGACGGCGCCGGCGATGACGAAGACGCCGAGCCCGATCGCAAGCGGCGCCAGCGCACTGCCGCCGCGCGCCCAGCCCCAGGCGATGGCGACGGCGACGAGCCCTGCGACGCCGGCCGCGAGCAGGCGCTGCGTCACGCCGAGCAGATCACCGCGCTTCCACGCCAGCATCGGCCCGAACGGCACGGCCAGCAGCAGCAGGGCAAACAGCGGTGCGAAGGTGAGATTGTAGAAGGGCGCACCGACCGACATCTTGAAGTCGGCGAGCATTTCCATCGCCAGCGGATAGAGCGTGCCGAACAGCACGACCGCGCAGGCGACCGTGAGCAGCAGATTGTTCAGGACCAGCGCCCCCTCGCGCGAGATCGGCGCGAATAGGCCGCCCTGCTTCAACGACGTGGCGCGGCCCGCGAACAGCGACAGGCTGCCGCCGATGAACAGGCAGAGGATCAGCAGAATGAACACGCCGCGGGTGGGATCGGTGGCGAAGGCATGCACGGAGGTGATGACGCCCGAGCGCACCAGGAAGGTGCCGAGCAGCGACAGCGAGAAGGTCAGGATCGACAGCAGGATGGTCCAGACCTTCAGCGCATTGCGCTTCTCCATCACCAGGGCCGAATGAAGCAGCGCGGTGCCGGACAGCCAAGGCATCAGCGAGGCGTTCTCGACCGGATCCCAGAACCACCAGCCGCCCCAGCCGAGCTCGTAATAGGCCCAGTACGAGCCCATGGCGATGCCGAGCGTCAGGAAGATCCAGGCGACCAGTGTCCACGGCCGCACCCAGCGCGCCCAGGCGGCGTCGATCCGTCCCTCCATCAGCGCCGCGATCGCGAAGGAGAACGAGATCGAGAAGCCGACATAGCCGAGATAGAGCATCGGCGGATGCACGGCGAGGCCGATGTCCTGAAGCACCGGATTGAGATCGCGTCCCTCGATCGGCGGGCTCGCGATGCGCAGGAACGGGTTCGAGGTCACGAGGATGAAGAGATAGAACGCGCTGGCGACCCACGCCTGGACGGCGAGCACGTGCGCGCGCAGCGACAGCGGCAAATTGTTGCCGAAAGCCGCGACCAGCCCGCCGAACAGCGCGAGGATCGACACCCACAAGAGCATCGAGCCTTCATGATTTCCCCAGACCCCGGTGATCTTGTAGAGCAGCGGCTTCATCGAATGGGAGTTCTCGTACACATTGGCGACGGAGAAATCCGAGTTCACGTGCAGCATCACCAGGGCGACGAAGGAGCCGCCGACGAACAGGAGCTGCGCCAAGGCGGTGGAGCGCGCCACGTTCATGAGCGCGGCATCGCGCAGGCGCGCGCCGATCAGGGGCACGACGGATTGGATCAGTGCGAGCCCAAGCGCCAGCACCAGCGCGTAATGTCCGGATTCTGCGATCACCGCACCGCTCCTTGCGGATTGCCTTGCGCGGTCGTCGCCGCGGGCTTGCCCGCATCAGACGTCTTGCCGCCGTCGGAAGGCTTGCCGCCGTAATCGTCCTTCCAATGCCCCTGCTTCTTCAGGGCATCGGCGACGTCCTTGGGCATGTAGGTCTCATCGTGCTTGGCAAGCACGGTATCGGCCTTGAACACACCATTGGCATCGAGCGCGCCTTCGGCGACGACGCCCTGCCCCTCGCGGAACAGGTCGGGCAGGATACCCTTGTAGGCCACCGGCAGCTTGGCGTTGCCGTCGGCGACCTCGAAGGTCACCGCGAGGTTGTCGCCGCGCTGGAGCGAGCCGGGCTGCACCAACCCGCCGAGGCGAAACCGCTTGCCGGGCGCGACGTGCTTCTCGGCGACCATTGTCGGCGTCGAGAAGAACACGATGGAGTCGCGAAGTGCGTTGAGCACCAGCGCGGCCGCGAGCGCGAGCACGGCGAGCGAGCCGCCGATGATGGTCATACGTCGCTGCTTGCGCGTCATGGCGTATCCGTTCTCCGCTTCGCTCGTCCCGGCATCGTCATCCGCCGAGCCCGAGTGTCCTGAGGCCTTCATTGAGCTGGCGAAGCCGCTCGGAATCGCCGGCAACGGCCTGCCGCGCATCGGCCGACGCTCCCATCGCCTTGTCCCGTTCGCCCATCACGAGATAAGCGCGCACCAGGCGCAGCCATCCATCGACGTCGCCGCCGTTCTGCTTCAATCGGGTCGCCAGACGCTCGACCATGCCGCGCACCATCGCGTTGCGATCGCCCTCGGCCATGTCCCTGGAAGCGGCGATCGTCTCGTCCGACAGTGCCGGCATCGTGCCGCCGCCACCGACCCGGCCCAGCGAGGACTGCACCAGGGCACGCCACGGCGCGTCCGCCGGCGCCTTCGCAAGCAGTGCGCGCCAGATATTGGCAGCGTCGTCCTTGCGGCCATCCTGCTCGGCGGCAAGCCCCAGGAAATAGTTGGCCTTGGGATCGTCGGCGTCGAGCGCATGTGCGCGCTCGAACTCTGTCTTGGCCTCGGCGGTCACCACACCACCGGCGGCGGCCGAGATCGCCTCGCCGAGATCGGCACGGCGCTCCGAACTTTCACCATTGTAAGTGAGCGAATTGCGATAGGCGCGCGCTGCCTCGTCGAAACGGCCGAGCCGCTGCAGCACCGGCGCGAGCACGTTCCAGCCGCGCCCGTCGGTCGGATTCTTCTCCAAATGCTCCTGGACCTGCGCGACGAGATTCTCGAGCGACTGCGCCATGCCGGCCCCGGATCCGCGCTCCCGCTGCGCCAACGGAAAGTCCTGAAGCCGGGGCGAGCCGAGTGGCATGTAGACGCCGATCACAACGAGCGGCAGGCCGGCGAGCGCCAGCACGGCCGCCACACGGCGCCATTTCAGATTCGAACTCGGCGCGACAGCGGGTTCGCTCGCGGCCGCGGCGAGCAGCCTGCGGCTGATCTCGACGCGCGCCGCCTCGGCTTCAGGGGCGGCAATCAGTCCCGCACCGAGATCGCGCTCGATCTCGGCCAATTGGTCCTTGTAAACCGCGACCTCGCTACCGCCGTCTTGCGCGCGTTCCTTGCGGCCAAGCGGCCAGAGCACGGCGAAAATCGCCGCGACCGTCATCAGCGCGAACACGAACCATAGCGTCATCTGGCAAGCTTCCGGCAGCGCACGAACAGCGCCCATAGGTGCCTTTACACCACGGCCGGACAAGGCGGCAATTGACAATTGTCAATTCGGCGCGACCACGCGCGGCCCCGAAACGTTGAAAAGCCAACGGCTTAGCCGATCTCGAAATCCGCGCTTTGCGCGGCGTCCTCGCCGCGCCCATTGAAGGCCTTCAGGAAGTATGTTCCCGGGTTGATGACATCCGGCAATCTGATGCGCAGCGCGCCGACCGGAACCGGAGATGAAACCCTGGTGCAGGTCTCGGACAATTGCCGACCGCTTGCCTTCTCGACCAGCACCACCTTCGCGCCGACCATCAGTCTCTGATACTTGGCAACGACGATGCGGTTCTCAACTTCGATCGAGCTGATAACGGGTTTCATGCGCACAAGTAGAAATTCTCCGGACTTGCACGCGAACCGTACGGCGCGCCACCGACAGCGTCAACCAGAAATTGTGATCACGAAAATATGCGCTTGAATCAGCTGGCGCGCGACGATTTGCGCTCGCCCGTAGCGGCGTTCTCAGCGGCGCGGCTCATCAGCGAGGCATAATCATCGCCAAACAGCACGCGGCAGAAGCGAATCGCGGCCTGCACCTGCTGCTGCCGATAGGTCCGGACCTTGTGATCAGCCGCGCGCAGAGATTGCACCAGCTGCTCGGTCGAGCGTTCGACATATTGCTGGAGGTCGGAATAGGTGCGCAGCGTCACCTCGTTGATCGCAAGCTCGCTCGCATAGTTGCGGCAGGTTGCGACGAAATCGATCAGCGCCACGGTCTCCTCCACCTCGGTGCTGTCGATCCGCGCGCCCGGCGGAATGTCCTTCTCGGGGCGCTGGCGCAGGATGCGGCGGACGCGGCCCGGAACACTGTCGATCTCGGATTGCAGCGCATTGGAGATGTCGGCCCGGATCGAGGTCAGCTGCTTGCCCCAGGCGGAATCGTTGCGCAGGTCGAGCTCGGTGCGCAGGCCGCGCACGCCGTCGTGCAACGCCTTGAGATTGCCGGCCACGTTGTCGAAATGACCGCGCTTGATGTCCATGCGCAGGGTGGCGGCGACACAGGACAGATCGTGCAGCGCGATCGTGACGGCGACGCCATAGGGCGTCGCCGCGACGCGGATCTCGTCGTCGGAGGCGGCAATCTTGATGGCAAGGCGAATGATCTGCCACGGCGCGGTCATCCGCTGCACCACGATCGACAGCGCGAAGGGCAGCATCTGCGGGGTCTGAAGCACCGGAATGTTGAGCGCCGACGTCACCGAGGCGATCTGGGAATCGCCGAAAGCGCGCAGGAAGCGCGGCAGCTTCTCGTTCAGGCCGGCGATGGCCTCCCGGACCTGAAGCACCGCTCCGATCGAATAGAGGTCCTCGATCACGTTGGGCGCGCCGACCCGAGCCAGCGCGCGCGACTTGTCGCCGCCGCCGGGCCCCGTCAGCTCGAGAATGGCGTCCGCAGCCACCGCCTGGAGCTTCTGCGCCAGGGCCTCGATCTGCCCCGTACTGTCGGCCGGCATGCGCGCCAGCGCGGTCTCGAATTCGTTCACCTTGTCCGGTGCGCCGTCACGGCCGAGCCATTGCCAGATCGGCTGGAGCGAGGAGCGTCGGATCTGACCGACCCGCATCGGGACGCCCGCTTCGACAAGGAACGGTTCCAGCACCTGGAACAACAGCCGCGACAGATCGTCCGTGCGCGGCGGCGGGGCCTCATCGGCTTCGGCCTTGCGGACGATCTTGCGCAACTGCTCGAGCACGAGGGTCGCCACGGCCGTGTCCTGGCCGCGCTCGAGCGCACGCTCGAACTCCCGCATCAGCAGCGCCTGCGACTGCGGCGGGAGCTGCGCGAGATATTCCCTCAGCCGCTCGATCGATGTCTGGCTCATGCGCCCGGGTAATGCACGGTAAAATGGCGGACATGGGATGCGTCCGGCCCGATCATAGGAGGCCCCACTTAAGAAGCCGTTTAGGAAGCGGGAGCGAATCCCCTTGGACAACTCTTGCCAAGCCTCGGCAGAGACGAAAAGGTCAGCGGGAACAAGAGATTAAACTCCAGGCAAGACCAGTTCGGCCCGCAGGCCGCCGGTCGGCGCACTGCCGAGCGAGAGGCTGCCGCCATAGAGTGCGGCGAGATCGACCACGATGGACAGGCCCAATCCCGATCCCGGCTTGGCCTCGTCGAGCCGCTGGCCGCGCCGGGAGACCTGCGCGCGCTCTGATTCCGACAGGCCGCGGCCGTCGTCATCGACAATGATCCGCAGCCGCGGGCCCGCCCCCGCCTGAGGCGGCGTCTCCACCAGGACCTCGATGAAGACGCGCGAGGCCGCCCATTTGCAGGCATTATCGACGAGATTGCCGACCATTTCCTCCAGATCCTGGCGCTCGCCGCGAAACTTCGCCGACGGATCGGCCTTGGCCTCGACCACGATGCCGCGGTCGCGATGGATCTTCTCCATGGTCCGCCGCAGCGCCTCGATGGCGGGCGCCACCTCGGTCACGGTCGCGACCACCGAGACCCGCGCTGCGATGCGCGCACGCTCCAGATGGTGGGCGACCTGGTCGCGCATCACGTCCGCCTGCTCCATCACCTTGGCCGCGAAGGGATCGGCGATGTGGGCGCCGGCCTCGTTGACGATGACAGAGAGCGGCGTCTTGATCGCATGGGCGAGATTGCCGACATGGGTGCGCGCGCGCTCGACGATCTCGCGATTGGCGTCGATCAGCGCGTTGGTCTCGCGCGCCAATGGCGCGATCTCGACCGGGAATTCGCCCTCGAGCCGCTCCGCCCGACCGGAGCGGATGTCGGCAATGGATTCCGAGATGCGTTTGAGCGGCGCCAGGCCGAAGCGGACCTGGAACACCGTCGTCAACAGCAGCACGATGCCGAGCGCGGTGAAGGTGCCGCCGAGGTAATAGTCGAAGCTGCGCGTCTCGTCGAAAATCTCGGTGTCGTCGCCGGCGACGCTGACGAGAAATTTGCCGTCGGCGCCGAGATCGACCGGCCGTTCCACCATGCGCAGATTCTGCCCCTCGGGTCCGTCGACATAGGCGAGGCGAATGCCGGCGGCGGTGAGCTCGGCGCCCTGCTCCTCCAGCTTCGGCAGCTTCTTGTCCCAGAGCGAGCGCGAAGAGCGCACCTCGGGCTTTTCGGTGTCGGTCCGCGTGATCTGCCAGTACCAGCCGGACAGCGGCAGCTCGAACAAGGGCTCGCCGAGCGACTGGAACTGGCGGTCCGGCGGCTCGTCGGGGGTGGCGACCTCGGCGATGAGGGTGCGCAGATAGAGATTGAGCCGGCGGTCAAAGGCGCGCTCGGTGGCGTTCTTGTAGACTGACGACAGCACCACGCCGGTAATGGCCAGGATCACCACGAGCCAAGCGGTCGCCGACAGGAACAGGCGATTCGCAAGCGAACTAGCGGCCATCGGAATGGTCCCGGGAGGCGCAGGATGGCAGGGCGTCGGAGCTCATGTCCGGACCAAGGGCCCTGGCGGGCTGCCCGTCAAGCCCCGGAACACGTCACGCGGCCGGCGGGGTCAGGAGATAGCCGAGGCCGCGGACGGTCTGGATGATGTCGACGTCGAGCTTCTTGCGGATACGGCCGACGAAGACCTCGATCGTGTTGGAGTCGCGGTCGAAATCCTGGTCGTAGAGGTGCTCGACCAGCTCGGTGCGCGAGACCACCCGCCCGGAATGGTGCATCAGGTAGGCCAGAAGCCGATATTCGTGCGACGTCATCTTGACGGGATTGCCGGAGACGCTGACCCTGCCGGTCCGGGTATCGAGCGTGACCGGGCCGCAGCTGAGCTCGCTCTGGGCGTGGCCGGTGGAGCGACGCAGCAGCGCACGGATGCGCGCCAGCACCTCCTCCAGGTGGAACGGTTTTGCGACATAGTCGTCGGCGCCGGCATCGAAGCCCTGCACCTTGTCGCTCCAGCGGTCGCGTGCGGTGAGGATGAGGACCGGCATGGTGCGGCCGTTGCGGCGCCAGGCCTCCAGCACCGAGATGCCGTCCTTCTTCGGCAGACCGATGTCGAGCACGACGGCATCGTACGGCTCGTTGTCGCCGAGATAATGCCCCTCCTCCCCGTCGAAGGCCCGATCGACGACATAGCCGGCGTCGGTCAGCGCCTTGGTGAGCTGGCGATTGAGATCGGGGTCGTCCTCAACAACGAGCAGGCGCACGTTTCTCTCCAGAAATAGACCGCGACAACACCGCGCCAGATGAGCAATTCCGGCGTGAACTGAATATGAACGCCGGGAACCGGCGCGCGTTACTTTTTGGTCATATACGACCTGTCGCCGGACAATGCGACTGCGCCCGCCCTGCCGCCAGGTGATCCGGCGGCAGGGCGGGCGCAGCGGTCAGGAAGGTCCGAATCCGGCCGTCAGGTGCGGAAGAACACGAACCAGATGACGGCGAGGATCAGGATCGCCAGCCCGGTCGAGATGGCGAGCAGCGCCGCCACCGACGGCCCGGGCTCGCCCTGGCGCGCCTCGGTCGGAGTTTCCACGATCCGGTCCTGCTCTCGTGTGGCTGCCATGGTGACCTCAATCTCTGGCTGGCTGTCGCGTCGGCTCGCCGCGACCTCCTCGCGGCCATGAAGTGTCGGGGCAACGCCTGATCATCCGCGATGTTCCGGATCATTGGCCCGCATGGCCAAGGCCTCGGGCCGGCGATTAACGCCGTTGGACGATTCCGCGCCGGCGGTTGCTATGATTCGCTCCAAGGCGATGTTATCCTGGAGGCTTGTCCCTGTTGCGTTTGGAGTAGCCCATGGCCCCCCGCGCCAATTGGAAGGGTTTTCTGCGTTTGTCGCTCGTGACCTGTCCGGTCGCGCTCTATCCGGCCACTTCGGATACAGAGAAGGTTTCCTTCAACCAGATCAATCGCAAGACCGGCCACCGGATCAAGTACCTCAAGGTCGACGCCGAGACCGGGGACGAGGTGACCTCCGAGGACATCGTCAAGGGCTACAAGGTCGACACCGACACCTATATCGAAGTCACCAAGGACGAGCTCGACGACATCGCGCTGGATTCCACGCACACGATCGAGATCGACGAGTTCGTGCCGAAGACCGACATCGACAACCGCTACCTGATCCGCCCCTATTATCTCGTGCCGGACGGCAAGGTCGGCCACGACGCCTATGCCGTGATCCGCGAGACCATCCGCAGCATGGACAAGGTCGCGATCGGCCGCGTGGTGCTGACCAACCGCGAGCACATCATCGCGCTGGAGCCGCTCGCGAGCGGGCTGATGGGCACGCTGCTGCGCTATCCCTACGAGGTCCGCAGCGAGACGGAATATTTCGACGACATCCAGGACGTGAAGCTCACCAAGGACATGCTCGACCTCGCCAAGCACATCGTCGAGAAGAAGTCCGGCGCGTTCGAACCCGAGCTGTTCGAGGATCATTACGAGACCGCCCTGATCGATCTCATCAACAAGAAGCGCTCGGGCATGCCGATCGCGGCCAAGGCGACGCCGAAGAGCGGCGGCAATGTCATCAATCTGATGGACGCGCTGAAGAAGAGCATCGCTAACGAGAAGGATGGCGCGCCTGCGGCGAAGGTTGCCAAGGAGGCCGCCAGGGCCAAGAAGCCGAAAAAGCGCGTCGAGGGCCAGCGCGAGATGCTGCTGCCGATCTCGGGCAAGGGCGGCAAGGACGCGGCGGCGAAGGCTGCGACCCCCCCGAAGAAGGCCGCCGACAAGCCGGTGCGCGCTCCGGCGCGGGCGAAGAAGGCCGGCTAGCCGCGTCACTCCCGCAATCGCGCCGTGATGCCCCTCCTCGCGGATCAGGCGGCCTGACATGCCCTGGTCGACGGCGTTCGACGATCCCGTACGCGTGAGCAACAAGCGCGCGCTGCTCACGCTGCAAGAGGCGGCGGACTACATCATGCAGCTGCCCGAGGACGCCCAGCACGAGGCGCACTGGCAGACCGCCATCGAGACCTTGATCAATGCGGCCGAGACGGGCGGCGGCTGGGTGATGTTCGCCCGTATCGCCATGTTGCGCGCCCTGAATGCGGCTAACCGGCGCCCATGAGCGCGATGGCCCGGCGAACAGCGTCAACGATCCGTTAAGGGGCACTCCCTCCCCGATGCCACCGTCTGGCGCTCGACCGCCCCCGAGGGCCAGCCGATTTGAATCCATTTGGACGGAGCGTCGGAACATTAATTTAATGAATGCTGTCGTATGAGCGGAGGCGCGCTCGCCCGGGCATAATTCTTTTGCCGCGCACAAAGACTTATTCGATCTATTTGTGAATTCGATGACGACGCGACCAGACGTTGGATCGGATGAACAGGAGTTGGCAATGCGTCTGCTTATGTCTTTCCTTGCCGATGAGAATGGTGCGACCGCCATCGAGTACTGCCTCATTGCCGCAGGGATCGCCATGGTCATCGTGACGGCCGTGAACAACACTGGCGGCGCCCTCCTCAACAACAAATTCGTCGCGATCAGCACGGCGATCAAGTAGCGCCCGATCCCTGATTTGGCCGGTCGACACGGTGATCTTGCCACGGCATCCGGTCCCTCTCCGTCATGTCCGGACCGGCACGCCTGCAACAGCGCGAAGGCGTGACGGCACGCCCATGCCTGCAGCCGCGCGCCGGCCATGATCTGGGTCAAAAGCATCTGCACTGCGACGTCTAAGCATGAAGGCCTGACTTTCTCGCTGCCGGCCTGTCCATGCATCCAGACCTTCCGCACTCCCAATTGAAGATCCGCCGCGTCCGGCTCGATACCGGCCGCGAGAACGTCGTCGTCCTCTCCAGGCAGTCGAAAGCGCTGCGCGCCGAGATCTTCCGCGGCTTCAGCCGTGTCGAGCTTCGTCACGGCGACAAGGTCCTGCTGGCGACGTTGCTGATCACGGATGACGATACGCTGGCGGCTCCGGAGGAGATCGGGCTCTCCGAGCCGGCTTTCCGGCGCTTCGCGCAAGGTGCCGGCACCCTGGTCACGGTCAGGCCCGCCTCGCCTCCGGAGAGCCTGGAAGCGGTGCGCGCCAAGATCCACGGACGAACCTTGAGCCAGGCGGAGATCGGCGCGATCATCAACGACCTCGCACATTATCGCTACTCGGACATGGAGATCGCCGCCTTCCTGATCGGCTCCGCGAGCTTCATCACCAGCGACGAGCTGCTCGCCCTGACCGGGGCAATGGCCCAGGCCGGCACGCAGTTGGTGTGGCCGACGCCTGTAGTCGTCGACAAGCACTGCATCGGAGGCATTCCCGGCAACCGCACCTCGATGGTCGTGGTGCCGATCGTCGCCGCCCACGGCCTGCCAATCCCCAAGCCCTCCTCGCGCGCCATCCCCTCGCCAGCCGGCACCGCCGACACGATGGAGGTTCTGGCGCGCGTCAATGTCGGCGTCGAGGAGATGAAGGCGATCGTCTCGGCCTGCAACGGCTGCCTGATCTGGGGCGGACACGTGAACCTGTCGCCGGCCGACGACGTCCTGATCTCGGTCGAGCGTCCGCTGAGCCTCGATACCCGCGAGCAGATGGTCGCCTCCATCATGTCCAAGAAGATCGCGGCAGGCTCGACGCATCTGTTAATCGACATTCCGGTCGGGCCGACTGCGAAAGTCACCAGCGGTGTCGAGGCGATGCGGCTGGGCAAGCTGTTCGAATTCGTCGGCGACCGCTTCGGCCGCTCGGTCGAGGTGATCATGACCGACGGAAGCCAGCCGATCGGCAACGGCATCGGGCCGGTGCTCGAAGCCAATGACGTCATGGCCGTGCTCGGCAACGACAAGGATGCGCCGCGCGATCTGCGCGAGAAGTCGCTCCGGCTCGCCGCCCATCTGCTGGAATACGATCCGAAGCTGCGCGGCGGTGCCGGTTACGCGAGGGCGCGCGAATTGCTCGACAGCGGCGCGGCGTTGAAGCAGATGCAGAAGATCATCGACGCCCAGGGCCCATCGACCTCCAGCAACGAGCTGGGCCCGCTCAGCTTCGACGTCAGGGCGGCGCATGACGGCACGGTGTCCGCGATCGACTGCCTGCGTCTGAACCGCCTCGCCCGCACCGCCGGCGCGCCGCTCGACAAGGGCGCCGGCATCCGCCTGTTCAAGAAGATCGGCGATCGCGTCGAGCAGGGCGAGCCGCTCTATCGCGTCTACACGTTCGACCGCCCCGAGCACGATCTCGCGGCCGATGCCGCCACTGAAGAGACCGGTTACGTCGTCAACGGTCACGCGGCCCCGCAGGACAAGCCGGTGTCGTGAGCACGATCGCGCTCCAGACACTGCCCAGCGGCAGCGATGCGGCGAAGCGGCTTTCGGCGCAGCTCGGGCTGTCCTGCGCCGCGATCGCCGTGCATCGCTTTCCGGACGGCGAGCTGCGCGTCGCCGTCGCGCCGGCGACCGACACCACGATCCTCTATGTCCCGCTCGATCAACCGAATGACAAGCTGATCACGCTGCTGTTCGCTGCGGAGGCGCTGCGGCGTGACGGCGCGACACGGCTGGTGCTGGTCGCGCCCTATCTCTGCTATATGCGGCAGGATGCTGCGTTTCATGCGGGCGAAGCGATCAGCCAGCGTGCCATGGGGAATCTGCTCGCAACGACCGTCGACCGCGTCGTCACCGTGGATGCGCACCTGCATCGGACCTCCGCCATCGGATCCGTATTTCCGGGGATCGAAGCGGAGAACCTGTCCGCCATGCCGGCGATCGCGAACGCGCTGGCGACGGGCGGCATCGACCCCGCGACAATCGTGATCGGACCCGACATGGAGTCCGAGCCCTGGGTCAGCGATATCGCGAGCCGGCTGCGGCTGCAGCACACGGTGGCGAAAAAGACCCGGGACGGCGATCGTTCGGTTGCGATCAGCTTTGCAGATCCCGGCCTGCTCTCGGGACGGCCCGCGCTGCTGGTGGACGACATCGTTTCCTCGGGGACGACGCTGATCGCCGCGGCGAAAGCGCTGACGGCGATGGGCGCGACCGCCGTCGATGCGGTCGTGACGCACGCGCTATTCCCGCCCGCGATGATCCCTGCATTCACTGAAGCCGGCATCCGGTCGATCCGCTCGACCGACAGCGTGCCGCATCCAACCAATGCGATTGCGCTCGACGAGACTCTTGCGGCCGCCTTGCGGTCCGAATTGACAATGCCCCATCTTCCGGAGACGACGCCATGAGCATCACCGTTCGATTTTGCGGTGCCGCCCGCACCGTGACCGGCTCGAGCTATCTGTTCCAGACCGCAGGCGGCCGCTTCCTGGTCGATTGCGGCCTGTTCCAGGGCCAGAAGACGCTGAAGGAGCTCAACTACGGCGCCTTTCCGTTTCGTCCCGCCGATATCGATACGGTGCTGCTCACGCATGCCCACATCGACCATAGCGGGCTGTTGCCGAAGCTCGTGCGCGCCGGCTTCGAGGGCCCGATCCTGGCGACGCGCGGCACGATCGATCTGTGCTCCTACATGCTTCCCGACGCCGGCAGCATCCAGGAATCGGAAGTCGCGCAGCTCAACCGGCGCAACGCTTCGCGCGGGCGCAGGGAGGTGCAACCGATCTACACGCAGGCCGATGCGATCGCATCGCTGCAATCGTTTCGCGCGGTCGACTATGAGCGCTGGACCGACGTGATCCCGGGCGTCCGCGCGCGCTACTGGAACGCCGGCCATCTGCTCGGATCGGCCTCGATCGAGCTCGAAATCGCCGAGCCGGGCGCGCCACGGCCGCTGCGCGTGCTGCTCTCCGGCGACGTCGGGCCCGAGGCCAAGCTGCTCCAGCCCGATCCCGAAGCGCCGACCGACCTCGACTACGTCATCTCCGAAGCTACCTATGGCGACCGGATACGCGAGCCCACGACGCCTGCGCTCCGGCGCAAGCACCTGGCAGCCGAGGTGCGCGATGCCGCGGCGGCGGGCGGCGCGCTGCTGATGCCCGCCTTCGCGGTCGAGCGCACCCAGGAGCTGATCGTCGATCTCGTTGACCTGATGGAGCACGGCGAGATTCCGACCGCGCCGATCTTCCTGGATTCGCCGCTCGCGATCCGTGCCACCGAGGTGTTTCGCCGGCATGCCGCGAGCCTTGACCCATCCGTGGATGCCACGCGCCTGCTCAACTCGCCGCATCTCAAGTTCACCGAGACCGCGGACGAGAGCAAGGCGATCATGCGCCTGTCCGGATTCCATATCATCATCGCCGCGAGCGGCATGTGCGACGCCGGCCGCATCCGCCATCATCTGAAGCGCTGGCTGTGGAACGAGCGCGCGACCGTGCTGCTCGCCGGCTTCCAGGCCAACGGCACGCTCGGCCGCTTCCTGCAGAACGGAGCCAAGGCCGTACGAATCCAGGGCGAGGAGATCAAGGTCGCGGCCCGCATCCGCATGATCGACGAATATTCGGGCCATGCCGACGGCGCCGGCATCGCCAGCTGGATCGCGGCGCGCCGGCCGATCTCCCGCGGGCTGTTCCTGGTACATGGCGAGGAAGACGCCATCGCGGGACTTGCCGAACGCGTCGCCGAGCGCATCATTCCGGCAGCCAGGGTCTACCAGCCGATGCTGGACGACGTCTACGAGCTCGCCGCGCCCGAACCGCGCGTGCTCGACGTCGATCATCGCCGGCGGCTCGCGCCGGAGGCCGTGACCCGTCTCGACTGGCACAACGAGATGTCGGAGCTCGTGCTCGACATCAACGACAGGATCGGCGCGGCCGCCGACGACCGCGCCCGCGGCGTCATCATCCGACGGCTCCGCCGCGCGCTGGAGGAGAAGGCGTAGCGGGGCGCCGACCGGAGTATGACAGCAAAGCGTCCCCGCAATTTGTCATTGCGAAGAGCCCTTTTGCGATGAAGCAATCCGGAGTCTTTTCCGCGGAGGACCATCGACCGAGCGCTGGCGTGTTTTGCCCGTCGGGCAACACAACGGATTGCAGGCGCATCGGCTGATGCGACCGCGAAACACGGCCCCGTGAACGGCCGTTGCGCCGCCTCTCCCGAAAATCAAGCGGTTCTCAAGAAAAACAGGACGCCGTCGAAAGCCCCTCCTCAAGCGGGAACTGGCGTCCCGGCCTACAGACGAGATCGTCTGCCGTTCCCCGGCATCGCGAAGAGCGTCACGATCCCGCCGCACGGCCTATTTCGATCACGTAGAGCGAGAAGCGCACATGGCTGTCACAGCGAATTTTTCCGCCGGAATTCTCACCGTCTTTGGCGACGGTCACAACAACACGGTCGCGTTGGGCCGAAATGCGGCCGGGACGGTCGTCGTCAACCATGGCGCGGTCGCGATCAAGGGCGGCCCCGCGACGGTCGCCAACACCAAATTGATCCAGGCCTTCGGCCTCGACGGCAACGACATCATCACGATCGACGAGAGCAACGGCGTCATGCCAGCGGCGAACCTGTTCGGCGGCGCCGGCAACGATACGCTGACCGGCGGATCCGGCAACGACATGCTGTTTGGCCAGTCCGGCAATGACACGCTGTTCGGCAAGAGCGGCAATGACCTCTTGTTCGGCGGCTCGGGCAATGACGTGCTGGTCGGCGGCGACGGCAACGACCAGATGTTCGGCGAGGCCGGCAATGACCGCATGATCTGGAACCCCGGCGACGACAGCGACCTGATGGAAGGCGGCGAAGGCATCGACACCGCCGAGGTGAACGGCGGCAACGGCAGCGAGACCTTCGCGATCACGGCCAACGGCACGCGCGTGCGCTTCGACCGCGTCGATCCCGCGCCGTTCTCGCTGGACATCGGCACCACCGAAAACCTCGTGGTCAATGCCGGCGGCGGCGATGACATCATCACCGCCACCGGTAATCTCGCCGCGCTGATCAATCTGACGATCGACGGAGGCGCCGGCAACGACACCATCCGCGGCGGCAATGGCGCGGACCGCCTGCTGGGCGGCGATGGCAACGACTTCATCGACGGCAACCAGGGCAACGACATCGCGCTGCTGGGCGCCGGCAACGACATCTTCCAGTGGGACCCCGGCGACGGCAGCGACAAGGTCGACGGACAGGCCGGCACCGACACCCTGCTGTTCAACGGCTCGAACATCAGTGAGGACATCGTCCTGTCCGCCGCCAGTGGCGGACGCGCGCTGCTGACCCGCAACGTCGGCAATATCACCATGGACCTCGACGGCATCGAGACCATCACCATCAAAGCACAAGGTGGCAGCGACAACATCGTCGTCAAGAACTTGGCTGCAACCGATGTCAGGCAGGTCAATATCGATCTCGGATCGGGCGGCGCCGGTGACGGTGCGGCCGATAGCGTGACGCTTGAAGCCACAGGCGGCGGCGATGCGATCGAGGTGTCCGGCTCGGGCTCTTCGGTGACGGTCGCAGGGTTGCCTGCCGCCGTCGCCATCACCGATGCGGAAGGCGCGAACGATGCGCTCCTCATTCAAGGTCTCGGCGGCAACGACACGATCTCGGCCGCCACGCTGGCCGCAGGGATCGTGCACCTGACGATCGATGGCGGCGCCGGGAACGATACGATCCTTGGCAGTGCCGGCAACGACACGCTGATCGGCGGCGACGGCAATGATTTCGTCGAGGGCAACCGCGGCAATGACACTGCACTGCTGGGCGCCGGCAACGATATCTTCCAGTGGGATCCGGGTGACGGCAGCGATACCGTCGAGGGCGGCACCGGCATCGATACGCTGCGGTTCTCCGGCGCCAACATTGCTGAGACCATGACCCTTGTGGCGAACGGCGACCGCGCTCTGCTAACGCGCGATGTCGCCAACATCACGATGGACCTGCACGGGGTCGAGCACGTCGATATCCACGCCCTCGGCGGCGCCGACCATATCACCGTGGGGGATCTGACCGGGACCGACGTGACGCGGGTGAACATCGACCTCGCCGGCCCGACCGGAACGCCTGACGGGGCCGTCGATACCGTCTCGGTCGATGCGACCCAGGGCGCCGACACGTTCGGCGTCAGCGGCAATGCCGGCGGCGTGACGGTGTTCGGCCTGCATGCGGCGACCCACCTGACCGCAATGGATGGAGCCGATCAGTTGACGCTCAATGGCCTCACCGGCGACGACATCATCGACGCCAGCGGGCTCGCTGCCGGCGTGCTGCAGCTGACGATCAACGGCGGCATCGGCAACGACACCATCCGCGGCAGCCAGGGCGACGACCTCATCAACGGCGGCGACGGCAACGACGTCGCCTTGATGGGCGCGGGCAACGACACCTTCGTGTGGAATCCCGGCGACGACAACGACACGATCGAGGGTCAGGCCGGCAGCGACACCCTGCTGTTCAACGGCGCCAACATCGCCGAAACCATCAACATCTTCGCCAACGGCTCCCGCGCCGAGCTGACGCGCGACGTCGCCTCCGTGACGATGGACACGGACGGCGTCGAGACGATCGCGTTCAATGCCCGCGGCGGCGCCGACAAGATCACCGTCGGCGACATGAGCGGAACCGACGTGACGCAGGTGAAGATCGACCTCGGCGGCGTCCCCGGCGCCGCCGGCGGCGACGGCGCGGTCGACAACATCGTGATCAACGGCACCGGCGGCGACGACGTCATCACGCTGTCGCTCAACAGCCATGGCGCGCTGGTGATCGACGGCCTCGCGAGCCAGATCGTGATCGAGAATTTCGACTTCAACGACACCATCACCATCAACGGCCTCGGCGGCGACGACGTGATCGAGGCCTCGGGCGTCGGCCCGGGCGGGCCGCACTTCGTGTTCGACGGCGGCGTCGGCGACGACGTGCTCATCGGCAGCGCGGGCAACGATACGCTGCTCGGCGGGCTCGGCGACGACGTGCTGATCGGCGGCGGCGGCATCGACGTGCTGGACGGTGGTCCCGGCGACAACGTCGTGATTCAATCGTTGCTCGCCCAGGCCAGCTTGCACGCGGGCACGCTGGTCTGAGCAGGCCGATCGTGCGGCCGACACGATCGCGCGCCATCGCGGCGCGCGATCGTCAGTTCGGGCAGGGTTGTCCGGCGGCGCCCCACAGGGCCATGTCCTTGACGTGATCCTCGAAGGTGCCCGGCGGCGTCGTACGGCCCGCCCCGGGAGCCCAGCCCCGCGGAATGAAGCCGTTCAGCGAGGCATCGTGCCGCAAATGCTCGACAAGGCCGGCGGCGTCGCGGCCGCCGTTGCGCTTGGGATCCTTCAGCTGCGCGCAGATCTCGGCGCCGGACTTGCCGAACCAGATGAAAGCCACCGGCGCGAGCTGCCAGTCGATGCCGGCGCGCGGCGGCGCTGGTGCCGGCTCGTTCGCCTGGGTCGAGGTCATGTGACAGGTCGAGCACGGGATCGCTTCCGCGCCGATGCGGCTTTCGCCGCCGTGGATGTTCATGCCGTGCACGCGCGGCTTGGTTTCGCCGGCCGGGGTCCAGATCGGGATGGCCTTGGCATCGACATGGCAGTTGGCACAACGTGGATGTGTCACCACGGCCTCGATCCGCTTCCAGGCCTCCAGCCCCACGACACGGCTGACGCTGCCCGGCGGCAAGATATCTTTCGCGGTTTCGTTCTTGGCAGCGACAATTTCCGTGAGGGCTGCAATTGACGACGCGGCGAGCACCACCGCGATCAGAGATCTCTTCATCATCCCCTCACACGAAATCGATGAACTTGTTGAACGGCATCTCGCGGATGCGCTTTCCGGTCGCCGCAAAGATCGCATTGGCGAGCGCGGGCGCGGCCGGCGGAACCGGCGGCTCGCCGACCCCTCTCACCTTGGGATCGTTCTCGAGCCCGCGAACTTCAATGACCGGACATTGATAGATCCGCATCGCTTCGTGGTGATTGTAGTTGGTCTGCTGCGCCGCGCCTTTTGAATAGGTGAGCTCGCAGTTGATGGCGTGGCCGAGTCCCCAAACGATGCCGCCCTGCACCTGGTTCTCGAAGTTGACGGGATCGATCACCTTGCCGACGTCGGCTGCGACCCAGACCTTGTCGATCCGGATGCCGCGGTCCGTCGCCGTCACCTCGACGACCTCTGCGGTCGGCGTCCCGAAGGACTCCACGAACGCGACGCCACGGCCCCTGCCGTTGCCGAGCGGCCCCTTCCAGTCCGACATTTCAGCGACGGTCTCCAGCACCTTGCGATAATGCGGCACGGTGCACATCGAGATGCGCGCCTTCATGGGATCGAGGCCAGCGGCATGGATCAGTTCGTCGATGAAGCTTTCCGTGAAGAAGCCTGATGTCGATGCCCCGACCGACCGCCACGTGGTGCTCGGCGACAGTCCCTGCGCTTCGTAGCTCGTGGCCCGGAAGTTGGGGATGTCGTAGTAGACGTTCCAGAGGCCGGCCGCCAACTGCCCGTCAGGATCCTTCGATGGCGTGCCCGAACGCTCGAGCAGTCCCTTGAGCGGCGCCGTCGAAGCCAGCTGCAGATCGGCCGCGACGATCTTGCCCTTGTCGACGTTGCCTCTGTGCCGGGCGATCGCGATCTGCCGCGGGATGTCCTGGAGAAAATCCTCCTCGCGCGAGAACACCAGCTTGATCGGCGTGCCCTTCATCTGATTGGCGATCTCGGCGAGAACGCGGACGTTCTCGTATTCGATACGGTGGCCAAAGCTTCCACCGGTCCACTGATTGTGAAAGGTGACCTGTTCGGGCTTGAGGCCGATCGCGGTCGCCGCGACCCATTGCACGAAGCGCGGGCTTTGATGGCCGACCCAGATCTCCATCCCCGTATCGGTGACGAGGCCGATCCCGTTGAGCGGCTCCAGCGGCTGATGTGCCACGTAAGGAGCGCGATATTCGGCCTCGACACGCGTGCCCGTCGTCAGGCCGGCTTCGATATCGCCGATCTTGCGCCATTCCTTGCCGAGGAATTCCGGCTTGAACGAGGATTCCAGAACCTTCCAATGATCGGCTTGCTCCGCGGGATAGGCCGACGGCGCCCATTCGCATGCGATCGCGTCGACCGCCCTCATCGCGTACCAGCTGTTGGTAGCGATCACCGCAACGCCGTTCTTGATCTCGAGGATCTTCTTGACCCCCGGCATCGCCCGCGCCTTGCTGGCGTCGTAGGATTTCAGCGGCTGTCCCTTGCCGGGGTTCAGCTTAACGAAGGCGTAGAGCATGCCGTCCATCTTCATGTCGATGCCGAACTTCAGCTCGCCCATCACCTTCGCCCGGATGTCGAGGCGCTGCATCGGCTTGCCCAGCATGCGCCATTTCGAGGGATCGCGCGGCTTGGCATCGAGCACCGGCGGAATTTTTGCGGCTTTGGCCGCCAGCGCGACATAAGCAATTTTGGAGCCGTTGGGCAGAATCACGTGACCGGACTCGGTGCGCAGGTCGGCCACGGCGACACCCGAACGCCTGGCGGCAGCCGCCTTCAGCGTCTCGCGCGCCACGGCGCCCGCAACGCGCAGCTTTTCATAGGTGTCCGGCATCGAGCTTGATCCGCCGGTCATCTGCAGCCCGGACTTGCGCAACCATTCGAGCGTGGCAGCACGCGCTTCCTCAGCCGCCGGGCTCTGGTCCGCCGCCACGAAGGGCGCGAACTCGTCGGCAAAACCGGTGTTGAAGTAGGCGGGGCTCGGACCAGCGAAACGGATTTCGAACTGGCCGGGATCGAGATCCATCTCTTCGGCGATCATGATCGGCTGCACCGAGCCGACGCCCTGCCCGATGTCGGCGTGCTGGGCGATCAGCGTGATCTTGTCCGGACTGATCTCGACCCAGGGGTTGAAGGTCACGGAGTCCGGTCCGAGGCCCGCAGCGAGCGGATTGTCGCTCGCGCTCGGCGCCGCGACTCCGGCATCGCCATAGGCGCCGAAGGCGATGCCACCGGCGACGGCGGCGGAGCCGAAAACGAAGGCGCGACGCGAGAGGCTCTGGATGTGGCCCATCTCACTTCTCCGCCATCTTCTTGGACGCTGCCGCGTGGATCGCCGCGCGAATGCGCGGATAGGTGCCGCAGCGGCAGAGATTGCCCGACATCACCTGATTGATCTGCTCGTCGGTTGGCTTGGAGATCCGTGCAAGAAGTGAGATGGTCTGCATGATCTGGCCGGTCTGGCAGTAGCCGCATTGCGGGACTTGGTGCTCGATCCAGGCCTGCAGGACCGGGTTCTGCTCCTTGTTGTCCAGCCCTTCGAGCGTGACGACCGATTTGCCGGCGACCTCGCCGATATGGGCCTGACAAGAGCGCACCGCCTTGCCATCGATGTGAACGGTGCAGGCGCCGCATTGCGCAACGCCGCAGCCGTATTTGGGACTGGTGATGTCGAGCTCGTCACGCAGCACCCAGAGCAGGGGCATCTCGGGAACGACGTCGACGCTACGCTTGATCCCGTTCACCGTGAGCTCGATCATGAGGATATGTCTCCTAGCGGACTTCGTCGGTACAACAGCACTGCCTGATAGACGCTGAACCGTATTCCCGATTCCTGCGGAATCATGCGCAATCCCTGCGGAGTGCCGTATCGAAACGATCGCTCGTCACGTCGGCCTGGCCGCAGCACAATTCGCGATACTGCCCCGGCGTGAGACTGGCGGCCTTGCGGAACACGCGCGTGAAATTGGCCTGCGAGCCGAAACCGCACTCCAGGGCAATTTCGACCAGGGACAGACGGTCGCGCGCAAGTTCGTGCCGCGCCGCCTGCACGCGGCGATCGGTCACGTAGCGGTGCGGCGACAGTCCGGTCGCCTCGCGAAACAGCCGCGAAAAATGATAGGGGCTGAGGCAGGCCTGAGCCGCCAGATCCTCGAGCCTGATATCGCCGCCGAGAGAGGCCTCGATATAGTCGAGCACGCGCTGAAGGCGTCGCGGATCGAGCGATGGCGCCTTTTCGGGCGCGCGCCAGCGGTCGATCGTATAATTGCCGAGAAGATGCGCAGCAAGCGCGACCTGGATTCCCTCCACGAACAGCGCGTCGGTCGGCTGCCGGGGACGATGAAGCAGGTCGCGAAGCGGCGAGCAGATGTGGAACAGCACCTGGTCCGCCAGACCATGGGCGTAGGCGATCTCGACCTTTGCGGGATCGATATCAAAGTCCGCAAGCGCACTCTGGTCCAACAGCGCCGGGGGAAGATAGAGATGAAGACATTCCATCCTGTCGGAAAGTTCGAGATGACTCTCCTGCGTCCCTACGGGAACGAGGTAGCTCATGCCCGGCCGCGCGAAGCTCTTCTGGACTTCGCCGTTGCCGGCGCGGCAGACCATCCCGCCGCCTGACAGCACCATGACGATTTCGGTACAGGTGGGAACGGGCGTTGCCTGGCGCCCCGCCTCGAACCTGCGATGCTCGATGGCCAGCCCCGGCCAGTCGCTCGCCGCCGCGAGCTTCTCGCTGTTCTGATACTTCTGATCTCCGTGCGTCACGAGCGCCATCACGACCTCCGCTTCAGTTGCGGCGAATCCCGGCCCCCGCATCGCCGGCGAGCGATCACTGCGTCTGGTGCTGAGTTACAGCCCCGGTCCTTGCCACGCCGACCGCGAATTTCTCCCAAGCAGCGATGGCGAAGTCCAGAGGCGGCGCGGTTAAAAGAAGTAAAACGCAGGCGAGCCAAGGACTTGGACGATGCGTTCGATGACGTGGAAGAGCTGATCTCGCCGCGATGAGCAAGATGCGTCGGTCATCGCGCAGGAATCGGAAATACCGCAGTGCCGCCGCGAGCTAGTGGTGGGCTCATCAACGGCAATGCCGCCGTATCGATAATGGAGTCTGGTATGAAGCTGCTCATCTCCGCGCTTGCTGCGATGTCGATCGCAACAGCCCAAGTCGCCACCGCCGTCGCGGCCGAGAGGACCGTATCCATCGTTCTCGTCCACGGCGCCTTTGTCGACGGATCGGGCTGGAAGGACACCTACGACATTCTCTCCAAGGCCGGCTATGAAGTGCTCGTGGTCCAGCAGCCGACGATCTCGCTTCGTGACGATGTCGCGGAGACCGAGCGCGTGATCGCCAAGGCGCGGCATCCGGTCATTCTGGTCGGGCATTCCTATGGTGGAATGGTCATCACGGAAGCCGGCGACAATCCGAAGGTTCGTAGCCTGGTCTATCTCGCGGCATATGCGCCCGAGGCCGGGGAGTCGGTCGCCACGCTGTCGGAAGCCCCCGTGCCGCCCGGCGAGCACAAGGGTCCCTTGGTCACTGAGGGCAATTATCTCTTCGTCGAGCGCGATAAATTCCCGACCTCCTTCGCCGCCGGTGTCGACCAGGCCACGACCCGCTTCATGGCTGCGGCGCAATTGCCGTTTGGATTGCAGGCGGTGCAGACCAAGGTCGAGCGCGTGGCCTGGAAGACAAAGCCGACCTACTACATGGTGACGATGGAGGATCACATTATCCCTCCGAGCCTACTGCGCACCATGGCCAAGCGCTCGGGCGCGAAAGTGGCGGAGATCAAAAGCAGCCACGCGGTGATGCTGTCGCATCCGCGTGAGGTCGCGGCCTTCATCAGAAGTGCGGACACCTCCGCAACCGACTGAGATCGGCGTACCCCGCACGGATGATAATGGCTGTCACCCAAGGACTCGCAACATGGCCCTCAAAGATATTCTGCCGGGACAATTAGGCTTCGGCGCCGCGCCGCTCGGCAACATGTTCCGCGACATCCCGGAGCAGGAAGCATTCGCGACAGTGAATGCGGCCTGGGACGATGGCATCCGCTATTTCGACACTGCGCCGTTCTACGGCGCAGGGCTTGCCGAGATCCGCATCGGCGCCGCGCTCGCCGGCCGGCCGCGCAGTGACTACGTCGTCAGCACCAAGGTCGGGCGACTGATCCTGGACGAGGTCGAGGATGTCAGTGCCCGCGATCTCGGCGAAAAGGGCGGCGTCTTCCGATACGGCCGCCCGAACAGGATCGTGAACGACTATTCGCGGGACGCGGCACTGCGCTCGATCGAGGACAGTCTGAAGCGGCTCCCGACCTCCCCTGTCGATATCGTCTTCGTGCATGACGTCGCGCAGGACTTTTACGGCGACGAGTGGCTCTCGGTGTTCGAAAGCGCACGCAAGGGCGCGTTCAAGGCGCTCGACCGGCTGCGCGACGAGGGCGTGATCAAGGCGTGGGGACTCGGTGTCAACCGGGTCGAGCCGATCGAGCTGCTGCTCGCGCTCGATGAGCCGCGTCCCGACGGCTTCCTTCTCGCGGGCCGCTACACCTTGCTCGACCACGCAAGGGCGCTTCAGCGCGTGATGCCGATGGTGGCGGAACACGAGCTCGCGATCGTCGTCGGCGGCCCCTACAGTTCGGGCGCACTCGTGGGCGGCCCGAACTTCGAATATGCCCCGGCGCCTCCGGAAATCCTCAACAAGGTGGCGCGGATGAAGGCGATCGCCGACCGCTATGGCATCAGCATGAAGGCGGCAGGCCTGCAGTTCGCGCTCGCCAATCCGGTGGTGGCGGCCGTCATTCCCGGTGCGAGCCGCCCGAGTCGCATCGCTGAGGATCGCGCCGCGCTCGAGGAAGCCGTTCCCGCCGATTTCTGGCGCGAGCTCCGTTCGGAAGGGCTCGTCAATCCCGCAGCTCCGCTGCCCGCCGCCGATTGAGATCGCGAGAGCACCGCAGGTTCCACCGAACGACCAAGGAGAACGACATGACCGACGAAGCAGACAACGCCACCGACATGGGCCGCCGCACCCTGCTGCAGACAGCCGGCGCAGCCGTCGTCACTGGCCTCGTCGCCGGGACAGCGACGGATGTGCGGGCCGCGACGCGGGACAGCGGCGTGTCGCCGGCCGCGCCCAACGAGGTGCCGCTCGGCGCGCGGCTCCAGGGTGTCCAGCATTTTGGGCTGACGGTCCAGAACATGGAGCGGGCCACGCATTACGTGCGGCCACGCTTCCGCTGATTGATCTGGTCCGCGGCGATCCCAAGAACCTGGTCTATTTTCTCCAGGAAGACCGCGCCAAACCCGGTCATTTCGTCTTCTACGAGGTGTTCGCCAACCAGGCCGATTTCGACGCGCACAACGCCATGCCTTACGTGAAGGACTGGTTCGCCAAGCTTCCGGAACTCGCCGATGGCGGCGTCGAGGTCATGCGCATGGTGGTTCTTGGCGTTCCCAAGAAATAGCCGGCACCGCCTGCGAGCGGTTTTGTCGCAGCCATCCTGCGGGCAAATCCCCCGCCGCAATCGTGCGAATTCAGAACAGCTCACTCCCACAATTTCGCAGCGCATGATAATTGCAAGGCGATCTCATCGATCGATTGGCAATGAGCAATGCGGGCTGCCACGGAGACACGACAACGGGGCACAGGCCGACAGGAATTCACTTACTGTTTCGGCGCTTTTCAACTAGTCCCCCACCGCCAGCTGCTGCTTCTCGACGGACGCCCCGTCAAACTGGGCGGGCGGGCATTCGAGCTTCTGCAGCTGCTGGTGCAGCGCCGGGGCGAATTGGTCACCAAGACGGAGTTGATGGCGGCGGCCTGGCCGGGCACCTTCCTCCACGACAGCAATCTCAAGGTCAACATGTGGAGCTTGCGGCGCTCGCTGGGCGATACCCAGACCGAGCCCGTCTACATCGCGACCGTGGCGCGCCGCGGGTACAAGTTCATCGCGGACGTGCAAATCAGCATCGGCGAGATCGAGGACGATCTTGCGCTCACCGATCCGGTCCCCTCGTCCAGGCTGCCATTGTTGCGCGGCATCGTTGGTCGTGAAGCGGACATCGTCGACATCGCCGCTCTATTGGCCGACAACAGGCACGTGACCCTGGTTGGGGCGGGAGGGATCGGCAAGACGACGGTTGCCGTAGCGGTCGCCCAGGCGTTTGCGCCGCGGTGCCGCGATGGCGTCTGCTTCGTCGATCTCGCCACGATCTCCGATCCGACGCTGTTCGGCGCGGCGCTGGTAACGGCACTGGGCATCAGGGGCAATACGGACAACGGTCTGGCTGCGGCCCTCGATTTTCTGAGGCCGCGGCAGATGCTGCTCATCCTGGACAATTGCGAGCATGTGCTGCCCGCCGCCACGATCTTCGCCGGCAGGCTCATGGCGGACACATCGCCGTCCAGGCTGCTGGCGAGGAGCCGCGAACCGCTTGGCACCGCCACCGAGCACATCGTGCGGCTTGGCGCGCTGGCCTCACCGAAACCCGGCCGCACCCTGAGCGTCGACCAGGCCGTGACATTTCCGGCGGTGCAGCTGTTCGTCCGCCGCGCCGCCGAATGGTCAGACTATCGCTTCGTCGATGATGATTGCGAGGCCATCGGCTCGATCTGCCGTTCGCTTGACGGCCTTCCGCTAGCCATCGAATTGGCGGCAGCCCAGATCGGCGCGTTCAATCCTCGCCAATTGGTGGCGCTGCTCGATCAGAACCTCGGTTTTCGCGCCGCCAGCGCCGAGGGCGCCCCGCCGCGCCATGAGACCCTGATGGCGACGATCGACTGGAGCTTCCGGCTGCTGTCACAGAAGGAGGCCAGGCTGTTCGGCCTGCTGTCGGTGTTCCGCGACGGGTTCGAAGCTGAGGATGCGGTTTTCGTTGCGGAGGTGGCGGGGCTCACTCCCGTCGACGTCGTCACCGGCCTCGGTAGCCTCGTCGCCAAGTCGCTCTTGAGCACACAGGCCGGCGGAGCGACCGTTCGTTACCGGTTGCTCGACAGCACACGGCGCTATGCGGCCGAGCGACGCCAGACCGATCCCGCCTGCGACCGTGCGCTCCTCCGTCATGCGCAATGTGTCCTCGCGCTGTTCGAGCGATCCGAGGAGGAGTGGAACTGGCGTGAGCCGGCCGATTGGACCCAGCGCTACCTTGGCCGCATCGCCGACTTGCGGGCCGCTCTTTCATGGGCATTCGACGCGGAAGGCGATGCCGCCCTCGGAATCAGGCTGGCGGTTGCGGCGATCACCTTGTGGTCGGAAACCTCGATCCTGTCGGAAGCGCAGACACGGTTGGAGGACGCACTCGCCTTGGCGAAGACCATCGAGTGCGACGATCTGTCGAAGGCAAAGCTCGCCTGTGCCCTCGGATGGAGCCTGTTCTACGCCCGCAAGATGTCGAATGAGAACGAGGTCGCCTGGCTCGATGCCATCGCCTTTGCAAGGCGGGCCGGCAACCTGGAGTATCGGCAGCGCGCGCTGGTCGGTTTTGCCTTTTACCTGTTGCAGATCGGCCAGGTCCCGCGCGCCATCACTTGTCTCGAGGAGGCAACGGAGCTAGCCGACCGCGACCGCGATTTGACGGCAACGTCGGAGGCCGATCGGGCACTGGCCTGGGCGCGCGCCTTTGCCGGCGAGTTGACCAAGAGCCGCCCCGTTCTCGATCGTCTCGCGGCAACCTATTCCCTGGCCGAGGGCCGTTCGCGCAGGGATGCAAACGAAGTCTACCGGTTCATCACCGTCCGTTTCAACCTGCCCTTCGTGGCGTGGATGCAAGGGCAAGCCGACTACGCAGCGAGGCTGGCCCGCGATGCCGTCGACGCCGCGGATCGCAGTGGCCATTGGGTGTCGCAGTCGAATGCACTAGGGCTCGCCGCACTTCCTGTCGCGCTCGAAACCGGCGATCTGAATGCCCTCGAGAGCTTCACCGAACGCCTGCGTCGTAACCTCCAACGCGAGCGCATCTCGCGCTGGGTTCCGGTCGAGCGCTATTTTTCCGCTTGCCTTCGTGATCTGCATGGCGATCCGCGCGCGCTGGAGGACATTCGAGCAGCGATCGATGAACTGATCGAATGCCGATTCCTGATGCGGATCGGCAGTTATCTCGCCGTCCTCGCCCGCGCGCTTTTGCGGCAAGGGCGGATCGCGGAAGCGCGCGAGACCGTCGCGCGGGCCATCGGCCATCAGGAACGCCAGGGAGAGCGCTGGTGCCGTTCCGAACTTCAACGGGTCGAGGCATCGATCCTCTCCCGCGCCGGCGAGCCGCTGCGCGCCGAAAAGCACCTGCAGCAGGCGCTCGCGGAAGCGCGCGCCATAGGCGCGATGACATTCCAGTTGCGGATCGCCACAGATCTCGCAGCGCACTGGATCGAGACCGGTCGCGGGCCCAAGGCCATCCGACTGCTCGCCCCGATCTATGACGAGTTCACCGAAGGCTTCGAAACGCCGGATCTCGTTGCTGCCAGGCGCCTGCTGCAGCCCGTGGGGCGGACAACGTTCGGCCGCGGCCACTCTCGCCAGCCGGAGCCGGCGCACGCTCGCGGTGCATAGCTGGCCTACCGCCACACTCGCCCCGTACGCTTTACGCTTCCTGGAATTCCTGATCCTCTTTGCCCAACCGGCCGGAGCAACCGGCCGAGCCTGAAGGGAGAGAGACGCCATGAAGCTCGGCACCGCCATTGCAGAAATCATGAGGCGCGAGGGCATCGAGATCCTCTGCGGCTATCCGGTCAACCATCTGATCGAGCATGCGGCCAAAGTCGAGATCCGCCCCGTCATGGTGCGGCAGGAGCGCGTCGGCATTCACATGGCGGACGCGATCTCGCGCGTGACGTCGGGGCGCTCGATCGGCGCATTCTGCATGCAGCATGGGCCGGGCGCAGAGAACGCGATGGGCGGCGTCGCGCAGTGTTTTGGCGAATCCGTTCCCGTGCTGGTGCTGCCGATGGGCTACCAGCGCCGGCTTGCGCATATCGAGCCGAACTTCAATTCCAGTGAGGCGATGAAGCCGTTCGCGAAATCGTCCGAGCCGATCATCCTGGCCGCTGAAGTCGCCAACATCTTCCGCCGCGCCTTCACGAGGCTGAAGAACGGCCGCGGCGGGCCCGTGATCGTCGAGATCCCCTCGGACATGTGGAACGAGGAGGTGCCGGAGCCGCTCGACTACACACCGGTGCTGCGCACCCGTTACGGCGCCGACCCCGCGCATGTAAAGGAGGCCGCAAGCCTGCTCGTGAATGCAAAACGGCCGGTGATTTATGCCGGCCAGGGCGTGCATTACGCCCAGGCCTGGCCGCAGCTGAAACGGCTCGCCGAGCGGCTGGCGATCCCCGTCACCACCAGCCTCGGCGGCAAATCGTCGTTTTCGGAAACCCATCCGCTCTCGCTCGGCTCGGGCGGCCTCGCGGTGCCGCGCGCGGTGCCGAAGTTCCTCGCAGAAGCCGACCTCATCTTCGGCATCGGTTGTTCGTTCACGGAAACGAATTTCGGCATCGCGATGCCGAAGGGCAAGACCATCATCCATTCCACGCTCGATCCCAACCATCTCAACAAGGATGTCGAGGCCAAGATCGGCCTGGTCGGCGACGCCGGCCTCGTGCTGGACGCGCTGCTCGAGGAGATTGACAAGACCGTCAGCGCGGACCGGGATGCATCGGCTGTCGCAGCCGAGATCGCCGCTTCGCACAAGGAGTGGCTCCCGAAATGGATGCCAAAACTCACCAGCAACGACGCGCCCTTGAGCCCCTATCGCGTGTTGTGGGACCTGCAGCACACCGTCGACATCGACAACACCATCATCACCCACGATGCCGGCAGCCCGCGCGACCAGCTCTCGCCATTCTGGAAATCGACAAAACCCCTCACCTATCTCGGCTGGGGCAAGACGACGCAGCTCGGCTACGGCCTCGGCCTTGCCATGGGCGCGAAACTGGCGAAACCCGACAAGCTCTGCATCAATGTCTGGGGCGATGCGGCCATCGGCTTCACGGGCATGGATTTCGAGACCGCGGTGCGCGAGCGCATCCCGATCATGTCGATCCTGCTCAACAATTTCTCGATGGCGATCGAATTGAAGGTGATGCCGGTCTCGACCGAGAAATATCGTTCGACCGACATCTCCGGCGACTATGCCGCAATGGCGCGCGCCTTCGGCGGCTATGGCGAGCGGGTGACGCGGCCGGAGGACATCATCCCTGCGATCAAGCGCGGCATTCAGAAGACAAGGGAAGGCATCCCGGTGCTGCTGGAGTTCATCACCAGCAAGGAGACCGAAGTGTCGCGGCCGGGCACGTGAGACGGCCGGGCTTGAGCCGCAGGCGCTGGCACCGGCCGCGGAAGATGTGATAATCCGCCGAGGTGCCACGCCTGTCGTGGCATCGAGCCGGATGAGAAATGACCGCCCCTTCCGACGAAACCGAGAAACTCGAGCGCCGATTGCAGTCGGCCGCAGCGGAGAACGCGCAGCTGCGCAGTGCGCTGGCGATTGCGCGCGATCGCCAGAATGCCAGCGCCGAGATCTTGCGCACGATCGCAGCCTCGCCCTCCGATGCACGGCCGGTGTTCGCGGCGATTGCGTCCAGCTCCAAGCGCCTGCTCGACGGCTTTTCCGCCACCGTGCTTCAGTTCATCGGCGACGAGCTGCACCTCGTGGCGTTCACGCCCACCAGTCCGGAGGCGGATGAAGGGCTGAAGGCTTCCTTCCCGCGCAAGATCGCGGACTTCCCGACCTTTGCCCTCGTGCGCGACGGCGAGACCATCCAGTTTCCCGACAGCGAGGCTGCCGACGTCCCCGAGCTGAACCGGAATCTGGCGCGGCTGCGCGGCTTCCGCAGCGTGCTGTTCATGCCGCTGATGAACCGCGGCACGCCGGTCGGCATGATCAGCGTCACCCGTGCCGTAACAGGCGCGTTCGCGCCCGATCTCGTGCAGCTGCTCCAGACTTTTGCCGACCAGGCCGTGATCGCGATCGAGAATGCACGCCTGTTCAACGAGACGCGCGAGGCGCTGGAGCGCCAGACCGCCACGGCGGACATCCTGAAGGTGATGGCCGCCTCGCCATCCGACGTGCAGCCGGTGTTCGACGCGATCGCCGCCAATGCCAACAGGCTGATCGGCGGCTTCTCCACCGCCGTGCTGCGCTATGTCGACGGCGCCGCGCACCTGGCCGCGTTCACGCCGACCGACCCGGCCGGCGATCGCGTGCTGCAGGCCTCGTTCCCGGTGCCGTTCGCGCAGTTTCCGCCCTATCAGCTCGTCGCCAAGGGAGCGGCCGCGCAACTGCCCGACACCGAGCTCGAGCCGGCCGCGCGCGACATCGCGCGCGCTCGCGGCTATCGCAGCATGCTGTTCGCGCCGCTGATGAGCGAGGGCGAGGCCATCGGCATTATCATCGCCACGCGCCGGGCGACCGGTGCGTTCGCCGAGCATCACGTGCGGCTGCTGCAGACCTTCGCCGACCAGGCCGTAATCGCGATCAAGAATGTCAGCCTGTTCAATGCGACGCGGGAGGCGCTGGAGCGGCAGACCGCGACCGCCGACATCCTCAAGGTGATCGCGGCCTCGCCGGCCGACGTCACGCCGGTGTTCCAGGCGATCTCGGACAGCGCCAAGGCGCTGATCGGCGGGCATTCCTCCACCGTCACCCGCGCGATCGACGGCATGCTGCATCTGGCCGCCTTCACCACCGACAATGAAGCAGGCAATGCCGACCTGCTCAGCTCCTTCCCGACGCCGCTGTCCTCGTCAGGCATTCACAGCCGGGTGGCCCGAAGCGGAGAATATGCCTTCCGCAGCGACATGCAGAGCGAGCCCGACCTCACCGAGGCCATGAAGGAGCTGGCGCGGACGCGGGGCTATCGCAGCATCCTCGTGGTGCCGATGCTGCGCGACGGCGTCGCGATCGGCACCATCGCGGTCACGCGGCGGGAGCCCGGTCATTTCCCGGACAAGGCGATCAACCTGCTCAAGACCTTCGCCGACCAGGCCGTGATCGCGGTCGAGAATACGCGCCTGTTCAACGAGGTGCAGGACCGCACACGGGAGCTCGCCAAATCGCTCGACGATTTGCGCGCAGCGCAGGACCGGCTGGGGCAGACCGAAAAGCTCGCGTCCCTCGGCCAGCTCACCGCCGGCATCGCGCACGAGATCAAGAACCCGCTCAACTTCGTCAACAATTTTGCCTCCCTCTCCGCCGAATTGACCGACGAGCTCAACGAGGTGCTCGCGCCGGTCACGCTCGCAGACGACGTTCGAGCGGAGGTCGACGAGATCACGGGACTCCTGAAGGACAATCTCGGCAAGATCGTGCAGCACGGCCGGCGCGCCGATTCCATCGTCAAGAATATGCTGCTGCATTCGCGCGGGGGCGGCGGGGAGCATCGCCTGAGCGACATCAATGCGGTGGTCGAGGAAAGCCTCAACCTCGCCTATCACGGCGCACGGGCCGAGAAGCCGCAGTTCGACGTGACGCTCGAACGCGATCTCGATCCGGCCGCGGGCTCGGCCGATGTGTTTCCGCAGGAGATCACGCGGGTGCTGCTGAACCTGATCTCGAACGGATTCCATGCCGTCGCCAAGCGCAAGGCGGAGAACGAGGCGGCCGGTTACGCGCCGGTCGTGACCGCCGCGACCCGCGACCGCGGCGATCACATCGAGATCCGCATTCGCGACAACGGTACCGGCATCCCGGACGAGGTGAAGGAGAAGATGTTCAATCCGTTCTTCACCACCAAGCCGGCCGGTGAAGGCACCGGCCTCGGACTGTCGATGAGCCACGACATCGTGGTGAAGCAGCATGGCGGCACGATCGAGGTCGCGACCAAGCCTGGCGAGTTCACCGAATTCACGATTCTGCTGCCGCGGATGATCAGCTTTCCGGATGGTACGGGCTGAGCCCTACTCCGCCATCTCGACGGGCTGCTTCGCAGAGGGGCCGGCCAGCGGCCGCTCCTCCATCGCGATCAGGCACAGCGCGGCGGTGGTCATCAGCGCGGTGGCGGCGCCGAACACGTAGCGGAAGGCATGCCGCATGTCGTCGGCGGGAATTGCGACGCTGCCTGCGGCGTGATGCTCGCCGGCGAGCGGAACGTCGATGCCGAGCGCAATGAGCAGGATCGCGGCGAAGGCCGCGACCGTGAACGAAGACATCAGCGAGCGGAAGAAGTTCATCGCGCCGGTGATGGTGCCGACCTGCGGGCGCGCCACCGAGTTCTGCAGCGAGACCACGCAGACCGGAAAGGTGGTGCCGAGCCCCAGCGCGAACGCCGCCATCAGGGTCAACAGACCCCACAGCGGCAAGGTGGTGAGCGTGAGGCCGAGGCCGCACAGCGCAGCCCAGGAGGTGCCGATGATGGCGACGCGCTTGTAGTGTTTGGCACGGGCCATGGTACGGCCGGCGACGGCCGCGCCGACGGTCGAAACCGCGGCGAGCGGGATCAGCGCAAGACCCGCCTCGCTTGCGCTCAAATGATAGACTGACTCGTAATAAAGCGGGAGCTGCACGGTGAGGCCGGTGATCGCCCCGAGCCCGCAGCCGCCGGCCGTCAGCGCGAACGGCGCCACCGATCCCGTCAGCAGCGGCAGCGGCAGGAACGGCTCGTCGGCCCGCCGGGCGTGCCACACGAAGGTCACCGCGAGCGCGAGGGCGCCGCCCACCATCGCCAGCACGGTCGGCGACAGCCAGGCGAAGCGCGTGCCGCCCCAGGTCAGCACCAGCATGAAGACGACCGCGGAGGCCATCAGCAGCACGCCGCCAAGCCAGTCGACCTTGCGCTTGCGGTGGAACACCGGGATCTTCTTCATCTTAGGCAGCAACAGCGCGATCGCCGCGGCCGCAAGCGGCAGATTGATCCAGAAGATCATCGACCAGTGCAGATGCTCGGCGAACACGCCGCCGATGACCGGGCCCAAGATGCCGCCGACCATCCAGACACTGGAGAAATAGGCCTGATACTGGCCGCGCTCGCGCGGGCTCACGACGTCCGAGATCACGGTCTGCACGACGGGCATGATGCCGCCGCCGCCGAGCCCCTGAAGGCCGCGGGCCAGGATCAGCATCGGCATGTTCGGCGCGATCGCGCACAGCACCGAGCCCGCCACGAACAGGCTGAGCGAAGTGATGATCATGGCCTTGCGGCCGTAGATGTCGCTGAGCGTGCCGAACACCGGCGCGACAGCGGTCGAGGCGAGCAGATAGGCAGTGATGACCCAGGAGAGATTGGAGACGTCCTGGAACTGGCGTCCGATGGTCGGCAGTGCGGTCGCCACGATGGTCTGGTCGAGCGCCGCCAGGAACATCGTCAGCATCAGGCTGATGACGATGGTGCGGACCTCGTCCTGCGACAGCGGCGCCGGCGGCGCGATGGACGGCGCGTCATCGACGCTGATGACCTCGCTCGGCAGCCGGGACAGCTCCTCGGCGATGTCGTCGGGCAAAGTCTGGATGTCGGCAGAACTGCTCCGCCGGTCGAACTTGTTCATCTCGCTCGGACGTCGTGTGGCGGCGCAACGCCGCAAAGGATTCGTTCTATACAGCCCAATGTAGACAGCAAAGATCTTCCCAGGCAGGCACCGCGGCGCATGGGTGCATCCCGCCCCCGGGCCATCCCGGACAATTGATCGGCTGCGTGCGGCGGCTCAGTCCTTCGGGCGTCGCTTCAGGCGGGCTCGTTTCGGCAGCACGGCGGGCCATTGCACGATGTGGTTCTCAAGCTCCTCGTCCGGGATCTCCTCCTCGCTGCCCTCCACCCGGCCGCGCACGGAAACGCCGGCTTCGTGCACCGTGCTGGGATCACCGGAGACCAGCGGATGCCACCAATAGAGATCGCGCCCCTCGGCGACGAGCTTGTAGCCGCAGCTCGGCGGCAGCCAGTTCAGGGTGCGGACATTGGCCGGCGTCAGGCGGACGCAGTCCGGAACCTTGTCGGACCGATTCGGATAGTCCTTGCAGGCGCAGCTCGCCCCATCGAGCAGCTTGCAGCCGATATGGGTGAAATAGATATGCCCGGTGTCCTCGTCCTCGAGCTTGTTCAGGCAGCAGCGTCCGCAGCCGTCGCACAGGCTTTCCCATTCGCCCGCCGACATCTCTTCCAACGTCTTGGTTTTCCAGAAGAATCCTTCCTGGCCTGATGGTCGTTTGGGAGCTGCGGTCATGCGCCTCAACAAAGATTCGAAAGAGCTACGGCTAAAGTCATCTAGGGCGTGTGGCCGTGGTGGTGCAAGCAGCCCGCCCAAACGGCCCGTAATGAACCGGGGTCAATTAGGCCTGTTGTTCAAAATCGCGAGCGTGACCATTGGTTTATGGGCCCCGCTCGGCTAGAAGGAACAGCAAGTCCCTCGGATGCTGGCCGGGCGCCTTGGGTTTGCCGCAACATTCCCCCAAGACGTCTCGATGCCGCCCCGGCCGGGTGCTTGAACGCTTTCGAAGCGAGCCTCAAGGGTTCTAGGTGCGCCAGATCATACCACCGCATTGGAAGCAGAGGGTCCGGAATTTCTTCCTGGATCTCGATGCGCGCATCGACTCCTCGCTGTTCTCCTCGGCCAAGGGCATCCGCGAGCTCTATGAGCGCTACTCGACCTTCATGGACCGGTTCTATGTCGGGCGCTGGAAGCGCTGGGTGTTCATCGAGCCGCTGTCGGAGGCCGCAACCCTCGGGCTCGGCGGCCTGGTCGTGATGCTCACCCTCGCCATTCCCGCCTTCCGAGAGACCGCGGACGAGGACTGGCTGAAGAAGTCCGATCTCGCGGTGACCTTCCTCGACCGCTACGGCAGCCCGATCGGCAGCCGCGGCATCAAGCACAACGACTCGATCCCGCTGGAAGATTTTCCCGACGTGCTGATCAAGGCGACGCTGGCCACCGAGGATCGCCGCTTCTACGAGCATTTCGGCATCGACATCGCCGGCACCGCGCGCGCGCTCGTCACCAACGCGCAAGCCGGCGGCGTCCGCCAGGGCGGCTCCTCGATCACCCAGCAGCTCGCCAAGAACCTGTTCCTGAGCAATGAGCGTACCATCGAGCGCAAGGTCAACGAGGCCTTCCTCGCGGTCTGGCTGGAATGGCGCCTGACCAAGAACGAGATCCTCAAGCTGTATCTGGACCGCGCCTATATGGGCGGCGGCACCTTCGGCGTCGACGGCGCCGCGCATTTCTACTTCAACAAATCCGCGCGCGACGTGACGCTGGCGGAGGCCGCGATGCTCGCCGGCCTGTTCAAGGCGCCGACCAAATACGCTCCCCACATCAACCTGCCCGCCGCCCGCGCCCGCGCCAACGTCGTGCTCGACAACCTTGTCGATGCCGGCTTCATGACCGAGGGCCAGGTGTTCGGCGCCCGCCGCAACCCGGCCTTCGCGGTCGACCGCCGCGACGAGGCATCGCCGAACTATTATCTCGACTACGCCTTCGACGAGATGCGCAAGCTGGTCGACACCTTCCCGAAGTCGTACACCGAGCGCGTCTTCGTGGTTCGCCTCGCCATCGACACCAACGTGCAGAAGGCCGCGGAAGACGCGGTCGAGAACCAGCTGCGCCAGTTCGGCCGCGACTATCACGCGACGCAGGCGGCGACCGTCGTCGCCGATCTCGACGGCGGCATCCGCGCCATGGTCGGCGGCCGCGACTACGGCGCCAGCCAGTTCAACCGCGCCACCGACGCCTACCGCCAGCCCGGCTCCTCGTTCAAGCCTTACGTCTACACCACCGCGCTCCTGAACGGCTTCACGCCGAATTCGATCGTGGTCGACGGCCCGGTCTGCATCGGCAATTGGTGCCCGCAGAATTATGGCCATTCCTATTCCGGCTCGGTGACGCTGACGCAGGCGATCACGCGCTCGATCAACGTGGTGCCGGTGAAGCTCTCGATCGCGATCGGCCAGAAGGAGCAGCCGAAGGCGCCGAACCCCGCCAAGATCGGCCGCGCCAAGATCGTCGAAGTCGCGCGCCGCTTCGGCCTCAAGGCGCCGCTGCCCGACACGCCGTCGCTGCCGATCGGCTCGGACGAAGTCACCGTGCTCGAGCACGCGGTCGCCTACGCGACCTTCCCCAACCGCGGCAAGGCGGTGACGCCGCATTCGGTGCTGGAGGTGCGCACCGGTGCGGGCGACCTCGTCTGGCGCTGGGACCGCGACGGCCCGAAGCCACGGCAGGCGATCCCTCCCTCCGTTGCCGCCGACATGGCGGGCATGATGAGCCACGTCGTCAGCGAAGGCACCGCACGCCGTGCGGCGCTCGACGGCATTCCGACCGCGGGCAAGACCGGCACGACCAACGCGTATCGCGACGCCTGGTTCGTCGGCTACACCGGGAATTTCACCTGCGCGGTCTGGTACGGCAACGACGACTATTCGCCGACCAACCGCATGACCGGCGGCTCGCTGCCGGCGCAAACCTGGCACGACATCATGGTCGCGGCGCATCAGGGCGTCGAGGTCCGGGAAATCCCCGGCATCGGCATGGGCCAGAAGCTGCCGCCGCAGCATGTCGCCAACGCCCAGGCCAACGCAGCGCCGAAGGTGCTGGAGACCAAGCCGGGTCCACCGCCGGTGCTGACCAAGCGCGGCGCCGACATCCTGGTGCGGGTCGAGAAGCTGCTCGATGACGCGGCCAAGACTGCAAAGAAATCGGCCGATGCCGACGCCATGCCGGCCAAGCCGTCCCCGGCGACGAGCGCGCTCGCCTTCCCGCAGAACTATGCGGAAGAGAACGCCAACGCCTCCGCCCCGCGCAAGAACTGATCGAAACCCGTGCGGCTGATCCTGATCACATTGACGGCCCTTCTGCTCGCCACCGCGGTCGGCTTGGGTGCGACCTGGATGACGACGACGCGCGGCACCGAGATTGGCGCGCTCACCATCGGCGCCTGGACCGCGCGGCCGCGCACCGGCACCGCCGACGTCGATCCCTATTCGCGCGCCACCATCGTGCGCAACGGCGAGCTGCCGATCGGCACCGGCGACGGCGTCGCCTTCACCGCCACCACCGACGACAAGAAGAAGGCGCTCGACGGCCGTTGCGACGTGATCGTCTCCGGCGTGACGCCGCCGGCGCGGTTCTGGACGTTGACGCTCTACGACCGCAAGGGCCACCTCGTCGCCAATTCGCTTGCCCGCTACGGCTTCACCAGCCAGGAGATCGTGCGCCAGTCCGACGGCTCGTTCGAGATCCGCATCGCCTCGCGCTCGCGCGCCGGCAACTGGCTGCCGACCGGCGGCATCGAGCGCTACGCGCTGATGCTGCGCCTCTACGATACCCCCGTCGGCGTCGCGACGCGCACCCAGCGCGACGCGCCGATGCCCAGCATCTCGACGGTGGGCTGCTCATGATCCGCCTCGCCTTCACCATCGTTGCCGGCATCGTCCTGGGCCTCGTCGTCCATCTCGTCAGCGTGCTGGCGCTGCCGCGGATCGCGACGCAGGACGCCTATTCGCGACTGACGCCGATGACGAAGGTGAACGCCGTCACCCAGCTTCCCCTCGCCGATCCGCAGACCTCGCCGATGCCGTTTATGGACCCGGCCTTCGCGCTCGCGATCTGCCGCTATGATCTGACCAACGGGCCGCTCAAGCTGACCGTGCCGGTGAGCCAGGCCTATACGTCCGTATCGTTCTACACCCGCAACGAGATCGCCTATTACGCCATCAACGACCGCTCGGCGGGCCGCAAGGTGATCGAGCTCGATCTGATGACGGAAGCGCAGCACAACGAGCTGCCCGAGGACGAAGAGGTCACTGCGGCCGACCGCCTGATCATCGACTCCCCGACCACGACCGGCCTGATCCTGATGAAGGCGCTCGCCCCCGAGCCCGGCCTGATGCCACAGGCGCAAGGCTCGCTTCAGGCTGCGACCTGCGCGCCCCAGACCGAGCCGCCGGCGAAGGCAGAGGCGCCGCGCGGACGGCGCTGAGCGCGGCGGTTTCGGCAGTGCCAAACAAGAAAGTTGCGAAAACAACCCCATGCACAGTAGCGGGGGTGTTGAAATCACGAGACTATTTCTTTTCGGCCGGGCGCCCCGATTTGTAGGATCTGATGCTTTGCGCGGCCGTCAGCTTGATCATGTGGACAGGCGGCGCGGAGCGTCCCGTCGACGTGACCGACATTTGAGAGACGCTTCCAGCTTCCAGATCGGCGCAGCCTTGAAACGTAGCCTTGGAACAAGTCGCTTGCCCCTGCAGTTTCCTCAATCAGAGAGGAAACCCAGATGAAAACAGCGACGCTTGCTTTAGCGATCTTGCTGGCCTGCTCGACCGGCTATGCCTCGGCCCACAGCGCCAAACGCCATCACCACCACGGATGGTTCAATTCAATGAACATGATGCACGGCCCCGGCCGGACCGCGGCCAGGACTGACCCGAATGGGACGGCCGGCGGGCCGACGAGCGTCAGCGGCACCGGCCCGTCAAAGTTCGGGGGACAGATCCCCGGAGCCAGCGGCGCGGCACGACAGTAGCTCTGCGAAGTGACGCCGCGCTCCGCTGTCGCGCCAAAGGCCGAGACCTAGGCTAAAGCGCGATGCGATCTAGGGCGCGGACTCATAACGCGCGGACAGCCATAAGCGGATGGATGCGAGTTGGACGAAGGCAAGGTAGTTTCCCTCGAGCCTGTCGTGGCACATCGCCACTCGACGGCATTGCTTGATGCTGTTGAAGAACCGTTCGACGCGCCTCTCTTCATGGCAAGCTCCCTGATCCAGTCCGCGTCATAGCCACGGTCGGCAAGCAGCATTGCCGGGAGCTTTCGGCAACGGGGCCGCCTCGAGCAGCGGCTTCTTCATTCGGAGCCAGTTCTGCGTCTAGCCCATCAGCGAGGCGGCGATACACGATTCAGTGAAGGTCCGCTTAGCGGCGCTGAGCCGACCTGCTTTGCGCGTGCTGAGTTCTTCGCATTTTGACCCGAAGCGGAATCTGCAGCGTCGCATCCAAAATTGAGCATTCTGCGCGCTCCATTTCCAAGATCATTTCATTTGTCGCCCCTCTCGGTGCTGGCTGGCAAAGCCAGCGGAACAATCGGGGTCCGCATAAACCTAAGATTGTTGTAACGGTTTTCTAACTTGTGCGTGCATATATGCATCTCGCAACCTGCGATAAATGGGTGCAAGCAGTGCGGGCGTTATGTGTGAAATTGAAAGGCGGACGGCCCGGAAACTTTACTTGGTCAACTGGACTTCACTTGCCGTCCTTGCGGTTCTGCTAGCGATCTGTCTAGCGACCACCAACTTCTCGATACACGTCGATGAGCACTTTGCGGTACAGTTTGCGACGACGGCCGGAGTTGCCCTAACGGCACATTATGCGTTTTCGATGCGCTGGATCCGGCTCTCTTACATTCTGGGTGTGATGGCGCTCTTTACGTGGCTATCCATTATAGCGGCCGATCTGAGCTTTATCGTAGCGAGTCTCAACCTCCCTTTGCAAGATCGGAACCTAGCAAACTTGGATCGGATACTTGGGCTCGACTGGCAGGCTTATCAGGCTTACGTCTATGCGCACCCGTCGCTCATTCCGTACCTGGATTATGGGTACAACTGTTTAGTCACTTGGCCAGCGCTTGTGATCCCGATTGCACTCAGCCTTGCTCATCAGCATGTCCGCCTACAGCAATTCGTGTTTGCCTCCATATTGATGATCGTGCTTATCGTCCTTGTTTCTGCCGTGGTGCCAGCCATGGGCACATATTACGAGTACGGTATCGCTCCGGATCTCTCAAAGCTCAATCCCAGCGGATACGTTGCCCAAATTGACCGATTGCCATTGGTGCGCGACGGCTCGTTGCGCCTCTTCAACTCGACCTCGATCGGTGGCATCATCGCTTTTCCGAGTTTGCATGCTGCCATTCCTGTCCTGTCGTGCTGGGCGCTTTGGACCTTTCGGTGGATACGGCCATTGGTAGTGACATGCTCAGCCGACATACTCTTCGCGACACCTTTGTTCGGAGGGCATTATTTCATCGATGTGTTTGCAGGCATCCTCGTGGCCGCGGCATCGATTTGTGCGGCGCTCCAAGTCGCACAACTCTCGGTTCGTTCCACATCAGGATCGAATGTACTCACCCAATCTGCGACCGTTTGAACGAGGCGTGTGAGTGATACCGCTCCACTTAGCGGACAAGTCCGCTTATGGCCCAGAACCGACTTCGGTTCAGTTGCATTTATTCACTTCGCTCGCCGTGCAGCTCCGCCTTGAGTCCATCAGTGTTCTCGAAATTCACCGTCACTTTGTCGCCGTCGAACGTCAGCGCCCAGGTTTGGGTTTCGCTGTGGCCCAAAATCCGGCGCTCCATCACAAACGTATGTTCGCTGGTCCAGCGCCCCCTTGCGGCGTTGATGCCGTAGGGTGCCGGAGGACTTTTTCGATAGAGGCCGTCTAGTCCAACCAACCCCGAAAACCGGTTGTTCCCATTGCCGCCATAGGTTGTAATAACCCATGACGAGTCCGAACCATAAAAGTTAAGGGTGAAGCTCTTCACACGTAGCTTGTTGTCAATGAAACTGTAGACCTTGCCGGAGATTACCTTGGCCAATTCGGGTGTGTTGACGACGGCGTAAGGCTTCTCCTCCGCGGCGCGATGTACTGCCTTGGCCAATAACGCTTGTGCGACTGGATTGTCGGGCAACGGCTGATCAGATCTAACCGCGCTGGAAATATCGTCGATCAATGACGAGGCCGAATAAAATTCGGTGTCATTCAGAAAGCCGGTCATAACAACGATGATATCAAATTTGGGAATCACAAGTATCAATTGCGAATGACGGCCCCGTGCCATATAGGCGCCCTTCTCGGGATAGGACCACCACAAATTTCCATAATGGAATCCAAATGTTGCAGCGACTGGCCCGGATTTCGCTCGCTCGACCCACGATGACGGGATGATTTGCCTTCCTTCCCATCGTCCGTTGCGTAGGTAGAGATACCCGATCCTGGCCATGTCGTGGGGAGATAGGGAGAGCCCCGCTTCGCCGTCCGTCACGCCCTGCGCATCCACCTTGCCCCATTTGGCGCTCTTGATTCCAAGCGGCTCGAACAACTCCTTCGTTGCATATTCAAATGCGCTCTGTCCGGTCCTTTTGGTGATGAGCGCCGAGAGAAGATAAGGGTTGCCGCTATTGTATTGGAAAGTCGAGCCAGGCGCGTCGGCCATCGGTTGGTTCAGGACGAAGGCTGTGCGATTGGCGCTATCGTACATCTTCATGATAGTCTCGCCCGGCGTATAAAGCTTCTCGACCCATTCGATGCCCGAGGTCATGTCGAGAAGGTTTTGAACCGTCATCGCCTTTTTTCTGGCGTCGATATTCTGAATTTGTTTGTCTGAAAATAGATCGACCACCGAATGATCGACGTTATCAAGACCGCCTTTCTCTAGCAGAATAGCAGTCAACGTACTCACCACGCTCTTAGTCACGGACCTCAAATCGTGACTGACACCGGGGACATAGGGAGCATAGTAAACGTCGGCCACGATCCTTCCGTGGCGAATGATCGTAAGACTGTCTTGTTTGTAGGTGCCGACAGCCTCTACGAGCCGAGCCAAGCTGGCTGAGTCCATCCCCTGCTCTTCCGGGCTCGAAGTCTGCCAGGACTTTGTGGGCCAGAGGACTTCCTGGGTGTCTTGATTTTCAGCCGCGGCGGCGAACGAACCAAATGCTCTCAAACTCGCAACGACCACGGCAACAATCAGCATTCCGGTCCGCATTCGGCCCTCACGGTTGTAGCCAAGTTTACATGCTATCCTAGGATGGAACCCGACTGGAAGCGAGCCCGAATAAATGTCCCTGTTGGCCAATCTCCGAAGTTGCGTTTCGTCTGCGGGAGGTCCGCTCATCCAACCAGAGCAGATCATATTTGCTCAACTTGAGTTCTTCGCATTTTGACCCAAACCGGACTTCAACCAAACATCCACTCGCACTCAAGCCACCACGGCTTCCAGAATGTTCGCTGCTGAACTGGTCGGGACGACCTGCGTCAGGCGGAAACCAGCCTTGCCCAAAAGTAACGCGTATTCGGATTCCGTTCGTTCCTGACCCCCCGTTTGTACGAGCATCGTGAGATCGAGTATTTTTCCCGGATGCGGCGCATCGCCGGATGGCAGCACCATTTCGACGATCAGCAAACGACCGGCTGGCTTCATCGCCTTGCGGACGTGGCTAAGGATCGCAAGGCACTGGTCTTCGTCCCAGTCATGGAGGATGTGCGAAAGGATGTACGCATCGGCCCCGTCGGGGACACTTTCGAAGAAATTGCCGGGCTGGATCGTCACCCGATCGCTTACGCCTTTGGCATCAAGCAACGTCGGCGCGTCTTTCACGACATGCGGCCTATCGAACAGGAGGCCGCGCGGCCCGGCGTGACGGGAAAGTACGGCCGCCAGCATGTTGCCGGTGGCCCCGCCTACGTCAACAATGGTTTGGAAGATCGAGAAATCGTAAGCGGCGGCGACGGCTGGAGGCTCCTGGTCGTTGAGGCCGACCATCATCTCGCTGAACAGCGACGCGTCCTCGGGATGTTGCGCGAGATAGTCGAAGAACGCGAGGCCTCGCGCTTTCTCAAAACCGGTTTTGCCAGTTTGAACAGAATAGACCACATTGTCCCAACCACTCAGAGAGGGGTTGCCGGAAAAAATCACGGATGATCTTGCTGAGCCCGGCGCGCCGGTCTTCAGCGCCTCGCCCAGATCGGTCAGGGCAAAACGCTGCTCCGGTCGCTCGGCTAGAATGCCAAGGCTCGCTAGGGTACGCATCAATCGGTGCAAGGAAGGCGCGTGCACGTCCATGGGACCAGCAAGCTCGATGGCGCTTTTTGGTCCGGATGCGAGCTGATCGGCCAGCCCCAGCTTGGCCGCGGCGTAGACGGCCCTTGAGACGATGTGGGCCCGGCCCATCTGGATCAATTGAATGTGGGGCGGAACAACTTGCGATGTTGTCGGCTTAGGGTCTGCCATGACAATGAATTCTCACGGAACAAGCGCCGCTGGCAGTGGTCCTGTTGGTAGCGGTACAAATTGACTCTGCTGCCCCCGCGCCATCGCCAGGATCGCCAATATAATTGCAAGGACCACCAAGTGTTTGGTCATTGGTCAACCCGCTGAAATTCATGTTCGTACGCACGACACTTTAGCTTTTCGCTCCTTCGGAAAACCATTGTCGAGCAGGGACCAAAATCGACCGGCCACGATCAATACATGCATGCTGAAGAAATCAGCACCGTGAACATGTCCACGTCGAACTCTTTCTCCAGGCTCAGGCCGAACCGCTCTAACCATTTAGCCTGAGCCAGGTAGGCCGTCTTCTCTCGCGCCCGCAGGCACTCAAATTTGAGCTTTCCTAGATTCTGAAGGTGATGGACCATTTCGTGTACCAGCACCGACTGGTCCGTCGGCGAAGCCACAGCCCAATCATCAGGGAGCAGGATCGTACTCGTATTGTTGTCGTAGAGTGCGACAACATCGCGCTGAGCTACTTGCCTATCGTTTCCCATGAAGCTTTGCGAAGAACCAAGGTCCCTTGCACGCAGCCTCGCAAGCTCCGTCCTCGATGTAAATTCAATGGCAGGACGATCTTTGATGGCAGGCAGGTCAAAATTTGATGAGAGCCAAGCCACAATATCATTCAAAAGTTCTTCCGGAGGTTGATCCGCATCAGAATGCGAAGAAACAGAACGCGGCCCAGTGGACGTGCTGCGCTCCAAAGCATACTCACAATGAACTCTTGGGGATATCGCCAACGTGAGAGAGGCAACTACCGCGATCAAAAGGAATCGTTTGAACATGACCCTATCCTAGATGTTGTTCGGAATAGAGATCTCTTCAAATACCCTCGGTCAGCAATTGAATGGCTGGAACTACAGCATCCGCTTGCCGACGCCACTGTCCATAAGTTCGCCGTCCGTCAGGCAATACAGTTGCGTTTGCAGCCTTTCGCGTTTGCGCCACTCCCAAAACGGATCCCAATATGCTTTGAGCGGGCTGTAATACTGCCGCCTTGCGGTTGCCGGTCCAAACTCAGTAGTCCCGTGGATCGTGCTCATCGCGGTGTGTCCAAGCTGGGCTGTTTTACAAGCTAAAGCTGCCAGCACATCTGCTGGCGCGCTTAACTGGTGGCTTACATTCTCATTACCGGCAGCTTATTCTTTGGGTTCCTGGCGGGCTTGGTGCCACCGAAAAGGATTGGCCGCTTGCGTTATCTCTTTGAGGACTACGCATTGGATACCGACCGGCGCGAACTTTACCGCGCAACGGACGTGATTGTTGTCACACCTCAGGTGTTCGATCTGCTTGATTACCTGATCCGAAACCGGGAGCGCGTCGTCAGCAAAGATGACCTCATCAACTCCGTTTGGAACGGACGTATCGTGTCCGACACCGCGCTGACAACCCGTCTGAATGCCGTTCGGGGTGCAATCGGCGATTCCGGCGAGAAACAGCGCTTCATCAAAACACTACCGCGTAAGGGCTTCCGTTTCGTCGGACAGGTGCAGGAGGTGCGAGATGTTGCGGCCCCAAATCCGGACGACGCGCCCCAGAGCGCTCCTGCACTACCGGACAGGCCGTCCATCGCCGTGCTGCCGTTCGCGAACATGTCTGGCGATCCCGAGCAAGAGTACTTCGCGGACGGGATGGTTGATGAGATCACTACAGCGCTCTCGCGGTTCAAAGGGTTGTTCGTGATCGCGCGCAATTCGAGCTTCACTTTCAAGGGCAAAGCGGTCGACATCAAGGAGGTCGGGCGCCGGCTTGGCGTGCGCTATGTCCTCGAGGGGGAGGTGCGCAAGGCGTCGGGGAAAGTTCGCATCACGGGCCGGTTGATCAATGCGGCTACGGGCACGCACATCTGGGCGGACAGGTTCGAGCGCGACATGACGGACATTTTCGCGCTGCAGGACGAGTTTACGCTCGCCGTTGTCTCGGCTATTCGGCCGAAGCTGGTTCAAGCGGAAATTGCACTGGCGTCGCGGCGGCGACCGGAAGACCTCACCGCCTATGATCTTTTTCTCCGGGCCCTGCAGCAGGTCGGCCCATCGACCCGCGAAGGGTTGGCTGAGGGGCTCCGGCTGATCCACCGGGCACTGGAGCTCTACCCGCGGTTTGCTGCTGCAGCCGCTCTCGCTGGTGCCTGCCACGCGGAAAACGTGGTCAGGAACTACACCACCGAGCCTCAATTCGAACGCGAGGAAGCCCTTCGGCTCATGCGCCTGGCACTCGGCCTCGACGATGGCGATCCGGATACCTTGGCAAGCGCTGCCTTGGTATCGGCACTTTTGGTCGGCGGCTGCGAGACCGAGATCGAGATGTCCGATCGGGCGGTTCATCTCAACCCGAATTCATATCGCGCATGGCACTGCAAAGGCTGGGTTCTCAAGATCGCGGGGCAGCCGGAGGAAGCGATCCGGAGCTTTGAACGTGCCATGCGAATGAGCCCGGTGGACCCAGAAACATTCGCTGCGCTGACCGGTTTGGGCTTTGCGCTTATCGAGCTTCATCGCTTTGACGAGGCGATCGTTGCAGCGAAAAGAGCCCAGCGGCTGAACCCCTATTATCCGGGACCATATCGCTGCCTCGCATCCGCTTTCGCGCATCTCGGACGCGACGCCGAGGCCCGTGAGGCGGCGGCTCATATGCTCGAGGTCGATCCTGATTTCACGATATCGGCTTGGATCGACAGGAGCCAGCTATCAAAAACCGCGAAGATGTTGATTGAGGGCTTTCGCAAAGCGGGGTTGCCCGAGTAGCTTTCCAATGTCCCCGGCGTGATCGAGTGGGTCCAGAGTTGGCCCATCGCTGCCGCCTCTGACAGCCGAGGATTTGTCGGCTGTCAGGGGTAGACCGGACCTAACCCTAACATGGCCAAACCGTCGCGAAAAAAGCGGACATATCAGGAGGCCGATCTCACGTTGGATGCTCCGGGGTAAACGCGGCAGCTACGCTGACCAGTCTAACGGAATGACGTTTCCTCAGGGCGACTGGGCGCCGTTGATGCCAGTTTACATTCTGCCATCCTAGCGCTTATGGTCGGACCATATTCGCTGCCGCACTCTCTTGCGGATTGAGGCAAGCTCAGGGAGTAGTCATGCGCTATTTCTTTGAGGACTATTTATTGGACACTGAACTGCGTGAGTTGCGGCGCGGACCTGATGTTGTGCATACTTCGCCTCAGGTCCTCGATCTGCTCGAATATTTGATCCGCACCAGGGATCGCGTGGTCAGCAAGGATGATCTCATAGGCGCGATTTGGAATGGTCGAATTGTATCTGATGCGGCGCTGACGACTCGGCTGAATGCTGTCCGACGTGCGATCGGCGACTCCGGCGAACGACAGCGTTTGATCAAAACGTTTCCACGCAGGGGATTCCGTTTCGTAGGCGCCTTGCATGATACGGATCGGTGCACTGGAGCCGGGATGGCCTCTTCTACAGAAAAGCTAGAGCTTTCGAGGTGGCCCGGAAAGCAAGCGGTTCTAGTCCGAGCGTCTTCTGAACAGCTAACGGACAAACGCCGATCCCATCAGAGACAGGGTCACCTCAAAGGCCTATTGAAGCTTGCCGGCGCCGCGCTGGCATCGGTCGCTGCGGTCGGCGCAATCGCTGGCGGTCTTTCCGGCTATTGGAGTGTCTGGAAGACGCTCCGTACCGACGCAGTCGACGAAGCTCAAGAGTTCCGAGGGGCACGGACGGTCATCCCCGAAATTAAGCCTCGTCTCTCCATCGTGGTGCTGCCCTTCGCCAACCTCAACAACGATCCTGAGCAGGACCAATTTACCGACAGCATCACACGAGAACTGACGATCGAGATGGCGCGAACGCCCGCCATCTTTGTTATTAGGCATGAGACCGCCTTGATCTACAAGGATAGACCGATCGATCTGAAGCAGTTTGGATCGGCTCTCGGCATCCGCTGGGCCTTACAGGGTGCCGTGCGACGCAACGGAGATCAAGTACGGATCAACGTATCACTAACTGATCTTCAGAGCGCTCGTGCCATTTGGTCAGATTGGTTCGACGGTGACCGAACAAATCTCGTTGCGTTGCACGGTAACATCACGGCCCGGCTTCTCTGTGTTGCGCACCTGCACCTCCGGCAATATGAAGAGGCCATCGAACAGTGTAGTCGCTCGTTGAATATCGGCACAAACCATCAAGCTTACGTAAGTTGATTGCTCCTGAGGAGCGAACAGGCAGCGCGGCCCGCAATCGAGCACTGCATCTTATAAAGATCTGTTCGATGATAGACCGTTTGGTCCAAACTAACGTGGGTTCGTCACGAAGCTTGCCGGTCCGTGCCTCGAAGAGATACCTCGCACTCCGCCCGGTACTCGAGTGAGCTGCCCCCGCCGTCGGAAGGTCTGCTTCGGGGCCCTTCTCCGAAGTCCGATAACGTCCGCTTTCGCGCCGCTGCTGGGGGACAAGCGGACATCAGGTGCGCCGGCTCCTAGCGGTAGGTTTTATGAGTACCGCACTCTGGACGAAACGTCATCGCGCTTTAGGTTGTTGTTGTTTGCGCATGATCATTTCGGAAAACCGCTTCGCACTTTTCCGGATCATGCTCTAGTGGATGATCTGGCCGAGGAAATCCCTCGCCCGCTCCGTCCTCGGCGCGCGGAAGAAGGTTTCGGGATCGGCTTCCTCGACGATCGCGCCACGATCCATGAACACCACCCGGTCCGCGATCTCGCGGGCGAAGCCCATCTCGTGGGTGACGCAGACCATGGTCATGCCGTCCTTTGCGAGCTCCACCATGGTGTCGAGCACCTCCTTGACCATCTCCGGGTCGAGCCCGGAGGTCGGCTCGTCGAACAGCATGATCTTCGGCTGCATGCACAGCGCCCGCGCGATGGCGACGCGCTGCTGCTGGCCGCCGGAGAGCTGCCCCGGATATTTGTCCGCCTGGTCGTGGATGCGCACCTTGCGGAGCACACCGATCGCACGCTCTTGCGCCGCGGCACGGGACAGGCCCCGCACCTTCATCGGCGCCAGCATGCAATTCTCGACGACCGAGAGATGCGGAAACAGGTTGAAGCTCTGGAACACCATACCGACCTCGCGTCGGACGTCGTTGATGTCATCCATCCGGTTGGTCAGCTCGACGCCATCGACGACGATCCGCCCCGCATCGTGCTTCTCGATGTGATTGATGCAGCGGATCAACGTCGACTTGCCCGAGCCCGAGGGACCGCACAGCACGATCTTCTCGCCGGCCGCGACCGTGAGGTTGACATCGTTCAGGGCCGTGAAATGGCCGAACCGCTTCACCAGATTTTCCACGGTGACGATGGACGCAGACGGCTCCGTCTTATTCCCCGCAGCAGGCCGAAGCATTTTTTCTCTCCCAGGATGATGCGCGTTGCGCTAGCGGCGCATTCCCGCGATTGCATATCGCTTGCGTAAGGACGCCACGCATTGCGATGCCGCCGAGCTGATCGCGAGGTAGACCACCGCAATCACCAGATACATCTCGACCAGACGCCCATTGAGCTGGGCCAGCTTCGAGGCTGCGCCGAGCAGATCGGTGAGCGAGAGCACATAGACCAGCGAAGTGTCCTGGAACAGGATGATGGTCTGGCTCAGGATGATCGGGCTGGCGACGCGGAGCACCTGCGGCAGGATCACGGAGCGATAGGTGTCGAAGGTGGACAATGCGAGCGCCTGGCAGGCCTCGAACTGCCCCCGGTTCACCGCACGCAATCCGACGCGGATGATTTCCGAATAATAGGCGGCCTCGAACAGGCCGAAGGTGATGAACGCCGTCCAGGTGGCGCCGATCGGGACCGGCCGTCCGTTGCCACTGAGATGGCCGAGCACGATCGGCACCAGGAAGAAGAACCAGAACAGAACCAGGATCAGCGGGATCGAGCGCATCAGGGCGACATAGCCACGCACGATCTTGCCGAGCACGGGCACATCGAAGTGCTGCACCAGCGCCAGGCAAGTGCCGAGCACCAGGCCGACGACGAAGGCAACAGCGGTTAGCGCCAGCGAAAACAGCAGGCCCGACCAGAGGTAAGGCCACGCCTGAAGGACAACGGAGAAATCGAGGCTGTTCATTTCACGCCCTCCATCGCGTCAGGCAGCGAGCCGATCGGCTGGGTGGCTTGCGTCGCGGCCGGCTTGACGGCATCGTCCGCACGGTCCGTGCCCGGAATGCGCACGGCCCTGTCGATCAGCGCCATCCCCTGATAGGCGATGAGCGCCAGCGCGAGGTAGACAAGCGTCGCGGCGCCGAAAGCGGTGAACGTCTGAAACGTCGCTTCGCTGATCTGGCGGGCCTGCGCGGTCAGCTCCATCAGCCCGATCGTGAGTGCGACCGAGGTGTTCTTGTAGATGCCCATCACCTCGCTGGTCAGGCTCGGGATGATCAGGCGCAGCGCCTGCGGCACGATGACATGGCGATAGGTCAGATAGCCGCCGAGCCCGAGCGCGCTTGCCGCCTCGACCTGTCCCTTCGGCAGCGCCTCGATCCCGGCACGAACCTGTTCGGCGATCCGTGCGGCGGTGTAGAGACCGAGACACACGAGCGCCGGAAAGAACGATCCCCAGGGCGGCGGAATTTGCTTGATGGCGTTGCCGAGCGCGGCGGGAAGGATCTCCGGCAGGACGAAATACCAGAGAAACATCTGCACCAGCACGGGGATGTTGCGGAAGATCTCCACATACAGGCGGGCAAGCGCCGCGACGGCCCGGTTCTGCACGGTGCGGCCGATGCCGACGATCACCCCGACCGCGAAGGCAATCCCCCAGCCGAAGAACGCCAGCGCCAGGGTCCAGCCGAGGCCCGACACCAGCCAGTCGATATAGCGCTGGCCATCCGCGGTCTTTTCAAGAAGCACTGCAAACATGGCGAACCTTAGGGCTCGGTTTGCGGGACAGTCTTCGCCTTGGCGCGAAGTGGATTCTCGTTTTGACGCGTTTTCTTGACGCGAACCGGAATCCACTTCGCTCGAAAACGCTCTAATCGACCGCGTCGCTGGGGTGTGCGATCCGTTCCGTGAGCTCGACCGTCAGCGGGAATGCCAGGTTCTCATTCTTGGGCGGAATTGGCCTCGTGAACCATTTGGCGTAGGTCTTCTCGAACTGGCCCGACGCCATCTGCTTCGACAGGACGTCGTCGACCAGCGCCTTGAAGCCGGTATCGCCCTTCGTGAACATCAGGCCATAATAGATCTTGGCGTAGCCCTCGGGGAGAAATATCAGCGCATCCGGCTTCGGAGCCGCGGCCTTGAGGCCCGCGAGGAGAATATCGTCTTCCATGAAGGCAGCCGCGCGGCCGGTGTTCAGCATCAGGAAGGATTCGGCATGATCCTTGGCCTGCACGATGTTGAAGCCGAGCTGCTCCTTCGCATTCACACCCTGCGCGAAGCCGACGGCATTGGAGCCCTGGGTGACGACGATGGTCTTGCCCTTGAGATCGCCGGCCGTCTTCAGGCCGCTATCCGCCTTGACCAGCCAGCGCGGCTGGCTGACGAAGGTGGCGACGGAAAACGAGACCTGCTCCTGTCTCTTCTTGTCATTCGCGGTGCCGCCGCACTCGATATCGACGGTGCCGCTCTGGATCAGCGGGATGCGGTTGGACGAGTTCACCGGAACGTAATTGACCTTGAGATTGGGCAGGCCGGTCTCCGCCTTGATGCGCTCGACGATGGCCGCACAGAGATCGAGCGAAAAGCCGATCGGCTTCCGGTCGGGACCGAGATAGGAGAACGGTATCGAGGCCTCGCGGTGGCCGATGGTGATGGCGCCATTGGATTTGATCCTGGCGAGCGTGGGACTGTCGGCGGCAGCCGCGGGTCCACCGACGATGCCGACGACCGCGAGGCCGGACAGAATGCTCAAGACACGCGCAAAATTGGTCATGTACGTCTCCTTGATGGACAGCCTAAAGCGCGCTGAGATTGCGATGAATCGTCATCGCGCTTCAGGTTGTTGTTTTACGCATGATCCTTCCGGAAAACCGCTTCGCACTTTTCCGGATCATGCTTTAGGCGGCCCTCGATGATGGCTTCACGCCGCGCCGCTGGATGATCTCGATCAGGCGGTCGACGTCGGCGATCGTGTTGAACATCCCGAACGACACGCGAATGCCGTCCCGTTCCGGCGACACGCGAACCCCGTTCTGCTCGAAATGGCCGAGCCATTCGGCGGCGGGCAGTGCGATGACGTAGATGTGCGGGGCGCGATGCTGCCGCCCGCGAGGGCCGACCAGACGAACGCCCAGCGCGTCGAGCCGGGCGATGAGATGGTCCCCGAGATCGAAGCAGTGGTTCTGGATGTTCTCCACGCCCAGCGCTTCGATCATGTCGAGCGAGGCACCGAGCGCATGGATCGCCGGAAGATTGAAATTGCCGAGCTCGAAGCGGCGCGCGCTCGGGGCAAGATCGAGCTTGTCAGCTCGAGCGATAAGATCGGCCGGGACGTCCGCAAGGCTCGCGGCCGCGAGATAAGCCGGCTCGAGCTCGGTCCTGGACTTGTCCCAATACAGGAGACCCAGCCCTTGCGGCACGAGCAGACCCTTGTGACTGCCCGAACCGATGAAGGTCGCGCGCATCGCCTTGGCATCGATCGGCACGACGCCGATCGCCTGCATCACATCGACGATGAAATAGAGCCCCTTCTCCGCGCAGAGGGCGCCGATGCTTTCGACGTCGAAACGGTGACCGGCATGGAACGTCACCTGCGACATCGAGATCGCCCGCGTGCTCGCATCGATGTAGGGACGAAGACTGCCGGCATTGACGATCTCCGTCATCGGCACGAATTCGACGGTGACGCCCTTGCGCCGCAGATTGAGGAACGCGTAGGCGTTGTTCGGGTGATCGCCGTGGATCATCACGACCTTGTCGCCGGCGCGCAGCGGCAGCGCGTTCGCGGCGATGTTCATGCTTTCCGAGGTGTTCTTGGTGAAGGCGATCTCGCCCGCCGATGCGCCCAGGAGCCGCGCCAGCCTGCCGCGGGTCTGCTCGACGCGATCGAGCCAGACGCTCTTCGGGCCGGCGGTCTCGAGACCTTCGCTGAGGAAACGATCGATCGCCGCCTTGACCGGGCGCGCGAGCGGCGTCTGGAAACCGGAGTCGAGATAGGTGATCCGCTCGGCAGCTGGAAACTCCTTCCGCACGGCTTCGACGTCGTAATGGCCTGACATCCCGATCTCCTGAGCGCGTCCGCGGCGGCGCGTACTGCACAAATCCTGTTCACCGCCTCGCAACGCCAACGATATGGGCAAGGCGCGAACTCGCCTATAGAAACTTTCATATTTCAGTAGTTTTTATTCCGAAAAATGATAATTTACTGGATATCCGGATGGAGACCGCGAAATGCAGCAGCTGAGCGCCGACGGGCCGCTGGACCGCGCCTTCGCGGTCATTGGCTATGTTGCCAGCCAGACCAGGGCAGCCTCGGTCGCGGACATCGCCGCTGCACTGTCCCTGCCGCTGCCGACGGCGCACCGGCTCATCGGGAATCTGGAGCAGCGCGGACTGCTTCAGAAAGCCGTGGGAACGAAGCGCTACGTGGTCGGCAATCAACTGGTCACGCTGTCGGCCAAGGTCATCGGCGCAGCTTTCCGCACCGCGCGCCGGCACGCGGTGCTCCGCGCCGTCGCCGCCGAAATCGGCGAGCAATGCGAGATCGGGGTGGTGCGGGACAATGTCGTTGCGTATGTCGACAGTGTCCGCGTGTCACAACCGCAAGGTCTCCAGTTCAATCCCGGCGAAGCGGCCCCGCTCCATTGCACGTCGACCGGCAAGATCTACATGAGCCGCCTGCCCGTGCGGGCGCGCGAAAAACTGTGCCGCGCTCTCGCCCTGACGCAATATACCGACACGACGATCGTCGATGTCGAGCGCCTGATGCAGGTGCTTAACGAGACCCGCAAGCGCGGCTGGGCCAAGACCAACGAGGAGTATGTGCGCGGCGTCGTCGGCTGCGCCGTTCCCATCCTCTCCCCGGATCGCGAGCTGATCGCGTGCCTGGGTGTGTCCGTTCCCGTGGCGCGCGTGAGCTTCACCGAGCTGGATCGGTTCATCGCTCCACTGCAGAAGGCCGCCGCACTGCTCTCGGAGACGATCCTCGGAGATGACGCAAGCGATGCGCCAGGGAATGTCTAATCCAGCCTGATCGATACCCCCGCGTTCAAGACCCGAAGCCGTCTCGCGACTTCATCCGCGCCCACAGCAGCGCCAGCGGTCCCAGCGCGATTCCGGCCGCCAGCACGGTGAACACCAGCAGCCAGCCGCTCGCGCTCTGCGGGCCGCCGGCCATGTCGAGCGCGACGCCGGTTCCCCACGCACCGGCGGCCGACAAGCCGAAGCCAACCGTAGAGTGCAGGGCCAGCGTCGCACCGCGATGCTCGGAGACGGCCGCAGCCGACATGCCTGCGGTCAGCGCACCTGAATCCGCCGGCACGGTCAGACCGTACAGCATCAGCAGCAGCGCGAGCACCCATGCCGGAGCCGTCGCGTTGAGGCCAATCACCAGCGCGACGCAGGCCGATGCGACCATCACGACCGTGATGGCGCGATGCCGTCCAAATTTGAGAGCGGCCTCGTTGCCGAGGATGCTGGCGGGCATCGAGATCACCGCGAAGCAGAAGCTCAGCACGACGGGGCTCAGCCACGACGGCGCATCTTGATGCGCCACGACAAACGTCCAGAACCCGACCAGCCAGGTGCGAATGCCATAGAGCTCGAAGCAATGCGCGCCGTAGCCGAGGATGTAGCCGAGCGCCTCGCGATTGGCGAAGACGGGTGAAAAGTTCAACAGCCGCCCCGTCTTCGGAGCAGGTCGGCGGCCCTCGATCAGAAGACATGCGATCACCATCGCGATGGGGCCGGCGCCGGTGACGTCGAAGGCGGTCCGCCATCCCCAGCGATCAGCAAGCACTTGCGCGACCAGGAAGGACAGGCCGACGCCGACCGAGAAGCTGGAGGTGTACAGCGTCACCGCGCGCGAGGCGTCGCCGGCCGGCAAGCGGTCCGTCAGCGCCTTCAGGCCCGGCATGTAGGCGCCGGCAAAGCCCAATCCGGCGAGCGACCAGATGATGGTGCCCGACCAGAACCCTTGGGCAAAGATGCCGAAAGCTATGGTCGCCAGACCACTGATCACGGAGCCGCACAGCAGCACGATCCGTGCGTCAATGCGATCGGTCAGCGTCGTCAGCACGGGGACGGCGAGCATGTAGCCGAACGCATAGCCGCTCGCCATCAGCCCGCCTTCGGCTGCGGACAGCCCCCACGCCGGCATCAGATGCTGCGCCAAATTCGCGGACAGCGTCACGTGCGGCAGCAGATTGCCGAGCTGGCCGACGCACATCACCGCAACCAGCGGCCACCCGCTCAAGCTCCGAATGCTCGCCTCCCCTCGGTCCCTATCTTGTCTGGTCTGCACGCAGCAATAAAAGCGCAAGGAAAGCGGAGATCGAGGCCAGCGCGCTGATCCATAGCGCGCTGCTGCCGAACTGCTCCACCATCACCCCAAGTGCAAGTGGCGCAAGCGCGCCCGTAGCCCGCGACGGCAGCGCGATCATGCCAACGCGTCTGCCGAAGCCCGCGGGCCCGAACAGCGCCAAAGGAAGCGTGCCGCGGGCAATGGTGATGATGCCGTTGCCTGCTCCATACAGCACCGTGAAAGTCGATGCGAGCACGGGGCCGCCCGCGACCAAAGCAACCACGCCGATCGGGTTCATCAGCAGGGCGAGCCGCGCCGACAACAGCGGATGAAACCGGCCGAGCCACCCTGCTTCCAAAAGGCGGGCACCGACCTGTGCAGGCCCAACCAGTGCACCTGCGAGCAGGGCCTGCGCTGGCGTCGCGCCGAACGCCACCAGCATGGTCGGTAGAATGGCCGAGACACCCGAGCTGACAAAACTCGCTGCCGCAAACATGTAAGCCAGCAGCACCATCGCGAACGTCTCGCTTTGCCGGCCAGATCTCTGGCTCGCGCCCGGATCCGGCCGAGGCTGCTGGTCCCATGGAACGGCGCGCGGCAGCGACAGATTGAGCGGCAGCGCCAGACAGATATGGATCGCCGCCCATGCCTGGCAGGCGACGCGCCAGTCATATTCGGCGGCCAGCCACGTCGTGAGAGGCCAGCCGAGCGTGCTGGCAAAACCTGCGATCAAGGTGATGCCGGTGATGGTACGTCGCGCGTTGCTGCCATAGATGCGCGCAAGCGTCGCGAAGGCTGCTTCATAGAGGCCCATGCCCATGCCGATCCCGAGCAACACCCAGGCTGCAATCAGCACCGCAATGCCATGAGCTACCGACAGGAGGAGCAAGCCCGCCACGAAGACGAGGTTCGAGACGGCAAGCAGGCCGCGCCCTCCGAACGTATCGATGGCATGCCCCACGCGCGGCCCGAGCAGGCCGGAAATGATGAGCGCTCCCGAGAGCGCGCCGAACACGTAGGTCGGCGCAAGACCGAGATCGCGCGCAATCGGCGCCGCCAGAATGGCGGGGGGATAATAGCTCGACGCCCACGCAATGGTCTGCGCGGTTCCGAGTGCAAAGACAATTGCGAGCGGACCTGCTACCCGGCCCGCTGGGACCTGCGTCATGAGCAGCCGCACCCCGCACGACCTGCGGTCTTGACGGTTTCATCGGCGGCGCGGGAGGGCAAGGATTCATCCTTTGCCGGACCGCCGCAGCATCCCGCACCCGCCGCCTCGACACCGGCGCGCGTGCAGACGCCGGTCTCCGGCAGCACGAGTTCGACCCGTGCAGCAGCCTTCTTGTCGCCGGCGATGTCGGCCGCGATCGAGCGGACCTGTTCGTATCCGGTCATCATCAGGAAGGTCGGCGCACGACCGTAGGACTTCATGCCGGCGAGATAGAAACCCGGCTCGTCATGCGCGAGCTCACGCGCGCCGTGAGGCCGGACCGTGCCGCAGCTATGCTCGTTGGGATCGATCAGCGGCGCGAGCGCGACCGGGGCCTCGATCGCCGGATCGAGCCGCAGCCGCAGCTCGGACAGGAATGACAGATCGGGACGGAACCCGGTCGAGACGATCAGTTCGCCCGCCACCACACTCTGCGCGCCACAACAGCTGCCTGCCGAAATCCTGAGGCGGCCTTCGGAGTCCGAGAGATGCGTAACACCGAATCCGGTCTCGACCTTGATCTTGCCGGCGGCCACGAGCGCGGCGAAGGTGGAGCCCAGCTGGCCGCGCGCCGCCAGCTTGTCATTGCTGCCGCCACCGAACGCCTTTGCGGGATCGGTGCCGCGCAACAGCCAGATCGCCTGCGTGCCTGGCGCCTCGCCCGCGAGCTGCACGACATCGATGAGCGTGCCCAAGGCAGAATGGCCGGCACCGAGCACGGCAACGGTCTTGCCGGCGTATCTGGCACGCTCAGTGCCCCGCACATCCGGCATGCCATAGGCGATGCGCTTGGCCTGCTCGCGTTCGCCGATCGCAGGCAAACCGTTGCTGCCGGCCGGATTGGGAGAGAACCACGTGCCTGAGATGTCGATGACGGCATCGGCGCGCAGCACCTCGGGCCCCTTGCCGTTCTGATACCGGATTTCGAACGGCGCCCGCTCTCTGCCCTTCGTTTTCGCCTTGTCGAAGCCGGCGCGGCTGATCGCCGTGACCCGGCTCGAGGTCCGGATCATCTCGCGCAGCAGCGTGCGTGTTGCGAGCGGGGCGAGATATCGCTCGATCAGCTCGCCGCCGGTCGGATAGGCGTGAGGCTCCGGCGAATTCCACCCCGTCGGCGCGAGCAGCCTGGCCGCCGCCTTGTCGACATTGTACTCCCACGGCGAGAACAGCTGGACATGCTGCCATTGACGCACCGCATGGGCGGCTTCGGGCCCGGCTTCGAGCACGATGGGAGACATGCCGCGTTCGAGCACGTGAGCAGCTGCAGCGAGGCCAACCGGCCCGGCTCCGATGATGGCGACCGTCTTGCTGTTCATTCCAACTTCTCCCATCTTTCTAGAACCATCGAATAATTGAGCAAATAGATCACGCGGCCGTTTGCGCGCCCTTGCAGCCGGCTTCGTCGGCGCAGCATTCCGCTGCCAGGAAGTCGACCAGGCCCCGCATCGCGTCGAAGTTCGCGTGGCAGATCAACGTCGTCGATTCCCTGACCTGACTGACGAGCCCAACAGCGACCAGGGTCTTGATGTGATGCGAGAGCGTGGACGCCGGAATTTTCAGCTTCTCCTGCAGCCGACCGACGGGCATGCCCGAATGTCCTGCCCGGACCAGGGCGCGGTAGATTTGGAGCCGCGTCCGGTTACCCAGGGCCTCCAGACGTTGAGCTGCGTCGTCGATCTTCATGGCTTGCAAGATGCGCCTTCGCACGCCGGATGTCAAACCATATTTCTAGAATATTGGAATAATGATCCTCGCGTCGAAGGGGCGGCGCGGCTGGGCCCTCTCTGCACGCGTGCTCCGCCCTCTGCGTTCGATAGAGCATCAGCGGATGATGGCAGCAGGTGTCACGCGACAGTAGGACGCAAATCGCTCATCGATTGAGTCGTTGAACCGGCATCTTTCGAGAGCTATCGATCGGCGAACCAATCTTCGGTCGGAGGAACGCATGAGCACCATCACCGGCGGCTGTCACTGCGGCGCAATCCGCTACGAGGTCGAGGGCGAGGCGATCGTGCACGCGCTGTGCCACTGCCGCGATTGCCGACTCCATGCCGGGGCGCCGGTGGTGGGCTGGACGATGTACGCGGAGAGTGCCGTCAAGGTGACCAGGGGCAAACCGAAGGTGTACCGTTCCTCGGAACATGTCCGGCGGTATTTTTGCGGCAACTGCGGAACCGGCCTGTTCTACGACAATGCCGACCTTATGCGCGGGCTCATCGACGTTCAGAGCGCGACCTTTGACGATCCCGAGGCCGTGCCGCCGACGATGCAGGTCCAGGTCGCCGAGCGCCTGCGCTGGATGGAGCATGCGCACCAGTTGCCGACGTTCGAGCGCTTCCCGCCGCAGCCTAGCGGCGAGACGTGATCACCGGCTCGGGCAGACAAGGACGATCTTTATCTTTTCCTTAGCCGCGACCGGAACCGACGTCGTCCGGTCGCGAGTCCCGGCGGCGACGCGGCGCGGGGCGCCATGAGCGCCCTACAATTGCGCGGGGCTCGAAAAGATCAAGCCACCCTCGCGACAGGCAACTCGGTGACCCCCGGCAACACCGCTTTGATGCGAATGTTGCGGAATTGCACCTTCGAACCATCGTGATGGTTTTGCAGCGCGATATGACCCCGCAGTGATCTGGGTTTTGGATCAATAAAATCGTTCACGACGACATCGTTCAGCGTCACCTTGATGCGGCTGCCGACCGCCTCGATGACGAACGTATTCCACTGCCATGGGCCTTTCGCAACATCGGTGCGGGTCGGCGCACTGATGTTGTAGATCGCGCCGGTGCTGCGCAAAGGATCGTTCTCCTTGTTTTTTTCGGAGTTGTACCCACGCGGGTCGATCTGGATTTCGTAGCCCTGATCGATTGCGGCGGCCCAATCGTTTTGATTCGAGCTGTTCAAGTTGGGCACGCGGATGAATACACCGGAATTGTCGGTGCGATTCGCGTATTGCCATTCGAGCTCGAGCACGAAGTCGGAGAAGCTCTCGCGCGTATACCACAGCAAGCCGGGCCCCCCGACAGACTCGAGAATGTCGTACACCTGCAGGAAGCTTCCGCCTCCCGACATCTGCCAATCCGCCAGACTCCCGGCGTATAGTGGCTTGGAACGTGCCGAAGGCGCCGGCGTCAATGCCGAAACGACCGCCGCGCTCGTCAGACGCGCGAGCGCAAGGCCCGTCAATGACGGGTTCGCTGAGCCGACCGTGGGGAACAAGGCAGGGCCCGCAACGTAGGCATTCGAGACATGATGAAATCGCCCGGTGGGATCTGTAATCGACGTGGTTGGATCGTCGCCCATCCACAGCGTGCCCGCTTCATGATGAGTGTTGCCGAGTTGGTCCTTGGTGGCAGCAAACGGGTCGGGTGGCGGAGCGCTTTGCCAGCCGCCATTGTAGAGGTACTCGACATCACCGGCGGTCTTGCCGAGGCGTTCGGCCAACTTGACAGCTGCGGCGGCGAGTTTGGCCCAAGCCGCATAGTCATGCGGCGTCGGCGTGAAATTAACCCATGCACGCGCGCTCATGCCATCATTTTGAAGCGGATCGGCCGCATTGGTAAGATTGATGAAACTCGTGGCGCCGCCGGGGCCGGCCGTCCTATCGCCGTCCATCTCGCCAAGGCCGCGGAAGACGATGGCCACCCAGTCCGGGTCCTCGTTGGAAAGCAGGTTTCGCAAGAGGTCGACGTCGGGCACCATCGTCCACATCGTCGCTTCCGGATTCTGCCCCTTCTCGGCCGATGCCAGGACCTGTACATGATAGCGCCGTTTGCTTCCGTCCGGATTCGTGATCTCACCACGCACGATCGCGCCGCCCTGCTCAAGGGTTGTCGCTACGGCAAGCCCGAGCGCGCTGCGTTTAACGCGCACTGTGAGATTGGTGCGCAGATGCGCCATGAAATTGGCGCCCATGCCGTACGCGCCACGCGTCACCGGAAACGACTCGATGGCCAGTCGTGTCGATTCAATCGTTCCCGCCGCGACCACGATCTGGCAATCGGGACTGAGGTTGGACGGAGCGGAAAGCGATCGAAATTGGCCATTGTAGGTGAGATCGATCCCGGTGACCCTGCCTCCGCTATTGCGCAGCCGGATCACGTGACACCGTGGAACGAGGAAGAAGCGCCGCCGCGAGTTATCGTTCAAGGTCCAGCGCCTGGCGATATCGTCCCGAATACTTTCGAGGAGCATGGGTCCGCTGCTGAACTTGTCGAACGAAAAGAGCCCGGGGCCCGGGGAGCTCGCCTGCACCGCGATCGGTGCTTCTTCGACAACGTCCAGCGTGACGTCAGGAATGATCGCACTCGTGCCTGACGCTACGGCCTGCAACTGCGCATTGAGCGCCGCGTTGAGCGGACCCGATAGATAGTCCACTTTGTCCTGCACGCCGATCTCGCGCTCCACGTCAGCATAGGCCGCCATCAGAAAAGCGCGCACGTCTTTGGGCCACGTCGCGAGGTCGGCCGGCATGAGCCGCGGCGCCCAGCCGCCCCAGAATAGAGAGCGTCCTCCGGGGCAGTAAGCGAGGCCGGTGAACGGCTCGTTGCTGTGCCAAGGAATGCCCCAGACGCCGTTGCGCGCACCCCGATCTTGATCATTGCGGGTCACCAACACGGTATCCGGCGCATTCAGGCCCAGATGCGGCATGTTCTGCACATGCGTCGGAGCAAGATAGCCTCCCGCGTCGAGCAGGAGCACCCGGAGGTTCTGGTCGGCACCTCTGCGATAGATCTTGTTCGCCGCATAAGCGCCGAACATGCCGGCGCCGATCCCCACGACATCGAATGGCCTCCCGCCGTTGTTCATCACTTCGTCGAATGTACTGCACACATACCGGCCGAGCAGATCGCGCGTGAAATCCGTATCCTGGATATCGACGGGGGTGGAAGGGTCGTGTTGAAGAAAGGTCAGCATGGGAGAGCTCCTTTCAAGGCGTTAATGCCGCAGCAAACCGGACGTTCGTCCGGCCACGTCACGCTCCGCTGTGAGGGCGGCGCCAGAGGGCATTCACGGGGGGCAAACGGAGAGGCGCTAAAGAGATCTGCTCCGTGGGTGCGGCCGAAAGGATAGGAGCAACCTCTGTTCGATTGTATGAGCCGGTTCACACGCCGATGCGATTATCAGCGCGGTTGCCGCGCGGGCGTGGCTCGATCGTGTTTTGAGCTGCAAGGCATCAGAAGGAGAGTGGATCAGGTCGCGGGTCACGCACTGCCAGGGATCGCTTGTGCACCGAGGAGGAGCATGATAGCGGTTGGCGTCGGGCCACATACAACCGCCCGACCAGCTTTCGAGCCAAGCGTTGTTTCGCTCCATTTCGGACGTGAAACATGTCTTGCGACAGCACTACTGTCTCAACCGATACATCCCGCTCAACCTTCGACCCCTCTCCAAATCTTGGATGGTTCTGGAGATTGCCGCTCGCGCTCTTGGACGCAATAACGCGGCGCCGTGAATATGACGAGCTTCTCGAACTCGATGACCGGCTGCTCGCGGACGTTGGTCTATCGAGACCAATCGTTGCCCAAGCTCGAAGGTCTTCCTTCGCCGACTGGGCAATGCTGGTCGATTGTTCAATTTCCCTGGACCAAGCACGTCGCACCTCGCCTTGGGAGAGCGGCGCGTCTGCTCGTCTCCGCAGATAACCGCCTGCCAAGCTCGCGCCAACATTCGGCGACGGTCGAGCCGCGAGCTTGGCATCCGCTTTCAGAACTCCAGCTTGTCGCGGACGGCATCGATCCCGGCTTTGGCGCACGATTCGTCCGCGTCGCCGCTGGGCGCGCCGGATACGCCGACCGCTCCAACCAGAGAGCCGCCTGCTTCGACAATCAGTCCTCCTCCTATGATGACTGCTCCAGGAAGATTGCGAATGCCGGCCTGCATCATGCCGGGCTGGCTAATCGCATTCAGATCGGTCGTACTGGTCTTGAACGACACGGCGGTCCACGCTTTGCCGGATGCCGTCAATGGCGTGTGGGGCCCCGCAAAGCGGTCGCGCAGCATCACTTGCGTGACGCCGAAGCGGTCGACGACAGCGACGGCGACCTGATATCCACGGCTTCGACAGCTGTCCAACGCGGCGCGCGCAAGATCAAGCGCCAGTTCCGGGCCAAGCGATTTGTAGGTGACGAGGGCTTCTTCCGCCCGCATTGGACTGATGGACGCGATCAGCATGGCGGTCGCGACCGACAGACATCGAACATTCATCACAATCTCCGGCGAAGGTTGGCAAGCGCCTATTTAGCCTCACCATATGCCAGATCATCGAACAGAGTGACGCTATCTGCCTTGGTCCACAGGCCGATCATGCCGGCGTCCGTCAAGGTCGCGTCCTCCACCTCGAACAAGAGCTGTCGGTCATAGGTCACCTTGAATCGACGTCCCGCGAAATCACAGCGCAGCGCGTGCCATTGACTGGATGGCACCGGCGCGCCGACTCCGTAACCGCCCTTGCGACCGACGATCTCCAGCGAGGTTCGAACGCCCTTGATCATCTTGTAGAGCACGACGTTATCCTCCAGCGCGTTGGCCCGGACGACGTAATAATTGTCAGCATCCCTCGCGCGCCAGATAACTCCCGCGGCGCGATCCTCGGAGCCGGTCACCGCCTTGAATTTGACCTCCACGAAGCCGTCACGGATGGAGGTGTCGCTCTTGATGGCCACCGGAAACGTCGCCCGTCCGGATTGCTTGAGAACGTTCGGCTTGCTCGGCGCCGTGGCGTCGGCCTCGACGGTCCATTTCGGTTCCCCCTTTCCGGTCATCGTTAAAGTCCAGCCTTCGGGCGGCATTCCGGCAGGAGTGTTGTCAAAGTTCACGGTCTCGGCCACGGCGTTCCCTCCTGCTAGCAGGGCCAACACAGACACCAAGGCAAGCCCTGCCCGCGTAGAAGGGCGGGACGGACAGCCTGCGGCGGTGCAGGTCGTCGGCTGGTGTTTTGTGGTCATGAACACTTCGCTCTAGTTCTTCAAACTCGCGGTCTTGTCGAGCGCAGTCCGCAAGCCCTCAGCGAGCTTGACCGCATCGTCATTAGCCCAGAAGTGCATGAAGAAGAGCCGCGGCTGTTCGTCGAGCATATGGCTGTGCAGCGCCGTCACCTCGATGCCGTGCGTCCGCAGCGCCACGATGACCGGATTCACTTCATCGCTGGTCAGCACGAAATCGCCGGTGATGGCGGCCTTGCCTTCCCCGGTCGGCTGGAAATTGACGGCGGTCGCAACGCCCATCGCACCGACCGGCGTCAGCGGCATGCCGCCTTCGGTGATCGGATCCCGCCGCTTGACGTTGAACTGGTAGACGCCGCCATTGGCCTGCCCCTTGACGCCGATGATCTGATCGAGCTTCGACGTATCGAGGTCGATCGCCAGCGCCGGATTCGCCGGTGCCGCGGCGGTCAGCGGGGTTTTGCTTTCGGCGAGCGCATCATGAATCGCCGAGGCCAGCTTGACGGGATCACCATGCCCGGCGACGTGCATGTAGAACGTGGCCGGGCTCGCGCGCAGCAGATGATTGTGCACGGCGGTGATCTCGAGCCCGTTCGCGATCATCCTGGCCATGACGGGATTGATCTCGGTCTCGAGGAGCACGAGGTCGCCCATTACCATGGCACCGCCATGCACAGGCTTGAACGCGACCCAGCCGCCGAGCGCCAGCGACGGCTTGATCGTCACCCCGTCCAGGGTCACGGAGAGATCGGTGCGGGGAAAGCCGTAGCGGTGGACATCATCCGCAACGGCGGGCTTGCGGCCCAGTGTCTCGTCCACCTTCTTCCAGTCCAGTTCCTGCGCGTGGGCGCTCGCGATGAGGCAGGCACTGGCGCCGATCAGCGCCGAAATCGTCCTTCGCATTGATCTGCTCCTTGAGCTTGGATTTCAGATTCCCCTAGGGTTCACTTCTGCTCCTTGATCTGGCCGCCGCTGTCGACGACGAGCCGCGCCGGCTTGCCGTTCTTCATGGCCTTTGCGGTGGTGCCCTCCGCGGTCGACTTGATGTCACTGACCTGCGAATAGCCGGCCGCCTGCAGCCTGGCCACGAGCTCCTCCTGTGTCAGCGCGTGTGCGCTCGACAGCCCGGCTGCGATCGCCAGAAGCAGAACTGGGTGAAAGATTGCTGGTGACCGCATGATCGTTCTCCTGGTCGTGCCCCCTGCCCCAGGTGAAGCCGCTTGGTGAGGCTGCTCCGGATCACTCCCATGACGCGCGAGGGGGCCACGACGCGGAGGCGCGCCGATGGCGTGTCGGCAAGGCGTTCGTGGGATGAAGCGGAGGTGAAAGATGAGGAGTTGAAGAATGACATGCTGCGCCCTTGGTGATCAGGACGCGATGCTTGGGCATGTCGCCTCGCGGGGAGATCGCATATCCCCGTCACATCGACTAGAACCCCGGGTGAGCCAGCTGTCAACCCAGGGATGGCCGAGGCGTGTCACGAAGAGTTCACTCGTGGCGGAACCAGGCCACCCGCAGCTTGGAACGACGGGACGATCTCACATAGATCGTCAGTGTGGGGACGAAGCAGGCTCCCCGTGAGACTCCGGTCCAAGCTCTGCGCATCACGCCATTCGTGGAGCTTGCGCATGGACACCGAACGATACCCTTCCCCCCCAGACGATAGCCATCCTTTCACGCGGAGACGCCACTGCGCGGGCGGCGGCAACACCGCAAAACAGCCGCTGCCGCGGTGCGGCAATCCCGCCTGGCACGAGGGCTTGGCCGCGGGCTTCCCATGGTCTATCCCCTCCTAGAGGATAGGTCACCATGGCACAGCACATCCACGAGAGTCATCCGGAGATCGTCAAGAGGCTGAAGCGCGCCGAAGGGCATTTGCGCCGGGTCATCGGCATGTTCGACGACGGACGGTCCTGCCTGGATCTCGCCCAGCAGCTGCACGCGGTCGAGAAGGCGATTTCCGAGGCCAAGAAAGCGCTGATCCACGATCATGTCGACCACTGCCTGGACGCGGCCGCCAACGGCGGCGCCGGCAAGGCAAGCAAGAACGTTCTCGCCGAGTTCAAGGCGATCTCGCGATACCTTTAGCGGGGAGCTGTCGATGTTCTTGGCCCATCGTGCGGCTGCTGCCATCGTGTCGGCCGTCCTCGCGCTCGGCGGCGCAACTTCGCCGGTGTTGGCGGAGTCGAAGCCGGACGGCAAGCCCGCCGTGATCGTCATGGACGACGAGCGCATCAAGCTCGCCGAGATCGAGCTGCGCGATGCAGGTCCCGCGCCGATCGGAAGGCGCCTGATGGTGCCCGGCACCATCGTGCCGGATGCCGGGCGAATTGCCCATGTCTCGGTGAAACTCTCCGGCACGGTCGCCGAGCTGCGCAAGAACATCGGCGACGATGTCGTCAAGGACGAGCTTCTGGCCGTTCTGGAAAGCCGCGAAGTTGCCGATGCCAAGAGCGAATATCTCGCAGCACGGCTTTCCAACGAACTGCAACAGGACCTTGCAGCACGCGACAAGTCACTGTCGGAAGGCCGTGCGGTGCCCGAGCAGCAATACGTCAAGTCGCGCAACGCAGCAGCGCAGAGCCAGATGCGGCTCGGCATCGCGCGCCAGAAGCTCATGGCTCTCGGCGTCACCGAGGCCGAGATCACAAGCCTGCCCGAGGCGGCGGCCGGCACGTTGCGAAGCCAGAACATCCGCGCGCCGATTTCCGGACGCATTGCCGAACGAAAGGTCGAACAGGGAACCGCGGTCGGGCGGGACAATCTCGAGACCGAACTCTTCGTCATCGTCGACCTGAGCCAGGTGTGGGTCGAGCTGGCCGTCGCATCGACGGATCTGCCGCTGGTCAGGGAAGGCCAGCCGGTCGATGTCACCGTCCGGGGCGTCCCCGAGACAGGCGCCGGCAGAATCGTGTTCGTCAGCCCCCTGCTCGACAAGGAGACTCGGGCCGCCCGCGTGGTGGCCTCGTTGCCCAATCCGGACGGGCGTTGGCGGCCCGGATCATTCGTGACCGCGGGCATTACCATCGAACGCCGCGACGTCGCCGTCACCGTCCCGTTCGCCGCGATCCAGACCATCGAGGGCGGCAAGGTCGTGTTCGTCCGGATCAAGGAAGGGTTCGAAAAGCGCAACGTCGCCGTCGGACGACGCGACGGCACGGTGGTCGAGATCGTCTCGGGACTTTCCGCCGGCGAGACGGTCGCCGCCTCGAACACCTTCTCGCTCAAGGCCGAGCTGTCGAAACCCGGCGACGAGGACTGAGCGATGATCGAACGGATCGTCGAATTCTCCGTCCGGCGGCGTTGGCTGGTCCTGCTGGCGACGCTCGTCGCGGCCGCGTCCGGCTTCTGGTCGCTGACCAGGCTTCCGATCGACGCGGTACCCGACGTCACCAACGTCCAAGTTCAGATCAACGCGACCGCGCCTGCGCTCACCCCGGTCGAGATCGAGAAGCAGGTCACCGTCGCGCTCGAGACGGCACTGGCCGGCATGCCGGGCCTGGAGGCGACGCGGTCTTTCTCGCGCAACGGCTTTGCGCAGATCACCGCGGTATTCGCCGATCGCACCAACATCTACTTCGCGCGGCAGCTGGTTGCGGAACGCCTCAACGAAGCGAAGGCGGGTCTGCCTCCCGGCGTCGACGTGCGAATGGGGCCGATCTCGACCGGGCTCGGCGAAATCTACTGGTGGGCCGTCGAATACGAGAAGCCGGGAGCGTCGGCACCGGTCCGCGACGGTCGACCAGGTTGGCAGACCGACGGCAGCTATCTGACGCCGGAAGGCGAGCGGCTGACCGACGATTTCCAGCGCACGGTCTACTTGCGCACCGTGCAGGACTGGATCGTCCGGCCGCAGATGAGGACCGTTCCCGGCGTCGCCGGCGCCGACGCCATCGGCGGCTTCGTCAAGCAGTTCCAGGTGCAGCCGGACCCCGCAAGGCTGGTCGGCTACGGGCTGACTTTCAAGCAGGTCGTCGACGCCATCGAGGCCAACAATGTCAGCCGCGGCGCAAATTACATCGAGCAGAACGGCGAAGGTTTCGTGGTGCGGGCCGCCGGCCGCGTCGAGAACCTGCAAGACATCGAGCAGATCGTCGTGACGACGCGTGGCGCCGTTCCGGTTCGTATCAGGGACATCGCCGACGTCTCGATCGGAAAGGAGCTGCGGACCGGCAGCGCCAGCGTCAATGGCCGCGAAGTGGTGCTCGGGACCGCCTTGATGCTGATCGGTGGCAACAGCCGCACCGTGGCCGCGGCGGCCGATGCCAAGATCAAGGAGGTCAGCAAGACGCTGCCGCCGGGCATCTACGCCCACACCGTCCTGAACAGGACCCAGCTGGTCGACGCCACGATCACCACCGTGACCAAGAACCTGGCCGAGGGCGCATTGCTCGTCATCGCCGTGCTCTTCCTGATGCTCGGCAACTTCCGAGCCGCTCTTGTCACGGCCTGCGTCATTCCCATCACCATGCTCATCACTGCGACGGGAATGCTGCAGGGACGCATCAGCGCCAATCTGATGAGCCTCGGTGCACTCGACTTCGGCCTGATCGTCGACGGCGCCGTCATCATCGCCGAGAACAGCCTGCGGCATCTCGCCGAGCGGCAGAGAGAGCTCGGCCGGACATTGTCACTGGACGAACGCCTCGACACCGTGAAGGTCTCGACGTCGGAAATGATCCGGCCTTCGGTCTATGGCCAGATCATCATCATCCTGGTTTACACGCCGCTACTCGCCTTCACCGGCGTCGAAGGCAAGACCTTCGAGCCCATGGCCCTGACCGTGATGATTGCGCTCGGGGTCGCCTTCATCGTCTCGCTGACTTTCGTGCCCGCGGCGGTCGCGATTTCGATCAGCGGCGCGGTCAAGGAGCGCGAGAATATCATCGTAAGGACGCTCAAGCGCTGGTACGCTCCGCTGCTGTCCGGTGCGATCGCAAGACCCTTGCCCGTCGTTCTTGCTGCAGGGCTGCTGTTCGGTGGCGCCGCACTGCTGTTCATGCGCCTCGGACAGGAATTCACGCCGACCCTGGACGAGAAGAACATCGTCATGGAGGTGAAGCGCGTGCCCAGCACCGCGCTCGCGCAGTCACAGGCCATGCAGCTCCTGATCGAACGGCAGATCAGCAAGCTTCCCGAAGTCGCCTTCGTGTTCTCGCGCACCGGCACGCCCGATCTGGCGGCCGATCCGATGCCGCCCAACGCTTCCGATACGTACATCATCGTCAAGGCGCAGGACGAATGGCCCGACCCCGCCATGACCAAGGACGATCTCATCAAGACGATCGAGGCTGAGGCGGCGAAACTGCCGGGCAACAAGGTGGGGTTCTCCCAACCGATCGAGATGCGCTTCAACGAGCTGATTGCCGGCGTCCGTGAGGATCTGGCGATCAAGGTATTCGGCGACGACTTCGCGCAAATGCAGCGGACCGCGGACCAGATCGCGGGCGTGATCCGCAGGATCGACGGCGCCGAGAGCGTGAAGGTGGAGGAGACCTCCGGTCTGCCCTTCCTTGAGATCAAGATCGACAAGGCCGAGATCGCGCGGCGCGGGCTCAGCCTCGCGGCCGTCGAGGACCTCGTGCAGACTGCGATCGGCGGGACGGACGCCGGTCTCGTCTTCGAGGGGGACCGCCGCTTCAAGATCGTGGTGCGCCTGGCCGACGCGCTGCGGAACGACATCCCGACCCTGGAGGAGCTTCCCGTTCCCCTCCCCCGCGCGAACCCCGAGACTCCGGCCGCCTCGATCCCGCTGCGCACCATCGCCTCGTTCGAGCAGACCACCGGCTACAACCAGATCAGTCGCGAGAACGGCAAGCGGCGCGTCGTCGCCACCGCCGAAGTGCGCGGCCGGGACATCGGATCACTGGTCGATGAGGCGCAAGCCAAGGTCGGCAATGAGGTCAAGCTGCCATCCGGCAGCTATCTCGCCTGGGGTGGCCAGTTCGAGAACTTCGCGGTGGCGCGGCAGCGGCTGATGTTCGTGGTCCCCGGTGTCTTCGTCCTGATCTATCTGTTGTTGTTCGGCGCGTTGGGCTCGCCACGCGATGCCCTGCTGGTTTTCAGCGCCGTGCCGCTCGCACTCACGGGCGGGATCGCAGCCCTGTGGCTCCGCGGCATGCCCTTCTCGATTTCCGCCGCCGTCGGCTTCATCGCGCTCTCGGGCGTCGCCGTCCTGAACGGACTCGTCATGCTGACGCAAATCCGCAAGCTGATCGCCGACGGCGTCGAACCCCAGCGCGCCATCGGCGACGGCGCGCTGACACGCTTCCGTCCCGTCGCCATGACCGCGCTCGTCGCCTCGCTCGGCTTCGTGCCGATGGCGCTTGCGACCGGCACGGGTGCGGAAGTGCAGAAGCCGCTCGCGACCGTGGTGATCGGCGGCCTGCTCACGGCAACCTTGCTGACGCTGGTCGTGCTGCCGGCGCTGTATGCGCGGTTCGCTGCTCCAGTCCGGGGCATCCCACGTCGCCACCCGTTTCCGCCGATCGTTCACGACCACGCCGCGGAGTAGCAGCGAGGCCACGCATCGCAGCCGTGCGCAGCGCCTCTCCGCGACCAACCGATCCTATTCGGCTGCCTGCGAAGCGCGCACGCCGTGCGCCATCTCGGCGGCGTGATCGTCGGCAAGCGCCGGCTGCTCGCCATCGGGCAGTCCCCGCCCTTTCACCAGGCCGAAGATCGCCGGGATAACGACCAGCGTCAGCAGCGTCGACGAGATCATTCCGCCGATCATGGGCACCGCGATGCGCTGCATGATCTCCGATCCCGTCCCGGTGCTCCACATGATCGGCAGCAGGCCCGCCATGATGGCGACCACGGTCATCATCTTGGGCCGGACCCGCTCGACCGCGCCCACCATGATGGCCTCGTGGAGATCGCGCCGGGTGAAGACCCCGCCCGCGGCGCCGCGCCTCACCTTCATCTCGACCAGCGCGTGATCGAGGTAGATCAGCATCACGACGCCGGTCTCGGCGGCGACGCCCGCCAGCGCAATGAAGCCGACTGCGACCGCGACGGACAGGTTGAAACCGAACCACCACATCATCCAGATGCCGCCGACCAGCGCGAAGGGCAGCGACAGCATCACGATCAGCGTCTCCGTCAGCGCCTTGAAGTTGAGGTACAGCAGCAGGAAGATGATCGTGAGCGTCACGGGCACGACGATCTTGAGGCGCGCGGCGGCGCGCTGCAGATATTCGTACTGGCCGCTCCAGACCACGTAGGTGCCGGCGGGAAACTGAATGCTCTCCGTCACCGCGCGCTGCGCATCGGCGACGTAGCTGCCGATGTCGCGATCGCGGATGTCGACATAAATGTAGGTCGCCAGCTGTCCATTCTCGGTCCGGATCGACGTCGGCCCACGCGCCGGCTCGACCTTCGCCACCTCGCCGAGCGGCACGGCGCCGCCCGCCGGCATCGGCACCAGGATGTCGCTGGCGATCGCCTTGGGATTGTCGCGCAGGTCACGCGGATAGCGCATGTTCACCGTGAACCGCTGTCGTCCCTCCACCGTCGTCGTCACCGTCTGGCCGCCGAGCGCGGCCGCGATGGTGTCCTGAACGTCCTGGATCAGGATGCCGTAGCGGGCGAGCGCCTCGCGGTCCGGCACGATCTCGAGATAGTAGCCGCCGATGCCGCGCTCGGCGTAGGCAGAGGACGTGCCCGGAACGGTCTTGATCACGCGTTCGCCCTGCTTCGCCAGCCGGTCGATCTCGACGAGATCGGTGCCCATGACCTTGACGCCGACAGGCGTGCGGATGCCGGTGGAGAGCATGTCGATGCGCGCCTTGATCGGCATGGTCCAGGCGTTGGAGACGCCGGGAAACTGCAGCGCCTTGTCCATCTCCGCGATCAGACTGTCGACGGTGACGCCGGGGCGCCAAAGCTCCTTCGGCTTCAGGTTGACCACCGTCTCGAACATCTCGGTCGGCGCCGGATCGGTCGCGGTCGCCGCCCGCCCAGCCTTGCCGTAGACGGACTCAACCTCCGGGAACGACTTGATGATGCGATCCTGGGTCTGCATCAGCTCGGCCGCCTTGGTGACCGAGATGCCGGGCAGCGTCGTCGGCATGTACAGCAGCGTCCCCTCGTTCAGCGTCGGCATGAACTCGGTGCCGAGCTGGAGCGCCGGCCATGTCGTGACGGCGAGAATGGCGACCGATGCCAGGATCACAAGCGTTTTGGCGCGGAGCACGCGCTTGATCACCGGCCGGTAGATCCAGATCAAGAAACGATTGATGACGTTCCTGCTCTCCGGCACGATCCGGCCGCGGACGAAGATCACCATCAGCGCCGGCACCAGCGTGACGGACAGCAGCGCGGCTGCGGCCATCGCGAACGTCTTGGTGAAGGCGAGCGGGCTGAACAGCCGCCCTTCCTGCGACTCCAGCGTGAAGATCGGCATGAACGACACAGTGATGATCAGCAGGCTGAAGAACAGTGCCGGCCCGACCTCCGCGGCGGCATCGATCAAAACCTGCACGCGCGATTGGCCGGGCTCGGCGCGCTCGAGATGCTTGTGGGCGTTCTCGATCATGACGATGGCGGCGTCCACCATGGCGCCGATCGCGATCGCGATGCCCCCGAGGCTCATGATGTTCGAGCCGAGGCCGAGCAGCTTCATGGCGCCGAACGCCATCAGCACGCCGACCGGCAGCATCAGGATCGCGACCAGCGCGCTGCGGACGTGCAGCAGGAACACGATGCAGACCAGCGCGACGACGATGCTCTCCTCGAACAGCGTATGCTTGAGCGTGTCGATGGCCGCGTAGATCAGGCTGGAGCGGTCGTAGACCGGGACGATCTCGAGCGATGTCGGCAGGCTGCTCGCGATCTCCTTGAAGCGCTTCTTGACGTTCTCGATGACGTCGAGCGCGTTGACGCCGAAGCGCTGCAGCACGATGCCGCTTGCGACCTCGCCCTCGCCATTCAGCTCGGCGATGCCCCGGCGCTCGTCCGGTCCGAGCTCGACATTGGCGACGTCGCGGAGCAGCACCGGCGTGCCATTGCTCGTCTTCAGGACGATGTTGCCGAGATCGTTGATGCTCTTGAGGTAGCCCTTGCCACGGATGACGTATTCGAACTCGGCGAGCTCGACGGTGCGCCCGCCGACATCGGCGTTGCTGGCGCGGATCGCTTCCCGGATCTTCTGCATGCTGATGCCGCGGTCCCGCATCCGCTGCGGATCGAGCACCACATTGTACTGCTTGACGAAGCCGCCGATGCCGGCGACCTCGGCAACGCCCTCGGCCTTGGCCAGCGCGAATTTCAGATTCCAGTCCTGGATGGTCCTGACATCGGCGAGGTTCAGCTCTTTCGACATCACCGCGTACTGATAGACCCAGCCGACGCCGGTCGCGTCGGGCCCAATGGTCGGGCTGACGCCGGCGGGAAGCCGCGACGCAGCGCCGTTCAAGAACTCCAGGACGCGCGAGCGCGCCCAGTAGATGTCGGTGCCGTCCTCGAAGATCACGTAGACGAACGACACGCCGAAGAACGAGAAGCCGCGCACGACCTTCGATTTCGGCACGGTCAGCATCGCCGTGGTCAGGGGATAGGTGACCTGGTCCTCGATCACCTGCGGCGCCTGGCCGGGATATTCGGTGTAGACGATGACCTGCGTGTCCGAGAGGTCCGGGATCGCATCCAGCGGCAGATGGATCAGCGCATAAAGGCCGGCGGCGGCTGCAAACGCGGTGCCGAACAGCACCAGCAGCAGGTTGCGCGCCGACCAGGCTATGATGCGGGCGATCATTTGTGCTCTCCCCCCGCATGGCCAAGTTCGGGAGCTTGCGGCGCTCCTTCCGCAAAGCCCTTGAGCGCAGCCTTCAGGTTGCTTTCCGCGTCGATCAGGAAATTGGCCGACGTGACCACCGCCTCGCCGTCCGTAAGTCCGTCGCGCACCTCGATATAGCCGCCGCCGCGCCGGCCGAGCTTCACCTCACGCGGCTCGAAGCGCCCCTGCCCCCTGTCGACGAGGACGGCCTGGCGCGTGCCGGTGTCGAGCACGGAGCTGTCCTGGATCGCCAGGACGGGCGCGGCGTCGGCGGTGTCGATGTCGGCATCGACATACATGTCCGGCAGCAGCGCCGCGTCGGGATTGGCGAGCTCGATCCGGACCCGCACCGTCCGCGTGTCGCGGTTCACCTGCGGATAGACGACGGCGATCTTGCCGCTGAAGACACGGCCGGGAAAGCTGCGCGCGCGCACCGTCACCGGCTGGCCCACCGCGATGTTGCCGAGATCGCGCTCGGCGACGTCGACAAGCGCCCAGACCAGCGAGATATCCGCGATCCTGAACAGCACGTCGCCGGGATTGGCGCGCATGCCTTCGATCGCGTTGCGCTCGAGCACGATGCCGTCGCGCGGCGCCGACCAATGGATAGTGACGGGCGCAACACGCGTCCGCTCCATCTCAGCGATGACAGGCTCGGGGACGTCAAGATTGCCCAGCCGCTGCCGCGAGCCGCGGCCGTACATCTCGACGCCGCCCACTGTCTTCGAGGTGATGGTCGCGAGATATTCCGCCGCTGCGGAGGCGACCGCCGAACTGTAGATCTCCATCAGGGGCTGGCCCGCCTTGACGCGCGTACCGGTGGTGACGTCGGCGATCTCTCGCACGAAGCTTTCCGCCCGCATCGCGATTACCGAGACGCGGCGCTCGTCGAGCTGGATCGTGCCGGGCGCCTTGACCGTGACGCGGATCGCGCGCCGCTCCACGGGCTCGGATCTCACGCCGGTGCGCTGGATCTTGCCCGGCGAGAGCTTGACCGTGCCGTCGTCGACCTCATCGCCTTCATAGACGGGAACGTAGTTCATCCCCATCGGATCCTTCTTCGGCACCGGCGAGGTGTCGGGCAGGCCCATGGGGTTGCGGTAATAGAGGATCTTTCGCGATGACGCTGCCTGCACCGGCTTCGGTGATGCCGCGTCGACCTGACCGTCCTCATAGACCGGCAGATAGTCACGGCCGCGATCGTCCTTCTTCGGGCCGGCGGACCAGAGCGGCGCGCCGCTGGGATCGCGGTAATAGAGCGGAGTTCGGTCGGCCTGGGCCGCAGCCGGGGTCACCTCGGCATGAGCGGACCAGCGTCCGCCATTCGAGGCCCAGTACGCACCGCCCAGGGCGAGGCCACCGCCGAGAGCGAGAATAGTCAGGAGACGCAGCGTCTTCATGGTGTGTCTTCGCGCGGCGTGCGCGCGTCCATGTGAATGGGACGGAGAGAAGCTCGGACGCCGCTTGCGGCGTCCGCACGCTCACTTGGTCGCCGTGACGATCACCTTGCCGGTGACGGTCTCAGATTCGCCCTGCACCTTTGCCGACAGCGTGACCTGGTAGCGGCCGGCCATCGGCAGGGCCGTCTTTAAGGCGTAGACGCCCGGCTCCTTCGACGGCAGCGGCGCCACCGCCGATTCCATCTCGGCCATGCCATCCGGGGCCATGTCGACGCGGGTCTTGAAGATGACGGCGTTCGCCACCGGCTTGCCGGTCTGCTTGTTGGTCAGGCGAACCGAAAGCGTGACGTCGTCGCCCTTCTTCATCTGGGCATTGACGGGCTCGAAGGCGTAGTCGCCGGCGCCCGCCATCGCAGCGGAAGCGGCAAGCGAAAGGGTGGCGGCGAGCGCCGCGGTGCTGAATTTGGAAAGCATTGTTCTGTCCTCATGATCTGATCTCTCGCCGTGGCGCATGATGCGCGCACGTCAGTCGTCGTCGCGCACAGGCGTGCTGCACGCGTCCAAAGGCTTGGCGAAGTCAGACTCGAGGAGGTCGGAAGGGAGGACTGCCGCAGCGGACGGAGACGACCTGATCGGCGGGAATGGGAAGCGGGCTTGCCATGACGGCGAAATGCCGAAAGGCGACAGGCCTGACATCATCGAGCGCAACAAGCCCGCCGACGCAACAGAAGCCCATCCCGCATTTGTAGCTGGCAGTATCGGAACCGGTCCCCTTCATGTCGGGACAGCAATCGTCCATCGACATCTCGGTGGGGCTCATCTGCATCGCCGCCTGCATGTCGTCCGAGGACATGGCAGGAGTAGATGCGGACGCGCCAACCGGCAGCATCGCCAAGGATATGGCGATGGCAAATGCCACGATGGTACGGACGAACCGCATCGATAAAACTTACCCTTCGGGCCGGAACAAGGCCTCAATACCATATCCCGGAAGCGAAAGCAGTCCTTGATCCCGGTCAAGCATCCGTGACCGAAGCGGGCGCAGTCGCTAAAACTTCAGCGTCGTTCGCAATCCAAACACGGAAGCGTCCCGCAAGGGTCTCCCCGGCCGTGGTCCGGCTGGAGCGGTCGCACCGCCGCCGGGATGGACGATGTATTGAAAGTTCGGCTGAACGGTCCAACCATCCCTGACCTGATATTGATAGACCGCGGTGAACAGCCCCTCGAAGCTCCGCAGCGGCCAGCGGGGATCGACATAGGTCCTGTAATCGGTGTCCAGCACCTGCGCACGTTTCGAGACATGCGCATAGCCGGCGGCGATGCCGAACTTGTCGTCCGGCCGGGCATCGCTGAGCCCGATGAACTCGACGCCGCCATCTGCATACAGATCCACCAGATTGCGATCGGCCGGCGCGCCGGACACCCGCGCGAAGATGCCGATGCCGCGGTCGTCGCTGTTCGGCACCCGGTAGATCTGCTGCTCGAAAACCGCCCAGGCTCCGATGTCGCCCGAGAGCAGCAGCGGCTCGCCGCTGCTCGCAGGCGCCGCGAGCGAAACGCCGTTGGAGGCAAAGCGCAGATCGCCGAACGATCCGAAATGTCGCCAGCCGCCGACCTTGAACTGGCCGGTCAGGTTGGGATCGCCCTTCTTGTTGTTCCAGGCATATTGGATCTGGCCCAGCAGCAGTGGCGGATCGTTGACGCGGAAATTCACGCCGTACCGGTTGCGCTCCTGCGGATCGCCGGGACCGGGACCGGCCTGATCGCCATCGTAAATCGCGCCGAGAGCGGACAACTGGTCGGTGACGTTGATGAGCAAGCGCGCGCCGACCGCGGCCAGAGGCGGCGATGGCCCACCGCTCGGCAGCGCCAGCGAGGTGATCGCCGGCCAGCCCATCGAGGCGTTGGTGAACACATCGGTGTATTTGGTATTGAAGAATTCGCTGTCGGCCGCGAGCTGCCCAAGCTTGAGGGACACTTTCTTGTCGCCCCACTGCTTCTCGAAATAGGCTTCGTAAAGCCGCGTCGAGGGCAACGCCTCGATGCCGCTGACGACGAAGAAGTTCTGCAGGTTCGAGCGCGACAGCCCCTCGCCGTGGATCTGAAACATGTTGGCGTGGAAGGTCAGCTTGTCGAGACCAACCAGCTTTTCGAGGTCAAGATCGACGGCAAGGTTGAGCCGGCCTTCATAGACCGCGCCCGTCTTCAGCCCGCCGGTGGGATTGCCGAGCACCTCGCCGATATAGGTCGCCGCAAACTTCACCCCGATCTGCTGCCAGGGGTTCGGCAACAACCCGAGCGTCTTTTCCTCGACCGTGCTCTCTCCCGTATCAGGATCGGCAGGCTTGTCGTCGTCCGTCTTTTTGTCCTCTTGAGCGGCGGACTGCGCTGCCACGCTCAGACAGGCCCCGACTACCAGCACCCGCGCGATATGGCTGATTGCTCTGGCGGCCATGCTCTCCTCCCGGGCGATCAATGACGCACAGCGCCGCCCGGCAGGCAAGCCGGTCATCGAACGAAATCCCGGCGGCCGATCGATCCCCTAGGCTCTGCACTACCGCAGGCGAGGACAGCCGTTATGTTCACTTTTGCACATTGGAGGCGGTCATCCCGCGCGGCGGCTGGCGGGCCGGATCGAACCGAGCGCTCGTAAAGCGCTCAACCCTTGGAGATGACCGCGCGGCCGTAGGGCGGCTGGCCTGCGACCGGCGGGTTGGCGGTCTGGGCCGCGAGCTCGCCGATCAGGCGGTCGGCGTCGGCGGCCATGCCGTCGGGCGCCTGGATCACCAGGCGCTCCAGCGCCCAGCGATAGGACGAGATGCGCTGCTCGAGGCACTGCTGCACCCACTGCACGATCAGCGAGTTCTCCTGCATGCGCGCGACCGCGTCCTCCTTCTCCCTCGGCGAGAGCGCGGAGACGCGCGCCATGCTGGCGTCGCGCTTCCTGTCGAGGTCGATGACGCGGATCGCGCTAGCGAAGAACGGCTCGAAGCGGGGGATGTCGTTGCGTACGTCCTCGATCAGCTGCGCATAGCGCGAGGAATGCGAGCGGTGCGGCTCGTCGATCAGCGTGCGCCCGTACATGGTGCGGTCGAACACGACCTTCTGGCGCCAGGGCGAAGGCATCGCCTTGTAGTCGCCAAACACGCTCTTCCATGCGGGGCGCGACAGCGGCGGCTCGATCATGGGATAGGCGAGGTCGCGCAGCTGGCGCTCCTCGTCGGTGAGCTGAAATTGCGAAGGCTTCAGGCCGACGCTGGAGGTGACCTCCGCGCCCAGCCAGCGATGCATGTCGTCGCTGCGCATGTCGGCGCGGGTGCGGCCGAAATCGCCGCCGCTGCACGCACCCAAGGTCGCAGCAAGCAACGCGAGCAGAACGGCCGACAGGACGGGCCGGAGCTGGCGGATGGTGTCCGGCATGGCATGAAGCCGGATGTCAGCGACGGCGGCGACGACGCCCCGGCGCTGTGCCCTGCTCAGGGCCGCGGTCGCCGCTGGTTTCATCTGCCTCGCGCTCGATACGGATGACGGGAAGGATCAGGACCGTTCCCATGTCCGCGCGCGGAGCGACATCCCCCGACGAGCCCACCCGGCGACCGGCCGGAAATTCAATGATGGTCCCCATGTCAGCTCTCTTCAATTGCCGCGCGACCGAACGCGCCCCTGCAACATGGCAGTCATTAAGATCAGCTCATGGTTAACGGGATGTAAACGCCGCGTTCGGACCGTATCCGCACGGACCGGCCGCGACGTCCCGTTGCGGCACGAGACCGCTTCAAATCGAGCGTTCGGCTTCACGGCTCGTTTTTCTTAACGAGGCTTTAAAGGAGCCTGCGATAGGCTGGCGGCGAGGATGTTTTGCAGGTCGCGTATCTCTCCATGACCAAGTCGCTGTTTCCCGGATTCGACGGGCTGATGTCCCTCTCCCGTCGCGAAGGCGTCGATGTTCGCCCGACGCTGCTGCGCGTGCTGACCGACCTCTATGTCCAGACCCGCATCCACAGCGACGACGAGCAGCGTCAGTTCACCGAGCTGGCGACACGGCTGATCGACCAGGTCGACGATGCGACGCGCGCGGCCATCAAGGCCAAGCTCGCGATCTATCCGCAGACGCCCGTCCCGGTGCTGCAGAAGCTCGGGCTGGTCGCAGCCCAGGAAGGTCGCAGGGTTCCCCTGGCGCGCGAGACTCCCGCGCCCGTTCCCACCCCCGCGCCGGTCCGCACACCCTCGGATACCGAGCTGCGCATGGCCGCCACCAACATGGCGATGCAGCCGAAGGACGCCGCCGAGATCCACGACATGTTCTTCGGCGCCGGCGCCTCCGAGCGCACGCTGATCCTGCACAATCTGGCGCAGACCCCGCTGAAGGCCGCGCCGAGAATCCCGACCGTCCGTGCCAAGCGCGCGATCCAGATTTTGGAGATGGCGGCGATCGCGGGCGACGTCGAGAACTTCACCCTGGAGCTCGGCGACAGCCTGATCCTGCCCTCGCGCGTCGCAGCCCAGATCGTCGACGACGCCGGCGGTGAAGCGCTCGCTGTCGCCGCGCGCGCGCTCGATATGCCGAGCCCGAACTTCCAGCGCATCCTGCTGTTCTTCAAGCCGGCGATCGGCACCTCCGTGAACGAGGTGTACCGGCTGTCGCGGCTCTACGACCGCCTCAGCGACCGCTCGGCGCTGGTGATGCTGGCAGCCTGGCGCGGCTCGACGCTCGCCGTGACGCGCGCAAAATACCAGTCGTCACTGCATGACGGTGAACGCCAGCGCGCCCGCGCCGGCGCGAGCCAGACGCGGCCGGGCGTGCAGCCGGGCTCCAGCGCGGCGGTGCGGACGAGCACTGGCGGATCGTCGGAACGGTAACGCATCCGATACGGTCGCTCGCGCCACGAACTCGTCATGCGTGGTCTAAAGCGCGATGAAATCCAGGTGAATCGTCATCGCGCTTTAGGTTGTTGTTTGCGCATGATCGTTACGGAAAACCGCTTCGCACTTTTCCGGATCATGCTTTGATCAGGCCTTCGCCAGTTCCAGGAAATGCCGGCCCGCGCGGTCTTCAGTCTCGACGATCCAGGCATCCGGGTCGAAGCGGATTTCTCGGGTCAGCCGTTCCTCGACGGTGTGCTCCGGCAAGGGTTGCGGCGCGACCGGCACGAAGAAGCGATCGACGGGGCGGCCGTCGTCGTAAGAGGTCTGCGGCGCCGGCACGTAGAGCATCGCATGGCCGTCGAGTAGCGACACCTTCACGAACACCGCCCCGGCCTCCTCGGCGCCGCGACGGCGGACCGCGCCGAACACGCCCTCGGTCTGGCACCGGCGCAGGTAGGCGGCAACCCATATGTTGGATTTCAAACGCATGAGTCGAACGATAGGCCAGCGTGGCGCCCGCCGCCAGTGTCAGTGTCCGATTGTCACGCCTTGCCGACGCCTTGCCCGCCGCTGATCTGGCGCGCGACGAGGTATGACAGCGGCATTGCAAGTGCAAAGCCCGTTGCGACCGCGTAAGGGATGTTCCTGATGGCGTTGGCGGCGAAACCCGGCACCATCAGCACCACGATCAGGCTGACGCCCGCCAGCGTCGTGCCGAGCATGATCCAGACCAGAACGGAGACCTTGAACATGACACCCTCTCTTCTTCCTTGAAGATGCGCAATCATGTTCCCCGCAGCTGTCGGCGTCATTGATCCCAAGCAAATCGCGCCTCCGGGACGCGCATGGTCTGCCGGTGCGGGATGCCCGGAATTGATCCGCCTCAATGACAGCGGGATGCGCGTTATTCGACGGAATGGCCGATCGCGGCGCCGAGCTCGCGCAGCAGCCGATCGGACAGCTGGCCGGTGACCTGCATCTTGTGCTCGCGCTCGAACTTCTGGATCGCGGACTGGGTCTCGCCGTTCATCGCGCCCGTGATCTTCAGATTGCCGTAGCCATATTCGGACAGCGCGCGCTGCACGCCGGCGATACGCCGTGCGGCCGGGCTCTGCGGCGAGGGAATCGGCGCCGGCGGACGCATCGCGGAGGGCGGCGTCGAGGTCGTCTGCCGGACCAGATTAGCCATCGGATCGTTTGCGCGCGTCGATGCGGTCGCCTCGACAGGTTTTTCCACCGGCTTCTCGGCAGTCCGCTCGGCAGGCTTTGGCTCGGCGCGGAACTCCGTCGCGCGCGGCTCCAGCGGCGAGGGATCGGCGCCGACGGGGCGCGGACGCGGCAGGGGATTGGACAGCGGCACGGATGACGGCGCGGGCAGATTGATCACGGTGCCGAACATCGGCGCCGGATGCCGGCCGGTCTGCAGGAACAGCGCATTGGCAACGATCGCGCTGATCGCAGCGACGGCGACGAGACCTGCCAGCGTGTCCTTGGGGCTGTGCAACAGCACGCGCATCACGAGGTTGCGCTCGGTCTCGACGTCGACAACCGCAGCCTTGGCGCCACGGCGGCGCCGAGCAGTTTCGTCCTTGGCAGACTTCTTAGGCACTTTTCTTCACCAGAGCGGGTTGGTCCTGAGTCTGGTCGTGAGCGCGGTCTTGAAGCTCCTGACCTTGAAGTTCTTGACCGTGAAGGTCTTGGCGCAGCACCGGCGCCAGCGTCGCGATCTTGCTCTCGGCCGGCTTGGCTTGCGGCGGGGTGTAGAGGAGCGGCAGCTTGACGGTGACGGCGGTGCCCTCCCCCAGCCTGCTTTGTACCGTCAATTCGCCGAGATGCAACGCCACGAGGCTCTTCACGATCGAAAGTCCGAGGCCGGTGCCTTCGTGACGACGCTGATAGGTCCTGCCCGCCTGAAAGAACGGCGCGCCGATGCGCTTGAGATCGTCGGGCGCGATGCCGACGCCGGTGTCGCCGATGCGCAGCATCAGCTGGGAGCCGGTCACCGCAGCGGAAACGGAAACTTGACCGCCGCGTTCGGTGAACTTGATGGCGTTGGCGACGAGATTGAGCACGATCTGCTTGAAGGCCCTGGGATCGCCGGTCATGACCGGCAGGTCCTGCGGCGCGTCGGTGATGAGGTCGATGCCGTTCTCCCGCGCCTTCAGCGCCAGCAGATTGCAGCAATGCAAGAGCGAGGCGCGAGGCGCGAACGGCTCGGACGCGATCTCGAAATTGCCCGACTCCATCTTCGACATGTCCAGAATGCCGTTGACGACCGACAAGAGATGCTGGCCGGAATCGTTGATGAGCTGGGCATATTCCCGGCGCTGGGCCGCACCCAGCATCAGGGTCTGCTCCTGCGCAATCATCTCGGAGAAGCCGATGATGGCGTTCAGCGGCGTCCGCAACTCGTGGCTCATGGTGGCGAGGAAGCGCGTCTTGGCGGCATCGGCCGCTTCCGCGGCGCTGCGCGCCTGATCCAGCGCCTGCTCGGACAGCTTGTGGTCGGTGACGTCGCGCATCACGGCGACGACCTCGGCCTCGCGCGTGGCCTCGCTGTGAGGATTCTGGCCCATGTCCCGCTCGAGGGGGCGGCAACGCATCTCGACCCAGAGAAAATCGACCTGGCCGCGCTCCGAACCATCGGGTTCACGCCGCAGCCGGATCTCGACGCTGCGCACATCGCCGCGCGCGGCATCGGAAAGTGCCGTGAGATAGGCCGGGCGATCGGCGACATGGACGCGGTCGAACAGGCCATGACCGAGCAGTTGCGCCACTGACGTGCCGAGCATGGCCTCGGCCGCCGGCGAGATGAACTGCACCGCACCGTTGCGCTGATGCCGCGAGATCACGTCGCTCATGTTGCGGGCCAGCAGACGGTAGCGCTCCTCCTCGCGCGAGAGCAGCGCGACGCTGGTGCGCGCGAGCGATTCGGCGCCGAAGGCGAGAGCCGCAGCATAGAGCGTCGCCGAGGCGACGCCGCAGGCCATCAGCACGCCGCGTTCTGCGGCACTGATGTCTGCCGACGGCAGCCAGCCGAGCTGGCTGCCGAGGATCAGGAGTCCCGCACAGGACAGTGCGAGCAATGACGCGAAGGCGGCGACGCGGCGCGAGGCCGACAGCGCGGCTTCGAGCGGAACCACGACGAGCCAGACCGCGGCGAAGGATTCGATGCCGCCCGTGGTGCCCGCGACCGCCATGATCAGGCCGGCGAGCGCCAGCGACGACAACACATGCGCGCCTTCATAGCGGCCGGTGCGCGACAGGAACCAGGACAGCAGGATGGGTGCGATCAGCCAGGCGAAGGCGGCGACCTCGAGCGCGCTCGGCGCGCCACGCATGGCGAGATAGACCGGAAATGCGGCAAAGGCAGCCAGGCTGCCCAGCAGCCGCGGCGCCATGAAGGCACGATGGCGCGCTCGCATCAGCGCATCGTAACGCGCGGAGGGATGCAGCAGCGCATCGAGACAATCGCGGATGATACTCAAAACTGTCACGGGTCTCGCGCTTCGGCTCAATCGTCCTGAGAAGACGCGCCGGAACGCCTCCTTGTCGTTGAGCCACCGTGTCAGAGCGACCTTAAACGAGTGCTAAGGCGGCGCGGCGTGCGGCCGGGCGCCGGGACATCGCCGGGCTTTTTAGACGATTTGGCGACGTCTTCGGCGAGGATGGTGAACACAGGGTTTCACCTTCCCGCTCATGGTTTCGATTTGGTGGATTTGTCCGCCAGCAGAATCACGGGTCTCGGCGTCAATCGAAAATTTACGACATCGTCGATCCCGAAGAATTTTGCGTCAATTTCCGGCAAATTAAGCTCAAGGCAATCAGTTGCGATTTATCGAGAGTTGCTAGGTCGAAACGCGCGCGGACCATCGCCGCGGACGGGATCTACATACAGGTCGACAAGATGCGCTTTCTGCTCCGCATCACATTCTGGCTCGGGCTGGTGCTGGTGCTCCTGCCACGGGACAAGACACCCGAATCGGACAAGCTGCCGCAGATCGGCGCTGCCGATGCGGTTCAGGCTGCGACGGCGGCCGTCTCCGACATGACCCAGTTCTGCAAGCGTCAGCCGGCGGCCTGCGAGGTCGGCGGACAGGCCGCGACCATCATCGGCCAGCGCGCCCAGGACGGCGCGAAGAAGCTCTACCAGATCATCAACGACAAGAAGGAGCAGATCACCAACGACAAGAACGAGAGGAACGAGAAGAGCGACAAGAAGGCGCCCGACCACACCGGCTCGATCGCGATGGTCGGCGAAGGCGACGCCATCTCGAGCGAAGCGCCGCGCGACACCCTGAGCCAGGACGACCTCGCGCTGGAATGGCGCGGCCCGCAGCCGGCGAATTAGGCCCCAAACCCTATCGATTTCACCGCTTCGCATCCCTATATTGGCGGGAAGCGGAACCGTGGGCCAGCATGACGACGATCGACGAAATCAGGGACAATTTCGAGCTTCTGGACGAGTGGGACGACCGCTACCGGTATGTCATCGAGCTCGGCCGTACCCTGGAACCGATGCCGGAGGCGGAACACTCCGCCGCGAACAAGGTGAACGGCTGCGTCAGCCAGGTCTGGCTGCAGAAGCTGGTCGACCGCAGCAATGGCGCACCGATCCTGAAATATCGCGGCGACAGCGACGCGCATATCGTGCGCGGCCTGGTCGCGATCGTGCTCGCGCTCTATTCGGGCCGCACGCCGCAGCAGATCCTCGATACCGACGCGATCGCCGTGTTCAACGAGTTCGGCTTTCGCGACCATCTGACACCGCAGCGGTCCAACGGCCTGCGCTCGATGGTCGAGCGCATCAAGACCGATGCGAAAGAGGCGCTCGCCGAAGCGACGTGAGCGCGGCGCTTCGCGCCTTTGTCCACTCTACAAGATCGCAAGGCCCGACTATTTCCGCTTCCGCTGCTGCTGCCCGAGGCCCATCTGCTTTGCGAGCTGCGAGCGCGCCACGGCGTAGTTCGGCGCCACCATGGGATAGTCGGCCGGCAGGCCCCATTTCTCGCGGTATTGCTCCGGCGTCATGTTGTACTGCGTGCGCAGATGGCGCTTCAGCGACTTGAAGCGCTTGCCGTCTTCCAGGCACACCAGATAATCGGGCGCGATCGACTTCTTCAGCGAGACCGCCGGCTTGGCCGGTTCGAGCGGCGCGGTCTCGGTGCGGCCCGACGACACCCGCACCAGGGCGCCATGCACCTGGCTGATCAGGTTCGGGATCTCGGCCGCCGGCGTCGCATTGTTGCTGAGATAGGCCGACACGATGCTCGCCGTCAGCTCGATGAAATTCTTCGCCCCCGCATCCGACATGCGCCCGACCCTTCTCCGCCTCGTCTCTCACGGGATTGACGACGTCGGAGTATACCCTGTCAAGAATACGTTCGGCTGAACACGACGACTGACGATGACGGGCTGATTACTGCTGAACGGCGGCGCTTTACTTGGGCACTTCGCAACCGGACTCGGGCGCGGGCCGCCTCAGCCGCGCTGGTCGAGATGGGAGCGGAGCTCGTCGATGGAGGCAAAGCGCATCATGCCCTCCGGCATCTGGGCTTCGATCGACCCGTCCGAATAGAGCGAATAGGCCATGCCGTCGACGACGCCGGACTTGAGCACGGTGACGGGCGGCTGTTCGACAGCTGGCGAAGGTGGTGGTGGCGGCGGCGGCTCGGGTGCAGGCGGCGCCGCGGGCTCTGCAAAAGCCGATGGCGAGCGCGGCGGCGGGCGGCGCAAAGCAGCCGGCGGCTCCGGCGGACGCATGCGGTCCGGCTTCGGCCAGGCATCGTCAAAGCTTGCGGGCGGACTGTCCAGGGCCTCACCGGGCTCAGCGGGGAGTTGCGGCGGCGCGTCCTCGATGGCCTTCGCCTCCGCGCGCTCGCGCTCCTTGCGCGAGGTCGAGGCGAACAACAGGTTGCGCCGGCGCGGCGCTTCGGGGGCTGCGGGCGGCGTTGGAGCTTCCAGCACCGGCGGCGCCTCGGCACGCGGACGCTCGCGCGCGGCGGCTTCGCTCTGCCATGGTGGAGGGCCTGCGGGTGGCGGAGGCGGTGCCGCCTCGGTCCTCGCCGCCGAGACGGGCATCGGCTCGGACCCAGCAATGCCTGATGCGGCGAGGCCCGGCAGCACGGGCCTGACCCGGACCTCGGACGGCGCGCCGGCCAGCCGGCGCGCGATCCCCTTCAGTTCCGCGACCACGACATAGAGGCCAGCCAGTAACATCCCGGAGCAGACTGCGATCGTGCCGGAGATTATGAGAGGGCTGCCGAGGCTGAACTCCCTGACGGAGAAGCCAAACAGGATCGCAAGGAGACCCGCCAGAACGGCGAAAATCCCCGCGATCAACAATGCCAAGGTCATCGAACTCACCCCCGGCCGCACATCCGCGCGCGACCCGTCACGCCACGATACCGTCTTACGCTGTTCCGCGCCAACGGCCAATTGCGGGCAACGTTCCTAAAGGGAAGGAAATCAGGGACTTATTCACATTCCCTTCAGCTACGGCTCGCTACTGCTAGGTTGTGCTCGAAATCCGGAATTGCTGCGTCGCATCAGGAATTTAGCCATAATGCCCAATTACTTGGTAATGGAACTGCGCTATAGGGAGTCCGGGGAGCAGGCCCGCACGCACCAGCAGGGCCTAAAGGGGATTCCGGGGCACCGATAGCCATGACATCCATCACGACTTCGGCGATCGACACGCCTCAACGGCGCTCGGTCGAACGGACTTGCGACGATCTCGCCATGCTGGTGCTCGCTGCCGTCGCGGTCGTTGCAGGCTTGACCTTCCGCGACTACGGCCTCGGCTGGGACGACTACACCCACGCTGAATATGCCGACCTGTTGCTGCGCATGTTCGGTTCCGGCTTCAAGGACACCGCGGCGCTCTCCTTCGCCAATCTCTACATGTATGGCGGCGGCTTCGACATGGTCGCGGCCCTGCTCCACAAAGTCATCCCGCTCGAATTGTTCGAGACGCGCCGTCTGGTCGGCGCCATCGTCGGCGTGATCGGGCTCGCCGTGACCTGGCGGCTCGGCCGCCGCATCGGCGGACCGCTCGCAGGACTCGCGGCGCTGCTCCTGCTCGCGCTCTGCCCGATCTTCTACGGCCATATGTTCATGAACCCGAAGGATGCGCCCTTCGCGGTGGCCATGATCATCCTGATGCTCGGCCTCATCCGCCTCGCCGAGGAATATCCGCAGCCGTCGCCGCGCACGGTCCTGATCGTCGGCCTGGGTGCCGGCCTTTCGCTCGGCTGCCGCGTTCTCGGCGGGCTCGCGCTGGTCTACGCCGTGCTCGGCTTCATCCCGCTGTTGCTGGAGGAACTGCGCACGGAAGGTTTGCGCGAGTCCGTCCGCCGCTTCGTCCATGTCGTCTATGTGCTGCTGCCCGGGCTCGCGTTCGGCTATCTCGTGATGGGCCTGATCTGGCCGTGGTCGATCATGGAGCCCGGCAACCCGTTCGAGGCGCTGACCTACTTCTCGCATTTCTTCGAGAAGCCGTGGAAGGAGATGTTCGACGGCGCGATCGTGTCGGTGCCCGACATGCCGTGGTCCTATCTGCCGACGCTGTTCGCGCTGCAGCTGCCTGAGGTGATGCTGGTGCTGATGGGGGGCGCCGTGTTCAGCACGTTCGCCATGCTGCCGCGACGCGGGGTTCCGGCGCGGCGCAAGACCATCCTTCTGATGCTGACGCTGGCCGCGACCCTGCCGCTTGCGATCGCGATGGTGAAACGGCCGGCGCTCTACAACGGCATCCGCCATTTCGTGTTCGTGATTCCGCCGATGGCCGTGCTCGGCGGCGTCGCCTTCGCCTGGGCCATGGAGCGCCTGCGCGCCAATCACCGCACCTGGCAGCCGGTCGTGCTCGCCACGTTCTGCTTTGGCCTTGCGCTGTCGCTCGCCGAGATGATCCGGCTGCATCCCTATCAGTACACGCACTTCAACCACATTGCCGGCACCGTGCGCGGCGCCGACGACCGCTTCATGCTGGACTATTGGGGTCTCGCCTTGAAGCAGGCATCCGACGGATTGCGCGAGCAGCTGATCGAGCGCCAGGAAGTGCCGCCGACCAATCGCAAATGGAAGGTCGCGGTGTGCGGTCCGCAGCGCCCGGCGCAGGTCGCGCTCGGGCCTGACTTCACCATCGGCTGGGATTCCAATGCGGCCGATTTCGCCATGACGCTCGGCGAATTCTACTGCAAGGGCCTCACCGCGCCCGTGATGGTCGAGATCAAGCGCGACGACGTGGTGTTCGCCCGCGTCTACGACATCCGCGGCCGCAGCATTTCCAGCCTGCTGTCGATCCCGGCACCGTAGGATTCTTCTCCGCATCCGCGGCCCGTTGGTCTATGCGGGCTGCGCTTGACTGCCGCGCTTTGAGCGCCTTGCTGCCGGTCTCGCCCACGACTACGCTCCCTCTCCGCAACAACGATGTTCGGAGAGATCAGCCATGTCGCCAGCAGAAGCCCGCCTGAGGGAGGTGCCCTCCAACATGACGGAGGCGGAGTGGCAGCAACGGGTCAATCTCGCCGCCTGCTATCGCCTGGTCGCGCTGTACGGCTGGGACGATCTGGTCGACACCCACATCTCCGCGCGCGTGCCCGGCCCCGAGCATCATTTCCTCATCAACCCCTACGGACTGATGTTCGACGAGATCACCGCCTCGAGCCTGGTCAAGGTTGACCTGCACGGCAACCAGCTCTCCGAGAGCGAATACAGCATCAACCCCGCGGGCTTCACCATCCATTCGGCGATCCACGAGGTGCGCGAGGATGCGATCTGCGTGCTGCATCTCCACACGCTCGACGGCACCGCGGTGTCGAGCAGCGCCGAAGGCCTGTTGCCGCTGAACCAGACCGCCCAGCTCGTCACCCACGACCTCGCCTATCACGATTATGAAGGCATCGCGCTCGACCACGACGAACGGCCGCGGCTGCAGAAGGATCTCGGCGACCACAATCACATGCTGCTGCGCAATCACGGCACGCTGACGGTCGGCCGCTCGGTCGCCTCCGCCTTCGAGCGCATGTACCACCTCGAGCGCGCCTGCTCGATGCAGGTGCGCACGCGCGCACTCGGCACGCCGGTCTATCCAGTCGAGGAGATTGCGATCGAGAAGAACACCGAGCTGCTCGCCAACCGCGACCGCGCCGAGCTGCGCGCCACCAACCTCGTGTGGCCGCCGCTGCTGCGCAAGCTCGACCGCGTCAATCCCGGCTACCGGTCTTGAGATTTTCGCTGATTTGAGGTAGCGTCTTCGTCGAACTACCTCTGCACGTTCTGGAATGAAACGCCGCCCAATTCCGGGCGGCGTTTTTGTTCTGGGAGGTAGCGGTCGCCGCACCCGTCATTGCGAGGAGCCCTTGCGACGAAGCAATCCAGACTGTTTCCGCGGAGGGATTTCTGGATTGCTTCGCGGAGCCTGTCATCGAGGCGCGCGACGCGCGGACCCAGTGGCTCGCAATGACGAGGATAGAGCTTTGGGGGTCTCACTTCACCTCAGCCAGCGCCGCGAGAATCCTTGCCCAGGAGCGGATGCCCTTCTGGAAGCTCCGCAGGTCGTATTTCTCGTTCGGCGAGTGGATGTTGTCGTCGTCGAGGCCGAAGCCGACCAGCAGCGAGTCGAGGCCGAGCGTGCGCTTGAAGTCGGCGACGATCGGGATCGATGCGCCCGAGCCCATCAGCACGGTCTCCTTGCCCCATTCCTCGCTGAGCGCCTTGCTAGCGGCGGCGAGCGGCTTCATGTTCCAGTCGAGTGCGACCGCGGGCGCGGCGGAATGGTCGCCGAACTCGACCTTGCAGTCGCCTGGAAGCCGTGCCGTGACGTAGTCGCGGAAGGCCTTCCGGATCTTTTGCGGATCCTGTCCTTCGACCAGCCGGAACGAGACCTTGGCCGAGGCGTGCGAGGGGATCACGGTCTTGGAGCCCTCGCCGATATAGCCGCCCCAGATGCCGTTGACGTCGCAGGTCGGGCGGGATGAGGCCTGCTCGATCAGGAGGCGCCCCTTCTCGCCGGCCGGAATCGACAGGCCGATCGGCTTGAGGAACATCTCAGGGGGGAGGTTGAGCTTCTTCCATTGCTCCAGGATGTCGGGCGGCAGGTCCTTCACGCCGTCATAGAAGCCGGGAATGGTGATGCGGTTGTCGTCGTCGAACAGACCGCCGAGAATTTTCGTCAGCACCCGGATCGGATTCATCGCGCTGCCGCCGAACACGCCGGAGTGCAGGTCGCGATTGGCGGCGGTGATCTTCAGCTCTTCATAGAGCAGGCCGCGCAGCGACGTCGTGATCGCCGGCGTGTTGCGGTCCCACATGCCGGTGTCGCAGACCAGCACATAGTCGGCCTTGAACTCGTCCTTGTTGGCCTCGATGAACGGCACGAAATTCTTCGAGCCGACCTCCTCCTCGCCTTCGATCAGGAAGGTGATGTCGATCGGCAGCGAGCCTGTCACCTTCTTCCAGGCACGGCAGGCCTCGACGAAGGTCATGACCTGCCCCTTGTCGTCCTCGGCACCACGCGCGACGATGATCTTGCGGCCGTCCGCGTGATCGGTCACGACGGGCTCGAACGGCGGACGGTGCCAGAGATCGAGCGGATCGACCGGCTGCACATCGTAATGGCCGTAAAAGATCACATGCGGCCGCCCGCCGGCTCCGGTCTTGCCGACGATCGCGGGATGGCCCGCGGTCGGCCTCACCGCGGTGGCGACGCCGAGGCTCGCGATGTCCTTGGCGAGATGGTCCGCCGCCGCCTTGCAATCCCCGGCAAAGGCCGGATCCGCGGAAATCGACTTGATCCGCAACAGCGCGAACAGGCGCTCCAGGCTGTTGTCGAAGTCCTTGTCGATGTGATCGAGCACGGATTGAAGCTGCGCATTGGCCATGGTCGTGGGTCCTGATTGCTGGATCTCGGTAGTCCTCGGCTTTTAACGCCGTCACCGCGCCGGTGCCAGCCACGACACGACACACCAAGCCTGCCCAAGGCGAGCGGCTCGAAAGATGGCCACAAGGGAGCAGCTTACCTCCGCAGCAATCCGCCGAGCGCGCCGCGGACCAGTGTGCGGCCGATCGAGCCGCCGAGCTGGCCGCCGACCGACTTGCCGATATTGGCCGCCATCCCGCCGATCACCTGGTTGGTGACCGATCGCGTCACGTCCCGCGCAATGACCTGGCCGGTCGACAGGCGGCCCCGCTTGACGTTGGTGCCGAAGATGGTTCCGACGATCGAGCCGATCTGGCCCAGGATGCCGCCGCCGCTTCCGTCAGCCGGCCCGTCCGCTGTGGCCGCCGTGCCGGCGATGCGCTTCTGGATCATCTCGTAGGCGGACTCTTCATCCACCGCGGTGTCATATTTGCCCTTCACCGGGCTCGCAGCCATGATCGCCTTGCGCTCGTCCGGCGTGATCGGTCCGATGCGGGCCGACGGCGGCCGGATCATCACCCGCTCGACCATCGCCGGCGTGCCGTTGCCTTCGAGGAAGGACACCAGCGCCTCACCCTTGCCGAGCTCCATGATCACCTTGGCCGTGTCGAGCTTCGGGTTGGGCCGGAAGGTCTGGGCTGCGGCCGCGACCGCCTTCTGGTCGCGCGGGGTGAAGGCGCGCAGTGCATGCTGCACCCGGTTACCCAACTGTCCGAGAACGCGATCGGGCACGTCGATCGGGTTCTGCGTCACGAAATAGACGCCGACGCCCTTGGAGCGGATCAGGCGGACCACCTGCTCGATCTTGTCCATCAGCGCCTTGGGCGCGTCGTTGAACAACAGATGCGCCTCGTCGAAGAAGAACACCAGCTTCGGCTTAGGCAGATCGCCGGCCTCGGGCAGCTCCTCGAACAGCTCCGACAACATCCACAGCAGGAATGTCGCGTAAAGCCTGGGATTCTGGAGCAGCTTGTCCGCGACCAGGATGTTGATCATGCCGCGACCGTCGCGGTCGGTCTTCATGAAGTCCTTCAGCGCCAGCGCCGGCTCGCCGAAGAACTTGGTGCCGCCCTGGTTCTCCAGCACCAGAAGCTGGCGCTGGATGGTGCCGACGGTGGCCTTGGTGACGTTGCCGAACCCTTGCGCGGCCTTGCGGATGGCTGCGAGCGGATCCTCCTCCGCGTCCGCTGCCTTCTTCCCGCTCTCGGGCACGATGGCATCGAGCAGCGCGCGCAGATCCTTCATGTCGATCAGGGTCAGGCCGGCGTCGTCGGCGACGCGGAAGGCGACGTTGAGCACGCCTTCCTGCACGTCGTTGAGGTCGAGCATGCGCGCGAGCAGCAGCGGCCCCATTTCCGTGACGGTCGCGCGCACCGGGTGGCCCTGCTCGCCGAACACGTCCCAGAACACCGTCGAGAACTGGTCGGGCTGGAAATTCAGTCCCATCTCGGTTGCACGTTTGACGATGAAGTCCTTCGCTTCACCGACCTCGGAGATGCCGGAGAGGTCGCCTTTGATGTCCGCCGCGAAGACCGGAACACCGGCGCGCGCAAATCCTTCCGCCATCACTTGCAGCGTCACGGTCTTGCCGGTTCCGGTTGCACCGGTGACGAGGCCATGGCGATTGGCGAGCGCCAGCGTCAGCCATGCCTGCTCGTCTCCCTTGCCGACGAAGATCTTGTCGTCGGTATCGCCGAGCTTGCTGTCCTGTGCGGTCATTCTTCTCTCTGATCTTCCTGCCGGTTTCGCGTATCGAAACCCAAAGTACCAGTTCCGTAGTTTAATGCATGTCGCGCACCGATTAAAACCATTCAACGCGCCCCAAGCATGCGACATTGTCGGAAACGGACGGACGAGATCAGCCGAAAGTAGGAACGAGCAGTTCGCAACGCGGCAATTTTTCGCCGATTCCATCTCCGCTCTTGCACCGCTGCAACACTTTTCGCGCGTTCGAGGATGAATCGCGACGACGCCTGCGTTCATCGCTTGAATTTCACATCACACCGGCCCAAGATCATTTTCGAAAGAAATACTCCGGCATGCAAACCGGCTGAGGGGCGGGCCTTATGGACGAACTGATCGGGCGGCTGGCGACAAACGCCAGCATAGATAGTGCTGTCGCTGAAAAGAGCGTCGGCATCATCCTGGGCTTCCTCCGCAGCGAGGGTCCTTCCGACAGCGTACAGGCCCTGATCGATCAGATTCCCGGAGCGGAAGCGGCAATCGAGGCGTCCAGGAGCGGCGGCGGACTGTCTCGGCTGATGGGCGGCGGCCTGATGGCGGTCGGCACGCGCCTGATGGGCCTCGGGCTCGGCATGTCCGAGATTCAGAACGTCGCTCGTGAACTTTTCCGCTACGGCCGAGACAAAATCGGAGCAGATCAGATGGGCAAGATCGTTGCGGGGACGCCGGGTCTCAGCCAGTTCGCCTGAAGCCTTGGCAATTCATATCGAGCACCATGACATATCCCATCTCCGAGATTGAGGGCCTGTCGGTCTTTGCCGCCAACAAATTGAAGGCGGAGGGTATCCGCACCACCGACGCGCTGCTCGAGGCGGCCGGCACGGTGAAGGGCCGCAAGGCGCTTTCCGCCAAGACCGGTATCAGCGAGCAGCTGCTGCTGGAATGGGCCAACGTCTCCGACTACATGCGCATCCCCGGCATGGGCCGCGCCAAGGTCGGCCTGGTCCGCGCCGCCGGCGTCACCACCGTGCGCGAGCTCGCCTATCGAAATCCGGCAAGGCTCGCCCAGAGCATGCGCGACGCCAACGAGAAAAAGAAGCTGCTCCGCATCCTGCCCTCGGAGAAGTCGGTCGGCGACATCATCGCCAAGGCAAAGAAGCTGCCGCCGAAGATCACGTATTAGCCCACTTACTCTCCCCGTCATCTTGAGGTGCGAGGCATGAGACGCGAAGCGTCTCATGGAGAGCCTCGAAGGATGGGCGGCCATGCTGCCGCCACGCGAAGGGAGCGGGGCCGTCGCCCTTCGAGGGCCGCTGAAAAAGCGGCCGCCTCAGGGTGACGGCGAGAGAGCGACGCCCGTAGCCATTGGTGCCCCCTATCCCGGCTTGACTCCCCCTCCCCGCCCGCTAAAGCGGGCGCCATGAATGCCTCGCCCTCCAAAACGGTCCCGCCGGCCGGCTCGGCCGGGATTGATCTGCTGCGGACGCTGCTGGAGCGACCGATCCCGGCGGTGATGGGCGTGCTCAATGTGACGCCGGATTCCTTCTCCGACGGCGGCGAGTTCATCGCGCCCGAGCTGGCGCTGGCGCGTGCACGGGCGATGATCGAGGCCGGCGTCGACATCATCGATATCGGCGCGGAATCCACCCGGCCCTACAAGGGCGCCCGGCCGGTCACGGCGGACGACGAGCTCGTGCGGCTGAAGCCGGTGCTGGCTGGCGTCGTCGCGCTCGGCGTGCCCGTCTCGATCGACAGCATGAAGGCCGAAGTGGTGGCCTTCGCGCTCGACCAGGGCGTGGCGATCGTCAACGATGTCTGGGGCCTGCAACGCGACCCCGCCATGGCGCCGCTGGTGGCCGAAAGAAGCGTCCCCGTCATCGTCATGCACAACCGCGACGATGCCGATCCCGCCATCGACATCATCACGGACATGAAGACGTTCTTCCTGCGCTCGCTGGACATCGCGGCAAAGGCCGGCATCGCGCGCGACAAGATCGTGCTCGATCCCGGTATCGGCTTCGGCAAGACCGCCGAGCAGAGCATGACGGCGCTGGCGCGCTTGCGCGAATTCGAGATGTTCGGCCTGCCGATCCTGGTCGGCGCCTCGCGCAAGCGCTTCATCGCCTCGGTGTCGCCGTCGGAGCCGAAAGAGCGGCTCGCCGGCTCGATCGCCGCACATCTGATCGCCGCGCAGCGCGGTGCAAAGATCATCCGGACCCATGACGTCGCCGAGACCTTGCAGGCGCTGCGGGTGGCGAATGCAATCGAGGGCAAGCAATGACCGATACGATCTTCGTCACCGGCCTGTCGATCCATGCCCGTCACGGCGTGATGGACCACGAGACCGAGGTCGGCCAGCGCTTCGTCATCGATCTCGAACTCTATACCGACCTGTCGGAGCCCTCGCGCAGCGACCGGCTCGCCGATACCGTGTCCTACGCCGACGTCGTGGCGACGACGACGGCGGCGTTCAAGAATACCAATTACAAGCTCTTGGAGCGCGCGGCCGGCGCGGTGGCCGACGCCATCCTGTCGCACTTCCCGCGCATCCGCGCCGTGAAGATCACAGTGCACAAGCCGCACGCGCCGATCGCCGCGATCTTCGACGACGTCGGCATCGTGCTGACGCGCTCGCGGCACCCATAACATGGCGAGCGTGCTGATCGCTCTCGGCGGCAATGTCGGCGATGTCCGCACGACGTTCACGAAGGCGATCGCCCATATCTGCGGCATGGCGCAAGCCGCATTGATCGCACGTTCCTCGGACTACACCACGCCACCTTGGGGCGACGAGGATCAGGATCCTTTCATCAACGCCTGCATCGAGATCGAGACCGGCCTCGATCCGCACGCGCTGTTATTCGTGCTGCAAAAGGTCGAGCAGAAGTTCGGCCGCATGCGGGACAAGGACCGGCGCTGGGGTCCGCGCACGCTCGATCTCGACATGATCGCCTATGACGATGTCTCCTTACACAAGCCGGACCTGACGCTGCCGCATCCGCGCCTGTTCGAGCGCGCCTTCGTGCTGGTGCCGCTGGCCGAAATCGCGCCCGACCGCGAGATCTCGGGTATTCGCGTGCGCGATGGCCTCGCCAGCGTCTCGACGCAAGGCATTGAGCGGCTTCCGGATACCGGTTAACCAAAAACGACCGTTTGCAGGGACGGTCCGCCGTGGCAAATTCGCCTGCGAATAACGAGACGTTCGGGAGCCCTTGGCCGTATGACCTCCGTGACTGACGACCTGAAGCTGGCGGCCGATTTTCCCAAGGCGACCGCTGAGGACTGGCGCAAGCTGGTCGACGGCGTGCTCAAGGGCGCGCCGTTCGAGAAGCTGGTCGGCAAGACCTATGATGGAATCAAGATCGAACCGCTCTATCCGCGCGCCAAGGGCGTTGCGCCCGTGGTGGGACGGTCTGCGGCGGCACCGTGGCAGATCATGCAGCGGATCGACCATCCCGATGCCACCCTGGCGAATGCTCAGGCGCTGACCGATCTTGAAAACGGTGCGACCGGGCTTGCGCTGGTGTTCGCCGGCGCCAATGGCGCGCGCGGCTTCGGCCTGGAACCATCGGCCGACGCGGTCGCAAAGCTCCTGAACGACATTCACCTCGACGCCGGCATTGGCATCGAGCTCGAGATTGGACCGCAATCGCGGATGGCCGCGATCCATGTCGCGGAATATGTAAAGGGCAAGGGCCTCGATCCCGCCGCGTGCAACATCCGCTTCGGCCTCGATCCGCTCGCGGCCGGCGCGGTGTGGGGCCACAGCCCGTACACTTGGGAGGAGATCGCTCCCGCGATCACCGGCGCCATCAAGGGCCTCGCCGGGCTCGGCTTCAAGGGGCCGTTCGCATCGGCCGACGGACGCGTGATCCACGATGCCGGCGGTTCCGAGGTGCAGGAGCTCGCCTTCGTGCTCGCCTGCGGCGTCGCTTACCTCCGTGCAATCGAAGGTGCCGGCATTCCGCTGGAGATCGCGCAGGGCATGGTCTATGCGCGGCTTGCCGCCGATGCCGACCAGTTCCTGACCATGGCCAAATTCCGCGCGCTGCGGCTGTTGTGGGCGCGCATCGAAACGGCGTGCGGGCTGACGCCCAAGCCGCTGTTCATCGCCGCCGACACGGCCTGGCGCATGCTGACGCAGCGCGATCCTTACGTGAACATGCTGCGCGCGACCATCGCGACATTCGCGGCTGGCCTTGCCGGCGCCAGTGCGATCACGGTGCTGCCGCACACGCTGGCGCTCGGCCTGCCCGATCCGTTCGCGCGGCGCGTGGCACGCAACACGCAGCTGCTGCTGCTCGAGGAAAGCAACGTTGCCAAGGTCAGCGATCCCGCCGCAGGTGCCGGCGGCATCGAGACGCTGACGGCGCAGCTCTGCGAGGCCGCCTGGACCCTGTTCCAGGAGAGCGAGAGCGCCGGCGGCGCCTTTGCCGCGCTTCAGCAAGGCCTGTTCCAGAACAGGGTCGCGGCGGCGCGCAAGGCGCGCGACGCCAACATCGCCAAGCGCCGCGACGTATTGACCGGCGCCAGCGAGTTTCCGAACCTGCATGAGAGCGAAGCCACCGTCCTGAAAGCAACGCCGGTCGCGCTGGCACCGTACGGCGAGCAAAAATACAAGTTCGATGCGCTGCCCCCGATCCGACTCGCGGAACCGTTCGAGGCGCTGCGTGACAAGTCGGATGCCGTGCTGAAGGCATGCGGCGCGCGGCCCAAAGTGTTCCTGGCCAATCTCGGCACGCCCGCCGATTTCACGGCACGTGCGACCTTCGCCAAGAGCTTCTTCGAGGCCGGCGGCATCCAGGCCGTCGACAGCGAGGGCTTTGCCGATTCGGCTAAGCTCGCCGCCGCCTTCAAGGCCTCCGGCGCCGAGCTCGCCTGCCTTTGTTCCAGCGACAAGGTCTATGCGGAACACGCTGAAGCTGCGGCCAAGGCCCTGCAAAGCGCAGGCGGCCGACATATCTATCTGGCGGGCCGCCCGACGGATGCCGAGGCGGCGCTGCGGGCCGCCGGCGTCACGGCTTTTGTCTTCGCCGGGGGCGATGCGCTTGCCACGCTGCAAGACGCCTACCGACGGATGGAGCAGCCATGACCGACACCAGCAAACCCATCCTCACCGGCGGCTGCCAATGCGGAGCGGTGCGCTTCGGCGTCACGACGGCGCCGAACAGGGTCTCGATCTGCCACTGCCGCATGTGCCAGAAGGCAGCCGGTGCGCCGTTCGCCTCCTTTGCCGATATCAACAAGACCGATTTCGCCTGGACCAAGGGGCAGCCGTCGTTCTTCCGCTCCTCCACCATCGCCGAGCGCGGCTTTTGCTCCGCCTGTGGCACGCCGCTGAGCTTCGGCCGCATTGACGGCGACCGGATCGAGATCATGACCGGCGCCTTCGACCACCCCGACCGGGTGATCCCGACGCGCCAGTTCGGCACCGAATCCCGCCTCGGCTGGGTGGTCGGCATCGCCAATTTGCCGAGCCAGACCACGCAGCAGAATTACGGACCGGAGAAGATGGCGACCATCGTCAGCCATCAGCATCCGGATCATGATTAGAGCGCCGATGATATGGTTGAAGCCATGAGCCGCATTCCGAACTTTGCCGACATCGCCTTCGAGAGAGCTGCCACCACTGCACCGGCCGGCAGCGCCGAGCCCTGGCTAACGCCGGAGGGCATCCTGGTGAAATCAGCCTATGGCGAAGCCGATCTCGCCGGGCTCGATTTCCTCGAGACCTATCCGGGCATCGCGCCGTACCTGCGCGGCCCCTACCCGACCATGTATGTCAACCAGCCCTGGACCGTCAGGCAATATGCCGGCTTCTCCACGGCGGAGGATTCCAACGCGTTCTACCGCCGCAATTTAGCTGCCGGACAGAAGGGCCTCTCGGTCGCCTTCGACCTCGCCACCCATCGCGGCTACGACTCAGACCATCCGCGCGTCGGCGGTGACGTCGGCATGGCCGGCGTTGCCATCGATTCCATCTACGACATGCGCACGCTGTTCGCTGGCATTCCGCTCGACCAGATGAGCGTGTCCATGACCATGAACGGCGCCGTGCTGCCGATCCTCGCGCTCTACGTCGCCGCGGCCGAGGAACAGGGCGTGCCGCCGGAGAAGCTGTCGGGCACCATTCAGAACGACATTCTGAAAGAGTTCATGGTGCGCAACACCTACATCTATCCGCCTGCGCCCTCGATGCGGATCATCTCGGACATTTTTGCGTACACCTCGCAAAAGATGCCCAAGTACAATTCGATCTCGATCTCTGGTTACCACATGCAGGAAGCTGGAGCGACGCAGGATCTCGAACTCGCCTATACGCTGGCCGATGGCGTCGAATATCTGCGCGCAGGTCTTGCCGCCGGCTTAGATGTCGACCGCTTCGCGCCGCGGCTGTCGTTCTTCTGGGCAATCGGCATGAACTTCTTCATGGAAGTCGCCAAGCTGCGCGCCGCTCGCCTGCTCTGGGCGAAGCTGCTGAAGCCGTTCAATCCGAAGGATCCGCGCTCGCTGTCGCTGCGCACGCACAGCCAGACCTCGGGCTGGTCGCTGACCGCACAGGACGTCTTCAACAACGTGATGCGCACGACAGTCGAAGCGATGGCGGCGACCCAAGGCCACACCCAGTCGCTGCACACCAACGCGCTCGACGAGGCGCTGGCGCTGCCGACCGACTTCTCGGCGCGCATCGCCCGCAACACCCAGCTGTTCCTGCAGCAGGAGAGCGGCACCACCCGCATCATCGATCCCTGGGGCGGCTCGTATTACGTCGAACGGCTCACGCGCGACCTCGCCGCCAAGGCCTGGGGCCACATCCAGGAGGTCGAGGAGCTCGGCGGCATGGCAAAAGCCATCGAGGCCGGCGTGCCCAAGCTGCGCATCGAGGAGGCCTCGGCCAAGACCCAGGCGCGCATCGATGCCGGCAAGCAGGCGGTGATCGGCGTCAACAAGTACAAGCCGACCGACGAGGACAGAATCGAAATCCTGAAGGTCGACAACACCAATGTCCGGCGGCTGCAGATCGACAAGCTGAAGCGGCTGAAATCAGAGCGCAACCAGAAGGACGTCGATGCCGCGCTCGCCGCGCTGACGCGCTCGGCCGGCGAAGGCAACGGCAATCTGCTCGCGCTTGCGATCGATGCCGCGCGGGCCAAGGCGACGGTTGGCGAAATCTCTGACGCAATGGAGAAAGTGTTCGGCCGCCACCGCGCCGAGATCAAATCCATCACCGGCGTCTACAAGCGGGAGGCGTCCAGCATGGGCAATCAGGTCGAGAAGGTTCAGGCGCTGATCGACGCCTTCGAGGAGGCGGAAGGCCGCCGCCCGCGCATCCTGGTCGCCAAGATCGGCCAGGACGGCCACGACCGCGGCCAGAAGGTGATCGCCTCCGCGTTCGCAGACATCGGCTTCGACGTCGACATCGGGCCGCTGTTCGCGACTGCAGATGAAGCCGCCCGGCAGGCGGTCGAGAACGACGTCCACATCCTCGGCGTCTCTTCGCTGGCCGCCGCCCACCTCACCGCGGTGCCCGAATTGAAGGCCGCGCTGAAGAAGCAGGGCCGTGACGACATCATGATCATCGTCGGTGGCGTGGTGCCGCCGCAGGATTACGATGCCCTCTATGCGGCAGGCGCCGAAGCCATCTTCCCGCCGGGCACCGTGATCGCGGATGCGGCCGAGGAGCTGATCCGCAAGCTGAATGCCCGGCTCGGCCATAGCGAGGCGGCGGAGTAGATGATAGACTGGCCTTAACCGGCCAGGTGTGTCCATGACACGTGACGAGATCATCGCTGCGATACGCGAGAATGCGGACGCCATCAAAGGCAAGGGCGTTTCGAAGCTTGCCATTCTTGGCTCGCGGGCCGGCGAAAATTACGGCAGCGACATCGACATTCTGCTCGAGATCGAACCGGACACCTCTTTTTCACTACTCAAGCTGATCGATGTCGAGAATATCATCGAAGGTGCGACCGGCTTGCAAACGCAGGCAACCGTTCGCCGCTCGACGTCTCCCCGCTTTGCGCCGCACAGCGCAGACGACATTGTCGAAATATTCTGACGCTCACGCAGGAGCACCATCCTTGAAATTCATCGCCGCTCTAAGCGTCGCCCTGGCGCTGAGCGCAACATGCGCGTTTTCCGCCCTCGCCGCCGATCCCAAGCCCGACGCCGTGGCTAAGACCAAGAGCATCCAGGCGCGCGTCCTGCTCGACGACAAGATCAAGGCGGATGCCGCGCTGGCGGCGGATTGCTTCGCGGAAGGCAAGAAATGGCTCGACAAAAATGCCTCGGAAGCTGCCGCCTCGCGCAAAGCTGACCCGCAGTTCTTCAAGAACGGCGGCTGGGACTTCGAGCGCAAATATGAGATCCGCTCGGTCGTCGCCGATCGCTATGTCAGCATCCTGCGCAACGACTACATGAATACAAACGGCGCGCATCCCAACTCGGATGTGAACACGATCCTGTGGGACAAGGCCGAGAACAAGCGCATCTCGATTCGCCCGTTCTTCACCGAGACCGCCGACAAGGGCCCGACCCTGAAGGCGATGGTGAAAGCCATCATCGCCTCGCTCAAGGCCGAGAAGAAGAAGCGCGATGCGGGCGAGACCGCGACCGACGAATGGTTCAAGAGCGTGGAGCCGAGCCTGCTCAAGATTGGCGCGGTGACGCTCACACCCTCGACTGAAGCGGGCAAGAGCTCCGGGCTCACCTTCCATTACCCGCCCTATGCGGTCGGCCCCTATGCCGAGGGCGAATACGTCGCCTTCGTCCCGTGGGACGCGCTGAAGCCGTATCTCACCACAGAAGGCACCCGCATTTTCGGCGGCGCGCGGCCGAAGGGCGACGCGGACGAGCCGTGAGCGATCGCTAACCCGATCGCGGACGAGCCCGCGCCAGTGTCCGCGCCAATGAATCCGTCCAATCCGGAATCCAGGCCTCAAACAGGGCTCGCCAGCGATCGGCGTCTGCAGGTTCGGTATCGAGGCGACCGACCACTCGATAAGCGTACGGTTGCTCTCGGTGATCGGACGCAGATGCATGGTGCCTTGATAGCGCGTCGGCGCCGGAGTCCGGCTTCCATCGTCTTGCGGATACGGCAACGCTTCGAGACCGGCATAAGTCAGGGTGTGCTGCCGGTCCGAGTGATCGACCAGGCGCTGGCGGATCCAGTTTCCGAGATAGCAGAAGCGTCTGATGGCGCCGACTTCATCGCCGCGCTTGTCGTCTTCGATCACGCTCTCGCTCACGCCGTCGATATAGGCGGGATAGTTGTTGAAATCGCGGATCAGCGACCAGACTTCGTCCAGCGGGCGGTCCAGCACGGCACTGTAATAGGCTTGGGTCATCGAGGGCTTGCCTTGGCTTTCGTTACCCGCTCAGGTTGGCGAGTTGCGCCGGCAAAACCCACCCGATTTCCGATTGCCGGTCCGATGGGCATGCTGTTTTCACACAACATGTCGATGTCCTTGGTAGCGCTACCTTGCGGCAGCGCTGCAAAGCCGACTAGAATGTCGCCATTGACAAGAGCGCCCGATGTCACGGGCGCCGCTGGGAGGCATTCAATGTCCAAGATTTCCCGCCGCACCTTTGCGGCTTCGACGGCCGCCGTCGCGGCATCCGCCGCTTTCGGGTTCAAACCCGCAGTCGCCCAAGCCTATCCGGCCCGTCCGGTCACCGTGATCGTGCCCTGGGGCGCGGGCGGCGGCACCGATGCGACCGCGCGCATCGTCGCGGCGCTCCTCGAAAAAGACCTCGGCCAGCCCTTCAACGTGGTCAACCGCACCGGCGGCTCCGGCGTGGTCGGCCATAGCGCAATCGCGACCGCGCAGCCCGATGGCTACACCATCGGCATGCTCACCGTCGAAATCTCGATGATGCACTGGCAGGGCCTCACCGAGCTGACGCCGAAGAGCTACACGCCGCTGGCCCTGATGAACGAGGATCCCCCGGGCATCCAGGTCTCCTCCTCCTCGCCCTACAAGACCGTCAAGGAGCTCGCTGAAGCGATCAAGGCGGCCCCTCCCGGCAAGTTCAAGGCCTCGGGCACCGGCCAGGGCGGCATCTGGCATCTGGCGCTGGTCGGCTGGATGCAGGCGATGGGCCTGCCCGCCAACCAGGTCGCCTGGGTGCCGTCAAACGGCGCGGCACCTGCGATGCAGGATCTCGCCGCCGGCGGCCTCGACCTCACCACCTGCTCGGTGCCGGAGGCGCGTGCCATCATCGAGGCGGGCAAGGCCAGGAGCCTCGCCATCATGGCGCCCGCGCGCAATCCGGTCTTCAAGGACGTGCCGACGCTGAAGGAGGCGATGGGCATCGACTACGCGACGGGTGCCTGGCGCGGCATCGGCGCGCCGAAAAACCTGCCGCCGGAGATCGCAACCAAGCTCACTGCGGCGCTGAAGAAGGTCTACGACTCCGCCGAGTTCAAAGACTTCATGAGCAATCGTGGCTTCGGCACCGTGTGGGGCGATGCCGGCCAGTTCGCGGGCTTCATGGACAAGGGCGACGCCCAGATGGGCGAAGCGATGAAGGCGGCCGGCCTCAGCAAGGCGTGATTGTTCACCTCTCCTCGCGTGCGGCGAGGCTATCGCATATGAAGAAGAAGGCGGCGAATAGCTCGCTTGCAGCCCATCCTTCGAGACGCCCGCCTGCGGCGGGCCCTCAGGATGAGGTCGCGTTCTGCGGCGAGATATCAGACCCTCATGGTGAGGAGCCCGCGAAATCGGGCGTCTCGAACCATGCAGGCCGAGCATCTTCCGCATATGCGCTAGCCCGGCCCACGCGGGGAGACGGAGCCCACCTCCCGGAATTCTGACAGGACTTCTCCCATGCGTCTTCCCGACTCCGTCACGGGATCGTTTCTCGTCGCACTCGGTGCGGCCGCCGCCTATGGCGGCTGGATCTTGCCGCCGGTACCCGGGCAACCGGTCGGCCCCAACGTGTTTCCGCTCGTGATCGGCACGGGGCTAGCGCTGTGCGGGCTCGCGATCGTGTTCGGGATCGGCCACTCCTTCGAGGAGGAGGAAGAGCTCGTCCCGCTGGAGGACGGCCAGGCCGCAGCCCCGCCGCCGCAAGGCAAGCTCTACGGATTGCGCGCCTTGCTACCGCCGGCATTGCTGCTGTTCTACGTGTTTGCGGCCGACCGGCTCGGATTCATCGTCACTGCCGCGATCATGGTCTACGTCACCTCGACCGCGCTCGGGGCCAAATGGAAGCTGGCGCTGCCGCTCGCGGCGCTCTCGCCCTTCGCCATCCACCTCATCTTCGGCAAGCTGCTCCGCGTGCCGCTGCCCGCCGGCCTGTTGCCGACGCCCTGGTAATCCCATGCTCAAGACCCTGATTGAAGCTTTCGCGCTGATCTCCACCTGGGAGGTCATCATCGCGATGTTCGCGGCCTCCGTGTACGGCCTCGTGATCGGCTCCCTGCCGGGCCTGTCGGCGACGATGGCGACCGCCCTGCTCGTCCCCGTCACTTTTTACCTGTCGCCGATCGCGGCGATCGCGACCATCGTCGCGGCATCCTCGATGGCGATCTTCTCCGGCGACATTCCGGGCGCGCTGCTGCGCATTCCCGGCACGCCGGCTTCCGCCGCCTATGCGGACGAGGCCTATGCCATGACGCGCAAGGGCCAGGCGGAGCTCGCATTAGGTGCCGGCGTCTGGTTCTCGGCCGTCGGCGGCATTGCCGGCGTGCTGTCGCTGATGATCCTGGCGCCGCCGCTCGCCGAGATCGCATTGTCCTTCTCGACCTTCGAATATTTCTGGCTGGCGCTGCTCGGCCTGATGTGCGCCACGCTGGTGGCGCGTTCCTCGCCGGTGAAGGCGATCGCCGGCATGTTCATCGGCCTGCTCGTCTCCTGCATCGGCATCGAGAATCCCGGCGGCATCCCGCGCTTCACCTTTGGCATTACGGATCTGTTTGGCGGCATCGAGCCGATCCCGGCGCTGGTCGGCGTGTTTGCGGTCGCGCAGGTGATGCGGGCGATGCTGACGCCCGAGCCGCCGCCGCTGCCGCGGCGCAAATTTGGAAGCATCATGGCCGGCCAATGGAAGCTGACCAAGCTCTATCACTGGCAGATGACGCGCGGGAACATCGTCGGCATCATCATCGGCGTGCTGCCCGGCGCCGGCGCCGACATGGCCGCCTGGGTGTCCTATGCGATGTCGAAACGCTTCTCCAAGGAGCCGGAAAAATTCGGCACCGGCCATGTCGAGGGCCTGGTCGAGGCCGGCGCCAGCAACAATGCCAGCATCGCCTCGGGCTGGGTGCCCTCGCTGCTGTTCGGCATTCCCGGCGACACTATCGCCGCGATCGCGATCGGCGTGCTCTACATGAAGGGGCTCAATCCGGGTCCGACGCTGTTCACCGAGAAGGCGTCGAGCATGTACGCGATCTACCTGATGTTCATCATCGCGAACATCCTGATGATCCCGCTCGGCATCGCCATGATCCGGGTCGCCGCCTACATCCTACTGGCGCCGCGCTCCACCGTGATGCCGATCATCATGCTGTGCTGCGCGGTCGGCTCGTTCGCGATCGGCAACAACATGTTCGGCGTCGTCACCGTCGCCGCCTTCGGCGTGATCGGCTACGTGATGGAGGCAAACGGCTACCCTGTCGCCGCGATGGTGCTTGGCATCGTCATGGGCACCATGGTCGAGCAGGCCTTTGTCACGTCGCTGATTAAGTCCGACGGCAGCATCTTGCCGTTCTTCGAACGGCCGGTTGCCGCCATCCTCGCGGCGATGGCGATCGGCGCGCTGCTGTGGCCGGTGATGGTCTGGGTCTGGCGCAAGGTGAAACCGCCGCAGGCCGCGGCGGCAACGGGCCGGTGATATCGGGCGGGCGGGGCTCGCCTGCTTCGCCGGGGCGTTGTAAAGCAGGGCATGACTGAGAAGAAAGCCTCGCTCGACATCAAGTCCCTCGCGCGCGACTTGCGCGCCGGCAGCCGCGCGGCGCTGGCGCGGGCCATCACGCTGGTGGAGAGCCGGCGCGGCGACCATCAGGCGCTGGCCCGGGAGCTGGTGCAGATGCTGCTGCCGGACACCGGCAAGGCGTTCCGCGTCGGCATCACCGGCTCGCCGGGCGTCGGCAAATCCACCACCATTGACGCGCTCGGCACTTACCTCATCGCGCAGGGCCACAAGGTCGCGGTGCTCGCGGTCGACCCGTCTTCGGCGCGCAGCGGCGGCTCGATCCTCGGCGACAAGACGCGGATGGCGCAGCTCGCGGCGTCCGACCATGCCTTCATCCGTCCCTCACCGTCCTCGGGTACGCTCGGCGGCGTTGCGGCGAAGACGCGCGAGGCGATGCTGCTCTGCGAGGCCGCCGGCTTCGGCGTCGTGCTGGTGGAAACCGTCGGCATCGGCCAGTCCGAGACCGCCGTCTGCGACATGACCGACTTCTTTCTCGCCCTGATGCTGCCGGGCGGCGGCGACGAGTTGCAGGGCATCAAGAAGGGGCTGGTCGAGCTCGCCGACATGATCGCGATCAACAAGGCCGACGGCGACAATCTCAAGCGCGCCCACGTCACCGCTGCCGATTATCGCGGTGCGCTGCATATTCTCAGCCCCCGATCCGAGCACTGGCATCCGCCCGTCGTCACCTATTCGGCGCTGACCGGCACCGGCATCGCGGAGCTCTGGCAAAAGGTCCTCGACCATCGCAAGGCGATGAACGCATCCGGCGATTTCGCCGCACGGCGGCGCGACCAGCAGGTGAAATGGATGTGGTCGATGCTGGAGCAGCGGATGCTGGCGCGGCTGCGCAGCGAGGCGACCGTCCGCGCCAGGGTGAAGAAGATCGAATCCGAGGTCGCCGACGGCCACCTCACGCCGGCACTCGCCGCCGAGGAGATCATGAAACTCCTGCATTGAGGCCGCTTCACCCCTCAGTGGGAGAGGTGATGCGGAGTCCGAGTTCGCGATCCAACTCAGTCTCGCGACGACCTAACTGATCTGCCCGGCCAGCACCTTCGAGACGAAACGGGCGGTCGCCTCGCCGACCTCCTGAGGCGCCTCCTCCTGCAGGAAGTGCGCCCCCTTCACCAGGACAGTCTCCTGATTGGGCCAGGCCCTGCAGAACTCACGTTGCGCGCCGATCAGGAAGCCTGCCGGCTCGGCATCGATGAACAGTTTCGGGATCCGGTTCTTCGACATCCAATCCGCATAGGCCTCGACGACCGCGACGACATCGGCAGGCTCGCCCTCAATCGGCAATTCGCGCGTCCAGGTCAGCATCGGCTGACGGCTCCGACCGGGATTGCGGAAATAGCGGCGATAGACCTCGAGCGCCTCCGGCGCGATATGGCGCAGCGGCAGGAGATATTCGATGAACAGGTTCTTCTGCAGGATCAGGTCTTCGCCTTGCGGGCCCCGTTGGCCCTGGAAGAAGGCGCGCGTCGCATCGGGCCATTCGTCCCAGGAGTGGAACGGCCGGACGATGCCTTCCATGTAGACGATCGCCTTGACCCTCTCCGGATGCCGATGGGCCCAGTGAAAGCCGAGCGCCGCGCCCCAGTCGTGCACGACGAGGATGACATTCCCGGTCAGGCCCAGCGCATCGAACCAGGCATCGAGATAGCGCTGGTGATCGACGAAGCGATAGGAGCCGTTCGGCGCCGCGCCCGAATTGCCCATGCCGACGAGGTCTGGCGCAAGGCAACGGCCATACGGCAGGAGGTGCGGAATGATGTTCCGCCAGAGATAGGACGGCGTCGGAACTCCGTGCAGGAATACGATGGGATCCCCTGTGCCGACATCAACGTAGGCCATCTGGGTATCAAGGGACTTGATGTATTTCCGGTAGGAAACTTCCTCGGTCGAGATCGGGGGATGGTTGACGTGCAACATGATGAAACTCCGTTCTCTGTCTTGCACACCAGTGAACGATCACTACCCGCTACTTGTTTCAACCAGTAAACAAGATTAACTGGTGTTCGATGTCGAAGGAATCGCGCAAGTTCCATGTGCCGGACGCGCTGGCCAATCTCTACGATTTCGCCAACACGCTCGATCTGCGGCACTTCACCCATCACGGCGTCCAGCATCAGCAGGCGGACGAGCTGCACAATCTCGCCGCGCTCGGCGAGTGGATGCGCCAGCATGGGCTGATCGAACGTGCCGCTACACCATCGCAGAAGACGTTCGAGGCAGCCTTGCGGCTGCGCGGCGCGGTCCGCGACTACCTTAAATGCGAGCCGGCGGAGCGCCATCGCAAACCGGCCGTCACCACTCCCCTCAACGCTGCGATGGAGCCGTTTGCACTGCGTGTCGCCGCCATCGGCAAGAATGGTTTTGCACTCAGGCCGGTGATGAGCGATGCGCAGGCGGGCCTGTCGGCGATTGTCGCCGAATTGTACGACGCGGCCTCGGCCGGCACGCTCGATCGACTGAAGATGTGCGCCGCCGACGAGTGCCAGCGGGTGTTTTTCGATCGCTCGAAGCCCGGCACGCGGCGCTGGTGCCAATCCACCTTGTGCGGCAACCGGGAAAAGACGCGGACCTACCGTGAGCGCCACAGGCACGATCCCGCATCGGAGGTCTGACGGCTCGCGAGCTTGGAAGACGGCTGGTCCCGGTGTTTACTGGATGCCGGCGTCCCCGACAGGATCGAGAGGATCACATCCATTGTCCGACAAGCTCCGCGTTCTCCTCACCGGCTTCGGCCCGTTTCCCGGGGCGCCACATAATCCGACCCAGCCGCTGGTGGCGCGGCTCGCACAACTGCGCCGTCCGGCACTCGATGACGTCGCCATCTCCAGCCACATCTTCCCGGTCACCTATGCCGCGGTCGACCGGCAATTGCCTGACCTGCTCGCGACAGTGAAGCCGGATGCGCTTTTGATGTTCGGCCTCGCCGCACGCACGCCTTACTTGCGGGTCGAAACCCGCGCGCGCAACGCCGTCACCATGCTCTGGCCCGACGCTGCCAACACCCGCTCGAGCAAGCGCGGCATCGCCGGTCATGCGGACGCGATAACGTTCGGTCCGCACACCGCAAGACTGCTGCGCGCCGCGCGCCTCACCGGCATCGATGCACGGTCCTCGCGCGATGCCGGCGCCTATCTCTGCAACTACCTGAGCTGGCGCGCGATCGAGAAGGTCAGGGCTGGCGGTCCGCAGCTTGCGGCGTTCATCCACATCCCCCTGCTGGCGCGCAGCGGCGCGGTGCGCCGCAAGGGTGCAGCCCGGATCACGCTGGAGGAGCTGGTGGACGCGGGGGAAGCGATGCTGATGGAGATGGTGGGGCTGGCAAGAAAGCGGCGGAACACGCCGGCCTCGTAGCTTTGTGAGTGGGCAAAGGCGCACTTGCGCTGTGGCCACCATGTCTCCGCATCCATGGTGACGATGGTGGGCACGCTTGCGCTTTGCCCACCCCACGGCACCGCGTCTTGCGTAAACATTTAACCCTACCCCAAACAATCCCCACGAGCCCGGCCGCCCTGCGCTACCTAATCGGCGCGGACCCCCCGCGTCCGCCGGAGGACGCATCATGGACGTCAATCGCCGTCACCTCATCGGAGCTTCGACCGCAGGCCTCGCGGGTGCGCTGGCCATGCCGACCGACGCCGCACGCGCTGCGCCGCTGACGTCCCTGCTCGGCCGCGATGCGACGCAATACGGCGTGCGCCCCGGCAGCAGCGAAGACCAGACCCGCGCGCTGCAACGTGCGATCGACGAGGCGGCGCGGGCGCAGATGCCGCTGGCGTTGCCGCCCGGCGTTTACCGCAGCGGGCCGTTGCGGCTGCCGAACGGCGCGCAGCTGATCGGCGTGCGCGGCGCAACGAGACTCGTCTTCACCGGCGGGGCCTCGACGATCCAGAGCGACGGTTCGGATTGCATCGGACTCACCGGCATCACCCTCGACGGCGGCAGCATTCCACTGCCGGCGCGGCGCGGGCTGATCCATGTGCTCGGCGGGCGTGACGTCCGCATCGCCGATTGCGAGATCACGAACTCGGGCGGCAGCGGAATCTGGCTCGAGCAGGTCACCGGCGACATCGCCGGCAACATCTTGACCAACATCGCGGTGACGGCGGTGGTCTCGTTCGATGCCAAAGGCCTCAGTGTCTGCCGCAACACGATTCTCGGCACCAACGACAACGGCATCGAGATCCTGCGCACTGCGATCGGCGACGACGGCACGCTGGTCGCCGACAACCGCATCGAGAACATCAAGGCAGGTCCTGGCGGCTCCGGCCAGTACGGCAATGCGATCAACGCCTTCCGGGCCGGCAACGTGATCGTGCGCGGCAACCGCATCAAGAACTGTGACTACTCGGCGGTGCGCGGCAATTCCGCCTCGAACATCCAGATATCAGGCAACAGCGTCAGCGACGTGCGCGAGGTCGCGCTCTATTCGGAGTTCGCGTTCGAGGCCGCCGTGATCGCCAACAACACTGTCGATGGCGCCGCCGTCGGCGTCTCCGTCTGCAATTTCAACGAGGGCGGACGCATCGCGGTGGTCCAGGGCAACATCATCCGCAATCTGATCCCGAAACGGCCGATCGGCACCGCGCCGGATGACGACGCCGGCGTCGGCATCTACATCGAGGCCGACACGTCAGTGACCGGCAACGTGATCGAGAACGCACCGTCCTACGGCATCGTCGCCGGCTGGGGCAAATATCTGCGCGACGTCGCGATCACGGGCAACGTGATCCGCAAGGCGCTGGCCGGCGTCGGCGTCTCCGTCGTGCCGGGCGCCGGCATGGCGCTGGTCAACAACAACATGATCTCGGAAACCTCGCGCGGCGCCGTGGTGGGCCTCGATCACGCGCGTGCCGTGACCTCGGATCTGTCAGCGGACGGCGCGCAGCGATTTGCCCAGGTGGTGCTCGGCGGGAATGCGGTGCGGCGTTAAGGCCACCGCTCACCTCTGGCTATTGGACGCTAGAACGCGTTCCTGAGCAGCGGGTATTTGGCTTCGAGACCGTCGAGACTGAAGGTGAATTCGACGACGCGCTCGGGGGCTGCGACGATCTCCTCGGCCGGCGGGGTGAACTGCGGCAGGAGCGCCGCCATCGCTGCAGGCGCAGTCTTCGGCGGCTTGGCGGCAGCTGTTGCTAGCGGCGGCATCTCGGCAGGCGCGGGGAACGACGGCCACGCTGCGGGCGCCAGGGGCGCGGCAAGCGGAGCTTCGGCCATCTCCGCCAGGATGTCCGGCTTCGGATCGAGCCTGACCGGCACGGCGGTCTCGGGAGCGATGTGGACGGCCTTCGGCTGCACGGTCTGCGCCTGCTGGTCGCGTGGGAACAGGCGGGGCATGGTCGCCGGTGACCAACCGAACGCGGGCGTCACGCTCGCAGCCGCCTCGGCGACATCCCCACCGGTCGCTAGCGCGCGCCAGGTCTGAACGGCGCGCTTGGCTTCCTGGATGTTTTCGAGGAAAGCGATCTCGGAGTGATAGCGGCGCCAGCGGCCGGTCTCGAACATTTCGGAGAGATGCTGAAGCCGCTGCTCGGCGAGAGCACACCAGCGCGCTGCGACGTCGCGGCCAACGGCCACGGCACGATCAGACGCGAAGTCAGATCCTTGGCGATGTGTCATGAACCAGCCCGTCAGGAGAAAACACGGACGCGGGGGACGCAACGCACACGAATCAATTTAGACGCGACATGAATATTTTGTGGAAAAGATTTGACTTGTCCAGCAACGACGCAACGCTCGTCGTCAATGACCGTAGTTGTGCGGAGATTTGCTGTGTTTTCGAGTCAAGCTTCGCACAAGCATAGCGGACTTGCGGCGTGCTGCCCGAGTGACACCATGGACGTCGGCCCGACCTTTCAACCGAAAGCTGAATCCACCCGACGTTTCGAAGAATCGGACGCCCAAAAGAAAAGACCCGTCCGGGGGGACAACCGGACGGGTCGAGCCATATGGGCGCTTGGGGTGGATGGGCGCTCGCGCCTGATATGACTGATGGGGAGGGATGACCGCTCCCACATAATTTGGTCGTGGCAGCGGGCTGAACGTTCAACGTGGGGTTCGCTTTTTTGAGCTTCGATCTCGCGCGCGTCTTCGCCGCAGTCGCTAGCGCGTCGCTGGCCTATCCGCCTGAGAAACCGTGGATTTATCATCCGAGCTCGACAGCGAGGGTTGTTCGATCGCGCGGCTACTGGGCTCGTCGCCACGCTTCCCGGCGTCTTCACGTTTTGTTGTACCGGACGCAGCCGCAACCGGCGTCGCGCTGGTGGCGGGAACAGCCATGACTGCGGCAAACGCGTCGGGCTGGCCATCGCCGAAAAGCTCGTCACGCCCGGGAGAGCCGAGGTCGCGCGCCGTCTTCGTCAGCGTCACGCGCAGCGCTTCCGGCTTCAGGGCGTAGTTGCGCTCGAGCAGCAGCGCCGCGACGCCGGAAACATAGGCGGCCGAAAATGAGGTTCCCGACGTCATCTGGTATTTGCCGTCCGGCGCCGGCAGGAAGATATCGACCCCGGGCGCTGCGACCGCGATGTAATTGCCGCGGTTGGACGCGGTGAACAGCCTGTCCTGCTGGTCGGTCGCGCTGACTGCGATCACGTTGGGATTGGCGGCCGGATAGAGCGGCGGCGACTTGGCGCCGGCATTGCCGGCGGCCGCAATCAGCACGAGCCCGCGCGCGGCGGTCGCCGCGATGGCGCGCTCGATCACCGCGTCCTTCGGACCGGCAAAGCTCATATTGACGATCTGCGCGCCGTGCTCGGCGGCGTAGTTCAGCGAACGCAGGATGATGTAGGACGAGCTTTCGGCGCCGCCATTGGCACCACCAAAGGCGCGGATCGCGATGAGGCGCGCCTGTGGGGCGCTGCCCATCAGCCGGGCATGCGCCACGATCGCGCCGGCGATGCCGGTGCCATGAATGTGCGGCCCCTCGGCGCTGCCGAGGGCATCGAAATTGTCGGCGACGGAATCGGTGAGCTCGGGATGCCTGGCATCGATGCCGGAGTCGATCACGGCAATCGTGACGTTGGCGCCGTGCACCAGCGTGTGCGCCTGCGGCAGGCGGAGCTTGGCCAGGGCGTATTGCGCTGGATCGCCCTCGCTCGGGGCCACCGATTTCTGGTCCTGGAGCACATAGCGGAAGTTCGGCTGGACCGAGCGCACGCTGCCGTCCGCCGCGAATTCGCGCCGCACCGTCTCGTACGGCCGGCCATCCGCGATGCGGAACAGACCGAACGTGGCCCCGATCAGCGGGAAATTCTCCGAGGAGATGCGCCTCAGGCCGTGCCGGCGGGCAAGCTCGTCGGCATCGCCGGGCGACAGCGTGCCGTCGATCTCCGCCACGAATTCGTTGGCGAAGCTGCGCAGACTGGCAGCGGCCGGTGTGGCGTTGCCGCGGCCCTTGCCGGCACTCTTCTGGCCGGATTTGGCTGAGCCGCCACCGCCTGCGTTCGGCTGCGCCAGGCATTCGCCATCGGCGTCGCGATAGGGCGCGCTGCAGGCCGGATAGAGGTTCGGCGAGTAGCGCGCATATGGCAGCACCGTCGTCGTCGGCGGGATACGCGACGTCGTGATGTGGGGAAGGGTCGCTATCGTTCGCGGGCCGCGATCGACGGACACGGCCCTGGCCGACACGGTCGGTGCGACGCGCGGGGTCATGCTGGACGAGATGGTCGGCGTTCGCGAGGGGACGCTGATCGTGGGCGTGCGCATGATCGCCTGCGCCTGCGCAACCTCGATGCCGAGACAGGCGGCGATCAGAAGCGCGGCACCGACCGATGAAGCGTGGGCCCCGGCGCGCATCCTGCTCTCGGATTTGCCCGTCATCGATTCAGCGGCGCGCCTAGGGCGCCGCGACGGCGAGGTTCACGAACTTCTCGCGCTGCATCTTGCCTAGCAGCGAAGCGAGCTCGTCCTGGCTCATCGCCTTGTCGAACTGGAGGCGGAACAAGCCACCCTTGGCCCCGTCGATGATCGAGGCGTGGTAGCTGTCCAGCAGCGCGGTGATGTCGGCAATGCGCGCCTCAGGCGTGAAGCGCACCAGCGCGCGTGCCGGCGCGGCGGCGCCGCCAAGCTCGCGCGTGATCGGCGCGCCGGTCGAGAGCGAGGCGGTCTGGAAGGTCGCAGGCTGGTTCTTCATCAGCACGGCACCGATGACACCGGCTTGCAGCACCAGCGCGACGGCGCCGAGGGTCGCCGACCACGCCAGCGTGCGCGGCGACAGGCTCGCGAAGAAGGTCGAGATGCGCGCCGACAGCGGCAGCGGGCCGCTCGTCCGCGCCGGCTCGGCGTCGATCGCAGCGAACAGCTTCTGCATCGCGCGCGCCGACGGAGCACCCAGGCTCTCGTTCAGATGGATGGTCTCTTCGTATTCGCCGCGGATCGCGGCATATTGCTTGGCAAGCTCGGGATCGCGCGCCAGCGCTTCTTCGACCCGACGCGCATCGCGCGCGTTCAGCGTGCCGGCCGCGTGCCAGGGCAGCAGCAGTTCAATGTCACCGGGCTCTTGCTCCAGCATCTTCTTGCTCAAAGCCATCATGGCCAGCCTCGCTCAACGCCGGCTGCCTTCAGCAGTTCGGCCAGTTTCTTGCGCGCATAGAACAAGCGCGTCTTCACAGTGTTCTCCGGTATCCCGACGATTTCGGCCACCTCTTCCACGGACTTCTCGTGGTAGTAGACGAGATCGACGATTTCCCGGTGTTCCGGCGAGAGGCCCGTCAGACACCCCCGCAACACTTCACTGGTATCCTTCTTCTGCACCACCGTTTCCGGATCGTCGGACGCATCCTCGATCGCGTTGGCGGCCTCTTCGTCCAGCTCAAAATCCTTTCTGCGCCGAAGCGCAGACAGGGCCTTGAATCGGGTGATTGCCAGCAGCCAAGTGGAGACGGCGGATCGGCCCTCGAACTTGCCGGCCTGACGCCAGACGTCGAGAAACACCTCGCTGATGAGGTCTTCTGCCGCCTGCTCGTCCCGCACGAGCCTGAGCCCGAACCTGTACACCCTGACATGGTGCCGCCCGTACAGCACCTGCATGGCGAGCCGGTCACCTTGAGCGATCCTGGCGATCAGGATCTCGTCCGAAGCCGCCTGGGTCACGCTCAAAGGCCGTCTCGCAAAGTTGGTCGGGTCGGCGCGGCTGACGGTTCGACGGGGGGTGCAAAATTGTTCAAGCTACCGCAGTCATACGGGCGTCTGTGTGATCCCCCCCACATACCCGCATTTTTCTTGTCCCACCTGCGGCCATCGGCCGCCACGATCCAGATCGGTAACATAATACTGAGATACTTCCCTGCGGAATGCCTGTCCGGCACAGGCGGCCCGGCCTCGTCCGGTTCCATAGCAGCGTTGCACGACATATGTCTCGCCAAGCCCGGCTTAGGCTCGATCGCATCGCAAACTGACGCCTCATCGCCGGCAAAATTCCTTCCGCCGGCCCATCATCCTGCTCCGTGCTGCACGGTTCGGATTCGGCTTCAAAAGGATACCAAACCTAAAGGCTTGCCACGTAGATTTTTCCGCTGACATCCACCATTGGCGGGACCATGAGCACGGCCGCGACCTTTCCCGAGAGGAATGCCGCTGAGGTCGCGGACACCGTCCTCGCGCCCGAGGCGGCGGCTCCGGCAGTCCTGGCGCGCCGGGTCCGGCAGCGCCGCCAGATGTATGTCGGCCAGATCGCGAGCTATTCGCTGGGCGCCTCGGTCCTGTTGCTTTACGCCTATGGCGGAACGGTCTCCATGGCCGTCCCATCGCTGTTCTGGCTCGGCGGCCTCCTGATCATCGGAACCTTCACCGTCCTGTCGGAAGCCGGCATCGGTGACCGCTTCGAGGATCATTACCTCACCGTCTTCCAGATCTCGGCGCACATGGGGCTGCAACTGGTGTTCCTGCTCGCCGTGCCGACGGTCGGGGTCGCCTTCATCGCGGTGCTGTTTCTGATCTTCGCGTTTGGCACGCTGCGCATGACCTCGAGCCAGGCGATGCTCACCTGGGGCCTCGCCACCTGTGGGCTGGCCTTCGTCTTCCTGGGCTCGGACCTTCCGATCGGGCTGCCGGTCGCGACCCGCCTGGAGCGCACCGCCTCGATGCTCTGCTTCGTGCTGGTGATCGGCCAGTGTGCCTTCCTCGGCCTGTTCGGCGCCACCCTGCGCAAGGTCCTGTACCGGCGCAGCATCGAGCTGAAGGCCGCCTATCAGCGCATCGAGGAGCTGGCCGAGCTCGACGAACTCACCGGCTCCTACAACCGCCGCTGCATCATGCGGCTGCTCGATGCCGAGATCGAAAAGTCGCGGCAGACCTCGACGCCCTGCGCGATCGCCCTGATCGATCTCGACTGGTTCAAGCGCATCAACGACGCCCACGGCCATCCCGTCGGCGACGAGGTGCTGCGCACCTTCGCGATCACCATTTTCGCCAATATCCGCCCGTCCGACAGCTTCGGCCGCTATGGCGGCGAGGAATTCCTGCTGCTGCTGCCGGACACGTCGGCCGAAGCCGCGCAGCACATGCTTGAGCGCTTGCGCAGCATCGTCGCCGATCTCGACTGGGGCGCATTCTCCCTCAGCATGAGCGTGACCATTTCTGCCGGCGTCGTGGCGCTGCGCGAGACTGATACTGCCGACACATTTCTCGCGCGCGCCGACAGCGCGCTCTATTCCGCCAAGGCGCAAGGGCGCAACCGCATAGCAACGAGCTGACCAATCCATTTTCTCCCGGTTCGGCAGAAACCGCCGGACCAAACGCTCCAGGACAGGGCAATGAGATCCAAATCCGCAAAGTCATCCGAGAACCTGCTCGAGGAACTGCAGGCCGCGCTCTCGCACGGCACCGTCGCGCGCCGGGTCGAGACGCTGCGCCGCGTCACCGATCTCTTCGTGGGCAACGCGGTGGATTATTCCGACGACCACATCCGCGTGTTCGACGACGTGTTCCAGTGCCTGATCGAGCAGATCGAGACCTCGGCCAGGGCGCTGCTCGCCGACCGGCTCGCACCGATCGCGGCCGCGCCGCCAAAGATCATCCGCACGCTCGCGCTCGACGAGGTCATCGAGGTCTCCGGCCCCGTGCTGTCGAGATCGGAGCGGCTGGACGAGACGACCTTGATCGAGATCGCGCGCACGCGGGGCCAGGCACATCTCAAGGCGATCTCGCTGCGGCGGGGCCTGTCGGAGGCGCTGACTGACGTTCTGGTGACGCGCGGCAACGAGGACGTGGTGCAGTCGACCGTCAGGAATCCAGGCGCGCGGTTCTCCGAGGGAAGCCTGTCCGACCTCGTCACGCGCGCCGAACGCGACGACGACCTCGCCACCTGCATCGGCCTGCGGCCCGACCTGCCGCGCCACTACTATTTGAAGCTGGTCGCAAAGGCGTCATCGAGCGTGCGCAGGAAGCTCGCGGCCGCGCATCCGGAGCTCGTGGACGAGGTGTCGAGCGTGGTCCAGGAAGCGGCCCAGCGAGTCCGCGCCGCCGCCATGACGAAGCAGACCGAGATGGCGCGCGCGCTGGTGAAGTCGCTGCACGAGGACGGCCGCCTCGACGAATTCCAGGTCACCGCCTTCGCCGAGCAGGGCAAGTTCGACGAAACCAATGCGGGGCTCGCCGCCCTCGCCGGCGTCGCGGTCGAGACCGCCGAGACCATGATGATCGAAAGCCGCACCGAGGGCGTGATGATCCTCGCCAAGGTCGCCGGCATGTCGTGGCCGAGCGTGCGCGCCATCATCGCGATGCGCGAGAAGCTCTCGGGCGGCTCGCAGACCGACATGCTGACGCTGCGGGACAGTTACGAGGCGCTGCGTTCATCGACCGCACAGCAGGTGCTGCGCTTCCACCGCATGCAGAGCACGATTCCGGCGGCGTGAGGTTCGTAGACTCTAAAGCGCGATGCGATTAGGACGAATCGTCATCGCGCTTTAGGTTGTTGTTTAAGCATGATCTTTTCGGAAAACCGCTGCGCACTTTTCCGGATCATGCTCTAGTACCTTAGGACCCTCGATCCCACCGCCGCGCCGATCGCCGTCACCAGCGCGGTCGCGATCGTGTACCATGTCGCGACGAACAGGGGCGAGTCGTCGGTGCAATGCGAGGCGTAGAGCGTCGCGGCAAGACCGGCCGACACAAGTCCAGCAAGCGCACCGGCCAGCGCGGGTTGCGAGGGCGCGCCATGGCGCAGCCCGAACAGCGCGCCCGCGAGCAGCGGCAGCGACATCGCAGGGATAGCGAGCAGGCACACCCTGGAATTCTTGCCCATCAGTCGCATCGTCATCGGCATCGCCGGCGCCATCATCGCCTCGCTGCCGATCGCAACCGCGAGCAGCCCGACCGGCAGCAGCAGCAGCCAGCCCCAGCCGCGCATCAGGGCTTCGGGACGCGACAGATGCAGGCTGACGATGATCGCGGGGATCGCAAGCGACAGCGTGACCGCGAACTTCATGTCGAAGAACGGGTTGCGCATGGCCGTCATCACGTCCGGCCGCACGCCGAGGAAGGTCGCGAAAATCAGGATCGACAAGGGCGCGGCGACCAGCAGCGCCATGGTCAGCACGGCGCCAACGCGGGGCACGCGGTGGGCGTTGTCGGCTGCGAGCGAGCGGATCAGTTGATCGGTGTCCATCACGAGTGGTCCCGCAGTTTGGCAGTCAGCGCCGCAAGTCCGCGATGCAATGCGACCCGCACCGCGCCTTCGCTCATCGAGAACTTCGCCGCCGTGTCCTTGATCGAGGCGCTCTCGACCGCGATCGACTGCAGCACGTCGCGCTGGCGCTGCGGCAGCGTGCCCAATTGCGCGGCGACCTCGCCCGCGGAGGCCGTCTCCTGCGGTGCCTCGCCCGGCAGCGTCTCGGCGAAATCGTCAATGTTGACGAAGACGCGCTTGCCGCGGCGCCTGAGCGCGTCGATCAGCTTGTTGCGGGCGATCGCGAACAGCCACGGCGCGAAGGGGGCCTCGCTGTCCCAGGTGTGCCGCTTCAGGTGCACCGCCAACAGTATCTCCTGCACGATATCCTCGGCCTGGTCGGGAGGTTGCCCGGCGCGCGCCAGGCCACGCCTCGCCGCGGCGCGCAGCACCGGCGTGACCGCCTTCAACAGGCGATGATACGCCGCATCATCGCCTGCCATGGCCGACCGCATCAGGCCGGTCCATTCGTCCTCACGTCCGCGCACGCGCGCCCCTCACCATGCAATTCGGCCGTTCGTTCAATTTGTTACGCGGACCGGCAGGACATCACGAATTCGTGATCAACGCCTGATCTCGCAACCGATACGGCCGTCAACGACTGCGACGGCTCATAACACCGATCCGCGCTCCCCGCACCCGGCGGCCGGCGGCAGAGGGCCGGTTTGCCCCGTTTTTGCCCGGTGTAGCCCGAAGATTCCCATTTTCTGCCCCGCTGTCGTCACGCCCCAGGGTCTCTGTTCGGTCCGGGACGGGCGGAATTGGGGAGATCATCACCATGATGAAAGCCAGCGGGCGCGCGGCCCTGATTGTTCTGGCCGGGCTATTGTTGCTGTTCGGAGGTCCTGCTCAGGCGGCCCCAACCTCAGCCACGAGCAATTCGGACAGCGCGGGCAAGCAGGCCGACACGGCCAAGCCGGGCAAGCATCGGCGCCACGAGTCACGCCGCACCGGCAGCAGCAAGACGGCACAGAAATCGGACGACAAGACCGACGCGCCGGCAAAGGCCGACGAGGCTGTGGCCGACAAAAAGGCCGACAACAACGCGCCGGCCTCGAGCCAGATGCCGCCGGCAGTTGCCAACGCCAATGCGCAGCTCGCCGCCACCGATACGCCAACCGCGGCTGCAGCCTCCGCGATGACGGACCGCGCCAACGACAATGTCCAGGCAGCGGCCGATAATACCGGCGCCGAGAGCCAGGTCGTCGCACCCGATCAGCCCAACGAGATCGATCGCGCCGCGCAACAGGATAGCCCACCGGCACAGAAGGCGGTGATTGCCGCAACCGAGGCCCAGCCCCGGCCGGCGCCGGTCATGGCAAGCAGCCAGCAGAGCTCGGCCTGGGACCAGAGCTCCCTGATCGGCAAGATCTTCATCGGCGTCGGCACGCTGCTGACGCTGGCGTCCGCCGCGCGCATGTTCATGGCGTGATTGCGGGTTCGATCCGGGCTTGAATTCCTGGCTTGCTTGGCTTTGAAAGCCGTCCGCCGGAATGTGCCTCTCGCGGCGTGTTCCGGCGGCCTTCAGCCCCCTTGAAGGCATCCGCGCCAGCAGGCACATTGCCCGCCCAATCAAAAGCGTGGGTGGAGCATGAGCACGTTCGAACACATCATCGTCGAAAGCATCGGTGCGGTCGGCATTATCAAGCTGAACCGACCGAAGATGCTCAACGCGCTCTCCTTCGGCGTCTTCCGCGAGATCGCCGCGGCGGTCGAGGATCTCGAGGCCGATGACGCCATCGGCTGCATCGTCGTGACCGGCAGCGAAAAGGCTTTTGCCGCCGGCGCCGACATCAAGGAGATGCAGCCGAAGGGCTTCATCGACATGTTCTCCGAGGATTTTGCCGCGATCGGCGGCGACCGCATCGCACGTTGCCGCAAGCCGACGATTGCGGCGGTTGCCGGCTATGCGCTCGGCGGCGGCTGCGAGCTCGCCATGATGTGCGACATCATCATCGCGGCCGACACCGCAAAGTTCGGCCAGCCCGAGATCACGCTCGGCACCATTCCCGGCATCGGCGGTACCCAGCGCCTGACGCGCGCCATCGGCAAATCGAAGGCGATGGACCTGTGCCTCACCGGGCGCATGATGGATGCGGCAGAGGCCGAGCGCTCAGGCCTCGTCAGCCGCATCGTGCCCGCCGACAAGCTGATGGACGAAGTGATGGCGGCGGCGGAGAAGATCGCCGCGATGTCGCGGCCCGCGGCCGCGATGGCCAAGGAAGCGGTGAACCGCGCCTTCGAGACCACGCTTGCCGAGGGCATGAGCGTCGAGCGCAACCTGTTCCACGCGACCTTCGCGCTGGAGGACCGCTCCGAGGGCATGGCGGCGTTCATCGAGAAGCGCAAGCCGGTGAACAAGAACCGGTAACGTCGGCGAACGGTCAGGCTGGTGTAAGGCTCTGCCGCGCTCCTGTAAGATCCTGTGACGAAGCTGCAACAAGCACGGATTTCATGGGAGTTTCCCCCGCGGCAGTTTGCCTGCGGGACCTCGGCTGGCTAAACAGTTAAGAGGCCATCGTCGGCGGGGGCGGACAGCCGGGGTTTAGCAGGATTACATGATTGGGCGTACCGCCAGAGCTGGTCGCGCGGTGAAGCGGCATCGATCGGGCGTGGCTCCTGTGCTTGCGACATGGAGCACGCTGGCGCTGTCGTGCGCCCTCCCCTCCGCCGCATGGGCTGAAGCCCTGCCGGAGGCGCTGGCCAAAGCCTACCAGACCAATCCGCAGCTCAATGCCGAACGTGCGCGACAACGCGCAACGGACGAGAACGTGCCGCAGGCCCTCGCCGGTTACCGGCCGCAGATCGTGGCGAGCCTCAGCGCCGGCCTGCAATCGGTGCGCAACCTGCTGCCCGACAACACGATCCAGACCGGCAACCTGAAGCCATGGATCATCGGCGTCACCGTGACGCAGAACCTGTTCAACGGGTTCCGCACCGCCAACAATGTGCGGGCCGCCGAGCTCCAGGTGCAGTCGGGCCGCGAGGCGCTGCGCAATGTCGGCCAGGGCGTGCTGCTCGACGCCGTCACGGCCTATACCAACGTGCTGGCGAACCAGTCCCTAGTCGAGGCGCAGCGCTCCAACGTCGCCTTCCTGCGCGAGACCCTCGCGGTCACCCAGCGCCGCCTCAATGCCGGCGACGTCACGCCGACCGACAGCGCGCAGGCCGAGGCACGGCTCAATCGCGGTCTCGCCGACCTCAACGCCGCCGAGGTCGCGCTTGCCGTCAGCCAGGCGATCTATGCGCAAGTGATCGGCAATTCACCCTCGCAGCTTCGGCCCGCCGAGGTGGTCGACCGCTATCTGCCGAAGAGCCGCGAAGACGCCATGACTATGGCGATCCGCCAGCATCCGGCGGTGATGGCCGCAGGCTTCGACGTCGACGTCGCCTCCACCAACATCCGCATCGCCGAAGGCGCGCTGCTGCCGAGCGCCACCATCCAGGGCAGCGCCAGCAAGAGCCGCAACAACGACCCGACTCTCGGGACCTTCGCCGAGGACCAGGCCTCGATCGTCGCCAACGTCACCGCGCCGATCTACGACGGCGGCCAGGCCGCCGCACAGACCCGGCAGGCCAAGGAGGTCACGGCACAGAGCCGGCTGGTGCTCGACCAGGTGAGGAACCAGGCGCGCACGGCGGTGGTCAGCGCCTGGGTCGCCAATGAAGGTGCCAAGATCGCGGTCTCGGCCTCGGAATCCGAGGTGAAGGCGGCAACCGTTGCGCTGCAGGGCGTGCAGCGCGAAGCCGCCGGCGGGCAACGCACGACGGTGGACGTGCTGAACTCGCAGGCGGATTTGATCCAGGCCAAGGCCCGCCTGATCGGCGCGCTGCGCGACCGCGTCATCGCCTCCTACACGCTGCTCAGCGCCGTCGGACATCTCGACGTCAAGACGCTGAGCCTGAACACACCGGACTATCTGCCCGAGGTGCACTACCACCAGGTCCGCGATGCCTGGCACGGCCTGCGCACGCCATCGGGGCAATAGGCCCAAATCTTCCCCGCTGCCGATGAACAGCCGCCGCATCCATCTGACGGGCGCTTCGGGCTCCGGCGTGACGACGCTCGGTCGTGCGCTCGCGGGCCGGCTTGCGCTGCCGCATCATGACAGCGACGATTATTTCTGGCTGCCGACCGTGCCACCCTACCGGACGACGCGCCCGGTATCGGAGCGTCTGCGCTTGATGCGCGAGATGTTTCTGCCGCGCCTGGACTGGGTGCTGAGCGGATCCGTCAACGGCTGGGGCGAGGAGCTTGTTCCACTCTTCGACCTCGTCGTCTTCGTGACCACGCCGCGCGACGTCCGCCTGGAGCGATTGCGCGCCCGCGAGGCCGCCCATTTCGGCGCTGGTGCCGTCGCGCCGGGCGGGTGGCGGCATGATGAGACCGAAGACTTCGTCGAATGGGCATCCCATTACGAAGCCGGCGACCGCGAGGGCCGCAGTCTCGCCAAGCATGAAGCGTGGCTATCGGGCCTGCCCTGCCCGGTCGCCCGCGTCGACGGCTTGCGTCCGCTTGCAGACCTTGTCGAGCAGCTATGCAGCGAAACGGAGCGGTTGCCCGGCTGATGTGATATTCTCTTTCACTCGCCTATAAAAAATCAGTCGGGAGAGAAACCATGCTCAGTCGACGCAGCGTCCTGCTTGCCTCCCTCGCGGCCGGAGTAGCCATGACCAACAAAGCCCACGCCCGTGCCGCGCAGCCCGCGACGCCGATCAATTTTGACGTCCCGGCGCATGCCTGCGACTGTCACACCCACATTCACGGCGATGTCGAAAAGTTTCCGTTCTTCGCAGGGCGCGTCTACACGCCCGAGCCGGCCTCACCAGAAGAAATGGCCGCGCTGCACAAGGCGCTCCATATCGAGCGCGTGGTGATCGTCACGCCGAGCGTCTACGGCACCGACAACTCCTCCACCCTGTTCGGCATGAAGGCGCGCGGCGCGACCGCGCGCGGGGTGGCGGTGGTCGACGACAAGATCACCGAGGCGCAACTCGACACGATGCAGCAGGAAGGCTTCCGCGGCATCCGTCTCAATCTTGCGACCGGGGGCGTCAACGACCCCAATGTCGGCCGGCCGCGCTTCACCGCCGCCGTCGAGCGCATGAAGGCGCGCGGCTGGCACGTGCAGCTCTACACCACGCTTGCCATGATTTCGGCGATCAAGGACCTCGTCGAGACGGCGCCGGTGCCCGTGGTGTTCGATCATTTCGGCGGGCTGGAAGCTTCGCTCGGGCTGGAGCAGCCGGGATTTGCCGACCTGGTCGCGCTCGTCAAATCCGGCAAGGCCTATGTGAAGATCTCCGGCGCTTATCGCTCGTCCAAGCTCGCGCCCGACTATCAGGACATGGTGCCCTATGCACGTGCGCTGATCGCGGCAAATGCGGACCGCATCGTCTGGGGCACCGACTGGCCGCATCCGGATTCCAGCCGCGTCGAGGGCCGCAAGCCAACCGACATCGCGCCCCTCTATCAGATCGACGACGGCCGCCTGCTCAACCAGCTTCCGGTCTGGGCGCCGGATGCCGATGTGCGCAAGAAGATCCTGGTCGACAATCCGGCGCGGCTCTACGGGTTCTGACGGTCAGCGCGCGCGGCGCGAGAAGAACGAGATCAGGACCGGTAGGGTCACGAGGATCACGACCGGCGCCAGCATCATGCCGGTGACGACGACGACCGCGAGCGGTTTCTGCACCTGCGACCCGATCCCCTCCGACAGCGCCGCCGGCAGAAGGCCGACGCCGGCAACGACACAGGTCATCAGCACCGGCCGGAGCTGCAGCTCGCCGGTGCGCACCACCGCGCTCATGCGGTCCATGCCCTCTTCGATGAGCTGGTTGAACTGCGACAGGATGATGATGCCGTCCATCACGGCGATGCCGAACAGCGCGATGAAGCCGATCGCCGCGGAGACGCTGAACGCCGTGCCTGATATCAACAGGCCCAGCACGCCGCCAAAGATCGCCATCGGAATCACGCTCATGGCGAGCAGCGTGTCGGTCATCGAGCCGAAATTGAACCAGAGCAGCACGCCGATCAGCGCCAGCGAGATCGGCACCACGATCGACAATCGCCGGATCGCGTCCTGGAGATTGCCGAATTCGCCGACCCACTCCATGTGGGAGCCGGGCGGCAGCTGAACCTGCTGGGTGATCTTGTCCTGCGCCTCGCGGATCGCGCTGCCGAGATCGCGCTCGCGGACCGAGAACTTGATCGGCAAATAGCGCTCCTGCTGCTCGCGATAGATGTAGGCGGCGCCGGAGACGAGGCTGATGTTGGCGACCTCGCTCAGGGGGATTTGCGTCACGGTGCCGTTCGGCCCGGGCGCGCCGATCCGCAAGTTCTGGATTGCCTCCGCACTCCTGCGATATTCCGGCGCGAGGCGGACGATGATCGGGAAGTGACGATCGCTGCCCGGCTCGTAGAGATCGCCAGCCGTGTCGCCGCCGATCGCGACCTTGATGGTGGCGTTGATGTCGCCGGGCGCGAGGCCGTAACGCGCGGCCTTGGCGCGATCGATGTCGATCTGGACGGTCGGCTGGCCTAGCGAGGTGAAGACGGCAAGGTCGGTGACGCCCTGCACGGTGGCCAGCACCGATTTGATCTTGTTCGCGGTGTCGGTCAGCGCCTGCAGGTCGTTGCCGAACAGCTTGATCGAATTCTCGCCCTTCACGCCGGAGACGGCTTCGGAAACGTTGTCCTGGAGATATTGCGAGAAGTTGAACTCGACGCCGGGAAAGCGATCGTCGAGCTGCTTGAGCAGTTGCGCGGTCAGCTCTTCCTTGTCGCGGGTGCCGGGCCACTGGCTCACCGGCTTGAGCGGCGCGAAGAACTCGGCGTTGAAGAAGCCGGCGGCGTCGGTGCCATCGTCGGGACGGCCGTGCTGAGACACGACGGACTCGACCTCTGGCCGGGCGCGGATCACCTTGCGCATCTCGTTGACGTAGGAGTTACCCTCCTGCAGCGAGATCGTCGGCGGCAGCGTGGCGCGAATCCAGAGATTGCCCTCTTCCAGCTTCGGCAGGAATTCGAGGCCGAGCAGCCGAACGAGCGCCACTGTCATCAGCACGAGGCCGACCGCACCGCCGAGCACGATGCTGCGATTGGCGACCGCCCATTGCAGCAGCGGCGAGTACAATCGGTGCAGGATCAGCATGACCCTGGTCTCGGTTTCCTCGACATGCGCGGGCAGGATGATCGCGGACAGCGCCGGCGTGACGGTGAACGTCGCAAGCAGGCCGCCGGCGAGCGCATAGGCATAGGTACGGGCCATCGGCCCGAAGATGTTGCCCTCGACGCCCGACAGCGTGAACAGCGGCAAGAAGGCCGCGATGATGATCGCCGCGGCGAAGAAGATCGAACGCGAGACGTCGGCGGCCGCGCTGAGGATGGCGTGGCTCTTCATGCCGAACAGCGTCTCGGGCGACATATGCTCGGATTCCGACATCGGCGTCGTCTGCGTCAGACGGCGGAAGATCGCCTCCACCATGATGACGGTGGCATCGACGATCAGGCCGAAATCGATTGCGCCGACCGACAGAAGGTTGGCCGATTCCCCGCGCAGCACCAGAATGATGACAGCGAAGAACAGCGCGAAGGGGATGGTGGCGCCGACGATCAGGGCGCTGCGCAAATCGCCGAGGAAGATCCACTGCAGCAGCACGATCAGCAGAATGCCGACCACCATGTTGTGCAGCACCGTGTGGGTGGTGAGCTCGATCAGGTCACCGCGGTCGTAAATGCGCTCGATGCGCACGCCGGGCGGCAGGATGCTGGAATTGTTGATGGTTTGAACCAGTTGGTGGACCCGCTTGATGGTCGGCGAGCTCTGCTCGCCGCGCCGCATCAGGACGATGCCCTGCACGATGTCGTCGGAATCGTCGATGCCGGCAATGCCGAGGCGCGGCTTCTGGCCGACCGTGACGGTCGCGACGTCCTTGACCAGCACCGGGTTGCCGCCGGTCTGCGCCACCATGGTGTTGGCGAGATCATCGATCGATCGGATCAGGCCGACGCCGCGCACGACAGCCGATTGCTGGCCGATATTGACGGTGTTGCCGCCGACATTGACATTGGAATTGCCGACCGCCTGGAGCAATTGCGGCAGCGTCAGACCGTTCGCGACCAGCTTGTTGAAGTCGACCTGGAGCTCATAGGTCTTGCTCTTGCCACCCCACCCGGTGACGTCGATGACCCCCGGCACGGCGCGGAAGCGGCGCTGCAGGATCCAGTCCTGAATGGTCTTGAGATCGAGCACGCTGTAGTTCGGCGGACCCACGAGACGGTAGCGGAAGATCTCGCCGATCGGGCTGAGCGGCGATATCTGCGGCTGCACGTTGCCGGGCAGCGGCGCGAGCTGCGCCAGGCGGTTCAACACCTGCTGCAACGCCTCGTCATAGGTGTAGGCGAAGGAGAACTGAATTTTGACGTCGGAGAGACCGTAGAGAGAGATGGTGCGGATGGTCGTGACGTTCTTCAGGCCCGCAACCTGGGTCTCGATCGGGATCGTGATGTAGCGCTCGATCTCTTCGGCCGACAGACCCGAACTTTGCGTCACGATGTCGACCATCGGCGGGGGCGGATCGGGATAGGCCTCGATGTTGAGCTGGTTGAACGCGATCAGGCCGCCGATCAGCACGGCGACGAACATCCCGACCATCAGGAAGCGCCGGTTGACGGCGAGGGCGACGAGACGATCCATTCAAGCTTCAGTTTGTCTCGAGTTTTCTTGGGTCGTCGATCAGCTGCCGGACGCCGCGCGGTCGATGAAAAGGCTGCCCTTGGTGACGACCTGCTCGCCGGGTGTCAGATTGCTGGTGACCTCGACGAGGTTGCCGTTGACGAGGCCGATCTTGATCTGGCGCAGCTCGACCGACTTGTCGTCGCGCGCGACCCAGATGCGGACCTTGTCGGCTTCATAGATCAAGGCCTGCTTCGGCACGGCCGGCGCGGCGCGGTCGCCGGCCGAATAGATCGTGACGTTGGCGAACATTTCTGGCTTGAGCAAGCCGTCCTTGTTGTCGATGGTGGCGCGGACCAGCAGACGGCGGGTGTTGGGGTCGATCGCGGCGGCGACGTAGTTGATCTTCGCGGTGAGCGGACGGCCCGGCAGCGCCATCACGTTGACCGTGATGTCCTGCCCGATGCAGATCGCCGCCGCATCGCTCTCGCGCACGAAGGCGGTGAGCCAGACCGTGGAGAGATCGCCGACCACGAAGACCGGATCGCTGGCGCCGGAATTGACGTACTGACCCGGGCCGATCTTGCGCTGCACGACCGTGCCGGCGATCGGCGAGTAGATCGTGACTTCCCGATTGATCACGCCCTTGTCCTGGAACGCCTTGATGGTCTCGTCGGTGAAGCCGAGGATGCGCAGCTTGTTGCGCGCGGCTTCCAGCGCGGTCTCCGAGGAGCGCATGTCGTTGCGCGCCTGAACCTGGGTCGCCTCCGCCTGCTGATAGTCCTTCAGCGGAATGGCATGGCCCTCGTAGAGGTCCTTGGCGCGCTTGAACTGGATGTCGGAGAGCTCGAGCGCCGACTTCGCCTTGTTCTGCGAGGTCATCGCCGCGATGAAGTCGTTCTGGGCCTGCACCGTGTCGGCGGCCTCGATCGTAAACAGCGGTTGCCCCTGCTTCAGCGTCTCACCCGGCTTGGCCAGCAGCTTGGTGACGCGGCCGGCATAGGGCGAGAACACCGGCGTCGAACGGTCCTCGTCGACGGCGACCTTGCCTTCGGTGACGTATTCGGCGCGGAAGGCCCTGGTCTTGACCGGCTCGATCGTCAGCGTCGCCCATTCGGACGCCGTCGGCGTGAAGTTCTGCGCATTCCTGCGCGACTGGCTGGAGATCTCGGAGTGGTTCTTCTCCTTGGCGCCCGCACGGAGAAAACCGTAGGCCCCGCCGCCGGCAAGAGCTAGTAAAACTACGGATGCGATCATCCGTTGTTTTGTAAACACCTGCAATCGCTTGGTATTTTCAACTACCATGGAGCCCGGTCGTGTCTGCGACGATGTCGGCAAACGATAGCCTCATCGGTCGCGCTAATAGTGCCGAATTGAGAGTTCAAACAACCTAAAAAACGCTTCGCGCCTTTCCGTTTGAGTTAAAATTTTGCGACGCGTCAGCCCCACGTCAGCTTCGAGGCGGCCACTGTGCCGGATGACTGCCGAGCGGCATCGCCGGACGGCTCCATTGCGCCGGCGTCTTCGATAGTCGTGCCGAATGCTGCACTGCCTTCAACGTGCCAAAGCCAGATGGCATGCGCTCGATGAACGCAGCATGTACAGCTTCCCCCGTAAGATCCGGGATGTTCAGCCCGCCGTTGAGCCGACCGAGATTCCACAGCCAGCGTCCGGTCTGCGCCAGCGACACCCGCACGTGCCAGCTGCCGCCTTCGCACGCCTGGCGTGCTCTGGCCATCATCGCGCCGAACGCCATCAGATAGCCGGTGGCGTGGTCGAGGATCTGTGCCGGCAATTCCTTTGGGCCGTCGAGGCCGGCGGCCTGACCTTCAGCATGGTTGAAGCCGGTCGTGGTCTGCACCAGCGAGTCGAAGCCGCGCCGCTCGGCCCAGGGGCCGGCATGGCCGTAGGCCGACAGCGTGACATAGACGATGCCGGGACTGATCTTCGCTGCATCCTCCGGAGAAACGCCGAGCGCGGCGAGCGCGCGCGGGCGATAGCCCTGCGAGAAGATGTCGGCGCCAGTGAGCAGCTCGCGCAATTGCGCCCTGCCCGTCTCGCTCTTCAGCTCGATGAAGGTGGTGAGCTTGCCGCGGCCGGTATCGATGGTGAGCCAGGGAATGGCCGGCAGCTCGGGCCCCGACACCAACAGCACGTCGGCACCGTGCGCGGCGAGCGTGCGGCCGGCGACGGGACCTGCGATGACGCGGGAGAGATCGAGCACGCGAAGACCTTCGAGCGGACGATCGCCTTCGGGCCACGGCCTTGGCGCGGCCTCGCCGATCCTCTCGATCGAAAGCAGCGGCAATTGCGCGAGCGCACGTGCTTGCGGCAGCGCGGACCATTCGTCGTGGGAGCGCATCAGGGCAACGACGCCGCCGGCGGCGTAGGCCGCTGTCTCGAAATCCTCGCCCGTCCATCGCATCAGTGCCGCCTGCACCTTCTCGCGCTCAGGCTCGCAAGCAAGCACCTTGCAGACGGCATCGCGGTGATGCGGAAAATTGGTGTGGCAGCGGACGAAGCGGCCATCGCCGGTCTTGTAGACACCGGCAATTGCGTCCCAGGCCGGGGGCGGCGGCTTGTCGTCCAGACGCAAATAGCGCTCGGAACGGCATTCGGCAACGGCGTGACGCATGTCGACGGAAACATCCTGCGTCTGCCCGCTGCGCAGCCGCCAGATCTCGGCAGCGGCGAGGCCTGCGGCGGCGATCGTGGCTTGGCCCGCGACAGCAACACGAAATGAGGACGGAAGCTGCGGCTCCTCGCCGGTCAGCCGCACGCGTTCGAGCGCGGCCCGATCGCCGCCGGCGGAGGTCCAGATCTCCTTGAGAATGTCGGCGGGTCCTTGCATGGCCGCTTCTCTCACTCGTCGTTTGCTGTACTTTTCGCGACCATGTCACGATCGCAGAAAGGATTGCAATGGCCGCCATCGATCCCCTCACCGCGGGCGCCGTGTTCGTCGCAACGGCGGCTACCGACGCGGTCTATGTGATGTTCACCTCGGCCGTGGTCGCACGCAAGCGCGTGCCGGCCGCCACCTGGAGCGCGATCTGGTACCTGCTCTCATCCTACGCGGTGATCAGCTACACCGAAAACGCCTTCTATGTCGCCTTCGCCGCGATCGGCTCCTGGGTCGGCGCCTATGCCTCGCTCACCTTCCTGCACCGCCCGCCCGGCGGACCGCCGGTAGGCGCCGCGCCGGAGTGAGGGACGCACATGCCTCTCCACGTCATTGCGAGGAGCCCTTTGCGACGAAGCAATCCAGACTGTTTCCGTTGAGAGACTCTGGATTGCTTCGCTCGCTCGCAATGACGACGGAGAGGCTTCTGTGAGTCTTCTGAAACAGCTACACTCGCGGCACCAGCAAAAAGGAGCCAAACAATGGATCTCGGTCTCAAAGGCAAGAACGCTCTCGTCCTCGGCGGCACGCGCGGCATCGGGCGGGCGATTGCGGCAACGCTCGCCGGTGAAAGCGCCAATGTCGCGGTGTGTGCACGCAATGCCGAGCAGGTGGCGGCGACCGTCGCTGAGCTGAAGGCGAGCGGTATCAAGGCTGTCGGCGGCGCCATCGACGTCACCGACGGCGCGGCGTTGAAGGCCTGGATCGAGAGCGCAGCAAAGGAGCTCGGCGGCATCGACCTGCTGTTCTCCAATGCCGGCGCGATGGCGCAAGGGGCCGATCCCGCGTCCTGGGAGCAGAATTTCCGGCTCGACGTGCTCGGCGCCGTGCATGCGTTCGACGCCGCGCGGCCGTTCCTCGAGGCCAGCGGCGCCAGCAGCGGCGACGCCGCCTTCGTGATCATCTCGTCGATCGCCGCGGCGCAGGCGGACGCGGCCAGCTCCTACGGCCCGATCAAGGCGGCGCTGATCCACATGGCCAAGGGGTTGGCGCGGCAATACGCCAAGAAGAAGATCCGCGTGAATGTCGTTTCGCCCGGCACCGTCTATTTCAAGGGCGGGGTCTGGGAGATGATCGAGAAGAACATGCCCGAGCGTTACAACGACGCGATGAAGCGCAATCCGACCGGACGTATGGCAACGCCGCAGGAGATCGCGAGCGCCGCGGTGTTCCTGGCAAGCCCGGTGTCGGGGTTCACCACGGGATCCAATCTCGTCGTGGACGGCGCGATCTCGAACCGGGTGAATTTTTGAAGCGCGGCAACGTCATCGAAGCACTCCTAGGGTGGGCAAAGTGAAACGTGCCCACCGCCTTCGCGACAAGCTGCTGGAAGATCGGCACGGCGCTTACGCGCCTTTGCCGGCCCTACGGCAGTAAGCGTGTGGCGGCATCTCGCGTCACACCTCAATGAAAATCCCGCGACGGCGGCAGGATGCGGACGTTGCGGGGGTGGCGGATTTTTTGCGCGGGCATGTCCGCGAGGGCGCGGGGGTCTTCGTTGAGCGGCTCGACCACGGTGGCGCCTGCCGGCACCGGATGTTTGCGGCTTAGAGCGTCGTTGGCCAATCCGACCAGATCGTGCGAGCGGTCGATCATGCGCTGGGCGATGAGATGCGTCACCTTCTCGGGGCTGCTCTGGATGTAGCCTTCGACCAGGATGAGGCGCGCGCCCATCACCTCCTTGCGGTACTGCTCCATGATCTTGGGCCAGACCACGACATTGGCGATGCCGGTTTCGTCCTCCAGCGTCATGAACACGACGCCGCTGGCGCTGCCCGGCCGCTGCCGGACCAGCACCACGCCGGCACAGCGGACGCGGCGCCGCTCGTTCTCATGGTTGACGTCCTTGCAGGCAACGACGCGCTCGCACGAAAACATCTCGCGCAGGAATTCCATCGGGTGGCCCTTCAGCGATAGCCGGATGGTCTGGTAGTCCGCGACCACCTGCTCGGCGCGCGGCATCGCCGGCAGCGGTTTTGCGCCTTCGTCCGGCTGCTCGCGCGCGGTGGCCGCCTCGAACAGCGGCAGCGGCACGTCGTCGGGCAGCCGCCGCACCTGCCATAGCGCCTCACGGCGGTCGAGCCCGAGCGAGCGGAAGGCGTCGGCATCCGCCAGCAGGATCAGCGCGCGCTTGGGCAGGCCGGTGTCGCGGGCGAAGTCTTCGAGCGAGGTGAAGGGCCGGCGGCTGCGAGCGGCGATGATGCGGTCGGCCCAGTCCTGAGCTTTCTCGACATCGTCATTCCGGGGCGACGCGTCAGCGTCGAGCCCGGAATCCATTCCGCCAGGCGTGTACGGCCCGATGGATTCCAGGCTTGCGCCTTTCGGCGCGCCCCGGAATGACAGCTGGGAGCGTTTCAGCCTCTCCTCGTCTTCATCCAGCCAATGAAAACCGTCGATCTGGCGAAAGCCGAGGCGCACGGCGCAATCCCTGCCGCTCCCTTCCTCAAGCGTGTTTTGCGCAAAGCTGTAGGACACGTCGATGTCGCGGACCTCGACACCGTTCTTGCGGGCATCACCGACGATCTGCGCCGGTGCGTAAAATCCCATCGGCTGCGAGTTCAGGAGGCCGCAGCAGAAGGCATCGGGATGGTAGTGCTTCAGCCATGAGGAAATGTAGACCAGTTGCGCAAAGCTTGCGGCATGGCTCTCCGGAAAGCCGTAGGAACCAAAACCCTTGATCTGGTCAAAGCAGCTTCTGGCGAAGTTGGGATCGTAGCCGCGCGCGACCATGTTGCCGATCAGCTTCTTCTCGTATTGGCCGATGGTGCCGACATTGCGGAAGGTCGCCATCGAACGGCGCAGGCCGTTGGCCTCCTCGGAGGTAAATTTGGCCGCCTCGATCGCGATGCGCATCGCCTGTTCCTGGAACAGAGGCACCCCCTTGGTCTTGTGCAGCACCTTGTAGAGCTCGTCCGCGGGACCGTGATCTGGCGCTGGTGACGGATAGGTCACTTTCTCCTGGCCGTTCCGCCGCCGCAAGTAAGGATGCACCATGTCGCCCTGGATCGGCCCGGGCCGCACGATCGCGACTTCGATGACGAGATCGTAGAAGGTTCGCGGTTTCAGGCGCGGCAGCATGTTCATCTGCGCGCGGCTCTCGACCTGGAACACACCGAGCGATTCCCCGGCGCACAGCATGTCGTAGACCTTGGGATCGTCCTGCGGGACGCTCGCCAGCACCCAGCGCCTGCCCTTGTGATCCGCGATCAGATCGAAGCACTTGCGGATGCAGGTGAGCATGCCCAGCGCGAGCACGTCGACCTTCATCATGCTGAGTGCGTCGACGTCGTCCTTGTCCCATTCGATGAAGGTGCGATCGTCCATCGCTGCGTTGCCGATCGGCACATAGGTGTCGAGCCGGTCCTGCGTCAGGACATAGCCGCCGACATGCTGGGAGAGATGGCGTGGGAATTCGATCAGCTCGGTCGCAAGCTCGACCGCGAGGTTGATCATGGGATTATCGGGATCGAGCCCGGCCTGCCTGACCTGCATGTCGTTGAGACCCTTGCCCCAGCTGCCCCAGACGGTGTCGGCGAGCGCGGCGGTGACGTCTTCGGTCAGGCCCAGCGCCTTACCGACGTCGCGGATGGGGCTGCGCGGGCGATAATGGATGACGGTAGCGATGATCGCGGCACGGTGGCGGCCGTAGCGGCGATAGACATATTGCATCACCTCCTCGCGGCGCGAATGCTCGAAATCGACGTCGATATCGGGCGGCTCCAGCCGCTCCTTGGAAATGAAGCGTTCGAACAAGAGGTCCACCTTGGTCGGATCGACCGAGGTGATGCCGAGCACGTAGCACACGGCCGAATTCGCCGCCGATCCCCGGCCCTGGCACAGAATGTTCTGGCTGCGCGCGTAGTGCACGATGTCATGCACCGTGAGGAAATAATGCGCGTATTTCAGCTCGGCGATCAGCGCGAGCTCCTTGTTGAGCGTCGCCCGCAGCTTGTCGTCGATCTTGCCGTCGAAATATTTGTCGACGCCCGCCCAGGTCAGATCCTCCAGATGCCCCTGCGCGGTCTTGCCCGGCGGCACCGGCTCGTCCGGATATTGGTATTTGAGCTGGTCGAGCGAGAATTCGATCCTGTCCGCAAAGCGCATGGTCTCCGCGATCGCATCAGGGAAATCGCGGAACAGCCGCGCCATCTCCCTCGGCGTCTTAAGAAAGCGCTCGGCATTGGCTTCCAGCTTCCGCCCCACAGCTTCGATCGTGGTCTTTTCCCGGATGCAGGTCAGCACGTCCTGGAGAGGACGACGGCCGGGATCGTGATAGAGCACCTCGTTGGTCGCGAGCAGCGGCACCTTTGCTTTTGCGGCGAGATCGTCGAGCCGTGAGAGGCGACGCCGGTCGTCGCCGCGATAGATCAGGCTCGCCGCCAGCCATACGCCCTCGGCACGGCTCGCCTTCAGCTTTGCGAGCACATCCAGCGCCTGTGCGGGATCAAAGCGATGCGGCAGCGTCAGCACCAGGAGCTGGCCTTCCGAGAATTCGAGAAGATCGGCGAAGGTGAGACGGCACTCGCCCTTCTCGATCCGCGTGATGTCGTCGCCACGCTTGCCCCGGGTCAGGAGCTGGCAGAGCCGGCCATAGGCGGCGCGGTCGCGCGAATAGACAAAAATGTCCGGCGTGCCGTCGATGAAGACGATGCGCGCGCCGATCAGCAGCTTCGGCTTGTGCAGCACCTTGTCATTGTCGAGCTCTTTATAGGCCCGCACCACGCCGGCAAGCGTGTTGTGATCGGCGATACCGATCACGGGAATGCCGAGAATGCTGGCCTGATGCACATAGGCACGCGGATCCGAGCCGCCGCGCAGGAAGGAGAAATTGGTGGTGATGCCGATCTCGGCATAGGCGGGGGGGTTCATGCGAAAAGACCGTGCACATACCAGCCGGGAGAAGCGGGCTTGCCATCGCCATCGAACACTTCCCCTTCGTAAAGACCGTCGCGAAAGATCCAGAAGCGCAGGCCCTCGGCATCCTCGACGCGGAAATAATCCCGCGTCAGCTGCTTGCCGTCCTGCCGCCACCATTCCATCGCGATGCGCTCGGGCCCCTCCACCCGCACCACGGCATGCAGCGCGCGGCGCCAGGTGAACTGATGGGGCGGACCATCCGGCACGGCCGCGAACGGCACCTTGATCGGCTCCGGCTTGTCGAACAGCCTCAAGGGGCGCAGCGGCGGCTCGCTCTCGACGCGTGCGGGCCATTCGGCCTGCATGGCGGCAGCAAGATGATGCTGCGCCGGCGCGGTCATCACCGCGCATTCGGGGATATGGGTATCCTCAGGCAGGTGCACGACGACGCGTTTTCCACCGATGCGCGCGGCGATGCGGTCGATCAAGGCGGCGAGCTCATCATTGTCGTGGACATGAGCGTCGAGATCGCGCTGCTCCTGCACCACGATCTCGGTGCGGCTCGCCGACAGGCGCACCATGTCGAAGCCGAAGCCGGGATCGAGCGGATCGGCGAGCGCATCGAGACGCTCGCGAAACAGCCGATCGATCACCGCGCTTCGCGTCACGGGACGTCCGGTCTCGACCATGATCGCGCGCACCACGCCGTCGGTGCGGAAGAAGGCGGCTTCCAGCCGCCGCGCGCCCTTGCCCTGTTTCTCCATGGAGGCGATCAACGTGTCGGCGAGTCGCGACAGCGTCATCGCAATCATGGTGTCGGTTGCGATCGGCTCGGCGAAGCGCTTCTCGACGATGTAATCGGGCGGCGGTTTTCGCGGGCTGATCGGCGCATCGCCCTGCCCCAGCGCATGGGCGAGCAGCGTGGAGAACCGGGCGCCGAACCGCGCCGTGATCTCGCTCGGCGCGCGCGCGGCGACGTCGCCAATGGTCTTCAGGCCGGCGCGGCGCAGGCCCGTGGTGATCGCCTCGCCCGCACCGAGCGCGGACACCGGAAACTGCGCGATCGCCGCCGCCTCTTCACCATCGGCGACGATGGTGCCCGCGGCCTGCCGCGTCAGCGTGCGCGCGCAGACCGACGTGCCGGCAATTGCCGCACCGACGGCAAAGCCCTGACGGGCAAGCGTCCGGACCAACGCTCGCAACAGCGCAGCCTCGCCGCCGAACAGATGCGTGCAACCGGTGATATCGAGGAACAGCCCGTGCGGCGGATCGAGCGCAACCAGCGGCGTGAAGCGGTCGCACCAATCGGCGATATCGCTGAGCGTCTTCGCATCGGCCACCACATCGGCGTCGAACACTTTCAGATCCGGGCACATCGCCCGGGCATTGGCGAGGGGCTGGCCGATATACAGGCCGAGACGTTCGGCGGCCTCGTCCAGCGCATGGATCACCAGCGCATTGTTCTCCTTGATGACGACAATGCTCGGCTCATGATTGGTCTTAACCAGTCCGGCGCTGCCAAGAAAGCGCTGGATCCGGTCGATGGGCAGGCGCGGCAGCCACAGGCTGAGGATACGCCGACGGTTCACTGAACTGGCACTCATCACAATTCCATTCCATGATCCAGCGGCCGCATTGGCCATGACGATTGCGCAAGAGCTCGGCATCGAAGCGCGGCGCGCCCCAGGCACTCCAAGGCGCCGCAGGCATTGAAGCAGTGCCCGGCGGCGAATGCGCCGCGCGCAGCATCCATCTCGTCTCCGCGGTCGACGGCAACGGCTGCGCCGCCATCCGCAACATCAGGCCGGTGACGCCGGACGATTGCGCGGCCAGCGTCAGCTTGCGGCTCGCCACCAGATCGAACTGCCTGATATCCCCCCAAAGCTCGAGCACGACGGCGCCCAGCGCGTCGCAGGCAAGCGCGTCGGCCGAGGTGCGCAACGCGCTCTCGACATCGGCGGCGCGAACCATCACCACGCGGCGCGGATCGAGGCCGAGCTCGGATAGCCCGCTCATCGACAGCGCGCCGGCTTCAACTTCCGAAAAATCCTGCCGCACCCACAGCAGCGGCCGCTGCGCGCTCACGCGCCCCGCAAGCCCCATGACAAAACCCGTCGCGGCCGCGCCCTGGCGCCCCTCGCAAAACACCTCGTGGACCGCCGCGCGCGCGAGCCCGCCCTTCAGCACGGTATCGGCCTGGCTATGGCCGAGCGCGACGCGGTCGTGCTGATGCACGATCTCCGCCGTCTCGATGCGCTCGATCTGGCCGCGCAAGGTCGCAAGCGCGCTCATACGTGCGCCGCTCATATACGCCGCTCCTTCAGAGGTGATTGCCGATGGCTCTCAAAAAGAGAACCAGCGGCTGGCTCATTTGTTCATGATATGTTCTAATATAAAGCTAACGGCACCAGAAGAGTCAATCGAATTGGCGCGCCGTCGGATTCATGAGCTGAATCAAAGGGATTCAAATATGGACGTGCAACGCAAGCTGGAGATTCTGGCCGATGCCGCCAAGTACGACGCATCCTGCGCCTCCAGCGGCACCGAGAGGCGGGATTCCAGCGACGGCAAGGGCATGGGCTCGACGGCGCCCGGGATGGGTATCTGCCATTCCTACGCGCCGGACGGACGCTGCATCTCCCTGCTCAAGGTGCTGCTGACCAACGCCTGCAATTACGATTGCCTCTATTGCGTCAACCGCGCCTCCTCGAACGTGCCGCGCGCCCGCTTCACCATCGACGAAGTGGTCAAGCTGACGCTCGACTTCTACCGGCGCAATTACATCGAGGGCCTGTTCCTCTCCTCCGGCATCATTCGCAGTCCCGACTACACCATGGAGCAGGTGGTCAGCGTCGCGCGAAAACTGCGCGAGGAGCATCACTTCCGCGGCTACATCCACCTGAAGACCATTCCCGAAGCCGACGACGCGCTGATCGCGGAGGCCGGCAAATATGCCGACCGTCTCTCCATCAACATCGAGATGCCGCAGGAGACGAGCCTGCAGCAATTCGCGCCGGAGAAAGACGTGCGCGCGATCCGCCGCACCATGGGCCGGCTGCGGCTGAAGCTCGACGAGGCCGAGGAGAACCGCGCAACGAAAACGAAGGCCAAGCCACAGCGCTTTGCACCCGCCGGGCAAAGCACGCAGATGATCGTCGGTGCAGATAGCGCCTCCGACCACACCATTCTCCACACCAGCGCCAATCTCTACGGCGCCTACCGGCTGCGGCGCGTCTACTATTCCGCCTTCAGCCCGATCCCCGATGCCAGCCGCGCCTTGCCTCTGGTGCAGCCGCCGCTGCTGCGCGAGCACCGGCTCTACCAGGCCGACTGGCTGATGCGGTTCTACGGTTTTGACGTCGGCGAGATCGTCGACGACAGCGCGATGCTGCCGCTCGAGATCGATCCAAAGCTGGCATGGGCGCTGCGTCACCGTGACCGCTTCCCGCTCGACGTCAACCGCGCCAGCCGTGAAGAACTGCTGCGCGTGCCGGGCTTCGGCACCAGGACGGTCGAACGCATCATCGCGACACGGCGCACCACCACGATCCGCCTGGCCGATCTGGCGCGCCTGCATGTCCCCCGCAACAAGGCGCTGCCGTTCATTGTCCTCAGCGATCCCCGGCCGCCGCCACCCCGCCTCGACGAGGCGCGGCTGGTCGAACGGTTCAAGCCGAAAGCAACGCAATTGGGATTTGGCTTCTGATGCAGTACATCACCCTCGACACCGAAACCGATTTCGACGGCTGGCGCAAAGCAGCGCGGAGCCTCGTGCTTCACCACGTGCCGCCCAGTGATGTCACCTGGACCGTGAAAGGCGGCGAAGCGGACTTATTCGCGCCACAAGCGCCGTCTCCGATGCTCGAGGTGAACGAGGGTACCTTCAACGTATCAGGCAAATTCGTCGAGCTCGCCCAGGCCGCGATCCTGCACCGAGATCCCCAGCGCTTTGCGATCCTGTATCGGCTGCTGTTCCGGCTGAAGGACAACCACGATCTCATCGAGGTCGCGACCGATCCTGACGTCGCGCAGGTCACCGCCATGGCGCGAGCAGTCCATCGCGACGAGCACAAGATGCATGCCTTCGTGCGCTTCCGCGAGATCGGCAGGGAACGCCAGGCGCATTACGTTGCCTGGTTCGAGCCCGAGCATCACATCGTGGAGCTCGCCGCGCCGTTCTTCGCAAAACGCTTTGCCGACATGCCCTGGTCGATCCTGACGCCCGATCTGTGCGCGCATTGGGATGGCCATGCGCTCTCCTTCACGTCGGGTGTCAGCAGGCGCGAGGCGCCCAGCGAAGACCGGCTGGAGGAAACCTGGCGGCGCTACTACGCCAGCATCTTCAATCCGGCCCGCCTCAAGGTGAAGGCGATGCAGGCGGAGATGCCGAAGAAATACTGGAGGAACCTGCCCGAGGCTTCGATCATTAAGCCCTTGATCGAGGACGCCGAACGCATGACCGGCGCCATGATCGCCAATGCCGCAACCGATCCGCACAAGCCTCAGAAGCGGCCGGAGGCCCCGATGAAACGCAAGACCGCTGCCGACGATCTCGAAACGCTCCGCGAGGAGGCCGCGCATTGCCGCGCCTGCCATCTCTACAAGGACGCGACCCAGACCGTGTTCGGCGAGGGCCCGAAGAATGCCAATATCATGCTGGTCGGCGAGCAGCCCGGCGACAAGGAAGACCTCGCCGGCCATCCCTTCGTCGGCCCGGCCGGCCAGATGCTGGACCGTGCGCTGGAGGAAGCCGGTGTCGATCGCAAGAAGGTCTATGTCACCAACGCCGTGAAGCACTTCAAATTCGTGCCGCGCGGGAAGATCCGCCTGCACCAGAAGCCGAACACGCCTGAGATCCGGGCATGCCGGCAATGGTACGAGCGGGAAGTTTCGGCAATCCAGCCTGAGCTCATCGTCGCGATGGGCGCCACCGCCGCGCAGAGCGTGTTCGGCAAGATCACTCCCATCGGCAAGACCCGCGGCCGCCTCATCGACCTTCCCGACGGCCGCAAGGCGCTGGTGACGGTGCACCCGTCCTATCTGCTGCGGCTGCCCGATCCGGAAGCCAAGGTGCTGGAATATCAGCGCTTTGTCGAAGATCTGAAGATCGCCGCTGGCCTGCAGAGGAAAGCCGCGCACGCGGCCTAAATACTGGCAGGAAGACGCTTTTCAACCGGCGCTTGTCATCCAGCCTTCAAATCCATCGCGGACAATACCCTTACCTGAAAGTTAAGGGGCGTCCACATGACCGATGTTGCATTCGACCGCGCGGTAGCCGATCCCGCGCCTGTCCAGCCGGCCTCGCGGCCAAATCTCGAGAAGGGCTTCAATCCGCTGACGATGATCCTGTTCTTCGGCATCCTCGCTGCGGGCCTCTTGTTCGTCGCCTACAGCATCTATGTCGACGTCAATGCGACCGGCACGCGCGTGACGACCTACCTGCCCTACATCCTGCTGTTCGTTGCGCTGCTGATCGCGCTCGGCTTCGAGTTCGTCAACGGCTTCCACGACACCGCCAATGCGGTGGCAACCGTGATCTACACCCATTCGCTGCCGGCTGAAGTTGCCGTGATGTGGTCGGGCTTCTTCAACTTCCTCGGCGTGCTGCTCTCCTCCGGCGCGGTTGCCTTCGGCATCGTCTCGCTGCTGCCGGTCGAGCTGATCCTCCAGGTCGGCTCCAGCGCCGGTTTTGCCATGGTGTTCGCGCTGCTGATCGCCGCAATCCTGTGGAATCTCGGCACCTGGTTCTTCGGCCTGCCCGCCTCGTCCTCGCACACCCTGATCGGCTCGATCATCGGCGTCGGCGTTGCCAACGCCGTCATGCGCGGCCGCGACGGCACCTCGGGCGTGGACTGGACCAAGGCGACCGAGATCGGCTACGCGCTGCTGCTGTCGCCGCTGTTCGGCTTCATCTGTGCCGCCGTGCTGCTGCTCGTGCTCAAGTTCATCGTGCGCAACCCCGCACTCTACGCTGCGCCCGAAGGCAACAAGGCGCCGCCGCTCTGGATCCGCGGCCTCTTGATCGCAACCTGCACCGGCGTCAGCTTCGCGCACGGCTCGAACGACGGCCAGAAGGGCATGGGCCTGATCATGCTGATCCTGATCGGCACCGTGCCGACGGCCTATGCGCTCAACCGGGCGCTGCCGGAATCCCAGGTCGCCCAGTTCCAGAAGACCTCGGATGCCGCTTCCAAGGTGATCGCGGCGAAGGGCGCCGGCCACAGCATCATCGGCGATCCCCGCCCGGCGGTCACGCAGTACATCGCGCTGCGTCAGCTCAACGAGGGCACCTATCCCTCGCTCGCCGTGCTGGTGAAGGACGTCGGCAATCAGGTCGCCCAATACGGCTCGCTGAGCAAGGTGCCGGCGGAAGCCGTCGGCAACACCCGCAACGACATGTACATGACCTCGGAAGCGATCCGCTTCCTAATGAAGGACAAGGAGAACGATCTCAACAAGGAGGAGATCGCGACCCTGAACGCCTACAAGGGCTCGCTCGACGCCGCCACCAAGTTCATTCCGAACTGGGTGAAGATCGCGGTCGCCATCGCCCTCGGCCTCGGCACCATGATCGGCTGGAAGCGCATCGTGATCACGGTCGGCGAGAAGATCGGCAAGAGCCACCTCACCTACGCACAAGGCGCCTCCGCCGAGCTCGTCGCCGCCGCCACGATCGGCGCCGCCGACGTGTTCGGCCTGCCGGTCTCGACCACGCACGTGCTGTCGTCCGGCGTCGCCGGCACCATGGCCGCCAACGGTTCGGGCCTGCAATGGTCGACTATCCGCAACCTGCTGATGGCGTGGGTGCTGACGTTGCCCTGCGCGATCATGCTGTCGGCCACGCTCTACGTGATCTTCTCGCGGATCTTCTGAGTTCCTCTCCCTCTCCCCGTTCTTACGGGGAGAGGGTTGGGGTGAGGGGCCGCTTCCGCGCCCCCAGTGAGAGATGGACTCGCGGAGAGTCCTCCTCACCCGATCGCTTATGCGATCGACCTCTCCCCGCAAGCGGGGCGAAGTGAAGAAAAAGCCTTACGATGCCGCGAGCGACTCCTCAACGAGCTTGACCCAATAGGACGTGCCGTAGACGATCGCCTCGTCGTTGAAATTGTAGGCGGGGTGATGCAGGCCGGCGCTGTCGCCGTTTCCGCAGAAGATGAAGGCGCCGGGCCGCGCTTCCAGCATGTAGGCGAAATCCTCGCCGCCCATCAGCGGCGGCATCTCGTGCACATTGGCGTCGCCGGAGACCTGCTTGGCGATGCGCCGCGCCACCTCGGTCTCCGCGGCGTGGTTGTTCACGACCGGGTAGTTGCGCTTGTAACGCAGGTCGATCTTGGCGCCGGTGATCTGCGCGACGCCCGCAACCACTTCGTGCACGCGCTTCTCGACCAGCTTGCGCACCTCGGGCGAGAGCGTGCGGATGGTGCCCCGCAGCGTCGCCGTCTGCGGAATGACATTGCGGGCGTTGCCGGCGTGGAATTCGCAGATCGAGATCACGGCCGATTCCAGGGGATCGACGCTGCGCGCGACGATCGATTGCAGGGCGGTGATCACCTGCGCGCCAACCAGCACGGAATCGACGCATTTGTGCGGACGTGCGGCATGGCCGCCGAGGCCCTCGATGTTGATATCGACCTCGTCGGTCGCCGCCATGATCGGACCCGGCCGGATCGCGAACGAGCCGACCGGAATGCCCGGGCCATTGTGCATGCCGTAGACCTGCTCGATGCCGAAGCGCTCCATCAGGCCGTCCTTGACCATGGCCGCGCCGCCGGCGCCGCCCTCTTCCGCCGGCTGGAAGATCACCACGGCATCGCCGGCGAAGTTGCGGGTCTCGGCCAGGTAGCGGGCTGCCCCGAGCAGCATCGCGGTGTGACCGTCATGGCCGCAGGCGTGCATCTTGCCCGGGGTCTTGGAGGCGTAAGGCAGGTTGGTCTGCTCCTCGACCGGCAGCGCGTCCATGTCGGCGCGCAACCCGATCACCTTGAGGCCCTCGCCGGCCGGCTTGTTGCCCTTGATCACGCCGACCACACCGGTTTGGCCAAGGCCGGTCACGACCTCATCGCAGCCGAACTCGCGCAGCCGGTCCGCCACGAATGCTGCAGTGCGATGAACGTCGTACAGCAGCTCGGGATGCTGGTGGATGTCCCGGCGCCAGGCCTGAATATCGGGTTGGAGGTCGGCGACGCGGTTCACGATGGGCATGGAGGGTCTCGAGCTTTGTGGAAAATACTGGACTGTCTACCATGCAAGCGTCGGTCCACCCAACCGCCTGACATCGGGGTCTAGCCCTGCCCGCCCGGCATGGCCGGGCTTGTCCCGATCCGCCGCGTCTGCCTATTAGGGCGGAACGCTAAGTGACCATCCGGGTGGAAGCAGAATGCCAAGGGGGCTCGAAGGTGAGTTTGACTACATTGTCGTCGGAGCCGGCACAGCCGGCTGCATCGTCGCCAACCGGCTCTCGGCCGAGCCGAGGAACCGCGTCCTCGTCCTCGAAGCCGGCGGCGACGACAACTGGATCTGGTTCCACATCCCGGTCGGCTATCTCTTCGCAATCGGCAATCCGCGCTCGGACTGGATGTTCAAGACCGAGCCCGAGCCGGGCCTGAACGGCCGTTCGCTCGCCTATCCCCGCGGCAAGGTGATCGGCGGCTGCTCGGCGATCAACGCCATGATCTCGATGCGCGGACAAGCAGCTGATTACGATCACTGGCGCCAGCTCGGCATGACCGGCTGGGGCTATGATGACGTGCTGCCGCTGTTCAAAAAGCTCGAAGACCATTTCCTCGGCGCCAGCGAGCATCACGGCGCCGGCGGCGGCTGGCGCATCGAAGCGCCGCGGCTGTCTTGGGATATTCTCGATGCCGTCGGCGATGCCGCCGAGGAAATGGGCATCAAGCGCATCCCAGATTTCAACACCGGCGATAACGAAGGTACCAGCTATTTCCACGTCAACCAGAAGCGCGGCCGGCGCTGGTCCTCGGCGCGCGGCTTTCTCAAGCCGGCGCTGAACCGGGCGAACCTGCGGCTCAAGAAGCACGTGCTGGTCGACCGCCTCATCATCGAGCAGGGCCATGCCGTCGGCGTGCGCTTCATCCAGAACGGCGAGATCATCGAGGCGCGCGCGAAACGCGAGGTGATCCTCTCGGCCGGCTCGATCGGCTCGGTGCAGGTGCTGCATCGCTCCGGCATCGGACCGACGGATTGGCTGTCGCCGCTCGGCATCGACATCGTCATGGACAAGCCCGGCGTGGGGCGCAATCTGCAGGACCACCTGCAGCAGCGTGCGATCTACAAGGTCGAGGGCGTGCGTACGCTGAATGAGACCTATTACAATCTGTTCCGCCGTGGATTGATGGGTCTCGACTACGCCTTCCGCCGCCGCGGGCCCCTCACCATGGCGCCGTCGCAGCTCGGCATCTTCACCCGCTCGGATGCAACGCGCGCCCGCGCCAACATCCAGTTCCACGTGCAGCCGCTGTCACTCGACAAGTTCGGTGATCCCCTGCACCGCTTTCCCGCCATCACGGTCAGCGCCTGCAATCTGCAGCCGACCTCGCGCGGCACCGTGCGGCTGCGCTCGGCGACACCCGATGAGAAGCCGATCATCGCGCCAAACTACCTGTCGACCGACGACGACCGCCAGGTCGGCGCCGACGCCATCCGCACCACGCGCCGCCTGATGCAGCAGAAGGCGCTAGCAAAGTACCGTCCGATCGAATATCTGCCCGGGCCGTCCGTCGGAGACGACGATGCCTCGCTGGCAAAGGCCGCCGGCGACATCGGCACCACCATCTTCCATCCTGTCGGCACCGCGAAGATGGGCGCGGTCAGCGATCCCATGGCGGTGGTCGACGAGCGCCTGCGATTCTACGGCCTCGAAGGCTTGCGCATCGTCGATGCCTCGATCATGCCGACCATCACCTCGGGCAACACCAACACGCCGACGGCGATGATCGCCGAGAAAGGTGCGACGATGATCCTGGAGGATGCAGAGTAGCGTCCGTCCCGCATGATCACCTCGCAGTGTCTTTCCATCGGCCCTGCCGACGCAGAGATCGCCCTGCTGCAATGGGGCGAGCGCGGCAAGCCGCCTGCGCTCCTCGTACACGGCACCGGCTTCGTCGCTGCCGTCTGGGAGGAGGTCGCGCGCGAGCTCGCATCGACCCACACCGTTTATGCGCTCGACCGCCGCGGCCACGGCGTGAGCCACAAGCCTGATGCCTATCATTTCCTGGACTATGCGGAGGATGCTTGCCGCGTGGTCGATGCGCTCGGCCTGCGAGACGTCTACGGCATCGGCCACAGTGCGGGGGCGACCGATCTCCTGCTCGCGGCAAAGCTGTTGCCCGGCCGCTTCAGGCGCCTGTTCGTGATGGAGCCGACGGTGATGGACCCGCGCGCGGCGTGCGCGGGCGGATTGAGCGGCGAATCCCTCGCCCGCGTCGAGGGCACGCTGCGCCGACGGGCCGAGTTCGACAGTACCGATGCCGTGTTCGAGCGCTACCGCGTGGCGCCGGCCTTTGCCGATTGGACCGAAGCATCGCTCCGCGCCTATGTGCGTCACGGCTTCACCGCGCTCGACGATGGTCGGGTGCGGCTTTGCTGCACGCCTGAGATCGAATCCGCGATCCTGCGTCCGATCTACGAGGCGATGGAGCAGGTCTATGTCGGCGATGCCCGCGGCAATCCGTTTGGCTCGCTCGCCGAGATCGACTGCCCGGTGCGCGTCACGACCACTGCGAAATCAGGCCCGATCTATTGGGAGATGGCACGACGGGCCGTGTCGTTGATACCGCGCGTCAGCACGTTCGTCTTTGAAGACGCCGGGCATTGCGTCGCGCAGGAAGTGCCGGCGGCCGTGGTGGAGGCCGTGCGGGAATTCGCGATCTCCGCTCCGTAGCCCGGATGGAGCGAAGCGCAATCCGGGTGCCCCCGCGCGACTGATCCCGGATTATCCTTCGGTCCATCTGGACTACAATCCCATCACCTCACGAAAACGTCATCCCGTCCGGGAATAAGCCCGCGCCTGCCCTGATCACCTCCCCGAAGCCCACTTCCGGGCGAGAGGAGACGTGCGATGAGCGGACACGACCACGGAGACGACGGCGTCAGCCGCCGCAAGGTGCTGGAATGCATGACATGGGCCGGCACCGGGGTGCTGTGGACCGTCACGGGCGGCGTGCCCCGCGCGCTCGGCATCATCGATTCGGCGCAAGCTGCGACCGCGGCCGCGCCGGGCATGACCTTCCTCCAGATCAGCGACAGCCATGTCGGCTTCGACAAGCCGGCCAATCCCAATGCACTCGGCACGCTGGAGGAGGCCGTGAACAAGATCAACGCAATGCCGGCCAAGCCCTCGTTCATGATCCACACCGGCGACATCACGCATCTGTCGAAAGCCGCCGAGTTCGACAACGCCGAGCGCATCATCTCGCAGACCAAGCTCGACGTACACTATGTCCCCGGCGAGCATGATTTCATCGACGAGGAGGTGAAGCTCTATCGCGAGCGCTACGGCCGCGGCACCAAGGGACACGGCTGGTACTCGTTCGACGCCGGCGGCGTGCACTTCGTCGGCCTCGTCAACGTGGTCGACCTCAAGGCTGGCGGTCTCGGCAATCTCGGCGCCGAGCAGCTCGCCTGGCTCGAGGACGATCTGCGCGGCAAGTCGAAATCGACGCCGATCGTGCTGTTCGCGCACATTCCGCTGTGGACCGTCTATCCCGAATGGGGCTGGGGCACCGAGGACGGCGGCCGTGCGCTCGAATACGTCAAGGGCTTCGGCTCGGTCACCGTGCTGAACGGGCACATCCATCAGGTGATGCAGAAAGTCGAGGGCAACGTCACCTTCCATACCGCGCGCTCCACCGCCTTCCCGCAGCCGGCGCCGGGGGCCGCCCCCTCGCCCGGCCCGATGAAGGTCGAGGACGCCAAGCTCCGCGGCATGCTCGGGGTCGCCAGCATCAACTTCAAGCAGAACGAGCAGCGCCTCGCGATCATCGACACGCCGCTCCAGGGCTAAGGTGGAAGCAGACAATGAAGACACTCAACCGCCGCGACTTCGGTGTCGATCTCAGTCTCGCTTTGGCCGCGGCTATCCTGTTGCCCGCAACAAAGGCCCGTGCCGACGACATGGAGGTCCATATCGACAATTTCGTTTTCCAGCCGGCCGAGCTCAAGATCAAGGTCGGCACCACTGTGACCTGGACCAACCGGGACGACATCCCGCACACCGTGGTGTCGGCCGGCAAGTTCAGGTCTAAGACCCTGGACACGGACGACAAGTTCTCCTTCACCTTCACCAATGCGGGCGACTACAAATATTTTTGTTCGCTGCACCCGCACATGACGGGGATGATCAAGGTTGAGTAACGTCTCCAACCAAGGCATCAACGTCTTGCCCGGCCGGTGGTCCCACGCCGGCCGGGCTCGTGCGCCTTCGGTCACATACAACGGCACACCGAACCGGGACGAAACGAAGCCACAAGCAGAACGAGAGGCAAGGCGAGGAGCGATGCCCGCCACCGACGATGTGCAGAAGGCGCAACGCTTCCGCGAGGCGGCGCTGCCCTATCTCGACGACGTCTACACCCTCGCACGCTACCTGCTGCGCGATGCCTCCGACGCCGAGGACGCAGTCCAGGAGTGCTATTTGCGCGCGCTGAAGCATTTTGACAGTTATCGCGGCCCGGCGATGAAGCCCTGGCTGTTCGCTATCCTGCGCAACGTCTGCAACGCCGAATATGCAAGGCGAGCATCGCGGCCGAGCGCGATCGAGGATACGCCAGGCGCCGCCGAGCAGACGCCGATCTGGCAGGAGAGCGAGGCGAGCCCGGAAACCGAGATGCTGCGCAGCCGCGACGCCGGTGCCATCCGCAAGCTGATCGACGCGCTCGCCGAACCGTTCAAGGAAACATTCGTGCTGCGTGAGATCAACAACCTATCCTATCGTGAAATCGCGGACGTCGTCGGCGCCCCCGTCGGCACCGTGATGTCCCGCCTCGCTCGCGCCCGCGCCATGCTGCGCGCCGCCTGGACGGCGGAAGAGGAGCACTCCAGATGACCTGCGACGAAGCAAGGATCCTGCTTCACGCGCTGCTCGATGGCGAGCTCGATGCCGGCCACGCGCGCGAGGTCGAAGCGCATATCGCGAGTTGCCCGGACTGCGCTGCCGAGTTTGCCGCGCAACGCGAAATGCAGCGCATGCTTGCTGGCACCAAGCTGCGCTATACCGCGCCGGCAAGCCTGCGCGACCGGATCGAGGCCTCGCTGCCGAAGCAGCAAGCCCAGCCGCCCCGCCGCTCCGTGCTGCGCGGCTTTGCCATGGGCTCGGCGGTCTCCGCGCTCGCCGCCTCAGGCGTTGTCGCCATCGTGCTGCGCCAGGACGACCAGCAGCGCGTCCTGTCGGAGGTCGTCTCCGCGCATCTGCGTTCGCTCCAGGCCGGTCACCTCACCGACGTGATCTCGACGGACCAGCACACGGTGAAGCCCTGGTTCAACGGCAAGCTCGACGTCGCCCCGCCGGTGATCGATCTCACCGCGCAAGGTTTCACGCTGGTCGGCGGCCGGCTTGACTATATCGACGCGCGCGCCATCGGCGCCGTGGTCTACCGGCGCCGACAACACGTGATCAATCTGTTCGTGGCGCAAACCGCGAGCACCGAGCACCGGCCGCCGAAGACCCAGACCATGCAGGGCTTCAACTGCCGCCGCTGGGGCGGCCGCGGCCTGAACTTCTGGGCGGTGAGCGATCTCGGCGCCGACGAGCTCGCCGAATTCGTCGACAAGTTCGAAGCGGCGATGAAGGCGAATGTGGAGGGGTAGCATCGCCCGCCCGCCGATCACACCAACGTTCAAGCGTGACGGCTCTCACTGTCCTCCAGCGCGCGACGCGGCGGATTGGCGCCGTCGTCACGGAGGACAAGGGGACTCACCGTCGTCGCCGGAATCGGCGGTCTGACCAGTCTGAATATTCTCCGGTGAGCCGCCAGGATTGGTCCCGTGATGGACGAAGCTGTCAGGCCGACCTTCTCACCGCGTTGTCCACCAGCGTCTTGCCGAGCGACCAGATCGCGCCGGGGACCTTGTGGCTGCCGGCGATGACGTCGTCGAACGCGCGCTCGATCCAGCTGCAATCTTCCTCGGTGATGGTGAGCGGCGGCAGCAGCTTGATGGTGTGGCTGCCGTGGCCGGCGACTTGCGTCAGGATCTTGTGATCCTTGAACAGCGGCACGGTGATGAGCTGGCAGAACAGGCCTTTGTTGGCGGCCTCCAGCACGTTCCACGAGGCGCGCAGCCGCAGCGATTTCGGCGGGCCGAACTCGATGCCGATCATGAGGCCCTTGCCGCGGACTTCCTTGAGCAGCTCGTAGCCGGGCACCATGCGCGTCAGCGCGAGGCGCAGTTCGGCGCCGCGCTTGGCGGCCGCATCGATCAGCTTCTCGGATTCCATGACGTCGAGCGTGGCGATGCCCGCGGCCATCGCGAGGTCATTCTTGGAGAAGGTGGAGCCGTGCACCACCGCACGGTCCATCTGGTTGAAGATCTTGTCGAAGATGCTCTTGCGCGTCAGCACGGCGCCAACCGGCACGTGGCCGCCCGACAGCGACTTCGACAGTAGCACCATGTCGGGCTCGACGTTCCAGTGCTCGACCGCGAGGAAGCGGCCGGTGCGGCCCATGCCGGTCTGGATCTCGTCGGCGACGAACAGCGTGCCGTATTTCTTGCAGAGCGCGGCCGCGCCGGGCAGGAACTCGTCGGTGGGCATGTTGACGCCCTTGCCCTGGATCGGCTCGACGACGAAGGCCGCGACCTCGCGCGAGGCCAGCGCCTTTTCCAGCGCCGCCAGATCGTTGAACGGGATCGGGGTGCAGCCCGGCAGCAGCGGCTCGAAACCGGTGCGGAAATTGGCGTCGCCGGTCAGCGACAGCGCACCATAGGTCAGGCCGTGATAGCCGTGGGAGCAATACACGATGCCGGGACGCCCTGTCGCGCCGCGCGCAAATTTGATCGCGGCCTCGACGCATTCGGCGCCGGAATTGGCGAAGAACGCCTTGTCGAGATAGGGAACGTATTTCAGCAGCCGCTCGGCCAGCACGCCGGCGAGCGTCGAGACGTCGAACTGAACGAGGTTGGGCAGGTCGGCATCGAGCACGCTCTTGAGCGCATCGCGCATCACCGGATGATTGCGCCCGATCGCAAACACGCCAAAGCCGGACAGCAGGTCGAGATAGCGCGCGCCATCGCGATCATAGAGGTACTGCCCCTGCCCCTTCTGAAAGCCGACGTCGTATCCGATGGTCTTGAGGACCCGAACGAACTGCTCGTTCAGATACCGATTATGCAGGGTGCTGCGCTGGGCCTGACGGTCCGCGAATAGCTGAGACATGTCTGGATTTGGGCTGTGCATCCGTTACATACTTCGGTTGAGGGTCGTCTCGTCAACTGAAAAGGGACCGTTACTGAAAACGGTCTGTGCGGCCTTTTGCCCTTTTTCGGACCATCTTCGCAAGCACAGCTTTAAACCATGTTGCACTGCCGAGGAACTATCATGCGTTTGGCCCTTTACACCGGATTAATACTGGCTGGCGGTTACAGCTACCTGACGCCGGCGCTCGCCGCCGATCCCACCGGCGACTGGCGGGTGGCCGACGGCGTCGCCAACATCCGCGTCGCCCAATGCAATGGCAGCATGTGGGGCGCCGTCGCCTGGGAAAAGAAACCCGGCGGGCGCGACGAGAACAATCCAGATGTCTCGAAAAGAAGCAGACCGACGCTGGGCATGGTGACGCTGATCGACATGAAGAAGAAGCCGGGCGCCGATCAGTGGGAAGGACAAGTCTACAACGCCCAGGACGGCCAGACCTATAGCGCGACCATCACGCCGACGGGTGCCGACCAGCTCGAAATCAAGGGCTGCGTGATGGGCTTCCTCTGCGGTGGCGAGACCTGGACCCGGGTTGGCCCGCCGATCCCCTTGAGCACCGCCAATGCCATGGCCAAGAGCACGCCGAAGTCCGCCGGCCCGGCGCCGAAAGCCGCAGGTACGACGGTTGCCGCCGCGCCTGCGCCCGCGGCTCCGAAGGCGGCCGCCGCCGCAGCCAAGCCTGGTCAGAAGAACGCCGCCGATCCGGTCGGCGACATCTGCCTACTCCCTGAGATTGCGGGGCTTGCCCATTAGGGCCGGCTGGAACAGCAGCACGGCCGCGAGCGTGGTCACCAGCGAGAGGGCCAGCAGCTTGCCCATGCTGGACGTGCCAGGATGGCTCGACAGCCACAGGCTCCCGAATGCGGTCGCGGTTGTCAGCGCGCTGAAAAAGATCGCGCGTGTCAGGCTGGTCTGGAGCAGATTTGTCCTGCCCGAGCGCCAGGCGACGACATAATAGATTTTGAATGCAACGCCGACGCCGAGCAGCAGCGGGAACGCAACGATGTTGGCGAAGTTGAGCGGCAGACCGATCAACACGCAGATCTCGAGCGTCACCGCGCCTGCAACCAGGAGCGGCACCAGCGTCATCAGCACGTCGACGAAGCGGCGCAGCGTGATCCACAGCAACAGACCGATCACCAGCAACGCGTAGATGCCGGCGTGGATGAATGCCCGCACTACGGTATCACCGGATTTCAGAATCGACACCGGGCCGCCGATCGCGGTCGGCTCGGCAACGAGCACCGCCGCCGCAAATTTGCGCAGCGTGTCGTTGTCGTTGGGATCGCCCTTGGGCAGCGCCTCGACGCGGATGATGCCGTCCTTGCTCTTCCAGGCGCTGACGAGATCGGGCGGCAGTGACTTCAGGGTCACGGGCTCGGCCTGCATCGCATTTCTGAGCTGGTCGAACACGATCTTCAACGGCGTGACGAACACGTCCTGCGCCTTGTTGCGCGTGGCCTCGTCGCCATTGGCGAGCTTTTCGAGCGCATCTGCCAGACGGCGCGAGGCGGCCGCGCCCGGGCCCTTCGCGTCGCCCGCGGTCCGGCGCAGATTGTCGACCGAGGATTTCAGCGACTCGACGTTTTCCTGGTCCGACGGCGCCGCGTCGATCTGCTCGGGGTTGAGTGCGGGGTTCAGCACCTTGGCGCCCTGCGCGAGCAGCTTCAGCTTCGGCGGCTGGTCCTGCGGCACGAAGCTGTCGAGCGACATCACCCGCAGCACCTCAGGCACCTTCTCCAGCTTCGCCTCGACCTGCCTTGCCTGCTCCTCGGATGTGGTCATCACGTTGATGGCATTGGCACCCGTGTTGGGGTCCTTGCGCAGATCGAGGAAGGTCGCGATCGATTCGGCCTTCGGGTTGCGCAGGTTCATCGGGTTGAAGTCGAACTTCATGAAATAGAGCAGCGGCAGGCCGCCGAGCGCAAGCAGCAGCGTGCCGCCGACGATCAACACGCGGTGCTTCTCCAGGAAGTGATCGAGCGGCGCGAGGAAGGCATAGCCGACCGGTTCCTTCTCGCCGGGCGGGTTCAGCAGCTTCAGCATGGCCGGCAGAACGGTGATCGAGGAGAGAAACGCCACCAGCATGCCGACGCCGGCGATCTGGCCGAGCTCCGCGATGCCCTTGTAGTCGGTCGGCATGAAGCAGAGGAAGCCGGCGGCCGTCGCCATCGCCGCGAGCGACAGCGGCACCGCCGAGCGCTTGGCCGCCAGCACCAGCGCGCCCGTGAGATCGTTGTGCTTGTAGCGCTCCGAGCGGTAGCGGACGCTGTATTGGATGCCGAAATCGACGCCGAGGCCGACGAACAGCACCGCGAACGCGATCGACAGCAGATTGAACGATCCGACCATCATCAGGCCGGCTGCGGTCGTGATCGCAAGGCCGACGAAGAGATTGACGAACACGGCGAAGATGATCTTCGCCGAATGCAACGCCAGCCACAGGATGACCAGCACGACGAGAACCGTGCCGACGCCGTTGATGACGGCGCCCTCCTGGACGGTGGCGTATTCCTCGTTGGCGATCGGGACCGGGCCGGTCAGCCGCACCCGCGCCTGGTATTTGGTCGGAAACTCCAGATCCGCGGCGGCCTTGCGGATCGCGTCGGTGGCGCCCTTGCCCGGCTCCAGCGCGTTGTAATCGAGGATCGGCTTGAACTCGATGAAGGCGCGCTTGTCGGAATCCGATAGCGGCTCGTCGCTGACGAGCTCGCGCCACGAGAAGCTCGCATTGCCCTTGTTGAGCACGGTCTCGACGGTCTGCGCGATCAGGTTGAAAGGCCGCGCGGTGTTGTCGAGCTTGACCTGGCCGCGCTTGACGCCGGCAAGCCCCGTCTCCAGCGCGCCGGTCAGGCCGCGGATGGAGGGGTCGCCGGCCATGATCTCGATCAGGGGCGCTGCGGATTCGAACTGGCCGGTGATCTTGCCGACTTCCTCGGTCGGCAGGAACAACAAGCCGTTCTTCTCGAAGAACTCGCCGCTGCCGAGCTGCTGCATCGACTGGAAGTTGGTCTTGTCGTCCTTCAGCTTGGCATAGAGCGCATCCGACGCCGCGCTCGCCATTTCCGGAGTCTTGGCCTCGACGACCGCCGTGATCGTGGCATCGCGGTCGAAGGCCCGGTCGAACTGCTGGTCGCGCTGGCGCCAGTCCAGATTCTGGGCAATCAGCGAATTGATGTCGGTGTTGATGGCGAAGTGCCGGGACGCGTAATAGCCCGCGCCCGCTGCCAGCAGGAGCCCGAGAACGACGACGAGGGAGGCAAACCGGGTGCAGGCCCTGACGATGGCAACGACGACGCTTTGCAGCACTTCTTTTCTTTCTGCGGTTAACAGCTTGCCGGAAACGCCCGCTGTTTATCGGAGTTCCCGGGCGAAACCTATTGCTGTTTTGGGTGGTTCTCGCCGCAACAAGGTTCGAAGTAAACGCGGGAGACCCGGGCAAAATCATGCGGGGCGGTCGGTATAGCCGGGGAGTTGAGGCGGGAAAGTGACGAAGGTGTGGGCACAAATGTCGCCATTTTGCGCACGCCATAATCCATACTATAATACCTCAAATCGAGCCGCGGCCTATCCCAGGGTTTCATTCCACCTTTCCTTGCTGCCGATTTTTTGACACAAAGTACTGCGCCTCCATGCCGCCGGAGCCCTGAGGGGTGGGTGGCTACCGCGTGCGCGAACCAATGGTGCGGATATTGCAACTCATTGGTCAGTATCGGAGTGCCGCCGGGGACCTACGAAGCGGATTGGTGCAACTTGCGTGACGGACGTCCTATGGAAGTTTATCTGGCGCAACCGCGCGGCTTCTGCGCGGGGGTGGTGCGTGCGATCGAAATCGTGGAACGGGCGCTGGAGAAGTACGGCCCGCCCGTCTACGTGCGCCACGAGATCGTGCACAACAAGTACGTCGTCGAGAGCCTGAAGAACAAAGGGGCAATCTTCGTCGAGGAGCTGTCGGAGGTCCCGCCGAAGTCGGTGACGGTCTTCAGCGCCCATGGCGTCGCCCGCAGCGTCGAGGAAGAGGCGGCCGCACGGGACCTTCCGGTGCTCAACGCCACCTGCCCCCTGGTCACGAAAGTTCACAATCAGGGGAAGCGCTACATCACCAAGGGCCGCACGCTGATCCTGATCGGCCATGCCGGACATCCCGAGGTCGAGGGCACGATGGGCCAGGTTCCCGCCCCGGTCCTGCTTGTCCAAAGCGTTCAAGAGGTTAAGGCCCTGACGCTGCCGGCGGATACGCCAGTGGCCTACATCACCCAGACCACCCTGTCGGTCGACGACACCAGGGACATCATCGCCGCCCTTCAGGCCCGCTTTACAGATATTCAAGGTCCGGATATCCGGGATATCTGCTATGCGACACAGAACCGCCAATCTGCGGTAAGGGACTTGAGCAAGCTGGTCGACGTGATCTTGGTGGTGGGCGCTGCCAACAGCTCGAACTCGAACCGGCTTCGCGAAATCGGCACCGAAGCCGGCGTCGCGAGTTATTTGATTGCCGACGGCAGCGAGCTCAATCCGGAGTGGTTGAAGAATGCCAGGACCGTCGGCATCACGGCCGGCGCTTCGGCGCCCGAGGTACTCGTGGATGACGTGATCGAAGCGATGCGGCGGATCGGACCGGTCAAGGTCTCCGTACTGCCGGGCCGCGAGGAAAACATCGAATTCCGGCTTCCGGCCCAATTGGCTGCGAGCTGACCCACCCGAATTCAAAGCCCAGAAAGAAACTTGTAATGGCTATCCCGTTCTTCAAGGAAATGCGTATCGGCGGCTATTTGCTCAAGCAGAAACTGCTTGGCCGCAAGCGCTACCCACTCGTGCTGATGCTGGAGCCGCTGTTCCGCTGCAACCTCGCCTGCGTCGGCTGCGGCAAGATCGATTATCCCGATGCGATCCTCAACCGCCGCATGACCGCGCAGGAGTGCTGGGACGCGGCCGACGAGTGCGGCGCGCCGATGGTCGCCATACCCGGCGGCGAGCCGCTGATCCACAAGGAGATCGGCGAGATCGTGCGCGGCCTCGTCGCGCGCAAGAAGTTCGTCTCGCTCTGCACCAACGCGCTGCTGCTGGAGAAGAAGCTCGATCTGTTCGAGCCCTCCCCTTACCTGTTCTTCTCCGTGCATCTCGACGGCCTGCGTGACCATCACGACAAGGCGGTGTCGCAGAAGGGCGTGTTCGACCGCGCCGTCTCCGCAATCAAGGCAGCCAAGGCGCGCGGCTTCACCGTCAACGTCAACGCCACCATCTTCGACGGCCATCCGGCCGAGGAGATCGCGAAATTCCTCGATCTCACCGTCGAGCTCGGCGTCGGCGTCTCGATGTCGCCGGGCTACGCCTATGAGCGCGCGCCGGACCAGGAGCACTTCCTCAACCGCACCAAGACCAAGAAGCTGTTCCGCGACGTCTTTGCGATGGGAAAGGGCAAGAAGTGGAATTTCATGCATTCCGGCCTGTTCCTGGACTTCCTCGCCGGCAATCAGCAATACGAGTGTACGCCCTGGGGCATGCCCGCGCGCAACATCTTCGGCTGGCAGAAGCCCTGCTATCTGCTCGGTGAAGGCTACGCCAAGACCTTCAAGGAGCTGATGGAGACCACCGACTGGGAAACCTACGGCACCGGCAAGTACGAGAAGTGCGCCGACTGTATGGCCCATTGCGGCTACGAGCCGACGGCGGCGACGGCTGCGCTCAACAACCCGCTGAAGGCGATGTGGGTCTCGCTGCGCGGCATCAAGACCTCTGGCCCGATGGCGCCGGAAATCGACATGTCCAAGCAGCGCCCGGCGCAGTACATCTTCTCGGAACAGGTCCAGAAGAAGCTCTCCGAGATCCGCAAGGACGAAGCCGCCGCCGCGCAGGCGAAGGCCGCGCAGAAGGCTTCGACGGCCGCGTAAGCGCGCGAGTCGGCACGAACAAAAAGGCCCGGTCGCCACCGCGACGGGGCCTTTTCTTTTATTCAGCTTCGCGTTCGCAGCGTGGGTTGCGCCGGGCAGCGATAACGTCGAGATGACTGCAGCTCGCCTACTGGGCGGAGCCGCCAAGGGCGGGGGCCGCCGCATGTTGCATATGCTCCGATGGGATTTCCTGGCATGCCCGGCTTTCGCATCAGCCGTGCTGGCGTCAGATCAGAAATGGACCTCGGTTCGCATGCCGAGAACCACGGCGTTGTCGGTCTTCACGCCCACCGCGTTATAGCCGCGCCCACCGGGATTGATCACATATTGCGCGTCGAACTTGAGGTTCATCCAGCCGGTCGCCTGCCATCCGTACCAGACTTCGATCGGAACTTCGTTGCCACCGGCGTTGGTGCTAAGGGCCGCCGAGTTCACGTGGGTCGTGCCCACCGCGAAGCCGACTTCGTCCTGGGGACGCCAGCTGAACGTTCCGGTATGCCGGAAGCCAAGGGCGATCTGGTAATCCTGGTACGACGTCCGATGATCGGCAACAGTCGTGTTGAGGAAGGTGTACCAACCCTGCGCGCCCGGACCATCGACAGTCAAGCGCTGAAGAATGGACTCGTAGACGCCGTAGCGGCCGCGTTGATCTCCGAGATTTTGATCCGGGACACCTCCAATGCCGGGGATGGTGGAGATGACACCGGGAAGGCCACCATCAATGGTCGATGCGCTGTCGTACCAGCCGCCAAATCTCCAGGTCCCATTCAAGGGTCCTTTCGGCGCCCAGACCAACTCCACCGGGACCAACACGCCGCTGGCGGGGGTCGAGTGAGGGACGCCGGGCAAAAAGTAGACAGTCGGATCTGACGTCGTCAGGTAATTCGGATTGGCGTCGTAGACGCCGACCGAAATCGTAAATTCCGGCGCGATCTTGTAGTGGACGACACCGGCCCACTGGCTCACCGGCCAGTTGTAGATGTACCCGCCCTGGATGTTGCCGGGCTGGCCGCCGCAGAAGGTCAGGTTGATGAACTCGCACAGACCGAAGAAGAAGTCGGAGCCGACGGGAAGACGACCGCCCTTGAGCTCAAGGCGATCATCGAAAAGTTTCTGCGAGTAGTAGAGCTGAGTCAGGCGCAGAATATTGCCGCGGCCGAACACTTCGTTGGTCAGCTGCAAGGCGGGAATGTCCGCCTCGGTATTCAGGTTCTTGCCGAAGCGGTCGACCAGCGTCAGGCCGACGGTGCCGCCCTGGATGCCGGCGAGCTTCCCCATGTCGAGCTTCGCGCCAAACCATAGCTGACCGGCGTTGGCTGCGGTGTTTCTGCTTCCACCCGTGACGTTGCCGACAGATTCGTTACCCAGCGTCAGACCCAGCTCGATGCCCTGCTCCTTCAGCCTCGTCCGGCCGAGATCGCCGAACAGATACGGTCTCGTCCAGAAGTCGTCGGCCTCCACATAAGCAAGGGGCGCAGCTTTCGTTGCAAAATCGGCCGCATGTACTGCACCGCCCAACAGCGATGACAAAACGATCCCCACACCGCACGCACATGCGGTGTTCACAAGCCTGCGCAACATTTTTCTCGTCCTCCCGCCGTCTCAGGCTTTGTCATTCTTGCCTCACGTTCCCGCCAAGCCCTCGAGCCTGGAACGCGCTCCTTCCCCAGCACACACCGTTCGCAGCCGCGCGCCCACGCAGCTGCTTTGTGTCAACTGGAGCCTGGATCCGTCATGCCTGGTCGCCCGCTCTCACCGGCAACGCGTCCACGCCGCGCGGAGCTGCGCCCTGCTGTCCTTCGAGTGTCGATCGCGGCGCCGTGCGGGCGAGGCCGGCCAGCGCCATCTTGCGCCGCCGTCGGGCCTGCAATTGATGATCCGCCAACACGCCGATCAGAATCACCGTCCCCATCACAGCGAAGTTAAGGGAATTGGGGATGCCCAGGATGTTCACGAGGTTCTGCAGCACCTGCAGCAGCGCAGTCCCCAGCACGATACCGAGGATCGAGCCTTCGCCGCCGCGCAGGCTGCACCCGCCCAGGACGGCAGCCGCGATCGCATAGAGCTCATAGAAATTGCCGAAGGAGCTCGGAGACACCGAATTCGTGTAGAACACGAACAAGACTGTCGAAACGCCGGCGAGCCCACCGCTGATGATGTAGGCGGCGGCGATCACGATATTCGTGTTGATGCCCGAGAAGCGCGCCGCTTCCTCGTTCTTGCCGACGGCATAAAGCCAGCGCCCGTACACCGAGCGGTGAAGCACCACGCCGAGGACGAGCGCAAGGATGATGAGAAGGATAAAGGTGTTTGGGATGCCCGCGACATTGCCGGAGGCAATGCTGCTCAGCGTCCCGGCCTCGTCGCCGTAGCCGAAGCCGCGTGTCGAGTCGGACGTATAGTAGCGCGCGGCGCCGCGATAGATGAGCAACCCGCACAGCGTTACGATGAAGGGCTGCATCTTCAGCCGGGTGACAAGGAAACCTTGTATTCCTCCCAGCGCCAGCCCACCCAGCAACACGGCCAGCAGCGCCAACGGCCAGGGAACCTGATAAGTCGTCAGAAGGTCGATGAATACGACGCCGAGCAGCGCGAACATCGAGCCAAGCGAGAGGTCGATGCCGCCGGTGATGATCACAAGGCCCTCGCCAAGTGCAAACACGCCGAACAGGCCGATCAGGTTGGCCATGTTCAGCAAGTTCACGAGCGACAGAAAGGCTGGATTGATCGCACCCGTGACGGCGGCAATCACCAAGAGCAGCAAGCCCAGGCCGAGTTCTTTCTTGTTCATGGCGCAGCCGCTTCCGCAGTTTCCGGCGCCTGGCCGATTGCAAGCTGCAACACGTTGTATTCGCTGAACTGCGGGCGCTCCAGCACGCCGCTGACGCTGCCTTCATGCATCACTGCGATCCGGTCGGAGACGCCAATGACCTCCTCCATGTCCGACGAAATCATCACGATCGCGACGCCCTGGTCGGCAAGCTCCCGCATCAACGCGTAAATCTCGCTCTTGGCGCCGACATCGACGCCGCGGGTCGGCTCGTCGAAAAACATCACGCGCGGCTGCATCGAAAGCCACTTGCCCAGCACGACCTTCTGCTGGTTGCCGCCGGAGAGCGTCACGGCCTCCATATCGATGCTCGGCACTTTGATGGAGAGGCGCCTCACCTGCTCTTTCGCGACCTTGCGCTCGGCCGGGCCGCTGCCCAGCCACAACCGTGCGTAATTCAGCAGGCTGGCCAGCGTCACGTTCTCCCGGATCGGCAGCTCCAGCACGAGCCCGGATTTCTTGCGGTCCTCCGGCATCAGATAGATGCCTTGCCTGATGGCGTCCTGCGGCGATGCAACATGGACTGGCGCGTTGTCGATCCTGATCTCACCGCCCAGCAGCGGATCAATGCCGAAAGCCGCGCGAGCCAGGGAGGTGCGACCGGCGCCCACGAGCCCTGCCAGTCCGAGTATCTCGCCATGCCGTACGGAAAGATCGATCTGCCGGTCGGGAAAGGCCGATGTGACGAGACCGACGATGTCGCAGCCACCCGGCAGCGGCGGCCGCCTCGGCGGCGTGTGCAGCGCTTTCAGGTCGCGACCGATCATCAGCCGGATCATTGCGGCATGGCTCAGCCTGTCCCGCGCCAGCTCTCCCACCGTGCGCCCGTCGCGGAGCACCACGACGCGGTCGGCGCAGGTTATGATCTCGCTGAGCCGGTGAGAGATATAGATCACCGAGATGCCGTGAGCCTTCAGATCGGCAATCACCTCCAGCAACCGTTCAGTCTCCGCAATCGTCAGGCTGGAGGTCGGCTCGTCCATGATGATCACGCGGGCGTCGATCGAGAGCGCCTTGGCAATCTCCACCAACTGACGCTCGGCGATCGACAAATTGTCGACCGGCGTGTCCGGGGCAAAATCGGCGCCCAGCCGCTCCAGCAGCGGCGTCACACGGGCGCGCATGTCCGCATTGTCCACCAGCTTCAGCGGGCCGCCGACAAGCTTCTCGCGTCCAATGAAGACGTTGGCGGCTACGTCGAGATTTTCGAAAAGGTTCAGTTCCTGATGTACGAAGGCGATGCCGGCCTGCGTCGCCTCGGTCACCGTCATACGGGGGTGGTCGGTGCCGCCGATGCGGATCACGCCCTCGCTCGGCGCGATCACGCCACCCAGCACGCGCATCAACGTCGATTTGCCGGCGCCGTTCTCGCCGATCAGACCCAACACCTCGCCGCGGTACACGCTTAGGCTGACATCGTCGAGCGCCATGACCCCGGGATAGGACTTGCTGATCCCGGCGAGTTCGAACAGGATTTCCGTCATTCATTTCCTCCCGCATGACGCCCGACTGTGCCAGCCGGGCGTCGAAAGGCGCTGAAAGTCACTTCTTCAGCAGTCCCTTCAGATTTGCGGTGAACTCAGCGACGTTGGACTTGCTGATCACCTGGGTTGGCACGATCAGCTTGCCGTCAGCCGGGATCCAGGACTTGTCGCCGTTCAGCGTCTTGATGATGTTGGTGGCGGAGAGATAGCCGAACTCGTAAGGCTGCTGCACCACCGTAGACTCGATCGTGCCGTCGGAAACGCCCCGCAGCGTGCGCTGGTCCTCGTCGAAGCCGACGATCTTCACCTTGCCGGCCTTGCCCGCCGCCTTGACCGCGTCGTAGATCAGCGGCGTCTCGTAGCTCCAAAGGCCGGACAACAGCGCGATGTCGGGATATTTGACGAGCACGTTCTCGATATTCGCCTTGGCCTTGGCGAAGTCCACCTGGTCGGTGAACACATCGACCAGCTCGACCTTGGTGCCGGCGATCGCGTCCTTGATGCCTTGCACCCGCTCGCGGGCATTGTCCGCGTCCATCGTGCCGACGAACAGCGCGATCTTGCCGCCGTTCGGCAGCGCCTTCTTGATCTCCTCGCCTGCTTGGCGCCCGGCCGCGACATTGTCGGTGCCGATATAGGCGAGACGTTTGCTCTGCGGCGCGTCGCTGTCCGTCGTGATCAAGACGGTCTTGGCCGCCACCTTGTTGAGCTGTTCGGTCGCATGCGGCGCATCGTCGACCGAGATGGATATCCCGGCGACGCCGCGCACCAGCAGGTCGTCCAACTCGCGCCGCTGGCCTGCCGCCGTGCCCTCGTTGGTGACGATCAATTCGATATTGTAGTCCGGGTGCTCCTTCTGCGCCTTCTCGAGCCCGCGGCCGGCGATGGTCCAGAAGTCGGCCGCCACATTGGTGACCAGCGCGATGGTCTTCTTCTGCTGGGCTTGCGCCACACCCGTCGCCATCGCGAGCGCGGCGGTCGTGAGCAACGGCACTAGCAATTTCTTCATCGATTCGTTCATGTTTCAGCTCCCTTTGACCACCCCGAATGAGGGCTTCACGGCGCTTATGCGCCTTATTTTCTTTATTAAGCGAAGAAATGTCACAGAGCAAAAACATCGAAATTGGGATGTACTGCCACATTCTTCACGCGGAAATAGTACATGAGGTATTATATTAGTAAAGAAGACTCTCACCCGACGTTTTTTAGCTGTGCTTTTTCGACCACACCATCTCCCTTCACATATTAACTTCACGTTATAAACTAAAGAGGCAGCATGGTTGACCAAATTGAGCAGCCGAGACGAATGTCCAGCCCCGGCCGCGGCTCGAATCGCGGCCGCCTGGTCGAGGTCTTGCGACGCCACGGGCCGTTGCCGCGGGTGGAGCTCGCCCGGAGCACGGGATTGAGCTCCCCCGCCGTGTCTGGCCTGACGTCGAGACTGATCGCGGAAGAGTTGCTGTGTGAGACTGAGACAGCGGCAACCTCATGGTCCGACGACACGGACGAAGACGATGCGGATGGGCTGAGCGGCCGCCGCCGTGGCCGGCCAGCCGTGCTGCTGACCCTGAATCCGGAGTTCGGCCGCATCATTGCGGTCTCGCTCCGCATGAATCTGATTGAAACGCTGATCGCGGATTTCAGCGGCTCCGGCCTGGCACAATCGCGGCTGGAAATCGCGACGCGAGCCCTCGATGCGGGTGCGTTATGCGATCTCGTGATCGCGCAGATCGATGCGATGCTTGAGGCGACAGCCACACCGCGCCATCGCCTGTTGGGAATAGGAATCGCCCTCCAAGGCATCGTGAACGCGGACACTGGCCGGCACTTGTGGAGTCCGGCGCTGTCCGTCACCGATGTCGATCTGGTGAAGCCGGTACGCCAGGCTTTCGACGCCGAAGTCGTGATGGCGAATGACGCTGTCGCGGTTGCGCTCGCCCTTTGCGCCGCGGAGCCGTCATTGGCGCAGGGCCTCTCAGCCACGATCATGGTCGGCCACGGCGTCGGCATGGGCGTCGTTGTCGACGGCGAAGCGCGCTGGGGCGCTGGTGCCGGCAGCGAGATTGGCCATATCAAATTGGGATCGAACGGCCCGCAATGCCGCTGCGGCCAGCGCGGCTGCATCGAAGCCCATCTCGCCGATTATGCGCTCTACCGCGACGCCCGCACCTTTCTCGACTTGCCACCGGCGGCGGCGCAACAGCCTTCCGAAGCGCAGATGGCCCTCCTGCGGGAGCGGGCGCGGAGTGGCGATCCCCGTCTTGAGCAAGTATTCCAGCAGGCAGGTCGCGCGCTTGCCGAGGCGGTCGCGGCAACGATATCCGTACTGCGCCCACATCATGTGATCCTGGCGGGACCCGGACTGCAGGCATTTGACATGATGCGCCGCGCCTATGAGGAGCGGCTTGAGCAAGCGGTGTTGCCATGGCTGCTCAAGTCCACGGCGATCTATCTGCGTCCAAGCGAGTCGGCGGCAATCGTCGAGGGCATGGTGCGACGGACCCTGTGGGTCGTGGACCGAAACCGCATGGAGGCGACCGAGTGAGCATGCACCAAAACGCAGACGGCCCGGTCGCCAATCGCGACCGGGCCCTTTTGTTTTATCGCATCAAGAGGTCAGGCCGCCTTGGAGACCAAAGCCTCGCTGTCGATCAGCTCGGTGCCGATCAAATAGTCGCGGCAACCGCGCAAAGACCGGAGCGCGCGGTTGAAGTCGATGCCGGTCGAGACCAGGGCATGCAGCGTTGCCGGGTTGCGGACGATGCCGCGCAGCACGGCGGCGAGGTCGATCTGGCCGTTCGGCTTGATCGCGGCGCGGGCGAGCGCCGGCAGCGCGCGGTGGGCGGGGTCGCTGATGACGCGGACCGCGGCAAAGGGCAGCCCGGCCTCGGCGGCGTAGGCGGCGGCGATGTGACTTTCCATGTCGACGGCCGAGGCGCCGGTCTCGGAATGCAGCGCCGCCTTGCAGGAGCGCCCGGTGACCACTTCCTCGGCACCGGCGAGGCTGCCGCGCACGACGCGACGGCGGCCCGAGGTCAGGCGGTCGATCAAATCGTCGCCGAGCGAGAGCCCCGCGGCCCAACGGGTGTCCCCGGACAGCACTTCGGTCGCCAGCACGACGTCGCCGGAGCGCAGCGTCGGGTCGAGCCCGCCGGCGACGCCGAACGAGATCACGCCGCGAATCGTTTCGGGATCCACCACGGTCAAAAGCGCCCGCAACTGCGTCGGGCTGCTGGATGAACAGATGACCGCCATTCCGGGCCCGGCTGCGATGCGGGCCTCCTGGACCAGTCCGGTCACGATCAGTATTGGCCGCGGGTCGACGGTCTGACCCGCGGTAAAATAGTCCCCCGTCCCCAAAGTCACATTCCGACCCCTACCACCCTGCTGTTGGTGTTCCGCAAGTTCCGATACCGCGCCAATGCCCACAGCGGAAAGAACTTTGGGTAACCATGATACCGTAGATAGAACACGCGGGGGAAGCCCGTGGCGGTGTACCGCTGCTCGTCCCACAGTCCTTTTTTGTCTTGTGTTGCAATCAGGTACTCCACCCCGCGGGCGACGGCCGGGTGATCAACCTCGCCTGCCGCCATGAGGGCAAGCAAGGCCCATGCCGTTTGCGAAGCGGTCGAGGGGGCGGCCTCCCAGCCCTTATAGTCCAGCCGGTAGCTGACGGCGTCCTCGCCCCAGCCACCGTCCTCGTTCTGGATCGAGGCCAGCCAGGCGGCGGCTTTGCGAATCATGGGATCCTTATGGTCGACGCCGGCCATGTTGAGGGCGCACAGCACCGACCAGGTTCCATAGATGAAGTTCATGCCCCAGCGGCCGTACCAGGACCCCTCGGGGTGCTGGGTCTTCCGCAAATAGGCGACCCCGTCGGCGACGTGCTTGCTGGACTTCTCGGTCTCGCCGAGCTGGGCCAGCATCGAGATGCAGCGCGCCGTGACGTCCTCGGTCGGCGGGTCGAGCAGCGCACCGTGGTCAGAGAATGGGATGTTGTTGAGATAGTATTCGAGATTGTTGACGTCGAAGGCGGCCCAGCCGCCGTCGTCGCTCTGCATGCCTTCGATCCACTCCCTGCCGCGGGCAATCGCGGCGTCATAGCCGGTGGCGCCGTGCTCTCGGCGCATGCGGTCCATCGACATCACCACCACGGCGGTGTCGTCGAGGTCGGGATAATGGGCATTGTTGTACTGGAACGCCCAGCCGCCCGGACGCACGTCGGGCCGCTTTGCCGCCCAGTCGCCCTTGACCTCGAGCTCCTGCCGCGGGATCAGCCAGTCGAGGCCCTGCTTGGCCGCCGGCACCGCCTTGTCGCCGCCGGCTTCCAGCAGCGCATGCGCGGTCAGCGTCGTATCCCAGACCGGCGAGACGCAGGGCTGGCAATAGGCCTCGTCGTCGTTGATCACCAGCAGCTTGTCGATGCCCCGGCGCGTGATCGCGCGCGGCGGATAGTTCTCGTCCTTGCCGAGCGCGTCGTACATCATGACGATGTTGGCCATGGGCGGATAGATCGCGCCCATGCCGTCCTCGCCGTTGAGCCGCTCCTCGATGAAGGCGAGCGCGGCGTCGATCGCACGCTTGCGCAGGCTCTTCGGAAACAGCGGTTCGATCACCCGCAGGATTGCGTCGAGCGAGCGAAACAGCAGGAACCAGGCCATGCTCTGATGCGGCGCCTTCGCGGTCATGCCGATCGAACGCGGGTCCTGAAGAAACAGCTCGTCGATGCCGACGCCCTTCGGATTCTTCGCGCGCGGCTTCAGCGCGGCGATCACCATCAGCGGCACCATGGTGGTGCGCGCCCAATAGGAGATCTTGTTGAGATGGAAGGGCGACCAGAACGGCAGCAGCACGATCTCGATCGGCAGCACCGGCACAGCGCGCCAGGTCACGACGCCGAACGTCGCGAGCAGGAAGCGGGTGAAGACGTTGCTGTTGATCGCGCCGCCGCGCGCGTGGATCGCCTCGCGCGCACGCACCATGTGCGGCGCGTCGACGGAATCGCCGATCATCTTCAGCGCGAAATAGGCCTTCACGCTGGCGCTCATGTCGAACTCGCCGTCATGCACCAGCGGCCAGCCGCCATGGGCGCCCTGCACGCGACGCAGATAATTGCCGATCTTGGCCTCGAGCACGGTATCGACTGGCTCGCCAAGATAGTGGCGCAGCAGAATGTACTCGGCCGGGATCGTGCAGTCGGCCTCGAGCTCGAACACCCAATGGCCATCGGACTGCTGGAAGCCGAGGATGCCCTGGGTGGCCGACGCAATGCTCGATTCCAAAGCTTCGCGGCTGGTCGCGTTCACGGAATCCATGTCGCTCGATTGCTCCGATAGTCGATTGAAAGTTGACCGGGACATCGCCCGTCAGGGCCGCCTCTCAGGATCCTTTGGCGGCCAGAACCAGATCGGCGGCGCGGTCGCCCGACCGGACCGATCCCTCGATGGTTGCAGGCAATCCCGTAGCAGTCCAATCGCCGGCAAGGAACAGGTTTTTCAGCGCAGTGACCGGCCCTGGACGCAAGGCATTCTGGGCTGGCGTGGCCGCAAATGTGGCACGGCGCTCGCGCACGATCTGCCACGGGGGCAGCTCGCCCGACACGCCGCCCGCCTGGCAGACGTCGTTCCAGATCGTCTGCGCGAGTTCCTCGCGGGGCATGTCGATCAGACGGTCGCCATTGCTGATGGTGACGGAAAGCCGGTTCGGGAACGCGAACAGCCATTCCACCACGCCGCCGATCACGCCTAGGATCGGCGGCGAGCCCGGCGGCGGCTCAAAGCGGAAATGCGCATTCACGATGGCACGGAATTCCGTCGGCGTCTTCAGGCCCGGCAGCAGGCTGGAGGCCGCACGCGGCGGCACTGCCATCACGACGACATCGCCCTCGCCGAGCTGGATCACGTCCTCGCCGCCGAAATTCAGCGCACTGGCCTTGCCGTCACCGCTCGCAAACGAGCGCAGCTCGTGGCCGAGCTGAACGGTGTGGCCACGCTCAGTCAGGAACTTCACGGCCGGCTCGATCAGCACGGCGCTGAGGCCGTCACGCGCGATCAGCGGACGGCAGGCCTGCCCGCCCGCGAGCAGCGTCTCGCGCACGATCGCACCGGCAAGCCCCGCCGAGCCCTCGGGCGGATCGACGTTGAGCGCGGCGAGCAGCAGCGGCTGCACCAGGCGCTGATAAAGAATGCCTTCGGTCGGAATCGACTTGCCGACCAGCGTCTGTTCCGACGCCCAGATCAGCGGCGCCAGCTTCAGATAATCGGTGAGCCCGGTGTCGGGCACACGACGGCTCTCGTCGAACACCCAGGTCGGCAGCCGGCCGGCGCCGAGATCGATCTGCCAGCGCTGTCCGGTCTTGATGTCGACGAACGGAAACTGCGCGCTTTCGGGGCCGACGAGGCCGGCCTCGGTGCCGATCGCGCGCGCATAGGCCCGCGCATGGCTGTTGCCCGAGAGCAGCAGATGATTGCCGTTGTCGATGGTGAGGTTGGTGGCGCCATCGAAATAGGAACGGCAACGGCCGCCGGCCTGGTGCGTGGCCTCGTGCACCGCGACCTTGAAGCCGGCATTGGCGAGCCGCACGGCGGCGGAGAGGCCGGAAATTCCGGCACCGATGATGTGAGCTGTCTTTTGCATCAGATGAAAGCGTAGCGGAGCAGGATGGCGATGCGTGTGATCTTCGACACACGCACCGGCTGGCGCGGTGCATTGAAACCGCGCGCAATCAGGAGATCCAGAATGGAATGATAGTATTTCGACATGATCCGCGGCGCGCGCACCGTGCGGCGCTTGTTGCGGTTCATGATCTCGTCCGACTTCTCGAAATGCACCTTCGCGCGCTGCGCCAGCGGCATGCAGACCTTCGGCAACGCGCGCTCGGCAATGACGCGGTTCGGGTCGCTCGAGGTGATGCCGGCATGCAGCAGCGCCTCGCGCGGCAGATAGAGCCGGCCGAGGCCGGCATCCTCGTCGATGTCGCGCAGGATGTTGGTGAGCTGAAGCGCGCGGCCCAGATGATAGGCGAGCTGGATGCCGTCCTCCTCGGGCAGGCCAAAGACCCGCACCGACAGCCGTCCCACGGCGCTGGCGACGCGATCGCAGTACAGATCGAGCGTCGCCATGTCGGGCGCGCGGATGTCCTGCGGCACGTCCATCTCCATGCCGTCGACGATCGCCAGGAAATCCTCGCGCTTGAGGCCGAAGGTCTTCACCGAGGCGACGTAGTCCTTCAGCCGCGGCGGCGGATTGCCCTGATAGAGCGCGTCGATGTCGTTGCGCCACGCCTGAAGCGCGGCGAGCCGCTCATCGCGCGGGCCGTCGGAATCGGCGATGTCGTCGACCTGGCGGCAGAAGCTGTAGATCTGGAACATCGCTTCGCGCTGGTCATGCGGCAGGATGCGCATCGCGGCGTAGAAGGAGCTGCCGGATGCGGTGGAGCCATAATTGGCGCCGGGCGAGGTCGCCTCAAGCGTCATGTGCAGTCCCCGGTCTGGAAATGGCCCTGCGTCCCATGGCGCGGCGGCCGGCCTCGCCGATCATTCCGGCAAGGCTGAAGATGAGCAGTTCGAACTTGTTCAGGTGCACCCGCTCGCGCAGGGGATCGCGCACCTTCAAGAGCCGCACGATGCGGTCGGCATAGGCCTGGATCACCGCGACGTCGACGCCGAGACGGAAATCCCGGATCTCGGCGCTCAACGGTCTGCCCTCGTTGAGCAGCACCTCGTTGCGCGCGGCGAGCGACTGCAGGCAGGCCAGCATCGCCGGCGGCGACTGCGACCGCCCGAGCTGTTCGACCGAGGCGCCGTGTGCTGCCAGCGCATCGCGCGGCAGGTAGACGCGGTTGAGCTCGCGGAAGTCCTTCCCGCAATCCTGCAAATGGTTGTTGATCTGCAGGCCAGCGCAGAGCGCGTCCGATGCGGCCCAGGTCGAGGTGCTCTCACCATGGACGTCGAGCATGAAGCGGCCGACCGGCATCGCCGAATAACGGCAATAGTGAATGACCTCGTCCCAGGTCTCGTAACGCAGCTTGGTGACGTCCATGCGGAACGCGATCAGCACGTCGAGTGCATGACGCGGCGCCATGCCGCGCTCGGCCAACGCGCGCCGCAGGCTGACGGCCTCGGCCTGGGTGTCGCCCTTGCCGAGCAGTTCGGCCTCGAGCAGATCGAGGTAGGCGAGCTTCTGGTCGGGCGGGAGCGTCGCGTGGTCGGCGATGTCGTCGGCGGTGCGGACGAAATTATAGTACGCCAGGATCAGCGCGCGATGACGCGGATGAATGATCCAGGACGCGACGGGAAAATTCTCGTCGCGGTCACCCTTGCCGGATCGCAATTCGCTCGCAGAGGTCATCGAGGGCTGGCTTACAATCGTTTGGATAGAAAGGGCTTCTTCGCTCGCGCGGGCTCATGCCGGCGATCCGCCGCGGCCCCCATATAGGGGAATATGGCCGCAAAACCAATCCTGTCTCGCGATGGCAGCCCTTCCGCGGGTCGGGTCCGAAAAGGCGGCCCTGGGGCCGCCTTTTGTGGGCCAATGGCCGAGCTTATTGGTTGTGGTTCTTCAGGACCTGGTCGCAGGCCTGTGAGATCTTGGCCCGGTTCTCCTTGAGGCAGGCCAGGACGGTGAAATCGCCCTGGTCGATAACAGGACGGCAGAACTTCTGCACGTCGCGCGTGCAGGCCTTCTGCTCGGCGTCCGTGCCGCGCCCTTGCTGTGCGAACGCCGCCGTCGAAACAGATGCCGACAACAGGGTGAGAGCGACGAGAAGCTTACGCATTGTATTCCTTCATTCTGACGGCAGAATCGCACCGGGCCCGGACTGCACAGGGCGGATGACCGGAACGGACTATTCTGATGGCAAGTTGCCGCGCGGAAAGTGCGGCCTCAGAGAAGGCACAAGCACTGGCAAATGCGGCCAAATTGGCGCCGCGCCCGCCAAATCAGGTCTTCCCCCGACCTTCATTGGCAGATGTAAGAGATTGATACTACGTCATAATTCTGGGAGGCTGCGCTTTACTGCATACCTGTTGCAGAGCTGCATCTCTCCGCCCCGGCGTTCCCGCCAGAAACATGCCGAAACAAGTCCAAATCAGCCAATCCAGGCCTGGCGCGAGACGTCGTGAACGGCCATCTCTGGCGGTCTGGCTTTGAACCTGACACTGGCTCGGAGCACTAAACTTTCGATGTGGCGAGACGTTATCACGCGTGAGCGGGCGTCGTTCCAAAACGGGATATTTGCGATGACATTCTTTGGGCGATCTGGACTGGCAATCAAGGCGGCCGGCATCGGGGCGGCGCTGCTCCTTTCGGTTTCGGCAAGCCATGCTCAGTCCTCCGGCCCGTTTGCCGGTTTCGACGGCGCGTGGACCGGCACCGGCACGGTGTCGCTGTCCGACGGCTCCACCGAGCGCATTCGCTGCAAGGCAGACTACAAGGTCGCCGGCAGCGGCCTCAATCTGAAGCAGGCCCTGCACTGTGCGTCAGACAGCTACAAGTTCGACCTCACCAGCGACGTGACGAGCCAGGGCGAGCGCATCTCCGGCAATTGGAGCGAGTCCAGCCGCAACATCTTCGGCAATCTGCAGGGCACCGCCGGCGGCGGCCAGATCGACGTCTTCGTCGAGGCCAACGGCTTTGCCGCCAACCTCTCGCTGCGCACCAACGGCACCAAGCAGACGGTGCAGATCTCTTCCAAGGGCGAGATCCGCGGCGTCAACATCACCATGACGAAGAGCTGACACGCTCTCCTCGGCTGAGAGACATAAGGCCCCTGGTTCTCGCGAGCCGGGGGCTTTTTTGCTGACACGAACTCATCCGGAGCTCATCCATGGAGGAGATCGCCAACGCCATGACCTAGCGCGGCATCGATGCGACGCTGCGCGATCGCAAGCTCACGCTGTCGCACGACCAGGACGACGCCGAGAGCGATTTCAAGTTCAATCCGTGCGGGATCGTCCGGATCGAGGCGTGAGTGCGAGGCGCGCCGGATCAGTCGCTGCGTGCGACGCATTCGCACCGGCATCGGAAATAGACCGCGTCCGGATCGGCTCCCCAGGCCTCCCATCCGGCAAGCGCAACCTCAATCTCATCATTCGTCGCGAGCCCCTTGCCCGCGAGTTGCGGCCCAAGCCCGAGTAGGCTTCGCCGCGCATCGGCAACTGCCTCGCTGCGGCTCTCCGCATCGGCGCTGTGGTTGACGTAGCTGGCGCCCGCCCAGACCGGCGTGAATCCGTGCGCGCGGAGAATGGAGCCCTGCCTGCGACCGAAGCGCAACGCCTCCCCATCCTCGTGCTCGTACCAGCGCTGCCAGAGATCGAGCGCGAGGCGTACGCCGTCGAGCTCAGGGTAAAGAATATTGCCGCCGACATCGGCGTCGCGTGTTGCGACGAACCCGCCCCGCCTTAGCACGCGTCGGGCTTCCGCCAGCGTCCGCGTCAGCACCGCCTCGCTCTGATGGTACAGCACCGCGTGAAAGAACACGGCATCGAACGTACCATTCTCGAACGGAAGGGCGGCCATGTCGGCCTCGACAAAGGCCATATTGGTGAGGCCCGTCGTCTGGGCAAGCTGATGTGCTGCGGCGATTGCCTTCGGCTCGATATCAACGCCGACGGCCCTCCCGACAATGCCTGCGAGCGCCGCGGTGATCGTCCCCGGCCCGCAGCCGACATCGAGCAGGATCATGTCTGAGGTCAGGAACGGGACAAGAAAGGCAGCGCAATCGCCACCCCGCTTCTGCTGAAACGCTACGATGGAGCTGTCGTGCCGCATAGGCTGCATCCTCAGCCGGAACCCCGGCGCAGTCGTCCAGGCTGCGCCGATTCCATGTCCGGAGGATGAAGCTGCTCAGATCGCCGGCTTGTCGGTGCCCTGCAGCTTGGCGTGCAGATTGATCAGCCACATCGCCGTCGGCCGCAGGATGAAGAGGTCGGCGACCAGCGCCATCACCATCGAGAAGGCGCTGAGCCAGCCGAACAGCCGCAGCGACGGCAGATCCGAGAACACGGTGACGACGAGGCCGCAGGCCAGCACCACCGTGGTCAGGATCAGCGCCGGTCCGACCAGCACGGTCGCCCGCTCCACCGCGAGCGCGGAGCCGACGCCCGGCTTGCTCTCCAGGCGCAGGCGGTTGAGGAAGTGGATGGTGGCGCTCAAGCCGAGGCCGAACGAGACGGTGAGCGCGACGACGCTGGCGAATTGCAGCCCCTCGCCCATCGCCCACAGCACCGTTCCCGACATCACCACCGGGAAGATGCCCGGCAGGATGCAGGCGAACATCACCACCCAGGAGCGGAAGGCGAGGCCGATGAAGATCGCGACCAGCGCGAACTCGACGGTAAGCCCACGGTTCAGCTTCTCGATCATGCTGGCCGAGTTGCGCGCGGCGATGGCGGCAAGACCGGTCACCGCAATCTCGTAGCCGGGATGCTTCTTGCGGACGGCGTCGAGCTCGGTGTCGAGCTTGTCGACGATCGGCAGGAGCTGGCTGGAATCCTTGTCCGGCACGCGGCCGGCGACGACGACGGCGTCCTGCTCGGCGTCGATGAAGCGCCGCACCAGATGCTCGGGGATAACGCTGACATATTCCTTCAGCGTCGCGACGTCGGCGCTGCCGGCCTTTTCCGCCAGCCAGCGGCGCAGCGTCTCCAGCGACCAGACATTGCCGACGCCGGCGGCCTTCTCGACCGTCGCGTGGACTTCAGCGATGGTCTGGAGCGTCTGCGGTGAATAGAGCGATTCACCCTTGGGGAACGCGATCAGCACGTTGACCGGGTTGGCACCGGTGAGCTTGGCATCGAGCCGGTCGCTGGCAGCAACGGCCTGGCGCTTGTCCGGCACCTGGTCGGGGAGCCGGTAGCGCGGCTCCAGATTGGCGTAGATGACGCCGAGGCCGCCGACGAACAGCACCGCGATCAGGCTGAACAGGCCGGGCCGGCCGACCATGCGCACCGCGATCCAGTAGCAGAAATTGCGCAGCGCCTGGACGCCGGCATCCGCGCCCTGGAACTTGACCGCAAAGACCTTCTCGTTGCGCACGAACAGCACGCCAAACACCGGCACCAGCGACAGCACGGCGACCAAAGCGATGATGGTAGCGGCAAGGCCGGCCTCGCCGAACTTGCGGATCAGATCGGAGTCGGAGAATTGCAACGCGATGAAGGAGATGCCGGCGGTGCCGTGCGTCAGCACGCAGGCCGGTCCCACCACCAGCACCGCGTTCTTGAACGCGGTGAACTTATCCTGGCCTGCGATCAGCCGGTCGCGCGCGGCGAAGGTGAGCTGCATCGAGTCCGAGAAGCTGATCACCATGATGAGCGGCGTCATCACGTTCAAGAACATGTTGAGATTGAAATTGGCCCAGCCGAGCGCGCCGAGCGCCAGCAGGATCGCGATCATCGGCGGGAATGCCGCCGCAATCATGAACGAGATCTTGCGGAAGAAGATGATGGCGATGATGCAGCCGGCGAGAATGCCGAGGATGTTGTAAGTCAGCCCGTCACGTTCGACCGCGTTGCGGATCTCGAGCTGCATGACCGGCACCCCCGAGAGCTGCACATTGAGCCCGGTGTCGCTGAGATCCTCCTTCATCAGCGCGCGGATGTCGGCCACCGTCTTGGTCAGCTTGTTGGAGGCGACGACCTCCGGATCGAGCGACAGCACGATCAGCGCCAGCGTGCCGTCCTCCGACAGCAGCTTGCCGCGGATGATCTCGTTGTTCTTGACCGTCTCGATGAACTTGTCATAGGCCGCGCCCTCGGGCAGCTCGGCCGGGAACAGGGCCGCCGGCAGCTTGCCCGGCGCCGGCGCCTGGCGCGCCGAGAACAGCGAGACGAGCCCACGCGTGCCTTCGACCAGCTGCAGATCGGTGACGAAGTCGCGCAGCTTCTCCAGATTGTTCCGCGCCAGCAGGGTCTTGCCCTCGACCACGACGAGGACGTCGAATTCCTCGGCGGGGAACTTCTTGGTCACCTCTTCATATTGGCGGAATTCGCGGGTGTCGGAGCGAAACAGCTGCGACAGCGAATCGTCGATCTTGATCCGGTGGATACCGAACACGGCGCCGACGATCAGCGCGAGCAGGACAATGCAGGAGACGATCGGCGCCCGGACGGCGATCAGCCCGAGACGCTCCAGCCCGAAGGCGATCGAGGACGTAGGTCCTTGCTCGACCTTGTCGACATGAACCTCACTCTCGCTGTGCTTTTCGAGCATGCCTTGTCCAGTTCCTAAATCGGCTCGGTCTTGGGAGCTTATTGCGCACCGCGAACGGCTTGAAAACGCCATACCAATGGGAGGCTTGCCCTTTGAAAATGCGCGGAAAATCGCCGCGTGGGGTTTAGCAGGTCAACAGGTCTTTTCGCAAGCAGGCCCAGCGTGGCCGAATCGATCAAGAAGCGGCGATTTGGGCGGGGTTGCCGGTCATCCGGGCGATAATGTGCCAATTCGACGCGGCGCGCGGTCTGCGCTCTCGTCCTTCAGCGCCACGCCGCTGACCTGCCGGGCCAGCCCTTCGCGCACCAGCCAGGCAATCTTGAAGGCAGCCTCGTCATAACTCAACCCGGCGTGGTGGATGTTGGAGACGCAATTGCGCTCGGCATCGGTGCGGCCGGGTTTCGGCGCGAAAGTCAGATAGGCGCCGAGACTGTCGGGCGCCGACAGGCCGGGCCGCTCGCCGATCAGCATCACGACCATGCGCGCGCCGAGAATGGTGCCGATCTCGTCGCCGAGCGCGACGCGCGCGCCGGAGGCGACGACGACATGGCCAACCGCGACATCGTCTCCTTCCGCCAGCAGCGGCAGCAGGCGCCCCACCAGAGCCACCGCATGGGCGTGGACCGCCGCCGCGGACAGGCCATCGCCGATCACCAGCGCGAGCTGGCACGGCGCGGAAGCCGCTCGCGCCAAAGCCTCGGCAGAGCCCGCTTCAAGCCGTCGTCCCAGATCCGGCCGCCGCAGATAGTCGCTGCGGTCGACCACCCGGCTCTTCGCCTCGGTGACGGCAAGTCCGAGTGCGCGGAGATCGGCGAGCAGGCGCGGCGCATCGAAGGCGGCGTGCACGGCATCGCGGGCGCGGGCATGATCGAGCGTGAAATCGAGCAGCGCCTTCGTCGGCACGCTTGCGCCGCTGCGTCCGAGCGCGACGCGCGCGGGCGTGAACGACCGCAGGTCAACGGTTGGGCGGGCCGGAATGGGCTTGTCGCTCATTCGGCGGGAACGGCGGCCTCGCGCAGCCGGATCGAATAGTTCGAGGCGTTCTGCTTGCCGCTTGAGGCGGCACGCGCGAAGGTGATGAGGTGGTGCGCGATCAGCGTACAGCCGATCAGGCCTTCGATGTCGCCGCGCTTGATGCGCCCCAGCGCGAACTTCCAGAACACGCGCCTGTAGTCGCCGAGCACACCGACCTTCCAGAAGATGTTGCGCAGCATGACGAGGCCGCGCCGGATGTTGGGCCAGGTCTTCATCTCGTCCGGCACCGGCATCTTGAGACGGCGCGAGTAGACATGATCGCACTGATACTGATAGCGGGCGTAGACCTTGTCGGGCGCGTAGGCGACCGCCATTGCATGCTTCCAGGACGCGACGACCTCGTCATAGGGCAACAGGAAGTCGACGTTGGAATCGCGGCCGTCGTCTTCGACCAGGCGCCCCTCGCGCTGGAGCCGGTCCCACAGCGGCGTCTTCGGCAGCGCCTGAAGCAGGTTGATCGTGAGCAGCGGAATCCGCGATTCCTCGACGAAAGCGAGCAGCGCCTCCGACGTATTCGGCTTGTCGGTGTCGAGCCCCATGATGATGCCCGAGACGACCTCCATGCCGTAGGAGTTGATGGTGCGCACGCCCTCCAGGATCGGGACCATCATGTTGTGGTCCTTCTGCATCGCCTTCAGCGCGTCGGGATCCGGCGTCTCGATGCCGCAGAAGATGGTGATGAAATAGGCCTCGCGCATCTTCTCGAGGATCTCGGGCCGCTTGGCGATGTTGAGCGTCGCCTCGCAGGCGAGCCGCACCACATAGCCGGTCCGCTTCTGCCATTCGATCAGATGCGGCAGCAGGTCCATCGCCGCCTTGCGGTTGCCGATGAAATTGTCGTCGACGAAATAGATCGTGTCTGTCATGCCGCATTCGCGCAGGCGGTCGAGCTCGGCGATGATCTGCTGCGGCGTCTTGATGCGCGGGTTGCGGCCGTAGAGGCCGGGGATGTCGCAGAACTCGCACTGATAGGGACAGCCACTGGAATACTGGATGCTGCCGAGAAAATATTTCTTCACATCGGCCAGTTCGTAGGCCGGGATCGGAAACTCCGTCATCGGCACCCGGTCCTTGGTCGTGAGGACCACCTGCTGCTCCGGCCGCGAGGTGTCGTGCGACAGGATCTCGATCAGCTGGTTGGTGGCATCGCCGAGCTCGCCGACATGGAGATAGTCGAACGACGGATAATAGTCGGGACAAGCGCTGACGGAGGGACCGCCAAGCGCGACCGGCAGATCGAATTCATGAGCGCGGCGGCAGATATCGTTCATCTGCTGGCGCTGGATGTGCATGCCGCTGACGAAGACCGCCTCGGCCCATTCGAACTCGTCCCTGGTGGTGCGGCGGAGGTTCTCGTCGACGAATTTGCCCTGCCAATCCTGCGGCAGATAGGCGGAGATCAGCAGCAGACCCTGCGGCGGCATGAAGGCACGGACACCATCGGTCAGGGGATAGGAATGCTCGAACGTACCGAACGAGGAGGTGTAGCGCGGAAACACGCAGAGGATCCGCCGGGACGTTCCGTTACTTTCAGCTCGCATCTAAGCCCCCCCGCCACGATGGTGCGGAAATTGCCAGCCAGACACATAGCGTAATGCTGCCGCCGGAATTTCTCAATATTGTGGCACAAGCATAATTCCGGGCGGCGTCAATGGTTTCCTGAAAGAGAAAGTTTGATGCTTCGTGCCGCCCTCACGCGATCAGCCGCGAGGCAAAATCGGGCAGCAGGCCTGCATCACCGGCAATCCGGAAATCGCCGCCCGTGATGCCCGACCGCGCCAGCCAGTCGTCGAATTCCGGCGCGCGGCGAAAGCCGAAGACGTCCCGGACATAGAGCGCGTCGTGAAAAGACGTCGACTGGTAGTTCAGCATGACGTCGTCCGCACCGGGGACGCCCATGATGAAGGTGACGCCGGCGGCGGCAAGCAGCGTCAGCAGATTGTCCATGTCGTCCTGGTCCGCCTCGGCGTGGTTGGTGTAGCAGATGTCGATGCCGAGCGGCAGGCCGAGCAGCTTGCCACAGAAATGATCCTCCAGCCCGGCCCGGATGATTTCCTTGCCATCATAGAGATATTCCGGGCCGATGAAGCCGACCACGCTGTTGACCAGCAGCGGGGCGAAGGCGCGGGCCACCGCATAGGCGCGGGCCTCGCAGGTCTGCTGGTCGACGCCATGATGGGCGCTCGCCGACAGCGCCGAACCCTGGCCGGTCTCGAAATACATCACGTTCTGCCCGACGCTGCCGCGCTGCAGCGACAGCCCGGCCTCCTGCGCCTCCTTCAGGAGCGCAAGGTTGATGCCGAAACTGCGGTTGGCAGCCTCGGTGCCGGCGACCGACTGGAAGACGAGGTCGACCGGCACGCCCTGCCCGATCAGCGACAGCGTCGTCGTGACGTGGGTCAGCACGCAGCCTTGCGTCGGGATCTTCAACCGCGCGATGATCTCGTCGAGCAACCGCAGCAATTGCGCGATCACGGCCGGATCGTCGCTGGCGGGATTGATGCCGATGCAGGCATCACCGGCCCCAAGCAGGATGCCGTCGAGGATCGAGGCGGTGATGCCCCTGGCATCGTCGAACGGATGGTTGGGCTGCAGCCGCGTGCTCATCCGCCCCTTCAGGCCGATGGTGTTGCGGAAGGCGGTGGTGACCTCGCATTTCCGCGCCGCCAGGATCAGATCCTGGTTGCGCATCAGCTTCGACACCGCGGCCGCCATCTCGGGCGTAATGCCGCCCGCCAGCCTGCGCAGCACATCGGGCGTTGCGGCATCCGACAGCAGCCAGTCGCGGAAGGCCCCGACGGTCAGGGACGCCACCGGCGCGAAGGCTTTCGCGTCATGGCTGTCCATGACGAGACGGGTGACCTCGTCGGCCTCATAGGGGATGACGGCTTCCTGCAGGAATTGGGCGAGCGGGACGTCGGCGAGCGCCATCCGCGCCGCGATCATCTGCTCGGCCGTGTCGGCAGCGATCCCGGCCAGCCGGTCGCCGGAGCGCGGCGGCGTCGCCTTGGCGAGAAGATCGCGCAAGTCAGGGAACATGTGGGTCGTGGCGTCGATGGTGTGGCGGTAGACCAAGGGCCTCTCCCGGGTTCGTCGGCCGGTGGCCGAGTCCGATCGATCTTGCAGGTGATCACAGCGTCAGGGAATACGCGCTTGGCGGCCGGCGTGCACGCCCATGTTGGAGCTTTCGCGGGTCCGCCCCATAGCGGTCTGCCGAAAACCGATGATGCGCCGCCAACCAGCTGAAATAATTCGCCATTTCGTCGGCCGCGCGCCCTCCTCGCTGGCCCCCCGCGTTAACGTCGCGTCCACCTTCGTTCTGCATAGTTTTGCATCAATTTTGCCCGAACCCCGCTCACCGGCCGTTTCAGGCCATTCCGAGCCCGTGAACAACCATGACAGCAGATCGATCTGGGAATGCCGCCAAGCCGGCAGGCCGATTTTCGCTTACGACCAAGCTCTACGCGATCTTCGCGCTGTTCGCGCTGCTCACGGCGGCGATCGCCCTATTGTCCGACTACAACAGCCGCCGCAGCGCCGACCTGACCAGTGCGATCGAGACGGCGAACGCCGCCGCGCTGAATGTCGAGCGCGTCAACTCGCTGGTCTATGCGGTCGTGATGGAATCGCGCGGCGTCTACATGTCGACCGAGCCGAAGGTCGTGAAGAAGTACGGCGAGGGCCTGCTCAAGTTCAACGAGCAGATCCTGGACGTCGTGAAGCGCTGGGAGACCATCGTCAAGGCCGACGATGCCGAGCAGTTCGCAACCTTCAAGAAGCGCATCGAGCAGTTCGTCGAGTTCCGCAAGGAGCTGGTGCGCCGCGGTGTCGAGATCAATGCGGCGGCCGGCCGCGAATGGGGCGACAACGACGCCAACCGCGCCGTGCGCTCGGCGCTGAACAAGGATCTCGAGGCGCTGTCCAAGGTCTATGCCGAGCGCGCCAAACAGATCGCGCAGCAGACCGAGACCAATCGCGACTTGTCCTTCGTGCTGACCTGCCTCGGCGGCGTGGCGCTGGCCCTCGTCGTGATCGGCATCGTCATCATCGCCCGCTCGATCGCCCGGCCGCTCGCCTCGATCACCGCCACCATCAAGCAGGTCGCGGACGGGGCCGAGGACGTCGAGGTGCCGCACTCCGACCGCGCCGACGAGATCGGCGCGCTCGCCCGCGCGATCCAGGTCTTCCAGGAGGCCATGGGCCGCAACCGCAATCTGGCCTCGCAGGTCTCGCAGGATTCCGCCGCGCGCGAGGAGCGCGCTCGCCACATCGAACGATCGGTCGAGCAGTTTCGCGAGGCGATCGGCGCGATCATGCGCGGCCTCAGCGACAACGCTTCGGTCATGCGCGAGACCGCGCAGACCATCACCCGCGTCACCGCGGACGCCTCCAGCCGCGCCGGCACGGCGGCGAACGCCACCGAGCAGGCCTCGCACAACGTCACGGCGGTGGCGGGCGCGGCCGAGGAGCTGTCGGCCTCGGTGGTGGAGATCGGCCGCCAGGTGCGCCAGAGCGCCGGTGCGGTCGAGCAGACCGGCCAGCGCACCGAGAAGTCGATCTCCGAGATCGAGAGCCTTGCCGCAGCCACGCAGCGCATTGACGGCGTGCTCAATCTGATCCAGGCGATCGCCGAGCAGACCAATCTGCTCGCCCTCAACGCCACCATCGAAGCCGCGCGCGCCGGCGATGCCGGCCGCGGCTTTGCCGTGGTCGCTCATGAAGTGAAGGCGCTCGCGGGCCAGACCGCCAAGGCCACCGCCGAGATCAGCGAGAACGTCGCGATGATCCAGGCCTCGACCCGCAACGCGGTCGACGCCGTCCGCGAGATCGGCGGTGCGGTGCGCGAGATCAACGAGGTCACCTCGGCGATCGCCGGCGCCGTCAGTCAGCAGGACGCCGCCACGCGCGAAATCTCGTCCAACGCGCAGAGCGCCGCGCAGGGCAACGAGACACTGGTCGCCAACATCACCTCGCTGCGCGACGCCATCGGCGAGACCGATACGGCGGCAACCTCGGTGTTGACGGCCGCGAGCAGCCTGACCGAGACCGCCGATACGCTATCGCGCGAGGTGGAGAAGTTCTTCCAGAACCTGCGCGCGGTATCGGCGGATGGCCGCATCGCAAGGGTGGCGTAGCGGCGTGGACGGCGGCCCACGTAGCCGTCGTCAGGGCCGCTCGACCACAAAAACGCGAAAACAACCCCATGCACAGTAGCCGGTAGCAACGGGATCAATGAGTTAGCTGCCAGCGCGATGGCTTGCGGATTTTGCTAATTGAGTTTGCCGTGTCGGGCAAAACACCGGCATGATGTCATCAAGGACGACGTGCGCTGTCCGGGCTGCCGCTTGCCGTACGGACGGGACGCTTGTTAGCCGACGAAGCGACCCACCAGGCCCACCAAATCGTCGCGTCCTTACCTCCCTGACAAACTCCAGACATCTATGCGCAATCCTTCGAGGACCTCCAGCCGGTGCCATCACCGAGGGTCATGGGCCCAGCTCCACGAGTTCTTCACGCCGAAGCAGTTCGATCCGTCTTTGAGTCGTGCCCTCGAAGCGAAGCAGATTTTGTTCCCGAAGTCCGGATAAGGCGCGCGAAACAGTCTCGAGCGTAAGCCCGAGATAATCCGCAATGTCGCGACGGCTCATGGGGAGGGTCATAAGTTGAGGATGTCCCAGTCGCGCATCCATCTCGACGAGAAACGTGGCAACCCGCTCTTGAGCGGTCTTTCGTCCCAGCAGGAGCATGTGGTCTTCGGCGTGCTGGAGGTTCTGCGTGACCAGTCTCAGAAGGCTCTTTGTGCCGCCGTCCCGGTTCTCGGTTGCCTCGATGATGCTGCCCCGCCTCATGATGCGAACGCTGGTTTCGATGATGGCTTCGGCTGTAAAGCGGTGACTGGTGCCATTCTCGAATCCGAACATGTCGCCCGGCAGATGAAAGGCATTGATCTGGCGACGGCCGTCTGCGAGCAGCTTGTGGGTCCGGACTGCGCCCGCGGTGATCTGATAGACGTATTCGGCTTCTTCGCCCTCACCGAAGATCTCGGTCCCTTTGCGATACCTGTACTCACTGCAAAGCACCCGCTCACCGGCAAGAGCGGCAAGGTGTCCGTCGACGGGCCGTCGATGCGTGTTGATATTCACCAGCATGGGCGCCTCCCTGATCACTTAACGCAAGTTAAGTAGACGGAAGGCCACACCGGATTGACGAAGCGCAAATTCGCGACAACCTAGGTAGTTGCCCGGATGGATGCCGGACACCGAACTGACGAAGGCGGAAAAAAGAAAGCCGCCAGCCCTTGGGGAAGCCGACGGCTTGGGTTGGGGTCGCGTAGCGGGGACTACGCGACACCTCATTTAGCTGAGCAGGAGAGGCGCCTGTTGACCTGGATCAAAGGCATCGGCGGGAAAGCGGATGGCAAGTCGGAGTTAGTGCAGTTCATCGATCGACCGTCGCCCCGGATGCCCGTATTTTCCCGGTATGACCTGCGCGGCACCTGGATGCGGGCGTCTGCGAACAACGCAGTCATAAGCCCTGCCCTATCACCCTGCTCCGCCCGATCCGGGAAAGTGTCGCAAGTTGAATTGCAGAGCGAGGACGGAGGACTGGCTTACCGAGCCTCGGCGATCTTTGGTCCGGATGATGGCATCTGCGCGTTGGTTGCCGCGGGCCGGTTCGACGGCGATGCCGGGTCCGGCGATCGGGACGCGGCGTCAGGCGGCGCTCCCTGAGACGGCCTGCGGGCAGCGGCTGGCGGAAGCACGATCACCTTCGCTCCGACCTTCACCCGCTCGTAGAGGTCGACGACGTCCTCGTTGGTCAGCCGGATACAGCCGGACGAAACCCGCTTGCCGATGGTGTCGGGCTTGTTGGTGCCGTGAATGCGATACTCGGTCTCGCCAAGATACATCGCGCGCGCGCCGAGCGGATTGCCGGGCCCCCCCGCCATGAACCGCGGCAGATAAGGCTGGCGCGAGACCATCTCCGCAGGCGGATGCCAATCCGGCCATTCCGCCTTGCGGGCCACAGTCTGCTCGCCGGACCATGTGAAACCTTCGCGGCCGACACCGATGCCGTAGCGCATCGCCTGCCTGTCGTTGAGGACGAGATAGAGGAATGTGTTTCCGGTATCGATGATCACCGTACCCGGCGTCTGGTGGCTGACGTAGTCAACCACCTGCCGAACCAATGCTCCGGGAGCGTCGGCGTCGGCCTTTGGTGGCTCGGCCAGAGGCGCCGGGGCCGGAATCGGAGCGGGAGCCGGGGCTGGAGCCGATGCGTGAGCCGGAGGTGCCACGTAAACTGGACTCGACGATGCCCGGGCTTCGCGTGCAGGCGGCGTCCGCGTCGGTTGCACGCTCGGGCCAGACAGCAAACCGTAGCCCAAGGCGGCGACGGCCACGGCGCCAATTGCAACTCTCGCGGCCATCGGTATTGCGAGCGTCTCCGCCTTTCCACGTTTGGCCCGCTTACCCATGCTCTTTCCCCGAGGTCACTCTGCCCCAGAGGTACCCAGCAAAATTTAAGAAACTTCGAAGCGAATGCGTCCAGGCCGGAACCATCAGCGATGGTTAACGCCGCACTTTCGCGGGCGAGGCGGCTGCGCGAATGATCATTTCGGCGCCCCTCCGGTGGCCGAGTCCTGTTAGCGCATGCATGTCCAACAAGAAGCCCCGGTGCGAACCACCGGGGCTATTTTCATCGATCGCGGTATCACCATCGATCAGCGCCGCACTCCGACACGATTGACGCCCCCATTCCAGTTGGTTCGGCTTGCTGTGCCAGCCCGTACCGCCGCGCGAGCCACCGGACGAGGACGTAGCACGACGCCGGCGCGTGCGACGCAACTCGGGGGGTAGTCAATGTACTGGCAATACACGACCGCATGAGCCGGCGCCGGACTGACAGCCGTGCCTGCCAGGCCGAGCAGCAGGCTGGCCACAAAGCCCATACCCGCCAGAGATTTCTTTGAAACACGCTTGCTCTGCATTACGTTTCTCCCTTGCTTGCTCCCGAGGAAAATCACGTCAGCATTTCAGATCCAACGCAACACATCGTACCCCGAAGCCAGCCAGGCCTTTGATCGAGGTCAAGGCGGCATCACAAAGATTCGTCGCCGCATGCCCGGTGCAAAGTCTTGGATTCCCGTCCGGGCCGATGCGCATCGGGCGGCGCTTGATCCCGCCCGCCCACGCCCAAACGGGCCCGGTGTGCGCCCCGCTTGTCTGGCTTCCTCACGAAGCTTGCTCGACATCCGCGATAGATGGGATCAACGAAGCGATCTCCAGCCCCTCTGAAACCAGCGATGAAGCGGCAATCGTGCAGTCTCTTCCGCGTTCCTTGGCCCGATACAGCGCTATGTCTGCGTCCCGCGTGAGCGCGAATTCGTCAATTGTGGTCGCGCTCGTCTCTGCGACTCCAATGCTTATGGTCACGCGCTTCCGCGGTGATCGAGGATGATAAATGTTCAATCTGGAGACCAACGACCGGATCGCCTCGGCCACCCTGACTGCTTTATCTTCGCTCACACCGGGCAGGACCACCGCGAATTCCTCGCCGCCGTACCTCGCCGATAGACTTTTCGTATTGATGGTCGCGCTTCCGATGATTTGCGCAATCTGCTTCAAGCATCCATCGCCAGCCTGGTGCCCCAGGGCATCATTGAAGCCCTTGAAGTGATCGATGTCGATGAGAAGCACCGAAATCTGCGAGTGCTTGACAAATGCGTCTCGCAAGAACGCATCGAAGCTGCGCCGGTTTGCGAGCCGCGTCAGCCCGTCGGTCGCCGCGAGCTGCGTCAGCTTGAGGTTGGCTGACGACAATTCGTCCTCCAGTTTCTTCTGCTCCGTGATTTCCCGGAGCACGCCCACGACTTCTAGATCCTGCCCGGGAGAATACTCGGCCACTCTGAAGCGACATTCCAACCAAATCGTTTCACCATCAGCTCGGCGCATCCGGAATTGGACCGATGGACAAACACCGACTTCCTTTAATCTTCGACTCGCAGCCACGATCTTATAGCGGTCCTCCTCGTGGACCATCTCCAGACAAGAACGCCCGAGGAAAGCGTTCTCGTCCATTCCCAGCACGGCCGCGACCGAGGGGGAGACATAACGAAGACATCCCTCACCGTTCATGACGACGACGATATCGGCTATATTGTCCGTAAGCAGCCGAACCCTGGCTTCTCTCTCGCGGAGAAATTGTTCAAGTTTCGTCCGAAAGCGGAATTGAGCGTTCAAGAGCGCAGCCATTCCTACGACGCCCGCGACCAGGAGGCCGGCGATGAGGGCGTCAGACGCCAGGTCCCTTCTCCAATGCTCCAGGACCTGGTGCTCTGAACGCGCTACCGTCACGACAACCGGGTACTCCGAACCCTGCTCGAAACCCAAGTATTTTCGTACGCCGTCGAAGGGTGAGGTGACGATTTCAAACCCGGCAACGCTTTCGTTTACACGCTTCTCGAAAGACAGATTGTCCGTAAGCTTGCGTAGTGCGGTTTGAACGGGCCAACGCGCCAACACAGTGCCGTCCTTCAACAGGAGGCTGATACCGCCCTCGGTCCCGACAGAAAATCCGCTGTAAAATGCGTTGAAGAACTCACATTCGATAGTGCCCACAAGAACGCCAGCGAAACCGCCAGCGGGGCTACTGATCCGCTTCGACAAAATGATCACCTGCCGGCCGGTGAGGCGGGACTCGGCCGGACCACTGATCAGCAATTCAGAGCCCGGATTATCGCGATGGTAAGCGAAATAGGGTCTGTCCGCGTTGTTATGGCTCCGTAGCGATGTCACCGAGGAGTAACGCCAGCTCCCGTCTGAATTGAGAACCGCGAAGAACTGAATCTGCGGCATCGCCCGCGTAGCGTCTTGCAGATAAGCGTTGAACCTCTCAGGCAACGGGTTCTGAAACTTGAGCAGGTCCACCATTCCCGCCATCGCGACGTCTGGGGTCTTGATCGTGTTCGATGCATGCTGCGATAATGAACGCGCCAGGTTCAACAGATCCGCCTCTGCTCGGTCCAACGTGCTCTGCCGGGAGACAGAGACTTTCCAACCCACCAAGCCCAGTACACACGCCATCATCACCGCCAGAAAAGCACCGACGATCGCCTGCGGCTTGCGGTGAAGCGACTGCTGTAATGAAATCGGGACCATCGCACCTGCTCGATTGCGAGGCATGATGATCATCATCCTACGTTGCGATCGAACTAACAGCCTCGAAAAATTGGCAACAGATGCCGGATTAGACTAACGGCTGCTTGAGTGTCCTGTCAAAATTCAGCAAGGAGCGCGCACCGGCAGATGAGTTCGTCTCGACGGCCTGCCTTCAGTGCTAGCTGAGCAGGTGTCCGACCGGATTGAACTGACTCGCTTAGCAGGCAGCACGATACTGCCCAGAGAAGCAATGTCGATCATCGCGTCGCGATTCATGTGACGCGAGCTAGGCGGCACGAACCAATTCATCCAGGACGCTTCGCTCTGCTCCGACCAGTGTGAACCTTACCAATGCGGATTGCCCCTCGATCCGGGCGATGGTGCCGGTTAGAGCCGCCGAGGTGCCCTCTATCCTCAGCTGCACCTGGGTTTCGATGGGCCAACTCGCGGGCATGTCGTCGACTCGCGCGCCGCCGGCCGAGATGTCGCGAACTGTGACGTTGAACGGAGTACCCGCAACCAGAAGCGTACCTGGCCGTCGGATCTCCATCCGCGTCGCCAGTCGGCGGTCGACGTCCGTTGTCGAAGTCCGAATAACGCGCACGAGTGTCGTACGAAGGACGTCGACCTTCCTCGCGATATTCACCGAACCATCGAGGATTTCCGAAGCGCGGCGGCCGGTTTCCGCAGCCTCGCGTGAGACCGAGGCGATCTGGGCCGCTACTTCGCGGGCAGCCAGCGAAGTCTCCTCGACGGTGCGGGAGATCTCCAGCGTCGTTGCGTTCTGTTCCTCGATAGCATCAGCAATGGCGGTGGAAACCACCTCCACGTTGCGAATGACCTCCCCAATCGCACAAATCGACTGGACCGAAGCGTGCGTCGATTCCTGGATCTCGGAGATTTGTTGGGAAATCTCGCTGGTCGCTTTCGCCGTCTGCTCCGCTAGAGACTTCACCTCGGATGCGACTACAGCAAAGCCGCGTCCGGCTGTCCCGGCACGTGCCGCTTCGATCGTGGCATTAAGCGCTAGCAGATTGGTCTGCTCGGCAATTTCGCTGATCAGATTGGTAACGGTGCCGACCTTCGCCGCGGCCTCGGACAGCTTTGCTATGGTCGACTGCGCATCCGTGGAGGCGGCGACCGCTTGACGCGTCAATTCACGGGAGGACGAGACCTTCGTGGCAATCTCGCTGATCGACCCCGCCATCTGCGACGACGCTCTCGCCACTGTTTGCGCATTGGCAAGCGCCTCTTCTGCTGCGGCCGCGACGCTGCTTGAATTCTGGCCAAGTGTCCGCGCAGTTTCGTTCATGGAGGTGGCGTTGTCCGCCATCCGGGCGGTGCCGTCAGCGACCTCGCCAACCGCTGTATTGGTCTCTCGCTCGACGGTCTCGGCCATCTCCTTGAGCGCCGACGCCTTGACCTGCTCGGCATGCACTCGCCGCTGCTCCTCGGCGAACGCCTCTTCGCGGGCCTTCTCGGCGGCCCTGATCTTGAACTGGGCAATGGAACGCGCCATTTCACCGAGCTCATCGGAACGATCGAGGCCCGGCAATTCGATGTCAAACTGACCAGCCCCAAGCGCGAGCAGCGCAGAGGTCATGGACGACAGCGCCGATGACATCCGCCGTGCGATCACCAGCGTGATCGCGCCAAGCAGTACGATTACGGATAAGGCCGCGATGATTACGTTCCGAGCGCTGGTCCAGACTTGCGCCTCCAAGTCGTCGATATACACCCCGCTACCGATCACCCAACCCCACGGCGCGAAGCCGGCGACGTAGGATAGTTTTGGCTGTGGAGCGTCTTTGCCGGGTTTCGGCCAATGGTATTCGACGAATCCCGAGCCCTGACGCTTCACTGTGTCGACAAAATCGACAAACAGTCGCTTACCCGTCGGGTCCTTGTTGTCACCCAGGTCCTGGCCGTTCAGCTCCGGCTTGATCGGATGCATGACCATGCGCGGCGTGAGATCGTTGATCCAGAAGTAATCGCCATTGCCATAACGCAGACGACCGATCTGCTCGGCGGCACGTTGGCGGGCCGCGTCATCTGACGTATTATTGCGCGCAACACCATCATATTCGGCCTTCACGATGCTCAGCGCCGCTTCCACCAGATGGCTCAGTTCTCCCTGACGCTGCTCTCGCAAGGCCGTGGCGAGATTACTCACCTGGACGCCCCCGAGGCCAAGCAATCCGCCGAAGCTCAGTCCGATAATTGCGTAGATGCGAAGCTTGATCGAGAAGCGCAGGTTCATGCGCACGTCTCCGTCCATCTGGGATATGCCGTCCTACCGGGCGGCCGCGCCGACGGCTCGACAAACTTGTAATGGAGTGCGGTATCGATCGCGTTAAAGCAGATATCGAATTTCGGCAAATGAGATCGACCTCTATCTCGACGAGTCTGCGACGACTCGCGAAGGGACAACGCGGCAACGAAATAGATCCGAGCCGGCTTACCTAGATCAATCTATGCCGCCAGCGAGTAGTATTGCGACGGTATCATCACGACCGTAGGCAGCTAATTACCGGACGGACTGCAACTTGGCCGAAATCCGATAGTCGCGGCAATTGACCGCCATATATTGAATGATATGCATCATACCTCGCAAACTTGATCGGCGAAGTAGCTCACCCCCCGCGAGGGATCTGCATGTCCAACGTGGTATCTCTTCCCAGGCGAAACCGACGCTGGGAAGACCGTCATCCGGCTCTGGAACGGCTCAAGGGGATTCAAGAAGCCTTGAGTAAACTAGATACCTCTCATCTCTGCAGTCGGGCCGACCTGTCGCGCACTCTGAACACGCTCGACGTGGCGAACAAGTGCATCCGAATTGTATTGAATGACTTTAGGGACGTACCGGCGACGGCAGAGCTGATCGAGCAGTCGGCTGCTCTGAACTCGTTGATTGAAACGGCGCGCGATAAAGTCACCGCCCTGCGACCATGGCTCCTCTAGGCACTCTCGACAAACCTCAAGATCAAATCGGCAACCCCGATTATACTTGCGGATTAAGGGCATCATCGGTTCTCCGCGTCGATCACTTCGAGAATATCGAAGAATTTCGCCCAGTCGGCATTCTCGGCACCTCAAAAACCGTGGCGCTGGATCCTGCATCAGCCTCCATCAGCCGCGCGGCCCTGGCTTTGCCCGAATGTCGCGTGGTACTGCAGCGATCTTTTGCTCGGGAATCCGAAGGCGATCTTGGCGCGGAGACCTGCGGTTTGGTTATCCCCATGTCTCCCGATCACTGTCACACCTTGAACGGGCAACTGGTCGGGAGTGATGGAGTCGTCCTTCTGCGTGGAATTATGTCCTGTCGTGTGCGTGAGCCGCATCCGAACAGCTACGCGCTCGTGCGCATGAGTACGGCAATGCAGACGAGAGGATGGCCGGACTTCGAGCGAGGAATAGGTTTATTCAGCGCCGGCGCTCAACAGATCCGTGACCTTCAGCGCGTGCTTTGGAATATCGCCCACCGAGCGTCAACTTGCTTAGCTTCGGCAGACTTTGCGAAACAGGCGGCTGACATGCAGGAAACCCTCTACGCCGCATTCGACAGCATCCTGATCAAACCGGACGTCATACGAGAGCGCCCGAGATCGCACGATCGCCACCGCAAGTACGTGAGCCAGCTCGACGCGCTAATCCAAGAATCGCCCAGCGCCTCGCTGTACAGTGAAGATCTAGCCCTTGCTCTTGGCACCTCCGTGCGAACGCTACAAACTGCCATGGTAACCGTACATGGCATCTCGCTGCACAAGTACATACGCATAAGACGGCTTTGGATGGTTCGTTGTGAGTTGGCGAGGGGCTACCCGTCAACCAACGTGAAGGCGATCGCTGGCGCGCACGGCTTCTGGCACATGGGAGATTTCTCCCGACTCTACAAAGTTGAGTTCGGTGAATTTCCCTCGGAGACGCTCATGCAAGCTCGAAGATACAGATCGTTTCGCTGATCTGACGCGTCGGCTCTTTGCCTTTCTTGCTCGGTCGGCTGAAGCCGTGCCACAAGCCCTACCCTGCCATCACCCCGCCCCGCCTGATCAGCTCCTTGCCCAGCGCTGCCAGATGCACCTGGTCCGGGCCGTCGCCGATGCGGATGAAGCGGGCGTAGACGTAAGCACGCGCGAGGAAGGTGTCCTGCGAGACGCCGGCGGCGCCGTGGATCTGGATGGCGCGGTCGATGACGCGGGCGGCCATGCTGGGCACCACGATCTTGGCCGCCGCGATCAGGTCGCGCGCGGCCTTGTTGCCCTCGCGGTCCATCTTGTCGGCGGCCTGCAGCGTCAGCAGCCGGGCCTGCGCGATCTCGCAGAACGAATGCGCGATTTCCTCGCGCACCGAGCCCTGCTCGGCCAGCGGCTTGCCGAAGGCGACGCGCGAGAGCGCGCGTTGGCACATCAATTCCAGCGCACGCTGGGCGCAGCCGATCAGCCGCATGCAATGATGGATGCGGCCGGGACCGAGCCGGCCTTGCGCGATCTCGAAACCCCGACCTTCGCCGAGCAGGATGTTCTCAGCGGGCACGCGGACGTCCTCGTAAGAAATCTCGGGATGGCCGACCGGGGCATCGTCATAGCCGTAGGTCAGCATGTCGCGGACGATGCGCACGCCAGGCGTACTTCTCGGCACCAGAATCATGGATTGCTGGCGATGGCGGTCGGGATGGTCGGGGGCGGTCTTCCCCATCACGATCAGGATCTCGCAATCCTCGTTCATCGCGCCCGAGGTGAACCACTTCCGCCCGTTGATGACGTAGTCGTTACCGTCGCGTTTGATGGCGCACTGGATGTTGGTGGCGTCGCTGGAGGCGACCTGCGGCTCCGTCATCGAGAAACCGGAGCGGATGCGCCCCTCCAACAGCGGCTTCAACCAGCGCTCCTGTTGCGTCTTGGTGCCGTAGTTTGCCAGCACCTCCATGTTGCCGACATCGGGCGCGGAGCAGTTGAAGACTTCGGGCGCCCAGAGGATGCGGCCCATGATTTCCTTCACGGGCGCATATTCGAGATTGGAAAGGCCCGGCCCGTGCTCGCCGGACAGGAACAGGTTCCAGAGCCCCTGCTCGCGCGCCAGCCGCTTCAGCTCCTGCAGCACAGGCGGCGTCCGGTAGCGCGCGGCTTCCGGCTTCACCTGCTCGTAATAGAGATCCTCGACCGGCTCGACATGCGTCCGCATGAACTGCCGGACGCGGTCCTGGAGTTCGAGCGAACGGGCGGAGTGTTGGAAGTCCATGGTGGTCTCCTCTCTCCTTCTCCCCACAAGGGGAGAGGGTGCGCCGTCTCTGCCGCCGCTTCCCCCTCACGTCCCCTTCAAAAGCTCGCTCGCCACCACCCAGTCGTTGCCGTCGAATTGCAGCATATAGCCGTCCTTGATCGGGCGGAAATCCTGCGGCGTGGTGTTGAGGGTGATGCCGGGCATCAGGAGCGACAGCGGCACGTTCTTCAGGTTCGCGGCCTGCGCCATGATGTTCTCGCGCGTCAGATTGTCCTTGCACTGCTTCAGCAGCACCACCAGCGCCTCGGCGACGGTGTAGCCGTAGAGGCCGGCGACGTTGTTGACGTCGGCATTGGGCAGGCGCTTCTTCATGAAGTCGATATAGGTCGTCATCGCCGGATCGTCCTTGGGCGTCTCGACGAACGGCTTGAGCGAGCCGAGCGAGAGCACGCCCTTGCCGGCATCGAGTCCCGCCGGCACCATCACGGTTGCCTTGTTGGCGCAGCCTGAGGCGAGAAAGCGCGTCGGCTGCCAGCCGACCTCATGGGCCTTGCGGATCGCCTGCGCGCAGGCGCGCGGCGTCACCGAATAGATCATGAAGACGTCGGCCTTGGTGCTCGCCAGCGTCAGCACCTGGGAATCGACGGTGGGATCCGCAACCTCGAAGCTCGAGGCCATCGCGATCGCCTTGTCGGCATCGGCGCCGAGCGCTTCCTTGACGCCGCGCAGATATTCCTTGCCGGCATCGTCGTTCTGGTAGAGCACGGCAAAGCGCGCATTCGGGTTCTTGGCGCGGGCATAGGCGACGTCGATGGCGGCCTCGCTGGTGTAGTTCGGCGCCCAGGGCAGCGCCATCGACCACGGCATGTTGGCGGGATCGTTCCACTTCGACGCCGAGCTGATCAAGAAGAGCTGCGGCACCTTGTTGCTGTTCAGGTACTTTGCGATCGCCGAGCTCGGCGCCGTACCCATGGTGGCGAAGATGAAGGCAACGCCGTCGCCCTCGACGAGACGCCGCGCCGCCTCCATGGTCTTGGGCGGTGAGAACGCGTCGTCGAGCGAGATCAGATTGAGCTTGCGGCCGCCGACCCCGCCCTTCTCGTTGACCTCGTCGAAATAGGCCGCAATCACCCTGCCCGTGATGCTGAGCGGCGAGGCCGGCCCGCTATAGGGCATGGTGTTGCCGATCTTGATCTCGGTGTCGCTGACACCGGGACCATAGGATTTTTGCGCGGAGACAGAAGTCGGCAGGCAGGCGGCAGCCAGCGCCGCGGCCAGGACCAAGGCAGCTTTCATGGTTTCTCCCCGGTGATCATCGTCCGCGCGAGACACTGCGCGGCGCGCTGCTTTTTGTCAGCGCGTCAGATCAGCGAAGTTCTGCATGACGGTCTTGCGTCAAGCTGCTGGTAGTGCAGCCCGACTTGATGCTAGCGAAATGCCTCGAGAGGACGCGAGACCGGGCGCGGCTTCCATGAACAACAAGGAGCCCCCCATGAGCCAGACGCGACGTGTGCTCTCCGCGCAGATCGCCCACGAGACCAACACGTTCTCGATCGTTCCGACCACGCTCGATGACTACCGCAAGCGGCTGTTTCTCCTCGGAGCCGAGATCGCCCCCGCACTCGGCGCCACCAAGATGGAGATCGCCGGGCATCTGGCTGCGGCCCAACGCTACGGCTGGACCCTGGTGCAGCCGATTGCAGCCTCGGCCACGCCGTCCGGCAAGGTGACGGCGGACTGCTGGGCCGAACTGCAACGCCTCGTCTACGAGGCCTGCGAGACGGGACCGCTCGACGGCGTCATCCTCGCCTTGCACGGCGCAATGGTGACCGAGACCGACGAGGATGCCGAGGGTGCGCTGCTGGAAGGATTGCGCAAGCGGCTCGGCGAGACGATCCCGATCGCGGGGACGCTCGACCTGCATGCCAACGTCACCGAACGCATGGGCCGGCTGGCCAACATCATGCTGCCCTACCGGACCTATCCGCACATCGACCAATACGAGACGGCACTCCGCGCGGCCGATCTGCTGCAATCGGCGATGGACGGCAAGATCCGTCCGAAGGTCGTCCACCTGCAGGGACCGCTGCTCGACGGATGCAATCACGGACGAACCCAGGGCGGCGTGATGAGCGATCTGTTGGCGCGCGCGGCGGACATGGAGGCGCGAACACCCGGCCTGTTGTCGGTCGACGTCTGCGCGGGCTTCAGCCGCTCGGACATTGCCGAGGTCGGCCCCAGCGTGCAGGTGACCTACGATGCCTCGCACAACGCCGCGGAGACGGCGGCGCGGCAGGCTGCGGCCGCGCTCTATGACGAGATCTACCGTCGCCGCGCCGAGGTCACCGTCGCGGTGCATGATTTGCCGACCGCGACCAGGCTTGCCGCGGAGGCCGCAGAAGATGTCGCCGATACCCGTCCCTTTGTCATTTCCGATTACAGCGACAACCCGGGTTCAGGCGCCTATGGCGACGGCGTTCGCCTGTTGGAGGCGCTGCTGAAGGCCAACGTCAAAGGCGTGCTGCTCGGCGTCCTCGGCGATCCCGAAGCCGCCGCCCGCTGCCATGCCGCGGGTCTCGGGGCCAGCCTCGAAATCGTTGTCGGCGCCAAGCGCGATCCCGCCAGCTACGGGCCGCCACTCACGCTGGCCGGACGCGTCGCCGCGCTGTCGGACGGCACCTTCGTCTGCGAGGGACCGATGAATGCCGGTCAGCCCATGACGCTCGGCCCGTCCGCCCTGTTCGAGGTGAACGGCATCTCGATCGCCCTGTCGACCAACACGCTGCAAACCTATGATCAGGAAATGTTCCGGATTCTCGGCGCGGAGCCGGCGCAGTTTCGGGTCGTCGCGGTCAAGTCCGCCCACCACTTCCGCGCCGCTTTCGGGCCGATGGCCAAGGTGGTGATCCTGGCCGACAGCGGCGGCCTTGCCACGAATGACTACACGACCCTCGTTTATCGCAGGGTTCGCCGCCCGATCTGGCCGCTCGACGAGATGCCGCTGGATTGATCTGCCAAAGCATGATCCGGCAAGGTCATGCTTCGACATCAACCTGAAGCGCGATCACGATTCATCCAAATCTGATCGCGCTTCGGCACCGCGCGCTTCACTGGAGGTTTCAGCCGCGCCGCTTCAGGCTGAGGCCGAGGCTGAGCCAGCCCGCACCGGCCATGATCAGGTCGATGCCGAGGAACAGACCGAGGATGTAGACGCTGTTCACCGGCCAGCGCGCCAGGATCAACAGCCCGAGCAGCAGCGTGACGACGGCCGACAGCGCCACCCAGACCCACGGGCTTTCGCGCTTCATGCTGAAGGCGAGAAACAGCCTGACTGCGCCGGAGGCCAGCAGCGAGGCGCCGAGGAACAGAGTCAGCAGAACCGCGGCGAAGAGCGGGTTCTCGAAGGTGAGAAAGCCGGCGATGATGTAGAGCACGCCGAGCAGGGCCCAGATCAAGAATTTTCCCCAGCTCTTCATCTGGAAGGCGCCGATGACCTCGGTCACGCCGGCGACGATCATCATCGCTCCGACCACGATCACGCTCGCCACCGTCGCCATGACCATGCTGCCGAGCGCGACGAAGCCGGCGATGAGGTACACGACGCCGAGCGCGACGATCCAGCCCCATTTGCCGTGCAGCGCAGAGATACCCGAGCCGAGACTGGGATGATGGGACGCATCTGAAGCACTTGTCATGGGGCCACTCCTGCATGCGAAGCCCGCGGGCACGCGCCACGATAGCACGCACCAGACCGGGACGACAGCCAGCAGAGCAGCCCTTGCCTGCTGCGACGTTGACGCAAATCAAGATCGAATGCGGCGAGCGAACCCGTCAATCGTCCGAATTGGCGAGCCCCAGCAGTTCCTGGCGCGTCAGCGCATTGTCGCGGAACACACCCAGCATCCGGCTGGTGACGAGATCGGTCCCGGGCTTGTGCGCACCGCGCGTGGTCATGCAGTGATGTGTCGCCTTGATGATGACCCCGACGCCTTCGGGCTTGAGTACGTCGTTGATGGTATTGGCGATCTGGGCGGTCATCTTCTCCTGGATCTGGAGCCGTTTCGCGTAGACGTCCACCACGCGAGCAAGCTTTGAGATGCCGACGACGCGCCCCTGCGGAATATAGGCGACCCAGGCGCGGCCGACGATCGGCGCCATGTGGTGCTCGCAATGGCTCTCGAAGCGAACGCCGCGCAGCACGATCATCTCGTCATAACCTTCGATCTCCTCGAAGGTCTTTTGCAGGATTTCGGTCGGATCCTGCGCATATCCGGAAAAATATTCCTCGAAAGCGCGTGCCACGCGATCAGGTGTCTCGCGCAAACCGTCGCGCTCGGGATCATCGCCGGCCCAGCGGATCATGGTCCGGATGGCCTGCTCGACCTCCGCCCTGTCTGGCCGTTCCACCGGCGCCTGCGCCACCGCGACACGTTCCAGCTTGCGCACTGGTGACTTCATCAAGACCCTCCCTGCAACGAGCCCGCGCATACGGAAGCGGGCCCACAGCTTGGACGGCTGCAATCGGAAAAGGTTCCCGCAGATCAGGGAAATCTTGGAGAACAGAGCTTGGACGGCCTATGATGCAGCCGCTGTCCGGACGTCGATCACGGCCTGCGCCCATTCGGCGGGCCGCTCCTGCGGCAGATTATGACCGGCGCCCGCGAACACGCGCCGCTCGAAGAAGGCCTCGAACTTGCGCGCATGGTGCGCGGTGCCGGGATTGACGCCGTCGCTGTCGCCGTCGATCGCAATCGTCGGCACGCGGATCGGCGGTTGCGCAGCGAGCTGTTCTTCGATCGCGGCATAGGCGGGGTCGCCTTCCACCAGCGCATAGCGGTGGCGGTAGGAATGGATCACGACATCGACGAAATCAGGATTGTCGAAGGACACCGCGCTGTTCTCGAACGTCGCATCGTCGAACGCCCATGTCGGCGACCACATCGCCCAGAGCTGACGGGCAAAGCCGCGCCGGTTCCGCTCCAGCGCGCGGCGGCCGCGCTCGTTGTGGAAGAGATATTGATACCAGAGCGCGGCCTCCTCCGGCGGCGAGGCCGGCTCCATGGATCGGGCGATGTTCTGGATGTTGTAGGAGTTGCCGGAGACGAGACCGATCACGCGCTCCGGATGGAGCGCGGCAACGACACAGGCCGCGCGCCCGCCCCAGTCATAGCCGCCAAGAACCGCGCGCCGGATGCCGAGCGCATCCATGAAAGCCAAGAGATCGGCGCCGAGCGCCGCCTGCTCGCCGGACCGCAAGGTCGACGCGCTGCGAAAACGCGTCGGCCCATAGCCGCGCAACCACGGCACCAGCACGCGCGCGCCGGCCTCTGCAAGGATCGGCGCGGTTTCGGCATAGGCGTTCACGTCGTAGGGAAAGCCGTGGCCCATGATGCAGGGCCAGCCGTCGGGCGCGCCATATTCGCGATAGGCGATGTCGAGGATGTCCGTGGTGACGGTTTTTTGTTGCATGGTGATTCACGGATTGAGGATTTCGTAGCCCGGATGAAGAGTAGCGCAATCCGGGAACGTCGGCATCCGCGAATCCCGGATATCGCTGCGCTCATCCGGGCGACAAGGGGCCTATTTCTGCGGGCCCGACAGTGAGATGTCGCGCTCGGCGCGGAACACGTTGCTGTAGAGATTGGCAATCCACTGCCGGCCGATCTCGGTCTTGTTGAGATAGCCGATCTCGGTCTGGATGTGCGGTGCGACGCTGTTCCAGTAGAACTGTGGATAGCGGTTCACGATATCGGCCGGCGAATCGTAGCCGAGCTGGCGATTCATGCCGACCTCTTCGAACTCGTAATAGAGGGCGTTGGCCTTGCGCAGATAGTTGGGGTCGCCGAGCTGGCCGATGAAGTCGGCCGCGCGCAGGATCGAGGCCTCGTCGTCGTATTCCTGTCCTTGGCGGGCCGGAAAGCGCGTCCCTTCGATGGCGCGGGCGATGCGCTCGGGATCGAGCCCGGGAATATGCCGCAGCCGCCGCGTCACATACAGCTTCGAGCGATCGACGTGATACATCATCAGGCTCGCGTCCGACGCACCCCGCGGCAACGAGATCTTGGTGTCGGCGGCGTCGATGACGAAGCCGTCGGCGTCGTCCTCCTCGAACAGCCCGCGCACATAGCCGATGTCGTGGGCGAGGCAGGCGATCAGCACGTGGACGTAGTCCTCAGCCGACAGATGGGTATGAAGGCTTCGGCCGCGGAGGATTGCCTGGGCCGCCAGCGTCACCAGCATCGTATGCTCGATATTGTGATAGAGCGCATCGCTGTTGCCGATGCATTCCATCGCGGTGCGGGTTGCGCTCTCGACGATACTGGCAGAAGTCTCATCGTACCGGCGACGCATGAACTTGCCGAGGAATTCCTCGAGGGATTCAGCCGCCAGTCTCGGTAAGGTTATCATGGATGCAGCCCCGTCCGCCGCTGGTGTCCCATGCCATCTCCCGACGTCTCTGTTGTTCTCGACGCAGCACTAGCATAGCGCATCTTGGGCCGGCTGACCAAATTCCGTATCAAAAATTCGTAAATATGCTACATTCCCGCTGCGCAACATCGCGGTTGTGGTTCAGCTTAGCCACAGCCTGAAGGCGATCGCGCCGGAAGGGCCCAGGCCGGCCTGTCGCCTTAGGGGGCGGACAGGATGTCGGCGCCATCCGCCGAGCGCGACAGGCTTCTGGCGAGATAGAACAGCTCGACCAGCTTGCCGCGTTTGCCTGCCAGAGAGAAGATGTATTCGGGCGATTCCGCCTCGATTTCTGCGATCGCCACCTTGGCGATGCGATCGATACGGCTCCAACCGTGCTCCCAGACGAAGCCGACACCGAGCCGGTTGGCGACCGCCTCCAGCATTCCCTCGCGCGTGTTGACGACGATCGCCGGGCTAGCGCGCAGATTGACGGCGCGAAACGCCCTGTCCACGGCCCGCTGGGTCGCCGAATCCCGGGTTCGAAACACCAGCGGATATTGCATCAGGCTGACGGCGGAGACGCGCGATTCCCGACTGAGGTCGTGAACGGGATGGCAGATCGCGACGACGCGCTGCTGCACGCAGGGCTCGCGACGGAAGCGGTTGTCCTGCGGCACCTCCGGCAGCACGGCAATGTCGACGCGCTGATCGACCACCGCCGCCATGATCGCCGACCAGCTCCCGATCTCGATATTGATCTGGATCTTCGGATACAGGTTGCGAAAGGCCGCGATCAACGCCATCCCCGGCATGGCGTTGCCGAGCCCGATGCGAAGCTCGCCCCCCGTCAGCTCATCGCGCTGCTCGAGGATGGCCTGCGCATCCGCCTCGAGCGCCTGCATACGGCTGGTCGCTGCGTAGAGTCGCCGGCACAGCGGCGTCGGGATCAGGTTCTGTCCGTGGCGGTCGAACAGCGCAACGGCGAACTCGGCCTCCAGATCGCGCACCAGCTGCGCAACAGCGGGCTGCGACACTCCCAGTTTCCTGGCTGCGGCAGCAAAGCTGCCGGTGTCGAACACCGCGTTGACCGCCCGGACACGCGACGACGTCAATGCCACGACAAGAACTCCAAAACCGGCATCCCGGCTTCAGAACGCCACAAAAGCAAAACCTGGGGTCAGCATAAGCAATGCCATTGACCGTAATGTGAATGTCAGATGCGCTCCTTAACTCCTCGTGCGCCGCAACAGGCAGCAGGGGACCAGCGCGAATGGCGCAAATCGAGCTTTCCGGAATCCGCAAATCCTTCGACGGGGCCGACGTCCTGAAAGGTATCGATTTCCGGATCGAGGACGGCGAGTTCATCTCGCTGGTCGGTCCTTCCGGCTGCGGCAAGTCGACCCTGCTGCGGATCATCGCCGGGCTGGAGCCGCAAAATTCCGGGCAGGTGCGCATCGACGGCGGCCCCGTCGACGACATTCGGCCCAGCGCGCGCAACCTCGCGATGGTCTTTCAGTCCTACGCGCTCTATCCGCATTTGAGTACCTTCGACAACATCGCGGTGCCGTTGCGGATGCGGCGTCTCTCGGCGATCGAGCGGCTCCCGCTGCTCGGCCCGCTGCTGCCGGGCCGGCGCGCCAAGGAACGCGGCATCCGCGCCGACATCACAGCCATCGCCGAGCAGCTCGATATCGCGCCATTGCTGCGGCGCAAGCCCGGGCAATTGTCCGGCGGACAGCGACAACGCGTCGCTGTCGGACGCGCCATGGTGCGCGAGCCCCGGGCGTTCCTGTTCGACGAACCGCTCTCCAATCTCGACGCGAAGCTGCGTGTGCACATGCGCGCCGAGCTCGCCGAGCTGCATCGCCGCCTCAAGGCAACGTTCATCTATGTCACGCATGACCAGGCCGAGGCGATGACGATGTCGAGCCGGATCGCCGTGATGATGGCCGGTGAGCTGATTCAGGCCGGCACGCCCGCGGAGATCTACAACGACCCCGGCGACATCCGCGTCGCCGAATTCATCGGCAGCCCCAAGATCAACATCCTCCCTGGCCGGATCCGGAAGGACGGCGGCATCGACGTGCTGGGCACCGCTCTAAGTCTTGCGTGTGGCGCGAGCGCCGGCGACTGCCGTGTCGGTGTGCGCCCGGAGCGGATCGAGCTGGGCGCGGGGCCATTCTCCGGACGTGTCGCCCATCTGGAAAATCTCGGCGCGGAGGCCTTCGTGCACCTTGCGATCGAAGGCGCCGGAGCGCGCCTGATCGCGCGGCTTGCCGATGTCCGGCAGCTGCCTGCGATGGGCAGTCCCGTCACGTTCGGCTTCGCGCCCGACGCCGTGCGGGTTTTCGATTCGGCCGGGAAGCGGATCGAGCTCAGCGTCGAGCAGGCCGAGCGCAACCGTGAGCCCGCCCATGTCTGACGGCTCCATGACCATTGATGCGGCGATCGGCCCGACCGGCGCCGCGAGGCGGGCGTTGCCGGCTCATCGCACCCGGCGCACGTACTCCGCTTACGCCCTGGTGACGCCCGCCGCCGCGCTCATGCTGGTCATGCTGCTTGGTCCGCTCGCCGGCGTGATCGCCCTCTCCTTCACCGATTATCAGCTCGGCGCGCCGCATTTCTCCTGGATCGGGCTCGCCAACTACCAGGACCTGTTCGCCGACAAGGTGTTCTGGACCGCGCTGCGCAACACGCTGACCTATGTCGTGATCGTGGTGCCCGGCGCGGTGATCGCAGGCCTTGCGATCGCGCTGCTGATCCAGAGCGGCACCAGCCTGCGCAGCCTCTATCGGACGATCTATTTTCTGCCCGTGATGGCGACCCTGATCGCGATGGCGGTGGTGTGGGAATTCATGCTGCATCCGCAATTCGGCCTGGTGAACGGGCTGTTGCGCGGCGCGGGCCTGCCGGCCTTCGCCTGGCTGCAGGACCGCAACACCGCCCTCTACGCGCTGTGCGCAATCGGCATCTGGCAGGCCGTCGGCTTCAACATGGTGCTGTTTCTTGCCGGCCTCGTCTCCATCCCCAAGCAGCTCTACGAAGCGGCCGAGATTGACGGCGCATCGAGCGGCTGGGCCCGCTTCTGCCTCGTGACCTGGCCGATGCTCGGGCCGGTCACGACCTTCGTCGTCGTCATCTCCGGCATCCGCTCCTTCCAGGTGTTCGATACCGTGCATGTCCTGACCAAGGGCGGCCCGTCCAAATCCACCGAGGTCCTGATCCACACCATGTACACGGAAGGGTTCGAGTTCTTCCGCTCGGGCTACGCCGCGGCAATCACCGTCGTCTTCCTGGTCTTCGTTCTCGCGCTCACCCTGATCAAATCGAGGCTCGCCGATCGCGGCGTGCACTACACATGAGCAACGCGCATCCCATCCCGTTCCGCGCGATCCTCCGCCACGTGCTCCTGATCGCGGGTGCCGCGCTCATGCTCGCGCCGTTCATCTGGATGATCTCGACCGCGTCCAAGCCGCAGACCGAGGTCTTTTCCAGCGAGCTGCACCTGATCCCGCATCAGTTCGCGCTGGTGGAGAATCTGCGCGAGGCCTTCGCCAAGGCCAACCTCCTGCGCTTCCTGCTCAATGGCGTCATCGTCACGGTCTCGATCTTCGTGCTGCAGGTGATGGTGGCGCTGCCGGCCGCCTATGCGCTCGCGAAACTTCGCTTCCTCGGCCGCGAGACGCTGTTTGCCCTGGTCCTGTTCGGGATCCTGATCCCGCCGCAGGCGACCGCGATTCCGGTCTTCCTGCTGCTGCACAAGATCGGCCTGCTCGACAGCTATGCCGCGCTGGTCCTGCCCTTCACGATCTCGGTGTTCGGCATCTTCCTGATGCGCCAGTTCTTCAAGACCGTGCCGGACGATCTCGTCGATGCCGCCCGCATGGACGGCATCTCCGAATTCGGCATCGTCTGGCGGGTGATGCTGCCGGCCGCGATTCCGGCAGTCACCGCCTTCGGCATCTTCTCCGTGGTGGCGCATTGGAACGACTATTTCTGGCCGCTGATCGTGCTCAACAGCGAGCAATTGCGTACGCCGCCGCTGGCCGTCGCCCATTTCCGCAACAACGAGGCCGGCACCAGCTACGGCCCGCTGATGGCCGCGGCGATGGTGATCATCGCCCCGCTCGTCATCGCTTTCCTCTTTGCCCAGCGCCGCTTCATCGAGGGCATCACCCTCACCGGGATCAAGTAACCGCGTCACCTCAAACAGGGAGTTATTCATGCTGAAGTCAATCATCGCCGCGGCGGCTCTGTCGCTTGTGGCCGGCTCTGCGCTCGCGCAGACCCAGACCGAGATCGTGATGCAGTATCCCTATCCGGAGCTGTTCACCGAGACGCACAAGCGCATTGCCGAGGAATTCGCCAAGGTGCACCCGGAGATCAAGGTCACCATGCGGGCGCCTTACGAATCCTACGAAGACGGCACCCAGAAGGTGCTGCGCGAAGCCGTCACCAATCAGATGCCGGACGTGTCCTTCCAGGGCTTGAACCGCATCCGCGTACTGGTCGACAAGAACATCCCGGCCGCGCTCGACGGCTACATCGCGGCGGAAAAGGATTTCGACAAGCAGGGCTTCCACCAGGCGATGTACGACATCGGCACCGCCAGCGGCAAAGTCTACGCCCTTCCCTTCGCGATCTCGCTGCCGATCGTCTACGTCAATCTCGACCTGGTGAAGCAGGCCGGCGGCGACGTGAACAACCTGCCGAAGAGCTGGGACGAGCTGCTCACGCTCGCCAAGAAGATCAAGGCGCTCGGCAACGACACCAATGGCGTCACCTATGCCTGGGACATCACCGGCAACTGGCTGTGGCAAGCCCCGGTCTTCGCGCGCGGCGGCACCATGCTCAACGCCGACGAGACCAAGGTCGCCTTCGACGGCGCGGAAGGCAAGTTCGCCATCAACATGATCGCGCGGCTCGTCAACGAGGGCGGCATGCCCAACCTCGACCAACCATCGATGCGCGCGGCGTTCGCGGCCGGCAAGACCGGCTTTCACGTCACCTCGACCTCGGACCTCAACAAGGTCACGCAGATGACCGGCGGCAAGTTCGCGTTGAAGACGATTCCGTTCCCGGACGTCGCCGCCCCGAACGGCAGGCTGCCGGCCGGCGGCAACGTCGTGCTGATCCTTGCCAAGGACAAGGCCAAGCGCGATGCGGGCTGGGAAGCGGTGAAGTTCTGGACCGGCCCCAAGGGCGCTGCGATCATGGCGGAAACCACCGGCTACATGCCGCCCAACAAGGTCGCCAACGAGGTCTATCTGAAGGACTTTTACGTCAAGAACCCCAACAACTATACCGCCGTCAGCCAGCTCGCCCTGCTCACGAAGTGGTACGCCTTCCCCGGCGACAACGGCCTGAAGATCACCGACGTGATCAAGGACCACCTCAACTCGATCATCTCGGGCGCCCGCGCGAGGGAGCCCGAAGCCGTCCTCGCCGACATGACGTCGGATGTGCAGAAGCTGCTGCCAAAGACCACCGGCGCCGCGCGCTGAGCATCACAACATCTGCCGAAGCACGGGGCGCGACCGGCGCCCCGTGCCGCAAGAAACGGAGGGAACGATGAAGCTGCTTCACCTGAGCGACATTCACCTGACGGCGCCCGGCTCGACCATCGGTGGCCGCGATCCGCGCGCCAATTTCGAGCGCGCGCTTGCACATGCCTTCAAGGATCATCATGACGCCGAGTTGATGGTGATCACGGGCGACCTCTCGGACTGGGGCGATGCCGCCGACTATCAATGGCTCAAGCAGTGCCTCGACGTATTCCCGCTGCCGGTCCGGCTGTGCATCGGCAACCATGACCGGCGTGCCGCCTTCCTGAGCGTGTTCCCCGATCTCGCCGACGAGAACGGCTTTGTTCAGGGCGTGCACGATACGGCCGCCGGCCGCTGCCTGTTCCTCGACACCGCGCATCCGGAAACGCATGCCGGCCGCTATTGCGACGATCGCCTCGGCTGGCTCGAGGCGCGGCTTGCCGAGCATGACGGGCCGTTCCTGCTCTTCATGCATCACAACCCCATGCCGGTGCATCTCGCGCCCTTCGACCAGATCCGCCTGTTGGACGACGCTGCGTTCCGGCACCTGGTTGGCCGCAACCGTTCAAAGATCCGTCACGTCTTCTTCGGTCATTGTCACCTGCCTCTGGCCGGTTCGGTCGCAGGCGTTCCCGTCTCGTCGCTGCGCGGCACCAATCATGCGAGCTTTCCACTGTTCTCCGAGACCAGGCTGCTGAGCGCGTCCGACCTGCCGCAATCCTATGGCGTGGTCTTCTTTGGCGAGGACTATGTGACCGTGCACATGGTGGAATACGGCTACGATGGCCCGATCCGCATCGAAGGTTCGCCTGACTATCAGGCCTGGGATCGCGAGACCATGATCCGGTAAGGGGCGAGCGGCGACCGTTTCCAGGGCGCGTAACCATAAAGCCGCGCTGCAGGATCCGCTCCACCTCTATGGCGGCACGTTGGCGTCCCTCACCCTAGGTTGAAGATGGGCGAGAAGCTGAACTGCATATCACCGGACTGAGGGCCATGCAGTGACCAGGATCACATACATTGGGCTCTTGTCTGTCTAGCCATGTCGATTGAGAGATCTTTGCATTGGGGATGGCATGGAGAGGTACGGAGGGGGCGCCATCGAAGTGCGCGATTACGATCCGAACTGGCCGGTTCTTTTCGAGGAGGAGCGTATTCGCTTGCAACCTGTGATCGGTCCGACGCCCAAGATCGAACACATGGGCAGTACATCAGTCCCGGGCTTAGCGGCGAAGCCGATTATCGACATCTTGGTCGGCGTCCCAAGCTTGTCACAAGCGAGATGCACGCTTTTGAAGCCGCTCGTTCAACTGGGATATAGCTACATCCCCGAGTACGAGGCATGGTTACCCGGTGAACTATTCCTTCGAAAGGGAATACCAGGACCTTGGACACACCATCTTCACGTCATGGAGCAGTCCAATCCACGCTGGAGAGACTTCCTGCTTTTTCGCGACTATTTGCGCCTATACCCGGAGATCGCAAGCGCGTACGGCCACTTGAAGAAGTCGCTCGCCGCTGAATTTGGCGAGAACATCGAGGGCTTCCGCAACGCAAAGCATCGGTTCGTTCGGGAAGTGACGGATAAAGCCCTCTCGGCTTCAGTGAGGCAGTGAGGAACTACGCCGAGCCCGCGCTATCTCTAGGAGCCGCTCGGAGGTCAGCTTTGGGTCACACCTGCCGATCACATTCCAGATGGCAGACTTCCCCTTTGCGTAGGAAAGCCGACCCTTATGAGGACACGCCCTACTCCACCAGCAGCACGTCGACGGCGACGCCGAGCTTCTGCTTGGGCGAGCCGACGATGATGCCATCGATCGGCGAGACGTCGGAAAAGTCGCGCCCCACCCCAAGCACGATGTGGTCGTTCGCGACCAGAAGATCGTTGGTCGGATCGAAATCGACCCAGCCGAGCTCCGCCCCGCACCACAGCGACACCCAGGCGTGGGTGGCATCGGCGCCTTGCAGGCGCGGCTGGCCCGGCGGTGGAATGGTGCGCAAATAGCCGCTGACATAGGCTGCAGGCAGACCGATCCCGCGCAGCCCTGCGATCATCACATGGGCAAAATCCTGGCAGACCCCGTGACGATTGTCGAAGACCTCAGCCAGCGGCGTCGAGATCACCGTCGCCTTCGGGTCGTAGCGGAACTGGTTGCGGATACGACGCATGAGGTCGACCGCACCTTCGAGGATGCCCGCGCCGGGTGCAAAGCTCGAAGCCGCATAGGCGCTGACGGGACGCAGCACCGGCACCAGCGGGCTCGCGAAGACGTAGCCGACCGGCGAGGCCGGCCCGAGGCTCGTCGCCTCGAAGGCGATGTCGCGGATGCTTTCCCAGGGCGGACTGGATGCATCGCGCGCCGGCGGCTGGCGCGACACAGAGACGCGCGAACGCGAGTCGATGCGCAAGGTTCGATGCGCGGCTTCGATCACCACGCTCTCGGTCAGCGTGCCGAAGAAGTCGCGCCGCACATTGCGCTCGGCAGGGCGCGGGCGGATCTCGACACTGTGCGAGAGCAGCTCCTGGCCGCTGCCGCTCCGCGGCTCGAGCCGCAGCGTGCAGCGGGCGAAGCTGACCGGATTTTCGTATTCGTAGGTGGTGACGTGACGGATGTCGTAGATCACGCCAGCCCCGTCAGCTTTTCCGGCCTGGCGGCATTGGGGCCATGCGGGAAGTAGTGCTGCCCGATCGCCTCGGCGAGGTTGAGCAGGTCCTGCTCCAATGCGAACAGCGTCTTGACCTCGAGCTTCTCGGCTTCTGCCGTTGCAAGCATCGCCTGCATCGCCACTGCAAGCCGCTGAGGCTTCTCGATCAGGCCGTGCTCCTTCAGGCTCGGCAGCGCGGCAATGTGCTCGTTCAGCGTCGTCACCTGGAACGCCACCGAGCGCGGATTGTAGCCATCGAGCACGGCAAGGTCCCGCACCGGCGCCAGGATCGGCGCCAGCAGATAACGCGAGCGGTAGGTGATCTGGCAATCCACCAGCGTCAACAGGATGTCGAGATCCTCGTCACCGGCCTCGTCATAGGCGAACTGGCGCGTGAAGCGCGTGGTGTTGATGGCGCGCTCGACGCGGCGGCCGATGTCGAGGAAGCGCCAGCCGGCGGCGCGGTTCATGTTCTCCTGCGCCAGCCCCGCGAAGCTCGCGAGCTCCTGCAAGGTTAGCTCGGCAGCGCTCAGCACGCTGTCGTCGTCCTCGACCTCGTAGGCGAGGCGCTCGGCCATCTCGGTGATGACCTGCCAGGCATCGGGCGACAGCCGCTCGCGCAGGGATGTCGCCGTGCGCTGCGCCGCGCGCACCAGCGACAGGGCCGAGCCGAAACGCGCCTCGCTCTGCAGCGCTTCGGCCACGATGCGGCCGGGGGCGGCGCGCGAGGTCTGCGAGACCGCGCCCCAGGCCACCAACAGGCGCTGGATACGTTCGGCCGATTGCAGCGAGGCCGCGGTGCCCTTGTTGGGTCCGCTCGGCGAGCCAAGCGCGCGCACCAGCCGCAGCGTCGCCTCGGCGCGTTCGAGATAACGGCCGAGCCAGAACAGATTGTCGGCTGCGCGGCTTGGCAACACGCCGGCGATGCGGCGTATGCGCACCTTGTCGGTCGCCGGCAGCAAGGTCACGGTCGAGACCTGCTTGTCGGACACCACCCAGACGTCGGCGGCACGGGCACCGTCGCCCATCGACACCGCGCGCGCGTCCGGCTGCTCGGCGATGCGGCAGAAGCCGCCGGGCATGATGGCCCAGCCGTCGGGCGTCGCCGCGGCGAACACTCGCAGCACGAACGGACGCGGCGTGATCTGGCCCCGCTCCCACACCGGCATGGTCGAGAGCCGCACCACCTCCTGCCCGACATAGTCCATGCCGCGCGCGGCGATGGCGTCGACCAGGCGCTGGCGGTCGCTCGCATCCAGCTCGCTGGCGAGCACCGGACCGCTCGAGTCGAAACCGGGCACGCCGCGCTGGTAAGCGCCTTCGATCGCGACCTCGTCGAGCCGCGCCAGCACTTCCTCGCGCGCGCCGCGCTGGCCGCACCACCAGGTCGCGATATGCGGCATCTTCAGCTCTTCGCCGAGCAGGCGGCGGCTCAGCGCCGGCAGGAAGCCGAGCAGCGCCCGCGCCTCCAGGACGCCGGAGCCCGGCATGTTGGCGACGACGACGCCGTCCTTGCGCAGCACGTCGATCAGACCGGGCACGCCGAGATGCGAGGACGCATCGAGCTCGAGCGGATCGAGCGAGTTGGAATCGACCCGGCGCAGCAGCACATCGAGCCGCTTGAGGCCGGCGACGGTGCGGATATGGACGCGGTTGTCGCTGACGGCGAGATCGTCGCCCTCGACCAAGAGGAAGCCGAGATAGCGCGCCAGCGTCGCATGCTCGAAATAGGTCTCGCTGAAGCTGCCGGGCGTGAGCACGCCGATGCGCGGCTCGTCGCGGTCGGCGCGCGCGCGCAAGGAGTCGCGGAAAGCCTCGAAGAACGGCGCCACGCGCGGCACGTTCATGGACTTGTAGAGGTCGGAGAAGGCGCGCGAGAGCACGAGGCGATTCTCCAGCGCGTAGCCCGCGCCCGATGGCGCCTGGGTGCGGTCGCCGAGCACCCACCAGCGGCCGTCAGGGCCGCGGCCGACATCGGCGGCATAGATCGAGAGATAGCGCCCGCCCGGTGGCGGCACGCCGCAGACGGGACGGAGATATTCGGGACTGCCGGCGATCGCGGCCGCCGGCAGCGCACCCTCGGCCACCAGCCGGCCCTCGCCATAAATGTCGCGCAGCACGCGCTCGAGCAGCTCGGCGCGCTGGGTGATGCCCGCGGAAAGCTGCCGCCAGTCAGCCTCGTCGATCAGAAGCGGCAGGTGGCTGATCGACCAGGGCCGGTCGGCGCTGTCGCCGGGGGCACGGTAGGTGACGCCGGCCTCACGCAGGTGGCGGTCGGCCATGCCGAATCGCCGCTCGATCTCGTCGGGCGCCAGCGCGCCGAAGGCTTCGAAGAAGCGGCTCCAGACCGCGCGCGGGGCACCGTCGGCGCCTAAGAACTCGTCAGGGATATCAGGCAGGCGGCTGTAGTCGCGGACCCATTGCGCGAAGCGGCGCTGGCCTTCACGCTGACCTTGCGCCCTCTCTGCCTTATCGTCCTCTTCCGCCGCGCCCTCGGCCATGCGCCTCTCCCTGCCCCAGCATCATACTCATTGCAGGAGCGGGGTCCGCAAGTCGAGGGTCAGCGGAAACTCATTTGTGCGTTCCTCAGGCGGCGGCTGGACCGGCCCCGGCGTGTGGCCATGGTCCTGGAAGCGCGCAAGCCGCCGGGCCTCGGCCTCATAGGTGTTGACCGGCTTGGTGTCGTAGTTGCGCCCACCGGGATGGGCGACATGGTAGACGCAGCCGCCCAGCGAGCGGCCGTTCCAGCTGTCGATCAGGTCGAAGGTCAGGGGCGCGTGAACAGGGATCGTCGGGTGCAGGCCGGAGGCCGGCTGCCAGGCCTTGAACCGGACGCCGGCCACCGCCTCGGCCGAGCGGCCGGTCGAGGTCATCGGCAGGCGGCGGCCGTTGCAGGTGACGATGTGGCGGCCCTCGACAAAGCCCTCCGCCTTGACCTGGAGCCGCTCGACCGACGAATCGACGTAGCGCACCGTGCCGCCGGCCGAACCCTCCTCGCCCAGCACGTGCCAGGGCTCCAGCGCCTGGCGCAGCTCCAGCGTCACGCCGCCATGATGGATGCGGCCGAAGGCGGGGAAGCGGAATTCGAGCTGGGCCAGATACCATTCCGGCTCGAACGGATAGCCGAACTGCTTGAGCTCGCCGAGCACATCGAGAAAATCTTCCCAGATGAAGTGCGGCAGCATGAAGCGGTCGTGCAGCGCGGTGCCCCAGCGCACGAACTTGCCGGCTTGCGGCTCGCGCCACATCTTCGCGATCAGTGCGCGGATCAAAAGCTGCTGCGCCAGCGACATGCGCGGGTCCGGCGGCATTTCGAGCGCGCGGAATTCGACGAGGCCGAGCCGGCCCGTGGGGCCTTCCGGCGAATAGAGCTTGTCGATGCAGATCTCGGCGCGATGAGTGTTGCCGGTGATGTCGACGAGCAGATGCCGGAACAGACGGTCGACCAGCCACAGCGGCGTCTGGTAGCCCGGCGGCGGCACATGCGAGAGCGCGATCTCGAGCTCGTAGATGCTGTCGTGACGGGCTTCGTCGATGCGTGGCGCCTGGCTGGTCGGGCCGATGAACAGGCCGGAGAAGAAATAGGACAGCGAGGGATGCCGCTGCCAGTACAGGACCAGACTCTTCAACAGATCGGGCCGGCGCAGGAACGGCGAGTCCTGCGGGCTCGAGCCGCCGACCACGACGTGGTTGCCGCCGCCGGTCCCGGTGTGGCGGCCGTCGACCAGGAAGCGGTTGGCGCCGAGACGAACCTTGGCCGCGTCCTCATAGAGGCCCGAGGTGATCTCGACCGCATCGCGCCAGCTCTGCGCCGGCTGGATGTTGACCTCGATGACCCCGGGATCGGGCGTGACCTTGATGACCTCGATGCGCGGATCGAAGGGCGGCGCGTAGCCTTCGACATGGACCTGGAGCTGCATCTCGTCGGCGGTGGCCTCGATCGCTGCAATCAGCTCGAGATAATCCTCGATGCGCTCGACCGGCGGCATGAAAGCGCAGATGACGCCGTCGCGCACTTCCATCGACAGCGCCGTGCGCACCGGGACGGATGTGTTGAGCTGTTCGGGCGCGACCCGCGGCGGCGCTTTCGGACGCTCCGGGAGCGTGAACACCGGCAGCTTGCCGCGCGCCTCCAGGGGATCCTGCTCGACGATGTAGGGATACTGATTGGGCGGGACATAGCCGAGCGAGCCGAGCGGCAGACGCAGGCCGAGCGGTGAATCGCCCGGCGAGAGGAACAGGTGGCCGCGCCGGAGCTGCCAGCGCTCACTGCGCCAGCGCGGCGGCGCGTTCCAGCGCTGCACCGGCAGCACGAAGCCGCGCGGCGCGCGGAGGCCCTGGTTGAACACCCGCGCCATGCGCGCGCGTGCCTCGGGATCGGACAATTGCGAGTTGGAAGGATCGACGTTGATCGGAAGCTCCGCCTCTTTCTGAAGCCAGTAAACCGTGTCCTCATAGGCCGGAATGATGTAGCCGGGATCGAGCCCGAGCCGCGCCGCCGTGCCCTCCATGAAATCCTCGGCGTCCTCGGTCTGGGCGCGCCTGGGATTTTCGATTTTTGCAATGAGGTCGGCGTTCTTCCAGATCGGCACGCCGTCCTTGCGCCAGTAGAGACCAAAGGCCCAGCGCGGCAGGCTCTCGCCCGGATACCATTTGCCCTGGCCGTAATGCAGCAGGCCGCCGGGCGCAAATCGATTGCGCAGGCGGCGGATCAGATCGTCGCCAAGCGCGCGCTTGGTCGGGCCGACGGCTTCCGTATTCCACTCCGCCGCCTCGAGATCGTCGACCGAGACAAAGGTGGGCTCGCCGCCCATGGTGAGCCGCACGTCCGCGCTCGCGAGATCGCCGTCGACCTGCTCGCCGAGATCGTTCAGCCGGGCCCAGGACTCGTCGGAGAACGGTTTTGTGATGCGCGGCGCTTCGCGGATACGCTTCACGCTCATGTCGAAGGCGAACTCGACCTCGGCGAAGCCGGCGCCTCCGGAGATCGGCGCCGCCGAGCGGTAATGCGGCGTCGCCGCCACGGGGATATGCCCCTCGCCTGCCAGCATGCCCGAGGTTGCGTCAAAGCCGATCCAGCCCGCGCCCGGCAGATAGACCTCGGCCCACGCGTGGAGATCGGTGAAATCGTTCTCGACCTCCGGCGGCCCTTCAATCGGATCAATGTCGGGGCGGATCTGAATCAGATAGCCGGAAACGAAGCGGGCCGCGAGGCCGAGATGGCGGAAGGTCTGGATCAGGAGCCAGGCCGAGTCGCGGCACGAGCCGGCGCAGGAGGTGAGCGTCTCCTCCGGCGTCTGCACGCCGGGCTCCATGCGGATGATGTAGCGGATCTTCTGCTGCAGCGCGCGATTGAGGTCGACCAGGAAATTGACCGTGTTCGGCGCCTCGCGCGGGATCGAGGCTAGATACTTTGCGAATTCGGGATCGGGCTTGATGGTCTCGAGATACGGCGCCAGCTCAGTCTTGAGATCCTTGGGATACTCGAACGGAAAGCTGTCGGCATAGGGCTCGACGAAGAAGTCGAACGGATTGACCGTGGTCATCTGCGCCGTGAAGTCGACCTCGAATTTCAGCTCGGTGGTCTTCTCCGGAAAGACATAGCGGGCGAGCCAGTTGCCTTGCGGATCCTGCTGCCAGTTCACGAAATGGTTGGCTGGTGAGACCTTGAGCGAATAGCTCAGGATCGGCGTGCGCGTATGCGGCGCCGGACGCAGGCGGATGGTCTGCGGACCGAGATCGATCGGGCGGTCGTATTTGTAGTGCGTGACGTGATGCAATGCGACGTAGATCGACACGGGGTGCGGTGCTCCAGCAGCTTTTTTGAGCAGAACACCTGATGTCAGCGTGATCAAGCACTAACAACGGGCAGAGCGTGCCTAGGTAAGGTGCGGGGCGAGTGTTCGTGGGGCGCTATTCGGTACACCGGCAGCGCCTCCCCTTCTCCCGTGTGGGGGAAGGTGGCGCGAAGCGCCGGATGAGGGATATTCTCCGCTCGCAAGGCCGTTCGTGGGGATAGAACCCCTCACCCGTCTCGCCGCTTTGCGGCGAGATGCCCTCTTCCACAAGGGAGAGGGAAAGAGAGCACGTCCTCTTGCCGAAAAGCCTTACGCCGCCGACGTCAGCCGCTGCAAAAATTGCGTCACCTCGCGGCGGAGCGTCTCGACTTCGCCGTGAACGCGCTCGGAGGCGCTGTTGACGCGGGCGGCGACGCGGCCCGTATCGGCGGCGGCTTCGCTGATGCCTGACACGTTGGAGGAGACCTGCGAGGTGCCGGCGGAGGCTTCGTGAACGTTGCGGGCGATCTCGCGCGTCGCAGATCCCTGCTGCTCGATGGAGGCCGCAATGCTCGCGGTGATGCCGTCGATCTCGGCGATGGTCTGCGCGATCGCTTCGACCGCTGCGACCGAATTGGTGGTCGACTGCTGCATCTCACCGACCTTGGCGCTGATCTCCTCGGTCGCCTTCGCGGTCTGGTTGGCGAGGCTCTTGACCTCGGAGGCCACGACCGCAAAGCCGCGGCCGGCCTCGCCTGCCCGCGCCGCCTCGATCGTGGCGTTGAGCGCCAGCAGGTTGGTCTGCGAGGCGATCTCGCTGATCAGCTTGACGACGTCGCCGATCCGCATCGCGGCCTCCGCGAGGACACGAATTTCGCTGCCGGCGCGGTTGGCTTCGTCGACGGCGCGACCGGTGCTCGCGGTCGAGCCGGCCACTTGGCGGCTGATCTCGGCGATCGAGGATGCGAGCTGTTCTGCCGCGCTCGCCACCGTCGCAACGTTGCTCGAAGCCTGCTGGGAGGCGCTGCGCATGCCGGAGGTCTGGCGGTTGGTCGTCTCCGCCGCGGCCGCCATCTGGCCGGCGTCGGATTCCAGATCTGTCGCGGCGCTCATCAGGCTGCCGGCAACCTCGTCGAGATGCGTGCCAAACTGCTTTGCAAGGCCGGCGATCTCGACCACGCGGCGGCCGAGGCTGTCGGTGCCCGCGTTGATGACGGTGGCCGAGCGGCGGAACGAGCCGGGCAATCCGCGCGCGAGGATCTTGCGGAAATACTTGCCGCGGCTGGCATAGTCCATCGAGGCCGAAGCTTCGCGCACGAAGGCATCAGTGATGTCGAGCATGTCGTTGACCGACTTCTGGATGGCGCCGATCCGCCCGGCCTGACGCTCGCTCAGGATCCGCGCCTCGAGATCGCCGCGCGCCGCCTTGCGGCAGACGTCAGTGACCTCATCGACGGCCGCTGCCGTGCGATGCTGGCACCAGAGGGCGTAGCCGAGCACCGGGATCGCCGCGCCGAGCAGTACTGTACCGATGAGTCCGCTCCAGCCGAGCAGCGAGGCGACGAATGCGACGGCGGCGAGAAGACACGCGACGGCAGTCGCTCCCTGCGCCTTAGAGAGAGAGCACAAATTCATCGTAAGCGACACCGTTTTGCTTGAGCAGACCGACCATCATGTCGAAGCTCGCACGCATGCCATCCTTGGCATTGACGTGGCGGGGCTCTTCCGCGCAGAGCGCCTTGTAGATCGGTTTGATTTTCTCGACCGGCGCCGGATCCGGCCTGCGCCGATTGGAATGATAGCCGATGATGTTACCGCCATCGTCGAGCGTCGGGGTGACGTGGGCGAACACCCAATAATGACTGCCGTCGGCAGCGAGATTGACGACGTAGGCGAAGATTTCCTGCTTGGCCTGGAGCGTGTCCCACAGCAGCTTGAAGACGCAGCGCGGCATGTCCGGATGGCGGATCAGGCTGTGGGGCGCGCCCATCAGCTCCTTCCAGGGATATTTTGCCATGCGGAGAAACACGTCATTGGCGTAGGTGATGCGGCCTTTGAGATCGGTCTTCGATACGATCAGCTCCTCCTCACCGAGGAGATTTTCCACCCCAGTGGGACGTATCGCTTGCATCGGCTCGATCCTTGAACACAGGCCGGCCCCACTACGCTGTGGAGCCGCATCGCCTCCTGTCTAGGGCAACAGTGTTAACCAGATGTAAGCCGAGGGTCCCCAAGGCGAGACGCGCGCCTCCGTATCATTACTTAGCGAGCGGTCGTTGCATCCCGTGCAACCACACGCGTCGCTGATCACTTGATTCAATTCAATTGCGACTGGGTGGCGATTGCGACCGCGCGCCCGGCGCGACTACATCGTCGCGCCCAGCACCCAGGGCGCGAACTCGGCGCCGCCGAAATCGAAGCTCTCGCTCTTGGTCGGCTGGCCAGAGGCGGTCTTCAGGATGAGATCGAAGATGCGCTGGCCGCACTGTTCGACGCTCTCCTCGCCTTCGAGGATGGTGCCGCAATTGACGTCCATGTCCTCTTCCATACGCTTGTACATGGGCGTGTTGGTGGCGAGCTTGATCGAGGGTGCCGGCTTGCAGCCGAACACGCTGCCGCGGCCGGTTGTGAAGCAGACCAGATTGGCACCGCCTGCGACCTGCCCGGTCGCGGCGACCGGATCGTAGCCGGGCGTGTCCATGAAGACGAAACCCTTCTTGGTGATGGGCTCGGCATAGCGCAGCACCTCGACGAGATTGGTGGTGCCGGCCTTGGCCATCGCGCCGAGCGACTTCTCCAGAATGGTGGTGAGGCCGCCCGCCTTGTTGCCGGGGCTCGGATTGGCGTTCATCTCGGCGCCTTCGCGCGTCGTGTATTCGTCCCACCAGCGCATCAGCTCGACCAGCTTCTCGCCGACCTCGCGGCTGACGGCGCGGCGCGTCAGGAGATGCTCGGCGCCATAGGTCTCCGGCGTCTCGGACAGGATCACGGTGCCGCCGTGACGCACGATGAGATCGCTGGCAGCGCCGAGCGCAGGATTGGCGGACACGCCCGAATAGCCGTCCGAGCCGCCACATTGCAGGGCCACCGTGAGCTCGCTCGCCGGTACCGTTTCGCGCTTCACTTTGTTGGAATCCGCCAGCGCCTCGCGCACGAAGGCGATGCCGGCTTCCACCGTCTTGCGGGTGCCGCCGACCTCCTGGATGTCCATCGCGCGCAGGCGGCCGGCGAGCTTCTGCTCTTCCATCAGGCCGCCGATCTGGTTCACCTCGCAGCCGAGGCCGAGCACGATGACGTGCGAGAAGTTGACGTGCCGCGCATAGCCGCCGAGGGTGCGGCGGAGCAGCGCCAGCGGCTCCTTCTGCGTCATGCCGCAGCCGGGCTTGTGGGTGAGCGCGACCACGCCGTCGACATTGGGAAAGTCGGCGAGCGGATTGTCGCCGGTGAAGGGATTCTTCTTGAAGACGTCGGCGACGAGGCTTGCGACATGCGCGCTGCAATTCACCGAGGTAAGGATGCCGATATAGTTACGCGTCGCAACGCGGCCGTCCGGGCGACGGATGCCTTCGAAGGACGCCGGCAGGTCGAAGTTCGGCGTCGGCTTGACGTCGACGCAATAGGCGTAGTCCTTGGCAAAATCGCCCATGCCGCAATTCTGCACGTGCACGTGCTGGCCCGGCGCGATGGCCTGGGTGGCAAAGCCGATGATCTGGCCGTAGCGCTTGATCGGCTCACCCACCGCAATCGGCTTGATCGCGACTTTGTGGCCGGAGGGAATGCGCTCGACCGTGGTCACGCCGTCGGCCACCATGGTGCCCGGCGGCAGGCTGGCGCGCGCGATCAGCACGCCATCATCGGGATGGAGGCGGATGACGGGGCTGACGGTCATGGGAAGTCTCCTTCGGAGGCGAGTAGCGAATGGTGAATAGCGAATGGAAAAAGGGAGTAGCCTATTCGCTACTCCCCATTCGCCATTCGCGAGAGATCAGGCCTTGCCGCCCGAATCCTTGCGGGTCGCGTTGACCTGCATCTTGGCGTAGGTGGTCATCAGGCCGACCTCGTTCGACAGCGTCACCAACTTGAAGCCCATGTTGATGGCGCGCGCCGCGCCCTCGGCGCCGCTGCAATGGATGCCCGGATTGAGGCCGCGCTTGCCGCACTCCTTGATGATCTTCTCGTAGATCGCGAGGATCTCGGGCTCGCTGCGGTCGAGCTTGGGCTCGAGGCCGTAGGAGAAGCCGAGATCGGACGGTCCGATATAGACGCCGTCGATGCCCTCGACGTCGAGGATCGCTTCCATGTTCTCGACCGCCGTCCTCGTCTCCATCATCGGCAGCAGCACGATCTCATCGTTGGCGGTCTTCTGGTACGAGCCCGCGGTGCCGTACATGCCGGCGCGGATCGGTCCGTTGGAGCGCACGCCCTTCGGTGGATATTTCGAATAGGAGACCAGGTTCCGGGCTTCCTGCGGCGTGTTGACCATCGGGCAGATCACGCCGTAGGCGCCGCCGTCGAGCACCTTGCCGATGATGCCCGGCTCGTTCCAGGGCACGCGGACCATCGGGGTCACCGGATGCTTATCCATGGCCTGGAAGCACTGCACCATCGACAGATAGTCCTGCACGCCGTGCTGCATGTCGACGGTGACGCTGTCGAAGCCGCATTGCGCGACCATCTCGGCCGAGAAGCCGGAGGGTATAGCAAGCCACGCGTTGACCACCGCCTTGCCCGACTTCCAGATTTCCTTGACCTTGTTCGCCACGTTGCCTTCCTTCTTTGTTGTTTGAACCTTCGTCACCATGACGAGCGCCGCGACAGCACGCCCCGCTGTTACCGCGAACCGGGCCGCCGCGCTACGCTCGCAATGACGCAACGCCTATGCGGCCGCCTTCTGGCCGGGAATCGGCGCCCGACCGGCCGCCAGACCGGGCCGCAATTTGCGCGAAAATGCGCATGCATGTCCATGGCTTGCGGCGCCCGGACGCGCATATCTGGTTTCACTCCCCGGCACTTGCCTCATCCGCCGCCCCGAGGCCCGCGAGGCTGTGTTCGAGCTCGCCGAGCATCTCCTGCAACTCGGCAAGCTTGCGCGCGCCGAAGCGTCGCGTGATCTCGGCGTAGATCGCCTCCGACGTCGGCGCCACCGAGGCCATCAGCTTCACACCCTCTTTCGAGATCGAGACCATGCTGCGGCGCTGGTCCGCCTTCGCGGTCCTGCGTTCGATCAGATGGCGCGCCTCGAGATCGCGCAGGATGCGCGACAGGCTCGGCCCGAGCAGGAACGCGGTCCGCGCCAGTTCCGTGACCTCGGCCGCCTCGATCGCCGCCAGCGCGCGCAGGATTCGCCATTGCTGCTCGGTCAAGCCGTGCTCGCGCAGCGAGGGCCGGAACTGACGCATCACCGCTTCGCGGGCGCGCAGCAGCGACATCGGCAGCGAGCGCGAGAAGTCGCGCATCGGCACCTGCCGCGCGGCGGGCGCGCTTCCGTTGGCTGGATCAGCCGGTTTCTTCACCATGGCGCCCTTTCAAGCCGCGGAACGTTTGCAGTGCAGCAAGCCGAATTGAGTTTGACGCATTCATTTAACATGTTAAGTATCGCCCGGCACCCCACTTTGTAAGATCACAAATGGCGCTTTCCAACGACGATATCCAAGCTTGCGCGAGGCGTCTGCACCAGGCGGAGAAGACCCGCACGCAGATCCGGCAGCTCTCGCAGGATTTCCCTGGGATCACCATCACTGACGCCTACGCGATCCAGAAGGCTTGGGTCGATGTCAAGATCGCGGAGGGGCGCATCGTCAAAGGCCACAAGATCGGCCTCACCTCGAAGGCGATGCAGAGCGCGCTCAACATCGACGAACCGGATTCCGGCGTGCTGCTCGACGACATGTTCTTTGCCGATGGCGGGATCATTCCGACCGGGCGCTTCATCGCGACGCGCGTCGAGGCCGAACTCGCCTTCGTCATGAGCAAGCGGCTCGCGGGGCCCGATTGCACGATGTTCGACGTGCTCAACGCCACCGACTTCGTGGTGCCGGCACTTGAGATTCTCGACACCAGGGTCGAGCGCGTCGATCCCGACACGAAGGCAACGCGGAAGATTTTCGACACCATCGCCGACAATGCCGCGAATGCCGGCATCGTGCTTGGCGGCCGGCCGATCCGCCCGCTGGATGCGGACCTGCGCTGGATCGGCGCGCTGTGCTTTAAGAACGGCCAGCTCGAGGAGACCGGCCTTGCCGCCGGCGTGCTCAATCATCCGGCCACCGCGGTTGCCTGGCTCGCCAACAAGATCGCACCCCTCGGTCTTGCGCTCGAGCCCGGACAGGTCGTGCTCGCCGGCTCCTTCATCCGTCCGATCGAGACCCGCAAGGGCGACACAATTCAGGCCGATTATGGCGCCTACGGCTCGGTCAGCTGCTATTTCGCTTAAGACGACAAAAAGACAGGGAGTGAAACCGCGATGCCGCATTTCACCATCGAATATTCCGCCAACCTCGACAGCCGCCTCGACATGGCCCTGGTCTGCGAAATCGTGCGCAAGGCGGCGGTCGAGACCGGCATTTTCCCGCTCGGCGGCATCCGCGTCCGCGCCATCCGCTGCGAGCATTATGCAATTGCGGATGCGCGCTACGACTACGGCTTTCTCGACATGGTGCTGCGCATCGGCGAGGGCCGCGACCTCAAGACGCGCCAGCAGGCCGGCGAGCATGTCTTCCAGGCACTCTCCCACCATCTCGATCCCGTCTTTGCCGCCAGCAAATTCGCTTTGTCGTTCGACATGCAGATCAACGACAAGGACACGAGCTGGAAGCGCAACAACATCCACGACGCCCTGAAAGCGGAAGCTGCCCATGGATAAGCCCACCCCGAAAGCCGATGTGTTCCAGGCCAACAGGGACCGCGTCGCGCCGCTGTTGAAGAAGCTGCGTGGCGACGGCATCGGTCACATGATCGACGGCAAGACCGTTGCCTCGATCTCCGGCGAGGCGTTCGAGACGAAATCGCCGGTCGACGGCACGAGGCTTGCGAGCGTTGCGCGTGGCACCGCCGAGGATATCGACCGCGCCGCAACGGCCGCTGCGCTGGCCTTCAGATCCTGGCGCGACATGGGTCCGGCGATGCGGAAGAAGCTGCTGCATCGCGTCGCCGACGCCATCGAGGACAATGCCGAGGACATCGCGGTGCTCGAATGCATCGACACCGGCCAGGCCTATCGCTTCATGGCCAAGGCCGCGATCCGCGCGGCCGAGAATTTCCGCTTCTTCGCCGACAAATGCGCTGAGGCCCGCGACGGCCTCAACACGCCGAGCGAGGAGCACTGGAACATCTCGACCCGCGTACCGATCGGTCCCGTCGGCGTGATCACGCCGTGGAACACGCCGTTCATGCTCTCGACCTGGAAGATCGCCCCTGCCCTCGCCGCCGGCTGCACCGTTGTGCACAAGCCGGCCGAATGGTCGCCGGTCACCGCGGATATCCTGTCGAAGCTGGCCAAGCAGGCGGGCATTCCCGACGGCGTGCTCAACACGGTCCACGGCTTCGGCGAGGAGGCCGGCAAGGCGCTGACCGAGCATCCCGCGATCAAGGCGATCGGCTTCGTCGGCGAGAGCGCGACCGGTTCGGCCATCATGAAACAAGGCGCGCCGACCTTGAAGCGCGTGCATTTCGAGCTCGGCGGCAAGAACCCGGTGATCGTGTTCGACGACGCCGATCTCGACCGCGCGCTCGACGCCGTCGTGTTCATGATCTACTCGCTCAACGGCGAGCGCTGCACGTCTTCCAGTCGCCTGCTGATCCAGCAGAGCATCGCGGAAAAATTCGTGGAGAAGCTGACTGCACGCGTGAAGTCGCTGAAGGTCGGCCATCCCCTCGATCCCGCCACCGAGATCGGGCCGCTGATCCACGAGCGGCATCTGGAGAAGGTCTGCTCCTATTTCGACGTCGCGCGCCAGGACGGCGCGACCATCGCGGTCGGCGGCACAGCCCATGACGGCCCGGGCGGCGGACATTACATCGAGCCGACGCTGGTCACCGGCGCGCATGGCAAGATGCGCATTGCGCAGGAGGAGGTGTTCGGCCCCTTCCTCACCGTGCTGCCGTTCAAGGACGAGAGCGACGCAATCGAGATCGCCAACGACATCCGCTATGGCCTGACCGGTTATGTCTGGACCAACGACATGGGACGCGCGCTGCGCGTTGCGGATGCGCTGGAAGCCGGCATGATCTGGCTGAACTCGGAAAACGTTCGCCATCTGCCGACGCCGTTCGGCGGCATGAAAGCGAGCGGCATCGGCCGCGACGGCGGCGACTATTCGTTCGACTTCTACATGGAAACCAAGCACGTCTCGCTGGCGCGGGGCACGCACAAGATTCAGAAGCTGGGAATTTAGCGGCAGTGTCATTCCGGGGCGGCTCGCAGAGCCGAACCCGGAATCCATCATGCAGCAGAGTTCGTGGATAAATGGATTCCGGGTTCGTGCTTCGCACGCCCCGGAATGACGAAGCCGACCGAGGGGAAACGCCAATGCCCGTACCGCTACACGTCTTCGAGCCGCCGTTCAACATCATCCGTTCCAGTCACGTCGTGCTCGACGTGACTGACCTGAAGCTGAGCCGCGAGTTCTACGAGACCACCATCGGCCTGCATGTCGAGGATGCCGACGACAAGGTCGTTTACCTACGCGCCGCCGAAGAGCACCAGCATCACTCGCTGGTGCTGCGCAAGGCCGCGGTGCCGGCTTGCGCCCGGCTCGGCTTCAAGGTCGGCAACGACAAGGATCTCGACAAGGCCGCCGCGTTCCTGTCCGAGAACGGCCTTTCCTACGCCTTCGTCGATCAGCCGTTCCAGGGCCGCACCCTGCAATTCACCGATCCCTTCGGTTTCCAGATCGAGCTCTATGCCGCGATGGACCGTCGGCCGCATCTTTTGCGCCGCTATGACCTCTACAGGGGCTGCCATCCGCAGCGGCTCGATCATTTCAACGTCTTCGCCGCCGAGGGGCAGGACACAGTCGACTTCTATGCCCGGCTCGGCTTCCGCCTCACCGAATATGCCGAGGAGGACGGACCGAACGGCCGCATCGCGGCGGCCTGGATGCATCGCAAGGGCAATGTCCACGACTTCGCCATCACCAATGGCAAGGGCCCGCGGCTGCACCATTTCGCCTATTGGACGCCGACGGCGATGAACATCATCCATCTCTGCGACGTCATGGCCTCGCAGGGCTTTGTGAAGAACATCGAGCGCGGCCCGGGACGGCACGGCATCTCGAATGCGTTCTTCCTCTATGTCCGCGATCCCGACGGGCACCGCCTCGAGCTCTACACCAGCGACTATTTCACCGGGGATCACGACCACGAGCCCCTGCGCTGGTCGCTGCGCGATCCGCGCCGTCAGACGCTCTGGGGCGCGCCGGCGCCGCGTTCATGGTTCGAGCAGGGCTCGCCGTTCACGGGGCAGGCCGTGCGCGAGCCGAAATTCGTGGCCGACGTGCTGGTGGCCGACTGATGAAGCTGCCTCGTCTCGCCACCTATTCCGTCAAGGGTGATGTCAGCTATGGCGCCGTCCTGGAGGGCGGCATCGTCGATCTCTCCGCGCGTCACGCAAGAGACTATCCCACGCTGCGCGAGGTGATCGCTGCGGGCAAGCTCGTCGGCTTTGCCGAAGAGGCCGCCGGCCGCAAGCCGGATCATGCGCTCGCCGACATCACCTGGTTGCCGCCGGTACCGGCGCCGGAAAAGATCATCTGCATCGGCGTCAACTATCCCGACCGCAATGCCGAATACAAGGACGGCCAGGACGCGCCGAAATATCCGAGCATGTTCATGCGCTCGCCCCGCTCCTTTGTCGGCCACGACACGCCGCTGGTGCGTCCGCGCGCGTCCGCTCAGCTCGACTATGAGGGCGAGATCGTGCTCGTGATCGGCAAGCAGGGCCGGCACATCCCCGAAAGCAGCGCGCTCGACCACATCGCCGCGCTCACGCTGTGCAACGAAGGCTCGGTGCGCGACTGGCTGCGCCACGCCAAGTTCAACGTCACGCAGGGCAAGAACTTCGATTCCAGCGGCAGCCTCGGCCCGTGGCTGGGGCCCTACATCCGGGAATCGCAGATCGCCGACATCAGGCTGACCACGCATGTCAACGGCGAGCTCAGGCAGGACGATCGCACCAGCCGGCTGATGTTCCCGTTCCGCTATCTCTTGAACTATATCTCGACCTTCGCAACGCTGGTCCCGGGCGATATCATCGTCACGGGCACGCCGACCGGCGCGGGCGCCCGGTTCGATCCGCCGCGCTACCTGAAGCCCGGCGATGTCGTCGAGGTCGAGGCCGAGGGGATCGGACGCTTGCGCAACGGTGTCGTCGACGAAGCCTGAACAATCATCGAAGTGGAATAGTCAAACATGACCACCCTCACCGGCGGCGAAGCGATCGTAAGCGGGCTTGTTGCTCACGGCGTCGACACCGTGTTCGGCCTGCCGGGCGCGCAGGTCTACGGCTTGTTCGACGCCTTCCACCAGGCCCAGCTGAAGGTGATCGGCGCACGGCACGAGCAGGCCTGCGGCTACATGGCGTTCGGCTATGCGCGCTCCAGCGGCAGGCCCGGCGTGTTCAGCGTGGTGCCCGGCCCCGGGGTGCTCAATGCCAGCGCGGCGCTGCTCACCGCCTTCGGCTGCAACGAGCCGGTGCTGTGCGTCACCGGCCAGGTGCCGACGCAGTTTCTGGGCAAGGGCCGCGGCCATCTGCACGAGATGCCGGACCAGCTTGCGACCTTGCGCACCTATGTGAAATGGGCGGACCGGATCGAGTATCCCGGCAATGCGCCGACGGTCGTGGCGCGCGCCTTCCAGGAGATGATGTCCGGCCGGCGCGGCCCGGCCTCGGTCGAGATGCCCTGGGACATCTTCACCCAGCGTGCCGACACCGCCGCTGCCCGGGTGCTGGAGCCCCTGCCCGTTCCGCAACCCGACCCTGACCTCGTGAAGCAGGCGGCGGCACTGATCAAGGCCAGCAAGGCGCCGATGATCTTCGTCGGCAGCGGCGCGATCGAGGCCGGCGAGGAGATCCTCGAGCTCGCCGAGATGATCGACGCGCCCGTCGTTGCCTTCCGCAGCGGCCGTGGCATCGTCTCCAACGCGCATGAGCTCGGCCTGACCATGGCCGCCGCCTACAAGCTGTGGCCGACGACCGATTTGATGATCGCAATCGGCACCCGCGCCGAGCTGCCGGCATCCGGCTTCCGCTGGCCCTATCAGCCGAAGGGGCTGAAATCCATTCGCATCGACATCGACCCGACCGAGATGCGCCGGCTTGTCGTCGACACCGCCATCGTCGCCGATGCCAGGGCCGGGACGGCCGATCTCATCGCGGCCGTGAAGAAGGCCGGCTATACCAAGGGCCGCGGCCGGCGCGAGCAGATCCGGGAGGCGACCGCGACCACGCAAGCGGAGATCCAGCGCATTCAGCCGCAGATGGCCTATCTCGACATCCTGCGCGAGGTGCTGCCGGCGAATGCGATCGTGACCGATGAATTGTCGCAGGTCGGCTTCGCCTCCTGGTACGGCTTTCCGGTCTACCAGCCGCGCACCTTCATCACCTCGGGCTATCAAGGCACGCTCGGTTCGGGCTTCCCGACCGCGCTCGGGGCCAAGGTCGCCACCCCTGACAAGCCGGTAGTGGCGATCACCGGCGACGGTGGCTTCATGTTCGGCGTGCAGGAGCTCTCCACCGCCGTGCAGTTCAACATCGGCGTGGTGACGCTGGTGTTCAACAACAACGCCTACGGCAATGTCCGCCGCGACCAGCGCGAACGTTTCGACGGCCGCGTGGTGGCGTCCGATCTCGTCAATCCGGATTTCGTCAAGCTCGCGGAGTCATTTGGCGTCGCGGCTGCGCGCGTCACCGCGCCGGAACAGTTCAGGGCCGTACTGGAGAAGGCGCTCGGCCATGGCGGGCCATATCTGATCTCGGTCGAGGTGACGCGAGACTCGGAAGTGAGCCCGTGGGCGTTCATTCCCCCGCCGAAGCCTTGATCCTCATGGTGAGGAGGCGCGCCAGCGCCGTCTCGAACCATGAAAGGCCCTGCTGATACAGCTTGGCCTTCATCCTTCGAGACGCGCACCAAGTGGCGCGCTCCTCAGGATGAGGAGATAGATTACCGCGTCTTCCGGAAGGTCAGATTGATCCGCCGCCGCCCGAGCAGCGCGTGCTCGCCATCGGCAAGCGGCGCCACGCCGTGATAGGCGAGCCGTGACGGCCCACCCCAGACCACGACGTCGCCATGCACCAGCCGGAAACGCCGCGGCTTGTCGCTGCGCGCCATGCCGCCGAACAGAAAGGTCGCAGGCAGTCCGAGCGAGACCGAGACGATCGGCGCCGAATAATCCAGCTCGTCCTTGTCCTGATGCAGCGACAGCCGGGTGCCGGGCTCGTAGCGGTTGACGAGGCAGGCATCGGGCGCGAAATCCTGAAAGCTGCCCTGCTCCGCCGCACGACGGGCGAGGTCGCGGAGCACGGGCGGCATCGCAGGCCACGGCGCGCCGGTGCGCGGATCGATGGGATCGTAGCGATAGCCGGTGTGATCGGTGATCCAGCCGCGCTCGCCGCAATTGGTCATGGCCACGGACATCAGATGACCGCCGGGCGTCGTCATCCGCCGGAACGGCGATTGCGCCACGATGGCGCGCACCGCGTCGATCAGATCGCTTTCGATCGGCCTGACGAAGCCGCGCAGCAGCACGGCGCCGTCCGCGATCTCCTCGCGTGTCGGCTGCGCCTCGGCGACGGTATCGAACAGATCAGCCGTCAACGGCTGCGCTCATTTGGCATCATGAAAGATCACACCCAGCGTGTGGCGCCGGCCGGAGCGAATCCGGCTAACCCCATGACGCAGATTAACGCGGTAGGTGCCGCGTGTGCCCTGCACGGGGCGGTGATGCACGGCGAAGGCGACCGCATCGCCCTGCGCCAGCGGTACCACCTCGGCACGCGACTGCATGCGCGGACGCTGCTCGGTCAGCACAAACTCGCCGCCGGTGAAATCGCGGCCGGGCTCGGACAGCAGGATCGCGACCTGGAGCGGGAACACGTGCTCGCCATAGAGATCCTGATGCAGGCAATTGTAGTCGCCGGCCTCATATTGCAGCAGCAACGGCGTCGGCCGCGCCTGGCCTGCCTCGTGGCAGCGCTTGAGGAATGCCGCGTGTGTTGCGGGATAGCGGATGTCGATCCCCATCGCCTCGTTCCAGCGATTGGCGATGCCTTGTAGATGGGCATAGAGCGTGGGCCGGAGCTGCGCGATCAGGTCGGGCAGCGGATAGGCGAAGTACTTGTACTCGCCGCGGCCAAAGCCGTGGCGGCCCATCACGATGCGGCTGCGGAAGTGCGCATCGTCCGGGTACAGCGCGGCGATGGCGCGGCATTGGTCCGGCGTCAGCAGGCTCTTCAGGACGGCGCAGCCCTGGCTGTCCAGTTCGGCGGTGATCTGCGGCCAGTCGAGGGCATCGACGTGGGCGACGAGGTCGGCTGTTTGGTCGACAACGGAAACGCGTTTCGCGATGGCCATGACGATGATCCTATCCACATCCGTCATTCCGGGGCGCGACGCAGTCGCGAGCCCGGAATCCATTCATCCGCCGACCATGCAGTACGATGGATTCCGGGCTCGCGCCAAGAGGCGCGCCCCGGAATGACGGAAGTGGGTGTGCCAGCCCCTGAGCACCACAACCACCCGATTTCCGACGACTCTCTCTCCGTCATTGCGAGCGAAGCGAAGCAATCCAGAATCCCTTCGCGGAACTAGTCTGGATTGCTTCGTCGCAAGGGCTCCTCGCAATGACGTGGAGAGAGCAGCGCTCGCAATGATGGAGGGCGGCTTACCCCCTCACCGGCAGCGTAGTCACGTCATAGCCGTGCCTGATCGTCCGCTTCAGCACGGGATCTTCAAGTTCGAAATCGAAGCGGTCAGCGGGGCGGATGCCGCCCTTGGCCGCGAAGGTGCCGCCGAACATGGCACAGCCGTCGGGAAATTTTCCGCCCGCAAAGCCGCGCGCGATAAGGTCCGTGACCGGCAGCATCGCGTCCAGCGTGCCCTCCTGATAGAGCACGCGCTCGCCCTTGATGGTGGCGTAGGAGCGCAGAATCATCTTGTCCCAATGGCTGATGACGTCCTCGAGCTCCCACAGCGTGGAGGCAATCGGCTTGTCGCACATCTGCTTGGACACGGTGACGCTGTAGGCCTCGACCTTGCGGTCGGTATGGTCGGAGCCGCAGCCGACGAAGATGCGGCCCTGCCAGCCGATCAGCACGAACTCGACCTCGCCGGAGGAATCGCCGCCGCTGCATTCGATGCTGTCCTCCTGGGTCAGCCGCCGCGCCGAAGCGCGGTAGTAGATTGGCGTCGAGGCCGGCGGGGCGATGCCCATCTCCTCGAGCTCTTTGATGTGCTTGTCGCGCGCGACGGGATCGCGGCCAGTCCAGCCGGCGATGACCATCTGGTCGATCGCCAGCGTCAACGGCGTGGTGGTGCCCTGGGCGTCGACGGTGAAAGTCAGGTCAAACACGAATGACGGCCTCCATGCCGGCAGCAAGTTCGAAAATGCGATGGTCCGAGCCGCCCCCGCCCGCCAGCATCAGACCGACGGGAACGTCGCCCTCGCGATGACAGGGCAGCGAGATGGCACAGCCGTCGATCAGGTTGATCAGGCTGCAATTGCGCAAGGCGCGGATGTTCTCGCGGGTGAACGCCTGATCGTCGGCGAGGTCGGCGATCTTCGGCGGCGTGTTGGGCGTGGTCGGCAGCACCAGCGCATCATAGGGCGCGATGCGGGCGTTGACGCGGGCGATCAGCGAGCGGCGTTCGTTGAGCAGGTCGATGTAGTCGGCCGCGCTCTGCGCCTCGCCGCGCATGATGCGGACCGACACGCGGGGATCGTAGACGGCGCCCTTGGCCGTGATGAGATAGCGATGCCAGGCATAGCTTTCCGACGCGGCAAAGCCGCCCTTGGCGTTCATCGGGCCGATGTCGTGGAATTCGGCCATCTCGATGCGCTCGATGATGGCGCCGTGATCGGCGAGCGATTTCAGCGCGCGCTCGAAGGTCGCGGTGACCTCAGCATCGAGGTCGTCGAGTGCGATCGTGGTGGGCACCGCGAGCCGCATGCCTTTCACCGGGCGCGGCCTCAGAGCCGTGATCGGCTCGTTCGCGAGCACCGCATCGAGTATGGCGCAACAGCTGACCGATCGCGCCAAGGGCCCGATGCTGTCGAGCGAGAACGACAGCGGCACCGAGCCGTCGAGCGGCACCCGCCGCTGCGTCGGCTTGTAGCCGACGATGCCGTTGAAGGCGGCTGGAATGCGGCAGGAACCGCCGGTGTCGGTGCCGAGCGCGCCATGGGCCATGCCATCGAGCACCGACACCGCCGCGCCCGAGGACGAGCCGCCGGGCACGTGGCCCACGGCCCGGTTCCAGGCCCCCTTCGGGGTGCCGTAATGCGGATTGATGCCTATGCCGGAATAGGCGAACTCGGTCATGTTGGTGCGGCCGATTACGACGAAGCCGGCCTTGCGCAGGCGCGCCACCGTCGCGGCGTCCTGCTCGGCCGGCGAGGAATCGTCGAGGGCGCGGGAGCCGGCCCGCGTCACCTGGCCCTTGATGTCGAACAGATCCTTGATCGAGACCGGGATGCCGGCATAGCGCGACGGCGCGGCCTTGGCCTTGCGCAGGCCGTCCATCGCGTCCGCGGCCGCGAGCGCGGCGTCCTTGTCGACGTGGAGGAAGGCGCGCTGGCCCTCGCCGGCGGGATCGGCGATCCTGGCGATGCACGCCTCGACCAGCTTGCGGGCGGTGGTGCGGCCGCTTTCGAGGTCGTCGGCGAGCTTCGCCAGTGTCGGAAAATCGGGCATGTCTGTCTCACGGAATATTGGCGCGCGCAATCTATAGCGCTGGCTCAGCTCGACACAAGCATTGTGCGCATGATGGCATGCATGCGCATTGCTGGACCGTTGACGCATGATGGCCGATTGTCGCATCAAGATCGAAACAGGCAGGCGTGAAGCCTGCCTCTTGGGAGGAGCCGCCGATATGGCCGAACCGCAGCGCGCGCGACCGAAACCGACGCCGGAGACCCAGCATTTCTGGGACGGCACGAAGGCGGGCGAGCTGCGCCTGCAGCGCTGCGACGCCTGCGCCCATGTCTACTTCCCGCCGCGCCCGTTCTGCCCGTCCTGCGCCTCACGCAAGGTCAGCATCTTCAAGGCGAGCGGCAAGGGCTTCCTCTACAGCTACGTGATCAACCACCGCCCCGCCGCGCCGGGCTTCGCGCCGCCTTACGCGATCGCGGTGGTCGAGCTCGCCGAGGGGCCGCGGATGATGAGCAATATCATCGACTGCCCACAGACGCCGGAGGCGCTGGAGCTGGACATGAAACTGGAAATCGCGTTCCAGGAGCTCGACGACAAGATCAGCCTCCCCGTGTTCCGTCCGGCGAAGGGGTAGACCATGCGCAAGAACCAGGTTGCCGTCGTCGGCGCGGCCGAGACCACTGAGCTCGGTATCATCGCCAACGCCTCGCAGCTCCAGCTTCACGCGGATGCGGCGCTGAACGCCATTGCCGATGCCGGGCTGAAGCTGTCCGACATCGACGGCTTCGCCACCGCGGTCGAGACGCCGCAGCAGGTCTGCCACTATCTCGGCATCAAGCCGACCTGGGTTGACGGCACCTCGGTCGGCGGCTGCTCCTTCATGCTGCACGTCCGCCATGCCGCGGCCGCCATCGAAGCGGGCCTGTGCAAGACGGTGCTGATCACCCATGCCGAGAGCGGCAAGTCGATGATCGGCAAGCTGCCGCGCTCGATCCCCGCCGACAGCCTGCAAGGCCAGTTCGAGGCGCCCTACGGCGTCTACGGCCCGCCCAGCATGTTCCCGATCCCCGTACTGCGCTTCATGAAGACCTACGGCATCACGCACGAGCAGCTTGCTTCGGTTGCGGTGGTGCAGCGGGAATGGGCGGCGAAGAATCCGCGGGCGATGATGAAGGATCCGATCACGGTCGCTGATGTCCTCAACTCGCGCATGATCGCCTATCCGTTCCGGCTGCTGCAGTGCTGCCTCGTCACCGACGGCGGCGGCGCGCTGATCCTGACCTCGGCCGACCGCGCCAGGGACTTTCCGAACAAGCCCGTCTACATCATGGGCACCGGCGAAAGCGTCGAGACGCCGATGGTCAGCCAGATGGAGACGTTCAACTCCTCGCGCGCGTTCAAGACCGCGGGACCGCTGGCCTTCAAGGAGGCCGGCATCGCCCATAAGGACGTCGATCATCTCATGATCTACGATGCGTTTGCGCATCTGCCGCTGTTCGGGCTCGGCGACCTCGGCTTCATGCCGCATGAGGAGACCGGCAAGTTCATCGCGGACGGCAATACGCGGCCCGGCGGCAAGCTGCCGCTCAACACCAATGGCGGCGGATTGAGCTACATGCATTCGGGCATGTACGGCATGTATGCGCTACAGGAGAGCGTGCGGCAGATGCGCGGCATTGCGCCGGCACAAGTGCCGAATGCGAAGATTTCAGTGTGCCACGGCGTCGGCGGCATGTTCGCCGCGAGTGGCACGATCGTGTTTACAAACGAGAGGTAGCAGCCCGTCATTCCGGGGCGCGCGCAGCGCGAACCCGGAATCTCGAGATTCCGGGTCTGGCGCTTCGCACCATCCCGGAATGACGGACACAACAGGAGCACTCACATGAGCAAATCACTGCAGGACAAGGTCATCATCGTCACCGGCGCAGGCCGCGGCATCGGGCGCGAGATCGCGCTTCTGTGCGCAGGCGAAGGCGCCAAGGTCGTCGTCAACGATCCCGGCGGGGCCGCCGACGGCGCCGGCTCGAACGCGGCGCCCGCCGAGGAGGTGGTCGAGGAGATCAAGAAGCGCGGCGGCACTGCGGTTGCCAATTTCGAGTCGGTCGCCGAAGCGATTCCGGCCAGCAAGATCGTGAAGACCGCGACCGATGCTTTCGGCCGGCTCGACGGCGTCGTCAACAATGCCGGCATCTTGCGCGACATGATCTTCCACAAGATGAGCGTGGAGGCGTTCGAGGCCGTCATCAAGGTGCATCTGATGGGCTCGTTCTACGTCTCTCACGCCGCGGCGCGCATCTTCCGCGAGCAGGAGTCGGGCTCTTTCGTGCACTTCACCTCGACCTCCGGCCTGATCGGCAATTTCGGCCAGGCCAACTACGCCGCCGCCAAGCTCGGCATCGTCGGGCTCTCCAAGTCGATCGCGCTCGACATGGGCCGCTTCAACGTCCGCTCCAACTGCGTCTCGCCGTTCGCCTGGACGCGCATGATCGGCACCATCCCGACCGAGACCGAGGCCGAGAAGGCGCGCGTCGAGAAGATCAAGCAGATGGGCCCGGAGAAGATCGCCCCGCTCTGCGGCTATCTGCTCGGCGATTCCGCCAAGGACGTCACCGGCCAGATTTTCGGCGTGCGCATGAACGAGATCTTCCTGTTCAGCCAGAACCGGCCGATCCGCTCGGTGCAGCGGAGCGAGGGCTGGACGCCGCAGTCGATCGCGGAACACGGCATGCCGGCGCTGAAGGGCTCGTTCTACAAGCTCGACCGCTCGGCCGACATCTTCACCTGGGATCCCGTCTAGCCGCATTTCCGGCATCCCTGCCCTGCGATCTTCGGTTGTCTCGGCCGGAGATTGCTCTGCTTTACGCCCGAATGCAGGCGAATGGTGTCCTCCCAACGAAACCATTGGGAGGAAACCATGACAAGAATACTGACCAACTCCGACGACACGACGGCAAGCGAACCCCAAGGTCTCGGCCGTCGCACGCTTCTGAAGGGCGCAGCTGCACTTGCCGCCTCCAGCGTCCTCGCATCGCAAGCTAGTGCCCGCGACTTCGGCGCCAATGCCGAACCGCAGCGCTATCCCGACCCCGATATCGTCGTCATCGACCCCAAGCGCTTCAAGGCCAAGGTCGGCAACACCACGATCAAGCGGCTCTACACCGGCTGCCTCTGGGCGGAAGGGCCGGCCTGGAACGCGCAAGGCCAATATCTCGTCTGGAGCGACATCCCCGCCAACCGGCAGCTGCGCTATCTCGACGACGACGGGCACATCTCCGAGCAGTTCCACAAGCCCTCGAACGAGGCCAACGGCAACTCGTTCGACACCGAGGGCCGCCAGCTCACCGCCGAGCGCACGCGCCTCGTCCGCTACGAGCACGACGGCTCGGTGACGACGCTGGCCGAGCAGGCCGGCGGCAAGCCGCTCAACGGCCCGAACGACATGGTGGTGCATCCCAACGACAAGGCGGTCTGGTTCACCGATCCCGGCTATGGCGCGATCAGCATCTATGAAGGCAAGCTCGCCAACACCGGCTCGCTGCAGCCGCACCAGAAGGAAGCCGTCTATCGCCTGGACACCCAGACCGGACAGCTCGCGAAGGTCGCGGAGGAGCCGTTCAAGCCGAACGGCATCGCCTTCAGTCACGACTACAAGAAGCTCTATGTCTGCGACACCGGCATCACGCATTACCCGCAGGCCGAGAACGTGGTGTGGTCCTACGACATCGACGGCGCAAAGCTGTCCAACCCGAAGAAGCTGATCGACATGAAGCTCGAGGGCAAGTCGGGCTTCCCCGACGGCCTGCGCGTCGACACCGAGGGCAACATCTGGGTCGGCGCCGGCTGGGTCGGTCCCGGATATGACGGCGTGCAGGTGTTCGCGCCGAACGACGGCGCGCGGATCGGGCAGATCCTGCTGCCCGAGACCTGCGCCAATGTCTGCTTCGGCGGCAGGAAGCGCAACCGCCTGTTCATGACCGCGAGCCAGTCGCTTTATGCGGTCTATGTGGAGACGCAGGGCGCGCATTTCTGTTGAGTGCCCCGCTCTCTCCGCGCGTCATGGCCGGGCTTGACCCGGCCATGCACGCCTTGCCAAGCAGCACGAAGAACGTGGAAGCCCGGGCATGACGGCTGAGGCTGTGGCTGCAACGTGGCCAATCCCCCTGTATTCCGCAAGCCCGCCGAAATCCCGTTGATCGTCAGTTGGATCCCACGCAGCACCTGCTCGTCCGGGTTCTGCGCGCGGTGCTCTTTCAAGAGCTCGACCTGCACGTGGTTGAGCGGATCGAGATAGGGGAAGCGGTGGCGCACGGAGCGCTCCAGCAGCGGATTGCCCTGCAGCAGGCGATCCTGGCCCATGATGTCGAGCAGCGTCTCGATGCAGGAATGCCACTCGCGGCGGATGCGGCCAAAAATCTTTTCGCGCAGGGCCTCATCCGGCACCAGTTCGGCGTAGCGCGAGGCGATCGCGATCGAGCTCTTCGCCAGCACCATGTCCATGTTCGACAACAGCATGCGGAAGAACGGCCATTCCTTGTAGAGCTCTTTCAGGAACGGCATGCCCTGTTGCGGGTGCTCCGCGATCCACTGCTCGACGGCGCTGCCGAAACCGTACCAGCCGGGCAGCATCAGGCGGCATTGCGCCCAAGAGAACACCCAGGGGATCGCGCGCAGATCCTCGATGGCGCGGGTCTTCTTGCGCGAAGCCGGGCGGCTGCCGATGTTGAGCGTCGCGATCTCGTTGATGACGGTCGATGACCAGAAATAGTCGACGAAGCCTTCGGTCTCGTAGACTAGGCCGCGATAGGCTTTGAAGGCGAGGTTCGACAATTCGTCCATCGCGGTCAGATATTCGCGGCGCGGCGCGCTCTGGCGCGGATGCAGGAGGCTTGCCTCAAGCGTCGCGGCCGCGAGAATTTCCAGGTTGTTGCGGCCGACCTCGGCGTTGGAATATTTCGACGAGATGATCTCGCCCTGCTCGGTGATGCGGATCTGGCCGTTCACGGCGCCGCCGGGCTGGGCGATGATGGCATCATAGCTCGGGCCGCCGCCGCGGCCGACCGAGCCGCCGCGGCCGTGGAACAGGCGCAAGCGCACGTGATGGCGCTCGAACACGTCGACGAGGTTGATCTCGGCCTTGTAGAGCTCCCAGCCCGAGGTGACGAAGCCGCCGTCCTTGTTCGAGTCGGAATAGCCGAGCATGACCTCCTGCACGCCGCCGCGGCTGTCGACGAGGCGCCGGTAGTCGTGCAGCGACAGCATACGGTCCATGATGCCTGAGGAGGCCTGCAAATCCTCAATGGTCTCGAACAGCGGCACGATGTTGATGGCGCTGCGCCCGGAGGGATGGACGAGGCCGACCTCCTTCAGCAGCACCGCGACCTCGAGCATGTCCGACATGCCCTTGCACATCGAGATGATGCATTGGGGAATCGCGTCCGAGCCGAACTTCGCATGCGCTTCCGCGGCGGCGTGGAACACGTTGAGCTCGCCCATGGTCTCGTCGCTGTACTTGACGAAGGGCGACACCAGCGCGCGCGTCGAGCGCAGCTCATTGGTGAGCAGCGAGATGCGGGCGTCCTCGCCGAGGGCGAGATAGGACATGCCGGGGTTGGCGGCGTCGATCAGCTCGGCGATGGTGCGCTCGTGCACCGCCGAGTTCTGGCGGATGTCGAGCCGGGCCAGATGAAAGCCGAAGCAATCCACCGCGCGGCGCAAGAGCCGCAGGCGGCCGCGGGCGATGACGCGGGCATTGTTGGAGATCAGCGAGCGGTGCAGCACGTCGAGATCGGCCTGCAGCTCCTTGACGCTTTCATAGGGCGCGGCCTTGCCGACCGGCCGGCGCGTGATCTCGACCTCGAGCTTCTCGGCCGTCGCGGTCAAGCGCGCATAGATGCCCGACACCGCGAGGCGATAGGGCTCCCCGCTCCGGTGCGGCGAGGTGTCGGGTGAGCGCTCCGCAAGCGTGCGCAGCTCTTCGGAGACGTCGGCGAGATGGGCTGCGATCGACAGCTCCGAGCCGAGCACGTGCAGCTCGTTCAGATAAAACTGCAGCACCCGGCTCGACTGCAGCCGCAGCGTGCCGCGCATGACATCGGCGGTGACGAAGGGATTGCCGTCGCGGTCGCCGCCGATCCAGCTGCCCATGCGCAGGAACGAGGCGAGCTCGCCGGCCGCCTGCTCGCCGCCCTCCTCCAGCCGGTCCTCCAGCGCGTTGACCAGGCGCGGCACCTCGCGCAGGAAGGTGTAGTCGTAGAACGACAGGCCGTTGGCGACCTCGTCCAGCACGGTGAGCTTGGTCCGGCGCAAGAGATTGGTCTGCCACAAGGTCAGCACCTCGCGGCGAAGCTGCTCGTCGCTGGCATCGGCCTCCTCCGCGGTCAGCGCCACGCGCTCGCGGCGGTCGAGCAGGCCTGCGACCTCCATCTCGCGGTCCATGGTGCTCTTGCGGCGGACCTCGGTCGGGTGCGCGGTCAAGACAGGGCTGACCAGCGCCGTCCTGAAGAAGCTGCGGAGCTGATCGGGGCCGATGCCGGCTGCCTTGGCGTGGGCGAGCGTCTCCGCCAGGACCCCATTGCCGCCGGCCTTGCCCGCGCTGCGGGCGCGCATCTGGCGGATGTTGTTCTGGTCCTCAGCGATGTTGGCGAGGTGGGAGAAATAGCTGAAGGCGCGGACGATGCGCACCGTCTCGGAAATCGACATGCTGTCGAGGATCTGCTCCAGCTCACGCCGGGCGAGCCGGTCCTCGTCGCGGTGGAACCTGATCGAGGTCTGCCGGATGCGCTCGACCAGATCGAACACGTCAGCGCCCTCCTGGTCGCGCACGGTGTCGCCGAGGATGCGGCCGAGCAGGCGAATGTCGTCCCGCAGCCGGGCTTCCGCGTCCGTCACCTGAAGGTCCTCAGGGCGATTGGCGCGATGCTCGATGCTGTCGGATGAAACTGTCTGGAGGGACATGGCTCGCTCCCCTGCTCGCGCCCTTGGCGGCCCGGTCCGGGAGAGTGTGCGATATTTTTCTGCCGCAGTGCAAGATGAAGTTGGGGGCGGTGCGGTAAGTGGGCTGGCCATAGCAGCAAGCTGCCAGAGTGGCGCACATGCCTTCGCGATCTCGCGGCGCGTTCCGCCCGAGCTTTGTTGTCCGTTTCGCCCTCATCGAGAACAAAGGGCGCAGGGAAGGCCGGGTGCCGGCAGGCACCCAGGGTCCGCACGCGACAAGACGCACGCGGGGTTGACCACAGGTGATGCCGGGCTCCCGGCCTTCCCTGCGCAATGGTGCTACGGCTTATGGCGCGCTGACGGCGTAGGAGGGGTAGAGCGAAGCGAAACCCATCCTACGAGCTATGGGCCGTTCCTCTGCCCAAGAAAATTGCCCCACTCCTCCCTGAGGACCGCGCGAAAAATGCCGGGCGGCAGCGCTTCCTGCACGACTCCCCCTTTTGAGGCGCCGTTGGTGTCCAAGAAGATCCCGAACAACGGCAGACACGCTCTCATCGCGTAGCTCGCAGCGTCCTCGAGCGTTCGAACACCCGCCGCTTGCGCATCATGCGCGTGCATGCGAACACAAGCACGAAAACGGGAAACGGATGGCGGTTCTTCGTTGTGCGTCTGCGCGGCTAACGGTGATGACGACAACACCAGAAGCGAGATTAAAACAGGTACTCTCATTGGACTCGCCCCGAGGCGTTCAACCATCGTTCTCCAGAGAGTTTTCGCGCATCGTTGTGGCGGTTTCGGGCCAAAAGCCCGCGCAGCGCGTAGGATGGGTTGAGCCCTTGCGAAACCCATCATGCCTCGTCGCCGGCGGATGGAGGGATGAGTTTCGCTGCGCCCTACCCATCCTGCACGTTCGCCTCAGGCCGGCACGATCACCTTACCGATCGGCCACAGCGCGATGCCGGCGAGCTTGAGGTGCGCCCAGGCAAAGGGAATGCCGATGATGGTGGCGGCAAGGACAAGCGCCGTCAGGAGGTGGCCGAGCGCCAGCCACCAGCCGGCGAGCACGAACCAGATGATGTTGCCGATCACCCCGAGCGGGCCGGTGCCAATATCCTCGACGCCGGTGACGTCGTAACGGTTGACTGCCCTCGAGCCGAACGGCAGCAGTGTGTAGACGGCAATGTTGAACGCCGCTCGCGCCCAGGGCAGGCCGACGATGGTGATGGCCATGATGACCGCGGCGACCACCCAGCCGAACGCCATCCAGGCGCCGCCGATGAGGATCCAGAGCAGGTTGAGCAGGATGGAAACGGGGGCCATGGCTTTATCCGTGGGGTCAGTGACCCCTTCAGTATAGCACGTCCCGCGAGGTCATAGTCCATGACGTCGGCTGCGTTCCGCGCGCAACGATGTGCCGACGAACCCGACATCCTCGATCCCGCGCGAAATCTCTTTCGCGCAAAGCCAAAGCGTCAGCACGGCGATGCCGATCGCGCTGAGCCCGGAGATGAGAATGGGATTCGAGCAGAGTATGACAAGAAAAACGTCGAGCGGGGGATATCCAATCGGCGTGTGCGGCCAGCAATAAAATGCCAGAGCCCAACCGCACAGCATCACGATTGCGGCGTTCACCCCGGCCAAGGCCGTCACGACGATCGCGAGACCCTTCTTCATGGAGAGCCCGAGATCGACCAGCTTCACGACCGCACAATATGCGACCGCCATCATGATCACCGGCGCCCAACCGGAAGCCCCCGCGGCGATGCCCTGGGCCGGACCGCTCCAGACCCACAGCGCCATCACGCCGGCGAGCACGGCCAGGTTGACCTTCACGGCTTCGGGAAATTTGCAGCGAAGCACATAGGCATTCGCCTTCTCGACCAGGTCCAGCAGTGCGCAGACGATCAGGCCGGCCGCAAAGCCACCGAGGTGAACGCCCCAATCGATGCGCGAATTGCCGAGCGCGAACGCAATGTTCAGGCCGATGTTGATCGCGAAGAAGTCGAACCCGACCTCGAGCTTGCCGAGGATCCACAGGCAAAGCAGTGCGCCCAGGATGCCCGACGTCGCGCCGGACGCGCCGACCGTCAAATAGGGTGTGGAATGGATGCCGTTGCCGATGACGGCACCGAGCACCATCGCGCAGAGATAGATGATGAGAAAATAGGCCGGCCCGACCCGCCGCTCCAGATGTGCACCCCACAGCACGAGGCACAGCATGTTCATGGTGAGATGAACGAAATTGACGTGCAGAAAACCGTAGGCAACGAGGCGCCAGTATTCATGTCGAGCGATCGCAGTCGCATACATGCCGCCGTAGCGATACAGTAACTCCGCCGGCGCCGCCGGACCGCCCGCCTGGATAAAGCAGAACCCCGACGCGAGGACCGTCACGGTCATCAGCGTATAGACGGCGGCATGAGGCACTTCGAAGAAACCGGGACTGGCGCGGTGTGACGGCATGGATGATTGCAACGGGCCTGGCGTGGGAATGCCAACCTAGCCCAGCCGGCCGGTGATTGCTACTCCCGCGCGTACCACTAGGTGCCCGCTACCGCCCCTTGAATTTCGCCTCGCGCTTCTCCATGAAGGCCCTCATCCCCTCGGCCATGTCCTCCGTTTTGAACAGCGGCAGGAGCTGGAGATAGACGTGGTGGACATGGTCCTGGAAATTCTCATTGAGGCCCATCCGCATCATGCGCTTGGAGGCCTGCACCGCCAGCGGCGCATTGGCGGCGATCTCGCGGGCGATCGCGGTGGCCCGGCTCATCAACTCGGCGTCGGGCACGACCTCGTTGGCGAGGCCCCAGTCCAGGCACTCGCGGGCGCTCAGCGTGCGGCCGGTGAAGATCAGCTCGGAGGCCTTGGCCCAGCCGAGCATGCGCGGCAGCAGCCAGGTGCCGCCGGATTCCGGCACCACGCCGCGCTTGACGAAGGCGGCGGCGAGCTTTGCCGACTCTGCCATGATGCGGATATCACAGCCGAGCGCGGTGTCCATGCCGTAACCGGCCGCGCCGCCGTTGACGGCGCAGACGGTCGGCTTGTCCATCGCCTGCAGGACTGTCGGCGGCGTGTTGCGGAGGTTGATCGTGGTTGGCGAGGATGCGGCGCTGAGGCCGTTGCCATCGCGCTCCTTGCGCAGGTCGAGCCCGGCGCAGAATGCCTTGCCCTTGCCGGTGAGGATCACGACGCGGACGTTGTTGTCCTCATTGGCTTCAGTCAGGCGCCGGGCGAGGTCGTTCAGCATCGCGCCCGAGATAGTGTTCATGCGCTCCGGCGCGTTCAGCGTGATGGTCGCGATGTGGCCGGCGACGTCGTAGAGGACTTCGTTGTTGGCGTCGCTCATGACAAATGTTTTCCTATCGGTTGTTCGTAAGGTGGGCAAAGGCGCGCTTGTGCCGTGCCCCCGATCTGTCTCCGTAGGCGAAATTGGTGGGCACGCTTGCGCCCACCCTATGATAGCGTCAGATCTTCCGCCCTGCCTGCTCCCAATAGGGATCGCGCAGGCGGCGCTTGAAGATCTTGCCGGAATCTTCGCGCGGCAGGCCGCTGCGGATCTCGATGTGCTTCGGTACCTTGTAATCGGCCAGATGCGCCTTCAAGCTCGCGCGGACATCGGAGGCCTCGAGCGTGACGCCGGCTTGCGGCTCGACCACCGCCATCAGGGCCTCGCCGAACTCGGCATCGGGGATGCCGAACACGGCGCAATCATGCACGCCAGGCACGGCGTGCAGCACGGCTTCGATCTCCGCCGGGTAGATATTGACGCCGCCTGAGATCACCATGTCGCGCTTGCGGTCGCAGATGAAGACGTAACCGTCCTCGTCGATGTAGCCGACGTCGCCAGAGGTGATGAAGCCGTCGCGGTCGATCTCGGCGCGCTTCTCCGGCTTGTTGTGATAGGTGAAATCGGCGAGCTCGGCCATGCGGGAGTAGATCTCGCCGATCTCACCGACGCCGAGCACGCTTCCGTCCTCCGCCAGAAAGCGCAGCTCGGCACCGGGTGAGATCTTGCCAACGGTGCCGGGCTTCTTCAGCGCATCCTCCGAGGTTGCGAAGGTGACGGCACTGGATTCGGTCGAGCCGTAGAATTCGTAGATCACCGGCCCCCACCATTCGATCATGGCGCGCTTGACGTCGGCCGGGCACGGCGCGGCGGCATGGATGATGTGGCGCAGCGAGGAGACGTCGTATTTCCTGCGCACCGCCTCCGGCAGCTTCATCAGGCGGACGAACATGGTCGGCACCATGAAGATGGTATCGATCTTGTATCGCTCGATCAGCTCCAGGAACTCCTCCGCTTCGAAGCGCGGCATCAGCACCAGCGCCCCGCCGAGCTTACCCGCGCGGATGCCGAACGAGTTCGGCGCCGAATGATAGAGCGGGCCCGGCAGCAAGGCGCGGGCGCCCGGCTTCAGCCCATAGATCATCGCGCGCATGCGTTCGCCGGCGGCCTGCTGCTCCGGCGTCGGCGCGTTGCGCCGCACGCCCTTGGGATGGCCTGTCGTCCCTGATGTGTAGATCATGTTCATCGGCTGCGGCACGACCGGGCCGTCATAAGGCCGGTGCTGCGCGAGCCAGGATTCGAAGTCGATCGCAAAGTCCGGTGTTTTCAGATGATCGGGATCGATCTTGTAATTGGACAGGATCTCCGGCGGCGTCGGCACGCTGAGCACCGTGACGCCTTTCGGGATCGCCTCACGCAGGGCGTGCAGCATATCGGCGTGGCCGATCAGCACGGAGGTACCGGTGTCCTTGAGGATGTAGTTGATCTCCTCCGGCTTGAAGTGCCAGTTGATCGGCACGCCATAAGCCCGGAGCCGCATCGCGGCATAGGCGGCTTCCAGGAAGGCGATGTCGTTGCGCATCAGCATGCAGACGCAATCGCCCGGGCGGACGCCGATCCTGGCGAGACCGCTCGCGATGCGGTCGGCGCGATCGGCGATTTCGGTGTGGGTGCGGCGGCGATCGCCGGAGACGATGCCGAGGAAGTCAGACGTTTCGCTCATTGTTGTTTTTCTTTGTTGTTGTTTGTGCCGTCATTCCGGGGCGGCTCGGAGAGCCGAGCCCGGAATCTCGAGCTTCCGGGTTCGATGCTGTGCATCGCCCCGGAATGACAGAAAGTTAATCCGCAAAGTTCGGCGCGCGCTTCTCCAGATTGGCGCGCACCGCCTCAGTCTGGTTGGGGCTGCCGATCAGCTTCTGCTGCTCGACCGATTCGGCGAGCAGCGCCGGACCCGGATCGACCGAGAGATTGTTCAGCATCCGCTTGGCGGCGCGGACCGCATCGGGGCTCTTGCCGGCGATCTCGCGGGCGACCTCCAGGGCCGCAGTGCGCGGATCGTCGCAGATGCGGGTGGCGAGGCCGTAAGCCATCGCCTCCTGCGCGGAGAAGATGCGTCCCGTATAGGTGAGATCGCGCAGGATATCGTCGCGCACGAGGCTGGCCAGGATCGGCGTGCCCGCCATGTCGGGCACCAAGCCCCACTTGATCTCCATGATCGACATCCGCGCATCCGACGAGAGGAAGCGCATGTCGGCGCCGAGCGAGAGCTGGAAGCCGCCGCCGAAGGCGACGCCGTGCACGGCCGCAATCACCGGCACCGGAAGCTGGCGCCAACCCCATACCGCCTGTTGCGGAAAGTTGGCCTTGCCATGCGTGCGCTTGGTGAGATCGCGATTTTCGCCGCCCGGAATTCCGTTGCCGCCCTTCTCCTTCATGGCGGCGAAACGTCCCATGTCGAGACCGGCGCAGAAGGCGCGGCCTTCGCCTGACAGCACCACGGCGCGCAGGCCTTTTTCCTTTGAAAGCCGGTCGGTTGCGGCGACGAGGGCCTCGAACATGGCCTGATCCAGCGCGTTCATCTTGTCGGCGCGCACCAGGCGCACGTCGGCAACGCCTTCCGAGATCGAGATCGAGACGCGCTCTTCCATGGACGAATTCTCCCCTGCTCTTGACCTGTTGCCGCTTTACAGGACGCCGGCGGCCGGATTTAGTCAATCGACCAATTAACTGACAATCCCTACGGGGGAAACAGCCATGTTCAAGGAAAATCTTCTGGCCGGCCGGCGCATTCTCGTGACCGGCGGCGGCACCGGTCTCGGCAAGTCGATGGCGGCGCGCTTCCTCCAGCTCGGCGCCGAGGTGCACATCTGCGGTCGCCGCAAGATCGTGTGCGACGAAACCGCCACCGAGCTGATGGATCTCTATGGCGGCCGCGTCACTAGCCACGGCGTCGACATCCGCAACGCGCTCGCGGTCGACGAGATGGTCGAAAATATCTTTCGCGACGGTGGCCTCACCGACCTCATCAACAACGCCGCCGGCAATTTCATCTCGCGCACCGAGGAGCTGTCGCCGCGCGGCTTCGACGCGGTCGCCAACATCGTCATGCACGGCACGTTCTACGTGACTCATGCGGTCGGCAAGCGCTGGATCACGGACAAGCAACCCGGCAACGTCGTCTCGATCACCACGACCTGGGTACGCAACGGATCGCCTTACGTGGTGCCATCGGCGATGAGCAAGTCGGCGATCCACGCCATGACGATGTCGCTCGCGGCCGAATGGGGCCGCTACGGCATCCGCCTCAACACCATCGCGCCGGGCGAGATCCCAACCGAGGGCATGAGCAAGCGCATCAAGCCCGGTGACGAAGCCGGCGCGCGCACCAAGGCGATGAACCCGATGGGCCGCGTCGGCACCATGGAGGAGCTGCAGAACCTCGCGGTGTTCCTGATCTCCGGCGGCTGCGACTGGATCAGCGGCGAGACCATCGCCATGGACGGCGCGCAGGCCCTCGCGATGGGCGGCAATTTCTACCAGCTCCGCGACTGGAGCGACGACGACTGGAAGACCGCGCGCGAGAGCATCATGGCGCAGAACGAGAAGGACCGGGCGAAGCGGGGGTGATATCGTAGCGCGAATGCGGGCGTGAGGGCTGGCACTCTTACGCCAACCCCACTTGTCGTCCCCGCGAACGCGGGACCTGTTGCCACAGGGAGACATGTGGCACGAGGCTGGTAACTCCGAGTCTTCGCCAAATCCTTGTTGCGGCGTATGGGTCCCGGATCTGCGCGCGCTTATGGCGCGCTTGTCCGGGACGACGGGGGGCCATCTTGTCTTCACCCGCGGATGTCGCCACACTCCCCGGCATAAGAACAAGCGCCCACGGGAGAAACATGTCCACACAGAAACTGGCGAATCTCGCCGACATGGTGCGCGAGCGCGCCAAGAGCCGCGGCAACGCCATCGCCTACGAGTTCGAGGGCCGCGCCACCAGCTTTGCCGAGTTCGACACGAGGACCAACAAGGTCGCCAACGCGCTTGTTGCGATGGGCGTCGGACGCGGCGACCGCATCGCCTATCTCGGCAAGAACAGCGACATCTATTTCGAGCTCCTGATGGGCGCGATGAAGGCCGGCGTCGTGATGGCGCCGGTAAACTGGCGGCTCGCCGGGCCGGAGGTCGCCTTCATCGTTTCGGACTGCAAGGCGCCGGTGCTGTTCGTCGGACCGGAATTCATCACACAGGTCCGCCAGATCAGGGACCAGATACCAGGCGTGCGCACCATCATCGCCACCGAGGGCGGCGCGCCGGAATGGCCGGATTTCACGGCCTGGCGCGATGCGCAGAGCGGCAACGATTCCAAGCTGCCGATCGACCCGAAAGACGTCGCGATCCAGCTCTACACATCCGGCACCACGGGCAAGCCGAAGGGCGCGATGCTGAGCCACGCCAACTTCCTCAATCTGGTACAGTCCGGCAATGCCGAGGACAAGCCGGAGTGGAACCGGTGGTCGACCGACGACGTGTCGCTGGTCGCGATGCCGGTGTTCCACATCGGCGGCTCCGGCTGGGGCGTGATGGGGCTCTATCACGGCGCCCGCGGCGTGATCGCGCGCGAGTTCGATCCGACCAAGGTTCTGGATTTCTTCGAGCAGTCGGGCATCACGAAACTGTTCATGGTGCCGGCCGCGATGCAGTTCGTGGTGCGGCAACCGCGCGCCAGGACGGTGGACTTCTCGCGGCTGAAATACATGCTGTACGGCGCTTCGCCGATTCCGGCGGCGCTGCTGAAGGAGTGCATCGAGGTCTTCAAATGCGGCTTCGTGCAGCTGTATGGGATGACGGAAACGACCGGCACGATCGTCGCGCTGCCGCCCGAGGATCACGTCGAGGGACTGGAGCGGATGCGCTCGGCCGGCAAGGCGCTGCCGGGCGTCGAGATCGCGATCCTGGATGTGGACGGCAAGCCGCTGCCGCCGCGCCAGGTCGGCGAGATCGCGACGCGATCAGGCTCCAACATGGCGGGCTACTGGAACCTGCCGGAGGCCACGGCCGCGACGCTGCGCAGCGACGGTTGGCTGCGCACGGGCGATGCCGGCTACATGGACGAGGACGGCTACCTCTACATCCACGACCGCATCAAGGACATGATCATCTCCGGCGGCGAGAACATCTCCCCCGCCGAGGTCGAGAGCGCGCTGTGCGATCACCCTGACGTCGCCGAAGCCGCCGTGATCGGCGTACCCGACGACAAATGGGGCGAGGCCGTTAAAGCCGTCGTGGTGATGAAGCCCGGCAAGGAGGCGACCGCCACCGACATCATCAACTTCACTCGGACGCGCATCGCCGGCTACAAGACGCCGAAGAGCGTGGAATTCCTGCCGGCACTGCCGCGCAATCCGTCAGGCAAGATCCTGCGGCGGCAGCTGCGCGAGCCGTATTGGGCGGGCAAGGATCGGCGGGTGAACTGATCCGCGGTTTCGTAGGGTGGGCCAAGGCGCATAGCGCCGTGCCCATCGTTCTTCGTTTGCAAAAAGGACGGTGGGCACGCGTGCGCTTTGCTCACCCTACGAGAGCGGTGCAAGCCTCAATGCTTCCCCAGCCCCATATAGCCGAACAAGAATCCTGCCACCTTCCGCATCTGGATCTCCTCGCTGCCTTCGGTGATGCGGTAGCGGCGGTGGTGGCGGTAGATGTGCTCGAACGGCTTGTGGCGTGAATAGCCCATGCCGCCATGGACCTGCATGGCGCGGTCGGCGGATTCGCAAGCGAGGCGGTTTGCCCAGTAGTTGCACATGGAGACGCGGTCGGAGAGCGTGCGCTCGATCTGCTCCTCGGTGAGCTGATCCATCTCCCAGGCGGTCTTGCGGATCAGAAGGCGCAGCATCTCGGCTTGCGTCGCAAGCTCGACCAGCGGGAACTGGATCGCCTGGTTTTCCGCGAGCGCCCGGCCGAACGGCTTGCGCTCGCGCGCGTATTTCACGCTCTCGTTGATGCAGTAGACGGCGGCGCCGAGCGAGCTCGCGGCCTGGCGGATGCGGTTCTGGTGCACGAAGCACTGTGCCAAAGACAATCCGCGGCCGACCTCGCCGAACAGCGCAACCTCCGGCACGAACACGTCGGTGAAGCTGACGCGGGGATGGTCCGTCGGCATGTTGAAGGTCCACATATATTCCTCGACCTTCACGCCGTGGCTCTTCGCCGGCACCAGGAAGCAGGTGATGCCGCGGGCATCGCCGTCGTTGCCGCTGGTGCGCGCGAACAGCGCGCAGTGCGTGGCGACGTGCATGCCTGTCGTCCACATCTTCTCGCCATTGATGATCCAGCCCTTGACGTTGTCGCGGGTCGCGGGCACCGCGCGCGTCTCCATGTGGGTGGCGTCCGAGCCGTGATGCGGCTCCGTCAATCCAAAGGTGATGCGGTACTTGCCCTTGATCGAGCCGTCGATCATCGCCTTCTGGTCGTCGCGGCCGTAGCGGTCGAGCATGGTGACGACCGGAAAATTGCCGACGATGGAATGCTCGTTCTGGAGATCATTGTGCAGGCCGAGGCCCTTTGCGGCGAAGTGCTCGCGGATCACGGCCATCCAGAGGTTGGAGCCATCCTTGCCGCCATATCGCTTCGGCACAGGGAAGCGCAGATGCCCGGCGGCATCGGCGAGATCCTTGGCTTTGCGCAGCAGCGCTTCCCATTCGTGGCGCGGCAGGCCGCCATTCTCGAAATCGGTGCGCGCCCATTCGCGGCGATGGTCGAAAAAGCGGATGTTGTCATCGGCCTCTTCCAGCGGCTTGATCTCGCGTTCGATGAAACGGTCGAGCTCTCCGAGATAGGCGACGAGATCGGCAGGCAATGAGAAATCCAAGGGTTCTCTCCCGGAATAATTTTGTCGTTTTGCGTTAAGGCGCTAGGCGCGTTCTTGCCTCGCACGATTAAGGTGAGAAGAGCGCATCCAAGTCAAGCAATGCGAGACGTGCCGAAGGCGCAAGGCGCTTTGCGCAATTCGGTGGTGCTCAGGCGCACCTGCACGGTAGTATGGCGCCAACATTCCTTCGAAGGAAAATCCGGGAGCGCGCGATGGAACTGAAATTCTCAAAGGTGGAACGCAAGGGGCCGATCACGATCGTCACGCTGTCGCGACCCGAGGTCTACAACGCGCTGCACACCGATGCGCATTTCGAATTGCAGAAAGTGTTCGACGATTTCTCCGCGGACCCTGCGCAGTGGATTGCGGTCGTCACCGGCGCCGGCGACAAGGCGTTCTGCGCCGGCAATGATCTGAAATGGCAGGCTGCGGGGGGAAAGCGCGGCTGGGACAAGGGCGGCTTCGCCGGCCTCACCTCGCGTTTCGACTGCGACAAGCCGATCATCGCCGCCGTGAACGGCGTCGCCATGGGCGGTGGCTTCGAGATCGCGCTGGCCTGCGACCTCATCATCGCCTCGGAGAACGCGACCTTCGCCTTGCCCGAGCCGCGGGTCGGCCTCGCCGCACTGGCCGGCGGCCTGCACAGGCTGCCGCGTCAGATTGGGCTCAAGCGCGCCATGGGCATGATCCTCACCGCGCGCCATGTCAGTGCCAAGGAAGGTCTTGAGCTTGGCTTCGTCAACGAGGTCGTGCCACAGGGCGAGGCGCTTGCAGCCGCGCTGCGCTGGGCGGAGATGATCAGCAAGAACTCGCCGATGTCGATCCGCGCCTCGAAACAGGCGATCCAGAAGGGCCTCGGCGTCTCGCTGGAGCAGGCGATCGCGGAGCAGCGGGAGTATCCGGCGGTGAAGGCGATGGTGGCCTCGCAGGACTATATCGAGGGCCCGAAAGCGTTCTCGGAGAAGCGGCCGCCGCAATGGGTGGGGAAGTGACCGCGCTTCCGGGTTCGTCGCTACGCGACGTCCCGGAATGACGGCAGAGAGAGTATTGCGCCTTACCCGCCTCGCCCAAGCTCGCGCTTGTACGAGGCGTAGTTCGGTTGATCGACCGCCAGCTTGTCCATCGTGGTGGCCCATAGATGCTCGGCGAGGCCCGGCGTTGTTAGATCGGCCTCACCCTTGGCGATGCGCTCCGCCAGCGCGCGGTTAAGCTCCGTCACCGAGCCGTCGATGCCGAGCAGCCCGCGCAACCGCTCCACCTCCCTCGCATTACTCCCCTCCTCCTGCGTCAGCTGCCGCGTGACGAGATCGAGGATGTTGATGGCGACGCGCAGCTTGAAGGCCTGGTGGCCGGAGATCAGCGGCGTGATGTCGTTGCGGAGGAAATCGGCGACTGCCTTGGTCAGCTCGATCGGGGTCGGCTCGTCCTGCATGTGTCAGCTCCCGCGCGGCGCCAGCAGCCGCAACAGATCGATCTCGGTCTCGCTGGCGCGGCGGCCGATCATGGCGCGCTCCATGGAATGATCCGGCCCTTCGCGGAACCGCTGCATCATGCCGCCGCACATGATGCCCCAGCGCAAGGTGCCCATCACTTCCCAGAATTTGACGCGTTCGGGGTCGACCTTGCGGCCGGCGGCCTCATAGCCTGCGAACAGCTCCTCGCGCGAGCCGAAGCCGCCGACGGGCTTGTCGATCTCGCCGAAGCGCCAGGAGTTGACGCAGACCCAGCCGAGATCCTCCATGGGGTCGCCGAGATGGGCGAGCTCCCAGTCCAGCACCGCGCGCACGCCGTCGGCGCCGATGATGAGATTGCCGTTGCGGAAATCGCCATGCACCAGCGTGGTCTCGGCCGACGGGCCCGGATCGTGGTCGCGCAGCCAGCGCAGCGCCAGCTCGAACACCGGCTTGGGCCAGTTCAGGCTGCGATAGTCGCGATCGAATTCGGAAATCTCTTGCGTCGCGCCGCGGATGCGCAGCTCCGGCAGCTTGTCCCTTGGCAGCCGATGCAGGCCGGCGAGAATGCCGCCGATCTGCCGCGCCAGAATGGGGCGCGCCGCCGCGTACTGCTCATCGCGAAGAATCTTGCGCGCGATGGTCTCGCCCTCGACCCTTTGCATGATGAAACCGGTGCCGAGGTCGTCCTCCGGGACGAGCACATGCATCACGCGTGGCGATGGCACGCCGGCCTCGAAGGCGAGCTGCATCAGCTGCGCTTCAGCGGCGAGGCCCGCCGCGCGCGTCGGTGCCGCGCCATAGCCCTTCGGCGAGCGGCGCAGAATCGCGCCGATCACTCCGTCCGGATGCACGATATCGAAGCGCCAGGTTTCCTGGCTGGCCCCGCCGGAGAGCTTTGCCGCAGAGGTCGCGCCGGTCGCGCCCTTGCACCAGCGCTGAGCGCTGCGGGAGAGTTCGGCCTCAATCATTTGCCTTTGAACTGCGCGGGCCGCTTCTCCAGGAACGCACCGACGCCCTCGCGGAAATCCTGGGTGTCGCCGGCGCGGAGCTGGCACTGGAATTCGAGATTGAGCTGATCCTCGAAGGAGTTTTCGGGGCTGTCCCAATAGAGCTTGCGGATCAGCGACAGCGCCACCGTCGGCCCGCCGGCGAGATCGCGGGCGAGCTTCATCGCCTCCTCCATCAGCACGCCGTCGTCATAGACGCGGTTGACGAGGCCCCATTCCAACGCCTTTTCGGCCGGCAGCCGCTCGCCCATCAGCGACAATTCGATCGAGCGCGCCCGGCCGACGAGGCGCGGCAAGAGCCAGGTCGAGCCGCAATCCGGCACGAGCCCGATGCGGCGGAAAGCCTGCAGGAAATAGGACGAGCGCGCGCACAAGATCATGTCGCCGAGCAGCGCGAAGCTCATGCCGGCACCGGCAGCGGGGCCGTTGACCGCGGTGATGATGGGGCAATGCAGGTTGCGGATGCGGCGCAGGAAGGGATGAAAACCGGTCTCCAGCGTCAGGCCGGCCTTGGTCTTCTTCGACTGGTTGTTGCGCCCTTGCAGATTGGCGCCGGTGCAGAAGGCGCGGCCCGCGCCGGTCAGCACCACGCAGCGCACCTCGTCCTTTTTCTCCTCGATCGTATCGAGCGCCTCGGCAAGGCCACCCAGCATGTCCACGGAGACCGCGTTCATCACCTCCTGATGGTCGAGCCTGAGGATCGCGACCGAGCCATCGAAGTCGAGCGTGACGTGTTTGAACTGCATGGTTTCCTCGTCAGTTGCGCCTGCGTCAGTTTCGCAGACCGGAATTCGTTTTGCCGGGGCGCATATTTGATTTTTGGCGCGGTCTTGTCCATGGTGATCAGAGCATAGCAAGCAATCTTGCGCGCAGCGGCTGATGCGCCGCATGCCAGGATTTCTCGCAAAAAAGGGAAACGCGCCATGAACCTTTTCGACCTCTCCGGCCGCGTCGCCGTGATCACCGGTGGCAATGGCGGCATCGGTCTCGGCATCGCGCAGGCGCTCGCCGGCCAGGGCTGCAACGTCTCGATCTGGGGCCGCAATCCCGACAAGAACAAGGCTGCGGCCGCGAGCATGGCGGGGCTCTCAGGCAAGGTCGACACCCGCGTCGTCGACGTCACCGATGCGGCCTCGGTCAATGCCGCGATGAAGGCGACGCTCGATACTTTTGGCCGGGTCGACGGCTGCTTCGCCAATGCCGGCATCGGCGGCGGCGGCCGGCGCTCCTTCATCGAGCGCACCGAAGAGGAATGGCGCACGATGTTCGCGACCAATCTGGACGGCGTGTTCCACGCCTTCCAGGCTGCGGCCAAGCACATGACCGAGCGCGCCAATGCCGGCGATCCCTTCGGCCGGCTGGTCGCGACCTCGAGCCTCGCCTCGATCTTCGGCACCGCGCGCAACGAGCATTATGCGGCGACCAAGGCTGCGATCAACGCGCTGGTGCGTGCGCTCGGTGTCGAGCTTGCCCGGCACGGCGTCACCGCGAATGCGATCCTGCCCGGCTGGATCAAGAGCGACATGACCGCGGGCCTGATGGGCAACGAGAAGTTCGTCGCCAACGTGATGCCGCGCATTCCGCAGCGCCGCTTCGGCGAAGCGAGCGATTTCGGCGGCATCGCGGTGTATCTGATGAGCAAAGCGTCGTCGTATCACACCGCGGATACCTTCGTGATCGACGGCGGCTATACGGCGTTCTGAGACTTCGTAGGATGGGCAAAGGCGCCTTTGCGCCGTGCCCACCATGAGCTTTTTTCGAATGTCGTGGTGGGCACGCTGCGCTTTGCCTACCCTACGGCTTCTCGTTTTGTCAGCGCAGAAGGGAATGGGCAAATGTTCTCGCACATCATGATCGGCACCAACGATCTCGACAAGGCCAAGACGTTCTACGACAATCTGCTGAGCACGCTCGAGGTTCGGCCGGCCAGGGTCGACGGTCATCGCATCTTTTACATCACCAAGACCGGTGTGTTCTCGGTGTCGAAGCCGATCAACGGCGAGCCGGCGACCTGCGCGAATGGCGGCACGATCGGCTTTGCAGCCAATTCTCCGGAGCAGGTTGATGCATGGCACGCGGCGGGCATCGCGGCTGGCGGGAAGTCGATCGAGGATCCACCCGGCGTGCGTCAGGGCCCGGGCGGCAAGCTGTATCTGGCCTATCTGCGCGACCTCGACGGCAACAAGATCTGCGCGATGCATCGGATGGCGAGCTGATTTAGCCGCAACCACAACCGTCATGCCCCGGCTTGACCGGGCCATCCAGTACGCCGCGACTTCTCGGCCCAATCACTCCGGTCTCTGGAATACTGGATCGCCCGATCAAGTCGGGCGATGACAGCGGAGAGTGAGGCGCAAGCTGAGAACGACAGCTGGACGGAGTTTTCCTCTCCCTCCATTCAAACAACATTTCAAACGCTCTCGCGATATTCCATCGCGTGGCATGGCCCACGCGAGAAAATGCGCGCTCGCACTTTGGCCGCGCTGCGACTATTCTCATCCCCAGAACAATCTCAGCGTCTCCGGGAGGAACAATGACAAAACACACCTACATTCCCCGCACCACCAACTACACCCTCAATCCCGGCGACGAGCTCAACGACTTGCGGATGTCGGACCAGGTCCGGCCGCTCTACGATCACGTCAAGAAGTTCATCCGCGACCCCGTCGAGCCGATGTCGATCGAGTTCGCCAAGGCCGGCGAAGGCAAGGAAGATCGCTGGAGCTTCACGCCGAAGCAGCTCGAGGTGCTGGAGAAGGCCAAGAACAAGGCCAAGCAGGAAGGCCTCTGGAACTTCTTCCTGCCCGATGACGAGACCGGCCAGGGCCTGAAGAACCTCGACTACGCCTATATCGCGGCCGAACTCGGCAAGAGCCCGCTGGCGTCGGAAACCATGAACTGCTCGGCGCCGGACACCGGCAACATGGAGGTGCTGGAGCGCGTCGGCACCAAGGAGCAGAAAGAGAAGTGGCTGAAGCCGCTGCTTAACGGCGAGATCCGCTCGGCCTACGTCATGACGGAGCCGAACGTCGCCTCCTCCGACGCCAAGAATATATCGACGACCGCAAAGCTGGTCGGCGACGAATGGGTCATCAACGGCGAGAAGTACTACATCTCCGGTCTCGGCGATCCCCGCTGCAAAATCCTCATCGTGATGGTGAAGACCAATCCGGACGCGGCGCCGAGCAAGCAGCAGTCGCAGATCCTGGTGCCGCGCGACACGCCCGGCGTCGAGGTGCTGGGGCCCATGTACGTCTTCGGCCAGGACCACGCCCCGCGCGGCCATATGCACATGCGCTTCAACAATGTGCGCGTGCCGAAGGAGAACATGCTGCTCGGCGAAGGCCGCGGCTTCGAGATTTCGCAGCTCCGCCTCGGCCCCGGCCGCATCCATCACTGCATGCGCACCATCGGCAAGGCCGAGAAGGCGCTCGACCTGATGGTGCAGCGCGGCCTCACCCGAGAAGCCTTTGGCAAGAAGATCGCCCATCTCGGCGGCAACATGCAGATCATCGCGCAGGCCCGCTGCGAGATCGAGGCGATGCGGCTGATGGTACTGAAGGCGGCCAAGGCGATGGACGTGCTCGGCAACAAGGAGGCCCGTGTCTGGGTCTCCATGGTCAAGGCCATGGTGCCGGAACGCGCCTGCAAGATCATCGACCAGGCCATCCAGATGCACGGCGCCACCGGCATCTCGCACTGGACCCCGCTCGCCGAGATGTATCAGGACGTCCGCCACCTGCGCTTCGCCGACGGTCCGGACGAGGTGCACTGGATGGTGGTGGGACGGCACGAGCTGAGCATGGCGTGACCTCTCCTCGTCATGCGCGGGCTCGACCCGCGCATCCATCGAAGGGAACATTTCTTCGGGATTGATGGATTTCCGGGGCAAGCCCGGCAATGACGACTTGGCAAGGAGCCACCATGGACTATGCCGCCAGCGAGCTGACGCCACGCGAGCGCTACAAGGTGCTGACCTCCTTCATCCTGCCGCGACCGATCGCGTGGGTGACGACAGTCGGACCGACCGGCGTGGTCAACGCCGCCCCGTTCAGCTTCTTCAACGCCTTTTGCGAGGATCCGCCGCTCTGCATGTTCGCGGCCAACCGCAAACCGAATGGCGAGGACAAGGACACCTATCTCAACATCCAGCGCACCGGTGAGTTCGTGGTCAACCTTGCCGACGAACCGCTGGCGCGGGCCATGCACGAGAGCAGCGGCGATTTTCCGCCTGACATCGGCGAGCCCGACTATCTCGGCCTCAAGCTTGCGCCCTCGACGAAGGTCGCAGTGCCGCGGCTCGCCGACACGCCTTGGGCGATGGAGTGCAAGCTCTGGAAGTTGATCGACGTCAACGACGATCGCCGGCTGATCATGGGCGAAGGCCTCCACTTCCACATCCGCGACGAGCTGTGGGACGACACGGCGATGCGGGTGCATATGGATCGTTATCACCCGATCGGCCGCATGTTCGCCGACCGCTACTGCCGCACCGGTGACCGCGTGGTGTTTCCGGCGGCGGAAGGCGTTAAGAAATCGTAGCAACCATTAAAGCGCCCGATTGCCTTGAGCATGACGCCGCGCTTGCGACCGTCAAGGCGTGGCCTAGCGGCAGCGGGTGCTAGGCGAGAGCAGAGCGACGGCCAGCCTTGACGGCCGCCGCGCGCGGCGTCGTTGTGGCGGCAGGTCGGGACGAAGAAACGGTCGCCTGATCGAACAAAGAAACGCGGTCAGGCGGCGGGCAGCTTGGCGAGTTGAGGCACCTGGGCCACCCAGGGAGTTCCGCGGGCGACGACGGCGTTGATCGTGACGAGCAGCTTTCTGGCGCAGGCGACCAGCGCACATTTATGAGGTTTGCCGGCGGCGATCAGCCGACCATAGAGAGCCTTGATCTGCGGGTTCCAGCGGGATGATGCCGGAAGAGCCGCGTTGTAGAGCGCCCAACGCAAGCGCTCACGGCCACCTTCGATGTGACGGGCACCGGAGCGTTTGCCACTATCGTCGTCGTAAGGTGCCAGTCCACTGAGAGCTGAGGCTCGTTCGCGCGTGATGTTGCCGATCTCGGGCATTCTGATCAGGACGGCAGCCGCAGTCGGCAGGCCGCAGCCGGCGACGCTGTAGATCAGATCGAGCCGTGCGGCGAGATCGGAGTGGGTGCGGATCGCCGCCAGAAGCGCCTTGAACTCGGCTCGTTTGGACTTGGCTAGGAGCGCGATCTGCACCTTCCAAACCCCTTGAATCCGCTTGTCGCGGCAACTCTCAAGCCGGTTCTTCAGTCTTGCGATGTCTTCTGTGATCTGGTCGATCATGGTCAGATGCTCGGCAAAGGGCTGCAGCCGCGGATCTGGTGCAGGATGGATCGTCTTGACCGCGGCAGTGCACATCGCAATCAGCGCCGCGTCGATCTTGTCGTTCTTGGCCAGCAGCAGATGAAACGTGCCATAGGCGCGGACCTGCTTTGGCTGAAACAAGATGACGACGAACCGCTTGCGCCGCAGCTCGGCGACGACCGCCTGCTCGTAGCCTCCACTTGCCTCGATCCCGACTCTCTTCACCTTGCGGCACTTCAACCACTCCACCAGCGCCTGGTGGCCTCTTGCCGTGTTATCGACCCGCAACTGCTCGGTGGCGCCATCGACTGCCACGTCGAGCTTCTCTTTGCCGGTATCGATCCCGGCACAGATCGTGATACGCTTGGCCACCTTCCTCGACCCTCCCTTGTTATGCGAACCTGAAGTTCGTTCAACCATGCGGGTCCCGATGAAGTGCCGACCGCGATCTTGCTACGAAACGCAGCCCTAAAGGCTTCGGTGGGCATCGATCCGATCGATCGGCGGCCCAGCTTGGGCGGCCACCCAGGCTGGGCCATTCCTCACGGAACATGACCATCCTAACCCGGCGCGCTAATACAAGGGTGGGCAAAGGCGCGCAGCGCCGTGCCCACGTCTTTCTTGCGCATCAAGCCGATTGGTGGGCGCGCTTCGCTTTGCCCACCCTGCGAGACTGAGATCGCAGTGAGACCTGTACCTGCTCATCCGAATTCGATCTGCGATCGCATTCGACCTCTCCCCGCAAGCAGTAGGACAATCGCATATGACTCTTTGCGCGAGCTGAGCGCGCGCCTCGTCCTTCGAGACGACCGCTTCGCGGTCTCCTCAGGATGAGGCTAAGTGGCATCGGACCCCGTTGAAACCAGCGAAACGCACTCGGTCCTCATCCTGAGGGCCCGCCAACGGCGGGCGTCTCGAAGGATGGCCACAGGCGATATCACTCCCATATGCGATTGCCCTGCCGCAAGCGGGGAGAAGTGAAGAAAGCGCCCTACGCCGCAGGCGCGACCTTGTCCTGGGTCTTCGTTTCGAAATCACTCGCGTCGTGACGCTCGTGGAGCTGGCTGGCGGGATCGCCGGAGATGCGGTTGACCATGCGGCCGCGCTTCACGGCGGGGCGCTGCGCGATCTGGTCGGTCCAGCGCTGCACGTTCTTGTAGTCCTGCACCGAGAGGAATTCGCCGGCGCCGTAGACCAGCCCCTTGGCGAGCGCGCCGTACCAGGGCCACACCGCCATGTCGGCGATCGTATATTCCTTGCCCGCAAGATACTCGTTGTCGGCAAGGCGCCGGTCGAGCACATCGAGCTGGCGCTTGGTCTCCATCGCGAAGCGGTCGATGGCGTATTCGATCTTGAACGGCGCGTAGGCGTAGAAGTGGCCGAAGCCGCCGCCAAGATAGGGGGCGCTGCCCATCTGCCAGAACAGCCAGGACATCGCCTCGGTGCGGGTCTTGATGTCCTTCGGTAGGAAGGCGCCGAACTTCTCGGCGAGGTAGAACAGGATCGAGCCGGATTCGAACACCCGGATCGGCTCAGGTCCGGAGCGGTCCATCAGCGCCGGGATTTTCGAGTTCGGGTTGATGTCGACGAAGCCGCTGCCGAACTGGTCGCCGTTACCGATCTTGATCAGCCAAGCGTCATATTCCGCCCCCTTGTGACCGAGCGCCAGAAGCTCCTCCAGCATCACCGTGACCTTCACCCCGTTCGGCGTCGCCAGCGAATAGAGCTGAAGCGGATGCTTGCCGACCGGGAGCTCCTTGTCGTGGGTGGGGCCGGCAATCGGCCGGTTGATACTGGCGAACTGCCCGCCATTCTCCTTGTTCCAGGTCCAGACTTTCGGCGGCACGTAGGCGGGGGTGTCGGTCATGCGGGGGCTCCGGGAGAAAGATGCGCCTGCATTAATTAGACCCGGGATGGCCGATGACAAGGGCGGCGAATGCATTTCCGGGCGGGGCAGCTCGCCGTTTCGTCATGGCGGCCCCCTCGACCGGCGTCCGGAGGGCGAGCCCCGAATCGATCGGGCCGCAGCAATGCTCGGCAAAATGGATCCGGGTTCTCGCTGACGCGAGCCCCAGAATGACGGCGTCACCCTAGGACGCCGCCGCCATCCCCTGCTCCGCCGGCTCCATCGCAAACCCCTCATACCCCTTCGCCGCGACCTCGTCGCAGATCCGGCGGTAGACGCCGACGCCGCCGATATAGGGCATGAAGATGCGCGGCTTGCCGGGGATGTTGGCGCCCATGTACCAGGAATTGGCCTGCGGATAGAGCGTGCCGTGGGCGACTTCGTTGACATGGGCGACCCATTTGTCCTCGGCCTCCCTGCCCGCTTCCATGGTCGCAAGGCCCTGCTTGCGCATGTGGACGAGGCAATCGGCGATCCAGTCCACATGCTGCTCGATCGACACGATCATGTTGGACAGCACCGACGGGCTACCCGGACCAGTGATGATGAAGAGGTTCGGAAAGCCGGCGCTCATCAGGCCGAGATAGGTCTTCGGCCCCTCCGCCCATTTCCGGTTCAGCGTCTGCCCATTGCGGCCGGCAATATCGATCTTCGCGACCGATCCGGTCATGGCGTCGAAGCCGGTCGCCAGCACCAGCGCGTCGACCTCGTGGTCCTTCCCCGCAACGCGCACGGCGTTCGCGGTGATCTCTTGAATCGGATTGGCTTTGATGTCGACCAGCGAGACATTCGGCCGGTTGAAGGTCGCGAAATAATCGGTGTCGATGCAGATGCGCTTGGTGCCGATCGGATGGCTGCTCGGCTGGAGCAGCTTTGCGGTCTCGGGGTCCTTCACGATCTCGGCGATCTTGCCGCGCACGAAGTCTGCAGCGGTGTCGTTGGCCGTGCGGTCGAGGCCGAGGTTGTTGTAGGCGTACATGAAGGTGAGCCCGCCGCGCGCCCAGCGCTTCTCGTATTTGTCACGCCTGACATCGTCTGTGTCCTCGAGCGCGCCACGATCCGGCTGCTCGGCGTAGATGCCGTTGCGCGCGACCTCGCGGGCGAAGCGGCGGATCTCCGGGTACTTCCTGCGGAACGCATCGCGCTCCTCGTCGCTCAACGCGGCATTGCGCGCGGGAATCGAGAAGTTTGCTGTGCGCTGAAACACCGTGAGATGTTTCGCCTGCTCGGCGATGATCGGTGCCGACTGGATGCCTGACGATCCCGTACCGATCAGGCCGACGCGCAAGCCCGTGAAGTCGACCTCTTCGTGCGGCCAGCTGCCGGTGTGATAGACAGGACCCTCGAAGCTTTCGAGGCCCTTGATGCCGGGCTTGCGCGCATTCGACAGACATCCCGTTGCGAGCACGACGAACTGCGCTTGGACGGTGTCGCCGCCGGAGACCGTCACGCGCCAGCGCTTCGCACGCTCGTCGAACATTGCGCGCTCCACGCGGGTGTCGAACTGGATGTCGCGGCGCAGATCAAAGCGATCGGCGACGTGGTTGGCGTATTTCAAGATCTCTGCTTGCGGCGCGTAGCGCTCGCTCCAGTCCCATTCCTGCTGGAGCTCCTCCGAGAACGAATAGGAATATTGCATGCTCTCGACGTCGCAGCGCGCACCGGGATAGCGATTCCAGTACCAGGTGCCGCCGACACCGCCGCCCTGCTCGTAGACGCGCGCCGAGAAGCCCAGCCCACGCAGGCGATGCAGCATGTACATGCCGGCAAAGCCTGCGCCGACGACGACCACATCGTAGGCTTCCTCGACCTGAGCCGGACTTGGCTGCACTGGCGACATTGGTTGGCGCTCCCTGATTGTTTTCTGTTGTTGTCGGCCAGCATTCTCTCGACCTTGCCAAAGCGCAAGAGGTAAATCGGCGGGCTCTGATCTGCATATTTTGTGAAGCGGAATGGCCCGTGCGCCGCGCGGCGCCTGCACGCAAGATGCACCGCCGAATCCGGCGTGGCATCGACTGCAATGATGGGCTAGCGTCGAGGCGCCTTCGCAGGCAAGACAACAACAGCGACGCGAAGGTTGCCGCCGGGAGAGAGCCATGAAATCGCCGATCTGCGACATGCTGGGAATCGAGTTCCCGCTGCTAGCCTTCAGCCATTGCCGCGATGTCGTCGCTGCCGTCAGCCGCGCCGGCGGCTTCGGTGTGCTGGGTGCCACCGTGCACACGCCCGACACGCTCGAGCGCGAGCTGAAATGGATCGACGATCACGTCGACGGCAAACCCTACGGCATCGACGTGCTGATCCCCGAGAACATCTCGACGGCAGGCGAGAAAGACGTCACCTGGAAGAGCTTAGAGGCGCGCGTGCCGCGGGAGCACCGCACCTATACGCGTGACCTTCTAAAGAAGTACGACATCGAGCTGAAGACCACCGAGGTCGCAGCTGATCAACCCCAGCCGTTCGACGGAAAAACAGCGTTGGAGCTGCTTGAAGTCTCGTTCAATCATCCGATCCGGCTGATCGCCAATGCGCTGGGCGTGCCGCCGAAGGCGATGATCGAGATGGGCAAGAAGCACGGCGTGCCGGTCGCCGCCCTGGTCGGCGCCAAGGAGCACGCCCTGCGCCAGATCGCCGCCGGCGTCGACATCCTCGTGGTGCAGGGCACCGAGGCCGGCGGCCATTGCGGCGAGGTCTCGACCATGGTGCTGGTGCCGGAGGTGATCAAGGCGATCAAGAAGATCCGCGACGTGCCGGTGCTGGCGGCCGGCGGCATCATGACGGGTCGGCAGATGGCGGCCTGCATGGCGATGGGCGCGGCCGGCGCCTGGACCGGCTCGGTGTGGCTTGCGACGGTGGAAGCCGAGACCACGGAGATCTTTCGCGAGAAGATGATCGCGGCGTCCTCGCGCGACGCGGTGCGCTCGAAGGGCCGCACCGGCAAGCCGGCGCGGCAGCTCCGCTCGGTCTGGACCGACGCCTGGGACCGCGCGCCGGAAAGCCCCGGCGCACTGCCGATGCCGCTGCAGAGCATCATCAGCCGTGACGCCTTCAACGCGATCGACCGTGCCGCCGCGAGCGGCAACGCCAAGGCGCGCGATCTCGTCAGCTATTTCGTCGGCCAGGGCGTCGGCCTGATCGACAGCGTGAAGTCGGCGGGCGCGGTGGTGCAGGAATTCAAGGAAGATTTTGCCGAAGCCGTCGAGCACATGAATGCGCTGGTGGCGGAATAATTGCTCGTGGCCCATCCTTCGAGGCTCTTCAAGCGGCGCGATCGCCGCTTGAAGAGCACCTCAGGATGACGCCGTAACCGTAGCCGTCATCCTGAGGTGGCCGCCTCTTCAGCGGCCTTCGAAGGACGACGGCGTGCCCGAAATCTGAAACGTGAAGCAAGAAGAAATGAGCTATACCCCCGAAGACCGCATCCCCGTCATCGTCGGCGTCGGCGAGATCGTTGACCGTCCCAAGGAGATCACCGCAGGCCTCGAGCCGCTCGATCTCCTGGAGCAAGCACTGCAACGCGCCGAGGCGGACGCCGGTGCGAAACTCCTTGGTGAGGTGCAGTCGCTCGACGTCGTCAACTTCCTAAGCTGGCGCTATCGCGATCCGGAGCAGCTGCTGGCGCGGCGGCTCGGGGTTACGCCGGCGCATTGCTATTACGGCCCGGTCGGCGGCGAAAGCCCGATCCGTTACATCCACGAGGCGGCCAAGCGCATCGCGCGCGGCGAATGCACGGTCGCGGCCGTCTGCGGCGCGGAAGCGCAGTCGACCGCGACCAAGGCCGAGCGTGCCGGCGTCAAGCTGCCATGGACACCGTTCGCGCATGACGTCGAGGAGCCCAAGCGCGGCGCGGCGTTCCAAAAGTCCTTGGCGGTGACGCTCGGCGTGTTCCGGCCCGTCACGGTCTATCCGTTCTACGAGGCCGCCTCCTCCGCGCATTGGGGCCAGACGCCGCGCGAGGCCATGGCGGAGTCAGGCACGCTGTGGTCGCGCTATTCGGAGGCTGCCGCTCAGAATCCCAATGCCTGGCTGAAGCGGCGCTATCCGCCGGAGGAGATCACGACTCCGACCGCAGACAATCGCCTGATCGCCTGGCCCTACAACAAGCTCATGGTCGCCAATCCCAGCGTCAACATGGGCGGCGCCCTGCTGCTGACCAGCCTTGCCAAGGCGCGCGCGCTCGGCATCGCCGAGGACAGACTGGTCTATCCGCTCGGCGGCGCCTCGGCCGAGGAGCCGCGCGACTATCTGTTGCGCGATCAGTTCTATGAGAGCCATCCGCAGAACGCGGTGCTGAAAGCGGTGATGGATCTTGCCGGTGGCGGCCAGAAGTTCGATGCGATCGAGCTCTACAGCTGCTTCCCCTGCGTGCCCAAGATGGCGCGACGGACACTCGGTCTCGGCGCCGACGTGCAGCCGACCGTGACCGGCGGCCTCACCTTCTTCGGCGCGCCGCTCAATACCTACATGACGCATGCGGCCTGTGCGATGGTGCGGCGTGTGCGCCGCGGCGCCAGGCTCGGCCTGCTTTACGGCCAGGGCGGCTTCGTCACCAAGCATCACGCGCTGGTGGTGGCGAAGGCGCAGCTGCGCGCGGCGCTGGCGCAGGAGACGAGCGTGCAAGGCGAGGCCGACCGCAACAAGCGCGCCGTGCCGGAGTTCGTTAACGAGGCCTCAGGCAAGGGCAAGGTCGAGAGCTTTACGGTGCTCTACGGCCGCGGCGGCGATGTCGAGCATGGCGTGGTGATGCTGCGGACAGCGGATGACCGGCGCACGCTGGCGCGCATCCCGGCGAGCGACAGCGCGACGCTGGCACATCTGCTGAACATGGATCACACGCCGGTGGGCTCGCTCGGCGAGATCAAGATGGCGACGGATAGCGTGCCGGAGTGGAAGGTTTCATAGGTGGGCAAAGCGAAGCGTCCCACGATCAGCATGCGATCCGGATAGATTGGTGGGCACGGCGCAAAAGCGCCTTTGCCCACCCTAGGAGACCTGCGTCCGAGGCACGACACTGCCCTAGCTCTTCGGCGGCTGCTTCTCCGACGCGGTTGTCGGCTTGCCCTTGGCGCCGGCACCGACGACGCGGACCTGATCGCCGTCCGACAGCCCGTCCGGTGGAGCGGTGATGACGCGATCGTCGGGCGCGATGCCCGAAGCGAGCTCGATCTCACGGCCGAGATCACGCGCGATGGTGACCGGCTTGAACAGCACCTTGTCATCGGCACCGACGGTGGCGACACGCAGGCCGTTGCCGTTGAAGATCAGCGCGCTGGCGGGAATGCTGAGCGGCGCGGAGTCGCGCTGCAGGTTCAGCTTCACGCTAGCGTAGCCGCCGGGCATCAGCTCGCCATTCGAATTGTCCAGCCCTAGCTGCATGCGCGTGGTGCCCGAGGCGACGTCGACGGCCTGCGAGGAGGCCTCCACCGTCGCCTGGAAATTCCGGTTGGGATATTCCGGCAGCGTGATCGTGGCCTTGGCGCCGATCTTGATCGCCGGCACGTAGTTCTGGGGCACGTTGACGTAGACGCGCAGCTTGGTGATGTCCGATATCACGAACATCGCCGGGCCCGAGCCGCCGCCGGCATTGATCAGCGCGCCGACGTCGGTATCGCGTGCCGTCACCACGCCGTCGAACGGAGCGGTGATCTTCTTGTAGCCGGCCAGCGCTTCCAGCCGCTCGACATTGGCCTTGCCCGAATTGACGGCGGCGTTCTTGTTGGAGAGGTCGGCGGTGCGCTCGTCGATCTCCTGCGCGGAGACGAAGTTGGAGGCGACCAGCGTCTTGCGCCGGTTCAGCGTCGCTTCCGACAGCCTGGCGCTCGCCTGCTGGCTGGCGAGGTCGGCTCTAGCCTGCAGCAGCTGCTGATCGAGATCGGGCGCCTCGATCTCGGCGATCACCTGCCCGGCCTTGACGCGAGCACCGATGTCAGCGTTCCAGCTCTTCAGATACCCGGACACGCGCGCGAAGATCGGCGCGCGGTAATAGGCTTCCAGCCGGCCCGGCAGGTCGATGGTGGCGCTCAGCGCCTTGGCGCTCGGCTGCGTCACCGCAACGCTCGGAATGGCCTGGTCGTCGGTCCATTCCCTCAGCTTGGAGCCCTGCTCCTCGCGGGCGCGGATGCCGGTGCCGACGACAAGGCCAGCCGCAATCAGCGCCACCACGCCGAAGATGCCCAGTTTCCGGTGCGAGACCGGGGAGCCGGAGTCAGTGGGCGACATGCGAGGTCTCCAATAGGGCGGCGACTTTGGCGCCTTGTTTCTTGTGTACCATGCTGAACACCACGGGAACGAATACCAGCGTGGCGAACGTTGCAAAGATCAGGCCGCCGATCACGGCGCGACCGAGCGGGGCGTTCTGCTCGCCGCCCTCGCCCAGCCCCAGCGCCATCGGCGTCATGCCGATGATCATGGCGAGCGCGGTCATCAGGACCGGGCGGAACCGGACGAAGCCGGCTTCGAGCGCAGCCGCGATGGGATCGCCGAGCTCGGCGTAACGCTCGCGGGCGAAGGAGATCACGAGCACGCTGTTGGCGGTGGCAACGCCCATGCACATGATGGCGCCGGTGAGCGCGGGGACCGACAGCGTGGTCCCGGTCGCGAACAGCATCCAGACGATGCCGGCGAGCGCGGCCGGCAAGGCCGTGATGATCACGAACGGATCGGACCAGGACTGGAAGTTCACGACGATCAGGAAGTAGATCAGCACGACCGCACCGAGCAGGCCGAACAAGAGGCCGGTGAAGGCGCTGTTCATGGTCTGCACCTGGCCGAGCAGCACCACGGAGGAGCCCTTCGGCACGTCCTTGGCGGTGTCGGCGATCACCTTGCGGATGTCGTTGGACACCGCGCCGAGATCGCGGCCCGAGGTCGTGGCAAAGATCTGCACCATCGACTGGATGTCATATTGTGACACCACGGCACTCGAGGTCGAGCGCTTGATGTCGGCGATGCCGCCGAGGATCGGTGACTGCGCGTTGCCGGCCGCGGTGATCGGCAGCGTCTGCAACGCGCTGAGCGAGTCGATCTGGTATTGCGGCGTCTGCATCACGATCGAATAGGACACGCCGTTGTCGGGGTTGAGGTAGTAGGTCGGCGCCACCTGCGAGGAGCCAGCGAGATTGACCACGAGGCTGTTGGTGACGTCGCGCTCGGTCAGGCCGACATATTGCGCGCGGGTGCGGTCGACATCGATGTTGAAGGTCGGGTTGTTCGGCGATTGCTGGATGCGCGCGTCGGCGACGCCGGGGATCTTGCGCACCTTGGCGAGCAGGCTGTTGGCATAAGCAAAGTTGGCGGCGAGATTAGCACCCCGGATCTGCAGGTCGATCGGCGCCGGCGCGCCGAAATTCAGGATCTGGCTGACGATGTCCGCGGGGAGGAACGCGAAGCTGACGCCGGGGAACAACCGCGGCAACTGCTCGCGCAGCACGCGCACATGCTCCTCCGTCGGCTTGTGGCCCTCCTTCAGCTTGATCTGGATGTCGCCGTCCTGCGGCCCGATCACGCCGGTGTTGTTGTAGGTCATGTTGATGCCGGAGATCGGCATGCCGATGTTGTCGGTCATGGTCTCGATCTCGCCGGGGATCAGCTTGCGGACGGCCTTCTGCACGTCGGCGAGCTGGTTGGCGGCCTCCTCGACGCGGGTGCCGACCTGGGTGCGGACATGCATCAGGATATTGCCGGCATCGACCGCGGGAAAGAAATTGCGCCCCAGGAACGGCACCAGTGCAAATGACGCGCCCACGATACAGAGAAAGCCGATCACGAACACCGCACGGTGGGCGAGCGCCAGGCCGAGAAAGCCGTGATAGAAGCCGCGGACGCGCTCGAACCGCGCCTCGAAGCCGCGCTGGAACCAGACGAGCGGATTGCGCGACTTCGGCGGCGCGCCGTCATGGTGGACATGCGCCTTGAGCAGATAGTTCGCCATAGTCGGCACCAGCGTGCGCGACAGGATGAACGACCAGATCATCGCAAACATCACGGCTTCCGCCATCGGCACGAACAGGAAGCGCGCCACCCCGGAGAGGAAGAACATCGGCACGAACACGATGCAGATGCAGAGCAGCGACACGAAGGCCGGCGTGACGATCTGGTTGGCGCCGTCGAGAATCGACTGCTCGACCGGCTTGCCCTGCTCCAGATGATAGTTGATGTTCTCGATCGTCACCGTGGCATCGTCGACGAGGATGCCGACCGCCAGTGCAAGACCGCCGAGCGTCATGATGTTGAGCGTCTCGCCGATCGCCGACAGCATGATGATGGCGCCCAGCACCGAGAGCGGGATCGAGACCGCAATGATGATGGTCGAGCGCCAGCTGCCGAGGAATAAGAGGATCATGACGCTGGTCAGCAGCGCCGCGATCACGCCTTCGAAGGCGACGCCTTGAATCGCACCGCGGACGAACACCGACTGGTCGCCGATGAAGCCGATCTTGAGCGCGTCAGGCAGCTGGTCCTTGACCTCGATGACCTTCTGCTTGATGCCGGCGATGATGTCGAGCGTCGAGGTCGCGCCCGCCTTCAGCACCATCATCAGCACGGAACGGTTGCCGTCGACGTGGACGATGTTGGTCTGCGGCGGATTGCCGTCGCGCACGGTGGCGACGTCGCGCACATAGACCATGGCACCGTTGACGGTCCTGATCGGCAAATTGCCGAGCTCGTCGATCCGGAGCGGCGAGTTGTTGAGCTGGATATTGTACTCGAACTGGCCGATTTTCTGGGTGCCGACCGGCGTGATCAGGTTCTGGGCCGCGAGCGCATTGGCGACGTCCTGGCCGGACAGGCCGCGGGCCTGCAGCGCGGTGGGATCGAGGTCGATCTGGACCTGGCGCTGCTTGCCGCCAAACGGATAGGGGATCGCCGCGCCCGGCACGGTGACCAGCGGCGTGCGGAGCTGGTTGATGCCGATATCGGCGAGGTTCTGCTCGGTCAGGCCGTCTCCCGACAGCGCCACCTGGATGATCGGCACGGTGGAGGCGGAGTAGTTCAGGATCAAGGGCGGCGTTGCGCCCGGCGGCATCTGCTTGAGCAGCGTCTGCGAGATCGCGGTGACCTGCGCGTTGGCGGTGCGGATGTCGACGTTGGGCTGGAAGAAGATCTTGATGATGCCAAAGCCATTGTAGGAATTGGCGGTGATGTGCTCGATGTCGTTGACCGTCGTCGTCAGCGCACGCTGGAACGGCGTGGTGATGCGGCCCGACATCTGGTCCGGTGGCAGGCCGGTGTACTGCCAGACCACGCCGATGACGGGAATGCGGATGTCCGGGAAGATGTCGGTCGGGGTCCGCAGCGCCGCGAGCGGTCCGATGATCAGCAGCAGAAGCGCGAGCACGACGAACGTATAGGGCCGGCTCAGGGCAATACGGACCAGTGCAATCATGCGCCAGGCAAATCCGTGTCTCGTAAGGAAGGGGATCCGCCCCCACGGGGATCCTCTTCCCTCCTTTACCCGAGCACCGCCTGAAAGGCTAATAACCAGAACTATCCTGCATTCACTTCCCTGCTACCGCACTGCGGAATCGACATCGCAGCTATGCGCATGACCGCTACGCCGCTCGGACTGAATTCAGGAACTTGCCGACCTCGAGCTTGAGACGGTTGGAATCGCGGGACAGCATCTGCGCCGCCGACAGCACCTGCGAAGACGCCGAGCCGGTTTCGGAGGCGCCACGCTGGACGTCGCCGACATTGGACGAGACCTGCTGGGTGCCCTGAGCGGCCTGCTGAACGTTGCGGGCAATCTCCTGGGTTGCAGCGCCCTGCTGCTCCACGGCCGCCGCAATCGCCGAAGCGATCTCCGACAAGCGCGCGATGGTGCCGCTGATCTCGCCGATGGCGCTGACCGAATCCTGCGTCGCCGCCTGAATGCCGCCGACCTGCTGGCCGATCTCGCCGGTGGCCTTGGCCGTCTGCTCGGCGAGGGCCTTGACCTCGGAGGCCACGACGGCGAAGCCCCGTCCGGCCTCGCCCGCACGTGCCGCCTCGATCGTGGCATTGAGCGCCAGCAGATTGGTCTGGCCGGCGATTGCGTTGATGAGTTCGACGACGTCGCCAATCCGCGATGCCGCCCGCGACAATTCGCTGACGCGTTCAGTGGTGGCGTGCGCCTGGCTGACCGCTTCGCTCGCGATCCGGGTGGAGTCCTGCACCTGCCGGCCGATCTCGCGCACCGAGGACGACATCTCCTCGGCGGCAGACGCCACCGAGTGGACGTTGCTGGACGCCGCTTCCGAGCCGCTTGCGACCGCCGTCGCCAATTCCTGCGCCCGACCCGCGGTCGAGGACAGCGTCGAGGCCGACGCCTCGAGCTCGGTTGCAGCCGACGACACGGTCTCGACGATCTCACCGATCGCGGCCTCGAAGCCGTCCGCAAGCTTCGTCATGTCGGCTTTGCGCTGAGCCTCGGCGCGGCGCTGCACCGCCTGCACCTCGTCGCGGCTGAAACGAACGATGGTCTGCACGGTCTGCAGGTTGCGCAGCGCCTCGCCGATCTCGTCGTCGCGCTCGATCACGATGCGGTTGTCGAGCTTGTCCTGCACGAGGTTGAGCAAAGTGTCGTTGAGCTGCTGCATCGGCCCCTGGATCGCACGCAAGGTGGCAAGGCCGGCGAAACCGACGACGGCTGCGCCGACAACGGCCAGCGCCGACAGGATCAGGCTGGCCGAACCGCCGGAGGCGAACGCGCCGCCGATGCCGAGTACGAGCATGAACAGCACCTGGAGTGCCATCGTCGTGACGAGGCGTGCCTTCAGCGTGCCGGTGAAGATGCTGAAGCGGTCGCGCCACGAGCGGCGGCGGATGATGCCGGCGTCGATGCGATAGCTATGCGGCTTCTTCTCGCGGATTGCCGCGTAAACCTCTTCGGCGAGCTTGCGCTGGTCGGACGGCAATTTGGTGCGGATCGAGGTATAGCCCTTGACCTGGCCATTCTCGCGGATCGGAGAGGCCGTCGCCAGCACCCAATAGAAGTCGCCGTTCTTGCGGCGGTTCTTCACTGCGCCAAGCCACGGCTTGCCGGCCTTCAGCGTGTCCCAGAGGTTGTCGAACGCCTCCGGCGGCATGTCGGGGTGACGAACGATGTTGTGCGGCTGGCCCATCAGTTCCGCCGAGGTGAAGCCGGCGGCAGCAATGAAGTCCTCGTTGAAGTAGCTGAGCTTGCCCTTGAGGTCGGTCCGAGAAACGATCAGCGTCTCGTCGCTGACCGGATATTCGACATCGGTGACCGGAAAATTCTTGCGCATTGGAGCCTCCAACGAAGGAATGCAATATGGATTATTCCAATCGGGATCATCTCCAACGCGGAGCCGCCCTCACCTCGATTGTCGTAAATGCGATTTAACCATCGGTGAAACGGCTCGCCCGTAACATTACGGACGCCCTAAGATTGCTACTCGGAAGCGACATCATGTTACCGTGAAACGAAACGAGCGGCGCTTTCGGCGCCGCTCGTCGTTTAATCGGATAAAGGATCAGGCTGCGCGGACGTTGGTCAGGAACTTGCTGACCTCGTTCTTCAACCGGCCCGAATCGTTCGACAGCATTTGCGCCGCCGACAGCACCTGTGAGGAGGCCGTGCCGGTCTCTGTCGCGCCGCGCTGCACGTCGGTGATGTTGGAGGAGACCTGCTGCGTGCCCTGCGCGGCCTGCTGCACGTTGCGGGCGATCTCCTGCGTCGCCGCGCCCTGCTCTTCCACCGCCGCGGCAATCGCCGACGAGATTTCCGACAGACGCTCGATGGTCGAGGAGATCTCCTTGATGGCGCCGACCGAGTCGTTGGTCGCAGCCTGGATGCCGGAGATCTGCTGGCCGATCTCGCCGGTCGCCTTTGCGGTCTGCTCGGCGAGCGCCTTCACCTCGGAGGCCACTACGGCGAAACCGCGGCCCGCTTCGCCGGCACGTGCGGCTTCGATGGTCGCGTTCAGCGCCAGCAGGTTGGTCTGACCGGCAATGGTGTTGATCAGCTCGACGACATCGCCAATCCGGGCCGCTGCCTTCGACAGCTCGCTGACGCGCTCGGTGGTGGCGCGCGCCTGGCCGACGGCATCGCCGGCCATCCGCGCCGATTCCTGCACCTGACGGCTGATCTCGCCGACCGACGAGGCCATCTCCTCGGTGGCAGAGGCCACCGACTGCACGTTGGTCGAGGCTTCCTCCGAAGCGCTGGCAACGGTGGTCGCCAGCCGCTGGGAGCGGTCGGCGGTCGACGTCAGCGTCGAGGCGGAAGCCTCCAGCTGGGTCGAGGCCGACGACACGGTCTGGACGATCTCGCCGATCATGGCTTCGAATTCGCGGGTGATGTTATCGACGCGGCGGCCGCGCTCGATCTTGGCTTCGGCATCCGCGGCCGCAGCCTCGTCCGCGGCCTTCTTGGCGATCAACGCTTCCTTGAAGATCTGGAGCACGTCGGCCATGGCGCCGATCTCCGTCTTCTCGCCGCGATGCGGAACCTCGGCGGAAAGGTCGCCCCGGCCCAGCGCCTGCATCGGCTCGGTGATGGAATTGATGCCGCTGGAGACGTCGCGAACGAGATAGAAGCTGAGGCCGATGCCGATCATGACAGCGAGGCCGAGAATGACCGACACCAGCATGAGGGCGTTGGCGTAGCTGTCGGCTGCGTCCTGCGCGGCCTGCTCGCCGCCCTTGGTGTTGAGCTCGATGTCCTTGTTCAGGACCTCATCCGCCTGAAGCCCGATCTTGTTGACCGTCTTGGAGTTGAGCTCCTGCGCCTCGCGCGGGATCTTGCCGGCCTCCTTGCGCGACAAGGCCATCACCTCGTCGGTTCCCTTCTTGTACTCGTCCCAGAGCTTGGACCACTGGCCGTAGAGTGTCCGCTCCTCCGCAGAACTAATCATCGGCTCGTACTTGCCGCGCGTCTTGGCGAGCGCCTCGGTCACCGTAGCCGCGGTCTTCTCCACCGCGAGCTTGTCTTCCAGGGCATCGGCCAGCATGTGCTGACGCACAACGTTCCGATAGGTGATGACGGCGGCGCGCAGGTCTCCGATCACCCTGACGCTCGGCATCCAGTTCGTGGTGATGTCGACGGTATTGGCGTTCATCGACCGCATCTTCATGACGGCGAGCAGGCCCATGCCGGTCATCGCGATCAAAAGGAACGCCACGACACCGGTGATCTTGGCGCGGATGGAGAGCTTGGCAAACATAATCGGGTCTCGTTGTGCTGGCGCGGGCGCGCGTCGGGAACTCTACGAATCAATCAAAAGGGAGCAGCGCCGACATCAGACAACAGACCATCTGCACAGATGCTAACTACGACTCCGCACGAGTACGGAAATCGAAAGAGATGAACAGGGGACTAAAGATGCTCTGCGTTCAGCGCATGAGCCTAAGCGCATCCGAGAAAAACTCCGGCCCGCCGAAGTTGCCGGACTTCAACGCGAGCAGCATCTCGCCTTCGACACCGACCGCACGCAGCACCGGAACGCCCGCCGCAATTTCCACTCCTACGAGAAAGCCGGGAATTTTCAACCGATCGACCACGGAGCCGGATGTCTCGCCACCGGCAACGACCAAACGCCGGACACCTGATTTTACAAGGCTTTCGGCAATGTCGGCCATCGTCTGCTCGATGGCATGCCCGGCCGCATCACGACCATGACGCGCCTGAAGCGCGGCGACTTGATCGGGTGTCGAGCTCGATGCGATCAGCACCGGACCTTCGGACAGTCGCGGCCTTGCCCAGTCCAGTGCACGCTGCGCCTCGGCCGCACCCGTAAGAATACGGTCCACGTCGAGATGCAACACCGGCATGACACGCTCGGCATTCGCGATCTGCTGAAGCGTGGCCTGCGAGCAGCTTCCGGCAAGACACGCCACCGATCCGCCGACGGCAGCGCCGGCTTCGTTGCTCACCGCAGCCGACTTGACCTTGCCCGTCGATACCAGCGCGCGCGCGAGCCCAAGGCCGATGCCGGAGGCACCGACCGACAGGCGATGTCCGGCGGCCACGAGGCCGATGGTTTCGAGGTCGCGGTCGAACACGGCGTCGATGATGGCGGCACCGATGCCCTTGCCCGCGAGCTCGGCCAGCCGCGCCCGCACGGCATCGGCGCCGCGTGCGACGGTGGCGAGGTCGACGAGACCGATCTGCGTCCGGCTCTGACGCGCGAGCACACGCACCAGGTTGGAATCGTGCATCGGATTGAGCGGATGATCTTTCAGCGGGCTCTCGTTCAGCGGCACGGCGCCGACGAAGAGGTTGCCCTGGTAGACGGTGCGGCCGGTCTCCGGGAACGCCGGCGTCACCAGAACGGCACCTTCGCCGCAATCGGCACGCAGCGCGTCCATCACCGGGCCGATATTGCCGGCGTCGGTGGAATCGAAGGTCGAGCAGATCTTGAACAGCACATGGCGTGCGCCGCGACTGCGCAGCCATTTCTCCGCCGCGCGCGAACGCGACACGGCAAGGCCCGCCTCGATCGAGCGGCTCTTCAGCGACACCACGACGGCATCGACCTCGGGCAGCGCCAGATCATCCGAGGGCACCCCGATGGTCTGCACGGTGCGCAGGCCCGCGCGCGTCAGCGTGTTGGCGAGATCGGAAGCGCCGGTATAGTCGTCGGCGATGCAGCCCAATGCGAGGGTCACGGCTTCACTCCGGCGTAGGGCCTGAACCAGGCGAGGCCGTCGGTGGTCTTGCCGCGCGGATTGTATTCGCAGCCGACGAAGCCGGCATAGCCGAGCCGGTCGAGCTCTTCGAACAGGAATGGGTAATTCAGCTCCTCGCCATCAGGCTCGTTGCGCGAGGGGATGCTGGCGATCTGGATGTGGCCGATGATCGGCATCATCTCGCGCAGGCGCATGGTGACGTCGCCGTGGATGATCTGGCAATGATAGATGTCGAACTGGAGCTTCAGGTTCGGAAGCCGCAGTTCCTGAATCAGGTCACGCGCGAAGCCGAAATCGTTGAGGAAGTAGCCGGGCACGTTGCGCGCATTGATCGGCTCGATCACGACGTCGATGCCGTGGGGCGCGAAGAATTCCGCGGCCCATGCCACCGATTTGTAGAACGCCTCGATCGCGACGCGTTCGCCGCGGTTGGCGATGCCGGCCATCAGATGCAGGCGCTTGACGCCGGTCGCCTTGGCGTAAGGCAGCGCCGTCTCCAGGCTCGCCTTGAGATCGGCGAACCGCGCCGGCAGCGCCGCAAAGCCCTTCTCGCCGGCGTTCCAGTCGCCCGGCGGCAGGTTGAACAGCGCCTGGGTCAGGCCGTTGCGCTTGAGCCGTTCGCCGACGGCCTCGGCGGGATGCTCGTAGGGGAACAGGAACTCGACGGCGGTGAAGCCGGCTTGCGCAGCGGCGTCGAAGCGGTCGAGGAAGGGCACCTCGGTGAACATCATCGAGAGATTGGCGGCGAAACGGGGCATTGGATATCCTCTTACTTGCCGCCGGGCAGCTTGACGCCAGTGACTTGCGCATACATGCGCGCGACCGATGCGTCATCGTCGCGGCCCATGCCGGCGGCCGACGTCATCAGGAACATCTGGAGCGCGGCGGCGGAGACCGGCACCGGGAATCGGGCACTACGCGCCATGTCCTGGATGATGCCGAGGTCCTTGACGAAGATCTCCACCGCGCTTCGCGGTGTGTAGTCGCCGTCGAGCACGTGCGGCATGCGGTTCTCGAACATCCAGGAATTGCCGGCTGAGGCCGTGATCACCTCGTACACCTTGCGAATGTCGAGGCCCTGCTTGGCCGCGAACGCCATCGCTTCGCTGGCGGCGGCGATGTGCACGCCGGCGAGCAGCTGGTTGATCATCTTGAAGGCGGCGCCCTGCCCTGCGGCATCGCCGAGCTCATAGAGCTTGGCGGCCATGGCATCGAGTGCGGGTCGCGCCTTGGCAAACGCGGCAGGACTGCCGGAGGCGAGGATCGTCAGCTCGCCTTGCGCCGCGCGCTGCGCCCCGCCGGAGATCGGGGCGTCCAGGTAATGCCGGCCGGTCGCCTCCAACTGCTTGGCGAGGCGCCGCGCCACGTCGGGGTCCATCGTGGCGGAGGAGATGAAGACGCCGTCCTTCGGCAAGGTCTCGGCAACGCCGTCCTTGCCGAACAGGATCGTCTCGGTCTGTGCCGCATTGACGACGACGCTGACGACGATGTCCGCGCCCTTGGCCGCCTCGGCCGGCGTGCTGGCGCCCGCACCGCCATCCTTCACGAAGCGCGCCACGGCGTCGGCAGAAACGTCGCAACCGATGACGATATGACCGGCGCGCTTCAGCGAGCCCGCCATGCCGTAGCCCATCGAGCCGAGTCCGACGATGGCGATGCGCTGATTTTGTGGCGTAGAGGCGGACATGCAACTGACCCTTGCGAACGTTTCCTGGATGGCCGGCCTTAGCGGCGGCTCGGCGAACCGATATCACGGCTTTGCCGCGCTGCCAAAGCGTGGGACAAGAGGGCATGACTGTTATGAGCAACGAGACAAGGCTGCGCGAGGAGATCTGCCGGTTTGGACGGTCGCTGTTCGAGCGCGGGCTGACGCCGGGCTCCTCCGGCAATATCAGCGTCAGGCTGGACGGCGGCGGCTGGCTGGTGACGCCGACCAACGCCTCGCTTGGCTTCCTCGACCCAGCCAGGCTGTCACGGCTGGACCAGCAGGGGCGCCTGGTCTCGGGCGATGCGCCGACCAAGGAAGTTCCGCTGCACAATGCGCTCTACGACACGCGCGGGAGCGCGCGCGCGATCGTGCATCTGCACTCCACCCATTCGGTCGCGCTGTCGATGCTGCCCGAGATCGATCCGCGCGCCGCGCTGCCGCCGATGACGGCCTATTATCTGATGAAATGCGGCGCCACCGCGCTTGTGCCCTATTACCGCCCCGGCGATCCCGCGGTCGCGGACGCGATCAAGGGCCTCGCCGGGAAATATTCATCCGTGCTGCTCGCCAATCACGGCCCGGTCGTTGCCGGCGACACGCTGGAAGCCGCGGTGTTCGCGACGGAGGAGCTGGAGGAAACGGCGAAGCTGTACCTGCTGCTGCGCGGGATGAACCCGCGGTACTTGTCGCCGGAGCAGGTGAACGATCTGGTCAAGGTGTTCGGGGTGACATTGCCGGAGCATGGGCATGGGCCACATACTCCGCCGTCATCCTGAGGTGCGAGCCTTGCGTTGCAACGCATCGCAAGGTGAAGCCTCGAAGGATGCGCTACAGGCGCTCGCCGCCCATCCTTCGAGGCGCGCGAAGAGCGCGCACCTCAGAATGACGGCTGCGATTGCGGCAGCAGTCTAGCTACAGCCCCAGATACGCCTTCCTCACGTCGGGATTGCCCTTGATCTCCGCGGCCGGGCCCTGCATCAGCACACGGCCGGTTTGCAGGATGTAGGCGCGGTCGGCGATCTCCAGACACTCGGCCATGCGCTGCTCGACGATCAGCACGGTCATGCCGGCGTCGCGGATGCGCTTCACCGCCTGGAAGATTTCGTCCACCAGCTTCGGCATGATGCCCTGCGAGGGCTCGTCCAGCATCAAGAGCCGCGGGCGCGTCATCAGCGCGCGGCCGATCGCGAGCATCTGCTGCTCGCCGCCGGACAGCGTTTCGGCGCGCTGGTCGAGGCGCTCGGAGAGGCGCGGAAACAGGTTGAAGACGAGATCGAGCGGCCCCTCTCGGTTGGCTTCGCCGCGATAGAGATAGCTGCCGAGGCGAAGATTGTCGCGCACCGACAGACGCGGAAACAGGCGGCGGTTCTCCGGCACGTAGGCGATGCCGGCCGCCGTGATGTGGTGCTGCGCCATGCCGTTGAGCAGCTTGCCGTCGAAGGTCACGCTGCCCGAACGCGGGCGTTCGGCACCGGCGATCGACTTCAGCAGGGTCGATTTGCCGGCCCCGTTGGCACCGGCGACACAGACGATCTCGCCCTTGGTGACCTCGATGCTGACCGCGGAGATCGCGACCAGGCCCTGATAGGCGGTCGTGACTTCACGCACCGACAGCATGACGATCTCCCAGATATGCCTTGATCACCTTGGGATCGCGGACCACCTCGGTGGGCTTGCCCTCGACCAGCACCTTGCCGAGGTCGAGCACGATAGCGCGATCGACCAAAGGCATCACGATCTCCATGACATGCTCGACCATCAAGACGGTGATGCCGGCATCGCGCACCTTGCGCACCAGCGCGACGCCGGTCTGTGCCTCAGTGGGCGTCAGGCCGGTGAGGACCTCGTCGAGCAGCAGCAGCTTCGGCTCGGTTGCGAGCGCCCGCGCGACTTCGAGGCGGCGCTTCTCGGCCGGCACGAGGTCGCTGGCGAGCACGTCGGCGCGCGCGGCAAGGCCGGTGAACTCCAAGACCTCACGCGCCTTGCGGCGGGCCTCGCGCATCACGGTGCTGCGCACGAGCGCGCCGACGATGACATTGTCGATGACAGTCATGGTCTCGAAGCTCTTGACGACCTGGAAGGTGCGCCCCACCCCGCGCTGGCAGCGCACGGCCGCCGGCATGCGGGTGACGTCCTCGCCATCGAACCAGATCGAGCCTTGCGTCGGCGGCAGCACGCCGGCGATGAGATTGAACAGTGTCGACTTGCCGGCGCCATTGGGGCCGATCAGGCCGACGATCTCGCCGCGGCCGACCGAGATCGAGACGTCGCTGTTGGCGATGAGACCGCCGAACCGCTGCCAGACACCGCGGGTTTCGAGGAGCGGGGTCATCGTGCGGCTCCCGTCTTCTTCGGGCGTGAAAACAGGCTGAGCAACCCCCGCGGCAAGGCCAGCGAGATCAGGACGATCAGCGAGCCGTAGACGATGAGGTCGACACCGCGCCCCGAGCCGCCGAACTTGAAGCGCGTCAGCTCGGTCAGCGGAATCAGAATGGCAGCGCCGAGCACCGGCCCCCACAGGGTGCCGATACCGCCGAGCACGGCGGGCAGCGCCATCAGCAGCGAAAACTGGAAGCCCATGACGCTTTCGGGATCGATGTAGGAGACGAACTGGGCGTAGAAGCTGCCGCCGACGGCAACCAGGAAGGCGGAGACCGCGGCCGCGCCCATCTTGGAATTGAACACGTCGACGCCGAGGCTCTCGGCCGCATCCGGATTGTCCTTCACCGCGCGCCACCAGAAGCCCCATTTGGAGTCCTCCAGCCACCAGGTGACGAACCAGGCGAGGCAGCACAGCGCCAGCGCGAAATAGAAATACGGCAGCTTGGTCCGCAGGAACTGGAATTTCAGCCAGCTGTCGCCGCGGATTGGAATGGTGATGCCCATCGCGGCGCCCGCCCATTCCCAATTGTGGAACAGCAGCAACCCGATCTCGGCGATGACGATGGTCGCGATCACGAAATAGTGGCCACGCAGGCGGAAGAAGGGATAGCCGAGGCCCATCGCGATCAGCGCCGACACGACGCCGCCTGCCAGCATGCCGAACCAGGGCAGCACGCCGAACTTGGTGAACAGCAGCTCGGTGGTGTAGGCACCCAGGCCGAAATACAGCGCATGGCCGAGCGAGATCTGCCCGCAATAACCGGACAGGATGTTCCAGCTCTGCGACAGTCCCGCATACATCAGCGTCAGGATCAGGATGTTCTGGACGACGACGTCCTTTACGAACAACGGCGTCAGCGCGGCAATCACGGCGAGCACCGCGGCGATGATGAGGTCGCGGCGGCGCCGCGCTGCAAAATCCTTGTCCATCAGATCGATCCGAACAGGCCGCGCGGCCGGATGAAGACGACCAGGAGATAGACCGCGTAGATGCCGACCGATTTCAGCGACGGCGGCAGCACCAGCGCGGTGACGGCTTCGACGAGGCCGACGATGATGCCGCCCGCGAAGGCGCCGAACACGCTGCCGAAGCCGCCGAGCGCCACGGTGACGTAGGCGATCAGGGCAAAGGAGGCGCCGACGTCGGGATAGATGTAGAAGAACACCGCCATGATCGCGCCGGCGAGGCCGACCAGGGCGGCGCCGAGGCCCCAGCCGAAAGCGAACACGCGGTTCTTGTCGATGCCGACCAGCGCGACCGCGCCGGGATCTTCACGCGTGGCTTCCAGTGCGCGACCGAAATCTGTGCGGTGGATGAAGAAATAGAGACCGGCAAAGGCCGCGATCGAGACCAGCGCACCGACCAGCTGCGGTTCCGGCAGGAAGATGCCGGCAACCGAAATGGTTTTGCCGCCGAGCCAGGACTGCGGAATGCTGCGATAGTCTGGCGTGAAGAAGTACTGCGCGAGGCCGCGCATGACGATGGCGAGGCCGAAGGTGGTGAAGATCTGCACCATGCCGGCATTGGCCTTGGCCCGCATGGCGAAACGTACAAGCAGCAGATAGACCACCGCTCCGAAGATGAAGAGCGCGGCGGCGACCAAGGGCGCCGACAGCAAGGGGTCGATCGCGAAGAACGCGAACAGGAAGAAGGACAGGTACATCGCGATCATCAGGAACTCGCCATGGGCGAAGTTCGTGACGTCCATCAGTCCGAAGATCAGCGCGAGGCCGACCGCGATCAGTCCGTAGAGCAGGCCCATGAGCAGACCGCTCGCAAGGCTTTGGATAATGGCTTGGGCTGTCAAAAGTCTGTCCCCCGAAATAGATCCTCATCCTGAGGAGCGCGCACCAGCGCGCGTCTCGAAGGATGGCCCAGCCCTCGCCCTTCGAGATGCGGGCTGCGCCCGCTCCTCAGGATGAGGGCGGGAGCTACATCTGAGCTCCCGCTTCCCACTCTTACTTCATCGGCCAGATCGCCTCGGCGATCGCAGCCTGCGGCGGGAAGATGGTGACGAACTTTCCGCCGACATATTGCAGCAGCACCGGGTCAGCGTCGTTGTTCTGGCCAGCCTCGTCGAACTTGACGCGCTTCCAGGGCATGATGGTCTGCTCGCCCGGGATGTCGGTCGCCGCCAGCGCATCGCGGATCTTCTCGCCGTCGGTCGACTTGGCGCGGCTGATGGCGTCGGCGAGGATGATCAGGCCCATGAACTGGCGCGAGGTGAGGTCGTTGAAGTCCTTGCCCGAGCGCGCCTTGAACATCTCGTTGATCTTGCCGACCATCGGCCGCTTCTGCGCGAGGTCGAGCGAGAAGGTGCCGCGCGAGATCACGCCTTCGAGCTTGTCGCCGACGGCATCATAGAGCGCCTTCTCGGAGAAGCCGGCGTCCTGCGCCACGATCGCATTCGGCTTGTAGCCGAGCTCGGCCATGGTCTTGACCAAGAGGATGCCGTCGGTGGTGTAGCTCGAGGGCATCAGCACGTCGGCGTTCGCAGACTTGAGCTGCTGCACTTCGGCCGAGAGCGAGGGCGAGTTGGCGCGATACTTGATGTCGGTGACGATCTTGTAGCCACGCTCGCCGGCGATTTTGGCCTGGGCGTTGCCGGAATCGGTGCCGAAGATGGTGTCCTCGTGGAACAGCGACAGCGTCTCGATCTTGGTGCCCTTCTTCTTCATGGCATCGAAAAAGTCGAACATGGCGGCCGAGTACATCTCGTCGTGCGGTGCGGCGCGGAAATAGTACTTCAGGCCGCGGCGATGCAGGCTGGGCGAGGAATTGTCGGCCGAGACGAACGGGACCTGATAGCGTTCGCAGATCTGGCTGACAGTGACGGCGACGGCGCTCTGATAGGTGCCGATGATGGCGCAGACCTTCTCCTGCGTGATCAGGCGCTCGGCCTCGGCGCGGCCTTTCTGCGGATCGGCCTGATGGTCGGCGAACACGAGGCGGATCTTGGCGCCGCCGAGACCCGGCAGGCCCTCGCCCTTCGCCAGCGGCAGGGCGAAATCAGCATCCTTGTTGATGACTTCGAGCGCAGTCTCGTAGGCCTTCTGCGCGTCGACGCCCTGCTGGGCGCTGCCGCCGGAGAACGGATAGATCACGCCGATCACGACCTCCGAGGTCTGTGCGCGCGCTGCCAACGGCACGAGAGCGGCAGTGGCGGTGGCACCTAACAGCACGTCGCGGCGAGTGATCGTCATGGCAGAGTCCTCTGTGACTGAATTTCAGATGATCGAATGAAGCGATTGATGGATGCGGTAAAGCTCGAAGAAGCAGCAAATGCTGCCCACTAAATCACGGCCATGGTCCTGTTCTTGAGATCGGTGACCAGCATCAGGCCGGGCGAATGCGTGATCGCGAACGGAACCTTCGCGGCGTTGATCACCGATTGCGGGGTCACGCCACAGGCCCAGAACACCGGGATCTCGTCGTCGGCGACCGGCACCGGATCACCATAGTCGGGCTTGGCGATGTCCTTGATGCCGATCAGGTGCGGATGGCCGAGATGCACGGGAGCGCCGTGCACGGCGGGATAGCGCGAGGTGATCTGCACCGCGCGGATCGCGTCAGCCGGCTTGAACGGACGCATCGACACCACCATCGGACCGGCGAACGGTCCGGCCTCGCTGCAGGCGATATTGGTGCGGTACATCGGCACCCGCACGTTCTGCTCGATGTGGCGGATCGGCATGCCCTCATCCAGCAACGCCTCCTCGAACGAGAACGAGCAGCCGAGCACGAAGGTCACGAGATCGTCGCGCCAGTACTTCGTCACGTCGGTCGGCTCATCTACCACTTCGCCGTCGCGCCAGACGCGGTAGCGCGGCACGTCGGTGCGAATGTCGAGATCGGCGCCGAGCGCCGGGATATGGGGGCTGCCGACATCGGACATGCCGACGATCGGGCACGGTTTCGGATTGAGCTGGCAGAAGCGATGGAAGGCGCCGGCATATTCGGCCGGCAGGATCGCCAGATTGCCCTGGACGAAGCCGGGAGCGACGCCGGCGGTGGAAGCGACCAATCCCTGCCGATAGGCGAGCCGGGCCTTGCGGCTCGGAAGGGCGTCGGGCGTTTCAGTTTGCTGCGCTGCCACCAAAACAGTCATGTAATCGCCCTGCCTATAAACTCGACAAAGACAAGCCAACACCAAGCGTGCTATAAAGTCTAATCGTCGTTTCTAATCAATCTCGATAAATCTGATTTATCGACTGGGAAAATCCTTCCAATGCTGGACTTCAGGTCGATCGAGACGTTCCTCTGGGTTGTGAAGCTCGGCAGCTTTCGCGGCGCCGCGCAACGGCTCAACACCACCCAGCCCGCGATCTCCCAGCGCATCGCCCAGCTCGAGCGCGAGATGGGCGTGAAGCTGCTCAATCGCGATCATCGCGTGGCCTCGCCGACCCCGAGCGGCCGGCAGATGATGGTCTATGCGGAGAAGCTGATCGGCCTGCGGGCGCAGATGATGGCGGAGATCGGCGATGCCTCGGCGATGCGCGGCGTGATGCGGCTCGGCGTCGCCGAGACCATCGTGCACACCTGGCTGCCGCGCCTCGTGAAGAGCGTCAACCAGGTCTACCCGAACCTATCGCTGGAGATCGAAGTCGACATCACGCCAAACCTCACCGCGCGCCTGCTCGCCCAGGAGATCGAGCTCGCGTTCGTGGTGGGACCGCTGTCCGCCTCCGGCGTGCACAATCGCGTGCTCGCCGATTATCCGATCGGATTCCTCGCCAGTCCCTCGCTCGGCCTCGGCAAGGGCCCGGTGACGCCGGCGGAGCTCGCGCGGTTTCCGATCATCACCTTCCCGCGCAAGACCAAGCCTTACGAGGTCGTGCGCGAGGTGTTCGACCGGCCGGAGCTGCCGCCGATCCGCCTGCATGCGTCCGCTTCTCTGGCCACCGTCATCCACATGGCGGTCGAGGGCCTCGGCATCGCCGTGATCCCCGACGCCATCGTCGAGAACGAGCTCGGCGACGGACGGCTGCAACTGCTCGATACCGATCTCGCCATCGCCCCCCTGACCTTCACCGCGAGCTGGCTCGCCTCGCCCGATGTCGTCGCCGTGGAGCGCGTCGCCGAGCTGGCACGGCAGATTGCGCAGAGCAGCCTCGCGGTTGACGCGCCCGCGCTGGCGCGTCATTGAAAAGAGCCGGATTTTCTACCGTCATTCCGGGGCGATGCGACAGCATCGAACCCGGAATCTCGAGATTCCGGGTTCGCCCTGCGGGCGCCCCGGAATGACAGCGATCAATGGAAGAGACGCATGAGCCGAGCCGCCACCAATTTGCAAATCGATTCCGCCCGCCTCTGGGGCTCCATCCACGAGACCGCGCAATTCGGCGCGACGGCAAAGGGCGGCGTGCGGCGGCTGACGCTCAGCAACGAAGACAAGCAGGTGCGTGACTGGTTCCGCAAGGCCTGCGAAGACGCCGGGCTGGAAGTTCACGTCGACGCGCTCGGATCGCAGTTCGGCCTGCGCAAGGGCCGCGACATGTCGAAGCCGCCCGTCGGTATCGGCTCGCATCTCGACACCCAGCCGACCGGCGGCAAGTATGACGGCATTCTGGGAACGCTCGGCGCGCTCGAAGTGATCCGCACGCTGAACGATGCCGGCATCGAGACCGAGGCGCCGATCTGCATCGTCAACTGGACCAACGAGGAAGGCTCGCGCTTCGCGCCCGCAATGATGGCCTCCGCCGCCTATGTCGGCGATTTCACCACCGACGACATTTTGTCGCGCAAGGACGCCGACGGTGTGAGCGTCGGCCAAGCGCTCGACAGCATCGGCTATCGCGGCGACAAGCCGGTCGGCTTCCAGAAGCTCGGCTGCTTCGTTGAATTGCATATCGAGCAAGGTCCGATCCTGGAGGCCGAAGGCAAGACCATCGGCGTGGTCGATTCCGGCCAGGGCGTGCTCTGGTATGACGGCAAGATTTCCGGCTTCGAGAGCCATGCCGGATCGACCCCGATGCCGCTGCGGCGCGATGCGCTCGCAACGCTATCGGAGATCGTGCTGGCGATGGAAGCCATTGCCAAGAAGCATGGGCCGAACGCAGTCGGCACCATCGGCGAGGCCGTGATCGCCAATCCCTCACGCAACGTCATTCCCGGCGAGATCGCCTTCACCGTCGATTGCCGCAGCGCTGATGGTGCGATCATGGACGCGCTCGATCGCGATCTGCGCGCCGCGATTGCCGAGATCGCCGCGCGCCGCAAGGTCGACGTCAAGATCGACCTGGTCTGGCGCAAGCCGCCGACGCATTTCGATCCCAAGCTCATTGCGGCGGTCGAGAACGCGGCCAAGACGCTCGGCTATTCCTCGCGCCGCATCACCTCCGGCGCCGGCCACGACGCCTGCAACCTCAACACCAAGATGCCGGCGGCAATGGTGTTTGTGCCATGCAAGGACGGCATCAGCCACAACGAGCTGGAAGATGCGACGCAACCCGACTGCGCCGCAGGCACCAACGTCCTCATGCATACCGTGCTGGCGATCGCCGGCGTCGTATCCTGACCGGAGAGAGCCATGCGCGGAGTTTTCGTCGACGCCAACGAAGCCCTCGCCGTAATCATGGAACGGCTCATGAAGCCCGGCGACCCCAAGGTGCGCATCCACCGGGATCCCGACATCAAGCCCGAGCAATACCCTGAAATCCTCGACGGCGCCGAGATCGCGATCGTCGATCACACGGCTCTTCCGACCGAGGTCGCGAAGAAATGCGCAGGCCTGAAGCACGTCGTGTTCCTCGGCACCGGCGCGCGCAGCTACATGAACCCGGAGGAGCTCGCCGAGCTCGGCATCTCCGTGCATCTGATCAAGGGCTATGGTGATACGGCGGTCGCCGAATCCGCGATCGCGCTGATGTGGGCCTCGGCCCGCGTCATCGCGATGATGGACCGCGAGATGCGCGCCGGCAGCTGGCTGCGCGAGGACGGCATGCAGCTCACCGGCAAAACCCTCGGCCTGATCGGCTTCGGCGGCATCGCCGCGGAGGTCGCGCGCATTGCCTCGGGCAGCGGCATGAAGGTGATCGCCTGGAACCGCTCGTCCAAAAGCCATCCGGGCGTGACGTTCACCGATCTCGACACGGTTCTGGCGAATAGCGACGTCGTGTCGCTGCACCTGCTGCTCAACGACGAGACGCGCGGCATGATCTCGCGCGAGAAGATCGCGAAGATGAAACCGGGCGTCATCTTCGTCAACACCGCGCGCGCCGCGATCGTCGACGAGCAAGCGATGATCGACGCGCTGAAGTCGGGCCACATCCGCCATGCCGGCCTCGACGTCTTCAACATCGAGCCTCTGCCGGCGGACCATCCGCTGACCAAGATTCCGAACGTGACGCTCTCGGCGCATTCGGCCTTCCGCACGCCCGAGGCCAGCGAGAACCTCATTGAAGCGGCATTGGTTCATTGCCGCCGGATCGTAAGTTCGTAAGGTAGGTTACGCCTTCGGCTAACCTACCCCTACGCTCCCCGCCAAATCGTGAAAGGACAAGAGCAACAACAATGGCCGACTATCGCACCATCAAGGCAGAGCCGCTCACCAACGCCATCCGCGCCATCGTCAAGGCCGGCGGCTCCTCGGACCGCGAGGCCGAGCTCGTCTCCATTAACCTCGTCGAGGCCAATCTGAAGGGACACGACTCCCACGGCGTCGGCATGATCCCCCGCTATGTTCAGAGCGTCACGACAGGCGGCCTCGCGGTGAACCAGCACGTCAAGATCGTGCTCGACACCGGTCCGCTGCTCACCCTCGACGGCCTGACCGGCTACGGCCAGGTGATCGGCCATGAGGCGATGGAGCTGGCTGCCGAGCGCGCCAAGAAAAATGGCGTGTGCCTCGTCGGCCTCTCCAACTCGCACCATATCGGCCGCATCGGCCACTGGGCCGAGCAGTGCATCGACCATGGACTGGTCTCGATCCACTTCGTCAACGTGATCTCGCGCCCGATCGTGGCGCCCGGGGGCGGCAGCGATGCCCGCCACGGCACCAACCCGTTCTGCGTCGGCATCCCGCGCCGGGGCAAGGACCCCATCGTGCTCGACTTCGCGACCAGCAGAATCGCGCAGGGCAAGACCCGCGTCGCCCACAACAAGGGCGTCGCGCTCGAGCCCGGCACCATCATCGACGACGAAGGCAAGCCCACGGTCAATCCGCGCTACCCCGTGACCCCGCCATACGGCGCGATCCTGCCGTTCGGCGAGCACAAGGGGTCGGGGCTCGCCCTGGTGTGCGAAATCCTCGGCGGCGCGCTCTCCGGCGGGCAGGTGGTCAAGGGCCCGTCCGACGGCAAGTACAACGTCCTCAACGGCATGCTCTCGATCGTCATCGACCCGGGCAAGCTCGGCACTGGCGAGAACCTCGCGCGCGAAGTCGAGAGTTTTGTCGCCTGGCACACCGGCTCACCGCCCGGCGCCGGCGTCGACAAGGTCAAAATCGCCGGCGAGCCCGAGCGTGAGACCAAGAAGAAGCGCCTCGCCGAAGGCATTCCGGTCGATCCGACCACCTGGCAGGAGATTCTCGAGGCCGGGAAGAAGTTCGGGCTGGATCAGGCGGCGATCGAGAAGATCGCAGGGTAGTCTGGGACTAAGCAATCACAATCGGTGTCGTCCCGGACGAGCGCAGCGAAGCGAAGTGCTGATCCGGGATCCATACCCACGGGATTGAGTTTGGCGAAGACTCACGGTTTTCCAGTTCGCGCTGTAACCACCCCCTGGGGTATGGGTCCCGGCTTCCGCCGGGACGACCCTGTGGTTGGTAGCCCGCGCTAATCCACCATATCCGCAACCGCCTTGCCGCAGGCGGTCGTATCCGCATTGCCCCCGAGGTCCTTGGTGCGCAACGTGCGCTCGGCGAGCGTGCGCTCGATCGCTTCGACGATCGACTTGCCCGCGACCTTCTCGCCGAGATGCTCCAGCATCATCGCGCCCGACCAGATTGCCCCAATCGGGTTGGCAATGCCCTGGCCGGCGATGTCAGGCGCCGAGCCGTGCACCGGCTCGAACACCGAGGGAAAGTCGCCTTCGGGATTGATGTTGCCTGACGGCGCGATGCCGATGGTGCCGGTGCAGGCCGGGCCGAGGTCGGAGAGGATATCGCCGAATAGGTTGGAGCCGACCACGACGTCGAACCAATCCGGGTGCAGCACGAAGTTCGCGGTCAGGATGTCGATGTGGTACTTGTCCCACTTCACGCCCGGATACTTCTTCGCCATCGCCTCCACGCGCTCGTCCCAATAGGGCATGGTGATGGAGATGCCGTTGGACTTGGTCGCCGAGGTCAGGTGCTTCTTCGGCCGCGACTGCGCGAGCTCGAAGGCGAACTTCAGGATGCGGTCGACACCCGTGCGGGTCATCACCGTCTGCTGCGTCACGAACTCGCGGTCGGTGTCCGGGAACATGCGACCGCCGACGGACGAATACTCACCTTCGGTGTTCTCGCGCACCACCCAGAAATCGATGTCGCCGGGCTTGCGACCCGCCAGCGGCGACGGCACGCCCGGCATCAGCCGCACCGGGCGCAGGTTCACATACTGGTCGAACTCGCGACGGAACTTGATCAGCGAGCCCCACAGCGAGACGTGGTCCGGAATCTTGGCCGGCCAGCCGACTGCGCCGAAATAGATGGCGTCGTGCTTGCCGATCTTCTCCTTCCAGTCATCGGGCATCATCTGACCGTGCTTCTCGTAATAGTCCCACGACGAGAAGTCGAAATGGTCGAAATGCAGGGAAACGCCGTGCTTCTTCGCCGCAGCCTCCAGGACGCGCAGGCCCTCTGGCATCACTTCCTTGCCGATGCCGTCGCCGGGAATGACCGCGATCCGGTATTGCTTCTTGCTCATCGAGAACGTCCTTGGTTGGTCCGGCAGCCGCCGCCTTTTTGACCGCACTGCAATGGACCAAACGCGGCGGCAGTGCAACGCTGCACTGCAATGTTGACGATGGCGCGGCCGAGCGCCTACTGATTTTATCCTGTTCCTGTCCTGCGAGTACCCGTCATGGATCTGCATCTGCGTGGCAAGCGCGTCCTGATCACGGGCGCGTCCAAGGGTATTGGCGCTGCCGCGGCCGAGGCGTTTGCCGAGGAAGGCGCACATCTGCTGCTCGCCGCCCGCAGCGGCGACCAGCTCAAGGCGTTGGCGGATCGCCTGCGCACCGCGCACCAGATCGACGCCACGACAAGCATTGTCGACCTGCGCAAGGAACAGGACGTGGCGCGGCTCGCCAAGGAAGCCGCCGACATCGACATCCTCGTCAACAATGCCGGCGACATCCCCGGCGGCTCGATCGACAAGATCGACGAGGCGGCCTGGCGACACGCCTGGGAATTGAAGGTGTTCGGCTATATCAACCTGACGCGGTACATCTACGCCCAGATGAAAGCGAAGGGTGGCGGCGTCATCATCAACGACATCGGCGCAGCCGGCGAGAAATTCGACGCCAACTACATCTGCGGCAGTGCCGGCAATGCCGCGCTAATGGCCTTCACCCGCGCGCTCGGGGGAAGTCTTGCCGACAACATCCGCGTGGTCGGCATCAATCCGGGCCCCGTCGGCACCGACCGCCACGTCACCCTGCTCAAGACGCGGGCCAAGCACCAGTTCGGCGATGAGAGCCGCTACAAGGAATTCCAGAAAAGCCTGCCGCTCGGTCGTCCCGCGCATGCGCGCGAGATTGGCGACCTCATGGCGTTCCTGGCCTCGGACCGCGCCGGGTATACGTCGGGTGTGATCTATACGGTCGACGGCGGCATCAGCGCCGGGTGGGGTTGAGTGGCTCGTTGCTATCGCGCCAAGGCGCAGTCATTCCGGGGCGCCCGAAGGGCGAACCCGGAATCTCGAGATTCCGGGTTCGATGCTGCGCATCGCCCCGGAATGACGAATGCTACAATGGGGAGTTAGAGAGTTGTCCGATCTGATCCGCGAAACCGCTTGCGCCGTCGTCGACAAGCTGCGCTCCGGCGACGTTTCGCCGCTCGAAGTGCTCGATGTGCTGGAGAAGCGCGTCACGGAGGTCGACGGCAAGGTGAACGCGCTGCCAATACTGTGCTTCGAACGCGCGCGGACCAATGCGAAAGCAATGATGCAGAAGCCGGCCGGTGCGCGCGGACTGCTCGCAGGCCTGCCGGTGCCGATCAAGGACCTCACCGACGTTGCGGGCGTCCTTAACACGCAGGGCTCGCCGATCTTCAAGGACAACATCCCGGCGAAGTCCGACCTCATGGTCGAGAACCTCGAGGCCAACGGTGGAGTGGTCTACGCCAAGTCCAACACGCCGGAATTCGGTGCCGGCGCCAACACCTTCAACGAGGTGTTCGGCGCGACGCTCAACCCCTGGGATACGACGAAATCGGCAGCGGGCTCGTCCGGCGGCGCCGCAGTGGCGCTGGCGACCGGCATGGCCTGGCTGGCGCAGGGCTCCGACATGGGCGGCAGCTTGCGCAGCCCGGCGGCGTTCTGCGGCGTTGTCGGCATGCGGCCGAGCATCGGCCGCGTGGCACATACCCCCAAATCGGGGATCGATCGCAATCTCGGCGTCGTGGGCCCGATGGCGCGTAACGTCGAGGATCTCGCTCTGCTGCTGGATGCCATGAGCGGCGACTATGCGGACGATCCGCTGTCACTACCCGCTCCTGCGACCTCGTTCCTGTCAGCGGCGCAAGCAGGCAAGAAGCCGAAGCGCATCGCCTATTCGCCCGATCTCGGCATCACTCCGGTCGATCCCGAAGTGAAGGCGATCACGCGCAAGGCCGCCGAGCGTTTCGCGGAAGCCGGCGCCATCGTCGAGGAGGCGCATCCGGACTGGCGCGAGGCGCATGAATGTTTCCACGTGCTGCGCGCCTTCGACTTCGCGATCACCAAGGCCAATCTGCTGCGCACCAAGCGCGACCTGCTCAAGCCGGAGGTGATCTGGAACATCGAGGAAGGTCTCAAGCTGAGCGTCGAGCAGCTCGCGCGCGCCGAGGCGCAGCGCGTCAGCATGACCGCCCGCGCGGTCGAGTTCTTCAAGACCTACGATCTGCTGCTGACGCCCACCACGATCGTGCCGCCCTTCCCGATCGAGCACCGCTATGTCGCCGAATGTGCCGGCGAGCGGTTCGAGAACTATATCGAATGGCTCGGCATCGTCTACGCCATCACGCTCGCCTGCTGCCCGTCGCTGTCGCTGCCCTGCGGCTTCACGGCGTCCGGCCTGCCGGTCGGCGTGCAGGTCGTCGGTGCCCCGCGCGCCGACGCACAGGCGATCGCCGGCGCGAAGGTACTGGAGGATATTCTGGGCCTGCGCGGAACGACGCCGATCGATCCGAGGGTGAAGAAGTAACCACTCTACACCGCGCGCTCCGTAGCGCCCTCTCCCCTTGTGGGAGAGGGTGGCTCGCCGCAAAGCGGCGAGACGGGGGAGGGGGATCTCTCCACGAGGGACTCCCTCACCGTCTGAATTCGACGATAGAACCCCTCATCCGGCGCTTCGCGCCACCTTCTCCCACAAGGAAGATCACCTTCGACTCGTCGCCTCAAGACTGCGGCTGTAGCGCGACATCGCGAAGCAGAAGACGAAATAGATCGCGGCGACGAAAATGTAGACCTCGACAGAAAATTGCTGCCACGCCGGATCGATGATCGCGGTCTTCGCCGTCGTCAGCAGATCGAAGATGCCGATGATGAGGACGAGGCTGGTGTCCTTGAAGAAGGCGATGAAAGTGTTGACCAGCGGCGGGATGACGTGGCGGATCGCCTGCGGCAGGATGATCAGGCGATTCTTGCGCCAGTAGGACAGCCCGAGCGCATCGGCGGCTTCGTATTGACCCCGCGGCACGGCCTGAAGGCCGCCGCGGATGACCTCGGCGAGATAGGCGCCCGCGAACAGGATGATCGCGATCTGCGCGCGCAGCAGCTTGTCGATGTTGAATCCGCTCGGCATGAACAGCGGAAACATCACGCTCGCCATGAACAACAGGCTCACCAGCGGCACGCCGCGGATCAGCTCGACATAGAGCACGCTGAGCGAGCGGATCGCCGGCAGCTTCGAGCGCCGGCCGAGCGCTACGAGGATGCCGAGCGGGAAGCCGAATGCCAATCCGAACGTCGCGAGGATCAGCGTGACCGGGAGTCCGCCCCATCGGTCCTGCGAGACGAAGGAGAGCCCCAGCACCCCGCCCCACATCAGCACGCTGATCAGCGCGAGCACCCCGATCCAGAGGAAGACGAGCTCGCGCCGCCACAGGGCGCGACGGGTCGACAGATAGAACAACGCGATGAACAGCAGCACCGACAGCGCCGGCCGCCACTGCTCGTCGAACGGATAGGTGCCGAACAGGATGAAGCGGTACTTTTCGGGAATGATGGCCCAGCAGGCGCCGACGCCACGCAACGCGCGGCAGGCGCTGGAATCGGTCGCCGGCGTCAACCACACCGCATTGGTGATGCCCCATTGCACGAAGCTGAAGATGCCCTTGGCGAGCAATGCCAGCAGCACGACCGTAAGGATGCCGTTCGGGATCGACGAGAACAAATTGGCGCGCAGCCAGCGCAGCACCGGATTGCCGGCCTGCGGGCGGCGTGCAGCGCGCGGTGCCTCGGGAATATCGGCGATGACGGTCATGCTCAGCGCTCCACCAGCGCAATGCGCGCATTGTACCAGTTCATGAAGAAGCTGATGGAAAGGCTGATCGTCAGGAACACCGCCATGATCAGCGCAATGGCTTCGATCGCCTGCCCGGTCTGGTTCAGCGTGGTGTTGGCAATCGAGACCACGTCCTGGTAGCCGATCGCCACTGCGAGCGAGGAATTCTTGGTCAGGTTGAGATACTGGCTCGTCATCGGCGGCACGATCACGCGCAGCGCCTGCGGCAGGATGATCTGGCGCAGCATGAAACTGCGGCGCAGCCCGAGCGCGTTAGCAGCATCCCATTGCCCGCGCGGCACGGACTGGATGCCGCTGCGCACGATCTCGGCAATGAAGGCCGAGGTGTAAGTGACGAGCGCAATGAGCAGCGCGAAATATTCCGGGGCGAGCGTCAGCCCGCCGACGAAATTGAAACCGCGCAGCTGCGGCCATTCGATTGTCCAGGACACGCCCAGCAGCACGGACACCGTCGCGGGCAGCGCGAGGATGAGGCCAACAGCAAAGGGCCAGGTTACCCTCGGCCTGCCGTCGCGCATCTGCTGCGCGATCAGCCATCGCCGGATGGCGTAGAACACGACGAGCCCGAGCACTGCCGTGCCGAGCATCCAGAGCTGCGGCGTACCGACCGGGATCGCCGGCAAGATCAGGCCGCGGTTGGACAGGAACACGCCCTCGAACGGCCGCCATGCCGCGCGCGCGGCCGGCAGTGCCTGCATCAGCACGTACCAGAACAGGAGTTGAAGCAGCAGTGGGATGTCGCGGAGGGTTTCGACATAAACCGCGGCAAGGCGTGACAGCAGCCAGTTGGCCGACAGCCGCGAGATACCGATCAGCGTGCCCAGGATGGTCGCGAGCACGATGCCGATCACGGCAACGCGCAGTGTGTTGGCGACGCCGACAATGAAGGCCCAGAGATACGTGTCTCTCGGATTATAGGCCAGCAGGCTGTCGGCGATCGGCATGCCGGCCTCGCGGCCGAGGAAGGCAAAGCCGGTCGTGATGCGGCGAGCCGAGAGGTTGGTGACGGTGTTGGACCAGAGGAAGCCAACGACCGCGACTGCGATCCCCACCACCAGCACCTGCCAGAACAGGCCTTGCAGCTCACGGCGTCCCCATGTGCCGAACAGGCGGCGCGGCGGCGGTCTCCGAGCGTCCGTGGTCACAGCGCAAAAATCCTTCTTAGAAGCGACGATTTCCGGCAGCGCACGTCAACTGTTGCACCAATATCAAATTCATGCAACAAATGTTTCATGGCCGAGCCCGCGAAATCCTCGCCGCTGAGCGAACTGCGCATCGCATTGCCTTCGCTGCCGATGCGTCTGCAGGAAGTCGGACGCTTCGTCGCCGCCAATGATTACGACGCCACCACCCGTTCGATGCGCGACCTCGCGGCGGAAGCCGGCGCCGATCCCGCCGCGTTCACGCGGCTCGCCAAGGCGATCGGCTATTCTGGCTGGGACGAATTGCGCGCGGCGCTGACCGAGGCGCGGCGACCGTCGCAGCCCTCGCCCTTCTCCGGCCGCGCCAGAAGCCGCAGGCCCGGCCCGAACGCCGATGTCGCGCTCGTCAGCGACAAGCTCGAGGCCGAGGCCGCCGGTCTTCCGCGGATCCCGGCCCAGCCGATCGCGGAGGCGGCCCGTGCGCTGCACGAGGCCAAGCGGATCTGGATCGCGGGCTATCGTAGCTGTCGCAGCGTTGCGGAGCTGCTGAACTATGAGCTGCGGCTATTCCGCCCCGAGCAGGTGCGACTGGTCGGAACGTCCGGCCCCGACGATCTCGACCTCGGCGCTATCAGGCCCGGCGAAGCCGTCGTCGTCATCGGCTTCCTGCCCTATACCCATGCGAGCGTCGGCGTCGCGCAGGCCGCCTATCGCGCCGGCGCGACGCTGATCGCGATCGCAGATAGCGCTTCGGCACCGATGGCCGAGGGCGCCGACCACGTGCTGCTGTTCGAGGCGGCCTCCTCTCCCGGCTTCTTCCCGAGCCTCACCGGCGCGATCGCGATCGCGCAGTCGCTGGCTGCAGTGACGTTCTCGCTCGGCGGCGCCGCCGCGAAGAAGCGCCTGGAGAATACCGAGGCGCGACTTGCCGCAGCCTCCACCTACGTTTCAGAGAGAGGTTGACCCATGGCCGCTCGCACCAGCCGCGTGCTGCACCGCTCGTTGCGCGAGACCCCGCCCAAGGCGATCGGCGGCGAAGGCGTCTATCTGTTCGCAGAGGACGGACGGCGCGTGCTCGACGCATCCGGTGGCGCGGCGGTCTCCTGCCTCGGCCATCAGCATCCCCGCGTGATCGCGGCGTTGGCAAAGCAGGCCTCGACGCTGGCCTATGCCCACACCGCGTTCTTCTCGTCAGAGCCCGCCGAAGCCCTCGCCGAGACGCTGGTCGGGCACGAGCCCGGCGGCCTCGCTTATGCCTATTTCGTCAGCGGCGGGGCGGAAGCGATCGAAGCCAGCATCAAGCTCGCGCGGCAATATTTCATCGAGCGCGGCGAGCCACAGCGGCAGCATTTCATCGCGCGGCGACAGAGCTACCACGGCAACACGCTGGGTGCGCTCGCCGCCGGCGGCAATGCCTGGCGACGCGCGCCTTATGCGCCGCTGCTTTCCGGCGCCTTCAGTCACGTGACGCCGGCCTTTGCCTATCACGAGAAGCGCGACGGCGAGTCGGATGCGCAGTTCGTGGCGCGGCTGGCGGCCGAGCTGGAATCCGAATTCCAGCGGCTTTGCCCTGATCCCGTTGCGGCCTTCCTTGCCGAGCCGGTCGTCGGCGCCACCGCCGGCGCCGTGACGGCACCAGACGGCTATTTCAGGGCGGTGCGCGAGATCTGCGACCGCCACGGCGCGCTGCTCATCCTCGACGAGGTCATGTGCGGCATGGGCCGCACCGGCACCACGCACGCCTGGGAGCAGGAAGGCGTCGCGCCTGATATCCAGGCCATCGCGAAGGGGCTTGGCGGCGGCTATCAGCCAATCGGAGCGATGCTCGCGAGCGGCGGGATCATCGACACCATCCGCGCCGGCTCCGGCGCGTTCCAGCATGGCCACACTTATCTCGCACATCCCCTCGCCTGCGCGGCCGCGCTCGCAGTGCAGGACGTCATTCGCGAAGACGGTCTGCTCGCGCAGGTCAAGGAGCGCGGCCGGCAGCTCGAACAGCGGCTGACCGAGCGCTTCGGCAATCACCGCCATGTCGGCGACATCAGGGGCCGCGGCCTGTTCTGGGCGATCGAGCTGGTGGCTGATCGCGCCAGCCGCAGCTCGTTCGATCCCGCGCTCAAGCTGAACCAGAAGGTCAAGGCCGAAGCATTCGCCAATGGGCTCGGCTGCTATCCCGGCGGCGGCACCGTGGACGGCGCGCGCGGCGACCATGTGCTGCTGGCGCCGCCCTACATCGCCTCCGCCGACGAAATCGACCTGATCGTCGACAAGCTCGGCGCGGCCGTCGACAACGTGTTGCGTAGTGTCAATCACTGAGGGGAGTAGCATGATGAGGAAAGTGGTTATCGCGGCGAGTGTGCTCGCCGCATCGACAATTGTCGCATCCGCCGCGACGCTCGACACGGTGAAGAGCCGCGGCACGCTGGTGTGCGGCGTCAGTGCCGGCTTTGCCGGTTTCTCCGCGCCGGACTCGCAAGGCAATTACAAAGGTCTTGACGTCGACTATTGCCGCGCACTCGCCGCCGGCGTGCTGGGCGATGCTAGCAAGGTGCGTTACGTCTCTTTGACCGCACAGAACCGCTTCACGGCCCTGCAATCGGGCGAGATCGACGTGCTCTACCGCAACTCGACGCAGACCTATCTGCGCGGCGTGACCCTTGGCCTGCGGCAGGGTCCGATCAACTTCTACGACGGCCAGGGTTTCGTCGTGAAGAAGGATCTCGGCGTAAAGGACATCAAGGATCTCAAGGGCGCCACCGTCTGCGTGGCTCAGGGCACCACGCACGAGGTTACGCTCGGCGATTACGGCCGCGCCAACGGCATCGACTGGAAGCCGTTGGTGTTCGACCGCGTCGACACCATGTACCAGACCTTCTTCGGCGGCCGCTGCGATGCGATGACCCAGGACGCCTCCGCGCTCGCCGGCGCGGTCACCACCGCGGCGCCGAACCCAGCCGATTACGTCGTGCTGCCGCAGACCATCAGCAAGGAGCCGCTCGGCCCCTTCACCCGCAACGGCGACGAGGTCTGGAGCGACATCATCACCTGGCTGCATTACGGCCTGATCGAGGCCGAGGAGCTCGGCGTCACGCAAGCCAATGTCGAGGAGATGACGAAGTCGCAGACACCCGCGATCCAGCGCCTGTTAGGTGCCTCCGGCGATCTCGGCTCGCGACTCGGGCTCGACAACAAATGGCTGGTGACCGCGATCAAGGCCACCGGCAATTACGGCGAGATCTACGAGCGCAACGTCGGCAAGGCGAGCCCGCTCAAGCTCGATCGCGGCCTCAACGGTCTCTGGAGCAAGGGCGGCTTGATGTACGCGGTGCCGTTCAAGTAGATGTCTCCAGTGTCCCGGACGCGTAGCGGCGTCCAGGGCACGAGACCTGTCAGGTAGTCACCTTCAATGACGACGCCCCCGCGCATCGCGCTGATCCACGCCCTCAAGCACTCCATCGCGCCGATCGAGGCAGCGTTCGCGACCGCGTGGCCGGAGGCGCGGCTGATGAATCTGCTCGACGACAGCCTGTCGGCGGATCTGGCCCGCGACGGCGCGCTCAACGAGGCCATGACCGAGCGCTTCCTCGCGCTCGGCGATTATGCGGCGGCGACCGGGGCGAATGGGATTCTGTTCACCTGCTCGGCCTTCGGCCCCTGTATCGAGGCGGTCGCGCGCGCGCATGCGCCAATGCCCGTGCTCAAGCCGAACGAGGCGATGATCGAGCGCGCGGTGACGATGGGCAGGCGCATCGGCCTGCTGTCCACCTTCCCGCCGACCCTGGTGTCGATGCCGCCGGAGTTTCCCGCCGCGGTCCAGGTCGTGCCGAAACTTGCCGAGGGCGCGCTGGCGGCGCTCGACCGCGGCGACCGTGTCACGCACGACCGGCTGATCGTCGAAGCGTCGAAGGACCTGCGCCATTGCGACGTCATCGCGCTGGCGCAGTTCAGCATCGCAGCGACGGCACCACTGGTCGCGGAAGCCACCGGCCGTCCCGTGGTGACCACGCCTGACAGCGCCGTCGACAAGCTGATGACGCTGCTGGGGGCGAAAGCTTAGAGAGCGGTCGTCTTCCGGCGCCGCGCGTCCTTGATCGCGACCGCGAGCGCGGCCTTCGTCTCGCGGACGAAATCCTCGACCAGTTCCTCGCGCGTGGCATGGGCCGCTTCGCCGGTGAACAGACCCTGCTCGGCCAGCATCACGACGCCGTGCAGCGCCGCCCAGATCTTGAGCGCTTGCCGCTCGCGCAAATAGCCGACCGCGGGCGCTTCCAGCGCTTCGATCACGAGCGCAAACGTCTCGCGCGTGGCCTCGTGCAGCTCGCTGCCTTTGGCCGCGCATGAGACGGTGCGCGAGGCGAACATCAGGCGGTAGATGCCGTTGCGGCGCAGACCGAAATCCAGGGTCGCCTGAGCCAGCCGCGACAGCTTTGATTGCTTCGATGGCTTTGCCATTGCCTCGCGCAGCATTGCGCTGAGCTGGCGAAACGCCTCCGCCGTCACCGCCGCAAGCAGCGCCTCGCGATCGGCAAAGTGCCGATACGGCGCCGGCTGCGAGACGCCGAGCTGCTTCGCCAGTGCCTTGATGCTGATCGCCTCGGCACCGCCCTGCTCCGCTTCGCGCAGCGCGGCCTTGATCAAGGCGTCGCGGAGATCGCCATGATGATAGGTGTTGTCGGGCTTGCGGGCGAGTTGGGAGCGCATGTTATGGCCAAGCCTATAAGTTTGCGCTTGACAGGGAAAGCCTGCCGCGAATGTAATAGCATATAACTTAAAGCCCGCGGTAAATGCCGCGGATAAGATTGACATGAGGAACGCGCCGCCCTGCGGGGCCACGCGCGCATACGACCAAGGATGCCGCCATGACAGAGCGACTGAGGGTTCACGTCGATCCCGACAAATGCCAGGGCCACGCGCGCTGCAAGGCACTCGCGCCGGAGCTTTTCGAGCTCGACGAATTTGGCAACGCGCACGAAGCCGGCGACGGCACGGTCCCGCCCGGGCTCGAAGACAAGGCCTGGCTCGCCAAATCCAACTGCCCGGAAATCGCAATCGATGTGATCGAGGAGTAGCGCGGCCTTCCCCCGCCCGCGTGCGCTATTCGACCACCAGCCCGAGGATTCCCCCGACATGTCCGACGTCAGCCAGCCTGTCGCCCACCCGCCCGTCATCGACTGGGTCAACGATTTCGACCACACCGATCCGCAGTGGACGGAAGACCCGTTCCCGATCTGGGATGAGCTGCGCGCCGCAAGCCCAGTCGTGCACACCGAGCGCTTCCTCGGCTGCTACATGCCGACGACCTATGAGGCCGTTCGCGAAATAGCCAACGACACCGAGCATTTCTCCTCGCGCCGCATCATCGTCCGCGACGTGCGGCCGGAGATCGCCAGGAACGCACCCCCGCCGATCCCCTCGGACCCGCCCGTGCATAAGCCGGCCAAGCAGCTGCTGCTGCCGCCGTTCACGCCGGATGCGATGAAGAAGCTGGAACCGCGGATGCGCGCGATCTGCAACGAGCTGATCGACGGGTTCATCGCCGACGGCAAGGTCGACGCCGCAGGGCGCTACAGCAAGTACATCCCGGTGCGAGCCATCGCGCATATGCTCGGCATTCCCGAGAGCGACAGCGATCTCTTCATCAACTGGATTCACATGATCCTCGAGCTCGGCATCAAGGACGAGACCAAGCTGGTCCAGGCCGTGCAGGAGATGAGCGCCTATTTCAGGACCCACATCGAAGAGCGCAGATCGAGGCCCACCGACGATCTGATTTCCTACCTGATGAACGCCAAGGACAAGGAGGGCCAGCCGCTGGAAGAGTCCCACGTGCTGGGCTCGCTGCGCCTGCTGCTGATTGCGGGCATCGACACCACCTGGAGCGCGATCGGTTCCTCGCTGTGGCATCTCGCAAAGACGCCGGCCGATCGCGAGCGTCTGATCGCCGAGCCCGCGCTGATCCCGACCGCGGTGGAGGAACTGCTGCGTGCCTATTCGCCGGTGACGATGGCGCGCGAGGTAGTCAAGGAGACGACAATCTCGGGCTGCCCGGTCAAGGCGGGCAACATGGTGCTGTTGTCCTTCCCGGCCGCCAATCGCGATCCCAAGGTGTTTCCGGATGCTGACAAAGTCGTGATCGACCGGCGCGAAAATCGCCACGCCGCCTTCGGTCTCGGCATCCATCGCTGCGTCGGTTCCAACCTCGCGCGCATGGAGATGCAGGTTGCGCTGGAGGAATGGCTGACACGCATTCCGGACTTCCGGCTCGATCCGGCAGGCACGGTGACCTGGTCGCAGGGCACGGTGCGAGGCCCCCGCCAGTTGCCATTTCTGCTCGGAAAGGCGATGTAGGCCTTTCCAGACAGTGGAGAGGCCGGACGTGACTGAGCTAACAACCCAACCGGCCTCTGACAACATCGACCTCGCCGACGCCAAGCGGCGGATCAAGGCGATCTTCATCGGCTCCATCGGCAATCTCGTCGAGTGGTACGATTTCTACGCCTACACGGCATTCGCGCTCTATTTCGCGCCAGCCTTCTTTCCAGGCAACGACCCCGTCGTCCAGCAATTGAACGTCGCCGTCGTTTTCGCGGCGACCTTCCTGATGCGGCCCTTGGGCGGCTGGTTCTTCGGCTACCTCGCCGACCATTTCGGCCGACGCATCTCGCTGACCCTGTCGGTCGTCTTCATGTGCTTCGGCTCGCTGATCATCGCGCTGACGCCGACTTATGCCACGATCGGCTTTGCCGCGCCGGTGATCTTGGCGGTCGCCCGCATCATCGAGGGCCTGAGCCTCGGCGGCGAATATGGCGCCAGCGCGACCTATCTCAGCGAGGTCGCCGACCCCAGGCACCGCGGCTTCTATTCCAGCTTTCAGTACGTGACGCTGATCGGGGGCCAGCTCACCGCGATCATCGTGCTGCTACTCCTGCAGAAGGTGTTCCTCACGCCAGAGGAGCTGAAAGCCTGGGGCTGGCGCATCCCGTTCGCGATCGGCGCGATGCTCGCGATCGTGGCTGCCGTGATGCGGCGCGGCTTGCACGAGACTGAGGCGTTCGAGGAGGCCAAGAAGGTGGTGAAGCCCACCGGCTCGATCACCAACCTGCTGCGCTATCCGCGCGAGCTCCTGCTGGTGGTCGGGCTCACCGCCGGCGGCACCGCGGCGTTCTACACCTTCACCACCTACATGCAGACCTTCGTCAAGCTGTCGGTGGGCTTGACGGAAGACCAGACCACGCTGGTCATCTTCGGCACCTTGATCTTCGCGACCATCCTGCAGCCGATCTATGGTGCCATCTCGGACAAGATCGGACGTAAGCCGCTCCTGATCTTCTTCGGTGTCGCCGGCACGCTTGCGACGGTTCCGCTGTTGATGACGCTGAAGGAGACCAAGTCGCCCTTCATCGCCTTCATCCTGATCTGCGCCGCCTGGCTGTTCGTCGCCGGCTACACCTCGATCAATGCGGTGGTGAAGGCCGAGCTGTTCCCGACCAATGTCCGCGCGCTCGGCGTTGGCCTGCCCTATGCCATCACGGTTTCGATCTTCGGCGGCACGGCACCGGCGATCGCGCTCTATTTCAAGAGCATCGGGCACGAAGACTGGTTCTACTTCTATCTCAGTGGCATCATCTGCCTGTCGCTGATCATCTATTCCACCATGCGCGACACCAAGCACGCTTCCGCGATGCACCGCCACGAGTAGCCAATGCCCGACGACAATGAGCCGCCCGATAGCAAGCTGACCCGCACCAAGGAGAAATGGGCGCGCGAAGGCCGCTTCCTCACCGGCAAGATCACGCGCCCGGAAGACCAGCGCCTGCCGCCGGGCCAGCATCTTACCAAGGACTGGCCGGTGCTCGATCTCGGGGTCACGCCGCCGGTGTCGCGCGAGCGTTGGCGACTGGACGTCTACGGCGCGGTCGAGACCCCCGTGTTCTGGACCTTTGCGGAGTTCGCCGCGCAAAAGCAGGCCCGGTTCATTTCCGACATTCATTGCGTGACGACCTGGTCGCGCTACGACAATGAATGGGAGGGGCTCGCCACGCGCGACCTGCTCGCAGCCTGCCAGCCGCACGAGGATGCGCGCTTCGTGGTGCTGCATTCCTATGACGGCTACACCACCAACCTCGCGCTGGAAGACTTTGCCGCCGAGGATGCGCTGCTCGCCCATAGCTGGTCTGGCCAGCCGCTGACGGAAGAGCATGGCGGCCCAGTGCGCCTGGTGGTGCCGCATCTCTATTTCTGGAAGAGCGCGAAATGGCTCCAGGCCATCGAATTCCTGATCGAGGACGCGCCGGGCTTCTGGGAAGTCCGCGGCTATCATAACCGCGGCGACCCCTGGGCCGAGCAGCGCTATTCGGACGATTAGAATTCGAGCAAGAACGGGGGAAGCCCATGCCGACGGAACGCTTTCAATTCACCGGCGAAGGCGGTCACCAGCTTTCGGCCGCACTCGAGCTGCCCGACGGCGATCCCGCCGCTTTCGCGCTGTTTGCGCACTGCTTCACCTGCGGCAAGGATACGCTGGCGGCCAAGCGCATCTCGGTGGCGCTCGCCGCCAAGGGCATCGCGGTGCTGCGCTTCGACTTCACCGGGCTCGGCTCGAGCGAAGGCGATTTTGCCAATTCGACCTTCTCCTCCAACGTTGCCGATCTCGTCCGCGCGGCCGATCATCTGCGCAGCGCCCGCAAGGCGCCGTCGATCCTGATCGGCCACAGCCTCGGCGGCGCCGCGATCCTGGCCGCCGCCGGAAAGATCCCGGAAGCCAGCGCAGTCGTGACCATCGCGGCGCCATCTGATCCGGCACACGTGACCGGTCTCTTCAAGGAGCATATCGAGAACATCCGCGCGCAGGGCGAGGTCGAGGTCACGCTGGCGGGGCGCCCGTTCCGCATCAGGCGCGAATTCCTCGACGATATCGCCGAGCACGAGCTGATGAAGGATGTCACCGGTCTGCACAAGGCGCTGCTGGTGATGCACTCGCCTGTCGACGACACCGTCGGCATCGACAACGCGACCAAGATCTTCGTTGCGGCCAGGCACCCCAAGAGCTTCGTCTCGCTCGACCATGCGGATCATCTGCTGACCAAGCCGGCCGACGCGCTCTACGCGGCCGACGTGATCGCGGCCTGGGCCAGCCGCTACATCGACACGGCAAAACCTGCGAGAGTGATGGATCTTCCGGAGGAGCCGCGGAAGGTCGTGGTCCAGGAGACGCGCAAGAGCAAATTCAACCAGATCATCACCGTCGGCCCCCATCGGCTTGTCGCGGACGAGCCTGTTGCGGCCGGTGGCGAGGATGCCGGCCCTGGGCCCTACGACTTCCTGCTCGCTGGCCTAGGCGCCTGCACGTCCATGACCATGCGCCTCTACGCCGACCGCAAGTCGCTGCCGCTCGACCGCGTCACGGTCACGCTGAAACATTCCAAGATCTACGCCAAGGACTGCGCGGAGTGCGAGACGCGCGAAGGTATGCTCGACCAGATCGAGCGCGACATCGCGATCGACGGCGCGCTCGACGCCGAACAGCGCAGGAAGCTGATGGAGATCGCCGACAAGTGTCCGGTGCACCGCACGCTGACATCGGAGATCCGGATCGTGACGAAGGCCGTGGATTGAAGCGTTATTGTTTGAGCACGATCTTCCCGGAAAACCACTTCGCACTTTGCGCTAACGCGGCCCTTCGGGTCCGGATTATGCTTTAGAAGCACGAGGCCATCGTCCGCAATGCCGCGCTGATCTCGCTCTCGCGCCACGCCGCGAAGCCGAGCAGCAGGCCGTGATCACGCGGCTGGCCGAGCGCCAGGCTGGATATGGCGCGCGTGACAACGCCCGCCTCAACGAGTCGCTTCGCCACCGCCTGATCGGCGCGGCCGCGCTTGAGACGCGCCACGAGCTGGATGCCGCCCGAGGGAACCTCGACCGAGAGCACGTCGCCGAGATGGCGCTGCAGCCCCCCGACGAGATGATCGCGCCGCGCGTGAGAGAGCCGGCGCATCCGCCGCAGATGTGCGAGGAAATGCCCGTCGGCAATGAACTCAGCCAGGGCTTCCTGGACAGGGCTGGCGGCGATCAGCCCGATATGCCGCTGCGCGATCTCCAGCGTGCTCACCAATGCCGGGGGCGCGACGAGATAGCCGAGCCGGATGTCCGGCGTCATCGCCTTGGAGAAGGTGCCGACGTAGAACACGCGGCCGTGGACATCCAACCCCTGCAACGCCGGCACCGGCCGGCTGTCGTAGTGGAATTCGCCGTCATAGTCGTCCTCCACGATCCAGGTCTTGCCGGGCCTGCTCAGCTTCAGAAATTCGGTGCGACGGGCGAGTGACATGAGTCGCCCGGTCGGATGCTGGTGCGAAGGCGTCATGAAGATCAGCGTTGGCGGCGCCAGGCCCGCAACCCGCTGCATCCCCTGTTCGTCCAGACCGATGCCGGTGACGCGCGCACCGGAGGCACGGAAGGCGGCTGCGGCACCGGGATAGCCGGGGTCCTCGACCCAGACCTCATCGCCCGGCGTGATGACGGCAGCCGCAATCAAGGTGAGCGCAGCCTGCGCGCTCGGCAGGATCAGGATCTGCTCCGCGCCGGCGCGAACGCCTCTGTTGGTCGCGAGGTAATGCGCCAGCGCCGCGCACAAGCGCGGCCGGTTGACCGGGCCGAGCTCGCGCTTGGCTGCCCCTACGGCGGTCCGGCGCAGGCAACGTCCCCAGATCTCGTATGGAAATTCTCTTGCGTCGCAATGGCCCGGACGCAACGGCTTGAGCGGTGCCAGATAGGACATCGGCCAGTCCGTCTGCTTGAGCTGTGAAGCCCAGGGCGAGAGCCGCGGCTGACCGGAGCGCGGACGCGGTGTAGCCGCCTCCGCCGCATCGAGCCGCTCCGCACCGTCGACGGTCACCACCGCGCGCCGCCCGTGCGATGCAGCCAGATAACCCTCCGCGGCGAGCTGCTCGAACGCGTAGGTGACGGTGTTGCGGGACACGCCAAGATCGCGCGCGAGCCGGCGGCTCGACGGCAGCACATGGCCCTTACCGAGGCGACCGCTCGCAATCAGGCTTCGGAGCTGACCGGTCAGCCGCGCCGTCAACCCCTCGTCGCCGGCGCGATCGAGGTCGATCAGGCCCGCGATCATGCTCTCGGAAACTGGCATTTCATTCTTCTCAAATCTGGCACTTTTTCAGGTGCCAGACGGGATGCTATCCGCGGCGCTGGACTGTTTCAAGGATCATCGCAATGAACGCCCTTTCCCCTCGCGCAGCCGTCGGCCTGTTCCTCATCGTTGTGCTGGCCTGGGGCGTGAACTGGTCGGTGACGAAACAGCTCGTCCAGTTTCTTCCGCCGCTTTGGACTTCGGCGATCCGCAGCTGGATCGCGCTGGCCGGATTGTTCGTGATCCTCGGGCTCAGCAACAACCTGGTGATCCCGGAGCGGCGCGACATTCCGGTGGTCCTGAGCGTGGCGCTGCTGCACATGACGTTGTTCTCGGTCCTGGTTGCGGCCGGTGTGCGCTTCCTGCCCGCGAGCAAGGCCATCGTGCTGGGCTACACCACGCCGCTCTGGGTCGCCATCGCCGCTCCTTTGCTGGGGAAGGATACGCTGACCGTGGCAAAGCTCGCCGGCGCCCTGCTTGGATTGATCGGCCTTGCCGTGATCCTGAACCCGTCCTCGATCGACTGGACCAATGCGAACGTCGTGCTCGGCGCCGGCATGGTCATCCTGGCTGCGATCTCGTGGGCGGCCAACATCATCTATATCCGCGCGCACCGCTGGATCGCGTCGCCGCTCCAGCTCCTGATCTGGCAGGTGCTCGTCGCGACGATCGTGCTGACAGGGTCGGCGCTGGTGACGGACGGCCTGCCGCACGCGGAATGGTCATGGAGGCTCGTCCTGCTGTTTGTGTACTCCGGCCTGATCGGGACGGCGCTGGCCTATTGGGCGATGTCGATGGTCAACAAGAGCATCTCGGCGCTGACGACGGCACTCGGCACCACGGGAACGCCGCTCGTCGGCATCGCCAGCGCCGCGATCCTGCTCGGCGAGCCCATCGACGTCAGTCTCGCCGTTGCGGCCGGGCTGATCATCAGCGGCATCGCCCTTGCGACGCTAGGCGACCGCTTGCTGCGAACTCAGGCCACAGCGAGAGGCTGAACCCGCAAGCGTCCGCGCAGGCCCGCCGTGGTTCCGAGCAGAATTCCGGCAACCGCGACGAACGAGCCCAGCGCGAGGGTGGAGACGCCGGTGAGCCCCTGCCCGATCGAGCAGCCGAACGCCATCACGCCGCCGATCCCCATCAGCGCGGCACCGGTACCTGAGCGCAGCATGTGGCGTGGCGACGAATAGCCTTCGAGCTTGAAGCGGCCAGTTGCGAGTGCCGTCACCAGACTTCCGGCGAAGACGCCGGCAACCGTCGCGATGCCGAAGTTCAGCGTCAGGCCGGTCGAGAGCATGACGTATTGCAGGCTATCGGCGATCGGCGCGATGAAGGTGAGCGAGGTCACCGGGATGGGATTGAAGTCGTCGGCGCCGAGATAACCGGTTACGTACCAGCCGCCGGCGACGAGGAGGCCCACGATGATGCCCGCGGCGATCTGGCCGGGCGAACGGCGGAACGCCGGATGCGCGAAAGCAAACAGGATCAACGCGACGACGACCATGACGGCAGCGAGCACGCGCGAAAACGCCTCCGGGAGACCGAGCGTCGCCAGCAAGGACGGCAGCGAATTTGCAGTGACCGTGACCTGCGAGGCCTGGACCAGCGCAATGCGCGCCGGCGCGATCAGGCCCTTGAGCGTCATCTGCGCGGCGATGGCAAGCACGATCACGACGACGAAGGAGCGGAGATTGCCGCGGCCGAGCAGCACCAGCGCGCGGGAGCCGCAGCCGTTCGACAGCACCATGCCGTAGCCGAAGAGCAGGCCGCCCAGGAACAGCACCGGCGCCGAGAATGATGGTTGCAGGTAGATCGACTTGCCGAGATCGATCGTGCCATTACCGGCAAGACACTGGCTTGCGGCGATCGCAGTCGCGATCGCCAGCGCATAGGTCCGCACCAGCCGCCCGTCCCCCTCGGTCAGCCAGCCGCGCATGCTGCTCATCAGGCAGAAGCCGCTGAGCAGGCCCACGGCGCCGTAGACAAGACCGATGCCGAGACCGGCGAGGACGACGAGTTGCGCGGACGCTTCCATGATCACGGCTTGAGGATCACCCGGTCGCGCGAGGAGCCCGCGACTGCGACATAGGCCTCCCTGGCGCGCTCGAGCGGATAGACGGCATTCGCCTTGATCGGAAACGGTTTCAGGCGGCCGCTCGCAAAGCCTGGGCCGAGGTCCCGCAGCACCGCGCCGGTTGCTGTCGACGACAGGCCGAGCGTGTCGATGCCGACATAGGTGTGCTGGCCCCGATAGAATTCGAGAATGTTGAACTGCACGATGCGGTCGATCGCGGCAATCAGGATCTGGCGACCGCGCAACGCGAGCGACTTGTGCGCTGCCTGGAAATAGGGATCGCCCACCGTGTTGAAGACAATGTCGGCGCCCTTGCCGCCGGTCAATTCGCGCACGCGTGCGGCAACGTCCGTCGCGGAGGCGTCGATCACCTCGATCGGCGCGTTGCTGTGGCCTTCGTAAGCTTCGGCCTTGCGTACCACGCCGATGACGTTCGCGCCCTGCCATGTCGCGATCTGCACCGCAGCCTGACCGACCTTGCCGTTGACGCCGAACACCAGCACGGTGTCGCCGCTCTTCGGCACACCCGCGCGACGAAAGCCTTCCATTGCGGTGACGAAGGGAACACCGATGCCGGCCGCCTCCTCCCACGATACCGTGCTCGGCTTCTCAACCACGGCATCGGCCTCGACCACGAGATGGCTCGCGTGGGTGCCGTCGCGGCGGATGCCGAGATCGCCGGAGGAGCCAAACACCTCGCGGCCGACCGTGCCGGCCGGTCCGTCGATGACCACGCCGGAATAATCGCGGCCCGGCGTGCGCGGGAACACGGCATAGGGCATCAACCCGGTCGCAGCCTTCACGTCGGAGGGATTGACGGCCGCAGCCTTCACCTCGATCAGGAGATCGTCCGGCCCGCGCGTCAGCGTGTGGCGTTCGACCACCGGCGCAAGCGCGGCGGCGTTCTCCGCCTTGGCCCGGAGGCGTACGCAGCGCGCTTCGACGGATTTGGCATCGACTGACGACATAAAAAGACCCGCGATTTCTCGCGGGCCTTGTCGCCTTTGGGGCCGGTCAAGTCAACCGCCTCGCGGCCCCGGTGGCGCCTCCTCACCATGAGGAGCGAGAGATCAATCCTTGGGCCGCTTGTCGTAGAGCCGCTTGGCCTTGCCGAGCGAGCGTTCCAGCGTCGCCGGTGCCACCACCCGCACCTTGGAGCTGATCCCGATCGTATTCTTGATGTGCGTCGAGATCCGGTCGGCATGGTCGACGAGACCCCTTCCGTCCCAGCTTTCCGACCGCGCCTCGGCAATGATGGTCAGCTCGTCCATGCGACCTTCGCGGGTGAGTTCCAGGATGAAGTGCCCGCCGCACCAGTCGGTCGCGAGCAGCACCTCCTCGATCTGGGTCGGGAACAGGTTGACGCCGCGCAGGATGATCATGTCGTCGGAACGGCCCGTCACTTTCTCCATGCGCCGCATGCCCGGCCGCGCCGTGCCCGGCAGCAGCCGCGTCAGGTCGCGGGTACGATAGCGGATCACCGGGAAGGCCTCCTTGGTGAGCGAGGTGAAGACCAGCTCGCCCTTCTCGCCATCGGGCAGCACTGCGCCTGTCTCGGGGTCGATCACTTCGGGATAGAAATGGTCCTCCCAGATATGAAGGCCATCCTTGGTCTCGATGCATTCCTGCGCGACCCGGGGGCCGATCACCTCGGAGAGACCGTAAATGTCGGTCGCATCCATGTCGAAGGCTTCCTCGATCTCGGCGCGCATCGCGTTGGTCCAGGGCTCGGCGCCGAAAATGCCGATCTTGAGCGAACACTGGCGCGGATCGAGCCTCTGGCGCTTGAACTCGTCGAGAATTGCCAGCATGTAGCTCGGCGTCACCGTGATGATGTCGGGACGGAAGTCGTTGATGAGCTGCCCCTGCCGCTCGGTCATGCCGCCGGAGATCGGCACCACGGTGCAACCGAGCTTCTCGGCGCCATAGTGGACACCAAGCCCGCCGGTGAAGAGACCGTAGCCATAGGCATTGTGGATGATCATGCCGGTGCGGCCGCCGGCGGCGCGGATCGAGCGCGCCATCACGTCCGACCATGTGTCGATATCTCGTTGCGTATAACCAACGACGATCGGCTTGCCGGTTGTGCCGGAGGAGGCATGCACGCGCACCAGGTTCTCGCGCGGCACGGCGAACATGTTGAAGGGATAATTGTCGCGCAAATCCGTCTTCACGGTGAACGGAAATTTCGCGAGATCGGACAGCTCGCGAAAGTCGGACGGGTGCACACCGGCCTCGTCGAAGGACTTGCGATAATGCCCGACATTGTCATAGGCGTGCTTCAGCGACCAGGCCAGCCGCTGCTTCTGCAGCGCCATGATCTCGTCGCGCGAGGCGCGCTCATGCGCATCCATCTCGGGGCTATAGGCGCTGCCACCTTGCTTCAGCCTCGTCAGGTTCATCTTGGCTTCCCCACATCATCGGTTTTCTTTTTATGTTGGTCTTTATTTGTCTTGCGGTTCCTGGGTCGGCAGCCAAGTTCCGGCAATGACCCGCGAATGCCCGCGGAATTCCGCGATCACGGTGTCGCCGGCGGTGACCCGCACGTCATAGATGCCGGAGCGTCCACCGCGCGTGACCTCCCGCGCCCTCGCGACGAGGCGATCTCCGAGCCTGCCCGGCTTGATGAACGTGATCTGTCCCTGCGCGGCAACGACGCGGTCGTTATGCGAGTTGCAGGCGAAGGCAAAGGCGGAATCGGCGAGCGTGAAGATGAAGCCGCCATGGGCAATGCGCTGGCCATTGACCATGTCCGGCCGCACGGTCATTGCGAGCGTCGCGAAGCCCGGGCCGATCTCGACGATCTCCATGCCGAGGCCCTTGGAGGCATCGTCCTCGGCCCACATCGCATCGGCGCAGGCGCGGGCAACATTCTCAGGCGACAAAGCGGCTTTGAGGTTCACGCGCCTCTCCCGGTCAAATGCTTGCACATGATGTTCTGCTGGTTGGCCAAAACTGTCAAATAATGCGACGCATTTGCATCGCCGGCGTCTGATGCGGCTGCTCAGACATGGTCATAATCGACCACGACGCGCTCCGACGACGGCTTGGCCTGGCAGGTCAGGACGAAGCCCGCCTTCAACTCCCACGGCTCCAGCGAATAGTTGATGTCCATCGGCGCCTCGCCTTCGACCAGCTTGGCGCGGCAGGTCGAGCACATGCCGCCCTTGCAGGCGAAGGGCAGATCGACGCCGGCCCGCAGCGCGGCATCGAGGATCGCCTCGTCCTCGGCGACCGGGACGTCACGCCGCTTGCCGTCGATGATCAGCGAGGCGATTGCCTTCGGCGGGGCGTCGGGAGCAACCGGCTTCTTCGGCCGCGGTTTGCCACCAAATTCGGAGACGAAGCGCTCGACATGGATGCGATCTTCCGCAATCCCGAGGTTACGGCAAGTCGCTTCGATCTCCTCGCTCATGCCTGAAGGGCCGCAGATGAAGACGTGATCGACGCTTCCCGCCGGCACCAGCGAGCGGAGCAGCACCCTCACCTTGGCGCCGTCGAGCCGGCCATGCAGGATCGGAATATCCTGCTCCTCGCCGGAGATGACGTGGAAGATCGAGAGGCGATCGATAAAGCGGTCCTTGAGCTCCTCCAGCGCTTCGAGGAACATGATGTTGTCGGTGGTGCGGTTGCCGTAGAACAGGAAGAAACGGCCATCCGGCTCACGCGCGAGCGTCCCCTTGACGATCGACAGGATCGGCGTGATGCCGGAACCTGCGGCGAAGCCGACATGAATGCGCGCGCGATCTGCCGGTGGGACCACGCCGAAGCGGCCGGTCGGCGTCATCACGTCGAGCTCGTCGCCGCATTTGAGATCCTCGGCCGCCCAGCTCGAAAACGCGCCGCCGTCGACCTTCTTCACGGCGATACGGATCTCGCCGTCGTCCGGACCCGAGCAGATCGAATATGAGCGGCGCACCTCCTCTCCATCCAGCGTGGTGCGGAGCGTGAGGTACTGGCCGGGCGTAAAGGCGTAGTCGCGCGCGAGCTCGGCGGGAATCGCGAAGGTCATCGAGACGGCATCGATCGCCTCGCGGCGGAGGTCGTTGACGGCCAGGCGGTGGAAGCGGGGTGCGGCGGCTGACATGGTCAATGGCACTTGAAATAATCGAAAGGTTCGCGGCAGGACTTGCAGCGCCACAGCGCCTTGCAGGAGGTCGAGCCGAATTCGGAGAGCAGCTCGGTGTTCTCCGAGCCGCATTGCGGGCATGTGACGGCCTGCGCACCGAACAGCGCGCGGCGCGAGCTTGAAGCCTGCGGCGGCGCGATGCCGTAGGCACGCAGCTTTTGGCGACCCTCCTCGCTCATCCAGTCGGTGGTCCAGGCCGGCGACAGTACGGTGTGGACTGTTGACTGGTGAAAACCGGCACGCTCCAGCGCCAGCTCGATTTCGAGCGCGATCATGTTCATCGCCGGGCAACCGGAATAGGTCGGGGTGATCGCGACCTCGACATGGTCGCCGGCTACGGCGACATCGCGGAGCACGCCGAGATCGGCAATGGTCAGCACCGGAATCTCCGGGTCGACCACGCTCGCCGCAGCGTCCCAGGCGCGCCGGCGCAGCTCGCTATCGCGCTCCAGCACGCTCACCATGTCAACCCCGGAAAGGTGCGCTGCATCGATTGCAGCTCGGACAGGAGATGGCCGAGATGTTCACTGTGCCGGCCCGCACGGCCGCCCTGCTGCATCCAGTCGTTCTGCGGCAGGACCAGCGTGGCTTCGCTGACGACATCGGAGATCGTCTGCAGCCAGCGGCCGCGCACTGGCCCGGGATCAACGGCGATACCGGCATGGATCAGGCCACGCTCGCCGTCGTCGACGGCAAACATCTCGCCAGTGAAGGCCCAGAGCTGATCGATCGCGGCTTGCGCGCGGGCATGGCTCTCGTCGGTGCCGTCGCCGAGCCGGATGAGCCATTCCGAGGCGTGGCGCAAATGATAGGCGCTCTCCTTCTCCGACTTGGCCGCAATCGCCGCCAGCGTCGTGTCGCGCGAGGTCATCATGGCGCGCCAATAGAGGTCGGCAAACGCGGAATAGAAGAACTGCCGCACCAGCGTCTGGGCAAAATCGCCATTCGGCTGCTCGACCAGCAACAGGTTGCGGTACTGTCTGACGTCGCGCAAGTAAGCGAGCTTGTCCTCGTCGTTGTCCTTGTCCTCGACCTTGGCTGCGTAGCTATAGAGCTCGCGGGCCTGGCCGATGAGATCAAGCGCGATGTTGGAGAGCGCCATGTCCTCCTCCAGCATCGGCGCGTGCCCGCACCATTCCGATAGCCTGTGGCCGAGGATCAGCGCATCGTCCGCGCGGCGCAGCGTAAAGAGCACCAGGGGCGTTTCGCAGACCTGGATGTTGGCGACCGCCATCACATATGCCCCACTTCTTCGGGCACCTCATAGAACGTCGGATGCCGGTAGATCTTCGATTCCGCCGGCTCGAACATCATGGCCTTCTCGGCGGGATCGCTCGCCGTGATCGCGCTCGACGGCACGACCCAGATCGACAGACCCTCGCCGCGACGAGTGTAGATGTCGCGGGCGGCCTGCAGGGCCATGGTGGCATCGCTCGCATGCAGCGAGCCGACATGCTTGTGCGCGAGCCCGTTGCGGCTGCGAATGAAGACTTCCCATAGCGGCGTGTTCGGCGTGGCCATCTTGGTCTCCCTATTCCGCGGCTTGCGCGGTCTGACGCTGCGCGCGCTTCGCCGCATAGGCTGCGGCCGCCTCGCGCACCCATGCGCCCTTCTCATGCGCCTTGCGGCGTGCGGCCATGCGGTCGCGATTGCACGGGCCGTTTCCGGCGAGCACCTGCTTGAACTCGGCCCAGTCGATCTCGCCGTAGCGCCAGTGCCCGTCGGCATCCTGAATCATGCCGGGATCTGGAATCGTGAGGCCGAGATATTGCGCCTGCGGCACGGTAGCATCGACGAATTTCTGGCGCAGCTCATCATTGGAGAAGCGCTTGATCTTCCACTTCGTCGAGGTGTCGCTGTGCTGGCTCGTGGCATCGGGCGGGCCGAACATCATCAGCACCGGCCACCACCATCTGTTCAGCGCATCCTGCGCCATCGCCTTCTGCTCGTCGGAGCCGCGGCACAGCGTCAGCATGATCTCGTAACCCTGGCGCTGATGGAACGACTCTTCCTTGCAGACCCTGATCATCGCGCGCGCATAGGGGCCATAGGAGCAGCGGCACAGCGGGATCTGGTTCATGATCGCGGCACCGTCGACCAGCCAGCCGATCGTGCCGATGTCGGCCCAGGTCAGCGTCGGATAGTTAAAAATCGAGGAGTACTTGGCTTTGCCGGCGAGCATGGCATCGACCAGCTCCTCGCGCGAGGATCCGAGTGTCTCGGCGGCAGCGTAGAGATAGAGGCCGTGGCCACACTCGTCCTGCACCTTGGCCAGCAGCGCGGCCTTGCGGCGCAGCGTCGGCGCGCGCGTGATCCAGTTGCCTTCCGGCAGCATGCCAACGATTTCGGAATGGGCGTGCTGGGAGATCTGGCGAGTCAGCGTCTTGCGATAGGCCGCCGGCATCCAGTCGTTCGGCTCGATGCGCTCCTCGGCATCGATGCGGGCCTGGAATTGCGCGGCTCGGCTAGCGTCCTCCAGACCGCGATCGTCGGTCTCGGCCGTGTTTAGCGCCTGAGTATACATGCGCGTCCTCCCGATTTATTGGGAGGCAATATATAACAAAAATTTCCTCATGCAAGATATTTCTGTAACGTAATGGTCAGGCACCGAACCTCCGTTCCAGCAGCTTCCGCGCGGGCGGCAGCGGCCCTTTTTCATTGGTTCCATGGCCGTCAAGCCACTGCTCGGACGGAGCGAGCAGCGCGCGATAGATGTCGCCGCAGAGCTCCCGTGCCGCCCGGCCCGGCCAGTCCGCCGGCAACAGGCTCTCGGGCAGCAGCGGATCGCGCAGCACGACACGGCGATAATGATGGATCAAGAGGATGCGAGCGGTGAAGGCGTCGGCCTCGGACAGATCGGTGCCGCGCGCGATCGCGGCACGGATCGGCTCGAATGTCTTCATGAATTTCAGATAGGCGTCCGCGGTGCGATCCAGCGGCCAGCTCGCGCTGAGCAGGCGGCGGCCGCTGTCATCCTCTGCCGCAACTTCGAGTCGGATGGCGCCCGCAGCTTCGTCCGGGATGGGCACGCCCGACGGCGCAACCCAGACACCGGGCAGCGGGCTGCCGAAGCCGGCATTGCGCAGCGCCTCGCGCGAGGCGTCGCGGTCCTCGCCATTGCCGATCAGCAGCAGCTCGAAGCGTCCGGTCCAGTCGGATGGCGGCGGATCGTAGATGTGCCGCGTCGCGGCCTCGAAGGTCTGGCGTCCCTTGTCGGAAAGCCGATAGAAACTGTTGCGACCGACCTTCTCCCGTGTGAGCCAGCCATCTGCCGCAAGGCGCGACATCGCGGTACGGACGACGCCGCTGTCGATGTCCAGGCTTTCGAAGAATTCCAGCAGCGTGCGGAGCCACACCGAACCGCCGCGCGGCACGATGGCATCGCCGAACACGGTGATGACGATGGAGCCGGTGCGCGA